>NZ_JBWJIF010000002.1:0-1391587 GCF_056490665.1 Pedobacter folensis
TTCTCCCACAATATTTATTTTAAAATAAACATCGACTCACTAACTCTAATGCCATCCTTTTAACCAAAACCCTTCCTCCGAAGCGGGATGCAAAAGTAGGAAAAATTAATGCTTACGCAAAGCTTTTCTGCCGATTAACCAAAGGCTTGAGGTAACTCCATGGTTTTCAATAGGAAAAAATGTTGTGAAGGGCAAAACTTTTTAAGGAAACAAGTGTTTGTTGGCGCCATACCCAGACAATCCTGAAGTTTTCCCTGCACCCGGCCACTTGAAACTTCGGAAGTCAATGCCATTTAAACCCGATAGCAGCGGGCATCCCGACGTAAAGTCGGTATAAAGCGGATAGCGGGACATACCTATATAGTAGCACCAAACCTGCTTTGCTATAAAAAAGACCTTCTATCTAATATTACCACAGTCTTCACAAATATTTTATAAATTAGTTAGATGTTGCTGGTTAAACAATGGACTTCTGATTTATTTGGATTATTATTTCCAAACTTATGCCATGCGTGCGGAACTCATCTGTTTCGACATGAGCGGTTGATTTGTTTAAAATGTTTATACGATCTCCCTTTTACAGACTATCACCAATATGCAGATAACAGGGTTGCCAGGCAATTATGGGGACGCCTACCGCTCAACGCTGCAATGGCTATGTTGTATTTTAGAAAAGGAGCCAAGGTTCAAAACTTAATTCACAACTTAAAATACAACGGCAAAACCGATGTTGGGATACTATTAGGTAACATGCTGGGAGAACGGTTAAAAACCGAGGTTCTTTACCAAGATATAAATATCGTGATCCCGGTGCCCTTACACCGAAAAAAATATAAGATTAGAGGATATAACCAAAGTACCTTTATTGCTGAAGGAATTGCAGCACAAATGGGAATCGAAATTAGCGAAGATCACCTTATCCGGAATACTTCTACCGAAAGTCAAACTAAAAAAAGCAGATATAACCGTTATGAAAACATGAAAGATGTTTTTCAGGTCAATTCTCCTGAAGACATCAGTGGTAAACATATTTTACTGGTTGATGATGTAATTACTACCGGGGCAACACTTGAAGCGTGCGCCAATACACTCTTAGCTATTGGGGCAGCTAAAGTGAGTATTGCGGCACTTGCCTTTGCAGAATAATACGATTGTATGGTTTAAGTGCTATTGTAAGTAGCCAAACATTTTTCTAAGTTTGATTTATGCGTTTACATATTGGTTTAGTGCTTTTAATCTTATTCCTTACTTCAGCTTGCCGGAAGGGGGAACGCATTACCTCAGATCCAAATGCTAAACTGAACATTGCTAATCAGGAAGTTTTATTTGATACTATTTTTACTTCTGTAGGCTCAACAACGAAAAGAATAAAGATTACCAACAAAAATAATGATGCAGTTAAAGTATCAGAAATCAGGTTATCGGGCGGCAGCACTTCGGCGTTTAGCATTAACATTAACGGGGAGCCAACACAAAACAAAAATGACCTCATCATAAACGGCCAGGATTCAATCAATCTTTTTGTCAAAGTTTCGATCAACCCAAATTCAACCAACCTGCCCTTCCTGGTTCAGGATTCCATCATATTAAATACAAATGGCAACAGACAGGTAATTCAGCTTTTAGCCTATGGACAGAATGCTGTATTTGTTAATGAATCGACAATTAATACCAATACCACCTGGACAAAAGCTTTACCTTATATTATTAATGGATCGTTAACGGTCAAAGGCGGAACTTCACTAACCATCCAGCCCGGGACCAAAATTTATTTTCATAAGGATGCCAATTTAAACATCGAAGGAAACCTAACGGTTAATGGCAGTCTTACTGAACCTGTACTATTTTGCAGTGACAGGCTCGAAAGGATATATAGTGATGAGCCCGGCCAATGGAAAGGAATTTTCTTAAAACGAACCGGATATGGGCTTATTAAAAATGCCATCATCAAAAATGCATCTGTTGGCATTACCTCCGATTCTTTATCCGTTAATAACAATCCAAAATTAATTTTAAGCAATAGCCTTATTAAAAACATGCAGGTGGCGGCTTATATCGGCTACCATTCAGAACTGCTCGCTTTTAATAATGTAATCTATAACTGTGGGAATTACTTAATTTATGCAGTAGGAGGGGGGAATTACAATTTGAAGCAGAATACTTTTGCGGGTTATAACTTAAATTTCCCACGCAAAACCGCTTCCTTGAGTTTTTCAGATTATTTATCGGCAAATGCTTATAATAAACTTCAAATAGATTTAACCAATAATATCATCTGGGGCAGTTTAACGAATGAACTGGATATCCAAAAGAAAACTGCTGCAATAGTACAGCTGAATTTATGGAGCAATTTAATCCGATCCAGCAACAACGCCTACGGCACCAATGGCAATATTTTAAACACCGACCCTCTTTTTGTTAATAAAGAACTGGAAGATTTTGAGCTGGCTGCCAATAGCATTGCCCGAAAAAAGGGCACTGACTTAAGCACCGACCCCTATTTTAATTATCTTATTAAGGATGCGAAAGGGGATACAAGAATTTATCCCTCAACCTTAGGCAGTTACGAGAAATAATTTATTTTTTTTATTTTCTGAAAACAAAACGGCGAGAATTTCCGTTTATATATTCGAGAGCGTTAATTTAGATGGTAAGGGTCGATATTTCTTCAAAGAATATCGGCCCTTTACTTTTTACCAAGATTTTAAGATTGCCACTCAATTTAGGCTATTTTTTAACCATCACTTCCATCTTAAATAAGATTTATTTCTTTAGAAAGTTAGTATTAGTACCTATGGCAGCCTGCAGTCCCGCTTTACCTCCTGCCGTTTTAATAGCTCAGTAAAAAAGGTATTTATTAATTAAAACGGCATCCGTTCAATCGGGCTTAGTTAACAGAGTCAGTATTTAAATACACTTATAAACCAAAAAGCAGCTACAAATTAATGCAGCTGCCTTATTTATTTGTTTTGTTGTAAAATTATTCGACGGTTACGGATTTGGCCAAATTTCTAGGCTGATCTACATTACAACCACGCATTACCGCAATATGATATGATAATAACTGTAGTGGAATGGTTGCTATAAGTGGTAAAAAGGCTTCATTGGCGTCAGGAATTTCGATACAATAATCGGCCATTTTCTTCACTTCAGTATCGCCCTGCGTTACAATGGCAATTACTTTTCCTTTTCTGGCTTTTACTTCCTGTATGTTACTAATCACTTTCTCGTACGATGAATTTTGCGTTGCAATAAAAACTACCGGCATTTCTTCATCAATTAAAGCGATCGGACCATGTTTCATTTCTGCAGCAGGGTAACCTTCTGCATGGATATATGAAATTTCTTTCAGTTTCAAAGCACCTTCTAAGGCAACAGGGAAACCACTGCCTCTGCCCAAGAACAAGCAGTTGGTTGAATCTTTGATCTTTTCTGCTACCTCTTTAATCAGATCGTTCGACTCTAGTGCGATCTGGATCTTTTCAGGGATATTATCCAATTCGGTTAAAAGCTCAATCAATTTTGAAGTGGTAATGGTTCCTTTTTGCTGCGCCATATAAAAGGCCATCAACGTTAAAACCGTTACTTGTGCGGTAAATGCTTTTGTTGATGCTACACCAATTTCTGGTCCGGCATGTGTGTAAACACCAGCATGAGTCAAGCGCGGGATGGAAGCACCGGCAACATTACAGATCCCAAAAATAGTTGCCCCCCGTTCTTTGGCCATCTCTATAGCCGCCATGGTATCGGCGGTTTCTCCAGATTGCGAAATGGCAATTACCACATCTTTTTCAGTAATGATCGGATTTCTGTACCTGAACTCTGAAGCATATTCAACCTCAACCGGTATTCGCGCATATTCTTCAATCAGATATTCGCCAACCAAACCTGCATGCCATGAGGTTCCGCAGGCCACAATAATAATCCGGTCTATATTTTTTAATTTCTCTGCAAATTCTTTGATCCCGCCAAGCTGAACCTTCCCTTCTTCAGGATAAATACGCCCCCGCATACAATCTTTAATCGAACGTGGCTGCTCATAAATCTCTTTAAGCATGAAATGATCGAAGCCACCTTTCTCTAACATTTCGAGCTTTAGCTGTAACTCTTGAATTAAAGGTGTTTGCACCACGTTATCCAATTGCTTAACTAAAAGATCATGTTTAGTAATCAGCGCGATTTCGCCGTCTTTTAGGTAAATTACAGTTTTAGTATACTCAATAATCGGCGTCGCATCAGAGGCAATAAAATATTCTCCTGCGCCAACGCCAATTACCATCGGACTACCTTTCCTGGCAGCAATTAAACGATCAGGTTGTTCTTTATCCATAATCACTATGGCATAAGCACCGTTCACTTCCTGCAAAGCCAAACGAACAGCTTCTAAAAGATCAATATTTTCAATTTCCTGGATTTCTTCAATCAGGTGAATTAATACCTCCGTATCGGTATCGCTTTTAAATTCGTGTCCACGGCTGATCAATTCTTCCTTTAGGGTTGCATAGTTTTCGATAATCCCGTTATGGATAATAGACAGCTTACCACCATTTGATGTGTGTGGATGAGAGTTTCGGTCGGAAGGCACCCCATGTGTTGCCCATCGTGTGTGCCCCATGCCAATTGTGCCAGACTTATCTTTGTCTTGGGCATATTCTTCTAAAACTGCTACTTTTCCGGCCTTTTTATAAATATGCTGACCACTGTTATTCATCAGTGCAATACCAGCACTATCATAACCCCGGTATTCTAATCTTTTAAGACCTTTCAATACAATTGGCCAAGCTTCTCTGTAGCCAATATAGCCTACTATTCCACACATAAGTTACATCATTTTATTGGTCAAATATATAAAACAAACGTTTGTTTTATATCATTAAGGCGAAAAACTTACTTCACAAAAAAAAGCAGTTACAAATTAATGTAACTGCTTGTGTTATTGTAACTCTAGCTGGGTGAGTGTATAATTTTATTTATATAGTGGGAAAGCGCTTACCAGTTTAATCACCTCAGCTTTTACACTATTCAGGTTAGCTTCATCCTCCGGATTGGTTAAAACCTGATCGATTAAATCAACAATCTTTTCCATTTCAGTTTCTTTTAAACCACGGGTAGTGATTGCCGCAGTACCTACACGGATACCTGAAGTGACAAATGGAGATTTATCATCGAAAGGAACCATATTCTTGTTCACTGTAATTTCAGCTTTCTCTAAAGCATTTTCAGCTACTTTACCGGTGATATTTTTATTCCGAAGATCGATCAGCATTAAATGGTTATCTGTACCACCAGAAATAATACCATATCCTTTCGCTACAAATGCCTTGGCCATTGCCTGTGCGTTAGCAGCTACTTGTTTAATGTATGTTCCGTACTCTTCGCTTAAAGCTTCGCCAAAAGCAATTGCTTTAGCCGCAATAATATGCTCTAACGGACCACCTTGTGTACCAGGAAAAACGGCCATATCAAGCAAGTTGCTCATTAAACGGATTTCTCCTTTAGGTGTTTTTAATCCCCATGGGTTCTCGAAATCCTGTCCCATCATAATCATACCACCACGTGGGCCGCGTAACGTTTTGTGAGTTGTAGTGGTTACAATATGGCAATGTGGAAGTGGGTTGGCCAACAATCCTTTTGCAATTAAACCAGCCGGGTGAGAAATATCAGCTAAAACCAAAGCACCGATTTTATCAGCTACCGCACGGATAAAAGCATAATCCCACTCGCGAGAATAAGCAGATGCACCACAGATGATTAATTTAGGTTTTTCGGCTAAAGCAACTTCTTCTAATTTTTTATAGTCAATTAATCCGGTTTCTTTTTCAACACCATAAAATAAAGGCTGGTATAATTTACCCGAAAAGTTAACAGGTGAACCATGCGTTAAGTGACCTCCATGAGAAAGATCAAATCCTAATATTTTATCACCTGGCTGCAAAACGGCAAGCATTACTGCTGCGTTAGCTTGTGCACCAGAGTGTGGCTGAACGTTTACCCATGCTGCACCGAACAACTCTTTTGCCCTATCGATAGCAATTTGCTCTACTACATCCACTACCTGGCAACCGCCATAGTAACGTTTTCCTGGTAAGCCTTCAGCATATTTATTGGTTAGTACCGATCCGGCAGCTTCCATTACCTGTTTGCTTACAAAGTTTTCTGATGCAATAAGCTCTAAACCATGTTCTTGGCGGTTTAACTCCTTATCAATAAGTTCAAAAATTTGGTTGTCGCGTGTCATCATTATATGAGGTTTGTATTTTTTTTGCAAAAGTAAGAAATTCAAATTTAATTTAGGCCCTATTAGGATAATGCTTTCACATTAAAGTTGTTAAAGCCGCTCCCAATGGTTATCTCTACGATTTGTTGCTGCAACATTTCTAAAATAGCCAGGAAATTATAAACGAAATGCACTTTATTTTCTGAATTTTTAAGCACTAAAGCAAAATCGATCTGTTTATTAATATCGAGCAAATTGGCAATAAAGTGTTTTTGTTGTTCGATAGTATAGGGATATTGAACCACGGTATGTTTAACCTCCTCACTGCGCAGCTCATACTTCTGCATCGTTCGGTGGTAAACGGTTAAAAGCTTATACAGATCCAATGATAAAAGCTCATCCTGATGCGTGGAGGATGCAGCTGCCAGGGTTAGATCATATGCAATATTACCGCGTTGATCCTGTTTAAACCGTTCCTCTTCAAAAACTTTCATTTCTTCTGCTGCAGATTTAAACTGTTTGTAGGCAATTAGCCTGGCGATCAGGTCCTGTTCCGAATTAATTTCATTTCCGGCCTCATCTACCTCAATTCTTGGCAAAAGCATTTTAGATTTAATGCGCATCAAAGTTGCGGCCACTAAAATAAATTCGCTGGCCACTTCTACATTCAAGGCCAGGAGCTGATGGATGTAGGCCAAAAAATCGTTCGTAATTTTAGCAATCTCCACATCCTGGATATTAAGCTCATCCCGTTCGATAAAGAACAGTAATAAATCGAAGGGGCCTTCGAATACCGGAAGTTTTATTTCAAAATTCTCTGCCTGCATGTGAAGAGACAAACATAATGAAAATTTTCAGGTCCTCTAACTTAAAATGCTACACGCAATCATCAGCCAATCTTCGCCAAACCCTCCGCGCTAACTCCTCATCGCCAACCGCTTAACGCTCAAGAATAAACCAATATTTTTCTTTTCTATATTAAAACAAATTTACCTTACTTTGTATCTTGTTTTTTACCATAAATTTCGAATGCAAGTAAAAGCTGGCCCCCTATTATCTAAAATCAACTATCCCGCTGATTTAAAGCAATATAGCGACTCTGACTTAGAACAAATAAGCCAGGAATTACGACAGTATATTATTGATGTTGTAAGTGTAAATGGTGGCCATTTTGGCGCCAGTTTAGGTGTTGTTGAATTAACAGTTGCCTTACACTATGCGCTAAATACCCCCTACGATAAATTAGTTTGGGACGTAGGCCATCAGGCATATGGGCATAAAATTTTAACAGGCCGTAGAGATTTATTCCATACCAACCGGGTGTATGGAGGAATTAGCGGTTTCCCGAAAATTTCTGAAAGCGAGTATGATACTTTTGGTGTAGGCCACTCTTCTACTTCTATTTCGGCTGCTTTGGGTATGGCGGTAGCCTCGCAATTAAAAGGTGAAACAGACCGACAGCATGTGGCTGTTATTGGCGATGGTGCCATGACTGCAGGTTTAGCTTTTGAAGGTTTAAACCATGCCGGGATTGAAAATAGTAACGTGCTGGTCATCTTAAATGATAACTGCATGTCTATCGATCCCAATGTAGGTGCGCTTAAGGAATATTTAACCAGTATTACCATATCGAAATCGTACAACCGTTTCCGTGACGATATCTCTCACGTACTTACGGGATTATCTAAACTTGGCCCCAACGCACACAAGTACGTTAAGAAAATAGAGAAAAGCATTAAAGGCACCTTACTGAAACAAAGTAATTTATTTGAAGCGTTAAACTTTAGGTATTTCGGTCCTGTTGACGGACACGATGTAAAACGTTTGGCACAAACCATAAAAGATTTATCAGCTATTCCTGGCCCTAAGCTTTTACACTGTATTACCGTAAAAGGAAAAGGTTTTGCATTAGCAGAGAAAGATCAGACCAAGTGGCATGCACCAGGCCTTTTTGATAAGATTACGGGAGAAATTAAAAAAAGTATCCCAGATAAGCCACAACCACCAAAATACCAGGATGTTTTTGGGCATACCATGGTAGAGCTGGCTGAGGCGAATGATAAAATTGTAGGCATTACACCCGCTATGCCATCAGGCTCATCATTAAACATCATGATGAAAGCGATGCCAAAACGTGCATTTGATGTGGGTATTGCGGAGCAACATGCCGTGACTTTCTCAGCCGGTTTAGCTGCGCAAGGGTTGGTACCTTTTTGCAATATCTATTCGAGTTTTATGCAAAGAGCTTACGATCAGGTTATTCATGATGTGGCTATCCAAAAGCTGAACGTGGTTTTCTGTCTGGATAGAGCTGGTTTAGCTGGTGCCGATGGTGCAACACACCATGGTGCTTACGATATTGCATACATGCGCTGCATCCCGAATTTGGTAGTGTCTTCTCCAATGAACGAAGAAGAGCTACGCAATCTGATGTTTACTGCCCAGCAAGAAAACATTGGCCCATTTGTTATCCGCTACCCACGTGGTAATGGTGTTATGCCTGATTGGAAACGACCATTCAAAGAATTAGAAATTGGCAAAGGCCGCAAAATTTGTGATGGGGAAGATGTAGCTTTATTAACCATTGGTCATGTAGGTAATTTTGCTGTTGAAGCCCGCGCCGAACTGAACAGCGAAGGTTTTTATCCGGCACATTACGATTTACGTTTTGTAAAGCCTTTAGATGAACAATTATTACATGAAGTTTTTGCCAAATACAAAAATATAATTACGGTAGAAGATGGCGCATTACCTGGAGGAGTAGGTTCTGCAGTGTTGGAATTTATGGCCGATCATGGTTATAGCGCCAATGTAATCCGTCTGGGTATTCCAGATCAATTTATCGAACATGGCGAACAGGCCGAACTTTGGGCAGAATGTGGCTATGATAAAACTGCGATTGTTGAGACGGTTAAAAAAGTTGCCATAAAAAGAACAACAAATAGTATGGCTGGGTAGGGAAACTTACTATCGCTCGTCTTATGGAAAAAGTAAGATGGATGATTGAATTGATCCTGCATTACTCTAAATAATAAAAATGCATAATAAAGCCTCAGTTAGTTAAAATAACTGAGGCTTTATTATATTATTAGGATTACTAAAAATCCGTATATAAATTCCTGAACGAACTCCGTAAACCGAAGGTAATCAATCCGGTTGTATTTTTACCTAGATTGTTGCTTTCCCTCCTAACCAGTCCCCCCAGTTCTAAACGCAAGTTATATTTCGGATTAACCACATAGGCAACTTTACCTTCAGCATAAAAAAGATCTGTGCGGATACCTTGGGTTGTATAATTTCCATTAGGCTGTACAGCATCTGTATACGGTTCGAAAATATTTTTACCATAATTTTGGCCAGTGATATCCAAGCCATATTTGGCATACATTAATTCACCACTGAAATCGAAACGCTTGTAAGAGTAATTTAATAACCCCACTAATTCTCTAAAATTTGCACCCATTGGATGGGCTAAAGGTTCGTTATAATTTGCGTAATTGCCAATACGGGTCCTTGAAGAAAATGTGTAGGGTTTGGCCGTATTGTATTCCAATAAATAGTTTAATCCTTCCACCTTGAATACATCTGCTCCCCGCAATCCTAATTGCCAACCATATTTATTTCTGGAGCTACCTGAGCTTGAAAAGAAATTTTTGGCTTCAAACTCATCTAAAGAAAACTGACCGTATGCTACCAATTCTTTGGCAAATTTATATTTACCAGTAAATCCTAATAAAGCATTGTCAGGAGAACCGCTAGAAGCTTCTACCGGTCTTAAAAAGATGATTGGATTTGCATATCCCCAATCAAAGCCCCTTCTGTTTCCGGCATCATCTGTTTGTGCCCAAACGATCGAATCAAAAAAGCCTAGTGATAATCTATTATTTACATTCCAGTCTAAGTAATGAAATACACCTCCTTTTTTACGATTGCCAGAATCGTAAGACAATTGAGTTGCTCCTGGATCCTGCATTGAAGTCCACATAGCCATATACTGCACACTACCCAAATTTCCCGTAAGTTTTAAAAAGGGTGCCGGAGAAGAAAAATCCGATAACAATAGTGACCTATATCCATCACCAATAAAGGTTTTATCATAACCAGCAGTAATATTTAAATATTTTATCGGAGTATATGATAAAGTTGCTGTAACATAAGACCAGTCTAAAGAAGTCTTACCAGCATTAAAACCATAAGCACGGTTATACGACTGTCCGGGAACTACTTTCGTTGAGTTCACATAATTGTTATAATATTGTGAAAATTGCCCTTGGTTTTCAAAGCCGCTTGTATAAAAAGAGAATTTTTTTCCAACTGTTCCGCCTACCTGATATCCTCTTGTATTTAACCACACATTTTGTTTGCCAGAAAAGTCCTTACCAATCTGAAAATCTGGTAAAAAATCTGCATATATCGTAAAGTCTTCCTTTTTAATATCAAGTAGGTGTTCATTAAATAACTTTCGCGAAACCCAAGAGTACCTGCTCGAATCTACCCCTACGCTCAGTAATAGATTACTTTTATCCCGCAACAAACTATCATCAATAAAAAAAGGTTTTAACGAACTATGTATGCGTGTATTGGGATTATAGACTTCTCCACTTAGTTTTTGGTAAAATTGGAAAGAATAGGGTTGATAGACAGTTTGAGCCATCAGCTCATGGATAGAGATAGTTAAAAATAGGAGGAATATGATTTTCTTCATCTGGTAAATTTTAATTCAAATGGCAAAGAACGTTATTAATTATCAATTTAACACCTTTCACCAAAGTTCAATAAAAGAAAAGCCCTTGCGGGCTTAAAAAATACTATAATTATAATTGTGTTATGGAAGTACTTACATCCCAAAGATCAACAGGATAGGTTTGTGCATTAGAAAGTTTTAACAGCTCATCCTTCACGATAGTCGCATCTTCTTTAAAAGTAACACCGAACCATTGGGCATCTGTATCAATAACTTTAATACGAGCTTCACTAGTTCTAATCAACTGATCAGCAACTTCAGGTATAAGAAACTCTGTTTTAAGCTCATTCTTATTTGCAGATAAGAACTCATAATATTTTTGCTCCATCCAATCAATAAAAGCTGGTGTAAAACAGAAAAAATTCATACTCACTTGAGTATCTCCATTTAAAATCTGCTCTTCATCCTTTTCCAGGCCAATTATTTTGCCAGCTTTTAAAATAATCTCTTTTCTTTCGTTGATTGAGATAATTTCATCTGCTGTATTGGTTTGAATTTCTCCTCTTGTAACTGCGCCAAACTCACTTACAGTGTTCTTTAATTCGTATCCAAGGCAGGCGAATAAATCATCCTGGATCTCCTGGGTCAAGAATCTGTACGACTTGTTAAAGGCATCAAACCCATAAAAGTCATCGGCATTAATTACCGCAAAAGGTTCATTCACCTTACCTTTACAACAAAGTAGTGCATGAGCAGTACCAAATGGTTTTGTTCTTTCTTCCGAAAATTCAATATTATTGCTAAAACTATCCAGCGATTGATAAGCATAATCAATTTCAATTTTACCACTTAACTTACGCTCAATTTGAGCAGCGAATGCATCAGCAAATTCTTCACGGATAATAAAAATCACCTTACCAAATCCTACCCTGATGGCATCAAAAATAGAATACTCCATAATGGTTTCACCACTAGGGCCGAACGATTCTGTTTGTTTGTTTCCCCCATAACGGCTTGCCATTCCAGCAGCCAGGATAATTAAGGTTGGTTTTGTATTCATTAAATAATAGGATTAAAAAGCATTCTCTTCACCCTTGGCCATATTGATCACCGTCATAAAGATAATTTTTACATCCAGCATCGCGCTCCAGTTTTCCAGATACCAGATATCATGCTCAACGCGTTTTACCATTTTATAATCTTCTTTTGTTTCACCGCGGTAACCATTTACTTGTGCCCATCCGGTAATACCCGGTTTTAGAAAATGACGAACCATAAATTGATCAACAATTCCTTTATATTGTTCCGTATGGCTTAACATATGTGGTCGAGGCCCAACAACGCTCATATGTCCCATGAATACATTAAAGAACTGGGGTAATTCATCTAAACTGGATTTTCTCAAGAATTTACCAATTGGAGTAATGCGGTCATCGTTTTTGCTTGCTTGCCTCTTGTCGCTATCTGCATTCATCCGCATACTTCTGAACTTAAAACACCAGAAAGGTTCATCATCACGTCCGCTTCGTAGTTGCTTAAACAATACAGGGCCTTTGCTTTGCAGTTTTATCAATAAGGCAATGATTGGGTATAACCAGCTTAATACAAATAAAATCACTAGCCCGCTAAACACAACATCAATCACGCGTTTTTTGAAGCGATTATGGATTTTCTCTAAGGGTTCTGAACGTAAAGAGATCACCGGAAATTCATTGCCCAAATAACTTACAGTATAAGGTGACAACAGTGCTCCGCTAATATCTGGGATAAATTTTAAACGTACACATTGGCGTTCGGCTTCTTCGGTTAATAAAGTCATATCCGCCATGCGCTCTGGTGCGATGGTTACATAAATATCTTTGATACCCTTATCAACGGCCATTTTAAATTGACGGCCTACCATATCAGAAATCTGACCATTACGGTCTAAGTAATCCTCTGGCATATCATTAATAAAACCATGAAATTCGATATAACGCTGTTTTTCGAAATAACTCGCTAGCTGTAAGCCTGTTGCATTATTCCCCATTATAGCCACAGATTTTACTCCCCTCAAATGGTTAAATAATAAGAACTGAAAGGAGGTACCTATAAAACGGTTCACTAGAAACAAAATGGCCAACATCCCATAAAAAATAACTAAGAAGGATCTGGAGAAATCATTTTGTTTAGAAAAGAAAAGATAAATGGAAAATAAAACCGCATGTAAGACCACACTTTTCCAGGTTCCACGATAGATCCGTTCAATTCTTCTAGATCCATATTCACTATATAAACCAAAACTGGTAGTACTTACAATCCAGATTAGGTTACATACTACAATGTAGTGCCATTGCAATTCAGAGCTTACTGCTTTACCCATATAAGCGGTAAATTCGTAGGCAAAAAAGTACACAATATTGACCATAATCAGATCCGTGATCGGTAAAATATACTTAAGTATAAATAAGTAACGTGTTTGCATAGGCTTAAAAAGCGATTCTAACCATTTAACTATTCAGTTGACATAACTAATCATTTAAGCAAAATTTATGCCTAAAGTTAAAATATGATTCTCCATCAAATGCAGAAATGTAAATATGATAAATAATAAACTCAGTTTATATAAAGATATACTTAAGTAATAACATAATAGATTAAACATCTACGAAAGTAGATCATGAATAATTTACACCTTTAGCATTTAGACATTATTGTTTTCTAAGAATTCGCTGCTTAACAAAAGACTTAAATATTAATGTCATAAATAGAGAATTAGTCATCACATATCTTTTAAATAGTCTTTTGGGTTCCTGCGAAAATCTAAACAACCATTCCAAGCTAGATTTTTGCATCCATTTCGGAGCCCTTTTTTGCATTCCAATCATAACAGGTAAAGCGCCTCCTATCCCCAGCATACAACTTCCAATCCTATCTTTCATTTTGGACATCCATATCTCTTGTTTTGGGCATCCTAAAGCAACGAACAAGAACCCGGGGTTACAACTGTTAATGAGATTAATAATTTCTATTTCTTCATCGAAAGTTAATTCTCTAAAAGGGGGGCTAAATGTGCCTACAATGTTAAGATTTGGATAATTAGCACTACAGTATGATACTGTAGTTTTCAGCATATTTTCAGTTCCGCCATAGAAATATACTGAAATATTATCTCTCTCAGATATTTTAAGCAAATCAGGTAATACATCCATTCCGGCTACACGATCTTGCTTAATCCCATACAATATATCTAACGCTTTAGCTATGGGCATCCCATCTGCTGCTATTAAATCCGCATTGTTTACCACTTCAGAAAACCGAGGATTATTATATGCTTCAATTAACATATGAACATTTGCAAAACAGGTGTAAGAAGATTTTTGCTTAGATAAAAGCAACAATTTTTCTAAAAAAGAGCTATATGTTCCTAAACTGATATTTAAACTTAATAATTTATGAGATTCCAACTTTAATATTTATTAATTATTTATTCTTCCAGTACTCAAAAAAGTCCTTGCCTTCACCATTTATCCAAAAAATCGTTTCAGCAACATTTTTTTTCAAATCGCTTTCCTTCTGTCCAAACAATTCAATCGTTAACTGGGTAGGTGCAGGATAGTCTTCTATCATATTCTTAAATCTTTTAGTATATAATGGGAATGGTACTCCTACTTTTCTTAAGATATCGCCTCCAACTGCAATGGTTTGAAAAATAATTTTGGGTAGCCTTTTTATTTTTTTTCCTGTTAACTGATTTGAAAGCTCATTAAGCCATTGATAGGAATCAATTGATGGATCACCAAGATAAAAGGCCTTATGATTCACAACATCTTTTTGAACTAATAGGATATTGTAAATCTGATGGACAATATTTTTTACATATCCGTAAGTCCTCTTAACTTCATGTTTTACAGGATGGAAATACATTCCTTTATCAATGATTTTCCAAAGCTCATTTGGATATCTCATGTGCCATGGTCCCCAGATATTTGTTGGCCTAACTATAGTCCATTCACAGTTTAACTCCGCCTGTGCCGTATATTGTTCCGTTAACACCTTACTTTGCCCATAAATAGTATATGGCATATAATCTGTATCTGTAGATGGAAAAACAATATCATCCGATTTATAAACGTATTGAGTAGATGTAATGATAACACGTTTAATAAAATTGCATTTTTTGATTACATTTAATAAATGCTGAGTACCTATATGATTTTCATTGTAATCTTCTAGTTTATCGCTCAACGTATCAGTTCTAGCGGCAAGATGGACAACATATTCAGGCTCAAATTTCTCAAACTCATGTAACATCTTATTTTCATCCATAATGTTACAATCAACCCAAAATTTTTGATGTTCAGGTATAATTGGCCTGGCTTTATCAACATTTAAAATTTCGACATTTCCTTTTTCTAAGAAGTAGTTAATTAAGTTGATCCCTATGAAGCCCGATCCTCCAGTTATTAAAATTTTCATTTTATTTAATCAATTCTGTCTATAATTTGCTTTAGATTTTTACAATAGCTATCTAAAGTGAAATATTGCTTATACCTATCAATAGATCCTTGCGAAAGTTCTGTATAATGTGCCGGATCGTTGATAAGCATTTTAATTGCGTTTGCAATTTGTTCTGGGCTTTTTGAATCAACCAAAATACCTGTTTTTTCATTTACCATTTCTGGTATCATTCTATAATTTGTTACGATTGGAACAGATCCATAAGCCATTGCCTCGAGTACAGATACCGGCTGACCTTCAAATTTAAAATACGAAGGCAATAAAAAAACATTCGAATTGAGAAAAGCCGTTGCCTTCTCATCTCCCATAAGCCCCTGTAAATAAACTACGTTGTCTTCAAGTCCATTATCTTTAATATATCTTTCAAATGCCTCTTTTGCAAGGTCAGTATCAGTATACATCTTATCGTCTATAGAAGATTTAAAAGCACCTGAGAATATACATTTAACATTAATGTGGTGATCATTTTTTAAGATATTTACTGCCGAAAGAACATCCCAAAAACCCTTGCTCTCAATCATATAGCTTAGGTAAATCATATTAAATGTATCACCTGGGGTATATATTTTACCGCTATTTACAGGTTTTAAATTCCTTTCAGGCAAGCCATTTCTAACTATGAGAACTTTACGGTCATAGTCTTTCAACACTTTAAACTGTTGCTTCGTAACCTCGCCCTCCACAACAATATATTCGCCTCTGTTAAAGGTAGCCAAAACTATTTTTTGCAGCATAGGGCTGATTGAATTATAAAAATTCTCAAAATTGGAGCCAAATTGTTGCAATAGTAACTTACATCCAAATAATTTTGCTAATCGGATAAAAATAAAATCCCTGTAAAACCCACCCTTTGTTTGAGCAGTTGTTAGATAAACAACACAGCCCTTATTTTTCCTAAATGTTCTAAAGGCATCGAAAATAATACCAAAATATTCAAAAATTCTCTTAGCAGCAATTTTTCCAACATTAATATCATCATATTTTGAGGCTAGATCTATAATAGAAACCTCAACTCCCTCAAGCTGTAGGTGTTCTATAAAAGCTTCAAACATCATCGATTGCCCGGAAAAAACGTTTTTTTCTTGATTAGGCCGCAGTCCTAATGCAATAATTTTTTTTAACATTTATTATCTAGTTTCATTAATCCAAGTCCAAACATCTTTTAGACCGTCATTAAGCTTAATTCTCGGTTCCCAACCCAATAAAGCTTGACTCTTTTCAATAGAAAGAACATTATAATGACAATCAAACCCTCTATCAGGCAATTTTTCATAAACCACTTCTTGTCTCATTATTTTTGCAGTTAATAGCAGCATTTCATTAATACTTGTTTCCTCGCCCGATCCAATGTTTAAAGTTATGGCATGAGACTTACCAAGATTAGATAATAAGCAAAGTCTAATTGCATTACCGAGATCTTTAACATGAACATAATCTCTAATAATGGAACCATCTCCATAGATATTTAGAGAAGTACCCTCCAAAGTGGATTTAAATATATGACCTATTATTCCTTGTGGTTTATTTAGGTTTTGATACCTGCCATACACATTTGACGGGCGTAAAATATAGGTACAAATCGGAGAATCTCTTAATAAAAAACTGATATACTCCTCTGCGATTAATTTAGTCAATCCATAACTTGATATTGGATCTTTCTTAAAATCTTCATTAATAGGCAAAAAATCTACAGGATCTCCGTAAACCGTTCCACCTGATGAAAGATATAGAAAATGTGTAATGCATTTTAGAATCTTAATTCCTTGAATAAAACGGATTAAAGGTGGAATATTTGACTGTAAATCATTTTCTACATCATCCATACTTGTTGATGGAACTGTTGTATGTATTAGCCAAACAACACTAGTTGCTTTTTTTGCAACATTAATTACCTTGTCAGTTTCTGATATATCTATTTCATTTAGGAATAATTTTGAATGATTGATTTCATTGTAGTTATTCGTAAATTTATCAACAACACAGACTTCGAAACCTTTATCGAGCAAATCTAAAACAAGATTTTTACCTATAAATCCATTTCCTCCAATAACCAGACATTTATTACTCATTATATTCTAAAATAATTTTAACTAATTATTAAGGACTATTCTTCCGGGGTTACCCACTACAATACAATTTGATGGAACATCTTTGATAACAACAGAACCTGCACCAATTTTAACATTATCACCAATCTTAATAGGGCCTATTATGCATACATTAGCGCCTATATCAACATTATTACCAATCATAGGGCATTTCGAACTGGATCCATCATTCATTTGCTTATTTCCTATTGTTACACTATGGCGGAGAACACAATTCGCTCCAATTACTGTCCCATCATTAACAACCAAAGCTTGGCCATGATATAAAACCAATCCTTTACCAATTTGTGTTTTATATGGAAGTTCTACACATAATATCCACTCAACAAAAATTCTATAAAGAATAAGGTAGGGGATAAACAGGACAAAACAAAGCTTATTAATAACTGCTAAATGAGCCAGACGGAAAGAAACTAGAATAATTTTTCCTTTAATGTTCTTTCTGTTACTGGTCCAATCTTGAAATATATTGTAATTCATTATAAATAATTAAACTCCAAAGTTAGATTCATCAGATAATTTAACATTACTAACTCCTTTATCTCTTGCCTTAATCAAAAATTGGAAAATGGCGAAGAATAAAAATTCGCTAGACTCTAACCACATATCTACGAAAAGAATTAGCAGAAAAAAAATATAAATGAGAAACAAAAACAAATTATTAGAGTTATGTAGGTCATCCTTAAGATTTATGATCTCCTTTAAATAATATGCAAAAAATATTAACCCGAAAATAATCCCATATTCGGAAAAAATCGAGACTATAGACGAAAAAGGTTTATTTCTTGCCCCATCAGTAAACTCCTCAACATCCGTCACGTCTTTGTTCCAAAAAACATATGCATTTTTTTCATGAAAAACCGGCATTTGATGCCCAAAGATAGTTGTAAAAATGTTATCAGACTCTTTATTTAATAAAAATGAAACCCTTCCATTATAGCCACCAGCTCCAACTCCAAATAAGGAGGTAATCGGATTTTCTTTAACAAATTTGGAATAAGAGTCAAACATTAATAATTTCCTTGGGAATTCTTCACCAATTGTTAGGCTGCCCTTCATATAGTTAAAGGTCCTACTGTTAAATTCCTTAAAGGCAAAAAAGCCAATTATAAATAACGATGCGATTACGATACCATGCTTAAGCTTGGCCTTTAATAGTACGAATATTGCAGCAGTAATGATTAGGCAAATTAGGCCTGTTCCAAAAAAACAAAAAATAAAAGAGATAAAAAAAAAGACAGCATTTATTATATTTTTTCGTTCTTTTAAACCATTTATGATTCTCGATATAAAGTAAAGAAACATACATGCATTTAGCATAGCTAAACCATTTACGCCACTAAAATGCTGACCGTACATAATCTGTAGTGCATCATCGTCTTTTGCTTTATATATTACAAAATAGCTGATCAGACCTAAGATATTTACAATGCTGAGTGTATAGATTATATATTTTATAAAAGCATTAAGCCTTATATTACAATCCAGAGCGCTTATTTTAGGCTTAGCCAAAAAGATTATAAAAATCGGAATCACAATATAGCAAGACAGCAATACATTGGCTGGATTTGTAGTTCCTAAAATTAACCCTATAATACTTGAAAGAGCAAATAATAATAACAGTCCTATAGATCTTTTGGTGATGGTATATGGATAGATTTTAAATAAAATTATCGGAAAAATGGGCATAAGAATAAGAACACTAGCCCTTAATGGTGTAGCAAGCAATAAAACTAAAATCAACAAATAAAGTTTATACCTTTTCATTAACCTTTGATACCTTGTATTTTATTTTTTATATAGTTTATTCTTGAATCGCCGAAAATATTTCTAAATAAAATAGATAAGACCCGCTTAACCTTTTCTTTATTGGAAACCCAACTCGCCATACTATGATGGATTCCAAAAGTATTTTCAGTTACTTCAATTATACTTGATTTTATCAGCTTTCTTGGGTTTATTGGATCAAAATATTCAGATGAATAAATAACTATTTGGCCATCATCTAATGACTGAGTATAATCCTCTAGTTTTAAACCTTTAGGAGATAATAATCTTGTTAGTACTCTGGGCGACGTATTATTTAAGTCCGGAGCACCAGATTTATCTAAAAATTTAATATTACCATATTCAACCAGAACCTCAGATATAAATTTATTATTTTTTTCACAACCAATTATGAGACCAGGGTTAACGAAAAAAACGTCCTTTTGCTCATGTTTAGAAATACCAAAGAAAACCTTATTAGTAAGTAACGGATCTAATGGACGTAATATTTCGACATCACAATCAAGAAAAATCCCCCCCCAATCTTTTAGAACCAAAAATCTAGCATAATCAGAAACAAATGCCCATTTCCCATTATCATAGGCATCTTTCATAAAGCTATAATTAAGAACATCTATATTGGTTTCGTTCCATAATTTAATTTCATAATCAGGTAAGAATTTTTTCCAACTCTCTAAGCATTTGTGTACAATGGGTGGATATTCTGAGTTCCCAAACCAGCAATAATGGATGATTTTCGGTATCATATAATTTTAATTGTTAAATAAACCTTACTAAATAATATATAAAAATATTTATTTAAAAGCCAAATAAATATTTCTCATCATCTTAAATAATAATGATGGTATCAATGAAATTATAACCAATTGATACCATTTTGTATTTGTTAAAAATGGAATATAATTTTTATATGTTGTAACCTGCTTATAACTTAACCAACCCTGAGATCGTAAAAATGCAAGATTCTTAATTTCGAAAAGCCCCTGGTTCAGGCTATGATCTTTGATGCATTTTAATTTAATATCAACGGGTATTTGAGAAGGTAAAGAGAGTACAAAAGCCATATAGCCCTTTCCATAAATTTCTAAACTTCGGGGCAGCCAGGATGTTGAAGATTTATTAATTTTAGTGTGAGTAGCGATATTATCTGCCAGCCAGTACATTTTAGAATTATCACTTTTCGCAAAAAATTCAAAAAAAAGCCCCATATGGATAAAGTTTGTCTCTAAATATCTCCATACAATCTCATCAGAGGTCATTTTTTTACTCACAATTGTACTACTTATTAATCCTAAGTGCCAACCAATTTCGCTCATTAATATTCCAGGGTCGTAATATACCTTAGACGGAACTCCTTTAATTCTATTATGAGAGTTTACTATGATTGCATCATATTCATTATATGTTAAAAGATCAATTATTGTAGTAAAATACTCCTCATAGACCCTGGTTGAATCTCCAAGTATCCAATTATATTTAGTTAAAGCAAGTTGATGACAGGTGACAAAATTTTTATCTACTATATTTATTTCCTGCTTAAAATATCTGATGTGTTCATAAACTTTTTTATGTTTATGAACGATATCGGATGTATTATCTGTTGAGCAATTATCGCATACAATTATCTCAAAATTATACTTGCTAATTTTTGGAATCAAATCTTCCAAAGCCTCGTCCAAAATTATTGCCCTATTATAAGTTGGGATGCTAATTGTAAGTAAATTATTTTTCATTAACTGTAATGATATTTGTTTCTTCTTTCATTTATAAAAATACGATATGACCAAGGTAAAGCAATTAGACAAGTAATACATGCATATCCGATCACTATTCCCCATAAACCGAAGTATTTACCTAAAAAGAATGTTGATAGGGCACAAAAAATACCAACGCATAATGAATTTATTAAAAAAGGCTCCTCCTTATGACATCTTAAAAATGTAGCCCATGCAAAGATGAATTGATTTACCAAAGTACAAACACATAAAAGCAATAGTGGAATCTGGTCTAAAAACCTATATGCCAGCTTTATATCAAAATATTTTAATGCAAGTATGACCATTATTAACATAATCAAAAGAGAAAAGTTAACAAGCCCCAATTGTTTTACCGTTTTATTAAATAGGGTATTTAATGTTATATCTTTTTTCTCTGCAATAAGTGATGAAAATATCGGCACTTTAGTTGTGATCCAGCTCATTGAGATAGCAGAAATACCATTTAACGCTTGCAGGGTCATTCCCATTTGCCCTGCAACTTTTGCCCCCTCTGTTGCAAAAAGCACAGGATTAAACAATTGAAAGATGAAATAGCCACTTACCCAACTTAATGCAATTTTCCATTGTAATGGAAATATCTCTGTTAAATATTCTATTTTCGATTCTGCTAGCATCTTCCAAATACATTTTAACTTAGAAAACCGTTTAGAAAATAATATTTGAAAATAATTGATTAAGATTGATACTAGCGAAGCAAGTGCAGCAGAATAAAGTTTAAAGCCTAATACCAGAAAAAGAAAAAGCAAAGTAATCATTGTCAATTTCTGAATGAACCTTACTTTTGCCATATCTTTGATATCTCCCATACCGTCAAAAAAAGCAAGTATTGGATCAATGAACAGGTTTAAAGAGGTTGTGAGACACATGACAATCCAAGGGCCTTGCCAATTGATATATGTAACAGAATTATTGAATTTATTAAAAAAATAAAAACCGGCCCCAAACAAGAGAAAAAAAAGCAAACAAGAAATTAGGGAAAACCACTTAATACAGAATCTTAATAATGATGAAAGTCGGGAGGAGTGATATTTATTTCCTAATATTTTACTACCATCATATTCCAGGTGCGCAAATTCGTGGGCAACATATTGAGTGATAATACCACTCAAGCCTAGTTCGAAAAAAACTTGAATTGCCAAGATACTAGCAAAAGTATAGTAGTATCCCTGTTCATCAGAATTTAAATAATTTGCAATAAAATATATAGAAACAACTCCTCCTCCAGCTTGAATTAATCTTGTTAAGATGGTAATTGCAATTGTATGGTCTAATCCGATCTTATCAGAAACAATTTTTTTAAACCTCACAGATTATTTAATATAACTGGTAATTATATCCAACATATAATCGTAATGATTTTCATTTAGCCCCGGCCAAACACCCAACCAAAATGATTGATTCATAATGATATCCGTATTCTTTAAATCCCCAATTTTACGGTGCTCGATTCCAGCATAAGCGGGTTGCCTCAAAAGATTACCGGCAAACAATAATCTCGTGCCAATTTTTTTCTCTTCTAGATGCTGTACGAGCATATGGCGGTCGTTCGAATCGCCTTCTCTTAAAGTCATTAAAAATCCAAACCATGACGGATCGGAATTTGGAGTAGGCTCGGGTAGTATAAAGATCTCCTCAAGATCTTTCATCCTCGAATACAAAGCCGCATAGTTTTCTCTTCTGCGTTGTACAAAATGATCTAATTTTTTCAATTGAGAAACACCGAATGCTGCTTGCATATCAGTTACTTTTAAATTGAATCCAATATGAGAATAAGTATATTTATGATCATAACCATAAGGAAGCGATCCTAATTGTTGCCCGAACCGACAACCGCAGGTATCATCTTTTCCCGGTAAGCAGTAACAATCTCTACCCCAATCCCTAAAACTCTCTGCCAGTTTTGCTAATTCTGGATTATTGACAATTACAGCACCACCTTCACCCATAGTGATGTGGTGGGCAGGATAGAATGAAAAGGTAGAAATATCACCAAATGTCCCTGTTTTTTTCCCCTTATATGTCGCACCTAAAGAATCGCAATCATCTTCAACAACCCATAAGTTATATTTTTTAGCAACACGCATTACCTCGTCCAAATCAAATGGATTACCCAAAGAGTGAGCAATCATGATGGCTTTAGTTTTTGGAGATACTGCTTTTTCAATATCCTCAGCCAATACATTATGAGTGGCAATATCCACATCCACAAATACAGGTATAGCACCAAACTGAACAATTGGGTTAACTGTTGTTGGAAAACCCGCAGCCACAGTAATTACTTCATCACCTGGTTTAATCGCTCTATCGCCCAACTTCGGAGAGGTTAGCGCATAAAATGCCACTAAATTCGCAGAAGAACCAGAATTAACTAAGAGAGCTTTAGTAGCACCAAAATATTGTGCAAATTCGTGTTCAAATTGGCTTGCAAATCTTCCTGCTGTCAACCATGCATCTAATGTTGCATCAACACCAAAAAGCACATCTTCTTCATCAATTACTTTCCCTGTAACTGGAATATAATTCTCTCCCGCAATAATTGGTTTGTTAATATTCTTTTGTATTGCTTCTAATAATTGTCCTTGTAAAGAAGCATTAATATTTTTATATTCCATCCTTATTTTTATATTATTTCAAAATCTTCTGCCTTTAATTCTATTCCAGCAAGTTTACGCAAGTAATCTTGTGAGCCGGCTATTGAGTAAAATTTATCCCGTATAGCTATTCTTTTTATGAAAGGTGATTTATTTATAAGCCCTTCTTCTAATAAGTCATTTATTGTTTCTAAAATTGAAGAACCAAATCCACCCTGAGCTTGATGCTCTTCAATTGTAATTATTTTTTTATATTTCTTTAAAATATAACTAATCTGGTCCTTATTAATAGGTTTTACAAACGGAAAACTATAAATGGATGCATCTAGTTGGTGCTCATTTATAAAATCAACTGTGTACTTCAAAGTAGCTCCCATTGTAAATACAGCTACATTAGAACCGCTTGTTACTGATAAAATTTCACCTAATCTTAAATCCAGATCATTTACATGTACATAAGGTTCACCAGCTTTACCTATTCTGATATAGCAGGGCCCATTATGCTCAGCAGAGAATCTTGTTATCGCTTTTGCTTCAGCAGGGTCACCTGGTGCACAAACAACAATATTAGGTATTGTTCTTAACATTCCTATTTCTTCGGTTGCATGATGGGAGGCGCCAAGAGATCCATATGCGTATCCGCCACCAACGGCAACAATCTTAACATTTAAGTTATGATAACATATATCATATCTTATTTGTTCCATACAGCGAAGTGTAGGGAAATTCCCTATTGAATATATATAAACGCAATATCCATCCAGCGCTAAACCTGCTGCTACACCCGCCATATTTTGTTCGGCAATCCCAACATTCAAGAAACGATCTGGAAATTGTTGTGCGAATGGTTCAATTACGCTAAATCCTAAATCACCCACTAGTAAAAATATATTCTCATTTTTACGTGCTTCCTCAATTAGTTGTGTTATAAATGCAGTTCTCATTGTGTTTCGATTTCACTTAATGCTTGATTGAATTGTTTTTCATCTGGACTTTTGTAGTGCCATAATAATTCATTTTCCATAAATGATACTCCTTTCCCTTTGACAGTATGTGCAATTATCACTTTAGGTAAACCATTATTGTTATCTGCTTTTAAAATAGTTTCTTTTATCGATTCATGGTTATGCCCATCTATGTTAAAAACTTCCCATCTGAAAGATTTAAACTTATCCGTTAGGGGTTCGAGATCAATTACATCTTTAACATTACCCAAACTTTGTATTTTATTGTAGTCTACTATTAAGATTAAATTATCCAGTCCTACTTGTGGGGATAGTAAGATTGCTTCCCAATTTGAACCTTCATCAAGTTCTCCATCACTAACCAAACAGTATACTTTCTTGCTCCTAATTCTCCTTTTTGCAGCTAATGCTACGCCAACTGCAACTGGTAAGGCATGTCCTAAACTACCTGCTGAAATCTCAATACCTGGTACATGATGATTTGTATGGGATAATAGTTTGCTCCCGTCTTTACTATAAGTTTCTAAATCATCTAATGGAAAAAAGCCTTTCAAAGCAAGTGTTGCATATAAGCTTGTGCAGGCATGTCCTTTAGATAAAAGGAACATATCCCTATTCTCATTTTTAGGGTCTATTGGATCAATATTCAAACTGTCATGATACAATACAGCAAGGATATCTGCCATAGACAATGCCCCACCAATATGTGAAGCCTTGGCTCTAAAAACCATCTGTATAGTTTTTTTTCTTATTTCAGTTGCAAATTTTTTAGAATTTTCAAACTTCATTATTTCTTTCTCCTTTCAATATAATATTGAACAGTTTTATTTAGATTTTCTTCAAAGCTACCTTCATCTATTGGCCCCAATTCATTCTCCAACTTAATCATACTTCCTTTTATTAACATTGGCTGATTAGGTCTATAAGGAATAGCTCCATAATTAATAGATGAAGTTTTTGGATTTACAATTTCAAGAATACGCTCTATAACAGATTTTAATGAATATGCTTGCTTTGATGAAAGATTATAAAGTCCACTTTTAATTTCAGAACTATTAGTAATATCCAAAACAACACTTGATAGATCCTTAACATACATATAGGCATATTCCTGTTCACCAAGGGTCATATTTAATTCTTCGCCATTAATAATTTTATTTATAACCATTGGGATAAACCAATCCGCCCCCTCCTTCTCTCCAAAAAAGGAGAATAATCTTAACCAATACCAATCAATTCCATTGTAATCACAAAAGTGTTTAACGCAATCAGAAGCTAACGACTTTGATATACCATAGGCAGAGTTAGGTTTAACAGTACTTTCTTCATTAATTTCACCTTCAAAATGTCCATACTCTGCTTGTGATCCAAAAGAAATAAATTTTTTAATTTTTAGAATATTTCCAATTTCCAACAATGCTGACAATAAGTTGAGGTTTCCTATTTGATGTTGTAAGTCATCTCTATCTTTTGCGCCTACTCCAAACCACGCGCAGTGAATGATTACTTTAGGTTTAGCTTCGATTACTAATGTTTGCCAATCCTCTGACTCAATGTCAATCCATGTTATGGCATCAAAGAAATCGTCACACCGCCAAAAATCAGTATTGTTTCTTTTAAAAGAAATGACTTTATAACCTGACTTAATAAACCTTTCCGCTATATGAGATCCCAAAAATCCACTAACTCCTGTAATTAAAATTTTATCCATTCAAAAAGGATTTTATTTGTTCATTGGTAAAAGACCTTATATCCTCATCTTTTCTTGTATAAACCTTATACCAATTAATCGTTTCCTCAACGGCTTTAATAGCATTGTATTTCGGTCTCCATCCTAATTGGACCATTGCCTTACTAATATCTAACTTTAACAATCCTGCTTCATGGGGTTGGTTTTCTAATTCTTCAACCTTATAAATACCTTCACCCCAAGATTTTATTGCCAACTCAAGCATTTCCTTTACAGGTAGTGCATCAGAAGCATATGGCCCGAAATTATAAATTTCACCAAACATTATTGGGTCGACATCTAAATTCATACCCAATATAAGGTAAGCAACCACAGGCTCTAAAACATGTTGCCATGGACGCACAGAATTTGGGTTTCTAATAATAATTTCTTCATTTTTAGAAAGTGCTTTAGCGATGTCAGGAATCAATCGATCTTTTGACCAATCCCCTCCTCCAATTACATTTCCTGCTCTGCCAACAGCAATTCCTTTTTTATGGACACCAATTTTGGATTTATTGAAAAAAGAATTTTTATAGGAATCGATTACCAATTCCGTACAGGCTTTACTTGCACTATAGGGATCATAACCACCTAAGCGGTCATTTTCACGATATGGATATTCCCATTCGTTGTTATGATATACCTTATCAGTTGTAATTAAAACAACCGAACATTTTTTCTCCAATAAACGTACTGCATCCAACAAGTTGGCTGTGCCGATTGCATTTACCTCAAAAGTTTCTGACGGAATCTCATAAGATAACCTAACTAATGGCTGAGCAGCCAGATGAAAGATAAAATCCGGTTGAAAATCCACAATTGCTGTTTTAAGCGCTTCCCGATCACGTAAATCTGAAATTACAGATTCACAAATCTCATCTCCTTTTATCAGATGGTATAAGTCATTTTCGGTTTGAGGAGCCAAAGCATATCCTTTAACTTTTGCCCCCAAAAGTTGAAGTGTCTTCAACATCCACGAACCTTTAAATCCAGTGTGGCCAGTCAGGAATATCTTTTTCCCCTCGTATGTTTTTTTTAGTTCACTTAACATATTACCAGATTTTCCATTTTGCCTCTCCAGTGCTCCAAAGCTGCTCCAATTCAATTCGATCTCTTAAAGCATCCATAGGTTTCCAAAAACCAGGATGTTTAAAAGCTGCCAATTCCCCATCATTGGCAATTTCTTTCAACGGTATATTTTCCCATTGGATAGTATCCATATCCCCTTCAAGATATTTAAATATCCCTGGTTCTAATACGAAGAACCCACCGTTGATCCACATCCCATCACCCTGTGGTTTTTCTACAAAATGGTTAACTTTTCCATTCTCATCCATCTCAATATTGCCAAAACGACCTGGGGTTTGGATACTGGTTAAGGTTGCCAGTTTGCCATGGCCTTTATGAAATTCGACTAACTTTGTAATGTCGATATCTGCTACACCATCACCATAAGTAAGCATAAAGGTCTCATCCTGTACATATTTTTGAATACGCTTAATTCTGCCTGCGGTGTTAGTAGATAATCCAGTATCAACAAGGGTTACCTTGAAAGATTCTGAATTTGAAAAATGGACATCTACTTTATTTTTTTCGATATCAATGGAAACATCAGAATTGTACAAGTAGTAATTTAAAAAATATTCTTTAATACTTTGCGCTTTGTAGCCCAGGCACAATACAAAATCGTTATAACCATAAGCTTCGTAGATTTTCATAATGTGCCATAGAATTGGCTTACCGCCAATTTCAACCATAGGTTTTGGACGAGCTTCGGTCTCTTCCATTAATCGGGTACCTAAACCACCTGCAAGTATTACTACCTTCATATTTTTATATTATATTTCTATATGTACGTTTTCTGTCAATGGATGAGTGCAACAAAGCAAAAACTCATCTGATGCAAGATCATCACGCTCTTTACTTAACCCAATCATTTTGGCCTTACCATCCAGCAATTTTCCTTTGCAGGTACTGCAATTCCCAGTTTGGCAGGAGTAAGGCAATTCAATATCAGCATTTAAAGCAGCTTCTAAAATACTTTTCCCTTTCGCTACTTCGAGATTATATGTTTTCTTATCAAAATTTAAGATCACATTTTGGGTGTAAACATCAATCAAATCCTTTGGATCCTTCACCAGTTCAAAATCTTCAGAATATACATTTTGCAAAAACCCAAATTTATTTAAAATGGCACTTTTTACAGATTCTTTTAAACCAGTTGGTCCACAGATATAGTGTGCACATTTTTTCGCATCTAAACTTTTATCTAAGATCTGTAAAGCCTTAGCTTGATCAATTCTTCCTTGAATTAAATGTGGGTTAGCTTCATTAACAAACAACTTGGTGTGAAAATGACGCACAATTAGCCGATCTGTATATTGTAACATCAAATGATTAATTTGATCTTTAAAAATAGTGGTTTCATGGTTTTTGTTCCCATAATTCAAATGTACTCTTACTCCATCAACTGTAGATAAGATATATTTAATGATAGAAATCAATGGTGTAATGCCACTACCAACACCCCAAAAAAACACATCAGTATACACACTATCTTCCTCAAAAATAAAGTCGCCCATGGGCGGCATGACCTCAATGGAATCACCAATTTTAACCATATCATTGATATGATTGGATACCAATCCATTTTCTACCCGCTTCACCGTAATCTCTAAAAAAGAATCAATTCCGGGACAAGACGAAAAAGAATAGGGCCGGATATAACGCCTCCCATTAATTCTAAAGATTAAGGTTAGGTATTGTCCCGCCAAATATTTGATTTTCTTTAACCCTGGCTGCTTAAAGCACAAAGTAACTGTGTCTTCAGTTTCCTCTCTAATGTCAGCAACTTTTAGCGTATAGTTCATTATTAATGAGTATTTTCTATCAGTGAAGAAAATTATGATTCAATATATCTATTGGCAGCTTAATTATTATACAGTTAAGCATTTCCTTAAATAAACTATTTAATCAAATTGATTTTTGATCTTATAACCATGAGCTTTAAGCAAAGTTTCTTTTCTGAAGTGCTCTACATCAGTAGCTACCATTTCTTTCACTAACGCAGCCAAATCGTATTTAGGCTCCCAGCCTAATTTAGTTTTTGATTTAGTAGGGTCACCAATTAACAAATCCACTTCTGTTGGACGGAAGTAAGCCGGATCAACTCCCACTACCTCGGTACCTGCTGTAATCTGGAAATCTGGATTACTACAACTCACAACATATCCTTTTTCTTCTACGCCTCCGCCTTTGAACTCTACAGTAATTCCCACTTCTGAAAAGGCCATGCGCACAAATTCACGAACCATTGTGGTTATACCTGTTGCAATTACAAAATCTTCAGGAACATCTTGTTGTAAGATTCTCCACATCGCCTCTACGTAGTCTTTCGCATGCCCCCAATCGCGTTCTGCATTTAGATTCCCAAGGAATAATTTACTTTGTAAACCCTGTGCAATTTTAGCCACGGCACGGGTAATTTTTCTGGTCACAAAGGTTTCTCCCCTTAATGGGCTCTCATGGTTAAATAGAATCCCATTGCAGGCAAACATTCCATAAGCCTCACGATAGTTTTTAGTGATCCAAAAACCATAAATCTTAGCTGCTCCATATGGTGACCGCGGATAAAAAGGAGAATTTTCGTCATAAAACCCTTTATCGTTTTTATTTTCTGGCATGCCACCATATAATTCAGAAGTAGATGCCTGATAAACTCTGGTCTTTTTTTCTAAACCTAAGATTCTTACTGCTTCCAATATCCTTAAGGTTCCGATACCATCTACATTCGCTACATATTCAGGCGAATCAAAAGATACTTTCACATGACTCATCGCTCCTAAATTGTAAATCTCATCTGGCTGTACCTCTTGAACGATTCTGATTAAATTCGTTGAATCTGTCAGATCTCCATAATGTAATTTAAATCGTACATTTTCATCATGAGGATCTTGGTAAAGATGGTCCACTCTGTCAGTATTGAAAAGAGAACTTCTTCTTTTAATACCATGTACCATATAACCTTTTTCGAGTAACAGTTCAGCAAGATATGCGCCATCTTGCCCTGTGATGCCCGTTATTAATGCAACTTTCATATTATGTATTCTAAAGCTTTAATTTTCCCCTTAATTTATCCAACAAACCATCCTGCTTAACTTCACCATATGACCCATATCCATAGCCATAGCCGTAAAACTTACTTACAATATCGTTGACAACAATGCCTAAATTTTTCATTTTTCCACTTCGATAAAGATCTTCAAGAATATTTAATTGGCTTTTTTGAGTAACCCCTTGTCTAACCAAATAAATCGTAACGTCAGAATAAACAGCTAGCAGTTGAGCATCTGTTATAATGCCAACTGGTGGAGCATCCATTATAATATAATCAAATTGTTTTTTTAATTCACTAATGAGATTTGCTGTATGTTCACTCATAAGTGTTTCGGCAGGATTTGGGGGCAAAGGGCCAGACGAGATAATAAACATGTTTTTATTTATCGTAATTGGCTTTATTATATCAGACATTTTAATATCTGGGCTAATAGTATAATTGCTAAATCCCATATCGTTCCGTACACCCAATTTTGCTGAAAGTCCTGGTTTACGTAAGTCTAGTTCCATTAATAAAACCTTTTTACCTGCTAATGCCAAGATATTACCCAAATTTATGGCAGTAAAAGATTTGCCTTCGCCACTCATACTGGATGTTAAAAGAATCACCTTTTCATCTTTTGCCTTTAAATAAAAAGAAAGATTAGTTCTTAGAGCCCTAAATTGTTCCGAAATGGCGGATCGGCTTTGATTAGCAACAATCAAATTATCAGAGGTCGAATTGTGACTAATTTCGCCAATTATAGGTACTTGAGTAAGTCCAGTAATCTCATCTTTTGTTTTAATCGTAGTACTTAAAAGTTCAAGTCCAAAAATTAGAGCTAACGGAATTAACAACCCTGCTAATAATCCCGCTAGATATATTACGTGTCCTTTTGGACTTATTGGAAGTACTTGTGCTTTTGGTGGATCAATAGTTTTAGCAACAGAAATATTTGAAGTCTTGGATATTGCTGTTTCTTCAGCTTTTTGCATCAAAAAGATATATAATTCCTGTTTAATCCCCTTATTTCTAACTAATTTTAAGTAATTTTTCTCTATTTTGGGAACTCCTGAAATTTGACTTTCAGCCTTTGTTAACTGGCTTCTTAATTTATCCCGAGTAACGACAAATGTATTTTTTGTACTTTGAATATTAGCCAATATGCCACTCCGTAACCCCAAAATTTGGTTATCAATATTTTTTATAAAAGGGCTTTCCTCGGTAACACTTAAGAGTTGCTTGTCGCGCTCTACTAATAAAGCATTATATTGGCTCATCAAACCAGAAAAAACCATATCTTGAGGAAGGAGAGATGTTGGGAATACTCTTTTATTTTTACTCTCGTCTTTTAAATAGTCTTCTAAATCAGTCAATATACTTACCTGTGTCTCCGCCTTAGCTAATTCAGTACTAAACTCCCCTGTATTTTGAACAAGCAATTTTCCTTGTTCACTCATGTCTGCTAGCTTGTTATTCTGTTTAAAAGTTTCTTCTTGGTTTTCTACATCTCCCAATTCAGAAGCAATAACATTTAGGCGTTCTTTAATAAATTTATATGTACTATCAGCTATTGCATTTTTATCGTCGAGGTTCGATTCAGTATATTTACTTATTAGATTATTTAAAATATCTTCTCCTTTTTTTGGTAGTGGGTATGAAAACCCTAAATCTACAATACTAACTTGTTTATTTGTAACTGCAACAGACAATTGTTGCATCAGAATTGCAACTCTTGAATCGATAGAACTTACGTTAATTAAATATTTACCAGTATCGAACTGATCAATTTTACTGGGCTCCAACTTAATAATCCCAACATCCTTTACACTAAACTCTTCGTTCCATCCAACTTCCTTTTCAAAATTCTTAGTACTTATTTTTATTCTGTTGCTTGAAATTTTTTCAACCTCGAATTTTGTAGTCTTAATTGTATCAACACCTTTAATTATATTTAATTTAAATGGGGGCTCATATAATTCGCGACTAACAAAATCAATCTTTTTTGAATAAACAAGATTTAACTGCATTTTACGGACAACCTGCTCCATCAAAAATCTGGTTTTTAAGATTTCCGCCTCATTATCCACTGAATTTTTTGCACCTAACAACCCGCCCAAATCCATTAAACTACTACTTTGTTTACCTAAAGCGGAACCTTTTTCATCGTCATTGACTAAAATTTTTGCGCTTATTTGATATGTTGGAGGAGTATACTGAATATACAGAAATGCAGCAAGCAAACACACCAAAATACTCAATGCAAACCATAGCCATTTATCGCTAAGTTTTGCAAAAATCTCCTTCAAATTTATAGTATCTTCTTCTTCAACCCTATCTTGCCTTGTATTATTCCTTGATATCTTTGTCATTTTTACTACAGATCTTATTTAAAACTTGAAATTGCCAGTACAATTACAGAAACCACTGAGGCTAAGACACCTATGGTTTGAATTTGGGCAGAATTAGATGCTGAAACCTTACGTTTATTTGGCTCCACATAAATGACATCATTTTGCTTTAAATAGTAGAAAGGGCTATTAAAAATATTGCTAGAATTTAAGTTAAGCCGAGAAAACTCTTTTTTCCCGCCATTATCCCTAATAATTAAAACATTTTCCCTCTTTCCATAAATGGTTAAATCTCCGGCTAAACTTAAGGCATCTAATATAGTTACCTTTTCGTTTGGTAGTGTATACGCAGAAGGGGCATTAACTTCCCCTAAAACACTTACTTTAAAATTTGCAAATCGTAGTTGAACATTTGGTTGCTTATAAACATTAGCAGCTTTTTCTCTGATTAATTCTCTAGCTTGATAAGTCGTTAAACCAGCAACTTTTAATTTCCCTATAAGGGACAATTCTATTTCACCATTTTTATCTACTAAAAAACCTGTATTTTGTGTTGTTAAGCTTGTGTTTGTATTTCCACCTAGTATAGGTGTTGATGCAGCTTGATTAACGATAATTCCACTCTGAGGATTTAAAGTGAAGATATTAATACTTAAAATATCATCAGCCTGAATAACTGGCTCAGTAAAGCTGATTGCGCTATCCAATCTTGCCTGATTTACAGCCTGAATATCCTGAAAATAAGCTATTTTTTTGTTACTTACGCAAGAAGACGATATTGCGACCACAAGTAGCAAAGCAATTATACTAAGTGCTTTGGTTAAATTATTTATTTTATTCATAGATACATGTCTATTTGAAGTGAAATCTACCACTTTAAATAGCTCGCAAACTTAATCATTTAATTGTAAAATCGAAGAACTCAAAATATGATTATGATAATCGATTAGATTCTTGCCGCTACAAGCAGGAATCGTGCCATTTTAAGAATATGGGCGTTAAACATTATATCATTACAGATTCAAAAATTTCTTGATTTTTAAATTCGTATTGCCCAATTAGTTCATAAAGTCTGCCTGACTCAACCGCCGTGGTTAATGTATTTAAATGTTTAACATGGTGTAAATCTGTACCAGCTAAATCGTACATCTTTTCTTTTAATAATGAATCAGCTAATTGTTTTACCTCTTTTCCATAGTAACCTAAAACAGATAATAAATTCAATTGCAATAAACAACCCTTTTCCTTAAACCTTTTTAACCTGTTTCTATCTTTGAAGTAAAAAGTATAACGCTCGGGGTGCGCCAATATTGGATGAAGTCCTTTTATTTCGATGTCGAAAATTGTTTGGCTGATACCTGGGCTTTCTGTTAGGTAGGACATTTCAATTAACAAATGTTTACTATCTAAAGTACATAGCGGCTCATCTATACTAAAGTCCTGATCAATCATATACTCTGCTGCTGCACCTAATTTTAGTGTAATGTTTTGCTTTGTCATTTCTGCTTGCAACAAAGCTTTTGCGTCCTTAATCGTCTCAGGCGTATTCGGATATAATTCTTTAAAAATGTGTGGTGTGGCAATCAATTGATCGAAACCCAATTCTTGTAAACCCCTCACAAACCGAATGGAAGTGGTTACATCAGGTGAACCATCATCAATGCCCGGCAAAATATGCGAATGCATATCCGTGCCCAGCCAAGCAATATCGGTTACTTTATTTCTTTTTGTAAAAAAACTTAACATATTTATAACAATGAAATATCAATTAACTCGCCTTATCATAATCACTCGTTTATAAACGAAATAATCACCGCAATAATACGCGAATTGAGTGTATTATTTATAGAACAATCAAAGTATTCTAATTAAGGTGTTAAATTTAAGAAAATTCATGCTATTTTCTAATAAAGAGTAGATTAAATCAGACAAATAGTCGAAAATGATGCTTTAAAAAAATTTACAGCTTAATTTGCACAAGAAAATTAACAAAAATATAATCTACACGCTATCAACAAATAGTTGAAGCTTTAAAGTATTTCCCTTTTAAATATTCGTCTCTTTTCATTAAATGAAGATCAAAAATTACCTATTCTTAATCAAAGCTGCTAAACTTGGTACAGGCTGGCTAGCTCAAGCCTGACCTTGCATCCAATAGCTATCGGATTATTGCCATTAAAATTAGCTTTGCTGAGCAATCGTGGCTCCCGCCTGTGCGAGAATGACGCACTGTGTTAATGCCCCTACTCATAGCTCAAAATGAGCAGGTTGAAAGCGAAGTGCCTATAATCGGGCATCCACCAAATTCCTGTCGATAAAAGATTTGGTATCAAAAATGAGTGTTCCTTTTTCTTTAATACTGCTATAATCAATGTCCAAAAACTGCTGGTGCGCCACAGCAAGGATAACAGCATCGTAATGTTTAAACTGACCATCAATCATTTCGATGCCATACTCCGCTTTCACTTCATCTATATTAGCCCATGGATCATATACATCAACATCCATACTAAAAGCTTTCAGCTCCTTGTAGATATCAGTTACCCTCGTATTTCGGGTATCGGGACAATTTTCTTTAAAAGTAAAACCTAATATGAGTGCTTTAGCACCATTAATTACTTTATCTCTGGCCACCAACATCTTGATGACCTTGTTGGCCACAAACATGCCCATATTGTCATTTACCCTACGGCCAGATAGGATCACTTCGGGTTTATAACCCAAAGCCTCCGATTTGTGCGCCAAATAATAAGGATCTACACCGATACAATGGCCACCCACCAAACCGGGCTTGTAATTGAGGAAATTCCATTTGGTTGCAGCAGCAGCTAATACATCTGCTGTATCAATGCCCATGCGATCGAAAATTAAGGCCAGTTCGTTTACAAAAGAGATATTTACATCCCGCTGTGCATTTTCTATTGCTTTTGAGGCTTCTGCTACTTTAATGCTAGGCGCCAAATGAGTACCTGCCGTAATAATAGATGTGTAGAGTTGATCAATTTCAGCAGCAATTGCAGGCGTGGAACCCGAGGTTACCTTTTTAATTTTGGTAAGGGTATTAATTTTATCGCCTGGGTTGATCCTTTCGGGCGAATAACCACAGAAAAAATCGATATTATATTTTAATCCTGAAATTTTTTCCAATACAGGCACACAATCTTCTTCGGTGCAACCCGGATAAACAGTCGATTCATAAATGACAATATCGCCTATTTTAAGCACAATACCCAGCATTTTGCTGGCTGCAAGTAATGGTTGCAGATCTGGCCTTTTCAAGTGGTCGATAGGGGTTGGGACGGTTACAATATAGATGCTACAAGCGGCAAGATCAGCTAAATTAGCACTCAGTGTTAAGCCTGGGTCAGATCCGGCAAGTACAGCCTGCAGATCCTCCAGGTTAGCTTCATTTGTCCGATCCTTTAATTGATTTAACTCCGCTACACGGCTTTCATTGGTATCAAAACCGATAACCTGATATTTTTTAGCAAATTCTATGGCCAGGGGCAAGCCTACATATCCTAAACCAATAATTGCAATTTGCTTTTCTGTATTCATGTTTGAATGCTTGATGGGCAAAGATATATAAAATGGCTATACCCTCCATCCTTTCCCGCATTGTTATAGCCACAAATGATATTCACACTATTTGAACCGGTGATCAACTAAAAGCAAGTCTTGATACTGAGCTACAAATAAACTACTTTCTAATGCTTTAGCTATACCTTTAAACGATTTTATTTACCTTATTTCTAAAATCTGTTGTATTTTCGCATGCATTAAAAAAAATACATTGGAAAAAAGCGCTAAAATTTATATTGCAGGTCATAGGGGAATGGTGGGTTCAGCCATTTACCGTAAATTACAGAAAGAGGGTTATACCAATCTGATTACCAAAACATCAGCTGAACTGGATCTTCGCAATCAACAGGCTGTCGCAGATTTTTTTGCGACAGAAAAACCCGATTACGTATTCTTAGCCGCAGCAAAAGTAGGTGGCATTGTTGCGAACAACACTTACAGAGCTGATTTTCTTTATGAGAATTTGGCTATCCAAAACAATGTTATTCATAGTGCTTATGTAAATGAGGTTAAAAAATTAATGTTTTTGGGCTCGAGTTGCATTTACCCAAAAATGGCCCAGCAACCACTTAAAGAAGATTATTTATTAACAGGAACTTTAGAACATACCAATGAACCATATGCTATTGCTAAAATTGCGGGTATTAAAATGTGTGATGCTTACCGCGATCAATACGGTTGTAACTTCATTTCTGTAATGCCGACAAACCTTTATGGTTACAATGATAACTATCACCCACAAAATTCACACGTATTACCAGCTTTAATCCGAAAAGTACACGAGGCTAAGATTAATAATGAGAAAGAGGTTGTCGTGTGGGGATCAGGCTCACCAATGCGTGAATTTTTATTTGCTGATGACTTGGCTGAAGCTTGTTATTTCTTAATGGAAACTTATAATGAGCCAAATTTGCTTAACATTGGTACAGGAGAAGATCTTACCATTAAAGATCTCGCTTTATTGATCAAAGATGTTTTAGGTTTCGAGGGCGAATTGGTATTTGATTCGAGCAAACCCGATGGTACGCCCAGAAAATTAATGGATGTGAGTAAATTACACGCTTTAGGCTGGAAACATAAAATTGAATTGCCAGAGGGTATTGCTTTGGTTTATCAAGATTTTGAAAGTAGATATTAGTATTAATTAAAATATCAAAGGCTTAAGTCTCATTATAATAATGATCTTAAGCCTTTTTTGTTTTTATAAATAACGAAATAAGACCTTAAGCTCCTTTATTTAATCTGTTTAAGCAGATAACTACCATAGCCGCTCTTAACCAATGGCGTAGCAATAGCTTTTAGCTGCTCAGCATCGATGAAGCTCATGCGGTAAGCAATTTCTTCAATACAGCCTATCTTTAAGCCTTGTCTTTCTTCGATAATCTGAACAAATTGTCCGGCTTGCATTAGTGATGTAAAGGTCCCGGTATCCAGCCAGGCTGTACCACGGCTTAATACGCCTACTTTTAATTTGCCCCGCTCTAAGTACACGCGATTTACATCCGTAATTTCGTATTCTCCACGTGGCGAAGGTTTAATATTTTTTGCAATTTCTACCACCTCGTTATCATAAAAATATAAACCTGGTACTGCGTAGTCTGATTTAGGCTGAACAGGTTTTTCTTCAATCGAAATGGCCTTTTTATTAGCATCAAACTCCACAACACCGTAACGTTCAGGGTCAGCAACCTGGTAGGCAAATACCACGCCGCCATCGGGATCGGAACTGGCCTGCAATAATTTGGCCATGCCATCTCCATGAAAAATATTATCGCCTAGCACTAAGGCTACTTTATCTTTTCCTATAAATTCTTCACCAATCACAAAAGCTTGCGCTAAACCATTCGGTTCGGCCTGCACGGCATAACTAAATTTACAGCCCAAAGAAACACCATCGCCCAATAATTTTTCAAAATTTGGCAGATCATGTGGGGTAGAAATAATCAGAATTTCTTTTATCCCAGCCAACATTAACGTAGATAGCGGATAATAGATCATCGGTTTATCGTAAACCGGCATCATCTGTTTACTACAAGCCAAAGTTAAAGGATGCAAACGGGTTCCGCTGCCACCAGCTAAGATTATACCTTTCATATTTTAGTCATTAGTTCATTGGTCATTGGTTCATTAGTCATTGCAGACCTAAATGAATAATGATACCTATTTATTGTATTTTAATCTGTTTTATACACTCCGCCAAACTATCTCTCCAATAAGGAATTTCGATATTAAATGTTGCTTTGATTTTGCTTTTATCCATCACCGAAAATGCTGGTCGCCTTGCTTTAGTTGGGTAAGCAGATCCAGGTATCGAATTTACCTTAATTTCTATTTTACTGATATCAAATATGGCTTTTGCGAAGTCGAACCAGGACGTTACGCCTTCATTGCTATAATGATAAAGGCCATAGCTAGTTTGATCGGATTCAATAATATCATAAATAGCATTAGCCAGATCGATTGCGTAAGTTGGTGTACCTACCTGATCGGCTATGATATTCAGTTCATCACGTTCAGCGCCCAGTTTCAGCATGGTTTTTACAAAGTTATTGGCATATTCAGAATACAACCAGCTGGTACGGATGATAAAATGAGCAGGCAATTTGGCTGCTACTGCTTTTTCACCATCCAGTTTGGTTAGCCCATAAATATTAATTGGCCTAGCCTCGTCATCTTCCGTTAGCAGCTTCACATTATTCCCTTCAAAAACGAAATCAGTAGAAACATGAACCAAAGTAGCCCTATTTGCTAAACAGGCCGAAGCCAGGTATCCTACTCCAGTTTTATTAATGGCTTTTGCCAGATCAGCTTCATCTTCGGCCTTATCTACTGCAGTATAAGCCGCACAGTTAATCACAAATGCGGGTTGTTCCTTAGCCAAGAGTGCATTTAAACCACCTTCATCCAAAATGTTGGCATCCCGCTCATCAGGAATAACAATTTCTATTATTCCCCTACGCTCTGCAACCGCCTTTAAACATTGACCCAATTGCCCGGCAGCACCAATTACTACTATTTTATTCATATGTGCTGTAAAGCTGAAATGGTTTTAGAAGTAAGTCTTTATCAGAAACAGAGTGGTCTTCTTCAGGGATTAACCAATCGATGTTCAGATCAGGGTCGTTATAAATTACCCCGGTTTCAGATTTGTTGTTAAAGAAATTATCACACTTATATAAAAATTCTGCGGTTTTACTCAGTACCGAGAAACCATGAATAAAACCTCTTGGAATGTATACTTGTAACTTATTTTCGGCATTTAACTTAATAGAGAAATGCTTACCATAAGTTGGAGAACCTGGACGAGCATCTACGACAACATCCAATACCTCTCCTTTGGTTACCCGTACCAGTTTGGCCTGTGCAAATTCTCCGGCTTGGGCATGTAGGCCACGGATTACACCATATGAAGAATAAGATTGATTATCCTGAACAAATCTGCCTGATAAACCCGTTTTTTCTTCAAATGTATTTTGATTAAAACTTTCAAAAAAATAGCCCCTCGGGTCTTCGAATACCCGGGGTTTAATGATAAGACAGTCTTTTAAGCCTGTTTGCTCAATTTCCATTATTTATTGCTGTACTGTTGTTCGTAATAGGATTGGTAATTACCTGATGTTACATTATTTAACCAATCCTCATTTTGTAGATACCAATCAACGGTTTTGGCCAAACCTTCTTCAAACTGCAAACTAGGAACCCAGTCCAATTGATTCTGTAATTTGCCCGAATCAATGGCATAACGCAAATCATGTCCCGCGCGGTCGGTTACATAGGTAATCAGTTTGGCTGATTCACCAGCATCGCGGCCTAACTTCTGATCCATAATGGTACAAAGCAGATTAATCAGATCGATATTTTTCCATTCGTTATGGCCACCAATGTTATAGGTATCGCCAGTTTTCGAATTATGAAAAATCACATCAATTGCCCTGGCATGGTCTTCTACCCATAACCAATCGCGCACATTCTCTCCTTTACCGTATACAGGTACCGGTTTGTTATTTTTAATATTATTAATCGCTAACGGAATCAGTTTCTCTGGAAAATGATGAGAGCCATAATTATTAGAGCAATTAGAAATTACACAATCCATACCATAAGTATCATGGTAGGCCCTTACAAAGTGATCTGAACTCGCTTTCGAAGCAGAATAGGGGCTATGAGGATCGTAAGCGGTGGTCTCGGTAAACATCCCTGTTTCGCCTAAAGCGCCATATACCTCATCGGTACTTACATGGTAAAAACGTTTTTTATCGTAATCCCCTTTCCAATATTCGCGGGCAGCATTTAATAAATTAACTGTACCAATTACATTGGTAATTACAAAAGCTGTTGGATCAGAAATAGAACGATCTACATGGCTTTCTGCCGCTAAGTGAATAACTGCATCGAAGTTTTCTGTTTTAAACAGATCAAAAATCGCGTTAGCATCAGTAATATCTTCTTTAATAAATCTATAATTAGGTTTATTTTCGATATCGGTTAAGTTAGCCAGGTTACCAGCATAGGTAAGTTTATCTAAATTGACGATTTCGTATTGAGGATAGTTGTTCACAAAACGGCGGACTACATGAGAGCCAATAAAGCCCGCACCACCAGTGATTAAGATTTTTTTCACAGTTATTAAATGATTTTCAATTCTGCTAAAGTAAGTTAGATTTAAGCAAAAAACAACTTAATTTTGACATTCTTACCGTATGGATTGCCAAACTTCAAATTTTGCATTGCGATTTTACAGCGATAAAGTTCAGATGTTTATTTTTTTTAACGTTTTAGTCGACCAGCTCATTTAAATGGTAGACATTTTACTGCTTTAATCTTTTTTGGCATTTGATTTCTTCGTTAGTATTCATTGACTTATCTATTAACCTTTTTAACTAAATAAAAGATCTAAATTATCCATTATAAAACTCTGGCATTTATCTACAAAGGTGATTTGTTTTGACATACCACCAAACTAGCGAACTAATGAAACCTAAGATAACTTTTTCGATTACAATTTGCAGGTCATCACGAGCTACTTTGATATTGCCTGAAGGTGATTGAGTGCCTTGAATACCATAATCCAACGTATCCAAAGATAGATTGCAAATGTCTTAAAAAGATCAAGAATTAGTATAGATAACTAAGCAGTAGTTACTTAATTCAACAGAAAGTCAAAACAACTAATGCATTAGTTTTCAACATTAATAGAAATTATGTTAGTAATTAACATAAAATAAATGCACTTTCATATATAATTTAAGATAACTTAACGTTACCATTACAATAACCAAATAACTATTTATATGAGCACATTCCTTTTAATCACGGCGGCATTCTATGTTATTTCCTTTGGATTAATGTTTTATTGCTATGTCTCAGCTGAGCAGATTCCCAGCGATGACGAAAAATTTTAACCAGTTCTTCCCTGTCATCAAAATTAACGTCTCCCTTAAAGTAATTTATTGAACTTTCTCACAGAAAGCTCATGATTGCTATGGTTAAATTCATCCGCACCATTAAGTAAATAATTACTCTATTTATTGGCTATCCATTTAATTAAATGGGGTGCAGCACCTGTATACCATAAAACTGCAGAAATTAAGAATATGGCTATTAGTATCCATAAAATAGGCCATCCTTCAAATTTATGTTTGGAAACAGGAGTGTAAGACTCATCAAGTTTATTATGGTCACTGTCCATCCTGTTACCCTTTTTCATTGGTTTCGGATTAGAGATCTTGCTCATAAAAATATTCAGTTAGAATTACAAAGTTAAACTATAAACCTATAAACTGAAAATTAGTTTCAAGAAACTTATTATTTAAATTATAAGGCCAAAAAGCCAACGAAAGTTCTATCTTTTTAAATGAGATTAATGGTTACATTTTATAAATCGTCCAGAATTTTCATCCTGTGTCAGTTATTGAAATACATGATTTTTATAAAAATAAGCTCTGGTAAAAATCACCAGCTTTAAAACTACATTGCCGCTACTGAACTTTCAAGCTCCTTATACCAATCTTCTCCGTATTTACGGATCAGCGGTCCTTTTAAAAAGCTATATACCGGCACTTTAAGTTCACGGCCAAAGGTGCAGGCATCGTGGCAGATGTGCCAGCGGTCGTAATTTAAAACATCAAATTCCGGGTATTTGGTTATCCGGATAGGGTAGAGGTGGCATGAAATCGGTTTCTGCCAATCTACAATACCTTGTTCATAGGCTTTCTCGATAGCACATTTGGTAATACCGCCTTCGAACAGCACGTAAGCGCATTCTTTATTTTTATCTACACATGGGGTAGTTAGATCGCCATCTTCATCCACTACATATACACCCTGCTCTTCTATAGCCTTAATGCCTTTTTCATTTAATAGGTGTTTTATCTTTGGATAAATCTCTTCTAAGATAGCCTTTTCATCATTATCCAGCGGTGCACCCGAATCACCTTCCACACAGCAGATCCCTTTACATTTGCTTAAATTACAAACAAAGTTTTCTTTCAATACATCTTCGTGCACCAGCACCTGTTCAACTTCTATCATCATTCTTCTTTTGCTAAAGCATATTTCAGCCCACTGGCCGATTTTAATTCCATGGTTACCGCACCCACCAATATCTCTACCTGAGCCTTTACCGGCACCCGGTTTCCATCGTCAGTTACCCAAAGGTATAGGCGGCTATCTTTTTTAAAGATCCTGCCCGGTTTTATCGACGGACTAAATTTTAAACAACGGATATTCCCTAATTTACTTTTAATGGTTTCTTTACCTACATATTCAACCTCTAAGGCAGAAATCTCATCGCCTAAAAAATAGTTCAGTTTAAACTTATCGCCAACTTTGATTTTACCAATATCCAGGCTTCGGGCAAAGTAATAAGCCGAAACCAAATCAAAAGTCTGATCAGTCGGTGTCGTAAAGGTTCCCCTGTTCGAAACTACTTTTTTGGCTGTTTGTGTAAATCGTGCCTTATCCTGACGTCTGTAACTGGCCTCTCTTATATTTTCCTGATAGAAGTATGGCAAGAGACTGGTTTTATCGATGTACGAATCGTAATGATCTCTTATCTTGTAAAAAACATCAAAAGTCCCGGAGGTCTGTGCGTCGACTGTAAGTTTATAGGTAGACCTGTTATCAAACTTTAAATCAGAGTTTGTTACCTTAATGGTGGCCTCTGCCGCGGTAATAAATCCGTACCTTAATTTATATTGTAAAACTTCGCCTTCCTGAAACACTGCTTCTTTCTTCAGGGGAAGTTCCTGAGCCATTGTGATCAGACTGCATAAGCCTGCCGTGAGGGTTATCAATAATTTTTTCATTGCTTTTGTACTCATTTGTGTGTGTTGTTGGGAAAAAACCATTTCCTAAAAAATACGGTTAAATTCTTTCCTCTATGAAGATATACAAAAAGCAAACCAAAATTTAATCTTTTCTTTTATATACAGGAACGGTAGAACAAGGCTCGCCAAACATAATGCTTTTTACTACTGGGGTAAGCAGGTTGGTTACCTCCACATAGGCTGAAACCGGAACTTCGATATCGCCACATCCTTTTACCACCACACGTTCGCCAGAATAATCCTGCGGATTAATTTTAGCCAGTGCCTTTGTAAATAAAACCGCTTCTAAAGTATTTAAGTCGCCAAATACCACTTCATTGGCATATGGTTTTAATTTATTCGCCAGCAGCATGTAAGCCCAGGTGGGAACAATTGCATCAGCCGAACAGATAATTGCTACATTCTTATCCTGATATTGCGCCCAATCGTGATTTTTAATAAACTCTCTAAAATCCTTTTCCCTTAACATTAAACCATGAAATAGATTATCTACAATATCATAAACCACTCTTTCGCCTTTATGATAAAAATCCTCCAGATTTAAGGTTATTAAACCGCTGTTAGCTACTTTATTAATGATGTTTTCCTGAATTTCCATGGCCTTAAATAAAAAAACCGTTCCGACTAATCATCGGAACGGTTACAAAATTACGTATTTTCTGCTTAATAGAATTTCACGCGATTGTCTTTTATCTTCGCATTTTCCTGTAAAGCCTGGAAAGCTGATCCTAATGAACGTTGTCCTAAACTTAACATCATGCTTTCTTTCTGTTTAAACATGTTGGCAATTGGTGCAGGGCTTGTAAATCCATCAACTGAAAATACATAAACACCACGCTCACCCTGAACAGGAGCTGATAATTTACCTGGCTGTGAACCGAAAACGCTTCCTACTAAAGCATTTTCTTGTGCTACACCTGGAATTACCGGATTAGCCATAACAACATTCTGTACTGGATTAACCGGACGTGCAACTTTAGCTGCAACCTGCTCGATACTTCCTTTACCTGCGTTAGCTAATTTTTCCTTTAATTGTTTTGCTTTAACGGCATTAATTACCATCGGCTCAATTTCTTTCTTCACATCAGCTAAAGATAAAATACCTTTTGGACTGATTGTAGTTAAACGGGCCACCACATAAGCATTGCTCATGGTGTAAATTTCAGGTAGTACATCACCTTTATCTGCTGCGTAAGCATCTTGAATTAATTTACGTGGATTATCTAATCCAGCCGCAAATCCTTGTGTTGATGCTACCTTATCAGCAACCGCAACTTTTAATCCTTTTTGTGCAGCAAATTTGCTAAAGTCGTTACCTTTTACATCAGTTAAGAAATTGCTTGCTGCCTTGTAAGCCGCTGCCTGGGTTTTACTACTTGCATTTAATGCTTTTTCTACGTAAGCTAATTTAGCCACTTTAGATGAACCGATTTGCTTTTCGATTTTAAGCACATGGTATCCGAACTGAGATTTTACTACTTTAAGATCTCCTGTTTTGCCATCAAATGCTGCATTCTCAAACTCAGGTACCATAGCACCACGGGCAAAAGCCGGCATTTCACCACCTTTATCTTTCGAGCCATCTACACTGTAGGTTTTAGCCAGCTCTCCAAAGTTAGCACCTTTTAAAATTAATGCTTTTAATGAGTCAGCTAACTTCAATGCTTTATCTTCGCCACCCACTTTAGCCGGATCGATTAAGATATGGCTTGCTTTTACGGAGTCAGGAGAGATACGGGTAGAAACTACCTTTACAATTTTGTATGAATTACCTGTTAATTTAGGACCATAAAAACCGCCTGCTGGTAACGCAAACACTGCTGAATCAACCGCAGGATCTAATTTACCTTTTGTGATATAAGTAAACGGAACTTTTACGTCTGAATTGATTGCTGCGAAAAGCGAATCGTTTTTAGCTACCTGGAAATCAGCAGCAATTTTATCCACCTGAGTTTTGATGGCTAATGAATCGGCTTTTGTTGGACTGATACTGAAAGTAACATATTCGAAAGCACGTGTTTCTTGTGGATTGTTGAAACGTGCTTTGTTCTGATCGTAATATTCAGAATAATCGCCATCTGTTAATTTAACTGAGGCATCTGGAATAGAAGTATAATCTAAACTTACATATTTAAAGTTAGCCAGTTTATTGCGGTTGGTATACTCATCTGTAGCTTCTAAAGAAGTTACGTAAACCGAATTACGGATTAAATTAGAATATTTTGTTTGCAGGGCCTGATTTTTAATTTCTTCCTGTAACATATTAGACTGTTGCAAAGCCTGAGGTTCTTTCGATTTTAGAAAGTTCATCAAAGTAGCACGGTCTAACTGTCCTGTTTGCGGATTAGAGAAATATTGTTTGATTAGCGGGCTAGGGTTTTGACCTTGCAATAAATCTAACAATTCATCTTCAGAAACGGTTAAACCTAAACGGTCATATTCTTTAGTTAACAAAACTTTCGCTAACTCTGCATTCCATGCCTGATCAACAGCCATAGCAGTCATCTGTGCATTTGCACTGCCGCCATATTGTTGTTTCATTTGGTTTACACCTTGATCAACCTTTGGTCCGAATTCATCAATATTGATATCCTTACCATCAATAGACCCTACAACTTTTTGATTTGCCGACCAAAAAGGTTTACCCACGTTAATTGCATCACCTACTAAAAATGCAACAATTGCAAAACCGATGGCAAAGACCAGAATATAGCCTGCACGGTTACGCAAAAATGTCATTAATCCCATATTGTAATTATAAATTTATTTAGTTCTTTTTTAAGAGGGCGCAAGATACAAATTTGCCTCAAAAAAGAAAACACAAAATTTTATTTATCAAGCGCTTAATTATTAGGGCAATGGATGAGGTAATATGACCAGGAAAAGATGATGGATTTAAGGTTAAAATTGGCTTCAAAACTATGGAGATTTGATCAGGTTCTTCATACCTTATCCATCTTACCTCCCACATTTTACATCACGTTAAGGCGCTACACCTTCCTTCATATTCAATTCACCGTTTCCGCTATCCATTTCATAAGTGCTAAAATCCTGCGGAGCTTTGAAGTTAATACCTTCGCCAATGCTACCATCTACCCCTTTCACATATACCCTTTGATTGGAATAAAAAATCTTTTTCGATTCATCCCAGATTAACTCTTGTGATGAAAAAGTATCGCCCTTACTGTTTTTTACCACCACATTCTTCCTGAATTCGGTTTTGAGCTCATTATCTTTCCGAATGGCATAATCGCAAACTAGGTTTCCATCAACAGTTCCGTTCGGATTATAAAAATCGATGCTCACCCCTTTAATCATTTCCTGGTAAGTACTTCCATTACTAGGGGTAACCTTATCCATTATCGGGGCGTAACCTTTCGCCTTAATTCTGGCCGAATCGCTATAAGTAATGTCGACACCGATGGTTCGGTCTCTGCTTAAGATTACTTTATTTGAAGAAACTGCATTGGCATTTTTTAGATCGTCGTCTCCACAGGAAGCCAGAAAAAAAGGCAACACCAGAAACAGACCATATAAAAATGTTTTCCAATTCATTAGTCTACACGGTACTTACGAAACCAGGTATCGTTCAGGGTAAAACCTAAGTGGAAATTAATATACTGCTCTTTAACCAGATTATTATTTAATGTTCCTCTTTGTCCGAGTTCTGTTGTAAAGTTGATTTTATAAAATGCTGTACCGCCGTTGGCAGTAGGTAGAGGGAAGCCAAAACCTAATGATGCACCCATTTGTTTAATATCCTGATTACCGATTTTGATATAGGTTTTATCGTAATTAAACCCAATGCGGTAGTCTACACGTTTCATGTAACTGTTATAAGAAAACGCATCTGGCGTCCACTGGCCACCTAATGATGCTCCCCAGCTATCTTGCAAACCCTGGTTTACATTATTGATGCTGGTTGCAGCCCATTTGCCCATTCTAAAATCGGCACCAATCATCCACTTATCATTTTGCTGGATAGAGATCCCAAAATTGTGGGTCAATGGTAAAGTAAGGTTAGATCTTCCGTTATTCACGATATTTAAGGTATCGGCTGCAGGGTTTTCATTACCGCTTTGATCTCTGGTGTATAAGGTAGCAAAAGAAGTTTGTGTTGAATTTATTTTCCCAGAGGTACTTCCAGAATAACCCAGGGTCATGATTGTTTTCTTACCAATATTAAAATCATACTGGATACCATAAGAATAATTAATACCGCCAACACTGTTTTTATTCTGAAGTTTAGCGTTATAGGCACCTACCGATTGAAATTCGGTAGCCCGCGTAGTTTGGAGATTACCAAAAATATATTCCAGGTTACCACCAATTCTTAAATGATCGCCAAAACGATAACCATAACCTAAGTAAGCTTTTGATAAACCACCCTCGCCTTCATAAAGCTGATCTAAAGTGGTTGTATCCACTTTGGTCGTGTTTCTATAAGAATAACCTAAATCTGAATAAGGTAAAATACCAAAACTCAGGGCCGATCTTCTGGTAACAGGAGCCGCAAATGCCAAATGGCTAAAAGTAGAGTTGAAACTCGTTTCCTTTAAATTGTTTCGCGACAGACTGGTTAAACCAGCACTCATGCCCACATCAATAGTGGTTAAAGTTATTCCGGCATACGATGCAGGGTTTTGCATATTGATATAATTGAACCCTGTTACTTTACCTACTGCGGTAGAAATTCCACCCATTGCTCTAAGCTGGGGCAATAAAGATCCTTTTATATTTCCAAGTCCATATCTTGAATATGGTGATGAAGTGGTAACCTGTGCCTGAGCACTTAAACCACAAACTAGAACGAGTATGGCTGCAATATAATTTATTCTTTTGTACATTTTAATCTGCAATAGCTTCATTTAATCCTTTTAATACTAAGTAAGGATCTTTTATAATTTGAGGCGCAAAGATGCTGTTTTGTAATTGTTTATACAAAAAATTAGCATCACCCCCCGTTATAATTACCTTCAGAGCACTTTCTTTTTTATTATTTAGGGCAATAAAGCCTTCAATTTCGTTTATTATTCCTTGTAAAACACCGTTCTTGATTGCCGATTGTGTATCAGTACCTTCCACAATATCTTCATTTGCATCCCACTCAACCAAAGGTAAACGGCCGGTAAATTCGTGCACAGCCTTAAAACGCATTTTAATACCAGGGCTTATACTTCCGCCAAAATATTCCTTTGAACTTGTTAAAACATCATAGGTAATACAGGTACCCGCATCAACCACTAAACTTGCATTTGCCGGATGTAAGCCATTTGCGCCTAAAACAGCAGCCCATCTGTCTAATCCTAAAGTAACCGGCGTTTTATATCTATTTTGTACGCCATTCGTTAACAGGGTTGAAAAACGGATATAACAAGTATGCTTTTTTAAAAATACTTCTAAGGGCCCAATTTCCTGGCTAACACTACTGATGATGGATTTTGCCGGCGAAAACTTCTCAATCAATTGAGCCAAATCAAGTATTCCAATTTTATTGAAACGCTGATGATGAACAATTTCCTTATTTTCAAAAACAGCAACCTTTACAGCAGAATTTCCAATATCAATGCTTAGCCTACGCATTTAAAATCTCCCACTGCAAATAATATGTTCTTAGAAATTCCAATGATTCCATTTTTTATCCATCTTAATTAAAACTAAAAAAGCTTTAATTCTAAAATCATGCACAAAGCTATTAATCTTTGTCAAGTTTCGTTCTAGTTATTTGTTAAAAAAGGTTAAACAAACAGAAAATACTGTATCGAAAGCACAAATAAAACGAACAATGTTTCGTAAAACCAACGTTTTTTGGCATTGCTAAAATAGTAGGCTAACAGTACCGATCCGGGTGGTACACACAGCAAAAAATGCCAGGTCCTGAAATCGGGTTTAAGGTAAAAACTAGCTGCCGAAATAATAAACATAAAAAACAACAGCTGAAAACTTTTCCTTGTACTGATAAAACTCCTGAAGAAATTTTCGCGGAGCTGTAGCGACGCCAGTATGATAATTACCGTTACCGGAATCAGCACCAGATAATCGTTATAGTTGATTTTAAAAACCGAAGGGAACTTATTGCCTAATGGTTTCCAGATCTGATAAAACGAGCTTAAATTATCTTTCCAGTAATAAAATACGGCCAGAAAAAAGAAAACCGTAATAAAGCCAATTAAACCCGCCACCCATTCGCGCCAGTTAAACGACCTGAAAAGCAACAGCGCTAAAAAGATCATAAGCAACATCGTCATAAACGGAAAGTAGATCAATGTTCCAACCCCTATAATCATCCCGATATCGAAAACAGTGGTAATGGAGTTTGCACTTTTTCCCAGCTTTAAAAACTTATCTATAATCCAGATTAACAGAAAATTACACAACAATGCCGGACTTAGAATCATAAAAGGCATAAACAAGCTTGTTCCTGTGATAAACATCAGCCCTGGAAGGAAACTCGGTTTGGTCAGTAAATTATGGTTATTAACAACCCGGTTGAAAATTAGCGCCTGAACATAAACCAAAAGTGCTGCAATAAAAATATTGGTATAGGGCGTAAAGGCGTTGTCTAAATCAATATTGATCAGTAACCGCGCAAATGGCTCCAAAAAATCAAAGTTCAGCTTATCGTGCGTTTCATGAAAAATGGCAATACGCAAAAAGAACGTGTATGCCAGCAAGAATACGAGGTTAATTGGATTTAGCTTTCTAAACTGATTAATCATGCCTTTTTAAAGAGTAGGCAAAGTAAAGAAAATAATTTAACAGTAGCAGAAGAAAGATGAAGCGCGGAGGACGGTAAGCGTTGAGCGCATAGCAGAAAGATTAAAGAGAGGATCTACATTGTTATCTTAATAAATACATCCAAATGCTGGTCAGCCTGAGCGGAGTCGAAGACCTTTTGCAGGCAAAACAAAATGAGTTTTTTAGAAAAGCAGGTTCATGTACTTTTCGTTTAGGGTAGTGCTGCCATTCGCTTTTAGATTACGCAGGATTGTGCCACGGATTATAATAAGCGAAAGATTAAAATATAATCTACTTAATATATCAAAAGGTTTGTCAGTTTGAGCGGAGTCCAAGACCTAGACTTTGGACTCAGGACTGAAGACTCAGGACTAAAAACTAAACCCTCGCATATTTCTTCACCATATCATCAATAATCTGAGCCGTCTCATCCGGAAAATTAAACTCATGCTGTTGAGGATTTTCTACCCAGTTTTTAATAATTGGCAACCAGTTTCTGGTACTTCCCCAAATTACAGGCAAACCAAACTGCTTTAAGGCATAGGCGTTACACTGCTGTTCGAACTGGAAGCGCATCGGTGCCACGAGCAATTTTTTCTTTAAATAAAGTGCTTCTGCGGGGCCTTCAAAACCACCGCCGGTAAATAAACCTTCGCAGGTGGCCAGGCTTTTATTAAATTTTTCGTTGTTAACCGGCTCTACAAAAACATTCCCTTCCCGGTAGGCAACTTTACTGTGTTTAGAAAAAACCTGCCAGGTAACATTGGGTAGTTTTGTAAAAAGCTTGACCAAACGTTTATCATCAATGGCTGGAAGATAAACGGTATAATGTCCTAAATTTTCACTTTTCAGATTTCGGATTTCTGCCCTGATTACGGGTGTATGGATAAAAGTATCATAACGGTCGAAATGAAAGCCAATGTGGTATTTGGTAGGTGCGTACCGACTCAAAATAAGCTTCCCCCAATCTAAAGTTCTTGGACGTGGCACTTTTTTAGATTTAAATGCCGCCTGATGGCTCAACGATACACATTCTATGCCCTGCAGTTTACAGGCCCAGGCACTTACAGGTTCAAAATCGTTAACGATTAAATTGTACTCTTTAAGCGGTAACTGCTTCATATCTTTCCTAAAGCGGAAAAGATTCATGTTCAGCCATGTTTTAAAATGGTCTACGCCACCTTTTTTTCCAAAGATAAAACTGAATCCATGCAGTTGGTATTTTACGGGCTGACTGAGTTTCACATCGGCCTGTGTTCCACTTACTAAAATATCCAATTCGCCATATTGTTGTAACAAAGGAATAATTTCCCTTGCCCTGCTGATATGACCATTACCTGTTCCCTGTATTGCGTAGAGTATCTTCATTTATGCCCGAATATCTAAAATTATTGGGCAATTTCATATTTTATATTCTGTAAAAGAATATTTATGTCCAGTTTACTTTTTAAATCCTCGGCATCAGAAAGGATTCCTTCGTCTAACTCATCTTTCGTAAAATGTTGGTGCTCGTACTTAAACACTGTCCATTTTTGGTTTTCATATTCTAAAGCGGTTAAACTTTCTACCCAATCACCGCTGTTCAGGTAAACCACTTTCCCGTCTTCGGTGGTAATTTCACGTTGTTCCGCCTGATGGATATGACCACAAACCACATAGTTATATCCCTTTTCAATCGCCAGTTCAGCTGCAGTTTGCTCAAAACTATTGATGAACTTAACGGCATCCTTAAATTTAGCTTTGATTTTTTTCGAAAAGCTCATCTTTTCCCTGCCAAATGCAGTAAGTACCCAGTTTACAAAGCTATTAATGAGGATGAGCGTATCGTAGCCAACCGCACCAAGTTTAGCCAGCCATTTAGAATGCTGCATGGTTACATCGAAAACATCGCCATGAAAAAACCATGCTTTTTTATCGTCAAGTTCTAAGATTAACTTATTCTGGAGGTGGAAAGTCCCCATTTCCATGCCATCGAATTTACGGAGCATCTCATCATGATTTCCGGTCAGGTAGTGAACCTGCACCCCCTCTGATACGAATTTCATCAGTTTACGGATCACTTTCATGTGCGATTCGGGCCAATAACTTTTGCTAAACTGCCAGATATCGATGATATCGCCGTTTAAAATCAATGTTTTGGGCTTTATGCTCTTAAGGTATTTTAGCAATTCTTTGGCATGGCAACCATAGGTACCTAAATGTACATCGGAAATTACGACTACATCGACAGTTCTTTTATCCATAATCGGGAAATTTAGGGGGGAAGGATTTTGTTACCGCCCGGTTAAAGCAGTTCAGAGATAAATTAGTTGGGTTACCACTCCTCTTCCTCATCGAGTTTTACCTCAAAGGGGCTAAAGAAATAAAGTACAACAATTAATAAGCATACGGCAAAGAATGATTCTAACATATCATCTGATTTACATTACAAAGGTAAGACTCTGTATATCAAACAAATGTTACGACATTGTTAAATTATTATTCCTTTTGATAAAGAATGTTAAAATGACACGCTAAGGCTTGTTGGTTCAATAGTTCATTAGTCATTGGTTCATTAGTTCATTACTCACCTTCGTCACTGCGGAGATGGCTCCTGAAATAAATTTAGGATCACGCACCTGTAGAATTAGTTGACTCAAGGTTAAGGGCCCAGCCCGGTCCATCATCCGTTTTACATTTTCCATTCTTAAAAGATCCTTCGACAGGCTCAGGATGACAATCGAGGGATGGAAATCGACTTTGGACTGGAGACTCTTGACTAAGGACTCCTTAATAGATCCTGAAACAAGTTCAGGAGGACGAGTCCGAGGGAATATTCTGTATTTCCTTGGCAAAAATACACAGGCAACAAAAAACCCCGCAAGATCAAAATCCGCGGGGTGTAAATCTATTTGAGAAATTACTAAGCTTTAACGGCTTTCTTTTTCTTCTTTTCTTCTGAGTAAAACCCAAAACCTAATCCGGCCAGTAACAAAATCGATCCTGCCAAAGAGATTTTCTCTCCGGTGTAATACGATGTTGGATGGAAAATAAACTCAAGTTTATGGTTACCTGCTTCTAATTGCGCTGCACGTAAAACGTAATCAGCTCTGAAGTAAGGCTTTTCAACACCGTCGATATACATTTTCCAGCCTTTATCATAATAGATCTCTGAAAACACGGCAATTACATCCTTAGCGGTTGAGTATTCGTAAGTTAAATGATCAGGGTTATAGTTGGTTAATTTAATAAAACCTTCCTGACCAGTTCCTAAACGTTTGGTATCTATCGAGCTTTTGAAACTTTCATCAACAATCGCTTCCTTCTTAGCATCAAAACTGCTAATGGCCTTCATTTCTTCATCAGCGTTTTTAGCAAACTGCACACTTTGCACAAACCAGGCATTACCCGCTGCCGTTGCATTACGCTGCATTTTATACGATCCGTTCTGAGGATCTTGTGTAATGATGTACTTGGTATTTAACATATCCAACACATCCTGGTTAATGCTTTTGGTTAACTGGTTATCAACCAACTCCTGAAAACGCTTTAACCTTGCTGAGTGGAAACCACCAACTGTTTTATGGAAATAAGAAGTTTCTGCGCTTTTAAACGGATCGCCCAGCGACATATCGAAAACCCTGAAATTTGGATCTTTATCGGCTGAGATAAAATTATCTACGTCTCTTGGCTGATAATGATTATCTAAATCAGATTTACTTACAAAATTCTGGTTGTTTAAATAACGGCGGTCTACCTGCCACAAATCAATTAAAACGAATAATGCCAATAAACCAAAAGCCAATTGCATGTTCAATTTTTTGGTAATGAAAGCCCAGGTAATTCCAAAACCAATAGCGACAAACAATAAAGAACGTAAAGCATCAGCACGTGCTAAAGCCACACGGTCAGCAACTATGCCGTTCAAAATCTCCATTGCAGCGCCTCTGTTATTTTGTAATGCCTGTGTTAATGCCTCTAATAGTTGTGGTTGGTTAGCCTGTGTGAAACTAAAGAAAGCAGTAGGAATAGCTGCAATAATTAAGGCAAATCCACCGGTTATACCAGCTGACCATGTTAAACGTTGAACCAAATATTTTTGATCATATTTACCTTCCTGTGCTTCCTTAACAGCTAATATTGCCAGTAATGGCACTAACAAGCCAACTACGGCCAAAATCGATTCTACTGCTCTAAATTTATTGTAGCCTGGTAAGTAATCGAAGAATATATCTGAAATAAATGGCAGATTACTTCCGAAAGAAAGGAACAACAACAAAATACTCGATCCTAAAATCCACCATTTCCAACGATGTTGTACAATAAACAATCCGAAAACAAATAGGAAGCAGATAATTGCACCGAAGTAATAAGGGCCTGCAGTACCTGGCTTTTTACCCCAGTATTGGTTAGCGCCAAGATTCTGTGCAACATAACCAATTGCTTGCCTTGGATCTACACCAGAAAGATTTTTTTCAACTGCTTTATAGGTATTGCTTTCAGGTTTAATAATTTCGTCGATACTACTTGCTCCTCCATAAATATTTGGAATCAAGAAAGAGAAACTCTCTCCAACCCCCTGACTCCATTGATAAGCATATTCTTTATCCAAACCATTTGCAGGTTCAGCTTTATCGGTAGTTAAATTAGATTTTCCTCGAATGGTTTCTTTGCCATACTCGTAGGTTGTCCATAGGGTACCTGCATTTACCAGAACTGATAGAAAAATACCTGCAACAATATAAGCGACAGACTTACCAAATGCTGGAAGCTGTTTTGCTTTAAAGGCATGATAAAGTTCTATACAGCCTAGAATAAACAACGCTATGAATAAATAATAGGTCATTTGGATGTGGTTAGAGCGGATTTCTAAAGCCATAAACAGTGCAAGTAAACTTCCACCAACCAAATACCGGCCCCTTAAGATGAGAATAATAGCGGCTAAAATAGGAGCAAAAAAGCCAATTGCTAATGCCTTATTGCTATGCCCAGCTGCAATAATGATAAAATTATAAGAGGTAAATGCAAATGCAATTGCCCCCGCAGCAGCAAGCCAAGGGTTTATTTTTAACACACAAAATAATAGGTAAGCGCCTAAAAGGTATAATAAAACTGTTCCAACAGGATCAGGGAATATGCCCTTAATTACATCGATGCCGTATGTTGTGATATTAAGGGGGTACTGTACCCAAATCTGATAAGCTGGCATACCGCCGAACATTTGATTGGTCCAAAGCGGGCCCTTACCATCTTTCGCCTTAATATCCATAATTTCCTTTTGCATGGCCTTAGCCTGCAAAACATCGCCCTGTTGTGGTGCTTTACCCTGCAAAACAGGACTGAAGTAGGCAAAAGTAATGACTACAAAAAATGCAATAATGGCTAAGTGAATGCCATTTTTATTAAACCAGTTATTCATTAAGGTTTGTTTAAGTTTAAACGAACGTCAAAAATAAAAAAATGGGCGGTATAAAAAAGTAATAAATTAAATGCATGCTGAATAAAAAATTAGATTTGTAACCAGGAATAAAAATTCAACCTATTTATTATGAGAAAGTTTGTCGTTACAATCGCTCTTGCATTATTATCTTTTTCTTCGTTTTCGCAAATTGTAAGTTTGAATACCAATGAAATTAAAAAGCTGAAAAGCCAGCTCAAAAATGATGGGGAAACCAAAAAACTATACTCAGGCTTTGAAAAATCAGCATTAAATTATCTAAACGAAAACCCCAACCCAATTGATACCATCAGAACTGAAGGATTATTAAAAGGAAATCCAAAAAAGGAAAAAACCAGATTAGCCCTGGCTGATATGAACAAAATGTTTGCACTAGCCTTACAATACCGGATAACGGAAGATCAAAAATATTTAAACAAATGTGTAGAATTTCTTAGTGCCTGGGCCAAAATCAATAAAGCCAATGGCGATCCTATTGACGATACCAATCTGGATAAAGCCATTGAAGCTTACGACCTGATTAAAAAAGATATCCCAGCAGCTGATAAAAAACAGATTGAACAATGGCTTACTGAAACGGCTTTAGCAGAAATTAACAGCAAACGGATGAAAGCGGGGAGAGCTACAGCCATTAATAACTGGAACGCTCATCGGCTAAAAGAAGTTGGCGAAATTGGTTACACCTTAAACAATCAGGATTTTATTAAATGGACCATCGACAACCTGAAAAGCCACATCAATATCAATTTATATCCTGATGGAACAAGTTTGGATTTTAAAGAGCGCGATGCCATGCATTACCACATTTACGATCTCGAGCCGATGCTGAAACTGGCCATCATGATTGATCGGGCGAAGGGCACCAACTTTTATACCTATGAATCACCTAAAGGATCATCGATCAAAAAATCGGTAGAATGGATGATCCCATACATCAATGGCGAAAAACAGCATGAAGAATATGTAAATACGACTGTTAAATTCGATCGCGACCGGGCAAAGAATAATGAGCCTGGATTTGCGCCGGGAACGATGTTTAAACCAGATTTGGCTTTACCTGTATTAAAACTATCTGTCTATTTCGATAGGGCACAGGCTGAGCTGTTAAAAAAAGTAAGTAACAATGAAACCAATTGGCAAATGCTGCTGGATAAAATACAACGAGAAAGCCAATAAGTCCCGACAAATAAACTTTCAATAATTCTTGAAAGTTTGAAAATAAATTTATATTTGTGTATGGAATTAGCAGCAGCGAAATTAAAATTTATAGAAGCCTGGGGCAAATTAGGCTCCGAATGGGGAATTAATCGAACCATGGCCCAGGTACATGCATTATTGTTAATTTCTCCCGAAGCGCTTACCACCGAAGAAATCATGGAAGCGCTCAGTATTTCAAGGGGAAACGCCAACATGACCCTCCGCGACTTAATCGGATGGGGCTTAATTGAAAAACAACACAAAGCCGGCGAACGCAAAGAATACTTTTTTGCAGATAAAGATGTTTGGAATATTTCCCGTCAGGTAGCCAAAGAGCGTAAAAAAAGAGAGCTGGAACCGGTTTTAAAAGTTTTAAATGAGCTGTCAACGGTAGTGGGCGATGAAAAGGACCCCGCGTTTAAAACCTTCAAAAAATCAGTAAACGATATAAATAAACTGGCCGTCAACGTAGATAAAACTTTGGAAACGATGCTTAAAGCAGAAGAAAGCTGGTTCTGGGGCTCGGTATTGAAGGTGTTTAAGCCATAACTATTGATGCCTTGCACTATCATTAAATTGCCAAAGCACATTAATAATTTTCCAGGTGCCATTTAGTTTAACCAGGTGCATATAATCGATCCATTCATCTGCAATTAATTTAACTGAAGCTGTTTTCTCTGAGATATCCAGCAGTTTAACTTCTTTTTTAGGAACAGCAGGGAACTTGTCTTTTTTGCGGTTGTAGTTTTCGGCTAAGATAACCATCGATTCTGCGGAGGTTTCACGAACATAATCTTTGTTAGTTTCCTTGTCTGTCCAAAATGTTCTTTTGACAAGCCTTGGGTGCAAAGCCTGCTCCATTTGTTTAGGATTTGGGTTATGTTGCGATTCAATGTAATCAAGAGCAGCACGTTTGATTGCTAAACTATCCTGTTTGGTCTGGCTAAAGCATTTCTTACTGACGATCCATAAGGAGATAAAAACAATAAAATATTTCATAACTGAGCGTGTATATCTGGTTTTCGAGTTGAGGATTATAAACATTAAACTTAAACTATATATTTTAAATTATTGCTTTTTGAATTCAAACAAAAAAGAGTCTGTATCCCAAATATAGAATTGTCATCCTGAGCTTGTCGAAGGATCCGCTTTAAATATCTTATAAGGCATTTAGACAGGCATAATGTGAAAAATTCGGTTGAATTAAAATATGATACCGCCTTATATAAAACAAAAAACCCTGAAACAAGTTCAGGGTTCTTTTTATTTCACTTCTTCGTAATCTACGAAGTCGCCGAGTTTATCTGTTTTACTTTGATCAGGCTTTGGAGGCATATAATCTATCGAAATAGAGCCTTCAGGTTTTGACCTTCTTTGTTGTTGCTGTCCTGTTGCCTGACTTTGCATTTTGCTGGCCAGGTTATTAAACAGCATTGGCAGAATTAACCTAATCAACATTCTGATCAGCCAAAGTACCAATATTGCGATGAAAATGAATTTTACTAATGCCATTCTTTAAATTACTGTTGTTACAAATATAGACGTCATAAAATTTATTTTGTTACTTATTTAGCCTTTAATTGCATTTTGATTACAAATATAATACGCAAATAAGCTTGCAAAGGTTTTAATAACCTCCCATTTAATCTTCAATAATTTCAGCTACACGGCCTACCTGACCATCTTCGAGCCTCACTTTTATCCCTCTGGAGTGAAATGCGGATGAAGTAAGCAGATCTTTCACTACACCATAGGTGATGTTTCCCGATCGCTGATCTTTCTTCAAAATAATCCCGACTTCTAATCCTGGATAAATGTCTTTTCTGTTTTGCCCGTCCATTCTGCTGTAATATGATAATAATTAAAGCTTCAAAATTCCATAATTATTTTCAGTGTTAAGGTAATTTACTGAAATCTATTTCAGGTTTTTTACCGGCGGTGCTTCTGGTAAAGATTTTTCTTGGTGTGGTATAGTCGTTAAAAAAGCCACCGTTCTTCAAATAGAAGGCGCCTTTATCTAACCCGCCCTGATAATCCATCCGGTATCCTTTTGCTCCGGTATTGTCTGTCGTAAAGCGGGCAGATTTTAATTCAGTCCAGGTTCCTTTATCATCGCAGATCCATTGGTTATCAAATAAAACTTTACGCGACAGGTCGCCCTGTACAGGTGAGAAGTTTTCTAAAAAGGAATGGAAGCGTTTTAAATAAGTTTTAGTTTGTGGCCTGGTAAAACTGGCTATTAATTGCCATTTGTTGGTTTCAGGAGCGAAGAAATAAGCTGTATAAGTGGTTAGGCTGTCTTTTCCGGGTAAGCCATGCAATAAAAATTTATAGGTGTTTCCTGCTTTCCACATATAATTCAGGTAGCTCTGTCCTCCAGCGCCTTCATTCCCAAACTCTCCTGTGTGTACACCTTCGCCTTTCTTTAGCATTCTAATCTTGTGTGATTCGGGGATGCTTTTAGGGTCGTCAGTACTGAAAGGGCTCCATACTGAAAACAAGATGTGTCGTTCTGTTGGACTATTTACCTGCATACCGAAATAACCCTCGCCAAATCCATTTGCCATAAAGTAAGAACCTAAAATATCTTCTCCTTTTGGTACGGTTACCTCATTGTAATACCACTCTGCATTTACGTTTTCTGGTTGCTGATAGTTCAGGTGAACCGATGGCCCACGTCTGCCCCAATGAAAAAAGTTGCCTTCGTTGTTTTTAACGTAAGCGGTTTTGCCTTCAATAGCTGTACCGCCGATGGATAAAGTCTGTATCGAGGGAAATTTGCCGGCACTTTTGCTTATTCCTTTAATGGTTAAGGCTACGTAACCTGTGTCTTTAATACTCCATTCGCCAATCTTACCGTCAAAAGGCTTGGTTTCATCAAAACTTACCTTTTTGGCTTGGTTGTTAATGGCAAATTCTACCACCGATTGCCCATCTAAAACCGGTTTGTCGCTTAGCGATACCGTTACTGTACCAGGCTTGGAAACCCTAAAATAAGCTGTAAAATATTCTTTCGGATTAGACCAGTTAACAATTCCTCTGTTGGACAAGGTTCTTTCAGCATCTTCATGTAAGGAACTGTAAGCATTGCCTGCAAGTGGGAGGGATATTGTTGTCGCATTTTGGGCATAACTTTTAAGTCCCAGGGCGCCGAGTACGATCAGCGTGACTAGTTTTAGAGATTTCATTTGATGATTTTTAGATAACTTATTGAATTGCAATTCTAAGTCAAATTATCTAAAAATCAATCTTTAAAACCAAATCGTTACTTACCGAATTTTTCGTTGAACATTTTCTCCAGGGCAAACATTTCATCACGCAATTTTGCGGCCTGCAAAAAGTCCATATCTTTTGCTGCTTTCTGCATATCCTTACGGGTAGTATCAATTGCCCTTTGTAGTTCCGCTTTACCCATATACTGTACAATCGGATCCGCAGCAATACTGATTTCTGCATTTTCGACATAGGCCCTTGCTTTGTTATCACTTGCTTTTTGCGAGAAATCGAGCACTGAAGTTTGCTCTAAAATGGCTTCTCTTGATTTTCCAACTGTTTTTGGGGTAATACCATTTTCGAGATTGTAGGCAATCTGTATATCTCTACGTCTGTTCGTTTCTGATATTGTTTTCTCCATACTATCTGTAATGCCATCAGCATACATAATTACACGGCCTTTATCGTTCCGGGCTGCACGGCCAATGGTTTGGATGAGCGATTTCTCCGAGCGCAAGAAACCTTCTTTATCGGCATCTAAAATAGCCACCAGGGTAACTTCCGGTAAATCTAGTCCTTCACGTAGTAAGTTAATCCCCACTAAAACATCGAATTCTCCTAAACGTAAACCACGAAGAATTTCTACACGTTCGAGGGTTTTAATTTCAGAATGGATGTACCTGGTTTTGATATTTAAGCGATCGAGGTATTTTGTCAGTTCTTCAGCCATACGTTTGGTTAATGTGGTAACCAGAATACGTCCGCCATCTTTTATGGTAATGTCTATCTCATCTAAAAGATCGTCAACCTGATTAATAGCAGGTCTGATCTCAATAACAGGATCTAACAAACCTGTAGGTCTGATTACCTGTTCTACTACTACCCCTTCTGATTTTTCCAATTCATATTCGGCCGGAGTTGCACTTACATAGATGGTTTGTGGCGCAAGGGCTTCAAACTCGTTAAAGTTTAAAGGTCTATTATCAAGTGCCGCTGGCAAACGGAAACCATACTCCACCAAAGATAATTTCCTCGATCTATCTCCACCATACATGGCCCTGATCTGCGGAACGGTAACATGGCTTTCATCGATCACCATTAAATAATCTTCCGGGAAATAATCCAACAAACAGAAAGGACGCATACCGGGTTGCCTTCCATCAAAGAAACGTGAGTAGTTTTCGATTCCAGAACAATAACCCAATTCCTTCATCATTTCGATATCGAAGTTGGTACGTTCTTCCAAACGTTTTGCTTCCAGCAAATGCCGGTCTGCAATTAACTGGTTTTTGCGGATTTCCAGCTCTTCCTGTATTCCCCAGATCGAAGAATTGAACCTATCTTTAGGTGTAACGAAAAGATTGGCAGGATAAATGGCCATATCTTCTAATTTCTCGATGGTTTTTCCGGAAACCGGATCAATTGAAGACAGTTCTTCAATGTCATCACCGAAAAAAGAAATGCGGTAAGCATGGTCAAGATAGGCTGGAAAAATATCAACGGTATCGCCTTTAACCCTAAAGGTTCCGCGTTTAAAGTCTGTTGTGGTTCTGGAATATAAAATCTCCACCAAGCTATGCAAAAAGGCATTCCTCGAAATCCGTAAACCCACGCCAAAACGGAAAACCATGCGCGAAAAATCTTCGGGATTACCCATACCATAAATACAGGAAATGGACGATACCACGATGATATCCCGTCTGCCACTCATTAATGAGGAGGTAGTACGTAACCGCAGTTTTTCAATCTCCTCGTTTATGCTCAGGTCTTTTTCGATATAAGTATTGCTCGATGCAATAAAAGCTTCGGGCTGATAATAATCGTAATAAGAAACAAAATAATTCACCGAGTTTTCAGGGAAGAAATTTTTGAACTCACCATAAAGCTGGGCCGCCAAAGTTTTATTATGACTCAAAATCAGGGTAGGTTTTTGCGTCTGCTCAATCACATTGGCTACCGTAAATGTTTTTCCCGATCCGGTAACCCCTAATAAAGTCTGATAATGTTCATTGGCATTTACGCCATCTACCAATTGTTTTATAGCGTTGGGCTGATCTCCGGTAGGTTGATATTCTGAGGTGATTTTAAATTTCATGGGTAATCAAACTTAGTTAAAATTGATCTTTAAATCAATTTTAATGTTCTCTCCTCCGCTTATAAAAACATAAACGGCTGGGAGGAAATATACGGTTTAGGCTGCAAAGTGTAAAACAGGAGAAAGTCAGAAAAGTTGGCGTAATAAGAAATTTATTCCTTTCAGGAATTTATAACCTTCAATACCCAAATAGCCTTTCAGATAGATTAAAGACATACCAACCTAGTAAATCGAAAGTTTAACTTTTGATTTACTAGGTTGATTCTTAGTATTACACCTCAATAAAAATCCCCATTGAAAAAATTCAACGGGGATTTCTCAATCCTTTCGACAAGCTACGATTGACAGATTCTAAAATCGGCGTCATCTCGACCGGAGCAAAGCGGAGTGGAGAGATCTTTGAGCTATATTAAAAGATCTCTCCACTGCGGTCGCTTAGGATGGCGACATGATTATTTACCCGCAGCAGCCTGCATTGGGTTTTTACCAACCGATTGCCCTCTTACTGCTCCGCCAGCTTTGGTTTTATATACTTTAAACTTGCTTTCTTTTGCCTTACCACCCCAGCTGTTATTTGAGGTATCAATGTCTGCAGTTTCACGCAATGGATCGATTAAAATAGAGGCTACTTCTTTATTCTTAACATAAAATTTAGCTGTTTTCAATTCATTATGTCTCCAAATCTGCGCCGGAATACGGTCTATTTCTTTTGTTCCGTCTTTATAGGTAAACTCAACAATTACCGGCATTACTAAACCTCCTTTATTGCTAAAGCTCAGTTCGTAAAGAAATTTATCGCCATATTTGTCCTGTTCTGCTGAAGGAACAGCTTCCTGTGTTGCAGCGGTTTCTGTTTTAACAGCTACAGTGGTATCAACAGCAACCATTCCCCTATCATATTTATAATAGAAATCTTGTGCTGCAGGTGTTTTATCTACATAAAAATTAATTTTCTTATCCTCACGGTTCCTGATTTTCGAAATATCCTCAAAGGCATTAACCGCAGGTTTATCAATTTTAACCATTTTCGATTTGGCTTCCGGTAAATCTTTAGGAAAATCGGCTTTCGCAAATTTCACGCTATCTAATGATATGTCGCATGGATCGGTTCCATAAAACCAACCTCTCCAAAACCAGTCTAAATCTTCACCACTGGCATCTTCCATCGTACGGAAAAGATCAGCAGGTTCAGGGTGTTTAAAGGCCCATCTTCTCGAGTATTCTTTAAATGCATAATCGAAAAGTTCTCTTCCCATGATGGTTTCGCGAAGTATATTTAAACCAGTAGCAGGTTTAGAATAGGCATTCGGGCCGAAACGGGTAATATTTTCAGAGTTGGTCATAATTGGTTCCAGCTCATCCTTTGGTAATTTCATATAATCAACAATGGTATACGCCGGCCCTTTTTTACTTGGAAATTTGTTGTCCCAAAGCTCTTCGGTTAAATACTCCACAAAAGAGTTTAATCCTTCATCCATCCAGGTCCACTGGCGCTCATCACTATTGACAATCATTGGGAAGAAGTTGTGCCCCACCTCGTGAATAATTACACCTAACATGCCATTTTTAGTGCTTTCGCTGTATGTTCCGTCGGTATCTGTACGGCCGTAGTTAAAACAGATCATCGGGTATTCCATTCCGTTTGCGGCCTCGATACTTTGTGCAACCGGATAAGGATAAGGGATAGTAAAATCTGAGTAGGTTTTAATGGTATGTGCCACCGCGCGGGTAGAAAACTTGCTGTACAGATTGTATGCTTCTTTTCCATAAAAACTCATACACATCACAGTATTGTTATTGGCCTGAATTTTTTGAGGCATGGCATCCCAGATAAACTTGCGGGAAGATGTCCAGGCAAAATCGCGGACATTATTCGCATTAAAAACCCAGGTTTTTTTAGCGGTAGATTTTTTGGTTTCTGCTGCTTTAGCTTCAGCCAAAGTTTGAATTTCTACAGGTGCTGCTGCAGTTTTGGCCGAATTATACCTGCTTAATTGTGTAGGATTTAAAACAGCACTATAATTGATACACTCTCCTGTTGATCCCACGAGGTGATCGGCCGGAACTGTCATTTGAACTTTAAAATCGCCAAAGGTTAAGGCAAACTCGCCTCTACCTGTAAACTGATGGTTCTGCCATCCCTGAAAATCGCTGTATACACATAAACGTGGGTACCACTGCGTCATGGTAAACAGGTAATTTCCATCCGTCGGAAAAAACTCGTAGCCTCCACGGCCACCTACACTCATCCGGTCAGAAATTTTATAGTTCCAATCGATGTTGAAGATAAATTTTTGCCCACTTCTCAGCGCTACAGGTAAATCAACCCTCATCATGGTTTTGTTAACCGTATATGGTAGGTTTTTACCGGTTGCATCGGTTAATTTGGTAATATTTATTCCATAACCGTTGTTTCCTGTTGCACTTAACTGATCTAAGTTTTTAGTCGTTCCGGTGGCAGGCATTTTAGTCGCATCCTGATAATTGGCATTTCTATCTGTGCTATGCTCGTTTTCATCAAGCTGCAACCAGATATAAGTTAAAGGATCGGGAGAATTGTTGGTATAGGTAATCGTTTCAGATCCGGTTAACAACAGATTTTTTTCATCCAGCTCACATTTGATGTTGTAATCGGCACGTTGCTGCCAGTATTTAACTCCTGGCGCTCCGCTGGCGGTACGTTGTTCATTAGGTGTTGGTAAAATGGTGCCTAACTGCTCAAATTTATTCCCATGGTTACTCCCCGGGTTATTCTGGGTATTTTGAGCCATAGCTACACTAGCAGAAAAGAATAGCAGGCCGGTTAAAGTAAATAGTTTATTCATTATACGGTTTATTAAAAAGGAATTCGTTCTAAAGCCATTTTTAAAGCCAGGCTAAATACGGCTGCTGATATAAATAAAACCCAGCTCATACGTTTGATGCGGGTATAGTTAAAAATTAAAAAGGTAATCAGTAAGATGATAATCACCATAAAAATCTGTCCGGCCTCTAAACCTACATTAAAACCAAATAGCCCCCAGCCAATGTTCTGATCTTTGGCCAGCATTATCCGGATGGAGTTGGCAAAGCCCATGCCGTGAATAAGTCCAAAGCCCAGTGCCAGGAAGTAATTGATTTTAATTGATTTTAAAGAAAAATTCTTTCTAAACAAATTGCTGATCGCAGTAATGACAATGGTACAGGGAATTAAGAATTCTACCCATTTACTATCAAACCTGATGATATCCAATACACTTAAAAGTAAGGTAAATGAATGGCCAATGGTAAAGGCTGTAACCAGTATGAGTACTTGTTTTAGATTGACATAACTGTAAATAGCAACCAGGGCTAACACAAACAGCTGATGATCTAAAGCATCGGCACTGATAATGTGCGCCCAACCCAATTTAAAATAAAAGATAAAATCCTGTAGCGGCATGAATAATAAGCTAACTATTGAGAATGAAATAGTTTACAATAGCTAAAATTATATTTTTAATTACAAAAACCCGAAATATCCTTCAAAAAAACCCTAAATACCAAATTTGTTACCAACTTTTAACTCATTTAATGCTTTTTGATGAAGTTTTGTCGTAAATAACTGGGTTTACAGTTGTAAACAAAATTGTTGTTTAATATACCTGGCCAATGCGGTAACTTGGTAAAACTATTGGTCTTTTATTCAACACTATGCTTTGGCTTAAATATTATTTACAAAAACCTGAGAAAGGTTTCGATCCGGTTCCAAAAGCTTTTGCAGAAAAATATGCAGCAAATGAATACCAAAAAATCGACAACAGAATAATTGATGCTATAAAAACCCATCTGGGCGATTTCGAAGACAAAACTTTACTCGATCTTGGTGCCGGTCCGGGGCAATACAGTATTGAATTTGCCAGGAGGGGAGCAAAAGTGACCTGGCACGACATCAGCCGGAATTACTTAACCATAGCAAAAGCTAAAGCTAAGGAAGAAAATATGGTTATTAATTTTTCGTTGGGTTACTTGGAGGAAGCCCAGGGCAAGTTCGATATAATCTTTAATCGCATATGTTGGTATTACTGTATCAATGATTACCGGTTTGCAAAATGTATCTACAATTTAATCAAAAAAAATGGCTACGGTTTTATAGTGGTTAACAATGAGAAATATCACAAAGAAGAACTGGCAAAAGAATCGGGTTTTAGAAAATTAGCCATTCAAACGAGTTATTGGCTCAATGAAAATTTTAATATTAAGCTTACCCATGTTCATCCATCCCACAAAAAACTCAGTAAAATATTCGCCAGCTTAAATTTCAGGCACTTACATTTAGAACAATGCGGGCACAACACCTTAATTACATTTAACAAGTAGATGATTATCTGTTAACTTTGCTGCCTTAACTTTTTTAAGGAAAGATTTAAATATGTTAATGCGTAAATTAAAATATAGCCTTTTGCTTTTGTGTGTTGCTTTTTTTGCTGTCGGCGCAGGAATAAAACATCCCTTGCATGTAAGCACAACTGAAGTAAACTTTAATGCAAAGGATAAAACTTTAGAAGTAAGCTGTAAAATCTTTTCAGACGACTTTGAGGCCATATTAGCCAAATTATATAAACAAAAAACCGATCTGAGCAATCCGAATATGAAGAGCGCGATGGACGAACTGGTAAAAAAATACCTGCTTGCACATTTACAGCTAAAGGCCAATGGTAAAGCTGTCGCGATGAATTACATCGGATTTGAGATCGACCACGAGGCTACTAATATTTATCTTGAAGTGGAGAAAATTTCGTCAATAAAATCGGTTGAGGTGAGTAATTCTATTTTATACGATATGTTTGACGATCAGATGAGCATTGTACATATTGTAAAAGGCACTATCCGTAAAAGCACCAAAATCCTTTACCCTGAAAAAAAGTTCACCGCAAACTTTTAATTGTAATTTTTGTATTAGATAACGGTTCAATGTTAAATTACCGTTAATTTTAGAAGCAATATTATTGAAGTTAATATCTGCTGAGAAATATTTCTTGTAATCTTTTTTTAAATACCGTGTTGTTAAAATAAGTTATGCATCTAATCATCTTCTCCAACATATTAACGCCTCGGATAAAATATATCTTTAACTTTATTTTTAAAGATATTCTTAAAGCAGAATTAGAATTTACGGGCAATAGCCAATATTTTCTAGAAAGCAACCACGTCAAAATCAGTTATGGCGAGGAGCCTTTAGGCGAAGAACTTTTTTTTAAAAGCACCGCTTTACTCTTTTCCAACAAATTAGAAGAAATTAAACCCAAAACGATAACTTTTGGCGAATATCAGGCTCCATTTCCGGTTGCTCAATCGGCCTTACCTTTCGATGTTTTTGCAGCCTCTTTTTTTATATTAAGCCGTTATGAGGAATATTTTTATCCCAAAAAAAACGAAGAAGATTTTAAGCCATCAAAAAGCTACCAGCACAAATGGAAGATTTTAGATAAACCGGTTATTGATGAATGGGCATTGATCATTAAAAGTCTGATCAAAAAAAAACATCCGCATTTTAAGTTCCATGAAAAGAAATTTCAACACCAACCAACCATACATTTCAATATATTGCCCAACTTACCTGAGGGATTATTAAATAGAACCAAATTTATTTTCAGTGCGCTCTTTAAAAAAGAAAACAATTATTTGAGTTCGAAATTTGACAGGCTAACAGGAATAGGCATTAACAATGAACAGGTTTTAGCTGAGGTGAACCAGCTATTTTCTTTAAAAAAGAGTACCCCCCTTTATTTTGTCGATTTCCCTGATGTACCCATCAATTACATTAAGATCAATGGTATTTCAAAAACACTTAGCGGCCAATCAGTTGGATTATTAAGACCTTGCGCAAGCGATAAGGAAAAAATGTTCGAGATTAAGGAAGGCTTGGTCAAGCTCAAAAAAATTCATCCAAACCCCGTTCCGGTAAGCAGTCAGCAACTGGAAGTTTTAAAATTCCCCATCTGTTATTTAAACATTCTCAATTCTGGCATTACTTCCGATTATTCTATGGGCTACAGCAATGTATTGGGCTTTAGGGCCGGCACCTGTACACCATTTAGCTGGTACGATCTTCAGCTTGAAAAAGTGACCCCCTTAATCGTTAATTCTTATTGCCTCACCGATCATATTCTTCAATTTTTAACACACGAAGCAGCGGTAAAAACAGTGCGCCAGTATATCGATGCAGTGAAAGTGGTAAACGGTACCTTTTATAGCAGCTGGAACCTAAAAAGCCTGTCGGCAAACGCTAAATACAAAAAATTAAAATCGCTGTTTGGAGAAATGCTGAATTACGCCGGAAATTGATTTTAGTTTAAATTATTCGGCTTAAAATGATTAAATTTAGTGATTAAATCTCCCGCTGGGATAAATCATTAAGATACCGGAAAACAAATATGATGATTTTTGATGTAAGCAAGACGAAAACTATCGCCAATACCTTTATTGCCGAACTTCGGGATGAGAACATCCAGAAAGATTCGATGCGTTTCCGCAAAAACATGGAAAGGCTTGGGGAGTTTTTTGCCTACGAGATCAGCAAATCACTTCAATATACCACCAAAGAAATTGTAACCCCATTAGGTGTATCACCTTGCGAAGTTTTAACTCAGCAGCCTGTTTTGGCTACGATACTCCGGGCAGGCTTACCGCTTCAACAAGGTTTGCTTAACATCTTCGACAAAGCCGATTGCTGTTTCATTTCAGCCTATCGCAAAGTAAAAAAGAGTGGAGATTTTGTGATTCAAATGGATTACATTTCTACACCGGATTTGGAAGGTAAGGTATTAATTATGGCTGACCCCATGTTGGCTACCGGACAAAGCATGGTAATGTGCTGTAAAGAACTGATCAACCGTTATAAAGTTGCAGAACTTCATATTGTTGCCGCAATAGCCAGTACAGAAGGTGTTGCCCATGTGCGCGCTAATCTGCCTAAAGCAAAACTTTGGCTTGGTGCCATTGATGAAGAAATGACCAGTAAATCTTACATCGTGCCGGGGCTTGGCGATGCCGGTGATCTGGCATACGGAGAGAAAGTTTAATTTTTAGTCCTTAGTCTAGAGTCCTTAGTCAAGAGTCTTTAGTCCAAAGCTAAACCTCCTTATAAAACAATTAAGTGAACATCCTCTTTATATGCAGTAGAAATAAATGGCGTAGCGCCACTGCCGAAAACATCTATAAAAACCATCCTGAACACGAGGTCAGATCAGCAGGAACAGCGCCCTCGGCCAGAATTAAAATCAATGCAAAATTGATAATCTGGTCAGATCTCATTTTTGTGATGGAGAAAAAGCATAAGCAAAGGATCATAGAACGTTTTCCCGAAGAAACCGGTGAAAAGGAAATAATTACACTCCATATTCCAGATGACTATCAATACATGGATCAGGAACTTATTGAAGAGTTAAACGCAAAAGTTGCCGATTATCTATAAATCAAAGAATCATTAGGCTACCTTTGTGAAAATCATCACTCATGAAAAAGCACATTTTCTTCGATCTCGACCACACCATCTGGGATTTTGACCGTAATGCCGAAGAAACGTTAAATGAGCTCTACCAAACCTATAAATTAGATGAGCTGGGTTTAAAATCATGTACCGATTTTATCACCACATATACCGAAAATAACCATCAGTTATGGGCCGATTACCATTTAGGAAAAATCACCAAAGATTTTTTAAGATCGGAGCGGTTCAACAAAACGTTTATTCAACTGGGTGTTCATCCCGATGCGGTACCTCATCAGTTTGAAGATGATTATGTTAATATTTCACCCACTAAAACCAATTTGTTCGAAGGGGCTGAAAATGTTTTGGGTTATCTGCAGCAAAAATATACCCTGCATATTATTTCTAACGGCTTTAAGGAAACAACTTTAACCAAAATGAACCTTTCGAATCTTAATCCATATTTCGAAAATGTAATTATCTCAGAAGATGTGGGTGTAAACAAACCCAATCCTATTATTTTCGAATATGCGCTGGATAAGGCCAAAGCTTTAAAAGCAGAAAGTATTATGATTGGCGATAGCCTCGAAGCCGATATTTATGGTGCATTAAACTTTGGTATGGAGGCTATATTTTTTAATCCTTTACAGAAAAAAAAGCCCGAAGATGTTAAAAGGGAAATCGTTCACCTGGAAGAATTATTAAAACTTTTTTAGCCTTACTCCTTTTTTGTTTCATTTTGGCATTTGTTTGGCAATAGTTGAATACACACACAAATGAAATCTTTATTATGATGAAAAAAACCATCTTTTTAGGATTGGCAATGCTTTTTGCTACCCTAACTTTCGCTCAAAACAACCGCAGTGCTGCCGAAGTATTTCTGCAAATCGTTAACCCAGGCAAGTATAATGTATATTTAGATGAAGAACTGGTTGGGTCAGCCAATGGCAGGTTCCGTTTTTATAATGTATACAATTCAGCACCCATGTTATCTATTATTCAGGGCAATACCGTCGTGCTAAAACAGAGAATTAAGGTTATTCCACAACAAAGACTGGTACTAAGTTTTGAAGATAAAAGGTTGATTACTTTAAAACAGCTAAATATCTATCGCAACAGGCAATATGCCCTAAACGATTTTGACGGTTATACCGGAGACTATAATACCGGTATTGTTCCACCGGTTCAACCACAATCTGATTTCAATTATAGATTACTCTCTGATGAGGCTTTTCAGACTTTTTTAAACCAATACAAAAAAGAAAGTTTTGATGATGGCAGAACAAGAATGATCAATGTAGTGAGTAAAAATGCCTCACTGTTAAGCGCTCAGGCCAGGTTGCTTTTAAAATCCTTCGCCTTTGATGACGAACGTTTGAAAGTAGCCAAGAATCTTTACAAAACCGTTGCCGACCCACAGAACTATTTTAGCTTATCTGATATTTTTGTTTTTTCATCTAATAAGGACGACTTCTTAAAATATTTGGAGAAGCAGTAAATCGGCTTATCTTTATTGAATGACGGCTGCAAAAATAAAGGCATCGATACATAAAATTGTCGATGCCTATAAATCGAAATTATCTCACTATGATGAGGATATTTTTCAAACCACGCCACCCATTGATGGCTGGAGCTATAGTGAAGTATATTCGCATATTTTCGATTCAAGCCTGCTCTCCTTAATTGCACTCGAACGTGCGGCAAGTGGTAAAGGCGAAAACAAAGCCACGCATTTTATTGTAAAACTGATTTTGGTTTTAGGTAGCTTACCACCATCAAAAAAGTATAAAGTTCCGAAAAGACTGGCCGAAAGGGTAAAAAAAATCAGCAAAACAGAAGCGCTCGATTTTATTTTAGAGTTTGAAAAAGGGCTTGATGATAATTACCCTGCAATTGCCCATGCAAAAGCCGATTGTAAAACAAAACACCCGCGCCTAGGCTACTTAAATGCCCGGCAATGGCTAAGATTTATTGAAATTCATTTAAAACACCACCTCAAACAGTTAGAAAGAATAGAAAAGAGTTTTTAGGCGTAAATTAATTTCCCCATATTTGAGTATACTAAATTCATCGCCATGAAAACTGCTTTTTACTTATTCGCATTAACTATACTTTGCGCCTGTAATAGCGAAAAGAAAGAAACTGCTCAAGCGGTTATTCCAACACCTACCGGGATACAAGGCCTTCAGAAAAGCAATGCTGTTCAACCCGCAGTACAAACTGCCAAAACCAACCTTATTTTTAATCCACCACATGGCGATGCCGGGCATACCTGTGCGCTAGCGGTTGGTGCACCATTAAACCAAACAGCGGCAGTTCAACCACAAAAGAGTGTTAGTCCGCAACCCGTAACTGTTCCGGCACCACCAGTAAATACCTCAGGTAAAAAATTAAATCCTAAACATGGAGAACCAGGCCACAGATGTGATATTGCGATTGGCGCCCCTTTAGATAGCAAACCCACCCAGATCGTGACCACACAGCCTGCAGTAAAACAAACGGTAGCGATAAAAACAGGGAAGGGCTTGAACCCACCTCACGGACAGCCTAACCATAGGTGTGATATTGCTGTTGGTGCACCTTTAAATAGCAAACCTGCCCAGGCTGTAACTACGACACCTGTTCCAGCTCCTGACTCTAAAACTTCAGAAACAAAAGCACTGGAGACAAAAAGTGAAGGAAAATAATAGGACATACTTCATGTAATTAACGCATTAAAATATTTTGAATTTGGCCTATCTAACTTAACGCACATTTTTTTACATCTTTGCGTTAATGAAATTACCCGCCATAAAAGGTTTTGACGAAGAAGCATTTAACAAGTATTTAAAAAATACGGGATGGGTCATATTTGGCAAGGGGCTCAGCCTTATTGTAAACGTATTAATTACAAGCTACCTAGGCCCTATTTTATTTGGAGATTTAAGTTTTGGATTGTCTTTGGTGGCAATACTTGCTGCAGTAGGCGCCTTAGGTCTTGATACTTTCATTATCCGTGAAATTATTCAGGAGCCGAATAAGCGTGATGAAATTCTGGGGACTTCATTATGGCTCAGAATAGCTACAAACGGCTTGCTTATCCCTATTGCAATTGGTATTTACTTAATCAGCCACAATTTATCATCAAATCCCGGCACTCCCTTAACCTTACTTATTGGTCTACTTGCTTTCGCATCTTTTTTTAAATCATTTAATGTTATTGATGCATACTTTCAGTCTCAAGTACAATCCAAATACGTTGTACAGGTCCAGAATGTATGTCTGGTTACAATTTCAATAATTAAAATAGCTATCATTGTTTTGTCGCTTCCCTTGATCTATATAGTCTTCGCATATGTTTTAGAAGGATTGATCTTGGCAGCAGGCCTGATAATTGTTTATCAGAAACGAGGCTTTAGTATTTTCAACTGGAGTTTTGACAAACAACGAGCGAAATCCTTATTAAGAAAATCATCGCCGCTCATCCTTTCGGCGGTAATGGTTTCCATTTACATGAAGATAGACGTGGTGATGCTAAAAAGCATTGGCAGTAAAGCCATCGGGATTTACAGTTCTGCACAAAACCTCAGCGAGGCATGGTATTTCATTCCGGTTGCAATTGTTACCTCTGTATTCCCTGCTTTATTAAATGCCCGAAAAACAGATCTAGACCGTTATCAAAAGCGGCTTAAAAACCTTTACGATTTACTAATTTTTATAAGTTTACCTGTTGCTTTATTTATCAGCTTTTTTGCTGCAGATATTATTCACCTTATTTACAGAGGCAAATATGATGGCGCTGGCCCTATGCTTTCCATTCATATCTGGTCGGGGATTTTTGTATTTCTGGGTACTGCAAGTTCTCAGTATTTAGTTGCCGAGGGCTTTACAAAAATCTCATTTTATAGAACAGCCGCAGGTGCTATAGTCAATATTCTGCTAAACCTTTGGTTAATTCCAAAATATGGCGGTGTAGGAGCATCAGTTGCTACCCTTATAGCCTGCTTTGTATCTACATTTTACCTTTTATTAATCCCTAAAACCAGACAACAGGGTATAATGATGTTAAAATCATTATTTTTGGTCACCGCATTTCAAAAAATATTTAAACGTTGAGTACTCTTAAAGCATTAACCACATTAATTGCTAAGCCAGGCAGGCTTAAGGCATTATTATCATACGGACATAAAGGCTACCTGAACAGCATTGGCTGGTTCACGGCTTTTGATAAAAAACAGGCAGTAGACGGTCAGGGGAAAGCATTGCCTTGGGTAACCTATTCTTTTATCGACTTTATTAAGGAACGCATTAACAAAACACAGCATATTTTCGAGTATGGCTCTGGCAGTTCTACTATTTTTTATGCCGAAAGAGCTGGCTCAGTGACTTCTGTAGAGCACGATAAAGGCTGGTTTGATAAAGTTAAAAATACAAGTCCGGCCAATGCCGAAATGATCTTCTGCCAATTGGAAAAAGATGGAGAATATGCTAAAAAAGCAACCTTGCTTGATAAAAAGTTCGACATTATTATTGTTGATGGGCGTGATCGTGTAAACTGTTGCAAGTATAGTGTAGCGGCATTATCAGCAAATGGTGTATTGGTTTTGGATGATAGTGAGCGTGAAGTGTATAATCCTGCCCGTGTGCTTTTAAAGGCTCAGGGATTTAAAGAAATCAGCTTCAGTGGGATTTCACCAGGTCTTTTTTACGAAAAAGCAACCTCAGTTTTTTACAAGCAGGATAATTGTTTAGGTATTTAAATCAGTACGCATCATGTTAAGCGAAGAAGTAAAAACGGCATACGATAATTTTTATACCAATAGTGATGTAGCATGGAGAATGCTCGGTGCAAAATATAAAGCACAAAACATTATTGATGTTTGCAAAGGATTAAAACCTAAAAAAGTGCTCGAGGTTGGCGCCGGAGATGGCAGTATTTTACATTTTTTAAATGAATGGCATTTCGCACCAGAATTGTATGCTTTAGAAATTGCACAAAGTGGTGTCGACATTATAAAAGACCGTAACCTTGCTAGTTTAAAAGAAGCGCAGACTTTTGATGGATACAAAATTCCTTATGAAGATGATACTTTTGATTTGATTATTCTTGCGCACGTTTTAGAACATGTAGAACACGAAAGAATCCTGATCCGTGAATTGAAAAGAGTAGCCAAATATATTGTAGTAGAAGTACCTAAAGATTATCGTTTCGGAGTAGACCAAAGAATGAAACATTTTCTGGATTACGGGCACATTAACATGTACACGCCTACTTCTTTAAGGTTTTTGTTGCAGAGTGAAGGTTTAGAAATTTTAGAAGATAAAGTATCGATGACTGCACCAGAAACGGTAAAGTTTAATGAGTTTATCAATAGAAAAGCACCAAAAACGTTTGCTAAAAACTTAAAAATCGAGCTCGAATACCAGATCAAGAAAACTTTAGGTAACTGGTTTGGGAAGAAAAAGCAAGAGCAATTTGCTAATGCCTATACCGTGCTAACCAAAAAATCTGACCATAACTTACATATATTTTAGGTAATTTAACATATACGTTGGAAGATCTTCATTTTGAGCGATTGGAACGAAGCCGAGAATCTTCACTTGATTCTTAATTTGTAGATTTCTCCATTCCGCGGTGCTCCAGTCGAAATGACGATGGGCGACAACAATTGGCCAATTTATTGATATGGTTAACTTATAAACAAAAATGCAAAACCTTGCCCCAATAGCACTTTTCGTATATAACCGTCCGCAGCATACCGAGCGTACGTTACAATTCCTGCAACAAAATGAATTGGCTGCACAGAGTCATCTGTATATCTTTTCCGATGGTGCCAAAACCGTGCAGGATGAAGAAAAAGTTGCTGCGGTAAGAAAGATCATTAAAAAAGCAGAAGGTTTTAAATCGGTTAAGGTAATCGAAAGTAAGGCCAATGCAGGCTTAGCCAATTCGGTAATTGCAGGTGTAAGCCAATTAATAGCAGAACACGATCAGGTAATTGTTTTTGAAGATGACCTCGTTACCTCTCCACATACTTTAGCCTATTTCAACAATGCTTTAAACCATTACCGCGAAGAGGAAAAGGTAATGCATATCGGAGCCTACATGTATCCCTTAAAATCAGATAAACTTTCGCAATCTTTTTTCTACAGGGCAGCCACAAGCTGGGGCTGGGCCACATGGGGAAGGGCATGGAAAAACTTCGAACCCGATATTGACGTTCTGATAAAACAGTTTGATAAAAAGAAAAGAACGGCATTTTCCATCGATAATAAAATGAATTTCTGGAAACAGATGCAGGAGTTTAAGAAAGGGAAAAACAACAGCTGGGCCATAAGATGGTATGCTTCTATCTTTCTAAAAGGAGGCATCACACTTAATCCTTCGCAATCACTCGTAAACAATATTGGGCATGATGGCACAGGTGTACACTCAGGAATAAACGACATCTATAACGTCATTATCAACCCCAAACCAATTGTCGAATTTCCAACCGTAATAGCTGAAGATCCCATAGCTTACAAAGCCATCAAAAGCTTTTTGATTAAACGGAAAGGAAATATGGTAACCCGTGTCAGGCGTTTTGTAAAAGAAAAGCTGGCGCAATATTTTTCAAAAAAATAATTAATCCACCACCCATTCAGGTAGATCATCATAATGAGCTGATATAGCTTGTTGTTGTAGACAATTAAAAAAATGACAAACCTTTTTTTAATTGGCCATGTTGCTTATATAACATCGAAACTATAAAAATAAAAAACATGAAAACGACAACAGCAACAGCAGAGACATTAAACGACCTCATTCAAATTAATAACGACCGTATTGAAGGTTATGAAAAAGCGCGTCAGGAATTAAAAGACGGAGACGCTGATTTAAAAACCTTATTTTTAAATATGATAGGCGAAAGTCAAAAATATAAAATGGCTTTGGCTACTGAGGTGGCGGCATTGGGCGAAGATATTGAAACAGGAACGACCAATTCGGGTAAAATTTACAGGGCCTGGATGGATGTTAAAGCATTATTTACTGGTCATGATCGTAAAACCGTTTTAAACAATTGTGAGTTTGGCGAAGATGCTGCTCAAAATGCATACAAAATGGCACTGGAAGAAGAAGGTATTCCTTCAAATATCAGAGATTTAATTTCAGACCAAAAGGCATCATTAAGAACATCGCATGATGAAATTAAAAGGTTACGTGATGCGCAGGCATAGGTGAATTAAATATAAAAACGGAAAAACCTCCTTCGATTAATTAATCGAAGGAGCTTTTTTTATTATGTACCGTCATCTCGACTGGAGCAACGCGGAACGGAGAGATCTATCTATTTAGATTTAGCTTCGCTGAGTACTACGTGGTACTCGACTGCGCTGCACTCCGCTCGAAATGACGATTGGTGGTGATGTAAATTAATGAAACTAAGATTCCAATTCCCGATCTAAATGTTCGGTAACACGTTGAATTGTATTATCGATCGTGTTACTTAAAATTGTTAAATAAGAACCCTTTTTAGCGGTTTCTATCGCAATCTGCAAACACTCAGTACTTTTGTTATTGATGATGATTTCTTTATTTGGATCAACTTCTTTGATGCCTTTTACCAGCAGATCAACCAGTTCTTGTTGTTGTCTGCCACGGAGATATTTCTCCTGACAAACATAAATTTTATCAAACATCTGTGCAGAAATACGGGCAGTTTCGATAATATCTTCATCTCTTCTATCTCCGGTTGCCGAAATAATACCTACATGCTCAGTAGCTTCAACCCCTTGTAAGAAACCTTTTACGCCATTAAATCCATCCGGGTTGTGCGCAAAATCGACTAGTACTTTAAAATCTTTGAACCTGAAAATATTCATCCTTCCCGGTGTATGCGCTGCTGAAGGAATAAATGTTTCTAACGATAAACGGATATCCTCAGGTTTATAACCCCATAAATAGGTTGCCAGCGTTGCTGCAAGCACATTCTGAATCATAAAGTTTACAGACCCACCGAAAGTTAAAGGAATATGGGTGGCTTTATCTACCCTTAATTTCCAGTCGCCGGTTTTAATGGTAATGTATCCGTTTTCATAAATAGCTGCGATACCGCCTTTTCTACAATGTTCTTTAACGACAGGATTATTTTCATCCATGCTGAAATAAGCCACATTACAACGGGCGTCTTTGGCAATACGAACGCAATAACCATTATCGGCATTTAATACCGCCCAGCCTTTACGGCGCACTGCCCCAATCACAACAGCTTTAACCCGCGTTAAATCGTCCAGATTGTGAATATCAGAAATACCCAGGTGATCTTCCTGGATATTGGTCACTACGCCAATATCACAGGCATTAAATCCCAGCCCTGCTCTTAAAATGCCACCACGGGCAGTTTCCAGTACGGCAAACTCCACTGTCGGGTCTTTTAAAATAAACTCGGCACTTACCGGCCCGGTGGTATCACCCTTCATCAACATCGTATTGTGCACATATACCCCATCACTGGTGGTAAAACCTACGCGTTTACCATTGCTACGGATAATGTGCGCGATTAATCGCGTGGTAGTGGTTTTTCCGTTTGTTCCGGTTACTGCAATAATTGGGATTTGTGATAATTTTCCTTGCGGATAAAGCATATCAATAACCGACGCAGCTACGTTTCGAGGCAAACCTTCACTTGGTGCCAAGTGCATCCTAAATCCAGGTGCTGCATTTACCTCTAAAACCACCCCGCCATTTTCGGTTAAGGGTTGGGTAAGATTCTGCGCCATAATATCGATACCGCAGATATCCAATCCGATTACCCTCGAAATCCTTTCACAAATAAAAATATTCTGTGGATGTACAATATCGGTTACATCGATAGATGTTCCACCTGTACTTAAATTTGCGGTAGATTTTAAATAAACCACTTCTCCCTTTTCAGGAATGGTTTCTAAGGTATATTCTTTTTTGGCCAGCAAATCCAAGGTATCCCTGTCAACAGCAATTTCGGTTAACACATTTTCGTGACCATAACCACGGCGTGGATCTTCATTCTCCTTATCAATTAACTCCTGAATGGTGTGAATTCCATTCCCCTTAACATGTGCAGGATCGCGTTGCGCGGCAGCAATTACTTTATGATCGATTACCAGCACACGAAAATCGAATCCGGTAATAAATTTTTCTATAATTACCTTTCTCGAATAGGTTTTGGCATATTCAAAAGCGGCAACAGCATCTTCCATCGTTTTCACATTAATGGTTGCACCTTTACCATGGTTGCCATCAAGTGGTTTAAAAACTAGAGGAAATCCAACTTTTTTAACGGATGCTTCCAGATCATCAGGATTTGAAATGGTTACTCCAGAAGCTACCGGAATGGCCGCTTCGGTAAGCAAACGTTTTGTTTCTTCCTTATTGCTGGCAATATCTACGGCAATGCTACTGGTTTTTTCGGTCATGGTTGCCCTAAAGCGGACCTGGTTTTTACCATATCCCAACTGTACCAACGAACTTTTATTCAGCCTGATCCAGGGAATACTTCTGCTTACGGCCTCTTCCACAATAGAGCCTGTACTCGGGCCTAATGCTTCCAGCTCGCGGATTTCTTTCATCCTGCGGATATCGTGCTCTAAATCGTATTCTTCATTATTAATCAGGGCTTCGGCAATTTTAACTGCAGCTTCAGCAGCGTAAACACCAACTTTTTCTTCCAGGTAACTGAATACCACATTATAAATACCTTCCGTTTTAGTTTGACGTGTTCTGCCAAAGCCAGTTTCCATCCCGGCCAGTGTTTGGATTTCTAAAGCAATATGTTCAATTACATGCCCCATCCATGTTCCTTCTTTCACCCGTGTAAAAAACCCGCCTTCTACGCCTTTAGAACAGCGGTGTGTAAACATGCTGGGCAACAATTTCTCTATCCGTTCACTAAACCCTTCAATTACGTTGGTTGGCTTTTGCTCCAAATCTTCCAGATCTAAGCGCATCTGGATTAATTTTTTCCGGCTAATTGACCATATATTTGGCCCTCTTAATACTTGTATGTTTGATATCTTCATGTAATGTTTTGTTCGTTTTTTATTTAAACAAGCGTTTGGGATGGCCTTTTTAACTCAATTTTTAGAATGAAATTGATGACTGTAAATTATGCATTTATTTTGAAATTAGGCGTCCCATTTACCTAAATCAATTTTAACGCCTATTTGTTTTACTTTCAAGCACAACAGCGTTAATTTTATGTTATAATATTTTAACTTTTGTTAATAAATTGAATATTCTTGACAAAAAAAGTCGTGTTTTTTATCTTAAGCCTATATATTTGGGTTTTTTGATACAATTATAATACACAACGAATGGTTCCGAAAGGTAAACTCATCATCATTGGTGGCGCAATAAATACAGGTAGCTTCGCAGAAACGCAATTTGGACTGCCTGATAACATGAATTTTTTTGAGCGTGGAATTTTAAAACGGATTACTACCGAATCATTAAGAGATACCCAATCTCGCTTCGAGATCATCACCACAGCATCGTTAATGCCCGAAAAAGTGGGCGAAGAGTATATCAAGGCTTATGCACAATTAGACGTGCATAATGTGGGTGTACTTAATATTACCAATCGCGAAGAAGCCAATTCAGATGAAAATTATGAACGTATCAAAGCCGCAGAGGTCATTATCTTTACCGGTGGCGATCAGCTTCGCCTTTCGTCAATTTTTGGCGGAACAAAAATCCACCAGATCCTGTTAGAAAAATATAGAAATGAACCCGTGGTTATTGCAGGTACTTCGGCTGGAGCCGCGGCAAGTTCTAAAAACATGATTTATCAGGGCAGCAGTAAGGATGCCTTACTTAAGGGAGAGGTTAAAATTACCGGTGGATTAGGCTTTATTGATGATGTTATTGTAGATACACACTTTGTTCAACGCGGCAGAATTGGTCGTTTGTTATATGCCGCTGCCAGCAATCCTGGTATTTTAGGCATTGGGCTTGGCGAAGATACCGGACTTTTCATCTCTGATGGCCATACCATGGAAGCCATTGGTTCTGGTATGGTAATTTTAGTAGATGGCCGTAATATGGCCGACACCAATTTAACTGATGTAGAAATGGGACAACCTGTTTCCATTAAAAACATGGTGGTACACGTCATGTGCGATGGCGACGTTTATGATTTAACAGACCATAGTTTAGTGATCCATCATCCAAAGGTTGTTCCGATAGCCTAAAAAGGTTTAAGGTGGAAGGTTTAGGGTTTAAGGCCTAAGCCTATTAAATGTCTCAATACTCAAATCCAGCAGATGAAACTAATCATACATGGCGGCTTCTTCAGCGAATCGTCTACCAACCAGGAAACAAAAAAAGCTAAACAAGATGCATTAGCTTCGATTGTTACGCTCGGACACGAATATCTAAAAACACATACCGCTTTAGAGACCGTGGTTTATACCGTTGCTTTGCTGGAAGATAATGAGCTGTTTAACGCTGGTATTGGTTCGCAGATCCAAAGCGATGGAAAGGTGAGGTTAAGCGCAGCCTTAATGGATGGTAAAACTGAAAAATTTAGTGGCGTCATTAATGTAGAGGAGGTTAAAAATCCGATACAAATTGCACAACACCTGTTACCTTATGATGACCGGGTACTCAGTGGTGATGGCGCACAACAATTTGCAAGAGCAAATGGATTTGAATATTTCAACCCGATTACCGCGCAGCGCCAGTCAGAATACGAAGCTAAATTGAACCAAAAAAACAATAAAGGAACCGTAGGCTGTGTAGCACTTGATGCAGATGGAAATTTAGCAGCAGCAACCTCCACCGGCGGAAAAGGTTTCGAAATCCCTTGCCGGGTAAGCGATTCTGCAACCGTGGCCGGCAACTACGCTAATCAATATGCAGGTATCTCCTGTACCGGGGTAGGTGAAGATATTGTAAGCGGTGCTTTAGCCGCCAAAATTGTAACCCGAGTTACGGATGGATTTTCTTTAAAGGAAGCGTCAGACAAATCCTTTGCCGAATTGAAAGCTTTTGATGGCTTTGCAGGCATTATAGGCATTTCTGCGGCAGGCGAAGTATATCATTGCGACTCGCATCCATACATGGTTTGGGCATCTTTTGATGTTAATTTACAGGTATTTAGCTAAAATTAGATTTAAAGTATTATTTTTGTTGCATGACCAAGATTGTATTGGCTTTAATCGGCCTTTTTGCATCATTACAACTACAAGCTCAAAACATAGATAAATCTGAGATCCAAGAACCTAATGGTAGTGCTATAAATATTGCAGTATCTAAATTTGATTTGGAAGACGGCAATTCTTTTTTTGAGGAAGCAGAAGACTTAGAGCGAAAAGGCGATTACAACGAAGCCCTCACCTTATTTGGCAAAGCAGCTTTCGAATATAATGCCGTAAAAAACTTCAACAGGTACGGACAGGCCGTTATCAAGATGAGCAGTATGCATTATCAACTTGGGCGTTTCACGGATGCGGAGCAGATTCTTTTAAATGTGGCGTTAAAAAATTATTCTAAAACCGGAAACAGAGCTGGCGTAATGAACACGTATAATCTTTTGGGCAAAGTTTACCTGGCCAATACCAAGTACACCCAATCCATGTGGTTTTACACACAGCAAGGTATTCTGGCAAAACAGTTAAAAAGCAATAATTCTTACATTGAATCCATTTTAGGTATTGTTCAGGTTAAAATTAAAAAGAAAGATTTTACACTTGCACTGAGAGACCTGAAATCGGCTGAATGGCTGGCCAACTCCATCAAAAGCACGCAATACAAGGCACAAATCAAAGATGCCAGAGAAATGATTGCCAGCAAAACCACCAGCAAAAAGGTAAATCCTAGCTAATTTAAATATTTATTTTCCCGTAAATCTTACTACATTACCCATCATATAGGCTTTAAAGGTCTGTAAATGGTCAAATTTTGAGTGTCAATCAAAACAAAAAATAACGCGCAACGTTCTACATAAGAAATTGTTAAATAAAAAGCTTTTAGTTAGATTTGATAAAGTTTTAACAAGAGACGGTAATAATGCTGTCTCTTTTTTGTTTTTTTGCTAAAATGGTATCATATTGGCTATATAGAATTGGAAATGGATTTTAAATCATTTAAAGAGATGTTAAAGAGAATATTTTTTGTAATTTTTACTGCGGCAGTACTTGCTTGTCATGCTGCACCTAAAACTCAGCCAATGGTTGAGGGTGTTACCAATGTGAAACCAGACGAGCAGCAACAACTTGTGATAAAAGAGGTTGTCAATTTGATCGAGAGTTATAATTATAAAAAAATTCAGATCAACGATTCTATATCTTCGATTATTTTAGATAAGTATATCAAGTCGCTGGATCAGGGCAAAAATTACTTTTTGGCTTCAGATATCAAAGAATTTGAAAAATACAGATATACTTTGGATGATGATTTCAAAAATGGTGATCTAAGTGGTCCGTTTTTCATCTATAACGTTTATGCCAAACGGTTAAACGAATATTTCACCTATTCTTTAGCACAGATTAAAACCAAATACGATTTTAATCAAACCGACAGCTATGTTTACGACAGGGAGAAACAGCCTTGGGTAACTTCTTCAGCAGCCTTAAATGATACCTGGAAAAAACGTGTTAAATACGAACTGATTAATTTAAATCTGGCTGGCACTGCAGAAGCCAAGAACGTAGAAACCTTAACTAAACGTTATCAGAACCTACAATCGCAGACTTCAAAAACCAATAATCAGGATGTTTTCCAGATTTTGATGGATGCCTTTACTGAATCTATTGATCCACATACCAATTATTTTAACCCAACCAATGCAGCAGCATTTAACGAAGATATGTCTCGTTCTTTCGAAGGCATTGGTGCCCGTTTACAATTAGAAAACGAAGTCGTTAAAATTTCTGAAATTATTGCTGGCGGACCTGCATTTAAAGGCAAACAATTAAGTGCTGGCGACCGCATTATTGCCGTAGCACAGGGTGATGGAGAATTTGTAGATGTGGTAGGCTGGAGATTGGATAACACCGTATCTAAAATTAAAGGTCCGAAAGGAACCAAGGTGCGTTTAAAAGTAATCCCAGTTGGAAAAGAAATGTCGTCTAAACCGGTAATTATCGATCTAGTTCGCGATAAAATTGTTTTAGAAGAAACATCGGCCAAGAAAAAAGTTAAAACCATTAATAGCAATGGTAAAGATTATAAAATCGGCATTATCACCCTTCCAGCATTTTATGCTGATTTTAAAGCCGCTAATGCAGGTGATAAAAACTACAAAAGCACTACCCGTGATGTTAGAAAATTAATTGATTCGTTAAAAACCTATGATAAAGTAAATGCCATTGTAATGGATTTACGCGGAAACGGTGGAGGTTCATTAGTTGAAGCCATTTCATTAACGGGTTTATTTATCGATAAAGGACCTGTTGTTCAGGTAAAAGATTTACGCGGTAAAATTGAAGTAGATGAAGATGAAAACAGCGGTGTAGCCTGGGATGGCCCTTTTGGCGTGATGGTAGACCGTTTAAGCGCATCAGCATCTGAAATCTTTGCCGGAGCAATACAAGATTATGGACGTGGTATTATTATGGGTAGCCAAACCTATGGTAAAGGTACCGTTCAGTCTTCTATCGATTTAAACAAACTGGTGAACCCAAGTATGTTGCAAAGAGTAGCCGGATTAATTTCTAAAGATAAAACAGTTGGCACTTCGCCAAGCGGAGCAAATCCGGCTGATATTAATTTAGGACAGATTAACCTAACCATGGCTAAATTTTACCGTGTAGCAGGAAGCAGCACGCAGCATAAAGGTGTAACACCTGACGTTGTTTTCCCTTCAGTTTATCCGATGGATAAAATTGGTGAAGACACTGAATCATCAGCGTTACCATGGGACGTTATTCCAAGCTCAAGCTTTAAACCGGTTGCAAATCTGACTCCTGTTAAAGCACAGTTAATCAAAAATAGCGAACAGCGTATTGCAAATTCGTTGGATTTTAAATACCTGAAACAAGATATTGCGGATCTTAAAAAACGCGATACTGAAGTTTCTGTAACTTTAAACGAAGCAAAACTTAAAGCAGAGCGCGATGCGCAGGAAGCTAAAACACTTGCCAGACAGAATGAATTAAGAGCGCTGAGAGGCTTGCCTGCCATTAAAAAAGGAGATAAAATTACCAAGCAAGATGCTTTCGATTTTATAGAAGATGAATCGTTAAAAGTAATGGGCGATTTTATGCAGCAATCTGGCAACTATGTGATGAACTTAGGTGTGATGCCAAAGAATAACTAAAAAGAAATATATTCAACAAAAAGGCCGCTTTAGCAAAACTAAAGCGGCCTTTTTTGTAATTGGATTTCAGAGTTGTCAACTTTAATAACCAATTTGCTAGAAAGTTGACAACTCTAAAGGCAATTTTCTCGTGGTATCGGATATTTCTATCCTACACTGAACGACATTTATCTTTTTATTTATATTAACTCTCAGATGGTAACATCTGACAACACTAAAGCATTAGCCCTTCTTCGCGGTTGGCTCAGTCTGTTTGTTTAACTGCATGGCCATCATTTCTTTCATGGTCCTGTTCATGCCTTCACTGCTTCCATCAAGGAAAATCACGTTTCCATCACCATTCTCTGCAAAATGTTTAATCGATTCCGTCCACATGGTAAATAAGATTACCGAAATATCCAGATTGGCTTGCTCCATTTCCTGAGCGGCTTTACTCATCCCATGTGCAACCTCGGCACGGAATAAAGCAATACCCTGCCCGCGCAACTGTGCAGCCTCACGCTCGGCCGTAGCCGCAATCTTGATTGCATTACCATCCGCTTCGGCAGCTTTGGTTTTGGTAATCAATAATGCCTGACCTTCATTCTCAGCCGCTGCCTTTAAGTTGTTTGAAGCTACTACACGACTCATCGAACGCATAATTTCTTCATCAAAAGTAATATCATTCAATTGAAGATCCTGAAGATGGTAACCCCATCCGTCTAAAACCTGATCAATCTGTTCCTTCACATGAAGTACAATTTCGTTACGCTGCGCCAAAACATTCGCCTGCTTTTGTGTGGCCACATATGCCCTAATCGAACCTTCGATGGTTCTGATTAATGCCTGCATTAAGTTGGTCGCATCTACAAACTTAAAAGCTACATTTTTAATTGTTTCCTCATCCTGGTTCACCACAGAATACAATAGCATGGCCTTAAAATATACATTGGCCTGATCTTGCGTTACCGCTTGAAAGGATAGCTCCACAGAACGGTTTTGAATGGAAATACGAGAATAAATCTGCTCTATTAATGGAATTTTAAAGTTTAAGCCCGGTCTTAACTGGCGGCGGTATTTACCGAAAACGGTTACCACCGCAATGGTTCCCTGTTTAACAGTAACAAAGGAGCTCAGCAGGATGATAAATCCTACCACAGCTATAATGTAAATGGTGTATTGCATAATTAGATTTTTTTATGAAGTTATAAAAAATAAATGCAATATACCTAGACCTCTACTTCGTGATGGATTTAAAAAGTGCGGTTCCGCCGGGCTAAGGGCTATATATAAAATCGTAAGGAAGTTGCTCAGCGAGCCTCCTGTTTCCCATATCACCGGTCATCAATAACCAGTTTGGTGTTACGTATCCCATAGGATCTATCTCTACACCTTCTTTATCAGTTAAATGTAACAGTGTTTTTAGGTCCACAGTTGATAACTCTTTAATTGCACCCAAACGCAACATGGTTAAACCTCCCAGCATGTTCTGATTTCGTTTATATACCACCATAAGTGTATCATTAAACTTGAACGTCATTTTGTGATTTAGGCTATCGAAGCTCAAAAACTGTTTGTAATCCACCCTCGAGGTATCCCACTTTAAAATGCTGCTTTGCATCAATACTTTTTTATAATACGAGGCCGAATCAGGGTTATCTGATAATTTAAGTAACGCATTGCCGGTTCGCCCAGCCGCCATTTTAGCCGCTCTATATTGTTGCACAGCTCTGAAAACATTTTCCCGCTCTATATTCTTTACAGCGGTATAACGGTATACTTGAAAGTTTTCTTTTTCGAGCGTATTTGCATACAAGCTTCTATAAAAATGCATCCTTGATCCTAAATAATTAACCTTGATCGCTAATTGTCTGCTTTTATTTGGTTTATTGCCAAAACCATCATAATAAGCGTAAGAGCTGTAGGTAAGGTTATCATCGGTAAAGTGATAACCAAACTCATAAATATCCAGATGCACGAGGCAGTCCATAGCACTATTTTTGATCAGGATGGGCTTTTCAGCTATTACTTCCAGGTATTGTTTATCCTCATCATAATAAAATTTAATGTCGTTCGGATTCATTATTTTACAATTACGCCGATTAAACGGATTGTTACCCAATAAAAGCATAGAAAAAAGATCTCCCCATTTGTTCCAGTCGTTTTTACCAGTACTTACCGTTACTTCCATAAGGCTATTGGTTTTTTCTTTTAGCAAAATGGTGTAATTGGTAAGGTTAGCACTGGTATTAACGGTTTTACTTTCGTAGCCAATAGCAGAAATCACCAGGTCGCTATAAAGTCTTTTGGTGTATAATTTAAACTGCCCTTTTTCATCGCTTGTTGCACCAATTTGGGTATTATTAAAATATACACTTGCATTTTCAACAGGCTTTTTGGTTTCGGCATTTAAAATCTTTCCCTGTATCGTAATTTGGGCAGAAACTAAAGTTACTATGCAAGAAAAGAATATGCATAAAGAGGTCTTTTTGAGTAGCGTTTTATTCATTGTTAAATATTTGGCTGATAGCGTTTGTTGTATATCCATGTAAGAATTTGATGAAGTTATAAAAAAATTCATACAAACTACATCAGGCATTTTGTAGCTTTAAGCTTTTCTAACTAACTTATATACAATGAAAATCAAATTATTTCTTCCGGCTGCCGGCGTATTGCTTTTTGCTGCCTGCCAGAATAAAAGCCATCAGGATGCCGATGTGGCGAATGCGCGCACCGAATTTTTCGATAAAGCCGGCATGGACACTACTGTAAAACCAGGTGATAACTTTTTCCTGTATGCCAACGGGAAATGGATGAAAAACACCGAAATTCCAAAAACCGAAACAGGCTGGGGTTCTTTTTATACTTTATATAACGATAACCTGAAGAACCTGAACAACATTCTGGAAAACTCTTCAAAAGCCAATGCAGCCAAAGGAAGTACTGAACAGAAAGTTGGCGATTTCTACACCAGTGGAATGGACACGCTTACCATCGAAAAGTTAGGCATCGAACCTATAAAACCGCTCTTAAGTAAAATAGAAGGGATTAAAAATGATCAGGATTTAATCAACTTTGTTGCCGATGGTTATAAAAATGGCGAAGGAGATTTATTGGGCTTTGGTGTAGAACCCGATGACAAATTAAGCACCAAAAATGCTTTATCATTTTCACAGGCTGGCCTTACCCTGCCAGACCGCAGTTACTATTTAGAACAAGACGAGAAGGCAAAGAAAATCAGGGTGGAGTACATCAAATACATCACCAAAATTTTTGGCCTCGCTGGCGATTCTGTAAATGCAGCAAAATATGCCGATAACATTTTAAAACTCGAAACAGCAATTGCCCAGTCGCATTCAACTCCTGTTCAGCTGCGCGATCCGCAGAAAAACTATAACAAAATGACCGTGGCTGATTTTCAAAAGCAGACTCCAAATATTGAATGGAAATCCGTTTTAAGTAAACTGGGCGCTAGTACTGATACTGTTATTGTTAGACAGCCAAAATATTATCAAACCTTATCAGCCCTGGTAAAAAGCCAGCCTATCGAAATCTGGAAAGAAAAATTAAAGTTTGATGCTTTAAACAGATCGGCAAATGCTTTTACCAAAAAATTCAGAGATGCTAAATTCGATTTTTTCTCTAAAACACTATATGGTCAACAGGCGCCAACAGAAAGATGGAAAGCCATTGTAAATGCTACTGATCGTAATTTAGGTGAGCTTTTAGGCCAATTATATGCCGAAAAATATTTCAAGCCAGAGGCCAAAGAACGTATGTTAACTTTGGTAAACAATTTACAGAAAGTATATGCAGAGAGAATCCAGAAGGTAGATTGGATGACCCCGGAAACCAAAAAGAAAGCTTTAGAAAAATTAAACGCATTTATCAAAAAGATCGGCTATCCTGATAAATGGAAAAAGTACGATGATGTTGAGGTTTCGAAAAACACTTATTATGCAAACCTTCAGTCGGCCAGTAAACATGCCTACAAGGAAATGATGGATAAGCTGGGCAAAAATGTAGATAAAACCGAATGGGGAATGACTCCACCAACAGTTAATGCCTATTACAATCCATCTTTCAACGAAATTGTTTTTCCTGCAGGAATTTTACAGTTCCCGTTCTTTGAATTTGCCGCTGATGATGCCATTAACTATGGTGCAATAGGTGCTGTAATTGGTCACGAAATGACACATGGTTTTGATGATCAGGGTCGCCAGTATGATGCCGTTGGTAACCTAAAAGAATGGTGGACAAAAGCTGATGCCGATAAATTTAAAGCCAAAGCAGGTAAAGTAGAAACATTTTACAACAACTTCTCGCTGTTGGATAATCAGCATGTAAATGGTTCGTTAACCTTAGGCGAAAACCTGGCCGATATTGGCGGATTAAACATTGCCTACGATGCCTTTAAATTAACCGAACAAGGAAAAGGCGATAAAAAGATTGATGGTTTTACCCCCGATCAACGTTTCTTTTTAAGCTTTGCCCAGGTATGGAGAATTAAAACCCGCGACGAAAGTATGCGTGTAAGATTAAAAACAGATCCACATAGTCCAGAGATGTTCAGGGTAAACGGACCTGTGTATAATATGGAAGCATTTTATAAAGCCTTCAACATTCCTGCAACCGCAAAAATGTACATAACTCCGGCAAACCGTTTAGGTGTTTGGTAAGTTATCCTTCACCCCCATAAAAGAAGCCCATTTCAGTTGATGAGATGGGCTTCTTTGTTTGTTTAAAACAAAATCGATCATATTTTGTCTTTACCTTATTAAATAATAAACCATATGAATGTAAAACGCACTTTTGGAACAATATTAACCGTACTTGGTATAATTGGATTGATATACGCTGGTTATGGCTTTGTTAGCCACAGCGAAAATACAAGGGGATTGATGGTTTACGGCATCATCGGACTTATATTCTTTGTATCTGGAATTGGCCTGGTGAAGAACACCAAGGACGAAAGCTAATCAGGCTTTTCTCCTGAACTTTTTAGATAGCACAAACAGAACAACCGCCGCTCCGATGGCTAAAGCAAGGTAGATGCTATCTTTAGCATTTCCAGTCTTTGTGATCTGGAGTATAGTCGCAATCATACTATTGCTTCTTTTTGTGCTTGATGATCTGGTACTGGCTAAAAGCGACCAGGCAACCCGCCAGAATAATAATCCCTGCCGACAGTAAATTATCGGGGTTTTGGTTGATGTAGTAGGCTGCTGCCAGTACTAAAATAGCGGCGGCTATACCTATAATATAATGAAGTATTAATCCTTTTTTCATCCCTATAATGTTGTTTTAATCAATGATGAAGCTATCATGTGTAGTGTGGTAACGGTGTTCAAGAAGGCTTGAGCCGTTTATTCCTGTCACTAGGTGATTTAAAAAATCATGATGCTTTCATCCAACAAATATTCTGAAATAAATTGAGATTGATGTCGGAGAAAATTAATCTTTTAAACTAATCCTGTTATCTGCGAATTTTAACTGATGGCCAACAAAATCAATATCTGTCAGTTCTTTAATTCGTTTAAAGGCACCATGATTTTCATCGAGGGTTAAACGGCTAACCTTATCCTGTTTAACTGATACAATATCGGCATACAAAAAATCACCCTTAGCATTTACTTTTAACTGAAGCAAGGGCGCAATGCCGTTATTGCCTTTTAAGCTAAACATACCATAGGTGCAAAAATTACCCAAACTGTAAGCAATGAATTTATTTTTATACACTTCAACAGCGCGGGTTACATGCGGACCATGTCCCAATACCACATCAGCACCAGCATCAATAACAGCATGTGCAAAGGCGTAAACATTACCTCTGTTTTCTTTATAAAAAATCTCGTTTTTACGGGGAACATGTTCAAACCTTGCACCTTCACCACCACCATGAAAAGAGACAATCACAATATCGGCCATCAATTTTAGACGTGCAACCAAAGCTTTGGCGCTGTCGATTTTATTGATCGATACGGTATTCTCGTTCGGCGCAAAAGCACAGAATGCGTACTTTACACTGTCTTTTTCAAAAACTTCAAAAGGTTTATTTACCTGTCCGGCATAATGGATCTGCAGCGAGTCTAAAATCCTGGCTGTATTTTTTCTTCCCCTGGCATCAAAATCACCCACATGGTTGTTGGCGATACTCAACACATTAAATCCTGCATCCTTGTATATCCCGGCATAACGCTCCGGCATTCTAAAAGCATAACAGTTATTCGGGTTAATGCCATTACATTTGTTCGAATTGCCTGAGTTAAGGAAACAACCTTCCAGGTTACCAAAAACAATATCTCCTTTTAATAAACTGTCTACCGCCTGAAAGCTGTTTACAGCATCGTCAGGAGGGAGGTTAGTTTTAGAAGGAAAAGCAGAGCCAAGCATAATATCGCCTACGGCTGTAATGGATATGGTATCCTTTATTTTTCTGATTACCGTATCTTGTTTGGCTACCGGCGTAGTAACCTGTGCATTATTACTCGTGCAGCTAATTAAAATAATTAACGCAAGAGCGGATATTATAAGGGTATTGATAAACTTCATTGGTCTCATCCGTTAGTCGAAACGATGCACTTTTAGTGCAAGACTTTCTTTTCTACAAATTTTTATTTTTTTGCCACAGATTCACAGATTAGATACAATATGCGAGTCTGTGGCCTTCTTTAACAATGATTTCATTCGTCGTAAAACCTATAGACTTTCAGTCCATAGTGGTTTAGTTTTGATTTTGATGGTATAAAAAAATCCTCCAAAATTTCTTCAGGAGGATTGTATATGTTTTTAACTGTTAACTGAAAATGTCAACTGATCTATTCTACTGTAAATTCTTTCTTAAATGATTCTAACACACGCCCACCTTTGTAAAAATAACGGCTGTAATAAGGTTCGTTGAGGTTGCTGATTACGACACCACGAGAACTAGATGCATGTGCAAACCTGTTATCGCCCAGGTAAATACCAACATGAGAAATACTTCTGCTTTTAATCTTGAAGAAAACTAAATCACCTTCTTTTAAATCTTCTTTAGAAAGTGGATCTACCATACTAAAAATATCGCGCGAGTTTCTTCTGATGGTGGTGTTGAAAACTTTATCGTAAATCGCTTTAGTGAAAGCCGAACAATCTATCCCTCTTTTGGTGTTTCCACCATAACTATAAGGCGTTCCGATCCATTCGTAAATAAACTTGTACAGTTTTAAATTCGAAGTTGCATCTACCGCAACACCCATAACCTGCGAAAAATATTGCGATGCAAGGTTGTCGGGATCATTTAATTCTTTACCAGATTCTTTTGTTTTTGTTTGCGCAAATGCGGCTGAGAGCGTGCAAATAGCAATTAGAGTAGAAAACAAAAATTTTTTAATCATGTTATACAGTTATGTTTGGGTATTCACTTACACATTAACGTACACCACATGGGCTTATTGTTGGTTGCCAAAAGTATTAATTATACAAATGTTATCCAAATGTTAGACGTTAAAAAACGAAAGTTATTAACATTTTTATTTTTTGCTCCTCATTTTTGTTCATAAACTTAGCCTTAAAATTATCTTTTTAAAAAAAACGATTTAGTTCAATATTCTAAACAGGAATAAATCGGTGTTATTTTAAATTATGGAAATAAGCACATATGCAGAATTAAATTTCAGAATAAATTGATTCCATATTATGATAAAGGGCATTGATTTAATTATAAGAAATCGCTATTAAATCGATATCGGTTCCCTGGTTTTATATTTAATTGTAAAACAACTGTTAAATCTGATTACAACCCTAATACTATGATGTTTTTACACTAAAAAGTGCCAAAAATTACAATAAAAAAATTAGATTTGCTGTCGCAAAAAACAAATACCCTAAAATGAGTGCAGTAGAAATAAATAAAGATACCTGGTTAAAGTGGTTTGAGTCAATGTTGCTGATGCGCAAATTCGAAGAAAAAACTGGCCAGTTATACGGACAACAAAAAATACGTGGCTTTTGTCATTTATACATTGGACAAGAAGCTGTAGTTGCAGGTGCAATATCTGCAATGCAAAAAGGTGATTCAATGATTACAACATATCGTGATCATGCTCATGCCTTAGCTTTAGGAGTTAGTGCTGATAGTATTATGGCAGAAATGTACGGTAAAGCTACAGGTTGCTCTAAAGGTAAAGGTGGTTCAATGCACATGTTCAGCAAAGAGCATAACTTCTACGGTGGTCATGCCATTGTTGGTGGTCAGATTCCATTAGGTGCTGGCGTTGCTTTTGCAGAAAAATACAAAGGAACTGATAATGTTAACATTTGTTATATGGGCGATGGTGCAGTGCGCCAGGGTGCATTAAACGAAACTTTTAACATGGCCATGCTTTGGAAATTGCCAGTTATTTTTGTTTGCGAAAACAATGGTTATGCAATGGGTACCTCAGTACAACGTACAACCAACATGACCGATATTTATAAAATAGGTTTAGGTTTTGATATGCCATGTGCACCAGTTGATGGTATGGATCCGGTTGCGGTTCATAATGCAATGGACGAAGCGATCCAACGTGCACGTAAAGGTGAAGGACCTACTTTCTTAGAAATGAGAACTTACCGTTACCGTGGTCACTCGATGTCAGATCCGGCAAAATACCGTACCAAAGAAGAATTAGAAGATTATAAAGCAAAAGATCCGGTTGAGCACGCAAGAGAAACGATTCTTAAAGAAAAGTATGCAGATCAAGCCTGGATTGAAGAAGTAGAAGCTAAAGTAAAAGCAATTGTAGATCAGGCAGTAAAATTTGCTGAAGAATCTCCTTGGCCTGATGCATCTGAATTATACAAAGATGTATATATGCAACAGGACTACCCTTACGTAATGGACTAATATTAATAAGATTTCAATTAATTAGATATAATGGCTGATGTAATTAAAATGCCCAAAATGAGCGACACCATGACCGAAGGGGTTTTGGCAAAGTGGCATAAAAAAGTGGGGGATAAAGTGAAAAGCGGCGATGTTTTGGCAGAAGTAGAAACTGACAAGGCAACAATGGATATGGAATCTTATTGGGATGGTACGCTTTTATACGTAGGTGTAGAAGAAGGAACAGCTGTTCCGGTTGATGCCATCATGGCCGTTATTGGTAAAGAAGGCGAAGATTATAAAGCAGCATTGGAAGCAGAAAAAGGTGCAGAGGCCCCAAAAGCCGAAAGTGCTGACGCTCCAAAGGCTGAAGAGAAAAAAGAAGAAGCTGCACCTGCTCAGGGCGGTGGCTTAAGCGAAGAAGAATTAGCAGCAAAAGGTGTTACGGTTATCCGCATGCCTTTGTTAAGCGATACCATGACTGAAGGCGTAATTGCTGAATGGCATAAAAAAGTTGGCGATAAAGTAAAAGATGATGATGTGCTTGCTGATGTAGAAACCGATAAGGCAACTATGGAAGTAATGGGCTACGCAACCGGAACTTTATTACACATCGGTGTAGAGAAAGGTGCTGCTGCAAAAGTAAACGGAATTATCGCTATCGTTGGTCCTGAAGGAACTGATGTGAGCGGAATTTTAGCAGGTGGCTCAGCCCCGGCTCCAAAAGCGGAAAGTGCTGAAGCACCTAAAGCAGAAAAATCTGCACCTGTTGCTGAAATTGAAACACCAAGAACTTCATCGTGTGGTACAACTACAGACAACAGCGATAGCCGCGTTAAAGCATCTCCTTTAGCTAAGAAAATTGCTAAAGATAAAGGAATCGACCTGGCACAGGTTGCAGGTAGTGCAGAAGGTGGCCGTATCATTAAAAAAGATATCGAAAACTTTAAACCAAGTGCAGCACCAGCAAAAGCAGAATCTGCATCAGCTCCGGCTGCCGAGAAAGCTGCTGCTCCGGCACCAGTAATCCCTCAATATGTTGGTGAAGTTAAATTTACTGAAGCGCCGGTTTCGCAGATGCGTAAAGTAATTGCAAAACGTTTAGCAGAAAGTTTATTCACCGCGCCACATTTCTATTTAACCATCAGTATTGATATGGACAATGCAATGGCTGCACGTACGGCTATTAATGCAGTTGCTCCTGTTAAGGTTTCTTTCAACGATATCGTAATTAAAGCGGTTGCCGTTGCATTGAAAAAACACCCTGCTGTTAACTCATCATGGGGTGGCGATAAAATCAGATTTAACGAACATACCAACATTGGTGTAGCTATGGCTGTTGAAGATGGTTTATTGGTACCGGTTGTGCGTTTCGCTGATGGCAAATCTTTATCACATATCTCTGCAGAAGTAAAAGATTTTGGTGGTAAAGCAAAAGCTAAAAAATTACAGCCAGCAGATTGGGAAGGTTCTACGTTCACCGTATCTAACTTAGGTATGTTTGGTATTGATGAGTTTACTTCAATTATCAACTCTCCTGATGGTGCAATTTTATCAGTAGGTGCAATACAACAAGTTCCTGTGGTTAAAAATGGTGCTGTTGTCCCTGGTAACGTAATGAAATTGACTTTAGGTTGCGATCACCGTGTGGTTGATGGTGCAACCGGAGCACAGTTCTTACAAACATTAAAAGGTTTATTAGAAGAGCCAATCAGGTTATTAGCTTAATCAGTTAGCAATTCACAGTTTTCAGTTTCATACTGATTATATATTAAAGCCATCCCTTAGGGGTGGCTTTTTTGCGTTAAGGCGACCTACTGATAAATGGCTAATAATTTGTTATTTTTGATTAGAACCTTAACTCAAAATAAATGAAAAAGATATTTCTTTTTGCAGCCTGCATTGCCGCGGTGGTTGCCTGCAAGCAAAAAAGTAGTTCGGACAATACCACCGAAAACAAAACTTTTGCAGCCCTGTGCGAACAATATTATCAGGATGGATTAAAACTAAATCCCATAAATGCCACTTATATTGGCGACGAGCGTTATAATGACCTTTTAGCCAACGACGGGTCGCAAGCCTATATAAAAGAATTTAAAAGCTATAACGAACGTTATTTAGATAGCCTGGGCAAATATGATAGAGAAAGCCTCAGTGCAAACGATAAATTATCTTTCGATTATTTAAAAGATCAGTTAGACATCAATATCGAAGGACTTCAATATCACTTCGAATACCTGCCCTTTAACCAGATGTTTGCTTTGCCTTTAACCATTGGTCAGTTTGGTGCCGGAACGGGCATACAGCCTTTTAAAACGGTAAAGAATTATGAAGATTGGTTAAAACGTATTGATGCCTTTTCGGTATGGGCCGATACCGCCATTGGCAATTTTAAAAAAGGCGCTGCCGCCGGTATTGTATTGCCAAAAGCATTGGTGATTAAAATGATCCCTCAGATGCAGAGTATGGTTGTGGCTACGCCCGAAGAAAGTTTATTTTATGGACCGATCAAATTAATGCCGGCCAGTTTTTCTGCAGCAGATAAACAAAAGTTAACAGAAGCGTACCGCAATTCGATCACCAAAGTAATTATCCCTACCTACAAAAAATTGGGCGATTATCTGCAGAATGAATATTTGCCAAAAACCAGAACTACTTCAGGTTACTCGGCCATGCCAGGTGGTTTAGCCTGGTACACTTATCTGGTGAAACAACAAACGACCACCAACAAAACGCCGGAAGAAATTTATCAAACGGGTTTAAAAGAAGTTGCCCGTATTAAAGGCCAGATGGACAGCATCAAAAACCTGGTAGGCTTTAAGGGCGATTTGAAAGCCTTTTTCGAATACATGAAAACAGATAAAAAATTCATGCCTTATAAAACTCCAAAAGAAGTTTTAGCGGCCTTTGAGCACATTCACCAGCGCATGAAACCCAATTTGAAAAAGATGTTTGATGTTGAGCCTAAAACACCCTTCGAAATCCGCCAAACAGAAGCTTTCAGGGCAGCATCTGCCAGCGCAGAGTATAATCCAGGTTCGGCTGACGGATCACGTCCAGGAATCTTTTATGTACCCATTTTAGATGCTAAAACATTTAACACCACCTCGGGAATGGAATCTCTTTTTTTACACGAAGCTATACCTGGTCACCATTATCAGATTTCTTTAACGCAAGAAAATAAATCGCTCCCTAATTTCCGTCGTTTTGGCGGTCATAACGCTTATGTAGAAGGCTGGGCCTTATACTGCGAATCGTTGGGCAAAGAATTAGGCTTATATCAAGATCCTTATCAGCACATGGGGGCCTTGGGTGATGAAATGCACAGAGCCATTCGCCTGGTGGTTGATGTGGCCATCCACACCAAAAACATGAGCAGAGAAGCAGCTATTAAATACATGACAGATAATGAAGCCATTAGCACGGAAGGTGCTACTGCAGAAATTGAACGTTACATGGGCATACCTGCACAAGCTTTAGGTTATAAAACAGGTGCAATGAAAATAAGGGAGTTGAGAACCAAATACGAGAAAGAACTAGGTCCGAAGTTTAAAGTGGCCGCTTTTCATACTGCAGTATTAAAAGATGGATCTTTCCCATTATCTGTTTTTGAAGCGAAAATGGATACCTGGGCGGAAAGCCAGAAGTAGTTTATATCTTTTGAATGATAAAAGAAAGATGTTTCCCGCAGATTTCGCAAAGAACGCAGATAGAATGATTCAACTCGGCGTTTTTCGTAGCGATCAGCGGGAAACATTTATCAAAGCCCATTCACTTTTCTCCATATAGACTGAGAAATGTCTGATGAATTAAAATTAACCAGTAACCCAAGTTTGAGACCGGAAAGCTTGAGGTATGTAAGCACTTGTTTATGATGTACAGGAGCAACTGTTTCTACAGATTTGATTTCAATAATCACCAAGTCATTTATTAACAAGTCTATCCTGTAGCCAGTATCTAGGGTTATATCTTCAAAAACAATAGGTAATTGCACTTGCCGCTTAACATTTAACCCATTTTCTGTTAAAACATAAGCCAGTACAGTTTCATAAGCAGACTCTAGTAGCCCTGGCCCTAATGTATTGTAAACTGTAAATATTGCTCCCCTTATTTGATAAGAGATATTGTTCTCATCCATGTTGAAAATTAGTTAGGTATTCTTAATCAGGATGATGAAATAAAAATATGATAATCTTGGTAATTATAAAAGTTGGTTCTTTGTTTTCTGTAGAATTAAAGTATATGACTCTGCGTTAATCATCTTAAATCTGCGGGAGAAAAACCCGCGAATTGTAAACCCTTTGCCAATTACTTTGTTAAATAATAAAACACCCAAATCATGGACAAAGAAAAATTGATTCAGGAAGCTTACCTGGTTGCGCATAAAATAGAGGAGAACGGCGATTTTCCGAATAATCCGAATTTGCCGCTAATGATTTACAAAGGTACCTTTAGGTTGCACCCTGATGATACTGAAGAAGTAATTAAAAGGGTTTTTGCGCAGAACGGATATACCAACGCCTGGGTAGATGGTATTTTTGATTACCACCATTACCATAGCAATACACATGAAGTAATGGGCGTATTCTGCGGCAAAGCCGACGTACAGTTTGGGGGCGATCATGGTGTTTGTATAGAGCTGGACAAAGGTGATGTGGTTATTATCCCTGCAGGTGTAGCACATAAAAAACTGAACTCAACCGACGACTTCACTGTTGTTGGTGCCTATCCAAATGGTTCAGATTATGATATAAAATATGGCAAAGCTGAGGAGCGTCCTGAAGCAGATGAAACCATTGCCAAAGTGAAAAATCCAGACAGCGACCCTGTTTATGGAAGTAAAGGTCATTTATTTGAGTGCTGGTACAATCAAAATTGCGAAAATGTGTAAAACTCTTTCGTTTTAACCGTCTAAAATTCTTTAATTTTCGGGTTTTAAATACACTATCCTTAATATAAATGAATTTTCGATATATATGTTCAGCATTAGCCCTCTCTGTAACTTTACTAACCGCATGTTCAAGCAAAAAATCTGAAGAGAAAAAGGCCGCTGAAAAAAAAATCCGCACTAAAGACGACGACAAAGCAGATAGCCTCTTACTGGTTTATAATCCACAAAAAGGCGATAAATGGATTGCTGATTTTGTAGATAACCTGCACCGGAAATTCAATTTTAACGGAAATATGCTGGTCGCCAAAGACGGAAAAATTCTTTACGAAAAAGCCGTTGGATGGGCCGATTACCTGCACCGCGATAGTTTAACCATTAACTCAGAATTTGAGCTGGCTTCGATTACCAAAACCTTTACCGGTACAGCGATTATGCAATTGGTAGAAGCAGGGAAACTTTCGTTGAACGATAATGTAAAAAAATTCTACCCCAACTTCCCATATGAAGGCATAACGGTGAAATTACTGCTTTCTCACCGCAGCGGTATGATGAACTATGTGTACTTCATAGACGATATCTGGCGTAAGGAAAAGCGCAACATGAAGAAAGGTGTCACCAATCAGGAAGTAATGAATGTTATTGCTGAACGGAAACCAAATCCATATACTAAACCCGATAACCGTTTTCACTATAATAACTCAAACTTTATGGTTTTGGGCGCCATTATAGAAAAGGTAACCGGACAACGTTACTCGCAGTATATGATGGAACATGTGTTTAAACCTGCCGGATTAAAACATACACATGTGTATAGCACCACTGAGTATGAAAAAATTCCGGTTGATGTGGTGGGTCACGACCGCAATAGTTTTAGATACTCTGTAGCGCAGAATTTTTTAGACGGACCGGTTGGAGATAAAGGCATTTATAGCACAGTACACGATTTGGTATTATTTGATAAATACCTGAAAAACGGAAGATTACTGACCAAGAAGAGCCTCGATTCTGCGTATGTTGGTCGCAATAAACCAATAAACGGTCATTTTAACTATGGCTACGGCTGGAGGATGTTCGATGGCGACAAAATGGACAAAGTGGTTTACCACACCGGCTGGTGGCATGGTTTCCGCCATATTTATGTGCGGGATTTAGACAAAAACATTGTCATTATATTTTTAGGCAACCTTACTAACGGAAGTTTGATGCATCTTGACGAACTTTATAAACACTTCAATATGCCGGTTATCCGTAAGGGGGCTTATCATGGCAACGGCAGTTTACCGGGAAGCGACGAGGATTAATTAATATAAGGCCGGGAAAAAATCAGTATTTACGGTCGGGGTTAATTGGCAAAGGCTTGTTAACGGAAGCTACGCGAACAGGAATTAATTGCTTAGCCCCGGGCGAAGCGGCATCCCTGTAGCGCAGCGAAAGGATATAGCGAAGAACGGGAACAAAGCTCGATCTGGTTGCTGTACCTGCGCTTCAAAAAACAAATATTTCGCTCACTAAAAAACAATTTACCCTAATTTCGTTTTATAATAAAAACACAAGTTATGTTCGATAAATTATTTGCGGCTCAACAAAAAGCCGAAGAAATTAAAAAACGCCTGGATACGATCTCGGTATTTGGCGAAGTTGAAAATGGTGCCATAAAAATCACCGCTACAGCAAACAAAGCCATCACCGGAGTTTCTATTGATGAGACGTTTTTGAAAAATGCCGATAAGGAAGAACTGGAAGAACTTTTGTTAACGGCTATTAATAAAGCTATGGCAAGCGCCGAACAGGTAAGCGCCGCCGAAATGCAGGCATCGGCACAAGATATGCTTGGCGGTTTAGGCGGTATGTTTGGGCAATAAGTGATACAATTGTTTTATTGTTAAATTGTTGTGTGCATTAATCTGAATGTGCAATACTAAATCCTGAGACCACAATTATGAAATACACCTATTATGGCCAATCTTGTTTCTTGTTAGAGGCAGCGGGCAAAAAATTACTGTTCGATCCGTTTATATCGCACAATCCATTAGCTAAAAATATAGATATTAAAACCATTGAGGCCGATTATATCCTGGTTAGCCATGGGCATGGCGATCATGTGGCCGATTTGGTAGCACTTGCCAAACAAACAAAAGCAACAGTTATAGCCATGCCAGAGGTAACAGATTGGGCAAGTAAACAAGGCGTTGAAAAAGTACATGGAATGAATTTTGGTAAATTTACCTTCGACTGGGGAGCGGTGCGCATGGTACCGGCTACACACTCATCGGGTTTACCAGATGGGAGTTATGGCGGAAATCCTGCTGGTTTTGTACTTGAAGTAGAGGGTAAACAGATTTACTTTGCCGGGGATACAGGTTTAACCATCGAGATGAAAGTTTTGGCGGATATTTACAACCTGGATTATGCCATCTTACCGATTGGAGGAAATTACACTATGGATGTTGATGATGCTTTGGTTGCAACGAAATATTTCGATTGCGACAAGGTAATCGGCGTACACTACAATACTTTCCCGGTAATCGAAATTGATACCAAAGCAGCTTTGGATAAATTTAAGCGCGAAAACAAAACCTTATTGCTGCCAGAAATTGGCGAAACGATAAGTTTATAATTTAATTCACCGTCATCTCGAGCGGAGTGCAACGCAGTCGAGAGATCTATCTAGCAGATCTCTCCATTCTACTGCATTCCAGTCAATCACGACCAACGAAAATATTCATTTATCTAAAATTGATCGTCATGCTGAATTTATTTCAGCATCTTTCCGGCTATTAAGACCCTGAAATGAATTCAGGGTGACGCCGCTAGTATTAAAATGTTCTAAAACAAAAAAGGGCCTCCAACTTTCATTGGAGACCCTTCAAATTATAAACCTGAACCTAATTCTTTTTAGCGGCAGCAGCTTTGTTTGCTTTGTAACGCATATCAGCTGTTCCGTCTTTTTTAGTTGGACCAGCCACTTTAGTTACTGCTTTTGCTTTATTTTCTTTAAAACGCATATCTGGCGTACCATCTGCTTTTACTTTAGCAGCTGTTGTAGTGGTTTTAGTTTCTACTTTTTTAGCCTCTTGTTTTACACCTGCTTTAACCGGTGCTGTGGTTGTTTTTACTTCTTTTTTTACAACTGTTTTAGCTTTAGCTGCAGGAGCCGTAGCTGGTGTCTGTGCAAATGCTGTTGTTAAACCAAATGCTGCGACTGCGATTAAACTCAATAACTTTTTCATAATACTTGGATTTGTTTTTTAGTTGTGATGAAGCTTCTTTGTTTCACTCCGAGGTTTCATCTTTTTCGATTTTTGTTTACTCGTTATTTGTTGATATAAAATTGATTAATCTGAATGAAGTTTTAATGAAGATAATAATTTTTAATAATTTATTACATGGCTTGGTATTATTACACTCTCGCTTTCTTAAGAATAAAGCTATAGCCTTTTAGTTAGCGATATCCCTAACTTCGGATAGTTGTTAGTTGCTGGGCACTAATTTTACATCTACTTTATCTTTCCAACTAAACTCCTTTTAGGAAGGTTCAGTTATCAAAAAAAATCATCAGTTAATCGTAAAGTTGATTGCAATTTTGATTTGCATAGCCATAGGTTCACCAAACAAAGTACCTGGAAGCCATGGAGGTGATAATTCGAGCACCCTAATGGCTTCCTGACTTAGGCTAACATGCGATGAGGAAAATATTTCAATGTTTGATAAATGGCCATCAGTATTTACCATTGCGGAACAAACTACCCGGCCAGTTAGATCGGGGTCGGGAAAACGAAGGGTTTTAGCTAGGAATTTATAAAACCTCGGATAACCGCCCTTGTAAATCGGCTCGGTTAAAATGTTTTTCTTCACTGTTGGCCGAGCATTTTGATCAAAATATGCACTCTCTGTTAAATCGCCTGTTGTATTATAAAGCTCTTTGGCTGCCAGTTCTTGGTTGAGGTAAAAGATTTTCCATTCCCCAGTTTTTAAACCCTGGTTAAAATTGCCCTGATATTTTACATGGTCCTTATCCCAAAAAGATTTAAATGGACCATCAAATTTATTGTTTAGGAAATGAATCTCTTGCGCTGTGTAGCCCAGAGAATCGAAAATTATCCATTTTTCTGTTTTAGCATTTTTATCATAATGTCCGTGGATAAAAAGCTTGCCATTCAAAAATTCTTGGTAACTCCCATCATGTACGGTCAGTTGTTCATCGGCAAAGGTCTCTTTTTTGAGTAGAACAAAATTTTTATCGGCGGTAGTTTTAACCCACGCCATTGTATCTCTCCTATTAATTTTATAGACGCTCACATTTTCCCCTTTTGCTAGGCTGCCGCCAAAATTATAGGTAATCAGTGTATCGCTTTTTTGCGCCAAACATCCAATGGATATGAAGCAGCATACAATATACATGGAGAACGCTTTCATGTTAGTGTGCGGCCAACCAATTATCGCCCTCACCAATTTCTACCACGATCGGTACGGTCAATTTAATGGCATTGGCCATTTTATCCTGAATAATTGCTTTCATTGCTTCTTTTTCTGATCTCAGCACATCAAACACCAACTCATCATGCACCTGCATGGTCATGGTTGATTGTAAATTTTGTGCTTTCATCTCTTTATGGATATTGATCATGGCAATCTTGATCATATCAGCCGCAGAGCCTTGAATGGGCGCGTTGATGGCATTTCGTTCTGCAAAACCTCTTACCGTTTGGTTGGCAGAGTTAATGTCTCTTAAATAACGTCTTCTGCCCATTATCGTTTCTACAAATCCGTTCTCGCGGGCGAAGTTCATCGTATCACTCATGTAACGTTTAATACCCGGATATTGTGCAAAATATTGTTCAATGATTTCGGCAGCCTCTTTACGCGGAATACCTAAGTTTTGCGATAAACCAAAAGCAGACTGGCCGTAAATAATTCCGAAGTTAACGGCTTTGGCATTTCTACGCTGCGTTCCATCTACCTCTTCTATACTTACGCCATATACTTTTGCGGCTGTTGCGGTGTGGATATCGATTCCTTTATTAAAAGCATCCAGCATATTCTCTTCCTTACTGATTTCGGCAATAATGCGCAATTCTATCTGCGAATAATCGGCCGATAACAAGATGTGATTTTCATCCCTTGCAATAAAGGCTTTACGCACCTCTCTGCCACGCTCGGTACGAATCGGGATATTCTGCAAATTTGGATTGTTTGAGCTTAACCTTCCCGTTGCTGCAACAGCCTGATTGTAGGAAGTGTGCACCCTGCCGGTTTTAGGATTAACCATTAATGGCAATGCATCCACATAGGTTGATTTAAGCTTCTGTAACTGGCGGAAATCTAAAATATCCTGTACAATATCACTTTTACTGGCCAGAGCTAATAAAACATCTTCACCGGTTTGATACTGGCCTGTCTTCGTCTTTTTAGCTTTCGGATCGAGCTGAAGTTTATCGAATAAAACCTCTCCCAATTGTTTTGGCGAAGCCAGGTTAAATTTAATTCCAGCTTTGTCGTAAACATTCTGCTCAAACTTGATAATTTCGGTTTCGAGCTCTTTAGAATAGGCTTTTAAGGTTTCGATATCAATGCGGACACCTTCTTTTTCTATATCTGCCAAAACATAAACCAAAGGATTTTCAATTTCATCAGCTAATTTAGCTGCATTTAGTTCTTTTAATTTTGGCTCGAAGATATGTGCCAGCTGTAAAGTCACATCGGCATCTTCTGCGGCATAATCTACCACATCAATTACCGGTACATCGCGCATGTTGCCCTGGTTTTTGCCTTTTGCACCAATCAGTTTGGTAATGGAAATAGGCGAGTAACCAAGATAGTTTTCAGATAATACATCCATGCCATGGCGGGTATCAGGATCAATCAGGTAGTGGGCAAGCATGGTATCAAAGAGTTTACCTTTTACTTCTACGCCGTACCATTTCAGCACTAAAATATCGTATTTGGTATTCTGACCAATTTTTTCAATTTCTTCATTTTCCAATACCACCTTAAACTCATCAACAATAACCTGAGCTTCTTCTCTGGCCGCCGGAACGGGAATATAATAGCCTGTACCTGGTTTTATAGAGAAAGATAAACCAACTAAATCGGCCATGTTTGCATCGGTACCTGTGGTTTCCGTATCAAATGAGATCCGTTTTTCAGCCAGTAATAATTTAATCAAGTCTGCACGCTGCTCAGCAGTATCAACCAACTGATAATCGTGTTCGGTGTTTTCGATGGTTTTAGCCGGAAGCTTTTCTGCTGGTTCTTCTTCAAGCGTATTGGTATATTGAATGGCTTCCCCTGTCTGGTTACCGAACAAATCGGTCTGCGTACCTTCCTGAAAGCGCGCTGTAGTAACCGAAAATTCATCGCCAAACACCCTGCGGCCCAAAGTCCTGAATTCTAATTCGGTAAACAACGGCTCCAATAAATCGCGGCTAGGATCGCAGAGTTCTAAACTGGCCTCGTCCAGTTCAACGGGAACATCCAATAAAATCGTAGCCAGTTTTTTCGATATTAAACCTTGTTCAGCAAAATTTTCTACGTTTTCGCGTTGTTTCCCTTTTAACTCATGCGAATTTGCAATAATGTTCTCCATAGAACCATATTGTTTGATCAAAGCTTTCGCTGTTTTCTCGCCAATGCCTGGAATACCTGGAATATTATCTACTGCATCGCCCCATAAACCTAAAATATCAATAACCTGCAGCACATTTTCAATCTCCCATTTCGCTAATATTTCCTTTACCCCCAATATTTCCATATCGTTACCCATACGGGCAGGTTTGTAAATGAAAATATTTTCGGAAACCAATTGAGCAAAATCCTTATCAGGCGTCATACAGTAAACCTGGTAACCTTTTAGTTCAGCTTTTTTGGCTAGTGTACCAATAATATCATCGGCCTCGTAACCATCAGAGGTGATTACCGGAATATTAAAACCAGTGATTAACTTAATCACATAAGGCATGGCAGCTGCAAGGTCTTCGGGCATGGCCTGACGTTGTGCTTTATAAGCCTCAAAAGTTGTATGCCTTTCTGTTGGTGCCTCGGTATCGAAAACAACCGCAATGTGCGTTGGTTTTTCTTTCTTCAAAACATCTAACAAAGTATTGGTAAAGCCCATTACTGCTGATGTATTGATGCCTGTTGAGGTAAAACGAGGGTTTTTACTTAATGCAAAATGCGCCCTGTACATCAGCGCCATACCATCTAGGAGAAAGAGTTTTTTATTCATGTGATTACACCGGTTTAATGATTACACCGACAAATAGATTTATCGAGTGATAAAAGTAACCAAAGTTAGTCATATCACTAAAATGCTTTTTCAACAAAAAAAATAAATTTATTTATTGAAATCTCTTATTTTAAGCATCATCAAAATAAAAACGCTTTTATGAAAACTTGCTACACCTTAATTTTTTGCTTAATTGCCTGCTTAACCAAGGCTCAACTCCCATCTGATACCTTGATGACCTACATCACTTTCGAAAACCTAAAAGGACCTGATGATGCTTATGGCGCATCAATAGACCGGCCCATAGGCAGTGGGGCTTTTAAAAACATCAGCGACCGAGATAATTTAAAAGTAAGAATGGCCAAACTGGAAAATTCTTACCGCTGGCCAAATGGATCAAAAATCGATTTTACTAAAAGAAGTAGTCAGCATTCAAGTACTGGTATTGTAGATCGCTATACTTTGATAAATCCCGATTCAAAAGATACGCTATTCCTATTTGTTGATCCCTATAAAACCGATTCTACATTTTATATCCCCAAAGGATTGGTTGCGGTTAGCAAAGCGGTTCTGGCAAAAGAAATTGCAGTACAGCTAAAAGCAATTGATGATATTAATACCGCAAAAGATGCTTTTACCAAAGAACAGGAAAATATTAACAAGATTGCCAACTACATAGCCAGTAATGTAGGGCTGGTTAATTTTATTGACCGGGAAAACTTGCGTAAAGTGATGACTGATACGCAGGCTGATCCGGAGCTAAAGAATTACCTGTTTAAGCTTTATGTTTTGAATAAATTTTATGCATTGGGCAAAAACATCCCCAACACAAAAGCTTATGCCTTAAATAAAATGAAAGAATCATTTATTAATTTCCAAAAAGAACATCCTGATGTAGCAGCGGGCAATATCAAAATTAACCTGAATTAGTATGTTTTGGAATTAAGTTCCGTTATTTGTGAAAAGCAATTGATCAAATGAAATTTTTATTACCTGTTTTTCTTTTCTTGTTTACGCTAAATCAACTTTCAGCTCAGGATTTTATCGTTAAAAACAATGATGATGTCATCCGCGGGACGATAAAGGGAACCGATTATTTTTCTGTGTTTATCAGTGCCAATGATGAAGCGGATGTAATTTTGCCGGCAAAGGATGTTAAAAACTTCTTCTGGAACGGTGATAGTTTTGTAAGCAAGGGTTTTGCAAATGGACGAAACTTCGAATATCGTTTTGTTAAGATAATCGAAATGGGAACGGTTAATCTTTATTCTTTTGGCGGAGGCACACTGGTTCCTGAAGTGAAAGAGAAAAAAGTAAAATTCAGGCCATCGATTGGCATTGGTACCGGAACCGGCGGTTATGGGGGCATGGGCATGGGTGGAGGTATCAGCATCGGCGGCGGACGCAGCGCTGCACCAGAAAGACCAGCAGGAGCACCCGTTATCCGTTACTTTATTGAAAAGCCTGGTGCCGGACCTTTACAGGAAGTACCCATGAAAGCGATTACAGAGGACACCAAAAAGACGGAGGTTAAAAATATTCTATTGCAAAAAATCGGTGATCAGCCTGCCTTAAAAGCTAAAGTAGAAGCCGGGACAGATTTTAACAGCCGGGATGTAATTGAATGGGTTAAGGAGTATAATGCGACAAAGAAATAGCGCTAGGATTAACTGATTTCAGGATTGCGAAATCGCTTTTGACCAAATATTAAACTAAATTTTATCTTGCGCAACAGTTTAACAGGTGATCGTTTACCATTCCGGTTGCCTGCATGTGGGCATAACAGATGGTGGTACCGAAAAATTTAAAGCCCCGTTTTTTCATGTCTTTACTGATTTGGTCGGAGAGTTCAGTCCTTGGTGGAACATCGCTCATTTTTTCGATGTGATTTTGGATCGGTTTACCCCCAGGAACAAAACTCCACATGTATTTAGAGAAACTGCCAAATTCTTTCTGGATTTCAATAAACAGTTTGGCGTTGGTAATGGCTCCATTAATTTTTAAACGGTTGCGGATAATGCCCTCATCGTTCATTAAGCGTTCTACATCTTTTTCGGTAAAAGCAGCTACCTGGTTCACATCAAAATTGGCAAAGGCTTTACGATAGTTTTCTCTTCTTCGAAGTATGGTAATCCAGCTTAAACCAGCCTGAGCACCTTCCAGTATTAAAAACTCGAATAAGATTTTATCATCGTAAACAGGCTTCCCCCATTCTTCATCGTGGTATTTGATATAAAGCGGATCAGAGCCAGCCCAGGTGCAACGGGTTATTAAGTCCTTAGTCTTCAGTCCAGAGTCTTCAGTCATATTATGCGAATTTTGCAGGGTTGCTAATCATGAAATTTAATAATTTACTTATTTCCTCACATTGAGCATCCAGGTAATTGAATTTTTCTTCAGAAATATAATTACACGCAAGTGCTACATCTAACCAAACTTGCGTTTCGCCATTCTCCATATCAGCATCTGATAGCTTGCTAATAAAGTGATTTGGATATCTTCTTTTTTTATAGGCTTCACCAATACTGCTGCAAACAGATCTCGAAGATCTACGGATCTGATCAACCAAACTATACTGCTCTGATTTAGGGAAATCTTTCGTCAATGTAAAGATATCCATCAGGAGGGCGAATCCTTTTTTATAGGCTATTAATTCCCTAAACTTTCCCATCGTTTTTTAAAACTAATATAACAATTTGGGAAGAGAATGAGACTATAGACTTGGGACTAAAGACTATGGACTATGGACTATGGACTAAGCATTCAGCTCATCCCAATACTCCACAGCTCTTCTGTAATGCGGGATTACAATACTACCACCCACCAGATTGGCAATCATGAAAATTTCGTTCATCTCCTCATGGTTTACGCCGGCATCAAAACATTTACCCAAATGGTATTTAATGCAATCATCACAACGCAAAACCATTGAGGCTACCAGACCTAACATCTCTTTCGTTTTAACATCTAAAGCTCCATCAGCATAGGAGGTGGTATCCAGGGCAAAAAAACGTTTAATATTTGTGTTCGCCGTTTCCATTATCCTATCGTTCATTTTCTCACGATAGCCGTTAAATTCTTCTATAAGCTTTCCCATATTCTAAAATCTTTTTTAACTATTATTTGTTAGAGATATAAACATTTGATTATGAAAATGATATCTCCAAAATTTCATGCTGTTTTAGACTACCTATTAGTAATGCTTCTATTGGCTTCACCTGATGTTTTTGGCCTTTCTAAAACTGCTTCAACACTGGCATATGTGCTAGGCATTATTCATTTTTTATTAACAGTGAGCACTAACTTTAGTGGAGGCATTTTTAAAATTATTAACCTTAAACTTCATGGCCTTATCGAGTTTTTTGTCAGTATTGTTCTTGTCATTTTAGCCTTTACGCTTTTTAAAGGAAATTTAGTTGACGAAATTTTCTACGCCTGCCTGGGCTTATTGATTTTGATTATTTTTACCCTTACTGATTATAAGCGAAGTTTACCCGTTATATTGTAATTTCTTCCATCGGATTCCAGAATACCTTTTTAAAGTTAACCACCTTATCGTTCTTTACTTCAACGCCTTCGTTTCTTAACAATTTTTCCATTAATTCCGGAGGTTTGAAATGAAACTTCCCGGTCAGTAAACCACTACTGTTTACTACCCTGTGGGCTGGTACTTTGGGGTGGGCTGTTCCGGCATAAAGCATGGCATGCCCCACCATTCGTGATGATTTTGCTGCACCCAAACTTTTAGCGATGGCTCCATAAGAAGTTACCCTTCCCTTCGGAATTAACCGGGCAATCTCATAAACCTGTTCGTAAAAGTTGGTATCCATTATTCAAAAGAAAACTGAATATAATTAATATTTTTATCGTGTAGCAAGTATTTTTTCTCGTAATAGGTTTTGATCGACAATACCTCATCAACTAGATCAGAAGTATACAGATGATCGGTATTTTTATGTACAGGCAAGCCTAATTCTGCCACTTTTTCGCAAGTATAAGCATACAGTTGGTCGTTATCTGTTTTCAAATTAACGTTGCCTCCCGGTTTTAAAACAAGTTTATAACGGTTCAGGAATGCGGGAAAAGTCAACCTTTTTTTCTCACGGCTATCCTGTGGTTGCGGATCGGGGAAAGTGATCCAAATCTCATCAATTTCTCCTTCGTTAAAATAATCCAGTAAATTTTCAATCTGGATTCTTAAAAAAGCAACATTGTTAATTCCATCTTCAATAGCTGTTTTGGCCCCCCTCCAAATGCGGTTACCTTTATAATCAACGCCTATAAAGTTTTTTTCAGGGAACAGTCTGGCTAAATTTACCGAATATTCGCCTTTTCCACATGCCAACTCGAGCACAATGGGATTCGTATTTTTAAAATGTGCTGAAGCCCAGTTTCCCTTTAAAGCTTTTCCTTGTTCCAGTTGATATACGTTTGCAAATGTTTCGATTTCTGCAAAACGCCTAAGTTTATCTTTACCCAAAAGTTTTTTTTCTGCAAAAATACAATTAAATCAATAATCGAAGTTTCTTTTGCCAGAAAGATTACTGCCATTCTTATTTAGGAATCGTATTTTTGTAGCCTATAAAAAATACCGTGGAAAAAAACGCTAAAATATATGTTGCAGGCCATCGTGGCATGGTGGGTTCGGCTATTTACCGCAAACTGCAAAAAGAGGGTTATGAGCATATTGTAACTAAAACTTCCGGCGAATTAGATTTACGCAACCAACAGGCCGTTACAGATTTCTTTGCAGCAGAAAAACCAGACTACGTATTTCTTGCCGCAGCAAAAGTGGGTGGAATTGTAGCCAACAATACTTATCGCGCCGACTTTCTTTACGAGAATTTAGCCATACAAAATAATGTGATCCACAACGCTTATGTAAGCGGCGTTAAAAAACTCATGTTTTTGGGTTCGAGTTGCATTTACCCTAAAATGGCCCCACAGCCTTTAAAAGAAGATTACCTTTTAACCGGAACTTTAGAGCATACTAATGAGCCTTATGCCATTGCAAAAATTGCAGGCATCAAAATGTGTGATGCCTACCGCGATCAGTATGGCTGTAATTTTATCTCGGTAATGCCAACAAATCTGTATGGTTTTAATGATAACTATCACCCACAAAATTCGCATGTTTTACCTGCCTTGATCCGTAAGGTACATGAGGCAAAAGCAAACAACGAAAAAGAAGTTGTGGTTTGGGGATCGGGTTCACCCATGCGCGAATTTTTATTCGCCGATGATTTAGCCGATGCCTGTTATTTCTTAATGCAACACTATAACGAGCCGCACCTGATCAATATTGGTACCGGGCACGATTTAACCATTAAAGACCTGGCTTTATTGATTAAAGATGTTTTGGGCTTTGAAGGAAAATTGGTGTTTGATGCCACTAAACCCGATGGAACACCACGTAAATTAATGGACGTAAGCAAGCTCCACAATTTAGGCTGGAAACATAAAATCGAGCTCCCTGAGGGTATAGCTTTGGCTTATCAGGATTTCGAAAGCAGATATTAAAATAATGATTGAATGAGAGAAGGATTAAATCCGCTTCCATTCAATCACTCATTAATTTGCTCATTCCATAATTTTATATAGCTAGAATTTATATATTTGAAAATATAAATCAATTTTACCTATATGACTTTAGTTCAGCTAGAATATATTGTTGCTGTAGATACTTACAGAAGTTTTGTTACTGCTGCAGATAAATGTTTTGTAACGCAACCTACCTTAAGCATGCAGGTACAAAAACTGGAGGAACTGATTAGCGTTAAAATTTTCGATAGGAGCAAACAGCCTGTAAGCCCGACTGAAATTGGCGCCCAGATTATTGCCCAGGCCAGAATTATTTTACAGGAAAGCGGCAAGATTAAAGAACTCATCAGCAGTCAGCAGCAGGATGTTCTTGGTGAATTAAGAATAGGCGTTATCCCAACTGTTGCACCATATCTGCTGCCCGAAGTGATTTCGGCCATGCTGGATAAATATCCTGAACTAAAACTTTTAATCTGGGAATATACCACCGAAGATATTATTCACCACCTAAAAACAGGTGTATTGGATTGCGGCATTTTGGCCACGCCACTTACCGACCCGAACATTACCGAAACCCCACTATATTACGAAAACTTTGTAAGCTACATCAGCAAAAACAGCAAGCTTTACAAAAAGAAAGCAGTTGATGCCGAAGATTTGAATGACGAAAATATCTGGCTTTTAAACGAAGGTCATTGTATGCGCAATCAGGTATTGAATATTTGCCGTTCCACCAAAAACAACAGGTTACAAGGACTGGAATACAATACCGGTAGTGTAGAAACCCTAGTGCGCATGGTTGACTTAAACGGAGGTGCAACATTATTGCCTGAATTGGCCATAACCGAATTAAATGCAAAACAGACCAATAAAATCCGTCATTTTAAATCGCCTGAGCCTGTGCGCGAGATCAGTCTGGTCACACATAAAAACTTCATTAAAAAACGGATGCTTAATGCTTTAAAAGATGAGATTTTAGAAATTATCCCAAAAGCCATGAAGCAAAAAAAGAAAAAAGATATTGTTGGGATATAAGTTACAGCTTGCTTCACGATCGTCATTTCGGGCGGAGTGTAACGTAGCCGAGAACCACGTAGTGCTCAGCGAAGCTAAATCTATCCTAGATAGATCTCTCCATTCCACTGCGCTTCAGTCGAGATGACGACTTTTCTATAAAATTGATTATTCTACCGCATCTCAAACTAATTTCTTATCTCTATCTACATGTTCAGCTAATTTATAGCCTGCTGCAGCTGGATTTTTATCCTCTAAAAAGATCAAAATAATTAATGAAATGATGGGGATTAAAAAGGAAATGAAAAACCAGAACCAAAAATTCCGGCCTGTTCGTTTTGCCAAAAAACCTGCAAGTAATTGTGGCGACAATAGTAGTCCGAGTACAATTGTGCCTAAGATTATTTCGGGCATTTGTTATTGAATTAACCGATTACAAAAGCGCTAAATGCTTAAAGATCTTGTTTTTGTATTGGAGGTGCAGATAGCAATCCTTTAATATCGCTTTCCACTTCTTCCTCTTCGCCTTTTTTCTTTTTCTTGTTTTTCGCTTTTAAGCCTTTACCACTTAAACGTTCCTCAATGATTTTGTCATATTCGGTTTGTTGCTCTGGTCTTAAAACATTGCGGATATTTTTTGAGGTTTCGTTCTGGAGTTTATAGAATTTATCTACATCCTCTTCACGTGAGTTGCCTGCCTGTTGTCTTTTAATTAAATCAGCCTGTTCTTTAGCCTGGTTGTAGGTAAAGCTGTAGATTACGCTTTTTTGTGTTCCATTCAGTTTTAACCGCTTATCCAGATCCTCCACATTCTTCTGTGCAATTTCCGTTGGAGTTGGTACTTTATTCTGTTGTGCACGCACCAATCCATTTACACCAACAATAATTAAAAATAAAATTACAAGCCTTTTCATTTCGAACATTTTATACCTGCGAAGTTACTTAATTATCTTAAAACAAGAAAGTCCCGATTTACATCGGGACTTCTCTCAAATTTTATTGAATGTTTTGCTTATAAAGCTTTTTTGTAAAGCTCAGCAACTGCATCCCAGTTAATTACATTCCAGATTGCTGCTAAATAATCAGGGCGTTTGTTCTGGTATTTTAAGTAATATGCGTGTTCCCAAACATCGATACCTAAAATTGGTGTTCCTTTAACTTCAGCAACATCCATTAAAGGGTTATCCTGGTTTGGTGTAGAAGAAACCTGAAGTTTTTTATCAGCACCAACTGATAACCAGGCCCAGCCAGAACCAAAACGGGTAGCACCAGCTTCTTGTAATTTAGTTTTAAGATCAGCAAACGAACCAAAAGTTTCGTTAATTGCTTTAGCTAAATCGCCAGTTGGCTCACCACCTTTATTTGGGCCTAAAATGTTCCAGAATAAAGAGTGATTATAGTGGCCACCACCATTGTTTCTAACAGCAGCAGGGAATTTTGAAATGTGTTTTACAATTTCCTCGATGCTCGAAGTCGCCTCTGCTTTACCCTCTAACGCTTTGTTTAGGTTGGTAACGTAAGCTTGATGGTGTTTATCATGGTGGATTTCCATGGTAGTTTTATCAATATGCGGTTCTAATGCATCGGTTGCGTAATGTAACGCAGGTAATTCAAAAGCCATAATGTTTTATGTTTAAAGATTTAAAAATGTTTCTTGTAGCAAATATAACATTAGAACGTTAAGATTTGTTCATGTTATTATCATCAAATCGTTTTCTGTGTATTGTTGTAAAGCCGGGAGGATTAAAAAGCTGTAAGGTTCAGGGCGATAGCCAAGTGGTTTTTAATGAAAAAATTGATCTTTAGTCAATCGTTGATGGTCAATCTCCTCTACCGCTTCTTCGCAAAAAAATCTTTCATCAGCGTGGCACATTCTTCCGCCATTACACCTCCTTTTAATACGGTTTTAGGATGAAGCAGGTTTGCATTTTTGGAGATAAAGCCTCTTTTTTCTTCGCGGGCCCCATAAACAATACGACCAATCTGTGTCCAATAACTTGCACCGGCGCACATTACACAAGGCTCGATGGTTACATATAAGGTGCAATCCCTTAAATATTTTCCGCCAATGGTTTGGGCAGCAGAAGTAAAGGCCTGCATTTCGGCATGTGCGGTTACATCATTAAAGCGTTCAGTTAAATTATAACCCCGGCCAATAATCCTGTTTTTACTGACCACGATAGCGCCGATCGGAATCTCATCATCAGCCAAAGCTTTTTTCGCTTCTTCCAAAGCCAATTTCATATAATGGATATCTTCTTCTTCGGGATCGGTATTTTCGAAATTGTAAAAACTCATGAAGCAAATATAGGCTAACACTTCCGAAGTTTAATACGGCAAAGTGCTGGGTATCTTCAAAGGTCTAGAGCAAACACTTTAATCAGGACTATTTTAGCATGGCCTGGAAAATAACTAGCTTATTTTCCCGCAGATAGGCACTGATGGAAACCGCAGATCAAACAGATTTAAAATTGCTTAAGAAAATCTGCGTTTCTTATCCTTTTAAATCTGCGGGAAATAGGAAAACGTGTGCAAACTAGACCAACTTACTCCCGTTAGGCACTTTACTTTGCACAGCTGTTAATACGATATCGCCGTTTTCATCGGCAAAACCAGTAACTAAAAATTCGGACATAAATTTGCCGATCTGTTTTTTCGGGAAATTAATTACCCCCACAATCTGTTTTCCAGGCAATTCTTCCAATGTATAATGTTTGGTAATTTGTGCACTGCTCATTTTAATGCCGAATTCACCAAAGTCTACCTTTACTTTGTAGGCTGGCCTTCGGGCTTCAGGAAATTCGAAGGCTTCTAAAATGGTGCCCACTCTTAATTCTACCTTTTCGAAATCGCCCCACGTAATCTGTTCCATAAATAATTAATGTATTAATGGCAAAAATATAAATTATTAGATAATTCGTCTTCGTTCCAAAATAAGGCAGGTTACATTTCAAATGACTGCATTCAATTCAACAGATTTGATAAAAAATTTGCGATTGATATTTTTCAGGCTATCTTTATGCAACCGTTTGCATAACCAGATATTAAAAGAACATTAAAGCATGTATTTATTAGGGATTGATTTAGGTACCTCATCTATAAAGGTTGCCGTTGTTGATGCAGCTACACAAAGAAATGTAGCCACCGCTCAGTATCCGGAAGAGGAAACGGCCATCAAATCTTTACAATCGGGCTGGGCAGAACAATCGCCTAACGATTGGTGGCAAAATGTGCAGCAGGCCATCTTCAAATTAAATTCGACAGGCTTATTTGATCCGAAAGAAATTAAAGCCATTGGTATTGCGTACCAAATGCACGGGCTGGTTGTTGTAGATAAAAACCAGGAGGTACTCCGCGATAGTATTATCTGGTGTGACAGCAGGGCAGTGGAGCTAGGTAATGGTGCTTTTGAGGCGATTGGACACGAAAAATCGTTAAAACATTTATTAAACTCTCCCGGCAACTTTACGGCATCAAAACTGGCCTGGGTAAAAACAAACGAACCAGACATCTACAGCCGTATCGATAAAATAATGTTACCCGGCGATTTTATCGCGATGAAATTAACCGGAGAAATTACAACCAGTATTTCTGCATTATCGGAAGGCATTTTTTGGGATTTTGAAAACCACGAAATTTCTAAAGATGTAATGAATTATTATGGCATTTCGGTCGATCTTATTCCAACCGTAAAACCTTTATTTTCGGAACATGGCCATTTAAAAGCCGACATTGCCAATTCCTTGGGTTTACAAACTGGGATTCCGGTTGCTTATAAATCCGGCGATCAGCCCAACAATGCGCTTTCGCTAAATGTATTAAAACCAGGCGAAGTTGCCGCTACAGCCGGCACATCTGGTGTAATTTATGGGGTAAGCGACGGTCTTACTTACGATAAACAATCGAGGGTGAATACCTTTGCCCATGTAACCTATACGGAGGAGCAAAAACACACCGGTGTTTTACTTTGCATTAATGGCACCGGCAGCATGTACCGTTGGGCAAAACATAATTTCGCACCACAATCTACTTACGCAGAACTGAATAACCTGGCATCTAAAGCACCAATAGGTAGTAACGGTTTAAAAGTACTTCCATTCGGAAACGGTGCCGAACGAATGTTAAATAATAAATATACCGGGGGCCAGTTATTGGGTATTGATTTAAACCGCCACAATCCATCAGATATTTTCAGGGCAGTACAGGAAGGGATTGCCTTCTCTTTCCGTTATGGGCTGGATATTATGCGCGAAAACAGCATGAAACCTAAAGTAATCAGGGCCGGAAGGGCCAACCTTTTTTTAAGTGATGTATTTGCACAAACTTTTGTAGATGTGACCGGCATTCCGGTAGAACTTTACGAAAACGACGGTAGCGTAGGCGCAGGCATAGGTGCAGGTATAGGTGCGGGGATTTTTAAAAGTGCAGAAGAGGCTTTCAGCCACCACGAAGTAATTAAAACTTTAATGCCTCAACATTCGGCAGTATATGAACCAATCTACCAGGATTGGAAAGAAATATTAGAGAAACAGTTAGCAATGGGTTAGTGGCTGATCGTCCATAGCCAGATCGGCTATGAACTATTGACCAAGCAACCATCAACCAAAAAACAAAAACACATGACAAAAGTAGTAACAGGAGCAACGGAATTTTTCAAAGGCATTGAACAGATCAAATTTGAAGGTCTGGCAAGCGATAATCCATTAGCATTTAGATGGTATGATGCCAACAAAGTAGTAGCAGGCAAAACCATGAACGAACATTTTAAATTTGCCTGTGCCTATTGGCATTCGTTCAATGGAAACGGTGCTGATCCTTTTGGTGGTGCAACGCACATTTTTCCCTGGGATGAAAAGAAGGATGCAGTAGAAAGGGCAAAAGATAAAATGGATGCAGCCTTTGAGTTTATCACTAAAATGCAGATCCCTTATTATTGTTTCCATGATGTGGATGTGGTAGATTATAGCGATGATATTGCCGAAAACGAACGCAGGTTACAGGCCCTTGTTGAATATGCCAAACAAAAACAGGCTGATAGCGGCGTAAAACTGTTATGGGGAACCGCCAATTTATTCAGCCATAGGCGTTACATGAATGGTGCGTCGACCAATCCCGATTTCCATGTACTGGCACACGGGGCAGCACAGGTTAAAGCAGCTTTAGATGCTACCATTGCCCTTGGTGGCGAAAATTATGTTTTCTGGGGAGGAAGAGAAGGTTATATGAGCTTATTGAACACCAACATGAAACGTGAGCAGGAACATTTGGCAAAATTTTTACATACCGCCAAAGATTATGCACGCAAACAGGGTTTCAAGGGAACATTCTTCATTGAACCGAAACCATGCGAGCCCTCTAAACACCAATATGATTACGATGCAGCAACGGTAAAAGGCTTTTTACAACAATACGATCTGTTAGCCGATTTCAAACTAAATTTAGAAGTGAACCACGCTACCCTGGCCGGTCATACTTTCCAGCATGAATTACAGGTTGCCGTAGATAATGGCTTATTAGGTTCTATCGACGCTAACCGTGGCGATTACCAGAACGGCTGGGATACCGATCAGTTCCCGAACGATATTAACGAACTAACGGAAACCATGTTAATCATCTTAGAAGGTGGCGGCTTACAGGGCGGAGGTGTAAACTTCGATGCGAAAATCCGCCGTAACTCTACTGATCCGAAAGACCTATTCTATGCACATATAGGTGGCATGGACATCTTCGCAAGGGCATTAATCACTGCAGATGCCATTCTTCAAAAATCTGACTACAAAAAAATAAGGACCGAGCGTTACGCTTCATTTGATAGCGGAAAGGGCGCCGAATTTGAACAAGGCAAACTAAGTTTAGAGGACCTGAGAAATTACGCTGCAGAAAACGGCGAACCAGCGGTACTTAGCGGAAAGCAGGAATACCTGGAAAACCTGATCAACAGGTATATTTAAAATTAAAAATCCTGCTCTGGTCTGTGTCCGCACAGGCCACCAGGCTTTAATTTAGAACGATCTGTAGAGACACAGACTCACATCGGTAAAAAATTTATTTCTCAGCACCTTCGGGTTCTTCTTTGCATTCAGAATGACAGCAAGAAGTGAATATTCAAATTAATAAACGTCATTTTAACATTTTTTAATTTAAAAAAAAGCGGAGATTAATTTATGATTTTACTACATTTAGATTTCGAAACCAAATAACCGCTATTATATTAATGAAAAACAATTTATTGGACACGAAGGATTACATTGTATTTGCAATCTACTTCGTTATTGTGGCTGCTTACGGTCTGTACATCTACAACAAGAAAAAATCCGCATCCACAGGCTCAAAAGATTATTTCTTAGCTGAAGGTTCACTTACATGGTGGGCAATCGGAGCATCTTTAATCGCCTCTAATATTTCTGCAGAGCAGTTTATCGGCATGAGCGGATCGGGCTTTAAGATGGGATTGGCAATTGCAACTTACGAGTGGATGGCTGCCCTTACACTGGTTATTGTTGCTGTTTTTTTTATTCCGGTTTACCTGAAGAACAAAATTGCCACAATGCCTCAGTTCTTACACCAACGTTACAACGGAACGGTGGCCATGATTATGGCTGTATTCTGGTTATTGTTATACGTAGTGGTAAACTTAACTTCAATCCTTTACTTAGGTGCTTTAGCTGTTAGCAGTATCTCTGGATTCGATTTAACCTTTTGTATGTATGCCATTGCAGCTTTTGCCATTGTAATTACACTAGGTGGAATGAAAGTAATTGGTTATACCGATGTGATTCAGGTATTTTTCTTAATTCTGGGCGGTTTGGCCACAACATACCTGGCCTTAAACCTGGTTTCTACGCATTATGGTACCTCAGGTATTTTCGAAGGCTATAGCCTGATGACCTCAAAAGCATCAGAACATTTTCACATGATCTTAAAACCTGACAATGAGAATTACATTGATTTACCAGGACTAAGCGTATTAGTAGGTGGTATGTGGATTGTAAACCTTAACTATTGGGGTTGTAACCAGTACATCACGCAACGTGCTTTAGGTGCAGATTTAAAAACGGCCCGTGGTGGTATTTTGTTTGCGGCGTTCTTAAAGTTATTAATGCCGATTATTGTGGTATTACCAGGTATTGCTGCTTATGTATTGTATAAAGACGGCGCTTTCCAATCGGAGATGTTGCAGGATGGATCTGTTAATCCGGATCGTGCTTACCCGGTTTTGTTAAACTTATTACCTGCCGGATTAAAAGGTTTATCGTTTGCGGCATTAACTGCAGCGGTTGTAGCCTCATTAGCGGGTAAAGCAAACAGTATTGCAACCATTTTTACATTAGATATTTATAAAAAAGTATTAAAAACTGATGCTTCTGAAAAGAACCTCGTTTTTACAGGTAAAATTGCCGTAGTTGTAGCCATGGTATTGGGTGTTGTTATTGCACCATACTTAGGTATCGATAAAAAAGGCGGATTCCAGTATATCCAGGAGTATACAGGTTTTGTGTCTCCAGGTATATTTGCCATGTTTATTCTTGGTTTCTTCTGGAAAAGAGCTACCTCAAACGCGGCGCTTTTCGCCACTGTTGGTGGTTTCGGATTATCCTTATTATTAAAGGTTCTACCTACATGGACCGATCTTTCCTGGCTATCAGGAATGGGCTTCTCAGTTAAAAACGGAGTTGGTGTTTACGAAATTCCTTTCTTAGATAGAATGGGTTTTGTATTCGTATTCTGTGTGATTGGTATGGTCATTATCAGTTTGTTCGAAAACAGAAATGGTGTTAATCCAAAAGGTCTGGAAATCGATTCGAAAATGTTCAAAACCACCACAGGTTTTGCTGTTGGCTCGTTAATTATTATCGGTTTATTGGTTGCCCTTTACAGTGTATACTGGTAGGAAATATCTTTTTATTATAATTTCTAAAGCTTTTCTGGAAACAGGAAAGCTTTTTTTGTTTAGGTAAGTTTTGTTAGACGGCGCATAAAAATAGAAATTTGCTGTCTTTTGGAAAGCAGGTACAGTAGCATTAGGCAATGACAGTCCTGCTCTCCATTCTTTCTGATGTTAATGTAGTGCCGATTTATCGGTATAGGATCAGAACCACTCCGATCAGGTTTAGGTGGCTAAGAAGGTGCAACTATTTGTGGCTGCAGGGCGTAGCGAATTACGCGATGAGACCCAAACCATTAATAGCTGTAGAAAAACGCGTTAATTAGCCCTTATTGAAGGGGATGCCGATTTTTCATCGGCAGGAGCGGAAAGCAGGACTATAGCAACCGATAAGCACTACGATTGCGCTTCAACAAAAAAATATTTAATCGCAACACCTTGATTCGTGGAGACACGAACCAAGGTGTTTGCGAGTGTTTTTAATAGCAAAAGGGATGCTGACCACACGATAGGAATCTTCGGGACAGCATGACGACTCCTATAGGTTTGAATGAATTATTGCGAACAAGGTCCGTCAGGGATTTCTTTACTGATTTTAAGCACTTTCATCACCACTAAAGTAGAATCGAAATCAGGAGAAACCGTAGCGGTATCAGATTTAGCAAAATAACCTTCTAATTCCACATATACAGGCTCGTAAGGCTTTTCGAAGCCCAGGTTGCTATAAGCCAGTTCTAAGTTTTTTACACTGTCGGTAACCCAATATTCACGTCCGTCTTCGCATAAGGTAAACGACTTCATTTCAGGGCCAAAACTATATAAACCTTTAACCGTTTTCAGATTACTTTTTTCTCCCTCGGCTTTATCGTTTCTACAAGCTGTAGCGGCTACGCCAAGGAGCACAACGAGTACAATTGCTTGTTTAAATAACTTCATTTTATATAGTTTGATTAATTTGATCTATCTTTTTAACACTTAAATTGGATGACAAAGCAGATGCCAAAAATGAGAAGATGCCTACTGTAACAAAAACTAAAACAAAATCTTTCCATTTTAATCCGATTGGATAAGAACTTACCAGCGTTTTGTTTACTTCATCGCCCATTTTGATAAAACCATAGGTGTGCTGAAAATAATAAAATATGAGGCCAATAATTAAGCCCAGCACACAGCCAGACATGGTGATCATCATGCCCTCAAATAAAAATATACGTTTGATTAATTTCTTACCTGCGCCCAAACTGCTCAGAATGGCTACATCCTTTACCTTATCGATTACTAACATGGTTAACGACCCTATGATATTAAATATAGCAATAATCAGGATAAAAGTAAGAATAATATAAACGGCCCATTTTTCGGTATTTAAAATGTGGTAGAGCGATTTATTTTGCTCGGCCTGATTTCTGACCTCATAATCTTTACCTGCTTTTTCGATTACCTCTTTTTGAAAATCATCTACATCAACGCCAGGCTGGAGATTGATCTCTATTGCAGACACTTTTTTATCTTCGCCCAAAAGTTCACGCGCAAAATTTAAGGGTACAATAATGCCATTGTCGAAATCTTGCTGTACTTCGAAAACACCGCTTACCCGAATGTTCTTCACCACAAAATCGTCGGCCGGGTTTAAGGTATTGGCTGCGATATCTTTCTTTGGCGAATAAATCTCTAATTCCGTAAAGGGATCAACCGTATTTACCGCTAAATAACTCTGCAGGGCAGACCCAATTACCGCATTATCGCCGCTTCTGTTATGCAATATAAAGTGGCCTTCTTTAATGGTGCTGTCTAATTTGGCATTTTTCAAATAATCCAAACTTACTCCTTTAACCATTCCAACGGCCTGTTTGTTGTTGTATTTTAGTAATGCATTTTCCTGCAGCACCTCGGTAAAAGCGGCCACGTCTTTATTTTTTCTGAGCGCATTAAAATAAGTTGTATTTGGATCAAAAGTTTTCCCTTTAACCGGGGTAATGGCTATTTGGGGGGTAATGGTATCAAACATGTTTAATACCACAGTTTCTAAACCGTTAAATACCGAAAGGATAATAATTAATGCAGCACTACCAACCATTACACCTACCATTGATATACCCGATATCAGGTTAATGGCATTGGTTGATTTTTTGGCAAAAAGATACCTTTTGGCAATATAAAACGATGTATTCACAGCGGCAAAGATAGTTAAAATGTAAGATGGATGAGGTAAGACGGAAGCTGTATGTAAAACCATTTTACATATTCAATCTTACATTTTACATCAAAAAAATGGGTTATGTTGTTTTTCAAAACCAATGCTTGTGGCTGGTCCGTGGCCAGGATAAACTTTGGTTTCATCAGGTAAGACAAACAGTTTATCGGAAATGTTTTGGATTAATTGCTGATGATTACCTCCCGGCAAATCGGTACGCCCAATGCTACCGTAAAAAAGCACATCACCACCTATTAAAATATGATCGGCCGCACTGTAAAAACAAAGGTGCGCTGGTGAATGCCCCGGAGCAAAAATTAGGGTAAGTGTGCTATTGCCAAAAGAAACAGTTCCTGTTTCGGGCAAAAAGGTATCCGGCAAGGGAGATATAGCATAACGGGTAAAACCCATTGATGGTGCATAACCGGGAACGGCATTTAAAATGGGTAGTTCGCCCTGATGAAACTGTGGTTTTAAACCATAGGTTTCGAACACAAATTTATTGCCGAAAACATGATCGAGATGGCAATGTGTATTGAGCAGCAAAACCGGTTTTAAATCTTCATTTTTAATGAAAGCGGCTAATTCATTTTGCTCAAAACCCTCGTACATACCCGGATCGATAATAACACATTCTTTGGTTTCATCGTAAAGCACATAGGTATTTTCGCTGTAAGCGTTAAAGGTGAAGGTTTTTATGGTAATCATAAGTTTTAGAAAAAATCCTGCTTCCAGGATAACAAATAATAAATTAATTTTTCCACCTGAAGGTAGAAATCAGGGTATCGATATCCTTTTTAATAAACTTAACAACGGGTTCAATGGAATCGTATTGCGGACGTTCATTAAAATATAAAGCCCCTCTAAAATAATGTTTAGCGCTATCGGTTAAAAAAAACTGGACAGAAGAAGCTGTGTTTCCTTCAATGGCATAATAAATACCATAAACCTGGTGTTCAGGGTAATTGATGAGCTTCTGATCAATTGCACTTGCTTTTATCGTGTGTTTAAAGGCCAGTTTTCGGGCATCTTCTACCATTTCATCATATTCGCCTTTACCCGAAACATCGTAATAAGTTAAATGCAAAAAGCCATTAAACTGCTTAAAGTGCAAATTGTACCAGTTTTTTTGGGCATCGCGACTTTGATCCTGCTCTACCACTGCATAAGTTGGATATTCGAAAGTAAAAGGAACTGGCTTGGTAAATGTGGTGTAGTCTTTTTTAGGGAATACAATCCTGAAATATGCTTTTGGCTTTGGACTATAATCGTGGTTCTGACAAGCTGTTAGGAACAAAAGCAGGACAAAAGGTAAAAGAATAATCAATTGTTTTAATTTCATAACATTCTATCAAAGATTGCCTGCCTGCTGCAGCGGGCTTTGTCGTTCCTCCACGCAATGGCGATAAGTTAGATTATTTATTCCAGATTGCCCAGGCTTTTTCTGCTTGCTTGTACAGCATTTCCAAACCGTTTTTAATGACTGCACCACGTTCGGCGGCTTTAGCCAAAAATGCGGTCTCCAGCGGATTATACACTAAATCGTAAGCTAAATATCCTGGCCCAAGCAAGCTGTAATCAATTTCGGGAAAGGTATCTACATTTGGCGACATCCCCAAAGGCGTGGTATTGATTAGTAACTGGTGTGAGGCCAAAATCTCCGGGCTAACTTCCGAATATAGAATAGCACCTGGAACAGCCGTTCGCACCACCACCTGATATTGGATATTTAATTTTTCTAAAACATACTTAACCGCTTTCGCCGCACCGCCATCGCCAAAAACAAGCGCTTTTGTATGTTGAGGTCCTAATAATGGCTTTAGCGATTCTTCAAAGCCATATGCATCGGTATTATAACCTTTTAGATAGTTTTTTCCTTCAAAACTTTTGATCGAAATACAATTTACAGCACCAATTTTTTCTGCAGCTTCGTCTACTTCATTTAAATAGCAAAGCACGTTAACTTTATGCGGAATAGTTACATTAAGGCCACACAGCAAAGGATTTTCATTCAGCAGATCGGGCAGCGATTTAATATCGGCAATAGGGAAAAGCTCATATTGATGTCCGGCTATGCCCTCATTTTGAAATTTTTCTGTGAAATATTTTTTCGAGAAAGAATGAGAAAGGGGATATCCGATTAAGCCGTATGTTTTCATAAGCGTATTTACGTCATTGCGAGGCACGAAGCCATCTTAATGTGATAGAAATACTACCAACAGATTGCTTCGTGCCTCGCAATGACGATTTTTGTCTTTTATTTTACTTGGTTCAGAAAATAGTCAAAAGTATCTCCACGTAGTCCTAAACGAATAGTTTCTAAAGGAATCACTTCTGCCGGGGCAATATTACCAAGGTTTACATTGCTACCGATTAATTTAATAAACCAAACTTGTTGTTCTTTTTGAGGGGCCTCCCAGATAATGGTTTCTTCAGGAATCTGCGTTAGAATTTCATCAACCAGTCCTTCACGCACTTCGCCGCTACCCCGGTAAATACCTACATTACCGCCTTCGCGGGCTTCGGCAATTACCTTCCACGATCCCGCTTCAATTTCGGCCTGCATTAATTTAATCCACTTGTATGGGGCAAATATTTTAGCAGCATCTTTACTGCCCACTTCAGAAATAACGGTTACCTGTTTAGCCAGTTCACGGATAAACTCACATTTTTTATCGTGCTCAATTTCGATAGAACCATCAGAAACTTCTGCATATTCCATCCCGTATTGATCTAATACACGTTGATAATCTGAAAACTGGTTACGGATGATAAAGGCTTCAAATAATGTTCCACCGAAATAGGTAGGAATGCCTGCACTTTTATATAAAGCTAATTTTTCTTTAAGGTTTGGTGTTACGTGTGATGTGGCCCAACCTAATTTTACGATATCTGTATGTACGCCGGCAACTTCAATAAAATCTTCAACCTGGCGTAGGCTCAATCCCTTATCCATAACCATTGTTAAGCCTTTTTGGCGTGGTTTAGCTGGACGTTCGGGAACGTTTAATAATGGATAATTCATATGCGTACAAAAGTGAAAAAAATTTTGAGATTTATTTGTTAAATTTTTCTCACAAGGTCGTTACCTTATATATCTGTTTATAACGTTCAAAATGGCACTATTATCCTGCAATTGTGGCAAATATTCAAATAAAATATAGTGTTTATCAGGGTCAGTTGTTAAAGCCGTTTCTAAATATCCCAGCGCATCGCTATAGTTCCCTAAGGCAAAAAGATAGGCTACCATCCGGTAATACAGTTCTGCTGCTTCGGGGTTATTCTTAATCGCCTCTGCCATCGTTTCCGATGCCTCCAGCAATTTGCCCTGCTCGTAAAGTACGGTACTAAAATCTAACCAGGCTTCAATATCTAAAGGATTAAACTCCAATACTTTTTCATAAGCTTCAATCGATTCATCAATCTGGCCTAATTTGTAATAAGCATCGGCCATGGCAAACCAGAAATCTGGATTTTCGGCTTCTAAATCGATTGCTTTTTTATAAAAATGCAAGGATTCGAAATAACGTTCTTCAAAATTCAGTGTAACACCAATCCCAAACCAGGCATCTGCCATTTTAGGATCCATTTTTACCGATTTTTTGTAGTATGAACGGGCTTCGTCCATTTTCTCCAGTTTTTCGTAACACTCACCAATGGCACAATAGGTATCGGCATTGGGTTGTTCGTATTCGAAAGTCTGTTTGTAAACCTCTATCGCCTCGTCATATTTATCGAGTTGAACCAAAGCATTACCTTTATTAAAATACGCCGAGCTAAAATCCTCTTTAATGAGAATCGCATAATCATATGCGTCAATCGCTTTTTCGAAAAGGTTCAACTTGTGGAAACTGTTGCCTAAATTATACCAGGCCGCATAAGAATACGGATCGGTATCGATGTATTGCTGATAAAACTTGATACTTTCTTCTTGTTTATCTAACACATCGTAACAGAAAGCCAGCTCATACAAACCATCCTGGTTTTCCATATTCTGCTCTAAACTGAGTTTAATATAGGTAATGGCGCTTTCATAATCGCTCATGCTCTGGTAAACATAAGCCATTTGCAATAAAATCTCATCGGTACTTTCGGCCAGTCCCAAAGCTTTTTCATAATTTTCCAAAGCCTCGTCAAAACGTTCGGTATTTTGAAAAATATTACCGCGAAGCAAATAAATATCTGGTTCAGACGGTTCTAAAAGCTCGGCTTTCTGCAAAGCAATAAAAGCCTTTTCGTGGTTGTTGGTTAAAATGTAAAGGTGAGCCTGTTTGATTAAAAACACAGTAGCATAAGGGTGTTGACTGATTGCAAAATCAACTACCTGCAAAGCTTTGACCGGATCATTTTTCTCAATGTAGAAATCTACAATGTATTCGAATGCCCCTGCATCGAAGAAATACTGATCCTGGTTGCGGAGCATTTCTTCGTAACGTTCTACCGAGCGTTGTGCATCTTCGTTGGATTCAAAAAAGAATTCTTCTTCCATATATTATACTATTAAAGAACCGTGCCAATTAGCAGAAAAACACATTATAAGTTTACAAGTTTTAATTATCCGTTTTTAAAATAATTATTAACATCAATCGGCTAAAACAGCGTAAATAGCTGACTATAAAGCGTATTGACTGTGATTAAGATGTGTGGATAATCGATAGATTTTGTGCAACATCGCGGTTCCTTTTCCCTTCTTTGACAAAAATACTATAAATTTATGGTATATACGTAATGAAGAAGTCATGAAAGGATTAGTCATTTTTGCCCTGTTTTTATGCTGTTTTGCTACAAATGGCTTTGCACAAAGCGATGAGGAAAACGCCATCAAAAAAACGATAAACAACCTTTTTACCGGGATGAAAGGTGGAGACAGCACATTAACCCGAAGCGCATTTGCACCAGCAGCGATCATGCAAACCATCGCCAACAAAGCCGGTAAAGTAAGTGTCCGCACAGAATCTGTTAACGACTTTATCAAATTTATTGCCACTCCGCACCAGGAAAAGTACGATGAGCGTATTGTTTTTACGAAAATATTAATCGATGGCCCCTTGGCCGCGGTTTGGACAGACTATAAATTTTATCTCGGCGAAAAATTTAGTCATTGCGGGGTAAATTCCTTTCAGCTGGTAAAAGGAGATCAGGGCTGGCAGATTGTTTATATTATCGATACCAGGAGAAAAGATAATTGCAACCAATAATTTTTATAGCTAAGTTATTGGTGTTTTTTGGAAAGCAAAACCTGGAACACATTTAATGTTAGTAGGGCTTTTCGTTATAGTCCCGACTTTAAAGGAAAATCGGAAGCTGCCACTGCAATCCCGTTTATAAAACACCTTTTTCTGCTACTGTTCAGGGTTGCTAGTGCACAAACCGTTTAGCAGGAAGGATTGGAAATAGAAAGAGCCGGCCATGATTCCATGCCAGCTCTTTTCTATATGAGATTTACTATTTATTCTTTTTCCAGATCTGCTGCGCCTTTTTTAAATAATTCGGCCTGCTTGCTCAGGTTTGCTTTAGCATCACCGCTTACCGCAGCAGCTTGTTGTGTTTTAGCCTGCGCAGCTGCAGCATAGGCACCGGCAAGTTGTTTATTTAAATAGGTTTGTAATTTTAACCTTTCGATGGCGCTGCTAATGTTCATTATGCCCTTTTCGGTAACCGCAGGGTTATTGTTGGCCCTCAGATACTGAAAATACTGACCAACTACAGCGAAAACTTTATTCTTATCGCCTGTTAGCATTATATTATCATAAAATGCCTGATATTCATCCTTTGGTTCGTTAATGTATAACAATGCAATAGACGGTGCAATGTGTGCTTTCGTATCTTCATCTAACAACGCTACAGCAGCGATGCTCTCTTGTGGTGCCAGTTTGGCCAAACCATCAACACCTGCAGCAATTACTTTGTACGATCTGTCTTTTAGACTTGCCAACACTAAAGTTTTATAAGCCTGATCGCCGGTTTCAGCCAATTTCACAATGGCAGCTGCTCTTACTTCGGTGTTTTTATCCGTTTTAGCAATCTGAAGTAAAATAGGCAAAGCTGCTGCTTTAATCTGAGCATCTGCTAAGTTAATGCCATCAATACTTAAAGCGCGTAAATCAGCAGATTTATCTTTTAAACCTTCCAACAACACCAGCTGACCGCTTTTAGCTTTGCTCTGCATGATAAATTGCAGGGCTTCAATTCTATTGGCATAACTAGGGGCATTTTTGTATTGGAAATAATAGTTTTCAGCAGTTTTATTGTCGTTGGTTTCGCCCACTAAAATTTTATCTGCATCAAAATCGATTAAATCGGGTTTAGCACTCACCTCAAAACTAAAATTCTGCTCACGGCTATTGATCAGGATTTCTTTTCTGATTTTTTTTCCGCCGGCATAAATATCAACTTTGATCGGCAGGGTAAAGGTCTGTACGCTCGCATCTTGTGTTTGTTTAACCTTAATTGTGGCTTTACCGTTTTCGTAACCGTAATCGATGCTTAAAACCGGGTGACCTCCATTGTAATACCACTGATTAAAATAAGGGCTCCAATCTTTTCCGGTAACCTCTTCCATGGCTAAACGCAACTGGTGTGTTTCGCCATTTTTAAGTGCATTGGTAGTGAGGTAACGGTTAAGCGATTTGTAGAAGGCGGCATCGCCCATCTGATTTTTTAAAGCATACAAAATAATCGATCCTTTCGAGTAACTCACATTATCGAACATATCTTCTTTATCGCCATAATGAAAACGTGCCAATACTGGGCTTTCTCCATTTTTTGTCGATCCTAAATAAGACTGCAATTTACTGTAACGCGATTTATCTTCCGCATCCTGCCCTTCATCATGCCCATGCCAGATCACTTCGCCAAAGGTGGCAAAAGATTCGTTCATGGTTAAGTTAGACCACGACTCTGCGGTTACGTAATCGCCAAACCATTGGTGAAAAAGTTCATGTGCAATAGTTCCTTCTTCATTTTCATCCAATAACTCCCGATCGGTTTTTTGTACCTGCTCGCCGTGTAAAGTAGCCGTAGTATTTTCCATTGCGCCCGAAACGTAATCTCTGGCGACCACCTGTGCATATTTGTTCCATGGATAATCTACCCCTAACAAATTGCTGTAAAACTGGATCATATCCGGCGTTTTACCAAAAATTTGCTTCGCATAAGGTGCAAATTTTGGTTCCAGGTAATAACTGACTTCCTTGCCTTTATAGGTATCTTTTGTTACTTTGAATTCACCCACAGCCATCATAAACAAATATGGTGAGTGGGGAAGATCCATTTTCCAGGTATCAGTCCGGGTTCCATCTGCATTGGCTTTCTGGCTCACCAGTTTTCCGTTAGAAAGTGTGGTGTATTTCGATTTTACCGTGATCGAAATCTCTTCAGTAGTTTTCTGATCAGGCTTATCGATCGTCGGAAACCATGCCGAAGACGATTCTGTTTCGCCCTGTGTCCAGATCTGTGTTGGCTTATTTTTATCTGTACCATCCGGGTTAATAAAATATAACCCTTTAGCATCGGTTATGGCTGCACTTCCCTTTACTTTTAATTCATCAGGTTTAGCAGTATAAGCGATATACACGGTATACTTTTCCGTATTGGTATATTTTTTATTTAAAGTGATATACAGCTTATTATCATTGTAAACATACTTAAGCGGGGTATTTCCTTTTGCGCCAACCAATGCAACAGTTTTAATATCCATACCCTGCGCATCCAGGGTTAAAGAGTCTGTAGCGTAAAAATGAGGTTTTAAAGTAAGCCATTCTTTACCATGAAGATATCGTTTAGCATAATCAAAAGATACATCGAGTTTGGTATGCACCAGATCGTTAACTTTAGTTGCAGTTACCCGGTAAATATTTAGGTTGTTCGATTTTTCTACAGGCTGTTCCTGCGCAAAAAGTGGATTAGCCATAAAGGCCGAAGCCAGCAGCACGCCACAGGCAATAATTCTTTTATTCATTTTTATGTTGTTACAAATTAGCTTTACTTTAAACACGGCTGTTTGTGCTAAGTAAAGACGCAAATGTAGTCGCCTTTAGTTTGTTTTTACAAATTCATTGAAATATTTAGTTCATGCACACACTTGCTATTTTTTTTACACCTGAAAAATTGAAGCATTAACAATGGGTGATTTTTCCTGTCAGCCGTTGATTAAAACCTTAACTACCTTAATTTCTCAATGGTTATTGATGACCAATATTTAATAAACCTAATTGGTTGGTACAGGTTTCAACACGTAACCTTTAAGCTGCAGCCCTTTTATCAAGCCTTCGGTACCCACCAAATGACCTGCCCCAACGGCTATAAATAGTGACTGGTTTTGCATCAGGGTTGGTAATTGATCCAACCATCTTTTATTCCGGTTTTTTAAGAGTTCTGTCATAAACTCTTTAGTCTCTTCATCTTGAATTTTAAAGAAATCGGTTAATTTATCGATGTTCTGGGTAAGATAATAGGTTTTTAACTCCTGCATTTTCTGTTTGCTTTTAGCAATTTCTCTCACCGATTTTAAGAGCGCTTTTTTTTGCTTCTGTAAATCGCCGTCAAATAAAAGTGCTGCCTGGTATTCGGCAGTTTCTAATCCGATCAGCGATTTCGCATTTTTTTTGGCATAATTCTGAAAACTATTATCCAGTCCTTCTCCAACATCTTTTAGCATATCCGGATTGTCAAAAAGCATGATCATTAGCGATACCATTGCCGGTTTAAAGTTATTGAGTTCCTTTAATTCAAACCCGGGTTGCCTGGTTTTAAAGTAGTCTTCTACCTCTTTAAATTCTGCTTTTGTCAATAAACTATCGAGTGTATTGTTTTTCATCATTAAAAATGGCGCCATCCTCTTTTGTATGGTACTGTCCATTACAATTTCACCTACTACTGCATCGGCCGATTTCAATTTCTCTTGCAAAACCTTCATGGTATCCGCAAATTTTGCAGGTATCAGGTGATGTGTTCCAAATAAATAAGACGGTTTTTTTAATCCGTTGCCTGAAATTTCCCACAACAGTGAGTTCGAACCCTTCGTAGTTTGCGCACAGAGCACAGTGCTGAACCCCAGCAAAATGATCAGTAATACTTTTATATTTTTCATTCTATTTCTATTAGGTAGTTGTTTTATTTTATCGGCATTATTTTGGAAAACTACATTAATTTACACCGCAAAACAAAAAATACTAATTTGACATCCTCTTTTATTTACCCTGTTATCTTTAAAGCAAGGTATTAAAGATTGTAGCAATTTAAGGCCCTGAATTAACCCGCTTTCTCTTATTTTTTCGTTTTTTTGTATAAATCGTTAGCTATATGACAACAGATATTCAATCCATTTTAAACAAATTGGGCATTAATGCCAGTAATGCCGCCTATAGTACCGGCAGCAATTGGGGTGGTGAACTTAATGTAAACACATTAGAAAGTTTTTCTCCCGTTGATGGCAAACTGATTGCTTCGGCTAAGGTTGCAACTGCTGATGATTATGATGCTGTTGTACTTAAAGCACAGGAAGCATTTACAGCCTGGCGCTCCGTTCCGGCTCCAAAAAGAGGTGAAATTGTGCGGCAGTTTGGTGATGCATTGCGTGAAAATAAAGATGCCCTAGGTACTTTGGTTTCTTACGAAATGGGGAAAAGTTTACAGGAAGGTTTTGGTGAAGTACAGGAAATGATTGATATCTGCGATTTTGCAGTGGGTTTATCCCGACAGCTTTATGGCTTAACCATGCACAGCGAACGCCCAAGCCACCGCATGTACGAACAATGGCATCCATTGGGTATTGTAGGAATCATTTCTGCCTTTAATTTTCCTGTAGCCGTTTGGAGCTGGAATACTGCCCTGGCCTTGGTTTGTGGTAATGTTTGCATCTGGAAACCATCTGAAAAAACTCCGCTAACCGCCATTGCCTGTCAACATATTATTGCAAAGGTTTTTAAAGATAACGACATAGCCGAAGGGGTTTGTAATCTCATTTTAGGCGATAGGGAAGTTGGCGAACGCATGACAAATGATGGCCGTATCCCATTAATTTCTGCCACCGGATCGACGCGAATGGGTAAGGCGGTTGGCGCCGCCGTTGGTGCACGATTAGGAAAAAGCTTGCTGGAGCTTGGCGGCAATAATGCCATTATCATTTCAGAACATGCCGATTTAGACATGAGTTTAATTGGTGCTGTTTTTGGTGCCGTTGGTACCGCAGGTCAGCGTTGCACTTCTACCAGAAGACTAATTATCCACGAAAGCGTATATGATGCTTTTACCGCAAAACTGGTTAAAGCTTACGGACAATTGCGCATTGGCGATCCTTTAGATCAAAATAACCATGTGGGCCCATTGATTGATACCGATGCGGTTGCGGCCTACCTCGATTCGATAGCAAAATGTAAGGCTGAAGGCGGTAATTTTGTGGTAGAAGGCGGCGTTTTATCGGGCGATGCCTATACCAGCGGGTGTTATGTAAAACCGTGTATTGCGGAAGTTCAGAATGATTTCAAAATTGTTCAGCACGAAACATTTGCGCCGATTTTATACCTGATTAAGTACAAAACATTAGATGAGGCCATTGCTTTACAAAATGGCGTACCACAGGGATTATCATCGGCCATCATGACCTTGAATTTAAGGGAGGCTGAGCAGTTCTTATCGGCTAAAGGATCTGACTGTGGTATCGCCAATGTAAATATTGGTACTTCAGGCGCAGAAATTGGTGGTGCTTTTGGCGGCGAAAAAGAAACAGGTGGTGGCCGGGAAAGTGGATCGGATGCCTGGAGAGCTTATATGCGCAGGCAAACCAATACCATCAATTATTCGAATACTTTGCCATTGGCACAGGGTATAAAATTTGATTTGTAAACAATCGTTATTGCAAGGAAGTACGACTGCCCGTCCGGACTTTTGGGAGAAGCAATGTTTTTGATTATGAGCAATCGTTGCAAGATTGCTTCCCCGAAAGGTCGGGACAAGCTGTCGGCTGAAAAAGCCTTCTTCCAATGACGACAGCTGCATAAAAAAGGCACTAAATTTAAAATTTAGTGCCTTTAGGGTAAAATATATGATGGAGGATTAGAATAGTTTTTCTAATAGATCTACTTGCAAATCATCGTAGCGTGATTTATTATTGTTGGCTAAAACTGATTTATCGGTTACTTTAATTGTGCTTTCCTGAGCGGTAAAATTACCCATTTTAATTTCAGAACCTGATCCGATTAATGCCGAATGTGTTTCTGAAGAACCGGTTAACTTCAATGATGCAGTATCTTTAAGCTCAGTTGACAAGTTAACAGCATTGGCTGTTATATCTGCAGATGCTTTATCGTTTAAAACCACATTTAAGTTTAACAGATTAAAATTGCCTGCAGTACTTACTGTTGCGGTGTTCGATGCTTCAATAGCAGTTAAATTATTGACGTGGGCAATTACAGTTAAGGTATTTTTATCGAAAGAACTGATTCTAAGTTCTTCTCCTTGTTGCTGCACCAGGGCATTTTTGGTATAATACTGATCGTAAACTTCAACGCTTTCTTTAACATCCTGAACCAGGATCAATTTAACATTTCCAGTTACTACAATTTTTGCAACATTTTTAACCTGTGTAATCGCGGTATAATGTGCATTATTTTCTGTAGCGTTTGCTACTCCTGTTGCGCTACTTAAAGTAACCATTACCAATGCAGCTGCGAATAAATTTTTAATAGAAGTTCTCATGACTTTAATATTTTATATTGTATAATATTTTGTTTTAAATCCCTAGTTATTAGGTGGTTTTGTAATTAAGACTGCTAACGATCAAAAACGTTTCAGCCCGTTTTTCGCTATTATACCATGAGCTTGTATTTATAGACGAACGCCAAATTAACCTATACGAAAAGGGGTTGATTTTTTAAATCCAACAAAAAAAAATGGCCAGTCTATTTAGCGACCAGCCATTTATTGGAAATTAGGTTTAGATAGTTTAAAGCTTTTTAATCAGCAGATAACTTTTTGCCTCAAACCATAAATTGGCATCATGATCATTTTCATAATACGTACCCTGCAATGAAGTCACCACAATGGTATAGTTATACCCATTAATGTTTTTAGAAACACTCATCAGCTTCGCTGGATACAAGTATTCCTGTTTCTTACCAGAGGCTTTTAAAGCCCCGTTTTCATATGCTTTTCTAGCCTGGCCGAACACTTCTTTTAAATCGATGTATAGTGCTTCTTGATTATTAACCAATAGCGAAATTTTTGAACTGATTTTATTTGTGGTTAAATCTGTACCGTAAAACCGTGTTACTTTTTTCTCTGGGTATCCGTTTAATTCAATCAGATAATCATAGCCCTTAACGCTTAAAACCTGGTTTTCATCATTTTGAAGGGTAATGCTCACACCTGGATCATATTCCAAAACACCTTTAACCTTAAAAATTGCTAATGCTGTATCTACCTTGTTCATCCGCATGCTATAGCGATAGTTATTGGTACCATCTATCCTTTCCTCTATTTTACTAAGGTCTTTTTTAGTAAAAGGCTGTAGCGTTTTTAATCCATGTGTATACACAAGATACCTGATTACCGCCGGCTTTTCTCTAATATCGTCTTTTTTCTTGCTGTTCATTATCCGCTTTAAACGGCTTAGCTGCGAATATTTAGATACAGAAAAAGCACTTTGCGGACCATATGTAGCCAACAGCGAAATGATACACAAACTTATTGGGATTACCTTAATGTTCTGTTTTTTACTAAAAAGAAAATAGATGGTTATACCCGCCAGCCATAGTGCAAGTGCCGTTAAAACGTAGCGGCTTTCTGTTATACCATAATGACCAACCCTTTTCCAAACGGCAAGTAATAAAAGTACTACCAGTGGTATCATCATGACATAAAAGAACCTGGAAAATAATTTAATCCAACTATTGCCGTCCGTTTCTTTAACCGGATAAACCAGTAGCAACGATAAAATTCCAAAAACGGCATAGCCTAAAATCAAGCTTGATACCAAACCTTTTGGCAGCTCCCACAACGCAGCAATTTTGATCTCATAGACCAGCAAAATCGCTAAATATATCGTTACCAGCGGAATAAGCACAAATTGAGCAAATATTTTTAAGCCTTTCGGATAACTATGATCTTCTTCCAGTAATTTATAATCAGTTGGGATTCCTGCTAAAAAGAAAGTAGTATTAAACCCGGCACTAATAATGGCAAATAAAGTCATGTATGTTTGCCATTTTATGTCGGCATTAAACAATTCATCAATGGCAACCAACGCAATTGCCAATCCTGCAAATAGTACAGCTGAGTAAAGTGCTGAGGTAAGAAACCGAAGGAAAAGCGCTTTATTAAACTGCCAGAAGCCATTTACTTTTTCTTGACCGATAAACGGTGCAAATGCTACCAGCAAATGAAATGCAAAAGCAAATAAGAAAATGCGGTAAAGATCTGCTGAATAGTTTGAAGGATCGAGACTGAAGTAAAGCAATACACCGGTCAATAAGCCGCCTAAACGTAGCAGCCACTTTTTCTTTAATGAGTATTGATTTCGTTCTGAAATTAAATCCAGTGCTAATACGAGTGTAAGCGCCAGATTTAAAATAGCAACGGCCTTTATTAAATGATCTTTTAAATTCTCATTCTGTTCTGAATAGTTTCGATAATCAGAAATATGTATATAATAACACCAGCACAATGTAGCTGCAACCGCAAAAATAATTTGTAAGGGGAAACGCTTAATTACATTTACGAATCCCAGGTATAGCTGTTGAAGAGAGGGTAATTTCATCTGATTTTTTTTACTAAAGATATCATGTTTTGTGTTTAATGGCTAAGCATCAGTTTGAAATTGTTAAAAAAGGTTAAAACATTACATACAACTAACATATTAGTTTTATATTCGTCGGATCAAACCAAATCTATCTATGAAACGTTTATTCCTCTCGTTGTGCCTTTTTGTTTTTATCACGACTTATGCAAAAGCACAGAACCTTCATACCATTAAAGGCCGAACGATTGATACTGCATCCACAACGCTTTTATCAGGAACATCTGTTGCCGTTTTAAATGCAAAAGATTCTACACTGGTAAAATTTACGCGGGCAGCAGAAAATGGCTCATTCGAACTTAGCGGAATTAAAAACGGGAAGTTTATTTTATTGGTTTCTTATCCGAAATATGCAGATTTTGTAGATCATTTTACGCTCGATTCTACCACCCAGGTCAAAGATTACGGAAAGATTAATCTTACCGGGATGGCTAAAATCCTTGCCGACGTAATTATTAAAGGAAACAGAACCGCTATAAAAATTAAAGGCGATACCACCGAGTTTGACCCCAAGGCCTTCAATATCGAACCCAACTCTAAAGTTGAAGATCTACTTAAACAGTTCCCTGGCTTTCAGATAGATAAGGATGGGAAAATTACGGCTCAAGGTAAAACTGTTCCGAAGGTATTGGTAGATGGGGAAGAGTTTTTTGGCGACGATCCAACACTGGTAACTAAAAATCTTCGGGCAGATATGGTAGAATCTGTTCAGCTTTACGATAAAGCCAGTGATCAGGCTAGTTTTACAGGCATTGATGATGGCGAAAAAACCAAAACACTTAATATTAAACTTAAAGAAGATAAAAAGAATGGTTATTTCGGTAAACTACAAGGCAGTTATGGTACCAAAGATTTTTATCAGGGACAGGCCATGTTTAATAAATTTTGGGGCAAAAAGAAATTTTCGGCCTATGGCATTTTAGGCAATAATGGTACGGTAGGTTTAGGCTGGGACGACCGGGATAAATATGGAGCCTCTGGCGGGATGACCATGACTGATGATGGTGGAATGTATTTTAGCAGCGGAGGCGATGATTTTGATAGTTATGACGGACAGTATAATGGCCAGGGTTTACCGATAGCCCGAACGGGAGGTTTGCATTTCGACAACAAATGGAACAAGGATAAAGAATCGTTAAATACGAATTATAAGATCGGGTCAATCAGGGTTCAGGGTGATCGAAACTCAATCAGTCAGAATAATTTAGCATCTGGTGTGCAAAACAATACCTCAGATGAAGTTTTCGATAATGACATGTTCAGACAAAAGCTGGACGCCATGTATGAGCTAAAAATCGATACGACTTTAACCATGAAAGTTAATGTTGACGGGGCATTGAAAAAAAGCAATACCTCAAACATTTTTAAAACTTTAACTACCGGTGAAAATGAGAAATTTCTAAATTCATCAAACAGGACACTAACCAATGAGGTAGACGATCAGAGCTTTAACATGAACGTTTTGTTCACCAAAAAATTAAAGAAAAAAGGACGTACCTTATCATTAAACTTAAATCAATCGATCAACAAAAGTAATAGTGAAGGCTATTTAAATTCCCTAAACACACGGGCAACCCAAACAGGAAATATAGACAGTCTTACCAATCAGTTAAAAACCAACGATATTACCAATAGTGCCTTTAAGTTAAATGCAGTATACACTGAACCACTTTCAAAAACTTTAACCGTAATTATCAACTATGGCTTGACTTTAATGAATGGAAAATCGGATCGGCTATCCTTTAATCAATCTGGCAGTGGCCGATACGATATTTTAGATACCCTTTACAGTAACAACTTTGAACTGAACCAGACCATTAATCAGGCTGGTGCCATCTTCAACTATAAAAAAGGCAAAACGGTTATCAATTTTGGGTCGAAGTTTAGTGGTGTAAATTTTAAGCAGGATGATATTTACCATAATAAATCCTATGTAAGAAACTTTATTAATTATATGCCGCAGGCAACTTACCAATATCGTTTTTCACAGCAAAAATCACTACGGATTAGTTATAACGGGAATACCAACCAGCCTACACTTGATCAACTTCAGCCAGTTAGGGTAAATAATGACCCATTTAATGTTGTAGAAGGAAATCAAGACTTAAGGCCATCATTCAGAAGCAATGTTAATGCGAGTTATAACTCTTACAAAGTTTTAACCAACCAATCGATTTGGTTAAACGGTTCTTATAGCTTTACAACCAATCCCATTATTAGCGATGTAACCACTGATGGTGTTGGTAAAAGTACCTACCGTTACATTAACTACAATGATAAAATGCAGACAAACTTTTATTTGTATGCACAGATAAGCCGGAAAATAAACGCGCTTGGCGAAATAAACGTCGGTTTAAATGTTAACGCAAATGGAAATTCCTCTTATAACTTTATTACCACTGATTTAGGAAGAACCTTAAATAACACTAAAAACTACAGCTACGGCGGGGGTGTCAACATCTCAAAATACAAAGATAAAAGTTATAGTTTTTACACCAATTTTGGCCCCTCGTATAATATGGCAAGAGCAAGTATTGGCAGGAATAGTGATGGTTGGGGTTGGCGGGGCTACGCTTCGGGCAATGTGCAATTACCAGGAAAGTTTGAAATATCAACAGATGCGGAATACCAGTACAATGGAAAAACACAAGTGTTAACCGAAAGCTTTGAGCGTCTTATCTGGAATGCATCAGTAAGCAAAAAATTCTTCAAATCAGAAAACTTAAGATTCTCGGCAACTGTAAATGATATTCTTAACCAGAATATTGGTTTTAATCGTTATGCATCTAATACCTCGATTAGCCAAAGCAGTTATACGACCATCAGGAGATACTTAATGTTCTCTGTATCGTGGGATTTTAACAAAATGGGTGGCGGTCTTAAAACACAAAAATAACAAACATGAAAACTACACTAAAATATATCATCTTATTTGCTGTTATTTTCATCAGCAAGAGTTTAATGGCTCAAAATATACACTTCGTAAAAAATGGTGTGATAGAATTTGAGAAAAGATCAAACATGTATGCCTTGATTAAAAAAAGGATCAATAAGGATAATGAGACTTACCTGGCACCCGCTTTTGATCAATACAAGAAGAATAATCCTCAGTTTAAAGTTGCCAGGAGCACACTTAGCTTTAACAGTGATAAAAGTTTGTATAAATGGGCCACTGTAGAAGAAACGGCAAATAACAACTGGTTATCAACAGATGTGCTGGCTGATTTAAAAAATACAATTGCTACAAATTTTAACCAGCAAACCAGTACCACACAAAAAAGTGTGTATGAGGATACTTATTTAGTTAAGGATAGTCTACGGAAGATCAATTGGAAAATTACCGATGAAACAAGAGAAATAGCAGGTTACGAATGCCGTAGGGCAAATGCCATCATTATGGACTCCGTTTATGTTGTGGCTTATTATTCAAACCAGATTGCGGTTTCAGGCGGCCCGGAATCTTTTACGGGATTACCCGGTATGATTTTAGGTTTAGCCCTTCCCCACGAAAATATTACCTGGTTTGCAACTAAAGTAACAGAAGTTACCGTTCCCGAAAAGGACTTAACTGCACCAGTAAAAGGGAAACCAACTGATAACAAAGGCTTAAAAGCCATATTACTTGGCGCGATGAAAAATTGGGGTGAATATGCACATCCCATATATAAGGCATTTTCACTTTAAGCGATTGATTTAGTTTTATAATTATACCTATTTTAGCTCATCATTAGTATAGCTATGTATAGTGCACTTTATAACCACATCAATAGATTTATAGATTTGAGTAACGATGAGCAGGACATTCTTGCCTCGTTTCTCAAATCTTTTTCCGTTAAAAAGAAGGCTTTTTTATTAGAGGAAGGACAAACCTGCAGGGCGAATTATTTTGTGGTAAAAGGCTGCTTAAGGCTTTATTTCATTGATATCAAGGGCGCTGAGCAAACCACCCAATTTGCGATAGAAAACTGGTGGATTACCGATTTAACCAGCTTTCTGTTTCAGGAGCAATCTGAATTTTATATCCAGGCAGCAGAAAGCACTGAAGTGATTGCCATTGAAAATCACCACTATGATGAAATGTTCCACAAATTACCCAAGCTGGAGCGTTATTTTAGATTGATCCTGCAAAAAAACCATCAGGCATCGCAAAGAAGGATAAAATTCCTCTACAGCCAAACCGCTGAAGAAAGATACCGCCATTTTAATAGTTTATTTCCCGAATTTGTACAACGTGTGCCACAGTACATGCTGGCTTCTTATCTCGGCTTTACCCCAGAATTTTTAAGCAAAATCAGAGCGAAGAAATAGAACTTCGTTAACTGCAGCAAACACAGCGTTAGACTCATTTAACATGTCCTACGGAAACACTCGGCGTTAATCCGTGCCTCCGTGGCAAAAAACAGGTCTTTTGATGTTGGCTAATCATTTCTTAAACTACATTAAGTTTTTTGATCGCTAAGATGCAGATCTTTACATCGTAATCAAAAAACAAATAAAATGGAAAGTAGAATTGATATCCCAAAAGTAGAACCTGCAGCTTACCAGGCCATGTACGGTTTAGAGAAATATTTATCAACCAGCAAACTAGACCCAATTCTTTTAGAACTGATTAAAATGCGTGCATCGCAAATTAACGGCTGTGCATTTTGTTTAAATATGCACTCCACTGATGCCCGTAAAATAGGAGAAACCGAACAACGTTTATACTTATTAAATGCCTGGAGAGAAACAACCTTATTTACACCACAAGAAGAAGCTGTTTTAGCCTTAACGGAAGAAGTAACCTTAATTAGTCACCATGTTTCTGATGCAACTTATCAAAAAGCGGCAGGCTTTTTTAATGAGCAGGAATTAGCGCAGATTATTATGGCAATCGTAACCATTAATGCCTGGAACAGGCTAGCCATTACCGCTAAAGTAATGGTTGGATAAAAGATTATTATTTCAGCTGACCACAAAGACATCACACCACCTGGTTAATATTCAAAAAACCTAGTGCTTGGTGTCTTTGTGGTTTAAAATCGATTGGTCAGGCGTTCGTTTATAGTACCCTTAACAACAATCCCTTTAAGTATTCTCCTTCGGGAAAGGAAATCCGAACCGGATGATCTTCTGGCTGGCAGAATTGTTTAATAATCTGAACTTCTTTGCCTGCATCAAGAGCTGCCCAGGCAATAATCTGTTTAAAGGTTTCAATATCAACTGCTCCCGAGCAAGAGAAAGTAGCCAATAAGCCCCCTTTTTCAAGCAACAACATGCCTAAACGGTTTAAATCTTTATAGGCTCTTGCAGCGCGGTCTAATGCCGAACGCGAGGGTGCATATTTGGGTGGATCGAGTACGATCACGTCAAATAATTCTCCTGATTCTTTAAAAGCCCTGAGTTGTTTATTTACATCTGATTGAATGGCCGTTACTTTATCCACATCGAATTTGTTTAGGGCTACGTTCTGTTTTAATGTTTCAACAGCCAAACCCGAACTATCAACACTGGTAATGCTTGCAGCACCTTTCGCCAGGCTGTTCAGGCTAAAACCACCACTGTAACTAAAACAGTCTAAAACTTTTTTACCTTTTGTATAACTGGCCAGAATATGTCTGTTATCGCGCTGATCGCAGTAGAATCCCGATTTTTGTCCTTCGGCAATATTGATGTTATAGGTAATTCCATTCTCTTTTACGGCTAAAAATTCTGGTGGATTTTCGCCCCAAAGTAATCCGTTCTCAATAGGTAAACCTTCATGGGTACGTGCGGTTGCATCACTTTTATCGAAGATCCCTTTCGGTTTTAGTTCTGCTTTTAAAATTTCTACAATCTCCGTTTTAACTTTTTCGATTCCTGAACTTAAAATTTGAAGAGAAAGAAAATCAGCATATTGATCAACAATTAATCCCGGCAGGAAATCGGCTTCACTAAAAACCAGCCGGCAGGTATTGGTCTGCTCGCTTAAAATAAACTGACGCGAAGCGATAGCCTGTTTTAAGCGGTTCTGGTACCAGCTGTTATCAATGGTTTGGGTTTCATCCCATTCTAAAAGACGAACGGCAACACGCGAATTGCTATTGTAGTAACCATAGGCTAGAAACTCATGATCGAAAGCAAAAACTTTTACAACATCTCCATCTTCAGGTTTTCCCTTAACTTTTTCCAATGCACCGGAAAATACCCATGGATGTCTTTGTAATGCCGCTTTTTCTTTGCCTTTCTTTAGTGTGATTTCTACCATGCTGCAAAGGTAATTAAAAGAGGGATAATGTTAAATGTAATATGGAAGATGTCAGAGCGTAGCGTTCGGCGCCTAGCGATAAGTGCTTAAAACGTTAAACGCCCTGCGCCACCCGCTTAGCGCTTCGTCATCTTCACCAGTTCGGTATCTAAAACCTTGGTTTCAAATTCGGTGATAGGTCTTTTAGCTTCGATCATCGAGATTAACAGCTCGGTGGCCACCTGCCCCATTTCGAATGCGGGTTGCTTAACTGAAGTTAAGGATGGCGAAAATAATTCAACCAGATTGGAATTGGTAAAACCTGCAATTGCAATTTTATCTGCCACCTCAGGATTGGTTTTCTTCAGCGCCATAATACAGCCTGTGGTTAACCGATCGCTCGAAATAAAAATCCCGTCTGGTTGTAAGGGCAAAAGTTCTTTAACCGCCTGCTCCAGTTCTGCGCTGTGCATGCCGCCATGCTGGCAATATTTAACCAGTTCGGGTCTAAATTCGATATGATATTTAGCCAAAGCGGCTTTATAACCTTCTAACCTTTCTTTCGTTATCGAAAGGTTTTCGGAATTTGTTAAGTGGGCAATGGTTCTTTTTCCGGATAAAATAAGATGTTCTGTGGCATCAAAAGAACCTTTAAAGTTATTAGCAATGACCTTATGGGTTTCAAAATCTTTGGGCACGCGATCAAAAAATACAATGGGTAAACCCTTTGCATATAAATCTCTTAAATAATCGATATCCTGCGTTTCTGAAGAAAGTGCAATTAATAAACCGTCGATAGAACGCGATGCCAGGTGTTCTACGTTTAATTTTTCCTGCTTATACGATTCGTGACTTTGAGAAATAATAACATGATAATCTCTGTCATAAGCAATTGATTCAATGCCATTTATCACCTGAGAAAAAAAGTTATTGGCAATTTCACTTACAATAATGCCGATAGAATAACTGCGACGTTCCTTTAAACTTCTGGCAATTGGATTGGCACGGTAATTTACCTTTTCGGCATAGGCCAAAACAAGCTTTTTTGTTTCCTCACTAATTTCGTAACGGTCTCTTAAAGCCCTGGAAACTGTAGAGGTAGACAGTCCTAATGCTTTAGCAATATCTTTTATGGTAGATGTTTCAAATCTCATGTTTCGTATTGCGTACAAGTTACAAAAAATATCTCTTTAAGGGGATTCAATCACCAATATTAATAAACGTCAAAGTAACGTTTTTGGGAACGTTTGCACACTTTTTTAGTTAAATCTGGTTTCAATTGCTTTTTAGTTTGTAAAATTGTTACACCAACGTAACCAAATATAAACTAACTATAACATCCCGAAATAGAATTATATTCTATATGCAAGCGATTGCAGCATCGTAAAAAACCAAATCGTATCAACTAAATTAATCATTATGAGCAGAGTTTTACTCTTATTTACATTTCTCTCTTTTATTGGATTATCAGTGGCTCAAGCACAAAACAGGCAGCTTACTGGAACCGTGAAAGATAAAAAAGACGGACAGGTCCTGGTTGGCGTGAGTGTTTCTCTTTCCGGCACTAAAAATGGAACCAGTACCGATGCTAATGGAGTTTTCAAGATCAGCATTCCTACAAATGGTTCGGTTTTAACTTTTACCTATATCGGTTATAAAACCAAAAATGTTACGGTAACAAACGAAACGAAACTTTCAGTTACCCTGGATGAAGATGCTAACAACCTTGAAGAGGTAACCGTAAATGTTGGCTACGGCATTGTACGCAAGAAAGATTTAACTGGTGCAGTGGGTTCAGTAAGTGCTGATGTAATTGCTGCAGCGCCGGTTTCTTCTGCATTGGAGGCCATTCAGGGTCGCGTAGCCGGGATTAACATTTCATCATCAGAAGGTTCACCAGATGCACAGATTAATGTGCGCGTTAGGGGAGGTAGTTCCATTACCGGAGATAACTCGCCACTGTATATTGTTGATGGTTTCCCAGTAGCCTCGATTTCCGATATTGCGCCACAGGATATCGAATCAATAGATCTCTTAAAAGATGCATCATCAACAGCCATTTACGGGGCAAGGGGCGCTAACGGTGTAATATTGGTTACCACAAAAAACAGTAAAGATGGCAAAACGAATATTAGTTATAACGTTTTTGGTGGCACCAGAAAAATAGCGAAGAAACTGGGCGTGTTGTCGGCTTCTGATTATGTGCACTGGCAATATGAGCGTGCACTTTTAGATGGCTCACTAACAGATTACACTCAATATTTTGGAAATTATCAGGATATAGACCTGTACAATAATGTGGCAGAAAACAACTGGCAGGACCTTGTTTTTGGCCGGACCGGAACAACCTTTAACCAGAATTTAAGCATTACCGGCGGAAGCGACAAAACCAAATACAGCCTGAGCCACAGTTTGGTAAACGACAAGGCCATCATGCAGATGTCTGATTTTAAAAGACAGAACATCAACTTTAAGTTAACCCATAAACTATACAATGCGCTGGCTTTAGATTTTGGTTTCCGCTATTCCGATACCAAAACCAACGGCGGTGGTGCGAACGAACAGAATGAAAAATCATCAGCCGATTCGCGTTTAAAATACGCTATCCTGTACCCATCCTTTCCGGTTCCAGGCCTGACAGCATCAACAGATACCAATGATGAATTTAACTTATATAACCCATTGGTGGCCATTTCGGACAACGATCAGTACGTGCACCGTAAAGCCTATAACATCAACGGAGCAGCAACTTACGAAATCATCGATAACTTAAAACTACGTTCAGAAGTGGGTTACGATGGACTTAGAAATGATCAGGACCGCTTTTACGGCATTACAACTTACTATGTAAAAAACCTTGCCGATTATCCTAACCTGCCTACACTTAGTTCGATGAACACCACCAGGAATAGTTTTAGGAACACGAATACGCTTAATTATAGCTTCAGTAAAATCCTAAGTAAAAACCACAACCTAAATGTTCTATTGGGACAGGAATTTATCAAAACTGAACAGAATATTTTAACTAATGAGGTTCATGGTTTTCCAAAAACATTCACATTCGATCAAACCAGGGTATTAACCACACAAGGTAAGGCTTCTATAATAGACAACAATTTCTCGCCGGATGATAAATTATTTTCGTTTTTCGGCAGGGCCAATTACGATTATAAAGGCAAATATTTGTTAAGTGCTACATTCAGGGCAGATGGTTCTTCTAAATTTTCAAGCGAAAACCACTGGGGTTATTTCCCTTCAGTTTCAGCAGGTTGGAGAATCTCTCAGGAAGATTTTATGAATGGGACAAAATCCTGGTTAACAGATTTAAAACTAAGGGGAAGTTATGGTGCTGCAGGTAACAACAATATTCCTCCAGGGCAGATTACACAATCGTTCCAGAATTCTACCACCACCTGGATAAATGGCTTCAATAACTATTGGGCGGCATCTAAAATCATGGCAAACCCTGATTTAAAATGGGAAACAACGGTGACCAGGAACATCGGACTCGATTTTGCTTTATTTAATTCGAAAGTGACCGGTACAATTGATGCCTACTTAAATAAAACCAAAGACCTCCTGATCTTATTCCCGGTTGGGGGCACTGGTTATGATTCGCAATACCGTAACCTGGGTCAAACGCAAAACAAAGGTTTAGAATTCTCTGTAAACTGGAACGCGATAAAAGAAAAGAATTTCGATCTATCGGTAAATGCAAACATCAGCTTTAACCGCAACAAGGTAATCTCATTGGGTTCGGTTAAAAACATTAACGGTACTTCGGGATGGGCATCAACAGAAATTGGTGTAGATTATCTCGTAGAAGAAGGTGCATCTATTGGTCGTATTTACGGATATAAGAGTGCTGGCAGATATGAAGTATCTGATTTTACTGGCTACAACGCCACAACCGGCAAATGGACATTAAAGCCAGGTATTGTTGATGCGACTTCATTTGTAGGTACAGTACGTCCCGGTACCATGAAAATAGAAGATATTTCTGGCGATGGAAAGATTGATCTATCCGACCGGTCGATTATCGGTAATACCAACCCATTAAATACCGGTGGTTTCTCGCTTAATTCGAGAATTTACGATTTTGACCTTGGTGCGTATTTTAACTGGAGCTATGGAAATGACGTTTACAATGCAAATAAGATTGAATACACCTCTACCAGTAAATATGCTTCCAGAAATCTAATTTCGGCTATGGAAAGCGGACAGCGCTGGACGAATTTAAGAGCTGACGGAACAATCAGTAACGATCCGGCCGAATTAACAGCTATGAATGCAAACACCACTTTATGGTCGCCATATACCAAAACTTTCGTATTAAGTGATTGGGCTGTAGAAGATGGTTCGTTTTTGAGGTTATCTACACTAACGCTTGGATATACCCTGCCTGCACAAATATCAAATAAACTGAAAATGAAAAAATTAAGGTTTTATGCTTCTGCTTATAACCTATGGTTATGGACCAATTACAGTGGTTTCGATCCAGAGGTTTCGACGAGACGGAATACACCGCTTACACCTGGTGTTGACTACTCTGCATACCCAAGAAGTAAATCTTTCGTGTTCGGGTTAAACGTTAATTTTTAGAGACCATTTAATTTTAAGACAATGAAAAGAATTATATATGCGCTATTCATCATTACAGGAATAACATTTGTAAGTAGCTGTAAAAAAACATTAGATGCGCCATCAAAATCCTCGTTAGATGAGTCTGTTATTTTTTCTACCCCTAGCTTAGCCGAGGGTTCGGTAGCGGGCGTACTACAATCATTTGGAGAAACCAATTCGTACAGGGGCCGTTTTTTGGTGTTTTACGGACTTAACAATGATACCGAAGTATACAACACCTTAAAGTCGGTTGATGATGACAAGGCAAAACTGTCTAACTACAACTGTAATGTGAACAATGGCCAAATGAACACTACAGATAATGCATGGGCTAAATTTTACGAAGGCATTGAAAGAGCCAACCTGGCCATCAGGGGAATCAGAACCTATGGCAATATAGAGAGCAACCCGGCAATGGCGCAGATCCTAGGCGAAATTTTAACCTTAAGGGCTGTTTTATATAACGACCTGATAAAAGGCTGGGGTGATGTGCCGGCACGTTTTGAGCCCATTACTACCGCAACATCTTATTTGCCAAGAAGCGACAGGGATGTAATTTATAAACAACTGTTAGCCGATTTAAATGAAGCAGCAGGTTACCTGCCATGGCCTGGCGATAATAGCACAACCGCTAAGGTAGAGCGCGTAAACAAAGCTTTTGCAAAAGGCTTAAGGGCGCGTTTGGCATTAGCCGCAGGTGGTTATGCACAGCGCCTGGATGGAACTGTAAAATTAAGTTCCGATCCGGAATTATCACACGATAAAATGTATGCCATTGCCAAAAAAGAATGTCTGGAAATTATTGCAAGCGGTAAATTAAGATTGCTGGGCTTTGAAGAAGTTTTTAGAAAACTAAATGAGGAAACCGGTGCGGCAGGTTTAGAATCGATGTGGGAAATTCCGTTTAGCGATGGCCGTGGCCGTGTAATTTTTGACCTTGGTGTACGTCACATCAAAACAGATCAGTACACGGGTCAGAACAAGGGTGGAACAGATGGACCAAACCCGATTATGTTGTATGAATATGAAAATGAGGATGTACGCAGAGATGTAACAGTTGTACCTTACGAATGGGATGGCGGCGATGGCACTAAAGGTGCAGCGCAGGTACCATCGGCTTTAGGCCGTTTATACTTTGGCAAATACCGTTACGAGTGGATGAAAAGAAGGGTAACCGCTACTAACGATGATGGATTAAACTGGATGTATATGCGTTATGCTGATGTAGTTTTAATGGCTGCAGAGGCGGTTAACGATATCGACGGTCCAGCTGCTGCAGCCCCATATTTAAAAATGATCCGCGATAGGGCCTACCCTACAGCCCCTGCAAAGGTTACGGCTTTTATGGCTACAGCTACTGCATCCAAAGCTGCGTTTTTCGATGCTGTTGTAAACGAAAGAGCATTGGAATTTACAGGAGAAATGCTTAGAAAAGGTGACCTAATCCGCTGGAATTTACTGGGCACAAAACTGGCTGAAGCCAAAACTAAATTACAGCAACTGGAAAACAGGCAGGGTAAGTACGCGGCTTTACCGGCTAAAATTTATTACAGAACCGCGGCCAATGGCGAAACTGTAGAAATTTATGGATTAAAATTCGGTGATACCGATGCACAGGGCCTTGCTTTAGGATATACTTCAAATAAAGCCTGGACAATGGTTACCGCTGGAGAAGCTGTTTCTTACTGGAATGCCCTTTACACCAAAGACCCCAACCTGCAGCAATATTGGCCAATATGGCAGGTATTTTTAGATTCATCTAATGGAATGTTAAACAATAAGCCTTTAAACTTGTAAACCCGAGGTTATGAAAAAGATTAATAAATATGCATACACCTTCTTACTGATGGCAACAGTTTGTTTATCGGCATGTAAAGAAAATAACTTAGAAGAAATTACTAAGTTAGAGGTCGACAGGGTTTTTTCGAGCCCGGGTTTAACGGCAACCATAGTAAATAAAACCGGAGTTAAATTAACCTGGAACGCTGTACCTAATGCCACCTCTTATACCATCGAAGTATATGATAATGCGGATTTTACCGGCACCCCGGTAAAATCGATTACCAGCATTACGGCTGCACAATTACCCTATACCGTAACCGGATTAATTGGTGATACGCAATATGCCATTAGGGTAAAAGGTGTTGCACAGGGTGTTGCCGATTCCAAATGGGTTAGTACTTCTGCAAAAACAGATACCGAACAGATTTTCCAAACGGTAAACCAAACCAAAATAACAGCTACTGGTGTTGTATTAAACTGGACTCCTGGCGAAACCGCAACATCAATTACGTTAACACCTGGAAATATTACGCGTGCAGTTACTGCAGCAGAAATTGCTGCCGGAGAAGCAACCATAACAGGCTTAACCGGAGAAACGGATTACACAGCTAAATTGCTTGCCGGAACAAAAGTTAGGGGAACCGCAACTTTTACCACCCTTTATAATTTTACAGGCGCAACATTAGTAAGTCCATCCGATAATCTGGCAACACTGATTGCAAATGCCGCCGCCGGAACTGTTTTCGGTCTTGCTCCCGGTACTTATACCGTTAACGCTGATGTTATCGCATCAAAATCTATTACAATAAGGGGAACAAAACCAACTGACAGACCGATTATTAATGGTATGGTTCTTAGAATAAAGGCTAATGCAGGTTTAACAATTAAAGATGTGGTATTAGATGGTACCGGATCGCTAAATGGAAATCAAACTTTTATCTATGATGAAGCTTCTGATAATGCTTATGGTAATTTCGTGCTCGAAAACTCTGTTGTCAAAAACTATACTAAAGGGCTTTTCTACGTAAACCTAAAAACCCTTATCGAATCGGTAACCTTTAAAGGAAATGTGATTAGCAACATAGAATGTAATGGTGGTGATTTTATCGATTTTAGATCGGGTTTAGCCAAAACATTAAGTTTTACTAACAATACGGTGTATGCATCTGCTTTGGCTAGAGACTTTTTTAGAATGGACCCTACAGGCTCTACCAATTTCCCTACCATAACATCAGTTATAACCGTTGCTACCAATACCCTCAATGGGATTAGCAATGGCGCGGGCAATAGATTGTTTTATGTTCGCCTGGCTAAACATGAAATTTACTTTTCGAAAAACATTGTGGCCAATTCTGGCGGTATTTTAACCAATCAGGCTTTAACAAATATTGTAGCAGCCAATTTTACGGCGAATAACTACTTTGCTGCACCTACCTTCATTTCAGGTAGCGTAACTGCTGGTGCCAAATACGATACAGGAACCGCTACGACATTAAATCCAGGTTTTACTTCACCTGCAACTGGCAATTTTACCATTAGCCAGTCAGATTTAAGAACCAATGGGATCGGCGATCCTAGATGGAGATTGTAATTTTATGAATTGATTTTTAAGGCAGAACTCGTTTCTGCCTTTTTTTGTTGAAATTTATACGAAAGAATTATTGTAATCAAATGGTGAAATCAACCATAGTCTGTATAGCCGCTACCTTGCTTTTATATCTTGGCATTTGCTCAAAAGTTTTTGCCCAGGATCCTAAATACCCATCGCTTATAACTGTGGCGCAAGATGGCAGCGGGAATTACAAAACCATCCAGGAGGCCATCAATTCGGTGAGGGATTTAGGTGAAAAAGAAGTTAGAATTCAGGTTAAAAACGGCACATACAAAGAGAAGCTGATTATTCCATCATGGAAAATTAAGATCTCCATTATCGGAGAAAAGGCCGAAAATACCATCATAACCTTTGATGATTATTCGGGGAAACCAAACCCGATGGGTAAAGATATTTTTGGCCTTCCCAAATTCAGCACCTATACTTCATTTACCGTATTGGTTCAGGGCAACGATATCCATCTCGAAAACTTAACCATTATCAATTCAGCTGGGCGTGTTGGACAAGCTGTTGCCTTACATGTAGAAGGTGATCGTTTTGTAGCCAAAAACTGTAGATTTCTGGGCAATCAGGATACCCTTTATGCCGGAATCGAAAATAGCCGCCAATACTATCAGGGCTGTTATATCGAAGGCACAACCGATTTTATTTTCGGTAAAGCAACAGTCGTGTTTCAAAATTGTACCATCAAAAGTTTAAGCGATTCTTATGTTACCGCAGCCTCCACTTCAGCGCAGCAAAAATTCGGATTTGTTTTTATAAATTGTAAGCTCATTGCAGATCCGGCCGTAACCAAAGCTTATCTCGGCAGGCCCTGGCGACCTTATGCAAAAACGGTATTCATGACCTGCGATCTGGGGAAACATATTTTACGCGAAGGCTGGAATCCATGGAAAGGCGATCTCATGTTCCCAAATAAAGAACTGACCGTTTTTTATGCAGAATATAAAAATAAGGGAGATGGCGCCTCGCCCAAAACGAGATTGCCCTGGACAAAACAGCTAACAGATAAAGAAGCAAAAACCTACACTTTAAAAAATATACTTGGCGGAGCGGATCAATGGAATCCCCTGCAGTAATAGATCAATATAAAACATGAAAACGAATTTCTTTAAAATTTTAGCTGCCGGAACATTAGTTGTTTTACTGTCTTTTACCCTCATCCAAAAGAAAACTAAACTCTACATTATTGGCGATTCTACTGCCGCCAACAAGGAAGAAAAGGCCTATCCCGAAACGGGCTGGGGGATGGCACTACAATCTTATTTTAAAACCGATGTTGCGGTTGATAACCGGGCCTTAAACGGCAGGAGTACAAAATCGTTCAGGGCAGAAAAACGTTGGGACCCGATATTGGCCCAGTTAAATCCTGGTGACTATGTTTTTATCGAATTTGGTCACAACGATGAGAAAGTTGACAAACCAATAGTTGGTGTATCTTTAGCTGATTTCAAAATCAATCTGGTTAATTATGTCAATGAGACCAGAAGCAAAAAAGCCTTCCCGGTTTTACTTACACCAATTTCGCGCAGGAGTTTTAAAAATGGCGTATTAATCGATTCGCATGGCGATTATCCACGGATTACCCGTCAGGTAGCCGATTCGTTAAATGTTCCTTTAATTGATATGCTGGTAAAAACGGAAAGTTTGTTAAACCGCCTGGGCGAGGAGCCCTCTATTAAGTTATTTAACCATGTTGATTCGGGCAATGTAAATTACCCAAATGGCAAAAAAGACAATACACATTTAAGTCCGGAGGGAGCCAAACAGGTAGCAGGTTTGGTGGTGAAGGGGATAAAGGAATTAAAGTTGAGTTTGGTGAAGAGTTTGAAGTAAAATACGGTGGGTATCGTCCTCGTTTGCAACGAGGATGTATGAGAATAGCGATTATATCGCCTACAATACCCGGCATTACAAATGCGGCCCACAGTAATCCTCGTTACAAACGAGGACTATAACACATGATAAAAAGCCGCAAATTCAGAGATTTTAATCTGCGAATCTGCGGCTTAGTTTCTATAATTTAATTAGAAAATATACTTCGTACTTAAGAAGTTCGAATCATCTCCTTTAACAATTTCATTCAATAACTTTTTATTATCGTCAGTAAATTTGGTGGCCACCAAAGAACGGATCGAGAACGAACGCAAGGCATCCACTACAGAAAGTGTTCCTTCCGCACTGTCTTTACGGCCCGTAAAAGGGAAAGCATCTGGTCCGCGTTGGCATTGGCAGTTGATGTTAACACGACTCACCTGGTTAACCAAAGGATCAATCAATGAAGAAATTACCGCTGCATTATTACTAAAAATACTCACCTGCTGGCCGTGTGGCGAACCGATTAAATATTCGATAGGCTCTTCCAGATCATCAAACGGAACAACAGGAACAATCGGACCAAACTGCTCTTCGCGGTATAGTTTCATATTGCTGTTTACCGGATACATAATGGCCGGATAAACGAAAGTTTCTAAGGTTTGTCCGCCATTTTTGTTGATCACTTTAGCGCCGTGTGAAACCGCATCATCAATACATTCCTTTAAATATTCAGGTTTATTCAGCTCAGGCAGCGGTGTCAGGTTAACGCCTTTTTCCCAAGGCATACCAAATTTCAGTTTTTCTACTTCGGCAGATAAACGTTTTAAAAATTCCTGCGCTAAACTGCGGTGAACATAAACGATTTTAATCGCGGTACAACGTTGACCGTTAAAAGAAAGTGAGCCCAATACGGTTTCAGAAACCGCCAGATCAAGATCTGCATCTTTAGTGATGATCGCCGCATTTTTGGCATCTAAACCTAAAATTGCCCTTAAACGGTTTACTTTAGGGTGGAGTTTTTTCAGTTCGTTGGCTACTTTACTAGAGCCGATTAAGGTAAGCACATTAATTTTTCCTGATTTCATTAAGCCGGGAACGATGGTATTGCCACGACCATAAATCGTATTTACAACGCCCTTAGGGAAACTGGAACGGAAAGCCTCTAATAAAGGGTAGTGCAATAAAGTACCATGTTTAGGTGGTTTGAATAAAAGCGTATTGCCCATAATCAAAGCCGGGATGAGTGTTGTAAAAGTCTCGTTTAATGGATAATTGAACGGCCCCATACAAAGCACCACACCTAGCGGAGAACGGCGTACCTGAGCCACAATACCCTGCTCTATTTCGAAACGTGATGACTGTCTGTCAATATCTTTCAGCGCATCGATAGTTGCATAGATATATTCTACTGTACGGTCGAATTCTTTAACCGAATCGGCATACGATTTACCGATCTCCCACATAATTAATTTCGCAACAATTTCCTTTTGCTCAATCATTTTACGGGTGAAGTTTTCTACGCAGGTAATCCGGTCGGCAACACTCATGGTTGGCCATTGCCCGCGACCATTATCATAAGCGGCTACGGCTGCATCTAAAGCTTCTGTCGACTCTTTCTCTGTGCAAACAGGGAAACTACCGATACGCTTTCGTTTTAAGCCTTCAGGGGTTTTTACGCATACCGGAGAAAACACTTCATTAAATGGTCCATTCCATGGTTTCATTTCTCCATTGGAAAGAAACTCCTTTTGATTGATTTCTTCCGTGAGCCTAAATTCATCTGGAATCTGGCTCTCTTCAACGAAAATACTTTCGAGGTTTAGCGATGTACTCAATTTAGTTTGTTTGTTAGGGTTAAATTAATGTTAAGTCTATAGTTTAAGTATAGATTTATTGTTGTAAAAAAGCTGAAGATCAGGATTGGTTTATCCCTAAGCCTCAGCTTTTCAAATTATTTTAGTTCGATAACTTTATATTTTGGTACTAAGGTTTTCATTACTGTCCAGCCGATAAGGTAACATACCGCACAGATGGAGAAAATAATAAAATAACCTGCTTCTTCACCTTTAAAGCCCATAAAAACAATCTCGTTTTTGCCCGTATAATCAAACAATAAACCTGATCCTTTATTGATAATGAAAGAGCCTAATCCACCTGCCATACCGCCAATACCGGTAATAGTAGCAATCGCCTTTTTAGGGAACATATCGCCTACTGTTGAAAATATATTGGCCGACCATGCCTGGTGCGCCGCACCTGCAATTCCGATAATGATTACCGGGATCCAATAGGTAATGTGTCCCAAAGGTTGTGCTGCCAAGGCTAAAAGCGGAAAAAATGCAAAGATCAACATCGCTTTCATTCTGCCTTCGTATGGGTTCATACCTTTTTTATCAACGAAATAGGTTGGTAACCATCCCCCAATAATAGATAGTAGGGTAATCATGTAAAGCACAAATAAAGGAAGCGCACTTTGCGTAGAATCCATGCCATAAACCGATTTTAGGTAAGCCGGGGTCCAGAATAAAAAGAACCACCACACGCCATCAGTCATAAATTTACCAAAAGCAAAAGCCCAGGTTTGTTTGTATTTAAAACAGTCGATAAACGAAACTTTTTCTTTGGTTTCTTCTACGTAATCAGCCAGTTTACGATCGTTGATCACATCCTGCTGAATATAAGCCAATTCCTCAGGGCTAACCCTTTTATGTAATTCAGGCTTGTTGTACACAAAAATCCATAGGCCCATCCACACAAAACCCAGTGCACCGATAATAATGAATGCCATTTCCCATCCATAAGCTTTTGCAATAAAAGGAATGGTAATTGGTGCAGCTAGTGCGCCAACAGTAGCGCCTGCATTGAAAATACTGGTTGCAAATGCCCTGTCCTTTTTAGGGAAGTATTCGGCAGTAGCTTTAATCGCAGCCGGAAAATTTCCTGCCTCTCCAACAGCCAATACAAAACGGGCAAAAATAAATAAGGTAACACTTACCGAAACAATTAATCCGGTATCGTTCACGCGGGCAATTACATCTTTAGCACCCTCAAATCCTACAAACCAGTTTCCATTGATGATCCCGGCAGTTGCAATCCCACAAAAAGCATGTAAACAGGCTCCAACAGACCAAACGCCTATCGCCCATAAAAATCCTTTTTTGGTATCCATTTTATCAACAAAACGACCTGCAAAAAGCATCGAGATGGCGTAGAAAATAGAGAACAAGGCTGTAATATTTCCATAATCATTATTATCCCAATGAAATTCTGGTTTAATAAAATCTGTCCAGGTTAAAGAAAGTACCTGTCTATCTAAATAATTTATGGTCGTAGCTAGAAATAACAGCAAACATATGGTCCATCTGTATTTGCTTGTTTTGGGTTGGTTCATTTGGTTAGGGTGTGTTAAATTTTTATTTGCTTTGCTGAATCAGGTCAAGCGCTAATTTTGTATTGTCGAATAACTCTTCGTAAAGACCTTTGCTCATCACGTCTTTACTGATTAATTTGCTGCCCATACCAACGGCACAAACACCAGATTTAAACCAGGTTTTTAAATTATCGGCATTAATTTCTACACCACCGGTTGGCATAAACAGCTGTCCGGCGAAAAGATCTTTAATGGATGAAATAAATTCAGGGCCTAAAATATTAGCAGGGAAAATTTTGATCAGCATGGCTTTGTGCTCTTGCGCAACGCTAATTTCAGTCGGCGTCATACAGCCCGGGATCCAAAGCATACCGATTTTGTTGGCAATTTCGGCAACTGCCGGATTTACGATTGGTGCCACGATGAAATCTGTTCCAGCCTCAATAAAAGCATTTGCATCTGCAGGCGTTTTAATGGTTCCAATACCTAAATAAAGATCAGGCATTTCTGCATCGCGGATTTCTTTTAACTTTTTAAAGTTCGGCAGTGCTGATTTACCGCGGTTGGTGTATTCGAAAACCCGAACACCGGCTTTATACAAAGTGCGTAATATTTCTACACTACCCGATTCGCTATCCTGGTAAAAAAGGGGTAACATGCCCTGCTCTAAAATGGCATCTAAAATTTTGTGCTTGTTGCTAATCATTGCGTATAATTCTTTTTTCTATATCGGCTACCGTACTGGTTGTCGCATCGCTTGGAATATATAATTTATCGTATGCTGCTGCGGTGGCAAAATTTAAAGTTTCTCTGGCCGATAACTGGTTATAAAAACCGTATATCAGACCGGCCATAAAACAATCGCCACTGCCCACTTTATCTAAAATTTCTTCTGAAACATATTCTTCTGAAACCGTTAATTCATCAGCGGTATAAATAGCAGTATAATACCTGATACCTTTGCCATGATCGAACCTGAAGGTATTTGCAACCGCTTTACATGCCGGAAACAAACTTAATATTTCTTTAGAAGTATCGGTTGCCTGTTGCAGTAACGTTTCCTTTGCATAACCCTCGGTTGGTATTAAATCTTCGTGAAGTGCAGTACCCAACATTTTGTTCGCCGCCCACACATTACCCATAATCAGCGTACAATATTGAGCGAGTTCTGGTAAAACATCAATCGGGTCTTTACCATATTTCCAAAGCTTGGCACGATAGTTTAAATCCAGCGAAATGGTAATATTTTTCGCACTGGCTACTTTTAATGCCTCTAAACAAACATCGGCAATAGATTGATTAATTGCCGGGCATATGGCACTAAAATGAAACCAGCTCACACCTTCAAAAACTTCATCCCAGTTAATCTGTCCAACCTTTAAATCAGCATAGGCCGAATTTGCCCTGTCGTAAATTACACCTGCATTTTTTAGGTCTTTCCCTTTCGGAAGATAATATAAACCCAAACGCTCGCCGTGATAAACCATTGGCGTGGTATCGATGTTCCTCGCATCCAGATAATCAACAATTTCACGTGTTACCGAATTATCAGGCACAGCCGATAGGTAAGTTGAAGGAACATTCCAAAGTGCCAGTGCCGTTGCTACATTCAGCTCGGCCCCGCCAACATAAAATGGTAGTTTATTTTCTTTTAACCATTGCCCGTCCATATCCGGACAGATGCGTAAAAGTATTTCACCAAAGCTTAAAACTTTTTCTCCTTTTTTTGATGAAGCGAATATTTGGGTGCTCATTTTTGTGTATCATCGGCGTGTTTCATGCTGTTCTCTGCAACGGTATGAAAATGGAAGGAAAACGATTGAAATGATTTATTTCCAACGAAATACCTCCCTAAAGCCTGATTTTGGTTAAAATTTAAAGTAATTTTTTGCGTTAAAGTACGAAATATCCTGCACAATTTTGCCAACCCACTCCAAGTCGTTAGGTAATTCGCCATTCTCAATGTCTTCTCCAAAGAGGTTACAAACAATCCTTCTGAAATATTCGTGACGGGGAAAAGAAAGGAAACTGCGCGAATCGGTAAGCATACCTACCAGTCGACTTACAAGCCCCATGTTCGATAGTGCATTTAACTGTTTAATCATACCATCTTTTTGATCTAAAAACCACCAGGCCGAACCAAACTGTACTTTACCTGCAACCGAACCATCGTTAAAGTTCCCTATCATGGTTGCAATTAACTCGTTATCGGCAGGATTAAGGTTATAGATAATGGTTTTAGCCAGTTTATCCTGATTATCTAAGCGGTTTAAGAATTTAGAAAGCATTCTGGCCTGACTAAAATCACCGATCGAATCCCAGCCCGTATCCGGCCCCAATTGCCTTAACATCCGAGCATTGTTGTTACGTAAGGCACCCAGGTGATATTGTTGTACCCAGCCTTTTTCATGATCCCACTCTGCAAAATAAACCAGCATAGCTGATTTAAATTTCAGGTTTTCCTCGTAAGAAATATTTTGCTTACCACGAATTTTATCGAAGATTGATGCAATTTCAGCTTCAGTATAATCTTCAGCGTAAATCTGTTCTAAACCATGGTCAGAAACCGAACAGCCATTTGCCGCAAAATAATCGTGGCGGCTTTTTAAAGCGTCGATATACTCCTGAAAGTTACTGATGGTTTTATCAGCAACACTTTCTAATTTGTCGATGTATTCGTTTAAACCTTCAATATCATCGCTGTTCATCGCTTTATCCGGACGGAAGGCCGGCAACATTTTAAGGTTGGCGCCTTCTCTTGCCAGTTGCTGGTGGAAGTTTAAACTATCCAGCGGATCATCGGTAGTACAAACGGCTTCAACATTCATTTTGGCTAATAAACCGCGTACGGAATATTCAGGTGTTTGGAGTTTTGCAGAACATTCATCGAAAATTTTCTGTGCCGTTTTGCCAGAAAGTAAATCGGTTATACCAAAATAGCGTTGAAGTTCTAAATGTGTCCAGTGGTATAATGGGTTACGCAGGGTATATGGAACAGTTTCTGCCCATTTCTCAAATTTCTCATAATCAGATCCTACACCAGTGATGTATTTTTCATCAACACCATTGGCACGCATCGCTCTCCATTTATAATGATCGCCGGCAAGCCAAACCTGACTGATATTGGCAAACTGTGTGTTATTGGCAATCTGCTCCGGAATAAGGTGATTATGGTAATCGATAATCGGCAATGACTTTGCAAAATTGTGGTAAAGCTTTTCGGCAGTTTTGCTTTGCAAAAGAAAATTTTCGTCTAAAAAAGGTTTCATTCTATATGATTTGAGACATTAGATAATCGGTTTGAGCTGATCAAAACGCTTATCTATTAAATTTTTATTTATGTATTATCCCCGGTCTGTGTTCTCACAGACCGGAACTCAATTTATGTATTAGTGGCCTGTGAGGACACAGACCACGGAATTGGGTTCCAAGGCTCACGACTTGGGACTTACGACTCCAGACTCACTAAAGGCTCACTCCCCGTTTCCATGGAATAAAATCATCCTGATTAAGCAACACCGCTTTAGGAATTACTTCGCCACTGGCTGCTTTAATACAATATTCCAGGATGTCTTCTCCCATTTGCTCGATGGTTTTTTCGCCTTCAATTACCGGTCCGCAGTTGATATCGATGATATCGCCCATGCGTTTGGTTAAAGCATTATTGGTTGAAACTTTGATGGTCGGACAAACCGGGTTTCCGGTAGGTGTGCCCAGACCTGTGGTAAACAAAATTAAGGTTGCACCAGACGCTGCTTTTCCGGTAGTGGCCTCCACATCGTTTCCAGGAGTACAAACCAAGTTCAATCCTGGTTTTGTAGCGGGCTCAGTATAATCCAAAACATCTTCAACTGGCGATGTTCCCCCTTTTTTGGCTGCACCAGTACTCTTAATGGCATCGGTAATCAAACCATCTTTTATATTTCCAGGCGATGGATTCATGAAAAATCCAGAGCCCACATTTTCTGCCGATTGATTGTAAGCGGTCATCAACTGGATGAATTTACGTGCCGCAGTTTCATCTTTGGTACGGTCGATTAACTGTTGTTCTGCGCCGCAAAGTTCAGGGAACTCAGCAAGAAGTACAGTTCCGCCTAAAGCCACCAATAAATCAGAAGTATAACCTACTGCCGGATTAGCACTAATTCCACTAAACCCATCACTACCGCCACATTTAACACCCAAAACCAGTTTGCTCAAAGGTGCTGGCTGCCGTTCGATTTTATTAATTTCGGTTAAACCAATAAAGGTTTTCCTGATGGCTTCTTTCACCAATTGTTCTTCGCTCTGCGATTGTTGCTGCTCAAAAACGAATAAAGGTTTATCAAAATTCGGACTGCGGTGTTTTAAATCGTCCATAAAATCTTTAACCTGCAGGTTCTGGCAGCCTAAGCTTAAAACAGTTACACCAGCAACGTTAGGGTGATCGGCATAGGCAGCCAATAATTTACTCAACACAGCGGCATCCTGACGGGTACCACCGCAGCCACCCTGATGATTTAAGAATTTAATACCATCAACATTTTTAAAAACACGGTTGGCCGATGGATTCGCCAGTCCGATAGAACTTGGATCAGCCTCTGCTAAGATTTCGCCATTTTTATACGCTTCAACCAGTTGGTGGGCGTAAGACTTGTATTTATCGGTTACCGCATAACCCAATTCATTGTGCAAAGCCTCACGGATCACATCCAGGTTGCGGTTTTCGCAAAATACAGTCGGAATAAACAACCAATAATTTGCGGTTCCTACACGTCCATCACTACGAATGTATCCATTAAAGGTCCGGCCTTCAAATTTAGAAACATCCGGAGCATGCCATTCGTAACGGTATGGCCTGAACTCATATGGATCAGAAGCATGTTTCGTGTTTTCGGTATCCATTAAACCACCTTTTAGGATGAAATGCTGCGCTTTACCCACCAGTACACCATACATAATGATGTGATCGCCTGCATTCATATCCTGCATAAAAAACTTATGCTTAGCCTGGATATCATCCTGTAAAATATATTCGTGCCCATCGTAAATAACGGTTTCGCCTTTTGCCAGATTTTGTAAGGCAACAAGTACATTATCGTTAGGATGGATTTTTAAAATTCTAGTAACCATTTTAAATTGTCCTTTCTGAATGCAAGTTACTTAAAGTTTCTTTTGCACCCTTGTTCTGTAATAAGTCAACGTAAGATTTTACGGCCGCGTTAAAGCCGGGGTAATTGTTCAGGTTTTTATCCCAAAGACGCCTGTCGCCAAGGGTATTATCTACAACCGTTTCCGGATTCTTCCAGTATTCGTATAAAATTTCTGCAAATTCATCCTGTACCGGATAAGTTTTTCCGTTTGCGCTGGCGGTGTAAGTATCGCCATCCTGGTTTACATTCATGAAAAGGATATAAGCGGCAACCCCTAAAGCGGTAAGTTGAGGAACTTCATTTTTTAAAGCATAATATCTTCTGATCAAAGGCATATTACGCATTTGCATTTTTGAGGTGAAGTTTAGCGTAATGGCCTGCCACTGATGCTCTAGCGAAGGGTTACTGAAACGGTCGACTACACTTTTCGCAAAAGCAATTGCTTCATCATAAGTGATATCTTCATTTACCACAACAGGCGCAATTTCATCTTTCATCAGTTTTAACACATTGGCGGAGAAATCTTCATTCGCCATCGCCTCTTTTACCGTATTGAAACCTGCCAGGATTGCTAATCCACAGCTAATGGTATGTGTACCGTTAAGTAAGCGGAGTTTTAGTTCTTTAAATTTATCAATTGACGGAACAATGAAAACACCCTTATCGGCCTTTGCAAAAGATAAAATTTCTTTCACTTTTTCGCTTGATGATTCAATAGCCCAAAGCCTGAAAGGTTCGGCCATAATCATCAATTCATCTTCATAACCCAATTCGCTTTCGATGGCTTTTTGCTCTGCTTCCGGAAGTTTTCCCGGAACAATCCTATCCACCAAAGTCTTGCAAAAATGATTGGCTGTTTTTAACCAGTTTTCGAAATCCCAGCCCAGTTTGTTCTGAATGGCAAGATCAAGCAAAATTTCTTTCAGTTTATCCGCATTGTCACTGATTAATTCTGTTGGCACAATAACCATCCCGCTTTCTGCCGAACCATTAAATGCCGTATATCTTTCGTGCAGAAAAGCCAATAATTTTCCTGGATACGACTGTGGCGGGTTATCAGTGATTTTATCTTCGCTTTTAACAATCCCAACTTCAGTTGTATTCGAAATAACAACCTGCATTTCGGGCTGGTGCGCGGCCTTTAAAATCTCTGCCCAGTCTTGTGAAGCTGATAAAACACGGCTGATTGAAGCGTTGATTGAATTTTCTTCAACATGAACACCATCTTCAATCCCTTTTACACAAAGCGTGTATAAATTATCCTGTTTCGAAAATGCATCAGCACCACCTTTTGAAGTAGACTTAACCACTAACACACGACCATTAAAAATCCCTTTCTGGTTGGCTTTATCAATAAAATAATCAGGTAAACCACGTAGTAAAACCCCTGTTCCAAACTGGATTACTTTTTCTGGTAAAGCCAGGATTTCGGCGCTTGGTTTGATCACCTTGTCGCCGTTAATATTTTTTAAATTTTCTTTGTTTAAAATCATTGCCTTGCTATTTTCTGTCATTGCGCGCTACCGGTAATGACGGGTTATAATTATTTATTTTCCACTTGAGCTTAACCACTTCGGGTATTCCTTTTCGATTAATTTTTGGCCCCAGTTGCCATACCAGGCATAGCCGTTTCGCCGCTCCGGACTTAACTCTTCTAATTTTGTTTTAATGGTATTATCACGGTCGCCGAAAATCGGGGTGTTTTTCTCTATATCGTAAAATCGCGCCCAGGTCATACTCGTGTTATCGGCAACCAAAGCTGAAGTATTTTTATTCCGATCGAAACGATAACCCGCTATTTTATAGGTATCGAACCATTTCACTGCAGCAGCAATTGCATTTTTGACTTCCGGCGATGGATTTTTAAGCCTCATCAGAAAACGGACAATACCTGCCGATTCACTCGTGCTTAATGAAGCCGGCTCAAATGCTCTTGCTTTTGCAGGCAACATCGAGTCTTTATCGTATTGCGCAGCCCAGATAGTTAAAGTTCCATGCTGTTTTACCTGTGTTTTGATGATGCAGTCGATGCCTTTTGCAATGGCCGTTTCTGCTTTTTTGATGTAAGCTGGATTTACAACCTCAAAATCATTTTTCTGTGTGACAATATCCTGTAAGATATTAAGCACATTAATCATTGCATCGTCATTGTAGGTAATTTCTGAGCGGTACAAAGCTTTATCAGGATAATACTGTGGCCAGCCGCCATTCGCGTATTGCGCGACTAAAATATAATCCAATCCTTTTTCAGCTGCCGTTAAATAAGCCTTATTCTGTGTTTTTTTATACGCTTGAACGAGGTATAGCACTTCTCTGCTGGTGGCTTTGTTATCGAACGTAGCATGTAAATCTTTCGTTGCTTTTATCCTGGCCAAAAGCTCAGGTGTTATGGTTGCTCCGTAATTAACCACACTTTTATCTTCCAGCTGCTTCGGCCAGCCACCATTGCCTAATTGATATACAAGCATTTTATCTGCTGTAGAATCGGTAGGCTGCTGCGCATAACACGATAGCATTAAGCTACTACAGACCAGGGTTAACCATATTTTTATTTTCATCACTTTTATTTCTTAGTTGTTTGCCACGGAGGCACAGATTAGCACCAAAGCCATGGTCTGTGTCCCCACAGACCATTAATTAATTTTTCCGTTTGTCTGTATTTCCGTGGCTAATATTTATTCACCTATGGTTACTTTTTACCTGGAACCTGTTTAATCAACCAGTTTACCAGATCGTCCGTTGCCTTAAAGTTTTCAAAATCTGCGGGCAATTTCCTGCCATCGATATACTCATTATAGAACCATGGATCACCCACAGCGAAAACAGTTCCCTTACCATATTTAGCTGTTGCAATAAGCACATCTCCATTATCTGTTAAGGCCGAAACCGCAGGGCTTTTGGCTGCGATAGTCGAGATTTCTTTGATGTAAACTTTTTTGGCGGTTTTAAAAATTGAATTTCCGGCCGGGATTTTTACAGCACCTTGCTCAAAGTTCGAACCTTGAACCTTGTTGCGGCTATCCTCATTAAAATGGATTCCGAAAGTTTCTGGCAGTACATTGAATTTAGAAATTTCACAATTGCCAACATCGTTTAACAAGAGCACCAATACCCCTCCGGCCCTAACCCATTCGCTAACCTGTTTGGCATGTGCAGCATTCATGAAATTTGGATTTGCCGTTTCTTTTTCGGTATCGGGATCTACAATAATATAAATGTTGCTGCCTTTTAAATTTGCTGTTGTTGGTGCCGTTTTAAGCGTAGCGGTTTTAACCCCGGCATCATTAAATACTTTACCGAATAAGGAAAAGCCATTGTTATCATCTTCTTCCCATACATAATGATAAGGGATTTTATCTCCGGTAGGACCAGTCATGTACTCGTTATTGAAGAAATTATCAACAGTAACGGTTAACCCTTTGCCTGGTTTTGGTGACTGATCGATTTCCATTTCTGAAGCTGCACAGATAAATGAGCCTACACCCTTCGGATCGTTGGTGATTACCTTTTCGCTGATGTAATAGTCGAAACTTCCATCGCGATATTTAGGTTTTCCGCCCAATCCCGATACGGATACTGTTTTGGTCAGGTTTATTCTTTCTGCTCCCGCTTGTTCAACAAATTCTTTCTTTAAACCGGCATAACCTTTATTTGCAGCTGCCATAAACGATGGCGCCAGCCAACCCTTACGCACACCTTTGGCCAGGCCATATACAAACATGCTCGAAGCCGAACTTTCCAGGTAGTTTCCTTTTCTGGTTGGCATATCTAAAATATCAAACCAGACACCTGATTTTTGATCCTGATATTTCACAGCAGCGGTTGCCGTACGGTTTAAAATGGCGATTAATTCTTTCCGCTGAGGATGATTAGCCGGAAAATTATCCAGCACATCTACCAAAGCCATGATGTACCAACCCATTGCCCTGGCCCAAAAATTTGGTGAGCGGCCTGTTTTTTTATCCGCCCATTGCTCTGTCCTGCTTTCATCGTAACCGTGATAAAGTAATCCCGTTTTAACATCGCGGGAATTTTTCTCCATCAGGATAAACTGTTTAGCAATATCATCGAAAGCGGCATCTTTTTTCATCAGCCTGGCATACTCCGCATAAAACGGCTCGCCCATATACAAACCATCCAGCCACATCTGGTTTGGATAAATTTTCTTGTGCCAAAAGCCGCCTTCCTGGGTGCGTGGCTGCTTTTGTAGCTGATCGTACAATTTAGTTGCCGCTAGCAGGTATTTCTGCTGCCCGGTAACTTTGTACAACAATAATAACGAACGGCCATTTTTAATGTTATCGATATTAAAATCGTCTGATTTGTAGGTGGTGATATTTCCTTCTTTATCCAAATAGGCATCCATCGAACTTTGAATGTATTTGAAATATTTCCCATCGCCTGTATTGCGCCAAACCGCTGCAGCACCTTCCAGTACCACGCCCATATCGTAAGACCATCTCGGTCCTTTTGGTCCTTTTAAAACCGTAGTATCCTGCCAAAGTTTTTCCATCGCAGTTAAGGTTAACTGTTCTGATAATTTCTTTTGGGCAAATCCACTTTGTGATAAAATAGAAAAACCGATGAGGGCAGCTGCTGTATATAGAATTGATCTCTTCATGTTGGTTATTTTGAAATTTCCAGTGCTTTTTTATCTACTTCAGTACCTAAAAGTGTAGCCATTTTCGCTTTAGAAACATCTGTTCCACTAATTTTTACACCTTTTGTTTTTTCGCCGCTTACATCAAACAAAACCTTGCTGTTATCAGGGTATTTTAAGATGCTGATATTGATGTTCGATCCGTTCTGGATCATGACAACCGGACTGGTATTTTCGGTAATTACGTTTATGTTTTTAAGGAAAATCCCAGCAGCCTCAATAATTTCAATGCCTTTTTTTGCTTTTATGGTTACATTTTCCAGGTGGATATCTTTGATGTTCATTTCTGGTAAGCCCCTAAAAAATATGGCCTTTTCAGCACCATTGGCTACCACATCTTTGATATAAAAGTTTCTGAACTGAGGCGTAGCTTCGGTTACCGGAACCATTACCGTTTTAATGGCTTCACGTTTTTCGCCTGCCAAAGGAACCGGATCAACCGCAGCGTAATACATGTCGAACAGAATGGCTTCACCAGGAATATCGATCATGTTGATGTTGTTGATGTAAATATTTTCGACCACACCACCACGGCCACGGGTAGTTTTAAAACGCAGGCCGATATCAGTACCAATAAAAGAGCAATCGTACACCCAGATGTTTTTCGCACCACCACTCATTTCGCTGCCGATTACAAAACCACCATGGGCATGGTAAACCACATTATTGCGAATAATTACATTTTCTGTAGGCACACCACGTTTGCGGCCCGCTTCGTCCCTTCCCGATTTAATGCAAATCCCGTCATCACCCACATCAAAAGTGCTGCCTTCAATTAATACGTTTTTGCACGATTCTACATCAACGCCATCTCCATTTTGTGCAAACCAAGGATTTTTTACCTGTAAGTTTCTTAAGGTCAAATCCTCACAAAGTAAAGGGTGTAAATTCCATGCTGGTGAATTTTGAAAAGTAACGCCTTCTAAAAGAATTTTTTTGCAGCCCGTTAACACCAGCAAATTCGGACGAAGGAAATCTTTGATATCTTCATAATCTGCGGCTGTTTTACCAGCCTCAATTACACCTGCATTTTTGGTATTCGAACCTTTAAGGGTTTTCTCAGATGGGTACCACATTTTTCCATCAGCCTTAACGATGCCACCCGAGGCCACCAAAGTTTTCCACTGTGTTTCGGTGAGTTTATCTTTTTTAACCATGCGCCAGGCACCTCCGTTCCCGTCGATAATCCCGGTTCCGGTAATGGCTATATTTTCGAGGTTAACACCTGAAATCGGACTCTGGTTTCTCCAGGCTGGCTGACCTTCCCAATTGCCCTGTACCAGTTTGTATTCATTAAAATCGTCGGTAAACTGAAGAATAGCGTCGCGTTTTAAGTGTAGGTTGACATTACTTTTTAACTCGATAGGACCGGTTAACCATAAACCAGAGGGAATTAAAACCACACCACCACCTTTCTGACTCACGCTGGCTATGGTTTTATTAATGCTTTGTGTATTTAAGGTGATCCCATCGCCTTTTGCCCCAAAGCGAACAATGCTCGTGGTATCTTTTTTAAATTTAACCTGCTGAATAACGGGTAAGGTTTGCTTTTGTTGCGCGATAGCAGCACTTGTAGAAGATAGAATTAAGCATGCCAGAGCTACCTTAATACGGCATAAACGACCTGAAATATGTTTCATTATTTGCGCTGTTAAATTATACTTGGTTATTGTAATAACAAGTGTACGTTGTTTGCGCTTAAAATAGAAGAGAAATCTATGCAATCGTTACCGGAAAACAAGGCAAAAAGGCGCCAGAAAACAGATACTTAACGACTGTATATCAATTATTTAACACACTTATTTCACCTCTGGATTCCATCCACGGAAAACGTTTTCCAAAATGTAGGTCTTATATTCATTATCGGTTAATTGGTGCGACCAATTTGCCCTTTTTTCCCGATCGGCTCCTTTTCCAGTGCTTTTATATTCAGCATAATAGGCCGTTTTCTCATTGCTTTCTTTACCCCAGTTGTTCCAGCCTTCAGGACGGATTAAATCTGGCAGTTCGCAGTTGAGGTAGGCAACTTTTGCATAAGGTCTCCATGGCCTGCCCAGGTAGAAACTATTGGCTGGTGCATCTCCTTTGATTTTGCATTTGTTTAATACATAACCAAATTTTGTAGTATCGGCAGTTGATGCCGCTGTGATATAACCCGCCTTTTTGCAGAAAATGGTGCAGCTTTCGAACCAGGCCGTTGAAGCCCCGAAAATAAAATCGACTGTTCCTTCGATGTAACAGTTTTTATAGTATTGGCGGTTGTTGCCTCCATAGGTGTAAAGTGTATCCTGAAAGCCTAGAAACCTGCAGTTGGTGAAAATTAATTTATCACCTCCTGCCCAAACCGCAACGGCTTGCCCTACCGGACCTGATGAATTTTCGAAAGTGATGTTCTCCGCAGAAAAGCCTTCGCCGTAGATATAAAAGCTGGAAGAACCCGAAGTGCCTTTCTCTTCGCCAAAAACATTCTTCTTCTGTGCATAGTCATCATAAGTTAAAATGGTTTCGTTTACACTTTCGCCGATAAACCGCACATTCTTTTTAGAAGCGGCCAATATCAGTTTTTCCTTATAAATGCCTTTTTTGATCAAGATGACAGTGATTTTGTTCCTGAAATCGGGTACGGCATTGATGGCTTCCTGCACCGTTTTAAAGTTTCCGCTTCCATCGGCGGCTACGACAAAGTCTGCTTTGGTTTCAAGGGCATTTGCGGTCAATGAAATCGCCACAAGAAAAAACAGGATGATTGCTTTCATATCAATTTGGTTAGGTATAAATTAAAATCGGCCACGTAAAAGTATAAACTTTGTAACGCAGCCGTGTTTTTAAAATATATGATGAACAATTTTAAACATTAATATCCATCAGAAAGAAGTTTTTCAGGGATTAAACATTGCAAACGATGTCGGGAACGATTGCACAATAACAACTTGCCTAAAAATAAAAAAAGACTTAACCTTGTTTATACCCCCGCGGCGTCATGCTGAACTTGTTTCAGCATCTTGTTCGTAAATTACTGACCAAATATTATTAAAAATATCATTGTAAAATGAAATATCTATTTAGTTCAATCCTTGTATTAAGTCTTGGCATCAAAACCTTTGCCCAACTCAGGCCAAAAAGCGAGTATATCTCTAAAGTTTGGGTTGCTGACTTAGGGAACGGAACTTATAAAAACCCGGTGATCAATGCCGATTATTCTGATCCTGATGCCATCCGGGTGGGAGATGATTTTTATATGATCGCCTCCAGTTTCGATGCCATCCCGGGGTTGCCGATTCTGCATTCGAAAGATCTCGTTAACTGGAAAATAATCGGTCATGCTTTAAAACGCCAGCCTCCCTTCGACCATTTTGAAAAAACTCAACATGGTAATGGTGTTTGGGCGCCTTCTATCCGTTACCGCAATGGCGAATTTTATATCTATTATCCAGACCCTGACTTTGGGATTTATTTAACAAAAGCTAAAACCATAACAGGAATGTGGTCTGCGCCAAAATTGGTTGCCGCTGGTAAAGGATTGATTGATCCCTGCCCGTTTTGGGATGAAGATGGCAAAGCTTATCTGGCCTATGCCTATGCAGGAAGCCGCGCGGGCATAAAAAGTGTGTTGGCGATTATGCCATTGACAAACGACGGAGCGCAAGCAACAGAAACGGGCAGAATTGTGTACGATGGCCATGAACTCGACCCAACCATTGAAGGACCAAAATTTTATAAACGTAACGGCTATTACTATTTATTTGCACCAGCTGGGGGTGTTTCTACAGGCTGGCAATTAATTTTAAGAAGTAAAAATATCTACGGCCCATATGAAAGAAAAGTCGCGATGGATCAAGGGAAATCTTTGGTAAATGGTCCGCATCAGGGTGCCTGGGTAAATACGCAAACGGGTGAAGATTGGTTCCTGCATTTTCAGGATAAAGACGCTTATGGTCGCGTGGTTCATCTGCAGCCGATGAAATGGATCAACAACTGGCCCATTATCGGCCTTGATGCAGATGGCGACGGTAAAGGCGAGCCCGTAACCACCTATAAAAAACCAAACGTAGGTAAGGTTTATCCGATTGAAACCCCAGTGGAAAGTGATGAATTTGATACTTCGAAATTAGGTTTGCAATGGCAATGGCAGGCCAATCCGCAACCTACCTGGTTATTTACCGATGCAGACAAGGGTTTGTTAAAGTTGTACACGGCTAAAATTCCTGATGATGCTAAAAACCTTTGGGATGTCCCGAATCTGTTGATGCAGAAATTTCCTGCTGATGAATTTATGGTCACAAGCAAACTCTTATTTAAACCTAATCCAAAACTGGAGAACGAAAAAACCGGTTTGGTGATAATGGGCAGAAGTTATGCGCAGATTAGTATGAAGAGCAAAAAAGATGGCATATATCTGATGTATGGTGTTTGCCAGAGTGCCGACAAAGGCAAAACGGAAAACGAAAAAGAAATTACCAGGTTGAAATCGGGGTCAGTGTATTTTAGGGTTAAAGTTAGCCCTGGTGCAAAATGCCAGTTTAGTTACAGTGAAGACGAAATTCGTTTTACGGATGTTGGCGATGAGTTTCAGGCTACAGCGGGGCAATGGATCGGCGCAAAAATGGGCATCTTTGCCATTCGGGATAGCCAAACGAATGATTCAGGAATTGCCGAATTTGATTGGTTCCGTATACAAGCATTAAAATAGAGCAATGAAAAAATATAAAATCCTTATCGCAGCCGTAAGCCTCGTTTTACTAATGTCTTTCCTTATTAAACCCAAACTCGTTAAGATTTATTTAATCGGCGATTCTACCGTGGCAGATTATAGCTTGGATGAAGGTTATCTGCAGAAAAAATATCCGATTACAGGCTGGGGGCAGGTGTTTCAGCAATTCCTAAAAAAAGACAGTTTAAAAAAATTAAACAGGTTGATTAAAAGCGACAGCGCTTTGGTTATTGATAAAGCAAAAGGGGGAAGAAGCACCAGAACTTTTTTTGAAGAGGGAAGGTGGAAAGAAGTTTTATCAACCTTAGAAAAGAATGATCTGGTATTGATCCAGTTTGGGCACAACGATGCAGCGAAAGATAAACCCGAACGTTATGTTGATATTCCGGGTTATAAAGATTTTTTAAGGATGTATGTGAAAGAAACCAGGGCAAAAGGTGCTTTACCGGTTCTGATTACGCCAGTTACCCGTAATTACCCCTGGAAAGATGGCAAACTGGGCAGTGCACATGGCGAATATCCACAAGCAGTGAAAGATGTCGCTCAGGAATTAAACGTATCCATTATCGATCTAACCTCACTTTCAGCAGCATTTTTTACCACAAAGGGAAATGAATTTGTAAGTAAACATTACTTTATGAATTTAGACTCGGCAAAATATGAGGCGTATCCAAAAGGACAAAAAGATAATACCCACTTCCAGCCAGAAGGAGCCAAAGCAGTTGCACAGCTGGTTTATAATGAATTAAAAAACATCAGCCACAAAACGAATTAACAATAAGACTTAAATCATAACTCTTTTGAACTTTCGGGCAAGCGATCATACTCGCCCTTCCAGGCATAAAAGCCAAATATCATCAATCCCAAACTAATTGGAAGGAAAATAAACAGGATAATTGCCCATTGCAGCATGGTATTGGTTCGCTCGATATCCGTATGGGTCAGGCCTACTTTATCTATCGCCTGCATAAACAAAAAAGTCATGGTTAATGGTCCCAAAACCATCCAGACTAAACCTAAAAATTTCTTTAACGTATTCATCTTCTTCGTATCTAGTCGTTAATATTTTCGTCTCTTTTATTAGATAAATAAATGGCACCAATAACCAGGCTCAATGCTGCTATACCTATCGGATACCAAAGGCCCGATAGCGGCGTAGAGCCTGAAAAACTTGCAATCAAGGTTGCAATAAAGGGTACAAGTCCACCAAAAACACCGTTACCGATATGATAAGGCAGCGACATAGAGGTGTACCTGATTTTAGTGGGGAATAATTCAACCAGGAAAGCTGCAATTGGCCCATAAACCATGGTTACCAATAAAATCTGGAAGAAAATTAAGCCAACAAATTTCCAGAATATCGGCGTAGGCAAAATTTTATCTTTTACTACTTCTTTACCCAGGAGAATCCCTTTGGTTGCAGAAACCGTATCGGTTTGCACCTTGTTAAAAGATGCACCATTTTTTAACATTACTTTAGTAGAAACGGTGCGTAAACTGTCAGTTGAGTTTGCAATCAAAACAGAAGTTACCGGAGCGGGTGTGGCAGATAAAATATCCGTCTGTTCAATTTTTGTATAATCGGTATCATCCAAAAATATTTGATAGATAGGGCGATAAAAAAGAATCCCCAAAAGCATGCCGCTCAACATAATCCATTTCCGGCCAACCTTATCGCTCCAGGCACCAAACACCACAAAAAACGGAGTGGCAAAGGCAATCCCCCAAAGCAGAATATATCTCGAGTCATTAAAATCCAGCTTACAGGTATTCTCTAAAAACGATTGTGCATAAAACTGACCTGTATACCAGATTACCCCTTGCCCCATCGTTGCCCCAAATAGGGCCAGAAGCACCATTTTAAAATTCGCTTTATTGTTAAAGCTCTCCTTGAGTGGGTTTTTTGAGACATTTCCCTCTGCCTTCAGTTTAGAAAACATAGGCGACTCATGCATTTTCATGCGGATATAGATCGAAACAACAACCAGTACTATCGATAACAAGAAAGGGATTCTCCAGCCCCAATCGCCAAAAGTTTCAGCACCTAAAATATTCTTCGTGATGACGATAATGCCCAGCGAAAGGAATAAACCCAATGTTGCAGTAGTTTGAATCCAGCTGGTAAAAAAACCGCGTTTGTTTTTTGGTGCATGTTCTGCTACATAAGTTGCCGCACCACCATATTCTCCACCCAATGCCAGCCCCTGGATTAACCTTAATATTAATACCAAAATTGGTGCGGCATAACCAATACTTTTATACGAGGGGATTAAACCAATAAAAAATGTCGATCCACCCATCAACACCAAAGTGAGCAGGAAAGTATATTTTCGGCCGATTAAATCGCCAAGCCTGCCAAAAACCAATGCACCAAACGGACGCACAATAAAACCTGCTGCGAAAATAGCCAGGGTGTTAATTAAGGCCGATGCACCTGCATCTTCCGGAAACAACTGATGACCAATGATAACGGCAAGGCTACCAAAAATGTAAAAATCATACCATTCAATCAGCGTGCCTAGGGATGATGCACCGATTACTTTAAAGATATTGTTCCTGGGTAAAGTGTCGCTCATAAGAAATTAAGAATATTTGGTTTCCCAAGATAAACATTTGCATGACAATCGGCAACCTGTACTGTCTGTCAATTAATTTGTTACATGACCAAACATTTCGGCTTTAGTTTTGTATTTTCATCCGTAACGAATTTATTCTCCATTTAGATAATATGCTTTTAATACAAAACATTAGGTTAAGTAGAATTTTAAGAAATACCTGGCACGTTGATCTGATCATGATTGCCTCCTGCACCGCCGCGTACTTTGTACGCGAGTATTTAATTGCCCATCATTTCTCCATTCCATCCATTATTCCAACGGTTTTAGGTACAGCCATTGCCTTTTTTATTGGTTTTAATAACAATCAAGCTTACGATAGGTGGTGGGAAGCCCGAAAAATATGGGGTGCTTTGGTAAACGATTCGCGTTCTTTTGCAAGAGCATTGATTAATTACGTGGATGAAGATGAAGAAAGTGTAAAACGAATGGTTTACCGGCACATTGCCTTTTTATATGCGTTAAAAGCGAATTTAAGAGGCACAGTAGATGAAATTTACACCAAATATTTATCTGAAGCAGATTTAAAAGAAATAGAAAAACACAACAATACGCATAATGCGATTTTAAATATACAGTCGAGAGATTTACAAAAATTATCAAAAGCTAATGCCATTGATGGTTTCCGTTTTATTGAAATTAATGAGATGCTTACCCGGTTTTCTGATTCGATGGGCATGAGCGAGCGTATTAAAAACACCATATTCCCTACCACTTACACCTATTTAACCAAAGTATTTATCTGGTTATTTGTGGTCACCTTTACCCTCGTCATTAGTCAGGATGCAGGGCCTGCAGCCATATTTTTGGGCTGGTTAATTGGTTTCGTATTTGTATCTACGCAGATTAATGGAATGAGCCTGGTTAATCCTTTTGAAAACAATTCTGCAGGTGTTCCGCTTAATCAGATTACCAGAACGATTGAGATCAACCTTTTGCAGATGCTCGAAGATGATGAGATTCCTGAACCTGTTAAACCGATAAATGACGAATATGTCCTTTAAATCTTAACTGTTTTCTTCCCGATAAAGATGAAAAGCAGTGATAAAAGCCAGAAGATAAACAGGATCACAACTGCATTCAGAATGGCTTTTGGATAACCCAATTGTATTACATCGATAAATGGATAGGGATATTTATTAATCAGGTAACCCCTAACCACAATAAATAACACATAAAGCAGCGGATAAACCAGCCAGTGGATAGCCTGTTTGTATTGTAGTGTTGATTTTTTAACGAAGAAAAGCCAGAAAAATAAAAAGATCAAAGGGCTTACCACATGCAAAAGTTCATCGGCCAGCCTCGCCCAGCCTACAGGCGATGCCAAACCACGCAGCATGATATTGTAAATCAGACCGACTACCACAATATAAACCGTTATGGCCGTTAAAGTAGAAGATTGGGTAAATAAACTCCCTGATTCACTTCGTTTAACAAAAGACAAACGCGTAAAGCAAATGGCAACAATAATATTGGTGATTACAGTAAAGTAAGATAAAAACGCTTTAATTGTTACAGGATAATCGTTATTCAAGAGCTGTAAACTTACGCGGAATTGCAATGCGAGGGAGAACCAAACCACAATAGCAGCACCAATAACAAAAGGCCTGAAATTATTTTTTAAATCCATAAGCTAGGGCAATATTGAGTGTGATAGAAAAGTAGGAAATTAATATGAAGGAATGAAATTTAAGTGGTCTTTTTTCGCTTCAGGAAATGGCTAATAACCTGTTAATGCACTTTTTAATTTCTCCTCAAAAAGTATCGATTTAGCTTTGAACTGAGGGTCGGAAAAGGAAATATTGGCTGTGGCATAAATAATCTTTCCATCTTTCCCAACCAATACATTCGAAGGAAAACAGTGATTAATATTCAGTTTTCTGATCTCATCCTTGCTTAACGATACAATTTCGTATTTATATCCGCTTCGTTTTTGAAAGCGTTTGGCACTAGCGGGATGATCATGCGTAATGCCGATAAACCTTACGGCCTTTTTACCATATTTAGCCACCAAACTATTTAATTCGGGCATTTCGGCTATACATGGCGGGCATTTTTCGAACCAAAAGTTAATCACCACTACCTGTTTTTTTAAATCGGTATTAGAGAACGGCTTTTTATTGGTGGTTAAACCTTTAAAAGCAGGTAAATCTTTACCTATTAAATCTTCGAAGAAAGTTTCCTGTGTGGCCCATTTAACCGGGGCATCTTGTGCCAATACCGTGAAGGAAAAAATAGAAAGCAGAAGAATAAGGTAAATTTTCATCAGCGCAAAATATAAAAAAAGTCCTACCAATTTGGCAGGACTTCATTGTTTGTTTGGTTTAGAAAATCTTATTTAAAGGTAACTGAGCCGTATTCGGTTTTAATAGATACGTTTGCAGCACCACCGCTACCAATCTTGCCAGTATATTTTTTAGTTTCATCGTCTTTACTAACCAGGCTCGATGTTACGTTTGAACCGTATTTAAAGCCTGCATACGATGTAGAAACGTTGAAATTGGCATTGTACCGGTCTGCAAAGCCCAAGCCGATGCTTACATATTCGCCTCCGAAGGTGAAGTTTTTACAAGCAGGGGTAATTTCGCTCACATTTAAACGGTTATAATCCATGTTGATGTTTGCATCGCCATTCAGCAAGCCTAAAGTAACATTCGAATATTCGGCATTAACGGCAATTTTACCTGCAGATGCAATATTTAAATCGCCATAAGCTTGTTTAACCACTGTATTACCTTTAACCGTATTGATGTTTACTTTGGCATATTCGGCATTTAAAAGCAAGTTGCCACCAATAGTACCAATGGTTAAACCTTTGCCATACTCTACTTTAATATCGGCTGATCTTCTGATGGTATTGATGTTTACGGCCACATATTCGGCATTAAGCTGTAAAGTACCTACCGAACCAATGGTTACAGGCCCATTATATTCATGTTTTACTACAGCAGCATTCAGATCCTGGATATCGCATTTGCCATATTGAACATTGATGTAGTTATTCACGTTGCTTAAATTACCGGCAACCAAATTGCCATATTCTACCTTTAAAGAAGTTGGACCAGAAAAATTACCCAATTCTACATTGCCATATTCTTGTGAAACCGTTAAAGGGTTTACTGCAGGCATATACACCACATAGCTTACCTTTACTTCCCTGCGCCAGGTGGTTACACCATTTTTCATCCCGCGGCCATACCGTCCGTTTCTGTCGCCCATATTGGTTTTGAAAGAAACCACATCACCATTTTTAGCAGCATCAATACTTACGCCATCAATCAGTTTCTGTACATCGCTGTCTGAGTTGCTATAAGCTTTAATATCTACGTCAACACGTACTTCTTTTTTATCCCAGGTTTTAATTACGATAGATCCGAATTGGTTGTTTAAATTAACCTTATCGTTATTATCTACATTAAAACTCTTGCTAAAAGATTTGGATCGTTCGGCATCACTGCCTGTTTGTTTATACTTTGAAGTGTTAACCATCGCCATTGTTGACGATTTCTCTACATTTTCTATAACTACTTTCTCTGACGGGCTGTTTACGACCCCTTCTTGCGCATTAGTTTTTACGGCAATTAAAGCCATAAAGGCTAAAAATATTTTTATTGTTTTCATGTTGTTAATTGTTAAACACCTATACACTTAAAACCTGCCGGCTAGCCATAAGCTTTCGATGTGGTGAGCGTCTCCTGATTGGTATCCAGTATGTTTAATCAGGTATCAAGACGAATCTTGTTATTGTTTTATCTCGGTTTTGCTTAAATTTGGTTAACCCTTTTATAATCGTCAACCTGGTTAATAATCAATAATTGTTGTTTTAATAACTGCAATTGTATTTCACGGTTTTTAACCATAGCCTTTACCACAAAAGTTTGGTTGGGCGAGCTTGGTAATTCCGTCTTTAATCTTTCATAATCTTCGTCCAGTTTTTTCAAATCAGCGGTAAATTTTTTATACAGCTCTGGATTCGCAGAGGCGAAAATGGCCAGACTATCCCTTTTTTCGGTAATTAAACCAGCGAAATGAACGTCTTTTTTGGCGTATGAAGCGCTAACGTCGGCTATTTCTAAATCTTTGTTTTGTAATTTTCCTACGTATAACCAGGTTAAACCGAAAACTATCACAATAGCTGCTGCTGCACTCATCCATAAATACAGTTTTACCGGTTTTTTTTTCTTTTTATTGTCTAACTCCTGTTCAATCTTTGCCCAAAGTCCTGCCGATGGCTCCATTACGTCGAAAGCTTTACGGTTCTCCTTTACAAAGGTTTCTAATCTATTATTCATCTCTCATCCCTTTCTGTTCTAAAATACTTTTTAACTTCTTTTTAGCCCTCATATACTGTGTGCGGCTGGTATTTTCACTAATTTTTAAAATGTGTGCAATCTCTTCATGGTCGTAACCTTCTAACAGGTACAAACTCAGTACCACCCTGTAGCCATCTGGCAATTGGGTTATGGCTGTTCTTATTTCTTCAGCCTGTAACTGCACTTCATGGTCATCAAAACTATCTTCATCCGGCACTTCCGATATTTCATCGGTACTTACAAATTCCATCTTACGTTTACGTAAATAATTGATGGATTTGTTGATCACGATCTGCTTTAACCAAAGTCCGAAAGTGGTTTCCTGCCTAAAATCTACAATTCTGGTAAACGCATCCAAAAATGCTTCCTGTAAAACATCTTCTGCCTCTTCCTCATAATTTAAAATGCGCAGTGCCACATTATACATGGCCTTTGCATACAGCTTGTACAATTCAAACTGTGCTGCGCGGCTGCCCTGCATGCATTTTTTTACGAGTTCCAGGTTTTTATCGATGTATACGGCTTCCAAAATTTCGAATATTCTGATTATAAGACATAAGGGATTTTAAAACGTTGCATCAAGGTAGAAAAAAAGTTTAAAAATATATTAACGCAGTTTTAAGAATAAGATCAGGCATGCTGTTATGTACCGTACACTACTTTTATTTCCTAAAAAGAAAAAATATTAAGATCATTAGGAAATGGTTGGTTCTGTGCCTTTGGCCGTTGCAGTCCTGCTTTTTGGTACGAGTTCCGATGCTAATGTAGTGCCGATTTATCGGTAGAGGATCGGAAGCTCTTCCCGACAATCAGGTTTATTAACTGAGGCCGGTGCCTCGAAAACAAACCGTTGTTAAATAAACCAGACAGGAGCGGGCATCCCGATTTTTTCTATCGGGATAAAGCGAATGGCGGGGCTAAAGCACCTATGAAAGGCTGATCTTTCATTTCCTAAAAAGAAAAAATATTAAGATCATTAGGAAATGGTTGGTTCTGCGCTTTTGGCTATTTCAGTCCTGCTTTTTGGTACGAGTTCCGATGCTAATTTAGTGCCGATTTATCGGTAGAGGATCGGAAGCTCTTCCCGACAATCAGGTTTATTAACTGAGGCCGGTGCCTGGAAAACAAACCGCTGTTAAATAAACCCCTGCCCGTTATAGGCGGGCGACAGGAGCGGGCATCCCGATTCTTCTATCGGGATAAAGCGAATGGCGGGGCTAAAGCACCTATGAAAGGCTGATCTTTCATTTCCTAAAAAGAAAAAATATTAAGATCATTAGGAAATGGTTGGTTCTGCGCTTTTGGCTATTTCAGTCCTGCTTTTTGGTACGAGTTCCGATGCTAATTTAGTGCCGATTTATCGGTAGAGGATCGGAAGCTCTTCCCGACAATCAGGTTTATTAACTGAGGCCGGTGCCTGGAAAACAAACCGCTGTTAAATAAACCCCTGCCCGTTATAGGCGGGCGACAGGAGCGGGCATCCCGATTCTTCTATCGGGATAAAGCGAATGGCGGGGCTGCAGTGCCTATGAAAGGCTGATCTTTCATTTCCTAAAAAAGAAAAAATATTTAAGATCATTAGGAAATGGTTGGTTTTGTGCTTTTGGCCATTGCAGCCCTGCTTTTTGGTACGAGTTCCGATGCTAATGTAGTGCCGATTTATCGGTAGAGGATCGGAAGCTCTTCCCGACAATCAGGTTTATTTAACTGAGGTCGGTGCCTGGAAAACAAATGGCTGTTAACTAAACCCCTGCCCGTTGCAGGCGGGCGACAGGAGCGAACATCCCGATTTAAGCACTGTCTGTTTTGTTTTTTATCGTGTGCTTGCTTGTTTCACAGGTTTTATCGGGATAAAGCGAATGGCAGGGCTAAAGCAGCGATGAAAAGCTGATCTTTCATTACAAAAAAATAAAAGCCTTTAAACATTAGAAATACGAAAGGCATTTGATCATTAATGACAAACTGGTGCTTTGGATTTTTGAAATTTGTGGAAAATCAGCTACCGGAACATCATAAATTTGAAAACCCTGATACAAACCTTTAACTTCATGCCATGGATACCGATTTAATCATTTCAGCAATAAACGAGCTACACCAAAAAGCAAATCAGGCTTTAGAAAGTAAAGATCTAACCGCCTATACTGCTATGTTTGATGACCGTTTAAGCTTTACGCCAGCAGAAGGAACAGCTTTAAATAAGCGTGATTACACCATTGATTTAAAAAAATACTTTGGTAACCTTAAAGAAATCCATACGAGTTATTACAGGATTAAATCATCCATGGAAGATGATATTTTCACTGAAAAAATTGCCCGAAAATCGGTTCTTTTAAAACCGAATCTGCTTATCTTTTCGAAAAAACAAACCATCCAAACCGAAGAAATTTACCACTGGAAAAATATTAATGGCCAATGGAAGGTAATCGCTATTGAAATCGTGCTGGAGGAGAAATACTAATGACTGAAGATAAACTAGTAAAAGTCCTCTTTGCTTTTCATAGCGATGCCTTGGAAGAATGGACTATAGAAACCCTATGGTGCGAAACTGTAGATCAGGAAAAAGGCCATTATAAGCTAGAGAACATTCCTTTTTATGCACCCTTTGCCTACAACGACCTTGTATTTGCAGAATATGATGAAAATGAAGGTATGTTGACCTATCGCGAAACCGTTGTTTATTCTGGCCATTCTACTATTCAGGTGGTGTTAATGAACAAAGCAAGTTCTACTAATGAAATCATTACCATGATTGAAGCTTTAGGGGCAGAAATCGAAAAGTTTAGCGATGGTTATTTCGTAATTGATATCCCGCCTAATCTAAATTATAAACCTATTAACGATGAATTAAAGAATTTGGCAGAAAAAGAGATTATTGATTACGCCGAAAGCTGCTTAGATGACAGGCATCAACTTCAAATAACATGATATTAAAAAGAACATCGTATTACATCATTCTAATAATGGCAATAATCGGCTTCTTCTTATTCCCTTTTGGAATACTTAATACAATGGTAAGCCAGAAATATGAAACAGACAACGCTAGCGACTGTATTTCTGTAGCTTCTGGAGATAATCTTTGCGAGAGTATCAGAAATATGAAAGTTTACTTTATTATTTCTGTAATCCTTATCGCTATTCTCATAATTTTTAAAAGAAGAATATTGGATGCAAAAAAGTCTCTTTAATAATTAGCTTCCTCATTTTTTTTGACCTACATCAAAGTTTAAGATTTTTAATGACTGCACCTTTGCATCATTATAAAAAACAGATCAAAAAATGAAGAAAGAACATTTCAAATACATCAATACACTTTTCGTCGTTATCCCTATGACATTAATTATGGCATTTGTAGGGTTAATGCGTAACTACGGTTTTGGCGAAGATTGGTTTATCAAATTTCTACAAGCCTGGAGCATTATGCTTCCGGTAGCTTATCTTGCGGCTTTTCTCATCATCCCCAATGCACGGAAACTGGCTGAAAAGATTACCTCGAAAACCTAAACATTGTTAATGTAGTTAACCTGAATTAAATGCACAAACAGCTTTCAAGTTATATAAGAGAAAAAATTACCATCAGCGATGAGGATCTGGAACAGGTATTGTCTTTTTTCAAGATGATGCAGGTAAAAAAGAACGAAATCATGATCAGCCCTGGCGAAACGAGCCAGCGCATTTATTTTGTTGACAAAGGCTGCTTGCGGATTTTTTTTCTAACTGAAGGAGGCACTGAAGCTACCCGGCATTTTGCTTTCGAAAAGCAGTTTGCCACCGCTTTGGTCAGTTTTATTACGAACGAAACTTCGAAAGAATTCGTTCAGGCTATTGAAGATACCGAGCTGTATTACATTTCGCAAAAAGATTTTTATCACTTGCTTAAAATCATTCCGCAGTGGGAGAAACTTTACCGCCATTATTTGGAGTATGCCTACGTAACCAATACCAATCGCTTAATGTCGTTTATTACGCTCGATGCCACCGAGCGTTACCGCCAGCTGCTTGCCCAAAACCCAAGTGTGGTTATGCGCATGCCAAACAAAATGGTTGCCTCTTATTTAAATATCTCGCAGGAAACTTTAAGCAGATTAAAATCAAAAGCCTGAATTCTATAATAATGGGCAAAGAAAATTTTAGTTAGGCTGAATGTAAAAATACATCGGATGGAATGCTAAAATAATTTTTAAGCTTTTGTGCCATTTTTAAAGTGATATCCCTTTTTCCTGATAGCACTGCTGACACATGTCCTTTACTTCCAATAATTGGCTCCAAATCTTTGGCTTTTACGCCCATTTCTTTCATTTTATACTTAATTACTTCTAAAGCATCCAATTCTGGTAGTTGGTAATTTTTTTCGTCAAAATCTTTTACCAAAACAAGTAATAACTCCAGTTCATCACCTTCAGGTGTGTTAGGTGCTGCATGAAAAATCTCCATCAATCTTATTGATGCTTTATTATAGTCAGCCTCGCTTTTTAATATTTTCCAATTCATCGTTATAAATCATTATCTGTTAAAATTTTAGTGTCGAAAGCAATTGTTTCAACATCAATTTTGTCATATTCCTTATGTGTTCCAAACCAGATCACATAACACGCTCGTTGTATAAAATTTACAGATACAATCAATCTGAAATCATTGCCTTTAATGTTAAAAACAACCCTGTTGTTCGCAACAATACTTGCATTTCCGTATACACTTTTCAGTTGATTAAAATTATCGAACTGTATTTTACTAAATTCATGAAACCAAACTAATAATGGTATTTCCGCTAAAGGATAAGTTTTAACATAATACAAAATAGTTTTCTTCACTAAAATTTTCATTAATCAAATATATACAAAAGTTTTCAATTTGCAAACTTTTTAAAATTAAAATACCTGATTCAAAAACCTTTGGTTATAGCATTAACTTTAAAACAAAATCGGTATTTTTGCCGCTCAATTTAGATTATATATATGTTAAGAACAGTAACTTGTGGTGCATTAAACCTAAATAACTTAGGCGAAAGTGTTACGCTATGTGGTTGGGTACAAAAATCAAGAGATTTAGGCGGTATGACTTTTATCGACATCCGCGATCGTTATGGTATTACTCAGTTGGTTTTTAACATGGACGATAATCGTGAGCTTTGCGAAACCGCACGTACTTTAGGTCGTGAATTTGTAATCAAAGCGATTGGTACCGTTGTTGAAAGAAGCAACAAAAACCCAAAAATGGCTACAGGTGATGTGGAGATTAAAATTTCTGCATTAGAGATTTTAAATGCTGCGAAATTACCGCCTTTCATGATCGATGATGAAACCGATGGTGGTGATGAGCTGCGCATGAAATACCGCTATTTAGACTTACGCCGTAATCCGGTTCGCAATAACCTGGTTTTACGTCATAAAATGGCACAATCGGTTCGCCGCTATTTAGATGCTTTAGATTTTATCGAAGTAGAAACACCTGTTTTAATTAAATCAACACCAGAAGGTGCAAGAGATTTCGTTGTGCCTAGCCGCATGAACGAAGGTGAGTTTTATGCTTTGCCTCAATCGCCGCAAACCTTTAAACAATTGTTGATGGTTTCAGGATTCGACCGTTACTTCCAGATTGTAAAATGTTTTAGAGATGAAGACTTAAGAGCCGACCGTCAGCCTGAGTTTACCCAGATTGATTGCGAAATGTCATTCATCGAACAAGAAGATATACTAAACACTTTTGAAGGTTTGATCCGCACTTTATTTAAAGAAGTACGCAACTACGATTTACCAGAAGTGCCACGTATGCAATATGCAGATGCGATGCGTTTATATGGATCTGACAAACCTGATACCCGTTTTGCGATGCAGTTTGTGGAGCTTAACCACCTGGTAAAAGGTAAAGGTTTCCCTGTTTTCGACAATGCAGAATTGGTAGTAGGTATCAATGCAAAAGGTGCAGCAAGTTATACGCGTAAGCAATTAGATGAATTAACAGATTTCATCAAACGCCCGCAGATTGGCGCCACAGGTTTGATTTATGCACGCCACAATGAAGATGGAACCATTAAATCATCAGTAGATAAGTTCTTCAACGAAGAAGACCTTAAACAATGGAGCGAAGCTTTCGGCACAGAAAAAGGCGATTTATTATTGATTTTAGCCGGCTCTACCGATAAAGTACGCAAACAGTTAAATGAGCTTCGTTTAGAGATGGGTAGCCGCTTAGGTTTACGCGATAAAAATACATTCTCTGCACTTTGGGTATTGGATTTTCCACTTTTAGAATGGGATGAGGAAACTGAACGTTACCATGCCATGCACCACCCATTCACTTCGCCTAAACCTGAAGATATTGCCTTATTAGATACCGATCCTAAAAATGTACGTGCCAATGCTTACGACATGGTCATCAACGGAACTGAAGTTGGTGGTGGATCGATCCGTATTCACGATCGGGCATTACAGGCTTTAATGTTTAAACATTTAGGTTTCAGTGCAGAAGAAGCCCAAAAACAATTTGGCTTCTTAATGGATGCCTTCGAGTTTGGTGCACCTCCACATGGTGGTATTGCTTTTGGTTTCGATCGTTTAACCTCAATTTTTGCAGGTTTAGATTCCATTCGTGATGTAATTGCTTTCCCTAAAAACAACTCAGGCAGAGATGTAATGATCGATAGCCCGAGCACTATTGACGAGAAACAATTGAAAGAATTGAAGATTAAGACAGATTTGTAAATAGATGCGTCGCACTAAACCTGGTTCAACATCTTTTCAAGAAGAACCTGAAAAACCAGGATGACGAAACGCATAAAAAAAGCCTCAGGATTTAAAATTCTGAGGCTTTTTAATGATGTCATTTTGCGCTTTGCTAACGAATGAACCAATGGCTAATGAACCATTGAACTAATACGTTTCACTATCAGGCGGAATGCCGTAGTCAATAAATTTCTTTTCTTTTTTCTCTTTCTTTTTACCCAACCAACTCTTTACAGAATTAAAAATTGCTGACAAATGTTCTGCGTCAAGCGATTTACCAATTTTTCCTGAAACCAGACCTACAGCTGCTTTGGTTAAAAAACCGGCACCTCTAAACAGGGTTTTATTCATAAACATGGGCAAAAGCAACGACATGGCGGTTCCGCTAATATTTAATTTTTCGTCGGCTTTAAACAGGTTACTTGGTGTAGCATACCTTTTTATCAGTGCGCCCAAGGTAAATTGTTTAAAATAAGCTTTCGTATCCGATTTAAGCATATTTTGCTTAAGGGTATATTCAACCTTCAGTTCTAATTTTCTAGCCTGCAGGTCTTCTAGGTTTCGGATGTCTTTATACCTTTTCATCTTCCTCCTTATCTGCAAGTTTATCAAAGTATTTTCTAATGGCTACATTAATAATGGCCTTTTCGATATACTTATCCTTAGTTAAATAAACAATTATTGCCAATAGGATATAGAACAAAGATACGCAGCCAAAGCCTCCGGCATAGCTACCTAAAAGATCAGACAGATAAAGCGCCAAAGTTACCGAGCCAAATAAAAAGGCCAATATAAAACAAACAATAACTGCCGTACTGGTTACCAGATCGGCAAATACTTTAGAGACTTTTTCAACCAGGTAAAGCCTCGTATACTCCACTCTGGCCTCTAAAAAGCCTTTAGCATCGTCTACAAGATCTTCGATACTTTTATCTTTATTTTCCTGCATAATTCAGATGATATTTAACCGGGCAATTGCCCGGCTATGCAATATTTTATTTATTACGCGTGTTCAACGTCGTCACTATATTCTTCTTCTACGCTTCTTAATTTTGTTTTAATTGAGCTTACCACTTTATCTTTAAGGCTGGCAAGATGGTTAATTTCATCAGCAGCTTTATCTTTAATAGAGTCGCCCAGGTCTTTAAGAGATTGGCTTAATTTATCGCGGGTTTCATCACCTTTATCTGGTGCGAACAAAATTCCAAGCGCCGCACCAGCAGCTAATCCTGCTAAAAGCGCAACTACAACTTTTGAGTTATCATTCATAATTAATGTATTTTAAGGGTTTAACAATTATGTACAATATAAAACTACTACATTATTTATTGTTAAGCTATATTTATAACTCCGTATGCTCATTATTTGTTTTAATTCTTTCCAATCTTTCTGATGCAAGCGTACTGGTTTCGTAAATCTTAACAAGCAATATAAAATAAGATAATAGTAGGGGACCAAAAACAAGGCCCAATATTCCAAATAAAGGGATACCAATAATTACGCCAATTACAGTAATTATGGGGTGAATATTGCCAACTTTTTTTGCGATGATAAACCTGAGCACATTGTCAATATTGATGATGACTACAAAACCAAAAATAAGCATGGCCCAGCCAGCAAAATTATTCCCGTTCGCAATCTGCAAAATCGCAGCCGGAACAAAAACAACTGGTGGCCCCAAAACAGGCACAAAGGAAATAAATGTTGTAATTACGCCCCAAAACACGGGATCTTTATAACCCAGCACATAAAAAGAAAGACTTAAAAGCGAACCCTGAACGAGGCAGATCAGTCCCTGGCCCAACACATTTGCATAAGTTGTATTCCTCATTTCATCGCCAAAACGGAGGGCGTTCTGTTCTCTGAAAGGCGCATATTTAATCAATGAAAATTCGAATTTTTTCCGCTCAATTAACATAAAGTAGAGTAAAAAGTACATCACCAATAAACTTAATACAATATTTACTGCACTCGATATTAAGGATGGAAAAAGCTGAGTAGCCCAATTCCCCAAACGGTTTAATCCTTCCTGAATAACATCCTGATTAATTTTAACCGGAATAAGGTGTTGTAGTTTAACCAATAGGTTCCTGAAAAAAACTTCATTGTTCCTCAATTCTGAAATTTTACTGATAACCATACTGCTTAATGCATAAAAAGGCATAACAATGAGTATGATAGAGATGGTGATCAGAAAAATAGCCGTTACTCTTTTATTCCACCCCTTATTTTCAGCCAAATGGATATAGGCTGGCCGCATGATGGTATAAAGCACCAAAGTGCTTAAAATGGCGCTAAAAATACTCTGCAAAGAATATGCAATTAACACCCCAAGTGCAATAATAATGACGAGGTTAATGTTATTGCGTTGCTTATAAGAGAATACTGACATATTTAGATAATAAGGCTATTCTTTAAATGTTAAAATGCCCCCTTTTGTTTTGTTGATTTAAAATTTAAGTTCCATTATCGACCCTAATAAATTTAATTTTATTATAAAGTGTTTTTCTGTCGATGTTTAAGATTTTGGCTGCCTTGGTTTTATTGAAATTAACCTCTTTTAGCACTTCTAAAATAGCATTATATTCGGCCTCTTTAGCTGCATTCCGTAAATGAAGTGATTTTTCATGATGTGATTTTTGAGGCAAAAGAAGGGCTTTTTTTTCATACTGAGTGCTTCGGTGATCAATCATTCCGAACTCTAAGGGTAAAACATGGGCTTCTATGCAATCTCCATCGGTTAATAAAGCAACCCTTCTGATTACATTCTTCAGCTCACGTACATTACCTGGCCAAGGGTAGGCCAATAAACATTTCTTTACCTCATCAGAAAAGCCTTTAATCTTTTTATTCAGTTCCTGGTTTGCTATGGACAGGAAGCGCTCAGCGAATAGGAGTATGTCATTGCCCCGGTGTTTCAATGATGGAACATGTATAGAAAATTCATTAAAGCGGTGATATAAATCTTCCCTAAATGTACCCTTTTGAATGCCTTCTTCTAAATTTTCATTGGTAGCTACAATAAGCCGTACATCCAGATCAATCTCCTTTGTACTTCCAATCCGCTTTATTTTCCGCTCCTGAACTGCCCTGAGTAAAATAGCCTGAATTTCGTATGATAAATTACTGACCTCATCAAGAAATAATGTTCCGCCATTTGCCTGTTCAAAGTGTCCTATTTTAGTAAAAAGCGCACCAGTGAATGATCCTTTTTCATGCCCGAAAAATTCGCTTGCGGCGAGCTCCTTCGTTAAAGAACCACAATCCATGGCAACAAAGCTGCCTGCACTGCGTAAACTATTCCTATGAATAGCCTTGGCCACACATTCTTTTCCTGTGCCACTTTTCCCGGTTAAAATAATGCTGTAATTTGTTTGGGCAACAACATTAATTTGCGCTAAAAGATTTAATGAAACTTTACTCTTACCTTCAATATACTGAGGCTGGTTAAAAAAATCAGTTGCTTCGATTTTGTTCCCGGTACTTTTATGTTTTTTTAAAAGTTGCTGCGCTTCAAGCGCTTTGTTAATCGTATTTAATATCTCATCAGGATATAATGGCTTAACAATATAATCATAAGCCCCCAGTTTTATGAGTTCAACAGCAAGTTTAACATCCGAATATCCGGTAATAATAATAACGCCTGTTGCCGGATGACTTTCGCTTATATATTTTAAAATTTCTTTACCATCTGTATCATCAAGACGGTAATCGCAGAGAACCAGGTCGAACTTTTCCTTATTTAGAATTTCTAATGCAGTACTTCCGGTGGTTGTATGTAGTACATCAAAACCACTTTTCGTTAAAAATTTAGAAAGTAATAAGCCAATATTTATTTCATCATCAATTATAAGTATCTTGTTTTTCATTAATAGGATTTTTAGCCCTAAAAAGAACCCCGAATAATTTAGTGGGATGAATCAAAATGATTGAGATTAAGCATTTTAGATTATGCATAATTACTTAAAAAATATTGAACTTAAAAACATTTTACACATTTAATTAGTACAACGATAGAATTAATACTACAAATCTATTATTTACCTGTAAAAATTGCTTTTCTCTTTTCCACAAATGCCGTTACACCTTCCTTAAAATCGGCGGTTTCGAAACATTTGCCAAATTCTTCAATTTCGGTAGCATAACCATTGGTATTATTTATTGATGCAATCACCGATTTTATTGCTGCTGAAATAGCCAAAGGTGCACGCTGCTTAATCACATTCAGCATTTCTTCAGCCTTGCCAATGAGGTCTGCCTGTGGAACAACAACATTTACCAGGCCTATTTTTTCTGCATCGGTAGCGGTAATCATATTTGCGGTAGTAATCATTTCTATGGCTTTACCCTTTCCAACCAATTGCGTAAGGCGCTGGGTGCCACCATAACCGGGAATTAAGCCTAAAGTAACTTCCGGCAAACCTAATTTCGCGTTATCTGATGCAATGCGTATGTGGCAGGCCATTGCCAACTCCAGTCCTCCGCCTAAAGCAAATCCATTAATTGCTGCGATAAATGGTTTTGAAGAATTTTCAATGGCATTAAAAACCAGCTCATGACCGCGTTTTGCCAATTCTTCTCCTTGTTTGCCACTATAATCAGAAAACTCTTTAATATCGGCCCCTGCAACAAATGCCTTTTCACCTGCTCCGGTTAAAATAACACCTCTTACTTCATCTGTTCTACCTGCAAAAGCAATTACATCCGCCAGTTCAGCCAAAGTATCTTTATTTAAAGCATTCAGTGCTTTTTCGCGGTTAATGGTAACGTATAAAATGTTTTCTTTTATTTCTGAGATTAAATTCTGGTATGCCATAGCTTAAAAATTTCTGTTTTCTGTAACCCAATTCTGTATATATTCTACAATACTGGCCATGGTTGTACCTGGAGGAAATAGTTCTCCAACCCCCATACCTGCCAGTTTTAGCCGATCTGCTTCCGGAATAATCCCTCCGCCGGTTAACAACACATCATCTAACTGTTTTTCTTTCATAAAGTGAATAATCTTTGGAAAAACCGTCATGTGTGCGCCCGATAGGATAGAAATCCCAATGGCATCAACATCCTCTTGAAGCGCTGTGTTTACCACCATTTCGGGTGTTTGGCGCAGGCCGGTATAAATTACTTCCATGCCGGCATCTCGTAAGGAAGTTGCGATTACTTTGGCTCCCCTGTCGTGACCATCTAATCCAACCTTAGCCACTAAAACGCGTATAGGCCGATTTAATACTTTGCTCATATTGAATATTAAGTTGACGTAAATGTATTGATTTTGATTCTCAAATTAATCATTAACTAAAACAAGTAGAATTAGACTAATCTTTTTACATTTGCATTCCTAATTTACAGGTTTTTATGAGTGAAGAGAAGTCATTGAACTTTATTGAAGAAATTGTTGAGAACGACTTAAATAGTGGTAAGTATGAAACTTTGGTTACGCGTTTCCCGCCGGAACCTAATGGTTATTTACACATTGGCCACGCGAAAGCAATATGCTTAAATTTCGGACTAACACAAAAATACGGCGGCTATACCAACCTGCGTTTTGACGATACCAATCCGGTAACTGAAAAAACAGAGTACGTAAACAGCCAGCAAGAAGATATCAGATGGTTGGGTTTTAACTGGAAAAATGAATTATACGCCTCAGATTATTTTGATGAGCTGTATGGTTTTGCCGTTAAACTGATCGAAAAAGGTTTGGCTTATGTTGATGAAAGTTCTGCAGATGAAATTGCAGCTTTAAAAGGCACGCCAACAGAACCAGGACAGGACAGCCCATTCCGTAGCCGCAGCATCGAAGAAAATTTAGACATTTTCACGAAAATGAAAAATGGCGAATTTGCCGATGGCGCATATATTCTGAGGGCAAAAATCGACATGGCCAGTCCAAATATGTTAATGCGCGATCCGATTATTTATCGCATTAAACATGCTGAACATCACCGTACAGGTAACAAATGGTGCATTTACCCGATGTACGATTTTGCGCACGGACAAAGTGATAGTATCGAAAACATCACCCATTCGATCTGTACTCTGGAATATGTTTCGCACCGCGAACTTTACGATTGGTTTATCGAAAAATTAGAGATTTTCCCTTCAAAACAATATGAATTCGCCCGTTTAAACCTGACCAGCACGGTAATGAGTAAACGCAAGCTATTGCAACTGGTTAACGAAAATTTAGTAAGCGGGTGGGATGACCCACGTATGCCTACAATCAGCGGTTTACGCAGAAGAGGTTTTACACCAAAGAGCATTCGCGAGTTTTGCGAACGTATCGGTATCGCCAAACGCGAAAATTTAATTGAGCTGAGTCTGTTAGAATTTTGTATCCGCGAAGATTTAAATAAAACGGCTAACCGCGTAATGGCGGTTTTAGATCCGATTAAACTGGTGATTACAAATTACGAAAAAGGAACAGAAGATTTAATCGGCGAAAACAATCCGGAAGCTGAAGATGGCGGAGGTACACGTGTAATTCCTTTCAGCAATGAACTTTGGATCGAGCGTGAAGACTTTATGGAAGTACCGGCAAAAAAATGGTTCCGGTTAGCACCTGGTGCAATGGTGCGCCTAAAATTTGCCTACATTGTGAAGTGCGAAGATTTTGTGAAAGATGAAAACGGAAACGTTACTGAAATCCGTTGTACTTACATCCCAGAATCGAAAAGCGGGAATGATACCAGCGGTATAAATGTTAAAGGGACGATCCATTGGGTAAGCGCCCTGCATGCCAAAACTGCTGAAATCCGTTTGTACGACCGTTTGTTTACTTCTGAAACACCAGATGCTGAGGAAGGCGATTTTAAAGATTACTTAAATCCTGAAAGTTTAACGGTTTTACCTAACGTTTACATCGAACCGGCATTGGCAGAGGCCGATTTAGAAAGCCGCTATCAGTTTATCCGTAAAGGTTATTTCTGTTTAGATAAAGATTCTACTGCAGATAAACTGGTTTTTAACCGCACAGTTACCTTAAAGGATACTTTTAAGAAACCGAATTAGATTTAGCCACTTTGGCCTGAGATATGCACAGATAAACACGGATTTTAGTGTTTATCTGTGCTTTTTTATTAGGTGATCAACCGATTAATTGTTTGAATCGGTTAACGGGCTTCAACCGTCCAGCTTTTGGAAGGGTTGGTATATTCGTTTGCCCCATGAACTTCGGACCTCTGCCCTCTAACTTTCGGACTTATTTACGCTAACCGCCAAACGCTACTCGCTAATACTTCGTATAAACATTATAAAGCACCAGGATATCAACAGGCGTTAAAGTCGGTGTAATATCACTCTGGATAAAATGGATTTTAAACGCCGTGATGGCTGCAGGGAGATTACTGGTATCGTAACCAATGTATTTTAAGGCCATTTCGGTATTAAAATCTACCGGTGGGTTTTTCAGCACATCATCATACCAATAACCAAAACCTTTATCAGCCAGTTTTTTCCAGGGAAAATTTTTTGGATCGTTTTTACGTTTAGGGGCAATGTCGGCATGACCGATAAAATTTGCCGTAGGGATGCCATAGGTTTTCTTTAAAGTGACCAATAGCTTTATCAAACTATTTATCTGTGCATCAGGCCATGGATCTGTTAAGCCGTTATTATCCAGCTCGATACCAATTGATGAGGAGTTTAAATCGGTATCTTTTCCCCATTTACTTACACCTGCATGGTTTGCCCGTAAATAATCATTCACCATATGCACTACTTTACCATCGCGGCTAATCACATAATGCGCGCTGGTACCTGCTTTAGTGGAGAAAAATGTTTTAATCGTTTGCGCCAAACTATCCTGCGCAGTATGATGGATCACCACAAAATTTGGTTTACGTATCCCAAAATTTACAGAACCAATCCATTCCTGATTTGTTGCTCCTGATGAATCGTAAAGTTGACCAACCGGTGGCGTGGTGTTGATTATTTTCGAAAAATCTTTTGCCTTTTCCTTATAGATTTTTTCTGTTGCGGCATATTTGCTGCTTCCGCAGGCAGATAAAATAAGTACAAGAGAAAAAGCGGAAATAGATAATGATTTTGATGACCTGGAAAATAACATGGTATGAATTGTTAGCGAGTTGAAGTTACAAAGTTATGTTAAACTTCACCCAATGCATCAAACTTTATACAAAGCTTTTAAAATTTACTAATTTAGCAGCCATATACTTTGATATGAAGAATTTATACAAATCAACACTGTTTTTATCGGCAGTAGCTATTTCAGCAGGCGTCTTATCGTCTTGTACCGGCAACAATAAATCTAAAGATGAAAATGCTGTGGTGGTACAAAAAGATAGCTTAACGAATTATGTTGCGCAAAGATTGCCCATTTACGAAAAGGTAAAATTAACCACCAATATAAACGAATTAAGTGTTAATGACCGTAAAATTCTGCCTTTGTTAATTCAGGCCGCAGAAATTATGGATCAACTCTATTGGAAACAAGCCTACCCCCAAAGAGATAGTTTGCTGGCCACGATTAAAGACGAAAAAACACGCGATTTTGTTAATATCAATTATGGTCCCTGGGATAGATTAAATAACGATAAACCTTTTGTTGAAGGTGTTGGTGCCAAACCAGAAGGCGCATCCTTTTATCCATACGGCATTACAAAAGAAGCAATAGAGAAATCAGACCTTGCTGATAAATTTGGCGCATATTCTGTTGTTCAAAAAGACAGCACAGGCAAGCTATCAACTGTACCTTACCATGTATTATTTGCTTCAGAATTACAAAAAGCAAGTTCATTATTAAAACAAGCCGCATTAATTGCTGAGGATGCAGGTTTAAAAAAATATTTAAACTTACGGGCCGATGCTTTAGTTACCGATAATTTTACTGCAAGTGATTATGCCTGGTTAGATATGAAAACCAATGGTTTGGATATTATTATTGGCCCGATTGAAAATTACGAGGATAAACTGTTTAATGCCCGTACCAGTTACGAAGCTTATGTTTTAATCAAAGATAAAGAGTGGAGTAAACGTTTGGCCAAGTATGTAAAAATGCTTCCCGAATTACAGAAAAACCTGCCTGTGGCAGCAAAATACAAAACCGAAACCCCTGGAACTGATTCTGAGTTAAATGCTTATGATGTGGTTTATTATGCAGGAGACTGTAATGCCGGATCGAAAACCATTGCCGTTAATCTTCCCAACGACGAAAAAATCCAGCAGGAAAAAGGTACACGCCGCTCGCAGTTGAAAAATGCGATGCAAGCGAAATTTGATAAAATCCTGGTACCGATTTCTAAAGAATTAATTGAAGCCGATCAGCAGCAATACATTAAATTCGATGCTTTTTTTGCAAACGTCATGTTTCACGAAGTAGCACATGGTTTAGGCATTAAAAAAACCATTACCGGGAAAGGTTTTGTACGTGCAGCATTAAAAGAGCAGTACAGCTGGCTGGAAGAAGGCAAAGCTGATATATTAGGTTTATATATGGTAACCGGTTTACTTAAAAAAGGGGAGTTAAAGGGCGACATAAAGGATTATTATACCACGTTTATGGCTGGCATTTTACGTTCAGTTCGCTTTGGCGTTTCTGAGGCGCATGGAAAAGCCAATATGCAGTGCTTTAATTATTTCCAGGAAAAAGGTGCTTTTGAGCGTACAGCTAAAGGTACTTACAAAGTAAACTTCGAAAAATTTGCTACTGCAATGAACGATTTAAGCGCATTTATTCTTACGCTTCAAGGTAATGGCGATAAAGTTGCGGTAGAAAAAGCACAAAAAGAAAAAGCGATTATCCACGCAGAACTTCAAACAGATCTGGACCGCTTAACCAAAAAGAATATTCCGGTTGATGTTGTTTTTGAACAAGGTGTTGATGTACTTGGGGTAAAGTAAAATTCTTATAATAGAAATTTAAGGCCATAGATGCGCAGGTGTAAACTTGTTTGTCTGTGGCTTTTTTGCGTTGTTGGGTCACTCGTTCATTAGTCATTGGTTCATTTGTGGGGCTGGGTTAATTGATTAAGTTCCTTTAAAAATCTTTCCCTCCGCTATAAAAGAAAAATCGTCATTTATATTTATACGGTAAAATCCTCAAGGTTAGGGCTGAAGAGGGAATTAAACGCCTAAACTTCTGTCGTCGGACCTCCGACTTCGGACTTTTTCAAAATCCTTGTAACCTTTTTAAAAAACGGTCGTCTTACTGATAACTAAACAATGGAAACCTTTCGTTTCCGGCTAAACTTTAAAATAAGCAAGCAATTAAATTGAAAGCGCATGCACATGCGGTATGGAAATCTTTTTGCCCATTTTTTTAAGAATAAATACCTAAAAATGAAAACATTTTACAGAATATCGCTGATCCTTACGCTCCTTTTTACCGCTGCAGTGGGTTTCGCGCAAACAAACCCTAAAGCAAACATTAGCGGGATCATTTTAGATGAAGCCAAAAAACCAGCAGATTATGTTACCGTTGTCCTATTTAAAGCATCCGATTCGAGCGTGGTTAAAACAGCATTTACTGATCCAAACGGCGCCTTTAATTTTAATGTTTCGACTAAGGGGAGCTATTATTATAAAGCCAGTAACATGGGGTATAAAACGCTTAAAAGTAAAACCATCGTTTTAACAGAAGATAATCAAAAGGTAGATTTCGGAACGGCACAACTCAGCGCAAGCACTCAAAACCTAAAAGAGGTGAATGTAGCAGTAACCAAACCCTTAATCGAAAGAAAAATGGATAAGATCGTGATGAACGTTTCCAATAGTTCGATTATGACCGGTTCTACTGCGCTAGAGGTTTTGCAAAAAGCACCAGGCGTAACTGTAGATCAGAACGATAAAATTTCGATGATGGGCAAACAAGGTGTTTTAATTCAGCTGGATGGAAAACAGACTTACATGAGCAGTGCCGATGTGGCCAACCTGCTCCGCAATATGCAGAGCTCGGAGATCGAGAGCATCGAACTGATTACCAACCCTTCTTCAAAATATGATGCTTCCGGCAACTCAGGGATTATCAACATTAAAACAAAGAAAAATAAAAACGGCGGAACCAATGGCAGTGTTAGTGCAACGGCAGGTTACGGCAAAAACTTTAGGGGAAATGCCGGTTTAAACCTAAACCATAGAACACAAAAGCTAAATCTTTTCGGTAACTACAATTACGGAAGAAATGAGCGCGACAACCTCATCGCCATCGACCGTATTTCGAACGGAACACCTGATACTTATTTTACGCAGGTGGGCACCAGTCATAGAAAACAGCAAAACAATAACTTTAAAGCAGGTATAGATTACTTTATTGATAAAAAGAATACGATTGGTCTTTTAGTAAACGGTTACTTTAACCATGGGAATGAAACTTCAGTAAACAATACCTTAATTGGTCCATCTTTTACAAAAGTAGATTCGAGTCTGATCACCAACTCATTACAGGCAAATAAATACAATAACATTTCTTATAACTTAAATTATAAATCTGTTCTCGATACGGCAGGTTCGGAAATCTCGGCAGATGTAGATTATTCCAAATACAAAGGAAACGATGGTTCTAATTATGAAAACGATTACCGGTTTCAAAATGGAGACAGAATCCGCCCAATCAGGTATACCCGGAATAATACCCCATCGATCATTGATATCAAAGCCTTTAAAATCGATTATAACGTTTCATTAAGCAAAACGGTTAAACTCGAAGCTGGGGTGAAAAGCAGCTGGGTTAAAACCGATAACGATCTTCAGGCAGAAGAATTTGTAAGTAATGTTTGGCAAAACGACGTAAAACGAAGCAATCAATTTGTATACGATGAAAATGTAAATGCGGCTTACACCAATATCAACAAACAGTTTAAAAACACCAGCGTACAGGTTGGCCTAAGGGTTGAGCAAACCAATTCGAAAGGAAATCTGATTACCAAAAACACTGTGGTGGAACGAAATTACTGGGATTTCTTTCCAACATTGTTTGTTCAGCAAACGCTTTCGAAAAACAATCAGCTAGGTTTTTCTTATAGCAGAAGGATAGACCGCCCAAGTTATGATGCTTTAAATCCCTTTATTTATTATTTGGACGAATTTACCTATAGCAAAGGAAATCCTTTTTTAAATCCGCAGTATACGCACAATTTCGAGTTGAGTTATACGCTATTACAAAAATACATGCTCTCGATAGGCTATAGCAGGGTTAATGATGTTATTGCAGAGGTAATTTTGCCCGACGCAGCAAATCAATCGTTATATCAAACCAATGCCAATATTGCCACCAACATTAGCTACAATGCCAATTTAAATGTGCCTGTTCAGATTACGAAATGGTGGCAGACCAATAACAACTTAAATGTTTTTTACCTCAGTTTCGAAGCGCCAGATCTGGCCGGAAGTGCTTTAAAAACCGGAAAAACATCTTTCCAGTTTAAATCACAGCAAACGTTTACTATTATGGATGGTTTTACGGCAGAGATAAATGGCAGTTACGAATCGCCGCTTGATTATGGTACCTTAAGTTTAAAGGCCCGTTATTATGTTGATGCAGGTTTAAGCAAATCGTTATTTAAGAAAAAAGCAAGTTTGAAGCTGGCTTTATCAGATGTATTTAACATCTCTGAAAACAATCTATCAAGCGCCTATCCCGGCTTAACTTATACGGTGCATCAAAAAAATGAAACCCGTATTGGTAGGATCAGCTTTACCTATCGTTTTGGTAAAAATGAAATCAAACCAGCCCGCCGCCGCGCAACAGGTACCGAAGCAGAGCAAGGCAGGATGAAAAATTAACATTCAACCCCTCAATTAAGAAAACCCGATCAACATTATGCTGGTCGGGTTTTCTGTTTTCAGTATATTTAAACTGGAAAACCTGAACAAAATGTCTGTCGAGAAAATCTCCAAACCAACCGCGAATGTAACAGCGGCTGCCTTTATTGAAAAATTAAGTACTTACCAATCTAACATAGAATTGGAAAAGATTTCCCGTTATTTTAAAACTGAGGATGGTGAATACGGGGAAGGAGACCAGTTTATTGGTGTTCGGATGGGACAGGTTTTCGAGGTGGCCAGGGCTTTTGTGGCCATGCCTATCCGGGAAATAGAAAAACTTTTGGAAAGTCCGTTTCATGAACACCGGGCTGGTGCAGTAAGCATAATGGATTTTAGGGCGAGGGATAAAAAAACAAGTGAAGATGTAAAGAAAGCCCTTTTTGAACTTTACCTTAACCGGCACGACCGGATTAACAATTGGGACCTGGTAGATCGTGCCGCATGTTTTGTAGTGGGCAGTTACTTATTTGATAAAGCAAGGGATATTTTGTACCGATTAGCCATTTCTGAAAACATGTGGGAACGCCGGACGGCAATGGTAAGTACCTCTTATTTTATCCGCAAAGGCGATTTTACCGACACTTTTGGCATTGCAGAAATCCTTTTAAATGATCGCGAAGACTTAATTCAGAAAGCAGTTGGCGGCTGGATCAGGCAGGCGGGCACAAAAAACAAAGTTCAGTTAATGGCTTTTTTAGAAAAACATGGCGCAACAATGCCGCGTACCATGCTGCGCTACGCCATAGAACATTTTGATAAAAGTGACCGTGAATATTATTTGAACCTGAAAAAGATAGATTAGAACTTATATTCCATTACATAATCATCCATAAAGTAACCTTCACCTATATCTAGCTTTACCGATTCTTTAATGGTAAAGCCTCCTTTGAGGTAAAAATCTTTGGCTTTATTATGCTTGTTCACATTCAATTGTAAAGCACTTCCCCCCGCATCTTTCACCTGGTTAAAAACCTCGTTAATTAAAATTTTTCCGACGCCCTTGCCATGTGCTGATGGCAGCACATAAAGTTTGTGCAATTTGTAAATACGTTCTTCGTGTCCAACAATAGAGTAACCTGCAAAACCGAACTGATTTTCGCCCTCCTCTGCAATCAGGAAAATATGCCCTTCCATAAATTGTTTCAGCAGCTCCCCTTTATTGTACATTTTATCGAGCATGTAATCAATCTGTGCCTGCCCGATAATATCGAGGTAGGTTGATGGCCAGGTTGCCGCAGCAATATCCCTGATGATTTCTATATCTTCTTCTTTTGCTTTTCTAAGGGTAATCATATTGGTTCACTAATAAAAATTGGTTGTCCTGAAAAGGTAAATTCTACAAAGCCATCTTTAACCACGGTAAAAATTTCATCTTCATTCTGCGCGAGGTTTGTTACTTCGATATATTGGTTGCCGTGAATCAGAAATTCACTTCCGGCAGGTTTCCACACGGAGAACCCCGATTTTATGGCATAATGTTTTGCCCTTTCGGTAAACACCACCAGGTTGATTTTGTCTTCAAATCCTGCAAATTTCTCCAGATCGAATTTTTTGGCGATTACATTTACAGCAGGATACCGCTCTTCATACAAATAATTAATAGCCACCATTAATGCATCAACAGGTCCCTGAATAACTTTTGTATCCTCTTGCGTTTCCTGTCCGATTCCATTTACCAGAACATCTACCTTTAAACCTAAAGAAAATATTTTATCGTAATTTTCTCCGTTAACCAGAAGCGTAGGGCTCCATTCGAGCAGCTGCCCCAAAAGCTCTTCGTTAAAATTACCAAGCTCATCGATGTATAAAGCCGGCTCCTGTTTTTCTTTTACAATATGGTGTGAAGACATACTGCGAATATAGAAATTTCGCTTTAAGTACAGTATAGGAAGAATCAGCCAGGGGTAAAATGATTAACGGTTGTACGGATATTCATTTACCCAATGAAAGCCCCTGTTTATGAGTCTAAAATCTTTAAGGTCTTTCCGCTTAAAGCTCACCGAAATAGAATCTTTCCCTTTAAGTCCGGAAATAAGCAGTTTGTCTTTGCCGACAACACTATAGGTTAAAATATATTGAGCAGCTTCTTTATCCTGAGAATTTAACACGAGCGTTTTCTTTTTTGCATTAAAAACGGTGGCAAAATTAAAGATACTATCGTTCATTGTTTTTACGCGTGCGTAACCGGCGTAATTAATAATCATCTGTTTCCAGCGTGTGCTGTCAGTGGTTAGCGGAGGCAGGGTTTTGCCTTTAAAGCTCATGCTTTCTACATTATAAATGCCATACATAAATGGCTTTGGGGCATTGCTGCCATAGGTTTTGCTTTGCGCAATCAACGTTGATAATAGGAAAAGCATTGATGCAGCGATAACCAGGTATTTACCTGTATAGGCCACCATAAAAAGCCATCGTTTTTTATAAACAGGACGATGTATTTTTTCGAGCTGCTGGTTTTCATACCTGACAAAAAACCGGTATAACTTTAAAAAATGAGGGGCTAAAATAAACAGGCACATCACCACCAGTGCGGTTGATAGTTGCTTTACCGGCACATCGAAAAAATAATTCATCGCCATTACATGTACAGTTGCCGCAAGCGATAGAAATGCACCAATAATCACGGTTCTGCGGAACAACAATAAAATAGCAGAAACTTCAATAATCCCCATAAAAACATTGTAACCTTTAGAAAATCCGAGGAATGTCCAGGCGAGGCCCATTGGTGAGGCTTGGCCAAAAGGCTGAAGCAGACGGAATAAAGATGGATCAGGAAATTGAAGCTTGATTACTTTTATGGCACCATACATCACCAGGGTAAACGCCAGATAAAAACGTACGAGTACGATGAGCCAGTAATAAGCAGTATGGTAGCTTTTGCGTTTGCGGTCGAATACCGACCAGATGATACAACCAACAACTGAAATTAAAAACATAAATACCAGTAATACCCAATCGTACGAGGTATCGCCACTGCCGTTGGTGTAAATTTTAAAATCGTAATTGTAATGAAGAACATGCTGAGAAAACCACGGAATTAAATCATGTAACACCAGCGTAGGATATTTGATTACATAATAGAAGAATGGAAAAGCGCCGTTGTTGTTCAGGATAATGAAAAGAGACAACAACAGGAAAAAGAACCTGAAGGATATTTTTTTATAGATGTTCCAGGGTGTATTGGTTTGAAGAGCGTTTTCTGACATATTAGTTAGGATTTATCCAAAACTAAAAATTATCACGTGGGCTTCAAATTATAAAATGTTAATTAACAGCGCTTTCTTTAACTAATGTGTAAAAATCCTGATAGGCTTCAATAAAATCATCGGCAAAATTAATGGCTCCTGAAACGGCTATACCGTAAACGCCAGCTTGCATTAAAGCTTCTACATCGTAGGTTTTTATCCCGCCCACAGCCAGCAGCGGAATACTGATGTGCTGAGCATTCAATTCTTTTATTGCTTGCTGATAGCCCTCAATATCTAAGAGCTTGTAATCGTTGGGCTTGGTTTCAGTTTCTGCAAATGGCCCATAACCAACATAATCGGCACCCTCTTGTGCAAGTCTGATTACATTTTCTACTGTATTGGCAGATCCTCCAAGGGTAATATCATAGCCAACCCGTTTGCGCAGGGCGACAAAATCGGCACCCATATCTTCCATATGAAAACCCTGGATATCGGCCTTTCCGTTTAAATGAACATGATTGGTAACAATTAAAGTGGTACCCCAATCATCACAGATTTCTGCAATAGCATTAATATCCTGCAAGAGTGCTTCATCACTTTTACTCAGGCAACGGTACTGGATCCACTTTGCACCAGCCTCACAGGCTTGTTGTACCTGGTCGATATGGCTTAAATGTGGGATATCGTGCGTGATGTAATGAAGTTTCTCTATGTATTTCATATCGGTATGGTAGGATTGAAGGTTTTAAATCAGGTTGCCAATATAAAACAAAATCGCCATTGCAAGTATATTCCGCAATGACGATCCTATTTTTAGCTTTGGGTTGACAATTTTACAGGCTATTTGCCCAGAAAGTTGTCAACACTGAATACAGATTAAAATTTCACATTCAGGCTTAGCAAAAGGTTAGTTCCCGCTTGTGGATAAAAGAAGTTTTCGGTTACCCTGCTTCCGCCTGCCTGGTAGCCATAGGTATAACCATTGCTTTCGTATTTCTTATCGAAAATATTGTTTACCAATAAACCCAGGTTAACGTTTTTAACCCCTGCAAATTTAAAGTCGTAACCCAAACGCGCATTGCTTACCCAGTAACCGTTAATGGTCCTATCGTTGTTCTGCGTATTATCCAGGTATTGTTTGCTTACATATTTACTTTGTAGTGCCACCGCAAAACCACTGATAGGCTTATAAACCAGCTCACCAAAAAGCACCGCACTTGGAGAATAAGAGATATCGGTTAAGCTGTAATTGTTTACCACTTCTCCACCGTTATCATAATCATCATAATACTCGGTAAAGTTCTTGATTTTGTTTCTGCTCCATGCAGCGTTAGCATTTAATACAAATTGCTGGCTAATGGTGTAAGATCCGTCTAGCTCAATCCCTAAACGGTAACTTCTGTCTACATTCTGACGGTAGCTAGCACCAACATCGTTTAACTGTCCGGTAACCACCAACTGGTTTTTGTAAAACATACCATAGGCATTGGCACCAACATTAAATTTATCGTTTTTAAAACGGTATCCTAATTCTACATCGTTCAAGCGCTCAGCTTTAGGTGAAATATTGGCTACCGATGCATCTGTATAATCATCACGGTTAGGCTCCTTGTTGGCTACACTGAACGAGGCATATACATTGCTTTGTGGATTAATAAAATAAGTGGCTCCAAATTTAGGGTTAAAGAAATTTAGGTTTTCGTTAATCGTCAGGGTGTTTAGTTTATTTTCCGTTCCTGCAATATCGAAATATACCCGGCGGTATTGCAAATCAGCAAATAAGCTTAACGATTCTACCGGACTATAGTTTACTTTACCGTAAACGTTAAAATCGGTTTTAAAACCATCATTATCATAATAATGCCTGTCTATGTTTCCGTTTGATGCATATTGTGCCCAAATCACCTGCCCAAAGTGTGCACCCTTATATTCATTATATGCACCGCCTAAAGTAAAGTTTAAATTCTTTTCAGGCACATAATTGAAAGCATAGGTAACGCCATAAAAATCGTTATCTAACCAACGGCGGCGAATTAAATCTGTTGAAGTAATAGGTGTTCCTCCTGGAACAACTACAGGGTTTAAACCATAATTTTTCAATTCATCCTGTACCCTGTATTCTTCATAATAGCCTTCACCTTGAGTATAATGTAAGGCACCATTAAAAGAAAACTGATCAGAAAGCTGTCTGGCATAAATTAACTGGTAATGGTTCTGCGTATAGTTATCTGTCTGGTTATTGTACAGGAAACTATTGTAAGTTCTGCCTGAGTTCAAAAGATTTGCAGCATCCTCTGCACTTAAGCCGTTTCTCGCGATATAGGCATTCATTCCGGCTACATCATTTTCTAAACGTGATTGCGGAATACCATTCCACGATTGATAGGTTTTCTCGTTTCCTGAAAAAACATTTACACGCAACAGGTCTTTATTTCCATGGTAAGCACCGGATAGAAAATAAGATTTAAGCAACGATGAACCACGGTCTACATAACCATCAGAACTAATTCTCGATAAACGGCCATCAAAGCTAAATCGGTTATTAATTAAACCTGTTCCTACCTTTACTGTATTTTTCCAGGTATCGAAACTGCCATAAGTGCTGTTTACTTCTGCATAAGGCTCCAACTCGCTTGCCGTAGTTTGAATATTTAAACTGGCACCAAACGCACCTGCACCATTGGTTGAGGTACCTACACCGCGCTGAATCTGTACATTATCTACCGATGAAGCAAAATCGGGCATGTTTACATAAAATGTACCCTGACTTTCGCTATCGTTTATCGGAATACCGTTAACGGTTACGTTGATCCTGCTGTTATCGCTACCGCGGATACGGATACCCGTGTAACCAACACCAGCACCGGCATCAGAGTTAACCACAACGCCCGGCGTATTTTGAAGAATGAAAGGCAAATCCTGTCCGAAGTTATTCTGCTGGATTTCTTCTTTACCAATATTTTTGTAGGTAGTGGCCGATTTTTCTGTAGCCCGCGTTGCACGAACAATGACTTCATCAGCTAAGAAATTTTGTGGAGAGAGGCTAAAATCCAGTGTAGTATGCTGCTTAAGTTCTACTGCTTTCTCGATTGTTCTATAACCTACATAACTAACCACAATCGTGTATTTTCCGTTAACCAGGTTTGTAATGCTGTAATTTCCGGCTGCATCGCTTACCACTGCTGTTTTTTGATTCCTCAATTTAACGGTAGCACCTGGAAGTGGTTGCTGGTTTTGATCTGTTATTTTACCTGTAACAGAAATTTGTGCCGATACGAAGAAGGGCAACATTGCAACAAGCGCTGCAAAAAGTAAATTTTTCAATTTTATTGTTTTTTAGTTAAACTCATCGGAAAAGGGGCATTGCCGATTTTCAGTTAAACTTCCATAACTCCAATCCCTACGCCGGCATTACCCGGATCAGGTGCATTTATAAGGTTTAGGGTTTTGAGGTTTAGGGCTTAGGGTTTTACCTTCCGCCTTTTACCTTCTACCTTTCACCTATAAAATGGGTATGATCTCAGCCTGTTTTTGTGTTTATTTAAACAAGGCACCCCTAATGATGGGGCAAATGTAGAAAATATTTAGCAATTCGAACGGTTTTTAAAGCTTTATGGGGTAATTGGCTAAAAATTGACAGCTTAATAGCATAGTTTAATGAATTAACTGGTGCATAGGTTTAGAAAATGAACGGTTCAGTGTGCAAGGCCTTTTCAGTCCCGCTCCCGCTTCTGCTGCCGATGGATCCTGTGAAACAAGCAAGCACACCATAAAAAGCAAAAAGATTGTGCTTAATTCGGCAGCATCCCACTTTGATCGGGTTTAGGTGGCCAGGTAGGTAGAACTATTAACGGATTGATCACCAAACGTTCCTACGCAACGAAACGCCAATTGTAAATTGGCTACCCATGGGGCGTCCCGATGGGACGACTTTGATCAAGTTAGGAATAAAGCAGAAATACCCTTTATAATTCCCGGCAATTTTGTCCTTCCACAGGCACAATGACAATGCTTTTTGTATTAGGCTATTAAAGACGTCATATGAAATCATTTATATTTAACTGTATGAAACCCCGCAATGATTTGGCTAAAGAAATAATATTCACAAATCGTCCCATCGGGACGACTGCCAGGTAGAAAAAAATGAAATATTTTTTTCGTTCCGTTGGAACGTTTCGTGTTTACGCATCATGGCAATAAGCCCCCTGTTCAATAAACCCGACCGACAGCGTTAACCCGATTGGAGGATTGTTTTATTTAAGAGTTTATCTATCGGGATTAAGCAAAGGGCGGGACTAAAGCAGCTATGAAACACTGACAATCGTTTCCAAAAAAATCACTCTTTTAATAAAGAGAAATATATTTTATGCTCCAAGAAAGTCATCAATCGCTCTAATCGCATTCGCAATCCTCTCATCGCCTAAACCGCCAACTACTTTGTAATTCGCATTCAGGGCGCATAGTTCCTTGTGCCAAACCTGCATAAAATATTCGCGTTTCTCCGGAAAATCGCGTAACGGATCGTCCTGCCAGGGCAAATCGATGTCCATTAACAGGTACAGATCGTATGGTCTTTTCGGCAGCGCATCTAATACGAGTTGTGGTGTTTCACCGAGCACTTCATCGCTCCAGATTTTTACCGTAATAAAAGTAGTATCACAAATAATAAAATCGCTTTCGGAAGTGACTAAAATGGCATCCTCTAAAGCAACCTGTCCGTAGTACATATTCACTTCGTCCTGCAGGGTATAATCGGCAACCAGGTTTTCGCAGTAATAACGGGCGTATTCGGGTACCCACGAAACTTTATAGTATTTTGCCAGCAATTGAGATATAGTAGATTTTCCCGTACTTTCCGGGCCAACAATAGCGATCTTTTTAATATTTTTATTCACGATATATTTTCTGAATACGGTCAAATGTAAAAGAAAAAGCCTTAAAAGAAAAAATCCGGTTGAGGAGGGCTCCTCTAACCGGATAATAAACCAAACAAACTATTTATGAAGAAATCCTCATGGCGGGTAACTAATCCGCGGAGGAAGCTTTAGATCATTGTCTAAAGTATATACAAAACGCATATATGTTCTGCTTATTACAACATTATTGCCAATATTCCGATCATCACAACTTCGTGACTTAATTCTGACTCATAGCGCCACTTTTGCGAAATTCTTTTAACACTAATTAACATTTAAAGCAAAACCGTACGATTGATTTTGACAGCCATGTATAATTTATAGTACATTCCAAAAATTAGTGTTCATTATTTAAAACTATTTGTACTAAAAGGTGTTATTTATTTAAGACATCAACAACTAAAACGTTATACCATGAAAAAGTTATGTGTTGTATTATCTCTTCTTATTGTATTTGCTTTAGGCTCAATTGCCTTTACAAATATTAAATTGGGAGGAATAATCGGAAAAATTACGCCAGGTGATGCGGCTTCTGCGGTATCGCTTGTAGCGGCGACAGACACGCTAAAAGCGGAGATTAGCCAGGGCGTTTTTACTTTTACCAACCTTAAAGAAGGCGTTTATACCGTTGTAGTAAAAGCCAATGCCCCATATAAAGATGCTGTGATAGAAAAGGTTGCCGTAAAAGATAGCGCCACTACAGATTTAGGCGAAATTAAATTACAGCAGTAGTTCATTTCGCAAAAGAAAAATCTAAAAAGAGCACTTTAATAGGGCTCTTTTTTATTTTAAAAAAAAGGCCTTAAAATCACGCTAAAGATGTATCTTTGCATCCCGACAGAACAGTTGGGATTTTTCTTCTTACAAGCACAAAATCTCGTTGCTTCCAGGGTTTTAAAAGAACCAACACTTTAGAATTTTAATTATTGTTTAAGCTTTATCATGCCTAAAGACACTTCCATACGCTCAGTACTGATTATCGGATCTGGACCAATTGTTATTGGCCAAGCCTGTGAATTTGATTACTCGGGTTCGCAAGCGGCTCTTTCTTTAAAAGAAGAAGGGATTACCGTTTCCATTATCAACTCCAATCCGGCTACAATTATGACGGATAAGGTTATCGGTGACCATGTTTACCTGCGCCCGTTAACTGTTGATTCAATAGAGGTTATTTTACAAGAGCATATCGACTCTGCAGATTTACCTAAAATTGATGCCGTACTTCCTACCATGGGAGGCCAAACCGCATTAAACCTTTGTAAAGAAGCTGAAGAACGTGGTGTTTGGGAAAAATACGGTGTTAAAGTAGTTGGGGTAGACGTTGCTGCAATCGAAAAAACAGAAAATCGTGAAGCTTTCCGCCAGCTAATGGTTGATATCGGTGTAGGTGTTGCAGAATCGAAAATTGCCAACTCATTTTTAGAAGGTAAAGAAGCCGCACAAGAAATCGGTTATCCATTGGTAATCCGTCCATCATATACCTTAGGTGGTTCTGGTGGTGGTTTCGTACACAAAAAAGAAGAGTTCGATGCTGCTTTAAAACGTGGTTTAGAAGCTTCGCCAACACACGAAGTACTGGTAGAGAAGGCTGTTTTAGGCTGGAAAGAATATGAGTTGGAGTTGTTAAGAGATAGCAACGATAACGTAATCATTATCTGTTCGATCGAAAACTTCGATCCAATGGGTATCCACACAGGAGATTCGATCACGGTTGCTCCGGCAATGACTTTATCTGATCGTTGTTACCAGGAAATGCGTAACCAGGCAATCAAAATGATGCGTGCGATCGGTAACTTCGCCGGCGGCTGTAATGTTCAGTTTTCGGTTAACCCGGTTGATGATGAAATTATCGCCATCGAAATTAACCCCCGTGTATCACGTTCATCAGCTTTAGCAAGTAAAGCAACTGGTTATCCAATTGCAAAAATCGCGGCAAAACTGGCCATCGGTTACAACCTGGATGAAATTGAAAATCAGATCACCAAAACCACTTCAGCATATTTCGAACCTACTTTAGATTACGTAATCGTTAAAGTACCTCGCTGGAACTTCGATAAATTTAAAGGCGCCAACAAAGAGTTGGGTCTGCAAATGAAATCGGTTGGTGAGGTAATGGCCATTGGCCGTACCTTTATCGAGGCCTTACAAAAAGCTTGTCAGAGTTTAGAGATCAACCGCGCTGGTTTAGGTGCAGATGGCAGACAGGTGCGCAATATTGAAGAGATTATGGACGGTTTGGAGCATGCTTCATGGAACCGTTTATTCTTAATAAAAGATGCCATGGCAATGGGCGTACCTTTGGAGTCGATCCGTAAGGTAACCAAAATTGATAAATGGTTCTTAAATCAGATTCAGGAGCTTGTATTGCTTGAAACTGAATTAAAAAGATATTCACTAAACAATATCCCTCAGGATTTCTTCGTAACACTTAAACAAAAAGGTTTCTCTGATATTCAGATCGCCTGGTTGTTAGGTAATGTTACGGAAGACGAAGTTTACGATCGCCGTAAAGCTTTAGGCATAAACAGGGTATATAAAATGGTTGATACCTGTGCTGCGGAATTCCCGGCCAAAACACCATATTACTACTCTACTTTCGAAGAAGAGAACGAATCTGTTCCTTCTGACAGGAAAAAGGTAATTGTATTGGGTTCAGGACCTAACCGTATCGGTCAGGGTATCGAATTCGATTACTCTTGTGTACACGGCTTATTGGCGGCTAAAGAAACAGGTTTCGAGGCCATCATGATTAACTGTAACCCTGAAACGGTTTCAACAGACTTTAACATGGCCGATAAATTATATTTCGAGCCTGTATTCTGGGAACATGTTCGCGAAATTATCGAGCTGGAAAAACCGGTGGGCGTTATCGTTCAGTTAGGTGGACAAACCGCTTTGAAAATGGCGGAGAAGTTAACTGAAAAAGGCATCAAAATTATCGGAACATCGTTCGAGAATATGGACATCGCCGAAGACCGTGGCCGTTTCTCAGACTTGTTGAAAGATTTAGATATTCCATATCCGAAATATGGTGTTGCAGAGAATGCTGAAGAAGCCATTGTTGTAGCAAATGAAGTAGGTTATCCAGTGCTGGTTCGTCCGAGTTATGTATTGGGTGGACAGGGCATGAGCATCGTAATTAACGATGAAGACCTTGAAAAAGCAGTAGTAAAATTATTGGGCGATTTACCGGGTAACCGCGTATTGATCGATCACTTTTTAGATAGGGCAGAAGAAGCAGAATCTGATTCGATTTCGGATGGCGAGGATGTACACATTGTGGGTATGATGGAACACATCGAGCCTGCAGGTATCCACTCAGGAGATTCATTTGCCGTATTACCTACATTCAGCTTATCAGAAACGGTAACTAAAGCAATGGAGGAATACTCGATCAAAATTGCTAAAGCCTTAGATGTACGTGGTTTATTAAACATTCAGTTCGCCATTAAGGATGAGAAAGTTTATGTAATCGAGGCAAACCCAAGGGCATCTCGTACAGTTCCTTTCATCGCAAAAGCTTACGATGTGCCATACATCAACATTGCAGCTAAAATCATGTTAGGTGTAGCCAAACTGAAAGATTTTACGATTGTTCGTAAGCTTGAAGGTTATGCCATTAAAGAACCGGTTTTCTCTTACGAGAAATTCCCGGAGGTGGCGAAAGAATTAGGACCTGAAATGAAATCTACAGGTGAGGCCATCCGTTTCATCAAAGATTTAGAAGATCCTTACTTCCGTAAGCTTTACAAAGACAAATCGATGTATTTGAGTAAGTAATTTCTTACAAAGTTTCGAAAGGCACAGTGCAGGAGAAACTTCGTAAGTTTGCAAATAATAACAAAGGCCGGTGAAAAATCACTGGCCTTTTTTTATAATAAAGTATTTGGCGACTCGTCATTCCCAACTAGATTGGGAATCTTAAAGCTTCTTGCATTAAGATTCCCGCCTGCGCGGGAATGACGGCCGTTTTATAACCGTTTCGCAAGGCAGTTGCACGCCGCTATTGTTTCAATTTCGGAATCCTTGTTGGCGTATCTTTTCCATTTACAATGCTCGTTGCGCTCTTGGCAATCGCTTTAATGGTAGATAGGATATTTTCTACATCTAAAGAACTGTATTCATCCTTCACACTGTGGTAGAGTTTATCGATATCAATTTTATCGGTACTAATGGTATGCGCCGGAACACCTAAAGCAGCCAACGTTGCGTTATCACTTCTATAGAATAGGTTTTGATCCGGATAGGGATCTGGGTGGAAAGTAAATTCAGTTCCCGCTAAGTTTTTCTGCAAAATCTTCCCAAAATCAGATCTTTCATAACCTGTAATAAAGGCTGTGTTCTTGCCAAATTTCGAATCCTTACCAATCATCTCAATATTGAACATGGCCACAACATCATCAGGATTTAATTTTTCTGAGAAATATTTAGCCCCAAAACCACCGATTTCTTCAGCGGTAAAGGCCACGAAGATTAAAGTACGCTCATTGTTTTTCTGCGCTTTGTAATACTTGGCCAGGGCAATCATTGCCGTTGTACCCGAGGCATCATCGTCTGCGCCATTGGCAATGCTATCACCATCAACGCTTTTTAAAAAGCCCAAATGATCGTAATGGCCTGAGAAAACCACGATTTCTTTCGCTTTTGATTTACCTGGAATTACGCCTGCAACATTAAATAAAGGCATTTTATCTACCTTACTTTTAATTGTTGCGGAAAAATCTGTTGCCGCATCTTTACCCAAAACAAAAACCTGCACAGCGCTTGTCGTTGCCTTAACATCTTTCTCATCAACAGTTGCCGGTTTGCCAAAATAACTGCTGTAACGCTTAAACAGATCAGCGAATTTACTGTCAACCAGAACGATCTGGTTTTTTTCAGCACTCATCATTGCCCTGAGTTGAGGCACAAATGCTTTTTCGGCATCTAACTTAACAACTGTAGTATTCGACTTATCGAGTGTAACGCTTGCTGAAGTGACGCCTGAAATAATTAAATTTTCGGGGGCAACTTCCTGTCCGTCTATCTTAACACTTGTACTCTGATTGGTAACCTGGTATTTGTTAAAGGTTTGGCGGAAAGTTTTCTCGCCGGTTAAAGGCTTTAAACCGATCTTTTTAAATTCAGATTCGATAAAAGTGGCTGCTTTATCAATACCTGGTGTAAAGGTTGCACGCCCCTGCATATCATCGGCACTTAAGGTTTTAATCAGGTGGTCGGTGTATTCGCGGGTGATGATTTTATCTATATTTTGCGCTTTGAGCTGCAAACTTGCCATCCCGACAAGGGTAAAAAGAAATATTTTTTTCATATAATAAGTTATAACGGGTTCAATTTAGGAAAAATTAAGGTTTTTGCCCGGTAGTTCCGGATTTTTTGCCTGATGTCTTGTTGATTGATGGTTGTTAGTTAATGGTTTGATCGTTCATGGTTGATAGCCATAGCTTGATAATAGTTTCGGTTTGTATTTTACATTCAACCTTCAAACCTTTCCACATTACAATTTAGGCCATGATCGATGAACTGTTCATTCCATCATCCCTCTTCCATTACCCATCTTCCATCTACTCTCCGTCCCAATCGTATTTTTCGAGATCGCGGTAAGCTTTTCCTTTTATAATTTCCTTCTTTTTTGACGATTCGGAATCGACCCTGGTTTCGTGAATATTATCGGCCACTTCGAAATGGAAATCCCTATCCTTTTTAGAATGATAGATCGATACTTCGTCCCCATCCGCGATAGCATAATCGTAAGGTCCACGTGCACTCATCAGTTTTACAAACACAGGCAAACATTCAAAAAAGATAAACAGCAGGCCAATAAAAGTAACGGCAATTGCAGTATTGTTATCCCGAGTACCATCAACATTAAATTTAAGTTGCCCCAATGCCCAGTTCCGATCGGCAAAACCAGCAATATCCGATAAACTGTCTAACTGTTTTTTAGTATACAGTTTTTCGGTAAACAGTCCATCAAATTCCTTGCGTTTATCGACAAAAGCTTCTGATTTATTGATATTGGCTTTTAGCGAATCTAATTCTGCGGTGCGCTGCGCAATTTCGGCTTCCTTACGTTTAGCATATGGTCCATAGCCCATTACACCTGATGTTTCGGTGGTTTTGTTGCCAAAAATCTCGAAATTAAGCTTTTGCCTATCTGCTTTAATGCCTTTTTCAAGCGAATCCCGTGTGGCTTTCTGTTGATTTAACCGGCCAAATTCTACCTGGTATTTTTTCTCAAAAGCTTTGTTCAGGGTATCTATTTTGGAACGCTGACCATTCAGATAACTAACTTTTAGGCGCTCTTTAATTTCTTTATCGAAAATTTTAAGTTCTATGGGTCTCGAGATCACCAAACCAATCATAATGGCCAACAGAATACGCGGTGTAGCCTGTAACAATTGTTTATTGGTACTGGCGCTTTTGTTAATGCTCGATACGATATAGCGGTCCATATTAAAGATGGCCGCTCCCCATAAAAAGCCGAAAACAATGGCAAAAATTACCGCCAGATCATCACCCTTAAACACAAAATACATGGCATACCCCCCGGAAAGGGCTGCAAACAGGCCTGTAAAGAAGATGGTGGCGCCAATGCCAGTATATTTATTTTGTTCTGAAGGATACTTTTCCAGTGTCGGGATGTGAGCGCCAGAGCAAAACCAAAAGAAACGGTTCAGTTTGTCCATTTGTAACTATTTATAATTAAACGCCTAAGGGTTAAAGTTGTTACAGTTTTGCACAAAATTTATGGCATTTTTTTGATGGGGAGCGTAAATTTGATTTTCCTATATTTGCATAAATACATTTAATAAAATGAAAGAAATATCGGTACAAGAACTAAAAGAGAAAATCGATAACAAAGAAGATTTTCAATTGATTGATGTTCGTGAAACATTCGAATATGAGGTTTCCAATCTTGAAGGTGAGAATATCCCTTTAGGTGGAATTTTAATTGAGGCTGATAAGGTTGCGAAAGATAAGCCGGTAATTATTCAGTGCCGCAGTGGAAAAAGAAGCGCAGCAGCAGTAATGCAATTGGAGCAACAATATGGATTCGATAATCTTTATAACTTAAAAGGCGGTATTTTAGCCTGGCAAGAGGCTTTCGATCCAAGTATGCCAGTATATTAATAATAACCAATAAACAAATTCCAATTATCAAACTGCAACCGCTGAAATGAATCGTAAGTATTCCTTTTCCACACAAGGGTTTGATAATTGGTTATTACAATTTGGTCATTAATTAGTCCATTCTATTACAAGATAAATTCCTCATTGTGGGTAAAAAATTTGCTTTAAATATCTTCTATAACTTAGCCATTATCCTATCTATTTTCGGATTGGTGTGGTGTTATAACAATGCTAAATATCTTCCGGCTGGCTTTTTGGTCGGCACAACAGCTTGTTTATTCTACTTTAAGTATCAACTGACTAAAGACATCAGGAAAAGCTTTAAAGAAAAAGATCCGAAGTAATACCCTCCAGCCCTAAACCGGGCAGGTCTTTTAAAATATACTTGCCGTTTTCGAATGACGGATCAGTAAAAGGATTATTCTTCGTGAGCCATGGCCCATCCAAATCGGCCCAGTTACACAATGGCGCCAAAGCAGCTGCAGCCAGCGTAGCACAACTGGTTTCGCTCATACAGCCAATCAGCACTTTCATCCCAAAAGAACGGGCTTTCAAAATCATCTGATGCCCTTCATACATGCCGCAGCTTTTCATCAGTTTTACGTTAATACCATGATAAGCGCCTTTCAGTTTGTCCATGTCGGCTAAACGCTGAACGGCCTCGTCTGCCAGCAAAGGAATCGGACTACGCTCGGTTAGCCAGGCATTTCCATCGAGGTTATTTTTATCCATAGGCTGCTCGATTAATACCACGCCCTGGTTATGTAACCAATAAATTAAATCAATCGCTTTAATCTTATCTGCCCAGCCCTGGTTCGCATCCACATATAAGGGTACACTGGTCATGCTCCTAATGGTTTCGATAATTTCCTGATCGTTATCCCGCCCCAGTTTAACTTTGATCACTTTAAAAGCTTCGGCATCTTTCAGTTTTTCGCGGATTACCTCAGGGGTATCAATCCCAATGGTATAAGAAGTGACCGGCATTTTAGCTGGATCGGCACCGTAAATTTCATAACAGGGTTTGTTTAACAGCTTCCCCTGAATATCGTTAAGGGCAATATCTATCGCGGCTTTAATGGCCGGCTGGCCGGGAGCAAGACGGTCCAGATAAGCAATAATTTCTTCGAAATCGAAGGGATATTGGATTTTATCCCAATCTACAAGGCTCAGAAAAGCCGCCGCACTTTCGTAGCTCTCGCCCATATAAGGTACCATAGAGGCCTCCCCATAACCTGTTACGCCTTGGTGCTCCACCTTTAACAACATTAAGGGGGTGCTGGTACGGGTAAATTTCGAGATCGAAAAAGGATGTTTTAATTCTAATTCAAATTGCCTGCAACTAATCTTCATTATCAATCGTCTTCTAAATAAATAAGGTAATTATCGTCTTACAAATTATCTTTGTTTATTAACGCAACTACCACTGCCATGAAAAACATTTCAAGATTACGGTATTTTATTTATTTATCCTTAATAATTATTGGAGGATGTACCACCGGGAAAAAAGCCTTACAAAAGGGTGATTATGATGCTTCGGTTGCCAAAGCAGTTAGCAGGCTGCAAAACTCGCCTAAAAACAGTGAAGCCATGGAAGTGTTAAAAACAGCATACGATTTAGCACTGCAAGACCATTTACGAAAAATTGAAGAAGCTAAAATGTCTAACGATTTATTCAGGTGGGAATCGGTGATGTACGATTATCAGAAAATCAATCAAATTGCCGATGATATCAACAGTTGCCCTGCCTGTTTAGCCATTGTTCCTAATCCTTCCAAATACATCAATGAACTTGCAGACAGTAAGTATAATGCTGCCGGGGCAAGGTATAATTCGGGTTTAGGTTATTTAAGAGAAAACAACCGTCAATCGGCGAAAAAAGCCTATTACGAGTTCGAGAAAACACAAAATCTTCAAGCCAATTATAAAGATGCCAAGGCTAAAATGGAAGATGCCTATTGGGCGGCAGTAACCCGGGTTGTGGTTCAGCCCATTATTGTAAACAGTGGTATGTACAAATTAAGTGCTGATTATTTCCAGCAGCAGATTGATCAGTTTATTGGAAATTACTCGAGAAATAAGTTTGTGATTTTTTATGGCGAGGCCCAGGCTACCGATCAAAAAATTGTTCCAGATCAGGTATTGAGCCTAAATTTTGACGATTTCGTGGTGGGCCAAACCTATGTAAAAGAAAGGGTTGAAAAGTTAAAACGCGATAGCGTAGTTATTGGCGAAACCCGCCAGAAAAAACCTATTTATGGTACCGTAAAAGCCACCTTAAGTATTTTCGAAAAGAACATATCCTCATCAGGCCTATTGGACATGAGCATTACCGATTGGAAGACTAAAAAGCTGGTACGCCAGCAAAAATTCCCTGGAACCTATGTTTGGAGAGACAGTTGGGCAACCTATAAAGGCGATGACAGGGCTTTGAGTAAACAACAATTGGCCATTACCAGAAGGAGAGAGCAATTGCCTCCACCACCAAGTGCTTTATTTTTAGAATTTACCAAACCGATTTACAACCAATTGGTTGATGATATCAGTTACTATTACAATAACCTTTAGACCTCACCCTGTTAATGGAAATGGTTTCACCCACTGTAGTAACGTCCCTCTCCTGCAGGAGAGGGAAACGAAGGACATTGCCATACTACAGATGCTAACAGGGTGAGGTGGTTGTAATCCCTGCGTTAAAATAAAATATCGGTACAAAGCACTAAAAATATAATGGTTAATATTGCAGTGATGAATACCGGCTTATACAATCCTTTCCAAAACTTCGATTTTTTATACAAAATCTGCTTCTTAAGTGGCAAAACCTTTCATTCACCTGTTATTCAGGTGCCCTTAATTCCAAAATGGTTGCTGGAACAGGCAGGTTTGAGTGGTGAAGAGCAGATCCAGTTTTTGGATGAAAGTATCCGCTCGTATAATACCTTGGTTATTCCGGTAAACAGCGAAGTAAATGAGCAGTTTTTAAATCCGCTGGAGGCAAAAATCGAAGCCGCGTTTGCAAACGGTTATGATGCCGTTTCTGCATTACCAGAACTGGATCTTTTTAACTGGATTGGCAAGTTTCTATATGGCTTCGTCTATATCGAAATGCATTCGGCGCTACGTAAGGAAATGACTGCCGATGGTTTAAACATGTCGCAATCGTTAATGATGAAATTTGCCAACCTGAATTTCATGATGCAGAACCTGTATACCAGCCTGGAGTTCGAAGATTTTTCGCCGTGGTCTATCACTGTCGTAAAATTAGAAAACGCAGAAACGCCCTTCAGTTTCCGTGATGAAATTAACACCTTAACCTTCTCGTTAAAAATGAAAGATTTTGGTATCATCGCTTGTTTACAGGATAACGGCACCAATAAACGCTACCACCAGGATATCATTAACGAAATAAAAGGAAAAGCTTTAACCGCCGAACAGTTTGAAGAGCTGAGTGCGCGTTTTTATTATTCAGCTTACCTTTTCAATCGCCTGCCCGAATATACTTTTATGCCGGTAGAAGGCACCACCTATATCGAAGCAATGCCTTTACGTGGAAACATGACTAAACCACTTTTTGATGTCTGGCAACATAAAGTATATGCCCAGGTATTGGAAAACTTCTGGAAACCCTGGGGTTATGTGGTATTCGAAATTATTAAAAACCCTGATGAACCAATGAGTTTCTTCGAGAAGCCTTTTCTCCCAAATGCGGGATAGGCTTTTTTTACCATTAAGGAATTAAGAACATTAAAAAATGTACCTTAATTATCTTAACTTCTTAATGTTAGGCCCAAGGCCATTTTACGATTAAGGAATTAAGAGCATTAAGAAATAAGGAAGAGTATTATCTTAAGTTTCATCATAGCCAACCTAATTGGGTATCTTAAAGCAAAAAAACATGTAGCACCTTGCATTAGGATTCCCGTTTTCACGGGAATGACGATTCATCCTGACAGAATCTACCTCCCGCCAGTTAACATGGTAATAAAGTTTTGCAAAATACCCGGAACGAAAATGATCGTAAAAATCAATCCGGTTAAGGCGCCGAAAAAGTGTGCATCGTGATTGATGTGATCTCTCGAATTGCGCGAAGCATAAGCACAGTAAACCAAATACAAAATCCCAAAAACTACAGCAGGAATCCCGATCGGGATAAACATGATGTAAATTTTAGACATTGGATTAAACAAAATATAGCTGAAAAGCACTGCGCTAATTGCTCCTGATGCACCAAGGCTATTGTAATTAAAATGATCTTTATGTTTAATAACCGTAGGTAAATCACTCAGCACCAAGCCTAAAAAATAAAGTAATCCAAATTGCCAGCTACCCATTAAACTTTCCAGTGTAAAGGCAAAAGCATAAAAGGTAAACATATTAAAAAACAAGTGCATCCAATCGGCATGCACAAGCCCGCTGGTAATCAAGGTATATACATTCTGTCCTTTCGAAACACTAAAAGGATGCAGCATAAACTTTCCATAAAGCGAGTGATCGTAGAAAGCGTATAGGCTGGTAATAATGGTAAAAACGAAAATTACGGAGGCAACTGGTGCGATATTGAAGTATTCCATTAGGGTTATTTTAAATCAAGTTTTACGTCTGTTAGCAAACGGGCTACCGGATATCTATTGTGCGTTTTTTCGTAATAATCAGAATTTTTATACACAAAATCAAGTTGTGCAGCCGCATTCTTCGCAAATTCGGTGTCTGAAGCTTTTTTCGCCTCCAGTTTACTTTTTAATTCTGGATTATTTTTCAATAGTGCAGTTGCCGTGTCTTCAAAAACATAAGCTGAGTAGTGCTCTTTCATATCCAGAATAGAATCGAAAAAGTTCCAGTTGAAATAAGAATCAGTAGCCTGTGGTTCTAATGTTTCTACAATATACCGGTTAACTGGCTGATCAACATAAACAACAAAATCACCGGTATAATATTGCAGGTTTTGCTTAACCGGATTTACCTTTACACCCGAGTGCAGATAATGCCCTTCATATGGACGGGTTCCGGTTTTAAAATCGCCGATATAATAACTTTCTACTGCAATTTTCTGATCGGCCTTAAGTTCCCTGAGTTTAACATTATTCAGTTTAAGCAGGGCAATTACGCGATCCCAGGCTTTTGGAATGATGTAAGCAACCGGCTTCTGAACAGACAATGCAGGTTCGAATTTATTCCATTCTTTAATCGTTTTGGTGTAAGGCTTACTGCGATCGTAGTATAAACGGTCGGCGCCACTTACGGTACTGGTTTTTTGGCCAGCCTCAAAGCCTTTAAAAGTCAAGTCGTTTACCTCGGTTTTATTGAGTTGCCATTCTAAAGGAAATTCCTTTTGTGCAGCCACAAATGCATCGGCCTTTCGTTTATTCGCGCCAATAATCCTGGCATCACGTTCTACAAGCTGAATGTAGGTTTGCAAAAGTTTATAAGTTGCATCCACACGCAAATCGTACGATTTTAACATATGCGTTTCTGGCATAAAACCTATGGTATTGTGCAGCGTGGTATACCCGGTAGAGTAACGTGGGGGATCTATAAACCCACTGATTCCGCTCTCTGGCGTTTCGCCTATCGAGTTTACATATGGAATCATCGGGTACCCCATTTTCTCCATTCCGGTATATAAATCAGGTACCAATGTTTTAGTTAAATAATCAGCAAGGATCGGGTTGAGTTTATCTTTTTGTGTAGGGATAAGCGTCATTACATATTGATAATCGGCACCGTTACTGGTATGCGTATCTACAAATATTTCGGGCTGCCAGGTATTAAATAGCTGTTGAAATGCCGCCGAATTTTTCGAATCGGTTTTAATGAAATCACGGTTGAGATCGAGGTTTTTGCTATTGCCCCTAAAACCATAAGCAACCGGGCCGTTCTGGTTAGCCCTTGATGTTCCGCTACGGTTAAAACTGCCATCTATATTGTAGAGGGGGATAATGCAGATGACCACATCTTTTGGTAGTTTACCCGCTTTAAGCAGATCGCGGGCCAGCATCATCGAGGCATCTACACCTTCAGGCTCGCCCGGGTGAATGCCGTTGTTGATTAATAAAATCCTTTTATTATGCTTCCTAATCTCCGAAGGGTCAAAAACCCGGTCTCGCGATAAAACCAAAACATGCAAAGGTTTACCAAAATCTGTATTTCCATAGCTCAACAATTTGGCCTCCGGATAGGTTTTAGCCAGGTTTTCGTAATAGGTTATGGCAGCAGTGTAGGTAGTGGTTTCAATTTTTCCACTTAATTCGAAAGGCGTTTTTTGTGCCGCAGCTTTTAACCGGATGGATAGCAAACAAAACACAAAGAATTTTTTCATGCCTTAAATCTAAGAAATGAAATGCGCTTATTAAAGGGTTTTACGATAAGATTTAATCCTGCCCAACATGTACTTAAAGCCTATGGTATAAGCGTTATAAACATCAGGAGAGTAGTTTTTAAATTTGATACTCGGATCGTTATAACCATCTAAACCTTCGCCGAAAGTAAAGTTCGATTGCGCATTGATATTGATCACATACCGCATATAACCATAACCATCATTAATGTAATAGTTAAAACCGAAATTTAAGGGTACCAGGAGGTTCAGGCTTTTGTCTTTACCCGGAAAAGGACCATAACCTGGATTAGAGGCAGCCCAGCTTGGTTTATATCTTACGATGTCGGTAATGTTATTGTTAACAGCCCCTATACCCAAACCCACATACAAACCCCTGATGTTGTATAAAAATTCGCTTTTATCGTAGTTCGCCACTTCGCCAAGCATCAGTTTGATATTGGCGGTAATGGCGGTATATTTATTTACAAACTGGCGGTTGTGCGGGTCGGTTTCGATATCTCCGCCTTGAACCATGCCATATTGCCCTTCTAAACCTAAGGTTACAAACGGCGTGATATGATAATCAAAAACGCCATAAGCTGTGTATCCATAACTTCCTTTGTATACGTCGGTATAAGATTTGTTTATTCCTCCGCCAAAACCGTACGACATTTTAAAATAGTTGGACTGGGCAAAAGAAAAACTTCCTATAAAAACAAGCAGAAGGGTTATGTAAGTAGCTCTCAGCAAATTAAAAATCATATCGTTTTTTTACAAAAATAATATGTTTATCGAATATCTATAACTTTTACCTTTGAATTATGAGCACATACACCAACTTTAACAAATCTCTCGAGCAGCGGTTTATAAAATATACGAAGATTGATACCCAATCTGATCCAAATTCTCCTACTTGTCCATCAACCCTGAAACAAAAGAATTTAGGCAAAGAATTGGTTCAGGAATTATTAGAAATTGGCATTTCTGATGCCGAAATGGACGATAACGGCTACGTGTATGGTACGATCCCTTCAAATACAAGCAAGCAGATACCGGTAATTTTCTTCTGTTCGCATATGGATACCTCGCCTGATTGTAGCGGCGAAAATGTTAAACCGATTATTCATGACAATTATCAAGGACAGGACTTAATTCTGCCTGACGATAATAATATTGTAATCAAACTCGCGGAACATAAAGACCTAAAACATCAGATTGGCAATGATATTATCACAGCAAGCGGAACAACTTTATTGGGTGCCGATAATAAAGCAGGATTAGCAGAAATTATGGAAGCGGCTGCCTTTTTAATGAAAAATCCTGAGGTAAAACACGGCACCATAAAACTTCTTTTTACCCCGGATGAAGAAATAGGCCGCGGTGTAGACAAAGCTGATTTAAAAAAATTAGGCGCCGATTTTGGTTATACCATAGACGGCGAAACACTGGGCTCTATTGAAGATGAAACTTTTTCCGCCGATGGCGCTACCCTTAAAATTTATGGCGTAAGTACACACCCGGGCTTTGCAAAAGGAAAAATGGAAAGTGCCATTAAAATCCTTGCTGAAATTTTAGATGCGCTGCCAAAAGATACACTCACACCAGAAGCCACACACCAAAAAGAAGGATTTATCCATTCGGTAAGCATGCACGGGCAGGTAGAAGAGGCCGAAGCACAGTTTATCATCAGAGATTTTACCGATGAAAAACTCGCCGCGCATGGACAGTTCCTGGAAGAAACCGTAAAAAAGGTGATGGCGAACTATCCGAAATCTACTTACAAGTTTGATATTAAAACACAGTACCGCAACATGAAACAGGTTTTAGATCAGCATCCTAAAATTGTACAATACGGAATTGAAGCCATTGAAAGAGCTGGAGTAGTAGCCAAACAACAAAGTATCCGTGGCGGAACCGACGGCTCGCGACTTTCGTACATGGGTTTACCTTGCCCTAATATTTTTGCCGGAGAACATGCCTTTCATAGCAAACAAGAATGGGTAAGCGTACAGGATATGGAAAAAGCCGTTCAAACCATTATTAATATTGCCTGTATCTGGGAAGAGAAGGGGTAAGTCCTGAGTCCTTAGTCTAGAGTCCAAAGTCTTGAGTCCTTATCATTCGATGATTAGACTCAGGACTAAAGACTAATAAGCAGCCTGCCCAATATCCAGCCGTGCTATTTTTCCTTCCTTGTTCAGCTGAAACTTAAAATAGGTTTTAAAATCGCCCCATTGGTCGGAGTGGAAATCGCCATAGACCTCCATTCCGTTGTTTTCGACTTTATCTATTTTGGTAAAACGCTCATGTCCGAGTGCTTTTTTAAAGAAATTATTAAATTTCATCTGGTTCCCGTCGTCGAAAAAGGCAACATCAGTCGCAAATAAAGGAAACCATGTTTTTTCATCACCTTTTTGCAAAGCGGTAATAGCGGCCTTTACTTTTGCATTTGATAATTTTGTTAAATCTATCGCCATAGGTTTCTGATTTTGTTTTTGAGCGAAAGTAAATGCGCGGGTAATAAAATAAACAGTGCATTAAGCTTTTTCATGAGCTTAAGCTTTAAGCAGTGATCAAAATTAATAAAAAAGATATTTTTAAAGTACATCTTTTTGTTACTTTTAGCTTGTAATGATAACTCTCGAGAACGACTATATAAAAGTTAGCCTGGCGGCTAAAGGCGCAGAACTTCAAGGCTTATTTAGTAAAGAAACCAGGCTGGAATATTTATGGAATGCTAATCCTAAATATTGGGCAAAATACAGTCCGGTTTTATTTCCTATTGTTGGCTCATTAAAAAACAACCACTTTACTTACCAGGGTAAAAGTTACGAGCTGCCACGCCATGGTTTTGCCCGCGATCATGTTTTTAATTTCGAAAAAATAAGTGAAACTGAAGCCATCTTTACATTAAGCCAAAACGAAGATACCTTAAAAGTATATCCTTTTTATTTCGAGCTGAAACTGCGGTATCGGTTAATAGACAGAAAGCTGAACTTAACCTACGAGGTAAAAAATACAGGTACTGCCGAGCTTTTATTCTCCATTGGTGCACATCCGGCATTTGCAGTACCCAATACACCCAATACTGTTTACGAAGATTATTACCTGGCCTTTAATGCCGACGAGAAACTAACTTTCTGGAAACTCGAAGATGGCTTAGTGGCCGATGAAACGGAGCTCATTGAACTAGGTGGCCACAGGTTAAACCTTAAGCACGACTTGTTTTATAATGATGCACTGGTTTTTAAAACCCTGCAGAGCAATTGCATTAGTTTGCTCAACACTAAAAACGATTATGGCCTGCATTTTCATTTCGAAGAATTTCCTTTCTTCGGTATATGGGCCGCCACCGATGCGCCTTTTGTTTGTTTAGAACCCTGGTGCGGAGTGGCCGATGGCGTTCACCACGATCAGGAATTAACACACAAAGAGGGTATGATAAAACTTGATGCCGGCGAAAACTGGTCGCGGTTCTGGGAAGTAGAGTGTTTTTAGGTGGATTAGTGGCTTAAGAAAAAATAGCGAAACAAGCTTCATTTCTTAATCTAGTTTAAGAAAATTGTGCGCCGCAGGTATTAATTTGCCGTTTAAATAATTATCCAGCAAAATGAAAAACAGCGCACATTTCCCTCAATTATTTCTTCGCCTCGCTTTGGGTATTGGTTTTATACTTCCTGTTATGGACCGCTTTGGCTGGCTGGGCGCACCAGGCTCGCCAACTGTTGGCTGGGGCAATTGGTCTGCCTTTTTAGATTACACCAACTCCTTAATGCCCTTTTTAGCAAGGCCTGCAGCCAATGTAATGGCTATTCTGGCCACAGCCGGCGAGTTAATTTTTGCGGTATTGCTTATCGTGGGCTACAAAATTAAGCTGGCCGCTATCGGTAGTTTTTTGCTCACACTAGCCTTTGCCCTCTCTATGCTCATCTTTGCCAATTACAGGGCTCCGTTTAACTATTCTGTTTTCGTAGTAAGCGCCTCCAGCCTGTTACTGGCCACACTGCCTACTTATAAATGGAGTATAGAAGCAGGTAAATAATTATCCACATTAAAATTTTGTTATCGCCTTGTAGTGAAAACCACTACCCAGAAAGGGGTATTTTTACCTTTTAATTTGATGTTAACATGTTGATAACTATATTTATCATGTTAAAATTAAATCAACGGGACGATTTAGATTAAAACGCGAAGCCTTTCAGCAATGAAAGGCTTTTTTTTGCAAAAAAAACACGTCCCTAAAGAGGACGTGTTCATTCAAATCTAAAATTATTTTGGGACGATTGAGAATTAATCCAAATAAAGTGTTTAATACCCTGATACAAATATGAAAAAGATAAAGGATTTATTTCCGTTCAGTTTTATTCATCTGTAAAGGAGCCGCTTACCTAAAAAGCCGCTATAGAATGAATAAAACATTTTAGTATGTTTAAAATCATTCTTTTTCACATAAATGATCTGTGTTATGGCAACAAATAAGCCTGAACAAAAGAAATGCTGTTAATTTCCCAACGAAATTAAGACCCAAACTCAGGTTAAATATCAGCCAATGCCTCAACCAAATCCTGAAAACCAGGTCTGTCTATTGGCGATGGAGCTAAACAGGCATCCCGTAACGCACTCAACGTATTGACACAGGTGCTGCTTACCGCTTCATTTTTTAAAGAAAGTAAATCATCCAGCAGGTAACCATAAGCACTCACTTCTATGCGCTCCAACGCATGGGCCAATGTAACATCAGTCTGATCGTAAAAACTTGCGGCACCGAAATCACCGAACAAGGTACTGCCTTCATCATCAATCAAAGTATTGTGTGCATATAAATCGCCATGCATAATTCCCGCCTCGTGTAATTGCGCAGCCAACGAGGCGATGGTTTTGGCAATACCCAACAATTGTTTTTCTGACAACTGCATACCTGCCGGAAAAACATCCCTGGTACAGCTTGCCAAACTTGGTGGATTGCCCAGATTATAAAAATGATGCGGAATGAGGTCCATCACCAGTCCTTTTTTATCTTCCGGATGCAGGGCAATCTGTCCGATTAAATTAACCAAACCAGGATGATACCCGGCAGCAATATAGGCTGTCATCTCATCTTCCGGCAAACCATCACTGGTTACATTGCCCTTAAATATTTTAACGGCCACCTCCTGCGTTTCATCACCAATAGTCCTGTTTGCTTTCGAAATAACACCCGAAGCACCTTCACCCAATAAATGGTTAATCTCCAAATCGTGCCAGTTAACTAGCGAGAGCGCTTCCACAGCTGGTGTTTTACTAAAGTTGTTTCCGGAAAAAGCAATCCATGATAGTTTAGGCATGGCGGCTATCCATTGTGGCAGTGCATGCAGTTTATTAGCGGCTATACGCAATAACGATAAATTTTGGCAGTGGCTTAATTCTTCTGGCAAGGCAGTTAAAAGATTACCCGACAACATTAGCTTTTGCATACGCGTACACAGCCCGATCTCTTTTGGTAATTCCGCAATATTATTATTCGTTAAAATCAGCCAGCGAAGATTGGGATTGAGCGATTTTGATGGCACCGTTTTAATCTGGTTAGATTTAAAACCCACAATATCCAGCAAAGGGCAATCGGCAAGTACCTCAGGCATCACCGTAAAAAGATTTTCAGAACAGAAGAAAATCTTCAGTTTCTTTAAACGTCCAAAATCGGCCGGCAGCGTACTTAGCTTGTTAAAAGAAAGATCGAGTACCTCAAGTGTATCAGCCAGATCGAATATTTCTTCAGGGAAAGAACGAAGATCTTCTGAAAGTTTTAACGATACCGCTCCTTTAAGTTTTCCGCTTTGTAATGCTAACAGGCTTTGCATGTATTCTGGTTTAAGGTACGAAGATAGGGAGTTTAGTTTGGAGTGAAGAGTCTTTGATGATGGAAAATGTAAGATGAATTATGGAATTCTTAGTCCGAAGTCGGGAGTCCAGAGTCAGGAGTCAATAAACGTCTTGTCATCCCACGCATGCCCAATAACCTTTAATTGAACCATATAAGGCATAGAGGGGGCATATAAGCTCAGGGTTCTTACATTTTCTTACATTCCTTATATGGTTAAAACTTCATCTTTTACGCCTAGCGCTGCGATATTTGGCTCTCTCTGTGTTCTTTGCGGTTAAAAACATGAGGCATATAAGCTCAAGGCCTTATATTTCTTACATTCTTATATGTAATGAACTGAACTTTAAGCACATCGAATGTATGCTTCTATATTAGACTAAACCTCATATAGATTTTATCTATATAAATTTTTATTTGCAATAGAAATTTAATCCTATATATTTACAAAAAACTTTAGGGGTGCCTACGTGCTGAGAAATACCCTTTGAACCTGATGCAGTTAGTACTGCCGAAGGGAAAAGTGAAAGCAATACCATTGCTGTCTTTTCGACCCCGTTACGGGGCAATCTCTATAGTTTTTCCAATTTTTTTAATATGGAAGTAACTATAAACAATCAAAACCATCTCCTTAACGAAGCCTGTTCCATCGCACAGATGCTTGCTCTGGTGCTCTTTTCAGAAACCAATGGCCTTGCCATAGCCGTAAACCAAACCATCATTTCCAAATCTGATTGGGACAGGTATCTGCTAAATCCAGGCGACCAGGTCATCATCATTAAAGCCACGCAGGGCGGATAATGTTGAATGAGAGCAGGAGTGAATGAGCATTTCACAATCCATTCAATCATTCCTTCATTCAATTACTCAATAATCGAACCTACCCATATATGAAACAAGAAAAAACCCCAACTCAAGAAGTCATCAGCCGGAGTCCTTTCCCGGCCTCACGTAAGATATTTGTACCCGGAAAAATCCACAATATACAAGTGGCCATGCGCGAGATCAGTTTAACCGAAACCAAAATCCACAATGGCTTTGGTTTAACCGAACCTAATCCGCCTGTAACCGTTTACGATACCAGCGGACCTTATACCGATCCTAATGCGGTTATTGATGTGAAAAAAGGCTTGCCACGCATCAGGGAGCAATGGATTAAAGACAGGCTGGATGTAGAAGAACTTGCTGAACTATCTTCTGCCTACGGACAACAGCGTCTGGCCGATGAAAAACTTGATGCCTTACGCTTTAATTTCATCAACAAACCCTATAAAGCACAGGCTGGCGCCAATGTATCGCAAATGCATTATGCCAGAAAAGGAATCATTACGGCCGAAATGGAATATATCGCCATCAGGGAAAACCAACAGATTGAACTGCTTAATGCACAACTAGGCGAACAGCACGAGGTAATGAACCACCAGCACCAGGGCAATAGCTTCGGTGCAAATACCCCGAAAGGTTACATCACACCCGAATTCGTAAGGGCAGAGGTAGCCGCTGGCCGTGCCGTAATTCCCTGCAACATCAACCACCCCGAGCTTGAGCCGATGATTATTGGCCGAAACTTTCTGGTGAAAATTAATGCCAATATTGGCAATTCAGCTGTTACCTCAACCATCGAAGAAGAAGTAGAAAAAGCCGTGTGGGCCTGCCGCTGGGGAGCCGATACCATTATGGATCTATCAACCGGAAAGAATATCCACGAAACCCGCGAATGGATTATCCGCAATTCACCTGTGCCTATTGGTACTGTCCCGATTTATCAGGCTTTGGAAAAAGTAAACGGAAAAGCCGAAGACCTGACCTGGGAAATCTTCCGCGATACTTTAATTGAGCAGGCCGAACAAGGTGTAGATTATTTTACCATCCATGCCGGTGTACTGCTCCGTTATGTGCCTTTAACCGCTAAAAGGATTACCGGTATTGTGTCACGGGGCGGATCAATTATGGCCAAATGGTGCCTGGCTCATCACAAAGAAAATTTCCTGTATACCCATTTTGAGGAGATCTGCGAAATCATGAAAGCATACGATGTCGCCTTTTCATTAGGTGATGGCTTAAGGCCTGGCTGTATTGCCGATGCCAATGATGCCGCGCAGTTTTCGGAGCTCGAAACCCTTGGCGAACTCACCAAAATCGCCTGGAAACATGATGTACAAACGATTATAGAAGGGCCCGGGCATGTACCCATGCACCTGATTAAGGCCAATATGGAAAAACAGCTCGAACATTGCGGCGAAGCGCCTTTTTACACTTTAGGTCCGCTTACGATTGATATTGCACCCGGTTACGACCACATTACCTCGGCCATTGGCGCTGCCATGATCGGCTGGTTTGGCACAGCGATGCTCTGTTACGTAACCCCGAAAGAACACTTAGGCCTGCCCAACAAAAAGGATGTTAAAGATGGCGTAATTACCTATAAAATTGCTGCCCATGCGGCCGATTTAGCTAAAGGTCACCCGGGTGCGCAATACCGCGATAATGCTTTAAGTAAGGCACGGTTCGAGTTTAGATGGGAAGATCAGTTTAACCTCTCCCTCGATCCGGATACCGCAAAGGAGTTTCATGATGAAACCTTACCTGCAGAAGGTGCCAAGATTGCACACTTTTGTTCGATGTGCGGTCCGAATTTCTGTTCCATGAAAATTACGCAGGATGTGCGCGAATATGCGGCAAAACAAGGCGTAGCAGCAGAAGAGGCTTTGGCGCAGGGTATGCAGGAAAAATCGAAAGAGTTTACCCAAAAAGGAAGCGAAATTTATTCTTAAGCCAAATGGAACTGATTGTAATTGCTAGGCCAAGCCTTTTTAAGGAAGAATGTCATCTTGTAAACCAGCTTTTCGAAGCCGGTTTACAGGTGTTCCATTTGCGTAAGGAAAATGCCAGTGAAGCTGACTACAGGAGAATTATCGAAGGGATTTTACCCGAATATCATCCCCGTATTGCTTTACACCATTTCCATACATTGGCCAGCGATTATAACATGAAAAGAATTCACCATACCGAAAGTTTCAGAAAAAGCAGCCGAGGTGAAGCATTACCTAAAAATAAGGTATTCAGCACTTCCATCCACCAGTTATCAGACTTCGATCAAATCGCGTCATACCATTACAGCTTTTTTGGTCCGGTGTTCAACAGCCTTTCCAAACCTGGTTATAAAGGAATTATCCCTCCGGGTTTTCAGTTGAAGAAGACTGATACCCAGCTAAAAATAATCGCCCTTGGTGGCATTGGTTTAAACCAGATTGATCAGATAAAAGACATGAATTTCGATGGCCTGGCCCTATTGGGCTGTATCTGGAACGATCCGGCACAAGCCTTAACCAATTTTAAAAAAGCACAGCGCCAATGCCTGGCGCCCCCACAAAAACCTTTAAAAACATCATGATCATTCAACCCTTACAATATATTTCGCAGGCACCCCGAACCGGCAACCACTTAGATGCCATTGAAGCCGTACTTCAGGCTGGCGGAAAATGGATTCAGCTCCGCATTAAAAACCAGGCCGAAAGCGAAATACTGCCTTTTGCAAAAGCAGCGCAGGCTTTATGCGAAAAATATGGCGCCAAACTCATCGTAAACGATTTTCCACACCTCGCTAAAGCTGTAGGCAGTTATGGCGTACACCTGGGTTTACAGGATATGCCCATTGCCGAAGCCCGGAAAATCATCAGCCCGACACAAATTATTGGTGGTACAGCCAATACCTTCGAACACATTTTACAACGGGTGGCCGAAGGTGCCGATTACATAGGCCTTGGCCCTTTCCGTTTTACCAGAACCAAAGAAAACCTGAGCCCCATCGTAGGGCTGGAAGGTTACCATAAATTAATGGAAAAAGTAAGAAAGGCCGGTATCAGCACGCCGATTATTGCTATAGGCGGTATCGAAGCCGAAGATATTCCTGCCATACTCGAAACCGGTATTTATGGTGTTGCGGTATCGGCAGCACTCACCAACCAAATCCAAACTTCGGCGGTATTAGCCGAAATTAACAGCAAATTCACCGTGCATTCGCTTTAAAACAACAGCTATGTTAACAATTGCAAATCAAACCTTTAGCTCACGCCTCTTTACCGGAACAGGAAAATTTAGTTCGGCCAGGGAAATGGAAAGCGCATTAATTGCTTCGGCCTCCGAACTGGTTACCGTTGCCCTTAAACGTGTCGATTTAAAAGGCAAGGACGACGACATCCTGCAGCACCTTAAACATCCACATATTAATTTATTGCCCAATACTTCAGGTGTTCGTAATGCCAAAGAAGCTGTTTTTGCTGCGCAGCTGGCACGCGAAGCCCTGGAAACCAACTGGATTAAGTTAGAAATCCACCCCGATCCCAAATACCTGATGCCCGACCCGATTGAAACACTTAAGGCAACAGAAGAACTGGTTAAACTCGGATTTGTGGTGTTGCCTTATATCCATGCCGACCCGGTTTTATGTAAGCGTTTAGAAGATGTAGGTACCGCAGCGGTAATGCCTTTAGGTTCTCCCATCGGCAGTAATAAAGGATTAAGAACCATCGATTTTTTAGAAATTATTATCAGCCAGAGCAGGGTTCCGGTCATTATTGATGCCGGTATAGGTGCACCATCTGACGCGGCTAAAGCCATGGAAATTGGTGCTGATGCCGTTTTGGTGAATACCGCAATTGCCATCGCCAAAAACCCAACTGATATGGCCACTGCCTTTAAACTGGCTGTAGAAGCTGGCAGAATGGCCTTCGAATCTAAACTGGGTAGCCAGCAACATTACGCTGCAGCCAGCAGTCCACTAACCGCATTTCTTGATGAACAGTTTTAACGAGGTATTCGAATCCTATAGCTGGGATGATACCAAAGCCAGCATTTACGATAAAACAGCGGCTGATGTAGAAAGGGCACTCAACAGTAGCCAACGCAGCCTCGAAGATTTTAAGGCATTGATTTCGCCTGCGGCTTTGCCTTATCTCGAGGATATGGCGCAGATAAGCCAGCGCTTAACCTTAGATCGTTTTGGCCGGGTAATCCAGATGTATATTCCACTTTACCTATCCAACGAGTGCAACAACATATGTACCTATTGTGGTTTCAGTTACGATAATAAAGTGCGGCGGCGCACCCTTAACCCGATGGAAATTATGCAGGAAGTGGCCGTGATTAAAGGCATGGGTTACGACCATGTTTTACTCGTTACCGGCGAAGCCAACCAAAGTGTGCATACCGATTATTTTAAAAAAGTATTAGACCTGATCAGTCCACATTTTGCCCATATATCGATGGAGGTACAGCCTTTAGATGTAGCAGATTACGAAACGCTTATTCCGCATGGTTTAAATACGGTACTCGTTTACCAGGAAACCTATCATCAGGACGATTACCGCAAACATCACCCTAAAGGCAAAAAAGCTAACTTTTTATACAGATTAGAAACCCCTGACCGTTTAGGGCAGGCCGGTATCCATAAAATGGGACTTGGTGTTTTAATCGGACTGGAAGACTGGCGAACAGATTCATTTTTTACGGCCCTGCATCTATCTTACCTCGAAAAACAGTATTGGCAAAGTAAATTCAGCATCTCGTTCCCCAGGTTACGTCCCTTTAGCGGTGGTTTAGAACCTAAAGTGGTGATGAACGATAAAGAGTTGGTGCAGCTAATTTGTGCCTACCGTTTATTTAACAGCGAAGTAGAATTATCCATCTCTACCCGCGAAACCATGGCTTTCCGGAACCAGGTGATTAAGCTGGGTATTACCGCCATCAGTGCGGGTTCTAAAACCAATCCCGGTGGTTACCAGGTAGAACCACAATCCTTAGAACAGTTCGAAATATCTGACGAGCGCTCTGCACAAGAAATTGCCGCCATGATCAGAAAACAGGGTTACGAACCGATCTGGAAAGATTGGGACAGGATTTTAATGAGCAAATGATGTTAATAAAAGAAGAACTGAGCCGTTACAACCGGCAAATGATCTTGCCTGAACTGGGTTTGGCGGGACAGGAAAAGCTAAAGGCCGCTAAGGTACTCGTCATTGGTGCAGGTGGTCTGGGCTGCCCCATTTTGCAATACCTGGCCGCAGCCGGAGTGGGCGAAATCGGCATTATCGATGATGATGTAGTGGAACTGAGCAATCTGCACCGGCAAATCCTATATAACCATACCGACATTGGTCAGCCGAAGGCACAGGTAGCGGCCGGGAAACTGGCCATGCTTAATCCACATATTTGCCTTAAAGCTTATCAGGAACGTTTTATAATAGCACATGCCGGCAAGATCTGTCAGGATTACGATCTGGTAATCGATTGTTCTGATAACTTTAGTACCCGCTACCTCGTAAACGATACCTGTGTGGCTTTAGGCAAAACACTCTTGTTCGGCTCTATTTTACAATTTGAAGGGCAGGTCGCTGTATTTAACCACCAGGGCAGTGCCAACTATAGGGACCTCTATCCGGCACCACCCACTGAAAACCTGAACTGTGTAGAAGGGGGGGTAATTGGTATTTTACCCGGCATAGTGGGTTTGTACATGGCCAACGAAGCCCTGAAATTAATTTGTGGTATTGGCGAAACCCTTTCCGGCAAACTCATGACCATCAATGCGCTGAACAATACCGTACTGGTATTTAAAATTGCAGCCGAAAAATCAGCTGATCCCGCAAAACCAACCGCTGCAAAAAACGATAAAGTCCTACAAGAAATCAATAAAACCACCTTAAATAACTGGCTGGAAACCCATGCTGATGATGTTTTTTTAATTGATGTACGCGAAAGTTACGAACACGAAGAGGACAATATTGGAGGCATCAACCTTCCGCTGTACGAACTAACGGATTCGCTTGCCGCGATCCCAAAGAACAAAAAAGTAGTGTGTTACTGCCAAACCGGGCAAAGAAGCAAAATGGCCGTGCAGTTATTGGCCGGGCTTTACCAGGGAGAAGTGTATAGCTTGAAGGGTGGGCTTTTTGGGTTTGGGTTAACTGCTTAATTGTTTAAATCGGTTAACTGTATGTAGGCCAAGGCCTGACCAATTCCATCATCCATCATCCATTTTTTAACCACAAAGTACGCAGAGAGAAGGTACAAAGCCGGGCGTATTTTTTTTATAAAAAGATCGTCATCTCGACCGAAGCAACGCGGAGTGCCTGCCAGTACAGGCAGGGAGAGATTTTGGACTGCTGATTCCCGACTCAAAAATCGGCTCAATCTTTGCTCCTCCCCAAAATAAATTTCATCAGGAAACCCATTTAGATCATGAACAAATTACCAGCCCTATCCCCAAAACCACTAGCTACTATTTTAATCCTGTTTACCCTTTTCTGCTCCGCCTGTTCCGAAACACCAGAACGTTTTTTCGATATTGCCATTCTCAATACCAACATGATCAACGATTTTGCCAGCGCCGACCTGGCCCGCCATATTAACGACGAAACCAAAGAATATCCCGATATCCCATCCAGTAAAAAGAAAGGCAACGAAGCCACCACCACCATCAATAATAAAATTTTATACCTGGAGCAATCGCTCGAAAAGGTAAAAAAGCTCTCCGCTTCCGGCGATGAAGAAAAAGAAATTAAAGCCCTTTCGCAGCAATTATACGAACTGGTTATCCCCGTTTACAAAAATGAATACCTGGCTTACGCCAAACTCTGCGACAGCAAAGGCAGCCAAAGTGCCAAAGATGAAATCATCAACAGCATCGACCAGAAATATGGCGCCCGCTTTGAACAAAACTTTAACGCCTTAATGGAAAAGGGCAAAGCTTATGCCCAACAAAACAACATCCAGGTAAACTGGGGACAATAAAATAAGAAATGGTTTAACCCAGGTGTTATCCATTTGGGTTAAACCTTTAATAGCCGCTACATATCCCATATCGGGCAATAATAAGTTAAACTTATTGTTGGGCTAATTGGCCTTCTGAAAAATCGTTAATACGATCATCAGAATTTTGAACGGGTATGCTAACTTTTCTCTTCATCCTACTTACCCCATAACCACAAAGGCTTACAAAAATAGTGGCATATAAGAACCATGTTAAACGTGTAAGTATATACCTATGATTAGAAGTGTACTTGGCTAAGATTATGTTTGAAAGTGGCTTAAGTATTCTTTGTGTATCCATTGGATATGCACCACTATCGGTAAAAAACTCATGATTACTTCCATAACCTTTATACCAAACCTTGCCCAAGGAGTATTTCGTTAACGTATCAGGCAAAGTAATTTTCCTTTGCTGTTGTAACTTTTTAGCGTTTAATGGAATGATGGTGACCCCAGGCTCTTGTTCCCCATTTTTTACGGGTTCGTAATGATCGCCATCCCAATACATGTGTTTCTCACCTGCCTTAGGCATTCTTACAGCTGTAGCCATACGCTCCCAGACTATAAAAGAAATGCTAGTGATAAAGAGTAAGAGAATGCAAAAAATGACAATATAGTTGTAAGGGATTAGTCTTGCTGTATAATGATAAGGCTTAGTGTCTGTCGTTTTACCTCTACCGTTTTTTTTAATTACCTCCCTTTTCTTCGCTGCCTCATTAAAAACATGTTGTTTTTCTTCATCACTAAGTTCCTGCCATTCTTCATTAGGAGGAAAATCTATTAACCAGGCAAAAAGCTTAACAAGTTTATCATCTCTAATATTTCTTCCTTCTTTAGTTAAAAAACTTATTAAAGGTCTAAATCTATCTAAGTCAAACCTTTCAATGCTCCGCATTTGATCCTCACCTACATCTGCAGGACCAAACACAGATCTCATCAAATCTTTATCTTTTTGTGCATTATTTTGTTGAAACATCTCGATGCAGGCAGCCCTTAATCTTTCTCGTCTAAGAGGGGCCAAATTATCAGGAAGCCGATGATTTTCTTTCTTTATCCGGTAGAATTTTAACAGGTCTTTTTTATACTCCTCAAACATTTTCTTTAAAAATTTAGCGTAAAAATAAGGCGGAATAAGTGGAATATTTACGGTTTTCCGGAATTACAGCGGAAACTTTGGAAACATCGGAATGTATTGATAACTAATCTTTTGACTCACCCCATATTTGTATCGTTGATCGGCACAGGCGGCGATTCATTATCAAAGCTAAATTAAAAAACTGATTAATAAAAGAGCAGAAATCGCGGTAGTTACTAGCCGGCCTGGGAAGCAGTTATTGGCTCCCGCGACAGACACTCCATACTTCCCAAAAATTTCAGAAGGCCTTCTGATACAATCGTAGCAACCCCCGCGATAGGATTCGCGGGGACCTACAAATTTATCAACCCTTTAATTTTTGACAAGATGTTTTTACCTCTTTTTATTGCCATATTACTTGGCCTGGCAACGCCTACAAATACAAATAACAATTGTAATCCGAATAGCGGTACAACCGTAACCACTAATGATGATCCTGGAACACCAGATCTTGGTGGCGATGGTGAAGCAGGTGGAGATACCGGTGGCGAAACCGGACAAAATCCACCGCCAAAAATCGGTTAATGTATAAAGTAAGGCGGTACATCCGCCTTGCTTTTTTTAGTTTTAAAACAATTATAATTCCAAATGAGAAGCTTAGTTTATCCTAATCTTAATAAACAATCAATATTGTTTATTTTTTTAACTTAGGGGAAAACTAAAAATCGTGAAACGCCTCTCCATCTTATTATTACCGCTGGGACTTTTATTTTCCTGTTCCAAGCCTCAACTAAAAGAGAAAATCAAAAAAGAGAATCCGCTATATGATAAGGCATTCGAGTATCGGGAACTTGGAAGAATTGACAGCGCTTTTAGCTATTTCAATCAAGCTAAAGATTTATTCTTATCCCAACGCGATAGTTTAGGCGCAGCAAAGTGCTTAGTAAATATGGGGATCATCTCCACTGATAAAGGAGATAATTTTGGTGGACAGGAAATTTCTTTGAATGCACTTAAATATCTTGATAAAACTGATAAAACCCAGTATCCATTCATCCATTCCAATTACAATAATCTTGGCATAGCGACTTTTAAATTGGCCGATTACCAGAATGCTTTAAAATTTTACGATCTAGCCATTGCCTTTTCTGAAAACACTACAGATGTAAATTTATACTTAAATAACAAGGCTAAGGTTTATCAAGACACCAAAAATTATCAGGCTAGCTTAAAAATTTACAATCAAATTCTATCCCAAAACAGCAAAAACCAAAAAGAATATGCCAGGGCACTATCTAACTTAGCTAAAACCAAATGGCTAATCAATCCTAACTATAATGCCGAAGCTGAATTTTTAAATGCATTAAAAATCAGGGAACAAGAAAAAGATCTATGGGGATTAAATGCCAGCTATGCACATCTTGCTGATTATTATATCACTAAAAATCCCGGGCTTGCAATAGATTATGCCAAAAAAATGTATCGTGTAGCCACACAGATTAGCAGCCCAGTAGATCGGCTACAGGCTTTGCAGAAACTCATTAAGTTAAGTTCGCCAATAGCAACTAAACAGTATTTCGAAATCTATCAGAAATTAGCAGATAGTTTGCAAACAGCCCGTAATGCTGCAAAAAATCAGTTTGCATTAATTAGATATGAAACTGAAAAAAGTAAGGCAGATTTGCTAAAATCACAGACAGATAATACACAGAAACAAAATAACATCTTAAGATTATATATTATCCTGATTGTATTAGCTGCATTTTTAATCTTTGGTTATTTCCTATACCAAAAACGGAAAAAAAGACTTCAACAGGAAAAAGAAATAGAAGTTAAAAAAACGGAACTCAAGTATGTAAAAAAAATTCACGACCGCGTAGCCAACAGGGTATACCAGGTCATGTCGGAGGTGGAAAATACCACCGAAATAGACAAAAACGACCTGGCCGACAAACTTGATGTGATCTATAAAATATCGAGGGATCTATCTTACGACAATAAAGATACCCATAATGAAGAAAGCTTTTCGATTGAACTATCGAAAATGTTATACGCTTATGCCTCGGCTAAAACGAATATTGAGCTTGAAGGCAGTGGCGAAAAACTTTGGGAAGCGGTTAAAGATGATACTAAAGCTGAAGTATTTTGCATTTTGCAAGAACTGATGACCAATATGAAAAAGCATAGTGGCGCAGACACCGTTACTATAAGTTTTAAGCGGGAAAATGATCGTATAACGGTTTTATATATAGATAATGGAAAAGGAATGGAGATTTTAATCCCTAAAAATGGATGGAAGAATACGGAAACCCGTATAGAAAGTATTTCGGGCCATATTACTTTTGATACCAGGCCTGATGAAGGGCTTCATATTGAATTTTCATTTCCAACCTTTTAAAAATATTAAATATGTTCAAAAACGTACTCATCGCCGAAGATCATGAAATTGTTAGTAAATCGCTCCGTAGTGCACTTACAGATCTTGGCATTACCATAACCGACAAAGATTATGTGTTTTATTGTGATGATGCATTTACACGTGTACAAAAAGCACTTCGTGATGGTAACCCTTACGAACTGATTATTACCGATCTTTCTTTTGACGAAGACTATCCGAAACAACAGCTATCAGGAGGCAGGGAACTGATCAAAGCCTTAAAAGAAATACAACCAGATTTAAAAGTGCTGGTATTTTCTATAGAAAATAGGGCTTTAATTGCCAATACACTATTTAAAGAATTAAATATCGATGCTTATGTACCTAAAGCCCGCCATGATGCAAAAGACCTTAAACTGGCTTTAGAAAGCATTTATAAAAATAAGAAATACCATTCGCCCAACCTGAGGCAAAAAGAAGAATACCTGCACGATTTTACACCCTATGATAAAACAATTGTTTCGCTCATCTTAGACGGAAAAACCCAGAAAGAAATGTCGGGCATTCTGAAACAAAAAAACATGGAACCGTCTGGCTTGAGCAGTATCGAAAAACGGATCAATTACATCAAAACCGCGCTGAATATTTCAAATAATGGCCAGCTGATTGCTTACTGCATTGCAAATAAGGTAATTTAATTAAAAGACTGGTTCTAGCCTATACTCAGGAATCGGTTAATTTCGTTTAATTCCACATGATTGTCATCCTGAGCGTAGTTGAAGGATCTTTTCCTTTAGCAATGGATTCAACTGTTTTTAATAATTGCTGTATGCTTTATGGTTACGAGGATTTTGTGTGCCCTGATTAACGATGAACTAACGTCCAATTAAATGAAGCCGGCTACGGTTTCCCGTAAGGATAAGAAACAAGCCCGTTATACTTTTGAGTAGCTAAAAAAATAACGATGGGAAAATTTATCATTACCAAAAGAACAAACGGTCAATACCAGTTTAATCTCGAAGCCGCAAACGGAAAGGTTATCCTCACCAGCGAAGGCTACACCACAAAAGCAGGCTGTAACAAGGGTCTCGAATCGGTGAAAACCAATTCGCCAACCGATGCCAGGTACGACAGGAAAGAGGCCAAAAACGGAGCATACTATTTTAATTTGAAAGCTGCGAATGGCGAAATTATCGGTACTAGCCAAATGTATACGACCACGGATGCCAGAGATAACGGAATTGAATCTGTTAAAGTAAATGCACCTCATGCAACAGTTGTAGATGAAACCATTTAATGTAAAAACTTATGGATCTTAAACTAAAGTTAACACAACTTCATCAGCGGGTAGTCGGATTAAAAGATCAGATCAATACCGAAGAGGCTACAAAAAATGCATTTGTAATGCCTTTTATTCAAATTCTCGGTTACGATATATTTAACCCTACAGAGGTGATTCCCGAGCACATTTGCGATATCGGCACCAAAAAAGGCGAAAAGGTAGATTATGTCATCCGTAGAAACAACGAACCGATACTCATTTTCGAATGTAAACATTGGAAAGAAAGTGCTGATGCGCATAACTCTCAGTTACACCGCTACTACCATGTGTCGAAAGCTCGTTTTGGCGTACTCACCAATGGTACCGTTTACAACTTTTACGCCGATTTGGAAAAGCCAAATATTATGGACGAGAAACCTTTCTTAACCATCGATATTGAAGACCTGAAAGATAATGCAATTAAAATCCTCGAAAGTTTTACCAAAAACGAATACAATTTAGAAAACATCCTCGATTCGGCCGAGGGTTTAAAATACATTAAAGCCATCAGAAAGGAATTTGAAAAAGAAATCGACAGCCCTTCCGACGAAATGGTGAAACTATTAGTGAACCGTTTTTTTGATAAGCCCTTAACGGCAAACCGGATGATTGCGTTTAAAGAATATACCAAAAAAGCCCTGACCATTTCCATCAACGAATCCATCAGCGATCGCTTAAAATCGGCTTTGAACATCAACGAGAAAATCGAGGAAAAAGGAGAGGGTAAAGTGATACCTATTAATGAAGATCCTGATGTTTCTAAAATCCTAACCACCGAGGAGGAGTTAGAAGCCTTCCAGATTGTGAAGGCCATTTTACGCGAGAAAATTCCGTCTGCCAGGATCGCTGCACGCGATACCCAATCTTATTTTGGCGTACTGCTGGATGACAATAACCGTAAACCAATTTGCAGATTCCATTTTAATACCGTTAACAAGTACATCGAAACCTTCGAGAAAGGGAAAGATGCCGGAGAGAAAAAACAATTGTTCAACCTGGATGAGCTTTACGATTACCGAAACCAGCTGCATCAAACCTTAGCCCTTTATAATTAACCTTTCAATACTCAAAAAATGCAGAGGTTGCTTCATCGTCTGGTGTTGGTAGCAGGCAGGGCAACCGCTCATTTTTTATTCTTCTACCAGCCCAAGTGCTCCTTTGTTACCCGGAGTGAGCTCATCCTGAGGGTAGTGAAGAGATCTTTAAATTATTGCTTAAATAATCAGATCCACTTCCAAATTCATTAACTGCATAAGGCATTAGGGTTACCCGTAAGGAATCCATTTTTGGCCTGAATACCTTAGTGGCATGAAACAGCTAGTTACATTGCTATTATTAACATTTTTAATGAGTAAGGCTCAGGCGCAAAAACAGAAAGTGATCACCTATCAGTTAATGGAACCTGGTTTTAACACCAAGGTAATTAAAGGAACCATTAGCGAAGTATACACCACCAAACGTTACGGCAAAACTTTCTGGTGGGTAGTAATTGGCACCGATACCATTATCCACGTATGGCGCAGGCACCTCGATACCGCAACCATGAAACCTGGTATAAACCGCGCCTTCTATTCCATTAAACGCCTCGACAATAGCTGGTGGAAAAAAGAAAAATCCGAAGATTATGTGAAGCCGAAGGAATAATTCATTTCTTAAAAATCCATATAAACGATTGTCGATTTTGAGTAGGGCTATACATCTCGCGAGGTCGTCATTTCGACCGCAGTGGAGAAATCTCATAAAAAGAACCTTATAAATTTTGCTTTACGGTTTTCCTTTAGGAAAATATTTCTTGTCGCTATAGGTTTATAGTCTAAAATAATTTAAGATGAAAAAGTATTATGTAAACAAAAATGCCCAAAGTAACGGCGATCATGAAGTTCATGATGAAAACTGTATTTACTTACCGTCTAGTGATAACAGAAAGTATTTGGGTGAATTTTCTTCATGTAAAGGCGCGGTAACAGAAGCGAAAAAAACTTACAGCAAATCAAACGGTTGCAGAACATGTTCTATAGACTGCCACACAACGTAAAACTGATATGGCTTTTAAGTGCTTAAAAATTAAAGGATTGTTTCATGTTCGTTTAAGAAGATGAGGCAATCCTTCTTTGGTGTTTATATTCTCCGTAAAAACATATAATCAACTGTAAATCAAGTCATAACTTTTCTTAAATACTTTTTCTTTTTACGGTTTCCCGTAAGGTATAGGGCTGCGGCTTGTATACTTTTGATATGAAATTATACATAACCCGAAACAAAAGATGATGATCAATGATTTAAAAAAGTTCTTAAATGAAGAACAAGATCCTAAAGCAGTAGAAAAGATTTTAGAGCGCATTAATAGCCTGCTTACTTCTAACGAACAGGTAGAATACATTGCAGTACAAAAGAAACCAGCTATAAATTTCTCTCCAGACTGTATTGCCTTAACGAGTAGGCGAATAATCTTCTGTAAACCAAAAAACTTTGGCTTGTCGATGGATTTTCAAGATTATAGTTGGAAAGATGTTGCAGATTGCCACATGAAAGAGGGGATATTAGGTGCTACATTTACAATGAGGACTGTAAGGAATTCTAATAACATGATGGATTATCTGCCAAAAAATCAAGCCCGAAAACTCTATCAGTATGCTCAGGAGAAAGAGGAAGAAATGCGGGAATATAGAAGGCACAAAGAACTGGAAGATAAAAGAGCTGCCGCAGGTGGTGGCATTGTTGTAAATAACACTCCGGTTGCACCAAATGAAAACATTGTTCAGCAAGAGGATCCTTTTGCCGTTCTGCAAAAATTAAAATCCTTGTTAGAAAACGGAATTCTTTCCCAGGAAGAATTTGATGGCAAGAAAAATGAAATTCTATCACGTGTATAAATGGCTTCCATTAATGAATTTACAATTACGGTTTCCCGTAAAATAAACATTGAAAGCCTATATAGATTTGCACATAACATATTAACAAAATATGTTTTCAAAACCAAACAAGCATAACTAAAATGTATAAAAAATCTATTACCGCAACCGACCTGTTTTTGGCAATACTCGCCATAATGTTAATTAGTGTGAGTTTCTACCAAACCTGGATTGGACTGGAGCAAATATTTGGCCCAGCCTCATTTGTAATTGCATTGGTGCTCTCGTTGTTACTTCTCTTTTTGTGTTGGATGTTAAGGGCTGCAAAGATGGAAGGGCGCTCAACTACAAGCTTAATTTGGATCTACATATTTATAGCTTCATTTTGCTTCATCTCTAATTTCAATGCGCTTTACACAAGATTCATGCGCACAGATATCTACACAGAAGAATTAAGAGATATAAATGAGAAGTTTAATAATCTTGAAACTGACGTACAATCAAAATTAAGTTATAAATACAACAAAGCTACTTCGCAAAATATAGAAATAAAAAAGAAGCAACTTATGCAGCAAATCAAGGATCCCGGAAATAAAGGTCTTGGTAGTAGGGCACTCGGGCTGATTAGAGATATTGAAAAAATGAGTGGACAAAAGATTGATATATTAAAATCAGTTGGTAGGGACTACGAGGATCTGGCCGAGAGAATGGGTGCACAGATTGATAATATGATTACTGATCTTTCGCAGGATGAAAGAGATCTAAAGGCTGACATTAATAATTCTGTATTAAAATGGAATAAAAAGATTCAGGATTTCTTGCTTTTATCCAAAAAAGACAAAGATGCCATGGCGCAGGGCTTAATAGATGAATCACTAACAGAATACAATAAGCTGGGTAACAGAGCACACTCCGTATTAGGGGAAGAGAAATATAAGTTTGAACCTGTATTTTCTAAAACGCAAGATGTTGGGAAAATCGGATATGCATTCGATCACGCCATTAAAAATTTTGGGATGTATCAGTTTGTTGTTTTAGCGGGATGCGTTTTATTAGATTTTGTAATCGTGATCATCATCATGTTGGTAACAAATCCCGATCAAAAACAGGGTAGTAGAAGTGTCTTTAACAATAAAAGGAGTGGAAGAACTTTGATACCGAACAATTAAAAATTATGGAAAACGAAAATTTGAAGCCGTTATCTATTGATCATGATGAAGAGGTTTTAATGCCCTTATCATTAGATAATGAAGATACATTACAGCCATTATCCTTTGAACCGAAATATGAGGCACCAGAAAACTTTGTACCCCTCGCAAAAGCTGGAGGTAACGATATAAAAAACAAAGACAGTAATTTTATTTTCTTTTTTGGAACTGGTGAATCCGGTAAATCGGTAATATTATCGTCAATGTTATATTACCTAAGCTCACAAGCTGGCGTTCTACGTCCGAAACTGGGTACGCCAAATACTAAAGAAGCTCAGGTCTTATTATCAGATTTTTTTGAGAATATTAGGCAAGGGGTTTTGCCAAATAGAACAACAAGAGATCAGGTAACCCGACTCGATCTGGTGTTTGAACCCAACAATAAATCCAAAAAAGTTACACCTATTAATTTAACATTTTTAGAGACATCAGGAGAAAACCACAAAGATATCAGACGGGGCGGGAGTTATCATAGTAGTATAGAAACATACCTCAATGCTAACATTCCATTAACATTTATAATTGTAACCAGTTATACCAAAGCCCACGAAGATGATACTTTAATTAATGAATTTTTAGATGAGCTTGAGCGAAAAGGGAAAAACCTAAAATCGATTAATGTTATTCTTGTTGTTTCTATGTGGGATAAATCAGGAAGAATGGATGTGGCGAATACTGATGAATTAGATAGCTTTATAGATGAACGTTTAAGTAGGACGAGTCAAAGGGTTAATACCTATAGCTTAAGTAAGACATATTATACAATCGGTAATATCCAGAATACCAACGGGCAGGAAAAAATTGCCCTGCTTAGTTTAGCAACAGCAGAAATTCTATCAAACTGGCTCTATTGCAGTATTGTTGGTTATGATTTGGATTATGAAGGAACTTTTTGGGAACGTATTAAATTCAGCTTCACAAATTAATGAACAATAAAATTAGGTTAATAGCCTTTGCAACCTGCGGAAATCCATATGGTTTTAGGCAAACATTGATAGGAGAAAGTTATAAAACCTTGGCCGGACAAATAAAAACATTTGATCTGAATACCAATGCCATTAAACTTTTTCCAGGGGGTAAAATTTACAGCATTAGAAAAGAATTAGTTGATGGAAATTGTATTGTATCATATGCTATTTATTCTTTTGCTAAAGAACAGAACTCAAGTAGAGGAGGTACATTTATTGGCTCGGGAATTATTTTTGTAAATGAAATTGCTGATGAAAATATTACTATTAACAAATTGAATGAATTTCATGAAAATCTAGTTAGTAAAAACATTCAGAATGATATCATCATGGTTAATCATTCCGATAATTTTTCTGTAAGTGTACCTGAAGATTTTGATAAAATCAATTTCCATTTAAGAGAGATTGAAGATATAAGCTTATTTCAATCTTTGAATAAAAACCTAGTGGTTTATAGTAAAATAAATCCCAATAAACTGCAACAGCTTTTTAAAAAGGCAATAGATTTACTTAATGTTTATGATAATATTTATTTTACAAATAATAACGAAATAGCAAAATTCATTATTCAAAAAGGACTTTTCAAGTTGGTGGAAGAGGATGGCTTCGAGCAAGAGATTCAAAATTTACACGAAGAAAGAAAACGTAAAACTCAAGAGTCAATTGCCGAATTTGAAAAAGAGAAAGAAAAATTAGAAGAAGATAAAAGGAAACTAATACAGGAGTACAACCTGCAGATTGAACAAAATGAAAGATTGCATCAAGAAAATAAAAGAAGAATTGCTGAGTCAAAAAATGCAATAGGTCATATCCATCAAAATTATGCAAACTATTCGAGAAAGATTGAGGTCTCGATAGAACAGCTCAGAACAGATGAAAAACTTGAAGAAGTACAACGGCAACATAATGAAAATAAAAGAATTTTTATTGGAAATCTTAATCAACAAAAAATGCCGATTTCCCTTAACAATATTCATAAACCTCATATTAAAACAGGATTGCAAGAAGTAAGAGAAACAATATATCCTGAGCAGAATTTTATTTCAAATAGAATGCACGGCAAGCGAGATGAGGATGACAGTATAAATATTTATAAAATAATTTCTTTATTCCTAATCCTTCTTTTAGCTGGTATTTTAACCTATTTTTTTGCGTTTTATACCCATGAAGAAAATAGCATATTATTATCGGAAGAAGAAAAATTTAAAGTCGAGCAACCTTTGATTTATCCACAAACTATTCAGGGGCTAGTTCCAAACTCTAATAATGAACTTAATGAAAAAGGGTATAAAGTGGTTGCAAATAAGGTGTTAAGGGATATGAAATTAGATGAAGTTGTTCAGCTTATTTTTGATGCTAACCCCTCAGATATTAAAAAGGCTTACCTATATCAAAAAGACAATTATGGCAAGTTATTGATTAGCTTAAACAACAACAGCTTTAAAGAATTGGGCAAGAACTCATTTTATTTTACTGGCGATACCATAAAACGTATCCCGATTTATCTTGATTCGTTAGCTTTACAAAACCAATAATGGAAATCTTAATAAAAATTTTATTAGCAATGCTACTTCTTATTTGTCTGGCAAACATGCCTTATGGCTATTATCAATTGGTTAGATTCTTAGCAATGGTCGGCTTTGGGGTAATGGCTTACCGCGCAAATCAAAAAGGCATTCTAACCATGACCGTTACTTATATAATATTAACAATACTGTTTCAGCCAATATTTAAAATAGCATTGGGGCGCTTCTTATGGAACGTGGTAGATGTGATCGTAGCCATCGGATTAATTATTTCAATTTATATAAACCCTAGAATCAACAATATTGATAAATAACAAAACTAAATCAATTATTGTATTAACCACACAATCATGAAAATGCTCTCCATCCTTCTCTTTTTCTTTATCAACATTACTTGTACAGAAAATACAACGGTGTACCTTTGCAACAGTCCTGGCGCTAAAAAATACCACTATACCTCCAATTGCCGTGGTTTAAGCAATTGCAGCTATAAAATTGTAAAAGCGGATATAGAAAAGGCTAAAAAAGACGGAAAAACATTATGCGGTTGGGAAAAGTAAGTGTATTGGTTTTATTATTGTTAACACTGCAAAGCTGCTTCATACAGCCCAGCGAGAGCAAACCTTTAAACCACAACCACCTTGTTTTTACCGCGAAAGTCATCCGCATTATGGATGGCGACACCATGGAAGTGTTATACCACAACCAGCCCATCAAAATCCGTTTGGCGCATATCGATTGCCCTGAAAAACGCGGTTCGCAACCTTTTGGCAACAATGCTAAAAAGGCCTTATCCGATTTATGTTTCGGGCAAATGGTAAGTGTACAAGGCCAAAAATACGACCGCTACAAAAGGTTAATTGCCGTGATCATCAACGCTAAAAAACAAGTGGTGAACCAGGAAATGATCAAGAAAGGTATGGCCTGGCATTATAAAAAATACTCGAATGATTTGCTTTATGCGCAGCTGGAAATCACCGCCCGGAAAAATAAGGTAGGCTTATGGCAGGAAGCAGATGCCGTAGCGCCCTGGGCATGGCGGAATCCCAGGACTATTTTAACAAAGTAAGGAATATCATCATTGATATCCTGAAATAATTAATTATTATTGAGCATTAATTACGCGCCCTCATGTTAAACAAACTATACATTATTATTACCCTTGTTCTTGCTGGTACAACCAGTTTTGCCCAAAGCGTTAATCCAGACCTAATCGGAAAAAAGATGGCTGCAGCCATTAAACAAGAACAACAGCTCAAAAGTAAAATCTATAAAGGTGATGGTGATATTCTTATCCCGGGAGGCATGGCCTTTCCAATTCGATATATCAGAACTGAAAAAAACATCCCTAACCTGATTGTACAATATACCTTTAGTGAAAAAGATTCTATTATAAATAACATAGAATACGAATGGGATTTAAGGAACTTTGAAAAATCGGACCATAACGTTAAACCCATCTCCTTTGACAAGGCTTTAATTAAGCGCTACAATAACCTTTTAACCTACTTTACCAAAAAATATGGTACAGGCATCACCAAAGGTGATTTAACCAATCTCGCCAAAATTGATAGCCTTGGTGGATTAACCCGCACCGATAGATGGGATGCCAATGACCAGGTTGATGTGTTAATGTACACCGCAATTTCTAATCATCACCAGGCCATTAGCCATGGCGCCAGAATCCCAACCCATAGAATAAGGGTGTATATTTCTAAGCCAAGAAAATAATTACAATTTATAATCTTCTCGATTATCAAATAAATTAAGCTTTAGCCCTAGGTAGACAAGAATAACACCATCAAAAAACATATAGTCTCTTTAAGACTAGCCCTTCCTTTTAATTTATGTTAATTATTTAAATAAAATATTAAACCCTTCAATGTAGATGAAAAGAGCAATTGTGGTAAAAGGCAGTTCACATAGTGGAAAAACTACTGTTTTAAACGATTTGTATGATTGGATTAAAAGAAACTACACTGTTAGTGAGACTTTTTATAAAGATCATCACAATAGAGATTTTGAATCAGTTATGCAAATTGGAAAACTTGAAATTTCTTTCTTTACACAGGGAGATTACGGCCATGAAGTGGATAGATTTTTAAAAGATGCAATTGCCAGAAATTCTGATATTATTATCTGTTGTTGTAGGGCCAGGGGAGCAACCAGTAAAGCCGTTGATCATAACCTGATCTATCCTCGTTTTTTGGTTGATTTTACAAGAGTACATCAGGTAACTCCTGCATCTCTTTCCGCTTTTATAACTCAAAAATTTGATGAATTGGTTTGTAGGTTAACAGGCCTCCCTAAAATTTAATATATATTACTCAAGCCTACTGTATGACCAGAGAAGAATTAAAGAAAATATACAATCAAAAGAAAGAAAAATGGAATAAAAAGAACCTAAAATTTACAGCAGGATTTAGGGTAATAAGCTTTAATGAATTTAACCAATGGTTCAATAAAGGTAATTTTGATCTAGGCTGTCATTATTGTGGCACTACGAACGAGCAAAGTTTAAGGTTGTATAATATGCAAAGATCAGGCATCAGACCCGATGCAACACGTGGCGGTAAGAGAGGAAAGCGGCTTGAATTGGATAGAAAAGATCCATTTAAACCTTATGACGATCTAAATAATATTGTTTGGTGTTGCTACTGGTGTAATAATGCAAAATCAAATTTCTTTTCTTATGATGAATTTAAACCAATCGCTTCGATTATTGGCAAAGCATTAAAAAGTATTTAAAACTAAGCCCTAACTTCCGTGAATCGTGCTCGCCAAAAATATCTCAAAGCCTTTACTCTCCACACACAGAGTACCAAGTATGACCCGGCATTACACAAACCAGTTCTGCTTGAAATTTTTAAAGATTAATAAATGAAAGATGAAATTGTAAAGTGGGTGCCCGTTTTAGTAGTTTTTATTGCTGGTTTTTTTGCCCTCTATCAAATTAAAACCAATAATATTACCAATGCCAGATTAAAATGGCTCGAGGGATTAAAGTTATTGATTGCAGAGTTTTTCTCCGAAGTTACAGACTTAATGTTAAAAGATGCATTGTCAAGGGCAATCGACCTTAGGCGCCAGGATGATCCCAAGAATGAGAAAAATAATCTGGATTATGAAAAGCTAAACTTTGAGATCGCAGGCAAACTGCATATTATTAACTTAAAACATGATCTAATCAAGCTTAATCTAAATCTTAAAGAACCCCTTCACCAAAGATTTGAAAGTGAGCTTGATAAGTATATGGATCTTTTCAATAATTTAATGGCCGTAAAAGGAAACGATTATTCCCAACTTCTAAAAGACTCCTCAAGTAAACAAGACTTATTAATGCTGATTTCGAGGCACATTATTAAATTGGAATGGGAAAAAACTAAAAGGACTCGGCTTGGTAACTGGTGGTATATTAAAAGGAAAGGAAACAAATTGACAAAAGAAGCTTTAAATTTAAAATCACTATAAGGTCTACTTGCGCCCAACATATTATTATTTACATTGTTACCATAACATGGCAGATGTACACAGCAAAGAAACCCGTTCATATAACATGAGCCGCATTAAGGGAAAAAATACAAAACCAGAGATGCTGGTTCGTCAGTTTCTACATGCCAATGGTTTCAGATACCGCCTTCATGTGAAAGACTTACCAGGAAAACCCGATATTGTGTTACCAAAATACAAAACAGTCATTTTTATTCAGGGGTGCTTTTGGCATGGCCATAATCAATGTAAGTATTACGTAGTTCCTAAAACAAAAACCAATTGGTGGCTAGATAAAATAAACGGAAATAAGACTAAAGATATAGCTAACATCGAATTATTACGGCAAGCGGGCTGGCATGTCTTGGAAATCTGGGAATGTGAACTAAAGCCACAACAACGTATCACTACACTTGAAAACCTAATAGATAATTTAAAATGACGACTATTACCTTCTTACTCAAAGCGATACTAAATTAATTAGCAATTATTATATTTGCACTCTCAATATGTTGAAAATTTCAACATATGAATTCAGATTTTTTTTTTAGTTTGTGGTCATTGTAGGATTTAAGTATGGAAGAAAGAGCAGTTTATAAGGCAAGGAATAAAAAATCAGTTAAGGTACTATGGCCTCAAGATCAAGATCTGGCATTACTAACTCACTACCACTCAACTAATGAGACGATGTATGGGGATGCGATAAATATTGCTGAGCAATTCAGTCATGTTGTTGAAGAGCCAAATATTGAAAACATTTATCGGGCGATCCAACAAAATCTTTTTGAAAACACTGACATACCATTTCCTGGACCTAAAGAAGGTAAAGAGTTATTCACATTTATAGATTTATTTGCAGGAATAGGAGGTTTTAGAATGGCACTTCAAAATCTCGGAGGAAGGTGTGTATTCACTTCAGAATGGGATAAATATTCAAGGCAAACCTACTTCGCCAACTATGGTGAATACCCCTTCGGTGATATTACGAAAGATCTAACTAAGCAATATATTCCCGAAAATTTTGATATTATTTGCGGTGGATTCCCTTGCCAACCCTTTTCAATTGCAGGCGTTTCGAAAAAAATTAGCTTAGGCCGGTTGCATGGCTTTGCAGATGAAAAGCAAGGTAATCTTTTTTTTCACATTGCCGACATTATTGAAAAGCATCGTCCAAAAGCATTTTTCTTAGAGAATGTAAAGAATCTTGTATCACACGATAAAAAGCAAACTTTTAAAGTTATCAAAGAAACTTTAGAAGCATTAGGCTATTCATTCGATCATAAAGTAATTGACGGAAAATACTTTGTTCCGCAACACCGCGAAAGGACAATAATGGTTGGTTTTGATAAACACGTTTACGGTGATGATATTAAATTTGATTTTGGACAGATAGAATTACCTGAAGAAAAGCAACAATTAAAAACTATTCTACAAGCGGATGTATTACCTAAGTTTACTCTAAGTGATAAATTATGGAACTATTTACAGGAATATGCGAAAAAACATAAAGAAAAGGGGAATGGTTTTGGCTTTGGCTTAGCGAACCTTGATGGTGTTAGTAGAACTATTAGTGCCAGATATTATAAAGACGGTGCAGAAATTCTCATTCCTCAATCTGATAAAAATCCACGCCGTCTTACCCCTCAAGAGGCTGGCGCTTTACAAGGTTACCCAATTTATCCAATTAATACTGATGATCAGAAAAAATCATTAGTGATCCCTGTATCAGACAATCAGGCGTATCGTCAGTTTGGCAATTCAGTGGTAATGCCATTAATACAAGCAATTGGCAAAGAGCTCATAAAACAATTATAGCCGCAAGAAAAAATGACGCTCAATAACCTCATAAATATTTTTCACAATAATGGCTGTGAAAAAATTTACGTCAAAACATTATCTCCAAATGATAATTCAAAAAATCAGGTTTATTTTGCCGGTAGCTTTGAAGTTCTTAACATTCTTCCCGTCACCAATATAACAGCTGTTGAGGCTGGTGAGTGGAAAAAGCAAAGATTCAAAGCCAAACTGAATTTTTCTTGGATAGGAATTGGCGGTCAGCTTTTTCCTGCGCCAAATGCACAACTCATTTTATACCCAAAATATCCGGAGGTTCGTTTTTCAGGCTTTTTGCAGCAATGTGAAAATGCACCATCCGATTTGATGACAATAAGATTGGCTGGCAGATTGTTGTTTTTTGGAGTAACAAGAGAAGGAAAAGTAATAGGATATGTTTCGTCGCCTGATTCAGAAATTACAAATGAATTTAATCAACAAAATAACCCGATTGAGTTTGGTGTTTTTAGGGTATTAAAGTCAGCACTGTTATTAAATGACAGGGAGCAGCTTCTTGCTGAGCTACTAAGAATACATCAACTTGGCTGGATTAGATCAAAACGCCTTAATAACCTTGGCGAAATTGTTGGCTGCGAGTCACCCAATTGCGGTGGTTATACGTTGGAAGCTGAACTGGGAATTATACCAAATGGATATTCAGAACCGGATTTTTTGGGATGGGAAATCAAACAATTCGGTGTGCCAAATTTCGCAAGAGTGAATAATGCGGTGATTACCCTAATGACACCCGAGCCAACAGGTGGGGTTTACAGAAATGAAGGTGCTAATACTTTTATACGGAAGTATGGATATGAAGATAGAAACGGGCGTGAAGACAGATTAAATTTTGGTGGTATTCATAAAACTGGGGTACTACAACCTTTAACCAATTTGACCATGCATTTAGATGGCTTTGATGCTATTGAAGGAAAGATCAGAAACAGTTCGGGAAAAATATGTTTAGTTGATCATAATGGAGTAGAAGCCGCTTCATGGGATTTTTCGTCAATGTTATTACATTGGAATCGAAAACACAATCAGGCCTGTTATGTCCCTTCTTTAAATATGAAAGAGCATTTAAGGCAGTACAGTTATGGCAACAAAATCATTTTGGGAAAAGGTACAGATTTTCAGCTATTTTTAGCACAAATGGCCTTGGGGAATATTTATTTTGATCCTGGAATCAAGATGGAAAATGCCTCAGCTTTAAAGCCAACAATAAAAAAGCGCAGTCAATTTAGAATAAAGTCGCAATTCCTCCCCACCTTATATCGTGAAAATGAGGTAGTTGACATTCTGATGGATTAACAGATTATAATTACCAAAAAACTTACATAATACCTGAAATGGAAGCGATAACGTGGCATCAGCAAAACATTTTAAAAAATAAAATTTATTGAATAGCTATTCTGGTCAGATCTATCTCACTCAAAATTGATTGTGCCTATTAACCTTAAGCAGTTTCCAAAACAACAATGTGAATAACCCAAAATTTGTGAAAAAATAAAATCTCTTTGATAAGCGATTCGAATAATTTACCGTTATTCACTATATTAGGTATAACCATTTTAAACCTGATTTACGAATTAAATCCACAACAGATGAACAAATTAACCCCCGTTATTTATTCATCCCTATTTTTAAGATTCCCGGATAACAGACATAAACACCTGGTTTATGCCCATGGCAGCTGCCCTTGCAGGGTGGCGGGTATTTCTTTTAACCTTGGCCTCATTAGCCTGAGCAGGGGTTCTCCCTAAGCGGGCGCCACCAATAAAACATCCCGGGAACTGTTCAATACAATTATGAGTGGCCGCAATATTTTGGCCTGTCAAAATAATCAGATGAAAAACCCAAAGTTTCAGGTTTTCCAGAGTTCGAAGAATTCAGAATACTACTATAGATTAAAAACCGGTAACGGTGAAATTATTTTAAGCAGCGAGGTTTACACCACCAGGCAAAACTGTTTGAGTCGCATTACCAGTGTAAGGCTGAATGTATTGCAGGATCGTCATTTTATCCGAACAGATGCTGCCGGTAATTACACCTTTAATTTAAAAGCCGCTAATGGCGAAATCATAGGCCGGAGCGGAAACTACACCACAGCTGCAAACCGGGAAAATGGCATTGAAGCCGTTAAATGCGATGCACCGGATGCCCCAACCGAAAATATCACTTCATAACTTACATGGCGCTTTAACCCGCCTCAATTTGTTTAAATAAAAAATGAGCAGGCTATATCATAATATATAGAATTGTAGTGCAATTCCCCTCTTTCAGCAGAGGTGCCCGCTGGCTGGTCTGTTCTATTTGTCCTAACCAAACAGGCCTTTTTCTTTTGATGAAAAAAGAAAGAGGCCTGACCCGAAAAACGTAAAGTAAAAGATAGTTGGGCTTTTGTATTTGGGAAGGTGATGAACAAAGCATAATCTTATTCAAATAAAGATTCTTCATCGCATTCAGCATGACTTGCTAAAGTCTGGCATTATTCCCACGCGGGTGGGCATCTTAATGTGATAAAAACCTACCAGGATAAAACGATTATCTTCAATGAGCCATCCTGATCCGATCCAGTTGCGAATGATGAACTTAAAACCATCAAATTATAGGAGAAGCTTAAATGACCTTATATTTCTTATATGGTAAGAAAATCACCATAAATGCTTCTGGGCTGCAAACCAAATAATATTTGGCTTTCATAAAAGGCAAAAGCAAAGGATTTAGCTTAAACCAGGTTTAAATTAAGCAATAATGCGTTAAACAAAGTTAAGATATAGTAAACATCAGGCCATAGATCTAATTAACTTCAATTATTATTTTAAGGCATGAGCTGATCTTCACAAACGTTTTGATTTAAATTTTGTGCAATCGCATCCTGAAGAAATAAAATATGGCCGCTCAAGGCATCGTGAACAGAGATTGATGGCTTGGCAGGGTAGTGCAAACCGGAACAGACAAAACACTAAACACCTATATCATAATGAAAAACAAATCCTTGTTATTCCTTGGCATTAGCTGCCTTGGCCTTTACCTGTCTTCCTGTAAGAAAGCCGAATTACCGATCGAAAACCAGACGACAACACTTAAACCCAAAACTACAGATTACTCAGCCACCAACATCATTACCCATAGCCGCAACCTGGCCGTGGTTTATTTTATCCCGTCCGATCTGGATACGGTGGCCGGCTGGCAAACGCGTTTACCAGATGTAATGGCTTATGCGCAAGAATGGTATGGCCAGCAGATGCAGGCCGCAGGATATGGCAACAAAACATTTGGTTTATCTAAAGATCCGGTCACGCTGAAAACACAAATTGTATTAATTAGAGGCGCCAACCCTAAAGCCAGTTACAATACCAATTCTACCGCTTACAAAACAGAAATAGAGGCTTACTTTGCTTCGCACAGCGGCTTAAAAACCAGTAACCACGTACTGATTCTGGTGCCTGCTTTTGGTTACGACAATAACAGTGTAGAAGGTCCGCAACCTTTAGAGGGCGTACAACCCTTTTATGGCACCGGCCGTTACTGTTTCGCCATGGATAACGTGTATATGGCTATGGCTTTAAAAGGCGTAATTAACAGTGGAAGAAACAATTTTGCCAAATGGGTGGGTGGTATGATGCACGAAATAGGTCATGCCTTTAATGCACCGCACGATAAACAACACGAATCGCAGAATATTTGGCCTGGGGCCAACTTTAAAGAGCCGATTATGGCTTTGAGTAATTATTACCTCGAAGTGCGTCCTTGTTTTATTACCGATGCTACCGCAGCCATTTTCGACAGGTGCGAAGTATTTAACAACGATGCCAGTACCTACTATGGCGCGGTGACTACAAACATCAGCAAAATTTATGCGGGCTACAATTCAACTTCGGGCAATATAGAAGTATCCGGAAAATACAACAGTACAGGTACGGTAAGTAAGTTTACCTATTTCTTAGATCCTAACGTGAATAACGAAGGAACCGGAACCAATAAGGATTACAATGCCATTACCTGGGCTACGCCATCAATAGGTACCGATAGTTTTAACGTCACCATACCGGTTGCTGAGCTTAAATATAAAACGGACGGTATTCCCTACGAATTTAAAATCAGAACGGTACATACCAACGGTACCATTACCGAAACCATTTATTTCTTTACTTTCCAGGGCGGTATTCCGGTGATCAATTTTGGCACCAAACCAGAGTTAAGCAAAAGCGGATGGACCATTGCAGGCTTTAGCACGCAGCAAAATACCACTTCAGAGAGCGCAGCAAAAGTATTGGATAACGATCCGGCAACGTTTTGGCACAGCAAGTGGTCGGGGACCCCAACAGGAACCTATCCGCACTACGTGAGTATCGATTTAGGTGTTGCAAAAACGGCTAAAGGCGTCAGTTTACTACACCGTGCAGGTGCTTATCGCTCAATCAAAAATTTTGAACTGCTCACCAGTACCGATGGGGTTAATTTTACCTCCCGCGGGAATTATGTGGCACAAAATGTAACCACCACCCAATACTTTAACTTTAGTAGTCCGCAAACTTTCAGGTACTTTAAAATAATTGCAAACTCATCATGGGATGGCACACAAAATGCCGCCATTGCCGAATTGGGCCTTTACAATTAATCAGGATTTGAAAAAAAGATAATGTTTGAGGCTGTATCATATTTGTAATTCAATTGAATTTGTCAAGCCAGCCTGTCATTAAAATCGGTACAAGTAGTCGAAACATCTTGTAAGATATTTAAAACAGGTCCTTCGACAGGCTCAGGATGACAATTCTATATTTATGATACAGACTCAAACTAATTTTTACTTATGGTTAGTGGCGACCATAAACAAACGTGGAAAAGGCAGCAACACACTTCCATCAGGAAATACAGGATATACCTTACTAATTTCCGCCTGATATGAGGCAAGGAAAGCCTCTTTTTCATCGTTTGTTAAAGGATCAAGAAAGGGACGTAAACCTGTGCCCTTTAACCATTCTACTATAGCGGCTGCACCACCCGAAAGCATATGGTAGTAGGTGGTACGCCAGATATCTAATGTTTCTACTTTACTCTGCAAATTTTGATAATACCATTCGGCACCTTCTCGTGGTAAACGTTTTGCAGCAATGGCTAACTTTTCTGCCCAGGGGCCATTGGCAGCGGTCACCCGCATTAAACGATGTGTATGTTCATCTAAATTATCGGGCATTTGAACTGCCAAAACACCACCTTTAGCTAGTTTTTCAATTAAAGCCGGGAATAAAACCGCATGATCAGGCACCCATTGTAAGGAAGCATTGGCAAAAATCAGATCATAAGGCCCATCACCTTCCCACTGGCTAATATCGGCTACCTCAAACTGCAGATTAGGTAATCGCTTACGGGCAGCCTCGATCATGTCCACAGAACTGTCTATCCCGCTAAGGGATGCATTGGGGAAATATTGATGAAGAAATTCGGTTGAATTGCCTGGCCCGCAGCCAAGATCGATCACTTTAGCCCTTTCTCCTGTAGGAACCCGCGATAAAAGATCTACAATAGGACGGTTACGCTCTTTTTCGAATTTACGATACTGCGCCGCCGACCAGGTATCGGGTTGAGGGTGGGGTATTTTTTGCATGATAGAAATGAAACAATTAAGGCTGCAATTAGTTTAATTTACGGGCTTGAGTTTACAGATGCTAAAGCATAAAAAAAGCTTCAGGTAAAAACCTGAAGCTTTGGTGTGGTCCCGACGAGAAAAAACTGACTGTCAGAGCATAATTAAATTAATCATAAGTGGTCAAAAAGGGCATATTGAATCAAGTTCTTTTCCCTTTTATTCACCCTGTTTATCGTCGATCTAAACCATAACGACTTAGTAGGGAATATTTATTAACTATCTTTTAAAGTGATCTCAAGTGTTTCAGTATGAATTTCAAAATCAATATCTAAATCATCCGAATTATCTTCATCTTCACCATCTCCTATATACCTGCGATAAGTATACCTTACGTCCATGCTTCCTGTTTCACCATTACTAGTTAAAGATTTCAGTTCGACTCTGTCGTCTAATTCAAATCCATCTGGCACGTGATCATAAATAATTGCACGAATCTGGGATGTATTTAATTTCAATTCATCTTGGAGTAATTCATCTTTATCGCTTGAGTTAATTTTAAATGCTTCAATTGTTTTTTCAGACAAATTAAATGTTTTTGAGGCCATATTGTAAGAATATTTTTATTCTAAAGGTAAAGATTTTTATATTAATCAAATGCCTCAATGAGAAATTCCCCAATAAGCTCATTGCATGCAATGAGGCTCATATATATTTAAAATAAATAAAATCTAATGTTCTTCCTTTGGCTTATTACTTGGCTGAGCGATTTCATCTACAGAGGAATGTTGTTTAATAAAAGCTTTTATTTCTGGCGAAAACACTAATAGAATCCAAAAAAAGGCACCTAAAACGACAAGTAGAAATAAGTTCCAAAAATACTTCCGAATTTTATCTGAAATCTCTCCTTGCCTTATTATTATTAAAAGAAATACGAAGAATCCTAATGATGTTGCTAGACACAAAACAAATAGAGATGCCTGGTATGCGGTTGTTATAAATTTAAAGTTAGTAACGGAGCTCAAAACAAAGGTTACTATCGTTGTGAAGATGGCAATGGTTTCCAAAGATTTCATCTCTTTCGCAACAATCTCACTTTTGACGGTCTGTAAGTCATTTTTTATTTGACTAAGAGAAATTAATTCAGACTCTACGTTTTCCATTATAGTTAATGATGTATCAATAGAATCAATCGTCATTTTGAATCTGTCAAAATCTTCAATATACTTTCTCTTGTCTAAAGTCAGAACAAAAGACGATGCGATAAAAATCTTTTCAACCTCTGAACTTCCAGTATTTACGAAACATTCTTCAAAGGGCAAATAGAAAACATAGTTATAGTTTCTTTCAGACCAAGTAACATTAGTCTTATACTTTTCAATGGTTTGTTTGCAAGTTGCTATTAATTTGCGTACTTCTTTTAGATCAGTAAGTGCGGTTTTTCCTTCAAATTTATTTTTGAGTAGCTTTGTCAAAAAGTCAATTAATTTGTTTTGCGGAAAAAAATTTTTTATCCCAGTAGAAGACTGTAAATCGCTGACTTCCGAATAAAGCTCTATTATTTCATCAAAATTCTTACTTTCTTCTATAAGAGAAAATTCATTGTTTATCGCATAGTTGACTATAATGGAATATACAAAGGCATTGTAAGTAGATTGTTCACTCTTTGCCTCGTCATAACGCCGCTGGATTTCTAATCGTATTTCCTTTAATCTTTTTTGATTCTTTGAAATATCTTTGAAATATTTAATTAGCCGGTGTAATTCAAGAACTGACATTTTCTTCAATTCTTTATACTTCAATAAGTTGAAATCATTATGACTTTTTTGTTTCCAATCAGGATCGAATTGATAATGAGAGTTGATAATATCGATCCATGCTTTAAAGTAATTGTTGGAAATATCTGTTATACCTAATTCATGTTCAATGCTATCTTTAATTTGATAGACAGGGAAACGGTTAAGATCTTTCTTCCTAAGTATCCATTTGCAAAGAAGAAAGTCATTCTTTTCCTTGAGCAAAATGGAATATTTATTGCCCCCTAGCTTTTTTGGCTTAAGCAGATCTCTAGAGTAAGTAAAAAGATCGCTATAATCCGCTATATCTGGCGTCTGATAGTGGTCGCGTCGACTTATTATCAAGTTAGCCTGTACAAATAGTAAGTGTTTAAATGATAGATCATCAAAATCCTGATTCTCTAATGCTTCAGACAGTTCTTCATTGCTTTGACTTATGTAATCGACATTTGATAATCTCGCCTTAACCAATACCCAAACTATAAAATCCAGATACATATTCAGGGCTACTTTCAAACATTGGATGTAATTAATATTGAGATCACTTTGCAAGTTCTCCTGTAATATTACAATAGAAGGTAACGGCTGTGGAATATTTTCAAGTGCTTCTTTAATTCCGATAATAACTAGTTTAAAATCCGGAATAGAAATGTACTCGCCAACTAAGATTGACTTGTTTATACTATCAAATATATCTTCTTTAGACTGTGCCAGTTTATTTTTAAAGGCAAGATAATTATCATCAAAATCGTCTATTTCTTCATCGTCGAAACGATAATCCTTGTACCAATTTTCTGGAAAGGTCTTAGCAATGACTTCGAGAATATTATCTGATGGACTTGACAATTTTAGAAAGCATTAAGTTTAAATAGTTTATCTTCAGATTTGATAATTTCAAATGGAATTTTATTACTTAAACCTCCTGAGTCTTTAGCAATTTGATAATATTTTTGCCAAGAATACCAAGCATGACTTAGATTAACTAAGTCAAAGGGAGACATAGTGACCAAGTATTTATTTACATCCTTTAAATACTCAATCGAAGCATCTATCTCTTCTGTAATTTTTTGGTCCAGGTTTTTAAAAACGTCAGAACTAGCTTGATCTAAAACAGAAACTCGGCTGTTATTTATTTGGTAATAGTTTAATTTACCATCTAGGCGCTTTACTTCTTTATAAACTACACTTTCTACATGACCATAGGGTAAAGCATAAAATTCGTTAAAGACATCTTCTAGAAGCAAACTCTTTTTAGAACGTTCTGATTTAGCAGCAGATACAAAGAAAAGTAGCTTTAAGGATTTCAGTACACTAAAGTTATTTCGATCTTCCTTAAAGCCAATTTCTTCATACCACCGCAGTAAGTCTTTGATGGCATACTCAAAATATAAAAGTTTTAATTCGCTCTGCATAGATTTCGGTATAAGGCCATCTAATATAATTTAAAATCATCGAGCACACTTATCAAGTTATGCACATTAAGTAAATAACATAACTGAAATACCCTAAGTCTATATATAATTGTTAAAAAGTTATACAAAGATATAAAATTAAGTATATTTTACTAATTTATTTAGCATTTAACTAGCGTCATTTAATCTCAAGTACCAGTAATTTCATCAAACAAAATTACTGCCCGAGCGCAATGATAATCTTAAGCTTGAAGCTTACCCTGCACAGGCCATTATCGACAAACTAAGGCAAAAAAAACAGTTAAACGACAGTCTAATTTTCGAAAAGAGGAACTTAATAGTTAAATCCGAAAACATATTTTCTAATTTGGCTGGTGATGTCTATTGGCAATCATAATTGATTATCACTACCGAAAACGGTCTCCGTTATCAAACTATTTCTTAGGACCAGTCCTCAGTTCATATTATTGCTTTGAGCAATAACCTATCTCCAGCATAATCTGGAAACCTAAATAAGAGAGAAGCCATATTTACTCGCCACTTTTCTCCCATTGAAACAAAAAAGCCAGCAGTTATACATAACTACTGGCGAAAGGTGTGGTCCCGACGAGAATCGAACTCATATCTAAAGTTTAGGAAACTTCTATTCTATCCGTTGAACTACGGGACCATTTGTTGCGCAAATATAACAAAAGTTTTGTCGCAAGAGAATTCATTTTAACAAGCATTTATCTAAGGATAATTGCCTTTAAAAACATAAAAAATCAATTATAATAGACGCTACTTAGGATAATGCATAGGGATAAGCAATAAAAAAAGCCATTTGAAATGAATCAAATGGCTTTATATTTTAATGCATTTAAAATACTATCTGATTACACTACCTTCCTGGAACTTTTCTACAGGTGCCACAAAAGTAAGTTTGCCTTCAGCATTTTCGGCCATCAAAATCATGCCTTGCGATAAAATCCCTTTGATTTCTCTGGGCGCCAGGTTAACAATCATACTGACCTGTTTGCCTACAATATCTTCAGGTTTATAATATTCGGCAATACCAGAAACCACAGTTCGCTCATCAATACCTGTATTTACTGTTAACTTTAACAGTTTTTTGGTTTTCTCTACCTTTTCTGCAGCTATAATGGTGGCTACGCGGATATCCATCGCCGAGAAATCGTCGAACTGGATATTTTCTTTTGCCGGAACAGCAACAACATTACTCGCCGCATTACTGGCCTTGCTTTGGTTGAGCTTCTCGATCTGAAAGTCGATCTCAGCATCTTCAATCTTATCAAATAGGAGCACGGCTTCGCCAATTTCATGACCACGTTTTAACAGGCTCACTGTACCTGCATCATCCCAGTCATGACCGCCATTTTTAAGCATCTTCATTAACTTTTCGGCCGTAAATGGCAGGAAGGGTTCAATCAGGATCTGGATATTGGCTGCAATTTGAAGTGCAATATGCAAGATTGTTCTTACGCGGTCTTCGTCGGTTTTAATGAGTTTCCAGGGCTCGGTTTCGGCCAGGTATTTATTTCCTAAACGGGCAACATTCATTACCTCTGATAATGCCTCTCTAAAACGGTAGTTTTCGATAGATGCAGAGATTTTAGCAGGATAGCTGGCCAGCTCGTCTATAACCGCCTGATCTACCTCTGTAATTTCCATGCAGGTAGGCACCGTACCGCCAAAGTATTTATGCGTAAGCACGACTACGCGGTTTACAAAGTTGCCGAGTATGGCTACCAGTTCGTTGTTGTTTCTCGCCTGAAAATCTTTCCAGGTAAAATCGTTATCCTTAGTCTCAGGAGCGGTTGCAGTTAATACATAACGCAATACATCCTGCTTGCCTTCAAACTCTCTTAAATATTCGTTTAACCAAACTGCCCAGTTTTTAGAAGTCGATATTTTTTGTCCTTCTAAGTTCAAGAATTCGTTTGCCGGCACATTATCCGCCAAAGTATATTCGCCGTGTGCCATTAACATCGCAGGGAAAATAATGCAATGGAAAACGATATTATCTTTACCGATAAAGTGAACCAATTTGGTTTCATCGCTTTTCCAGTATTCTTCCCAACCACACTTATCGTTTTCGTAACTGCTGATGTAATATTCTTCAGCCTTAGGATTCCACACATCAAGCTTCGCATAGTTACATAGCTCCTTGGTTGCAGAAATATACCCAATAGGAGCATCGAACCACACATAAAGCACTTTACCTTCGGCATCGCGAAGCGGAACACGCACCCCCCAATCTAAATCGCGGGTCATTGCCCTTGGCTGTAAGCCTGCATTTAACCAGCTTTGGCATTGGCCATATACATTCGGGCGCCACTCTTTATGGCTTTCGATATAAGTACGTAAACGGTCTTCGTATTTATCCAGTGGCAGAAACCAGTTCTTTGTTTCTTTTAAAATGGGTTTATCGCCTGATAGCGTCGATTTTGGATTGATTAAGTCGGTTGCATTAAGCGTAGAGCCACAGTTTTCGCACTGATCGCCATAAGCATTTTCGTTACCACATTTAGGGCAGGTACCGGTAATGTAACGATCGGCCAAAAATTGTTTTGCAGTGGCATCGTAATATTGTTCGGTAATTTCTTCTGTAAAAACACCTTTATCGTAGAGGGTTTCGAAGAAATCGGCAGCCGTTTGGTGATGGGTAAGCGATGAGGTGCGGTGATAGATATCGAAAGATACCCCAAATTCTTTAAACGAATCACCAATAATTTTATGGTACTTATCTACCACTTCCTGAGGCGTAATTCCTTCTCTTTTGGCTTTTAAAGTAATGGGCACACCATTTTCGTCAGATCCACAGATGAATTTTACATCGCGTTTATTCGACCTTAAATAACGGGCATAAATATCTGCAGGGATGTAAACACCAGCCAGGTGTCCAATATGAACCGGTCCATTGGTATATGGAAGCGCTGCAGTTACGGTATATCTTTTTATTTTACTATTATCCAAAACAATTTTTATTAATTTGGCAAAGATAAGTGTTTTGAAGATGATTAAGCAGCCCCCGTATTTAAAAAAAGGAGATAAGATTGCCTTGGTATGTCCGGCAAAGAAATTACCCAAACCTATAGACCATGCCATTGCGCAGTTAGAAAGCTGGGGTTTGGAGGTTATTATTGGCGAAAGTGTATATGCCAGTCACCACCAGTTTGCAGGAACCGATGCTTTAAGAACTAAAGACATTCAGCGTTTTTTAGATGATCCATCTATAAAAGCGATTATTTCGGGCCGTGGTGGTTATGGTACCATCAGGATTATTGATGACCTGGATTTTACTGAATTTAACAAAAACCCGAAGTGGTTTGTTGGTTTCAGCGATATTACCGTGTTGCTCTCCCATATAATTGCCCAATGCCATACGCAGTGTTTACACGCCCAAATGCCTTATACTTTTGATGAATCTACTGAAGAAGCTTTAATCTCTTTAAAAAAAGCACTATTTGGTGAAAAACAGACTTATTCTTTCCAAAGCGACTTTAAAAACAGGGCAGGAGAAGCAACCGGGCTTTTGATTGGTGGTAATTTAAGTTTGCTCACCATGGTACAGGGCTCAGTTTCAGAAATGGATTTTACGGATAAAATTCTCTTTTTGGAGGATGTGGGCGAGCAAGAATATGGCATAGACCGCATGTTGCGCATGTTGAAAAGGGCGGGAAAGCTAAAAGCCTTAAAGGGTTTAATTATTGGCGCCTTTAATGAAATTGAAGAAGAAAAAATTTCTTTCGGACAAACAGCGGATGAGGTAATTTGGGATATTGTTAAAGACTATAATTTTCCGGTTTGTTTTAATTTCCCAACCGGCCATATCGACAATAACCTGAGTATGGTTTTAGGTGCTGAGGTGCACTTAAAAGTAGAAACAAACAACGTTCAATTTAAATATTTATAAGATGGCGATTTTAGACAATTTAGGAAAATACCGCAATACAGGCTTGTTACTGATACGCATCGGTTTAGGCGTAATGTTTATTATTCATGGTTTTCCGAAACTTGCAGGCGGGCCAGATGGCTGGACGGGTTTAGGGGGAAGTATGAAAGTAATCGGCATCAACTTTTTACCGATATTTTGGGGTTTTATGGCGGCCGCTACCGAAACCTTCGGTGGTTTCCTTTTGATTGTAGGATTGTTTTTCCGTCCGGCACTAATTTTATTAATCTTTACAATGATTATAGCGGCATTGGTTCATTTTGGTAAAGGAGATGGCTTACAAGGTGCCAGCCATGCGATTGAATTAGGTATTGTTTTTTTCGGATTGATTTTTATCGGCCCGGGGAAATATAGTGTGGATAAGAAATAAGCCATTACTTTATAAAACAGGAAAGCCCATCGAACTTCTTCGATGGGCTTTCCTGTTAAGGCATAAATTTAGTTCTGAACAATTAATTTATTGTTTTGAACTTCATTAGCCGATATTGGCCAGATATAGCCTGAAGTATTAAATGGAATTGCAGGCGCAGTACCTTGAGATCCGCTTTTCGCAGCGAAGTTTGCGCCTAGTCGCATTACATCTGGCGATCTTAATCCCTCGCCTAATAATTCAATTCTTCTTTCCGTAAGAATGGTATTTTTAAGATTTGCCGGTAATAAATCTGCCGCAGGAAACACATAACCAGGGTTAGAACGCTGTCTAACCGCCGTTAGTAATGCGATCGATCTTACAGGATCGGTCACCACCGTTGCTTCTGCTAAGTTCAATAAAACTTCCGCATATCTAATTACAGGAATATAATCTGTATATGGAGATGGCCTTTTAAACTTGGTTAAATAAGTATTGGCACCCGAAACAGTTGTTAAACCTTTTCTGGCATCAGTTGAAGCGGCTGCAAAAGCTGCATTTCCAAAAATCCCTGTTGGGTTTAAGAAATACTCTTCGTTACCACCAGCTCCATTCGGCGTAACATTATAATAATATGCCAACTGATTTTGTGTGCCAGGGGCATCAAGATCTGCCATAGGCAAAGTTAATGCAACTTCAGTAGCGGTTGCATTACCTGTATAAGTACCGCCAAATAGTGTCGTAACATTACTTTCCAGCTTCAAAGGAGCACCTGTTGTAGCCTGAAATGGAGCTGTTGCACTAACAATCTTATTTGCTTCAGTTACTACAGCAGGCAAATTGCCCATAGAAAGATATACACGAGTTTTAAAAGCAATTGCAGTATTTCGAGATGCCCTCGTTGCCGTTAAAGTTAAAGCTAAATCAGGCTCGGCTTCATTTAGGTCTTTTAAAATTTGAGTATAAACTTCAGCTACTGTACTTCTTTTTAAATCGTTACCTGTTAAATCCTTTTCGCCTTTAAGCCTAAGCGGTACACCCAAACTAGCACCCGCATCGGTGATATAAGGTTTGGCATATAATTGCAACAAGCTATAATAGCATAAGGCACGCAAAAATTTGGCTTCAGCGATATATTGTTTTGCAACCGCAGGGGTAAGTAACGATGCATTGGCATTTACGCCTTCAATAACCAGGTTAGCCCTGTTTATCGCCGCATACACTGCACCCCATAAATTCACAACCTCATTGGTATTCGACGTTAAATTGAACCTCCAGGTATCTAAACCTGTTACTCCGTTCGGTTTGTTTACCACAAAGTCCTCTCCGCGGATATCGTTATAGATTAAATACCTTCCGCCATAAAACTGACCATTTTTTACACCTGCATATATGCCATTTACCTGAGATAAAATTCTCGAAGGATTTGAAAAGGCATCTTCAATAGGCAAGGATGTATCGGGCGCGGCATCTAAGAAATTCTTTTTACATGATGTTGCAAAGAAAAACGGTGCGACAAGAAAAAGATATTTTACTTTATTATTTATTTTAATTTTCATGATCTCTAAGTTTAAAATCCAACATTAATACCAAAAGTAAATGTTCTGCCAGATGGCACCGAGTTTCTATCCACACCTGGAGCAAGGTTACCACTATTTCCAGTTGCAGTAGAGTTTCCATTTACAGAAACCTCCGGATCTGGTCCTGGATAATCTGATATAATCCAAAGGTTGCTAGATTGAGCATATACCCTAATGTTCGAAACGCCATATTTACTTAAAAGTGTTTTTGGCAGTGTGTAACCTAAAGCTAAATTTCTAACTTTTAAGAAATTGCCAGAGAAAACATTTTGAGATTGTGCAAAAGCTGATCCATTTGAAGTGTTATCGCCATAAACCAAACGAGGAATATCTGTTACCTGGCCAGGAGTTGTCCACCTGTTCAATACACCTGCTTCATTATTCCAAAAACGCTGATCGCGAAGACCTGCTAATGATCCATAATAAAGTTTATTACCACCCGAGAATGTTAAACCCAGGGTAAGGTCGAAGTTTTTATAACGGAAATTGTTATCAAGCCCGCCAAACCATTTCGGAATTGAAGGTCCATCAATTACAGCATCAAGCGCGGCATCAATTGCAGGTGCGTTTTGACCTGCTTTTGGTCCATCAAGGTATTGATAACGGGCAGCTGTTGCTCTTTGGAAACTGAATCTTAATTTCTCGCCATTTCTGTTGATAAAAATTCGCTCTCCGGTTGCCGGATCAACTCCAGCTGTTTGTACGGTATAAATTGATCCGATTGGATAACCTACACGAGTAATATTTGCTGTTTCTAAAGAGGTGGCACCAAAAAGATCTGCATTGTTATTACCCAAAGCAGTAACTTCATTTTTTAGCGTACTAAAGGTAAAAGTGCTTGACCAGGTGAAATCATCAGTATCGATATTCCTTGAATTTACGGTAAACTCAAATCCTTTATTATACATCTTACCAACGTTTGTGGTGATGGCATTGCCCGGAACACCTTTTGAAGGCGCCTGAGGAGCATTTTGAACCAGATTATCGATATTGTTATGATAATAGTCAACTTCTAATGAGAACCTACCATCTAAAAACTCTAAATTAACACCAACATCGGCCTTTTTACTGGTTTCCCATTGAAGATCGGGATTACCTGCTTGCGAGAATGATAATGCAGGGTCAGATCCGTATAAACCGGGGCTATATAAAAACAGAGATGGATAATTACCGATATTAATGTTACCAACCTCACCATAACTACCACGTAATTTAATACGGGTTAATACTTTGCTTAAGCCTGAGTTTTTATAAAAACCCTCTTCAGAGATTGCCCAACCTGCTGAAGCACCGCCAAAGTTACCATATTTATTACCTGCAGATAAACCAGAATAACCATCTCTCCTGAATGAACCTGACAAGTAATATTTTTTCTTATAATCGTAGCTTAAACTTCCAAAATAAGACCGGAACGAATTATCGCCTTGTACTAATCCTGACGGAGTAATAATACCAAAGGCGCCCTGATATACTTTAATAAAAGGATCAATTACATTTTGTCTGGTTGCGCCATAGCCATCCGATCTGGTTTGCTGATCTTCAGCACCAATTAAGGCGCCTAAGCTATGGTCGCCAAAGGTATTTGCATAGTTTAATGTATTGGACCAGTTCCACCTTGCATTTTTAACAAAACTACTGGTAGCACCACCATTATAAGCAACACCATCGCCCTGTAAACGGTTTACAAAAGCGTTATTATCAATCTTTAAATTATCTAATCCATAAGTGGTTTTGAAACTCAATCCTTTAAGCAATTGAATAGAGGCATAAACATTAGCAATAATCCGATCACTTTCAGATGTATTTTTATCTTCATTTACCAGAACTGCAGCATTTGGATAGTTCGAAGCGATCGTATTTGCGCCTAAACCAACAGCAGATCCTGCCATGTTATAAGATCCATCTTCATTATAAGCAGCAACGTTTGGAGGTAACACAATAGCTAACCTACCCAAACCTACAGTTGAAAAGGTTTGACCAGGAAGCGAGCCTGTGTTTGGCGCACGGTTCATGGTATTACTATATGAGAAATTAGTTCCGATAGTTACATTCTTAAATAACTTATGATCTAAATTTACCCTGCCATTTTTTCTTTCGAACGAGTTGCCTAAAATAAAGCCTTCCTGATTGCTATAGCCAAGGGAAACATAATACGATGTTTTTTCATTTGCTCCTGAAAAGTTTAAGGCATGGTTTTGAGATGTTGCCGTTCTATAAGCATAATCATACCAGTTTGTTTCTACCTGCGATCCATCTGATCTGGTTTGTAGAAAAAATGCCGGTGCAAGGCCTATATTCGTTCTTGATTCATTTTTGATCTGAACATACTCTGCTGCATTTAATAATGGGGTGAGGTTTTGCGCTTTGGTAGAGCCTACCCATCCTTCATAGTTAATTTTAGTGCTGCCTTGCTTTCCTTTTTTGGTAGTAATTACAACAACGCCATTAGCTGCTCTGGAACCATAAATTGCAGATGAAGCCGCATCCTTTAAGATGTCGATCGATTCAATATCGGCCGGGTTGATATCACCCAATGCATTACCTGCCGCACTGTTGGCAGACTGATCGCCTGTAAATACCGGAATACCGTCAACAATAATTAATGGATAAGAACTTAAAGAGATGGAGTTAAAACCACGAACCCTGAAAACGGGAGGGTTATTTAAAACGCCGTTTGGCTGAATGATGTTTACCCCTGCCGCTTTACCCGCAAGTGCCTGCTCAAAACTCTGTACTGGTACATTTTTAAGCTTTTCTCCACTTACACTTGCTATCGACCCGGTAACATCCTTTTTTGATTGCGTGGTATAACCTGTTACCACTACATCAGATAATGTTTTAGAATCGCTTTGTAGCTGTACATTAACCACATTACTACCGCCGATCGCTTTGGTTTGGCTTAAAAAACCAATATAGGAGAATTCCAGTGCGGTTGCTTTGCCATTTACTTTAAGTGAATACCTACCATCTGCCCCTGAAGTGGTTCCGCCAGTTGCACCTTTGATTTTTACACTTACGCCAGGGAGGGGTAATCCATCTTCCTGAGCCGTAACTGTTCCAGTGATTGTTCGATCTTGCGCTATTGCTGAGGTGGCAATAAATAGCAATATGAACAAACTTTGTAGAAGTTTTTTCATAAAAAATAATTTAGTTTAGTTAATAATAATCCAATATATGATTTAGTATTCTGTAATGCAAATTTTACATTTTTAATTTTGCATTATTCAATAAAAATCAATGCCCTTATAAAGAAGCGGTTAGCCCTGTACAGTCAAAAAACTGCTTTTTTTAAACTTTAAAGAAATAATTATTGCTAATTGAATAGCTAAAATATGTTCTGGTGAATTACAACTGTAGTGGTTCTGTCAATTGTATTTCCATTTCAACACATAAATCGGAAGAGGATGGCGAATTAGCCCATGAGATTGGGATTTTCGCAATAGCTCGATCGTATGTTATTGCTGAGGCAGCAATAAACGGCCATACGGACGAACCCCGTAGAAGTTTTTTCATAAAAAATTTAGTTTAGTTAATAATATTTCACAATATAATGATTACCACCCCGTAATACAAATATTTATAATCAAAAACATTATATTATTCCATAAAATACACAAAAAACTAAAAAAAAGATAAAAATAAGAGTCAAAAACGAAGAACAATAGCTTATGACATTAAATAATGACATAAAAAACCTATTAATAACGAAAAAACCCCAGGATTAATAATTAATCCTGGGGTTTAATATTAGTTAACGATATTTTATCTATCGTTTACCTATAATGTATATTACCATCCTGGGTTTTGCACCAAGTTTGGATTTAAAATAATATCATTCGTTGGTAAGCCCCAAATAAATTTAGGATCAGTTGCTGCGATTACCAAACCATTGAAACCTGTACCTAACTGGATTGCAGCCGGCACTTGAGGAGTACCTCTTGTAAATCCTAAGCCCCAACGTTTTAAATCGAAAAGATGGAAACCGTCAAAGTTTAACTCACGTGTACGTTCTGCTCTAACTTCAGCAGTAAGCGCAGCTCCGGTTAAACCAACCAGTGCTGTTAAACCACGAGCCTGGCGCAATGCATTTAATGCCGTTAAAGCATTTCCAGGATTAGTTAAGTTTGCAGCAGCCTCAGCAGCAATTGCATACATCTCTCCAATACGGAATACTTTATTTGCATTCTGATAGTTGGTAAATGATGTTGTGAATAATGCCGGGTTACCAGGGAATTTATTCACCAACCAAACGTTAGCATAGTTAACACCTTGTATCCGAATTAATTTCTGCTCAAAATAAACAGCCTTTCTTAAATCAGCATTGTCATAGCTATCAACAACTGCTTGCGTTGGAATAAAATCAGGAGCGAAAAATCCACCTGCACCATTCAAACCTAAATAAATTGCATTGGTATTTACGGTTTCTGCAGTAGTAGCATTGATGCGCATAATATCCTCTTGCGTTGCATCAGTTGCCCAATACGATTTTAAGCCAGCAGCAGTATTATATAAAGGATACCTGTTTGAAGTAATTAAGGTATTTGCAGCAGTATAAGCACCAGCCCAGTCTTGCATATCTAATCTTACTCTTGCTTCAAGCGCTAAAACAGCATCTGGTGTAAAATACCTCGCGCCTTTAACGTTAGCTCTTTTGGTATTCAAAGCTTTTGCAACCGTAAGATCCGCGATAATTTGATCATAAACTGCTTTTACAGTTGCTCTCGCAGGCTTTGCAGATAAATCAAACTCAGTAAGCAAAGGCACACCTAAGTCAGTAGCTGCAGTTGCAGGGTTATAAGCTTTAGCATATCTGATTACCAATTCGTGCAGATAATGCGCTCTAGCCATGCGTGCATCAGCTTTGTAAGTATTTAAACTATCAGTTTGTGCTCCAGCAGTTGCCTGAATTTGCTCATATCCTTTAATTACTACATTTACATTAGATAAACCACTATAGTAACCTTGGTATATACCAGAAAAGTCATCATTATTTAAAAAGCTACCCCAACGATGTGGCGCGCCATTTCTGTTACCGAAATCTAATGAAGCATTTAACTGATCACCCTGAACCTCTTGTAAAATGTTATAATTTCCGTAGGTACGTGCTCTTAGTGCGGAGTAAATACCAGTATTCCAATATTTAGCATCTTGAATGGTGTTAAAACCAGTAGCAATGTCTACGGCATCAACCGGCTTTAAATCCAACTTTTTACATGAAGTAATCGTTGTTAAAGTCATTGCCGCCCCTACTAATCCCAATATTATATTTTTCATAACTTTATTATATTTTAAAGTATAATTTCCTATTTATTAAAACGTCAATTGTAAACCAAAACCAACCTGTCTGGTATTAGGATTAACTCCCAATGTCAAGTTCGTGTCTACCTCTGGATCTGGTCCTGTATAATCAGTAAAGGTTAACAGGTTACGGGAAACAAAGAAGATTTTGGCACCTTTTAGAACTTTAGTACGCTCTAATACAGATTGAGGCAAGTTATATCCTAATTGTAAGTTTTTCAATCTTAGGAAAGAAGCATTTTCAATTAATCTGCTGTCAAACTGCGTGAATTGTTGGTTAAGGTTAGGGAATCTTGCAACCTGACCAGGTGTTTTCCAATAATCCAATACTGTAGTCGACTGGTTAAAGCCAGAGAATGAAGTTGGGTTTTCGAAGAAATATCTGTCATTATTGATCAGGTATTTACCTTGTGAGAAAGTAAAATCAACACTTAAAAAGATGCCTTCGTAACCTGAGTTAAATCCGAATCCACCGTTTAACCAAGGATAACGCTCGATACCTGTATTTTGCTGCAGGTTAGCTGCAGAGAAGCTACTGGTTACTGCATTATCATCAGTTCTGGTGATAATACTTCCATCACCCGCATTCGGAACATACCATTGAGGCAAACCATTATCAGGGTTTACGCCTTTCCACATTGGATATACAAATGATACCGGCTGGCCGATTGCCCATAACACACCCGTTCCAGGGTTTATGTAATAGTTTTTACCCTGAAAAAGTTCGGTAATTTTATTTTTATTAAAGTTGGCATTAATATAAGGGGTAATAAAAGCTTTATGAGCATCATTCGTCCAAACATCAAAATCCAAAGTAATGTCCATACCTTTATTTTGCAAGGCACCAACATTTGTTCTAACAAGAGAATAACCAGTAGTGTATACCTGAGGAACATTAATCAACTGGTTACTAGTTTCACGGTAATAGAATTCAACATCTAATCTGATGCGGTTTAAGAATGATGACTTAAATCCAATCGTTGTTTTTTGTTGTTTTTCCCATCCTAAATCAGGGTTTCCTGGTGCATTCTGAGCCACACCTGGTAATCCGTTATAGTTTGAGCTTCCTGCTGCAGTAGCTAAACTCTCATAGTTACCAATTGCAGAGTTACCACTTGTACCGGTACTTGCTCTCAAGGTAAGGTCATCTAACCATTTAACATCTTTTAAGAAATTTTCTTGTTTAGCTCTCCACATACCACCAACTGACCAGAAAGTAGCATTTTGTTTATTTGCACCGAAACGTGATGATCTATCTTCACGAATGGAAGCATCAAGAAAATATCTGTTATTGAAGTTGTATTCTAAACGGCCGAACAAAGATTTAAATGCATACTCAGTTTTACCAGAACTTACACCTCTGTTTGTTGCGTTTCCGTTTTGAAGAACTAAAAGGTTATCGTTTGGAAGACCACTAGTGTTGGCATTAAAAGTTTGATCTACACCATCAACATATTCCTGACCAGCCAATACAGAGAAATTGTTTTTCTCTAATGAGAATCTATACTCTAATGTATTAGTTGCTGTTTTATTGATTCTTCTTGTATAAGTCTCGCTTAAAGTTCCAGCACCAGGGAAAGCAGCATAAGAAGGTAACCTTACATCCGTAGTTCTATCAATCCAACCATCTATACCTCCTTGAGATTTAAAAGTTAAGTTTTTGATTGGCGTAATTTCAACAAATCCACTAGGATTGAAAGTCAATCTGTTTCTGTTGTAAGGCGTATTGTCTGCTAAATACCTTGGGCTATATCTGCCCCATCCAGGAATCAGTGTTCCATAATATTCATTACCATTAGCATCATAAGGAGAATACCATGGCTGAGCCAATAAAGCCAAAGGACCATTGGTATCATTGGTTGCTAAAGGGTTGGTTTGAGTATCTGAACTACCGCCCGCTAAATTTAAACCGATCTTAATATAATCGTTCAAAGTAGTGGTCAGATTCGAACGGAAAGTATAACGATCAAAGGCCGAACGGAATCTATTTCCCTCACCTTCAAAGAAACTACCTGAAATATAGTAAGCCGTTTTACCGCCACCACCTGAAACGGTTACATCGGTTTGATAGGTAGGCACATCTTTTTTATAATAATAGTCATACCATTTTGTATCATTTGGATATTGTGCCAGTAAAGTTGCCGTTGCTGCTGCAGTTCTTAAACCTTGCTCAATCTGTAACTGGCTTAATTGTGCAGTATTCAGGAAGTTTCTGTAGAACTTATCACTAGCTGGGTTAGCTACCGAATACTGTCCTTGAACGGTAATGGTAGCAGCGCTAGCTACTTTACCTCTTTTGGTTGTAATGTAAATTACACCATTCGCAGCACGCGCACCATAAATAGATGTAGAAGATGCATCTTTCAATACAGATACCGTTTCGATATCATTCGGATTCATGTTAAGCACAGAAGTCTCATCAACCTGTATACCATCTAATAAATACAAAGGTGTGTTACTTGCACCTAATGATCCAACACCATGTAATCTGATTGATGCGGTTTGAGATGGCTCACCTGATGAAGTAAATACCTGTAAACCTGCTACTTTACCTTGCATGGCATCGAAAGCATTCGCTACTGGTTTGTTTTCTACAGTTCTTGCACTCACTGTAGCTACCGATCCTACTACAGAAGAAATTCTTCTTCCTGAACCGTAACCCGTAACAACAACCTCGTCTAATACCCTGTTGTCGTTTTCTAAAATAGCATTAACTGAAGTTGTTCCTGCCGCTACGTTTTTCGTGATTGAACCGAAACCAATAGAGGTGAATTCTAACACAACTGCTCCAGCTGAAGTTTTAATGGTATACTGACCACTAGAATTGGTTGTAGCTCCCACTTTAGAGCCCTGAATTTTTACTGTTACCCCAGGAATCGGCAATCCGTCTTCCTTAGCTGTAACTGTACCTGAAATCGTTCTGTCCTGTGCCATCGCGGTTGATGCGATTAACAAGAACATGAACAAACTTTGTAGAAGTTTTTTCATGAATTTTAAGTTAGTTAATGAAATAGTAATTTGAATTCCTAAATATAATGGAGTTTGTTAACAATTTAACAAATTTTAACAAAACAAGCCTTTATAATGACTTTGTTTTGACAATAAACCTGTATGATTAAAAAGGCGTTTGGGGGAATTTTTCCACAAAATGTAGAATATTATGAGCACCTATAATCATATTTTAACCTCAAATAGGCTAAAATTGTCATTAGGAGGCTGTAAACAATAGTTTATAAAACCGAAAAAACTGTGCCAAAAAATCAAATTTTATGCGCAAGCGCTTTACAATTAAATTAGGCTTTAAACACAAATAGATTTTCAGTCCAGAAAATCTATTTGTTAATAATAATTTTGAGGTGGTTAATGAGTTCATCATTAAGCAGCCGCTTTTGGAAAAAAAATTAAACAAATCAAAAAAAAGCGCCGCTCTAAAATCAGTAACCTTTGAAAGGACTCACTTTAGAACGGCGCAATAATTAGCTTATTTAAGCTGCTAAAAATTTAGCTACCTGTTGCTATTATTTCTTTTTGAGTTTTATGGTAAAGCTGCCATAACTTCCTAAAGGAGAAGTATGAGCCAATCTTACGCCAACAGTTAAATCGCAAGGCGCTACAGCATTTGCTGCACTACCAGCAACACTCACAGCAGTGAATATAGGAGGCCCACCATAACCACCATATGCTACACTTGCTGCTGATGTAGTATTATCAGTAGGATTGATTGTAATTACAATAGGTTTAACACTCACATCAGTTCCATAAAAGAAAGATAGGTGTGTCGCATCAATAATAGTTACAGGAACTGTTTGTCCGGCTGAATAATCAGCCCACTCATCCGTTACTACAGTATAGGGAACAACTGTACCAACAGCACCGTAATCAGCCATTTTGAACTGACAAACCGCAGCGAAGGTAATTTGAGGTGTTGAGCCTGCAATTGAAGATAGTCCACCGTTATTGGTTTCTCCTAAAGTAGAGAATGCCGGATAAAACTTCCCGCCTTCGGTAGTGATATTTGCACCAATGGTATAAGAATCACCAAGAACCGAAGATACACCAAAGAGCGACTTAATCTGGGTACCAGTAAGCGTAATGTTGGTTGGATAAGAAGTAACACCAGCCTGTATAGTTTTAACAACTGCAGCGTTACCATTTTTAATTACAACAATATCCAATTTAGATGGCTTAACATCTTCCGGATAGAACATCGAAACCGAAAATTTTCCAACAAATGCATCTGGGGCTAAAGCAGAAATTGTAGCATCACCCGTTTTATCAATCGTTAATTGCGGAAGTGGCACCCTTTCAAGCACCGGCAATTTAGGGTTATCTTCTTTACGGCATGCCGCGATAAAGAATGATGACATTAATAGATATATGACTAATTTTTTCATATTAAGTTAATTTAATAATGTTTTATGGTAACCAGAATGGCTTGAAAGTAGACGGATCTGATTTCTGTGCAGGAGCACTACCATTTGCAGATAATTCTGAATTAGACCAAGGTAAAGTTAATGGATACTTTTTAGACACCTGAACATCTACAGCAGGCTGAACGGCCTGAGAGGGGTCTCCGTTTACTGGCGGTTGAACCTTTCCTCCCGGAGCTTGCGCAGGGTTAGAAGGATCAAACAACACAGGGAATTTTGTTCTTCTATAATCAGTATACGCATCTACTGCACTGCCATAACTTGAGATCCATTTTTGTGTCATAATAGATTCTAGTTGTTGTGCAGGTTTTGCATCATACTGGGCCATAACCGCTGCAATATAAGTCGTTGCTGCTGGTGTGCCTGCTACAGCAGGAACGGTTTGAGAAGGTTTTACATAAGTAGTAATCACATAATCAACCTGAGCAAATGCCTCTGTAATGGCCGCCTGCAATGTTGCTTTTGCATCACCAGTAATTACACCTGTTTTCATTAACTCTGCCTTCATAAACAATACATCAGCATAAGTAATAAAACGGTAAGGAGCTGCTCCGGTACCACTTGCTGCACTTGCCGTACCACCTGCACCATCATCATAACGACCGCCTACTGGATAAATACCAAATAGTGTCATAAAATTTTGTTGTGACTGTGCCGCGTTTGGCCCTGTTGAACCAAAATATATCGATAAAAAGCCGCCATCTCTATATTCGGTTGGATTTGTTGCCGAAGCGTTTGCTTTTATCTGATTGTAAAAATAATATGGAAGACGCGGATCTTTGATTCCAGTATAAATAGTAGGGTTATATCCTTTTAAAATTTCATAAAACCAAGGACTTTGATACTGTGATCTTTGTGCTGCAAAATAATCGCCAAAACCTGGGTTTCGGTCATCAGTAGCGCCATTCGGGCCAAATGGCAATAAGAAACTCTCAGCAGTTGTACTGATTAAATTGTTAGCTGTAATTAATGCATTTACATCAGCTGCCACATTTTTAGTCAACCGTTGCTGCAATAACAATTTCAATTTAATGGTATTGGCTGCTTTGATCCATCTTGTGATGTTACCTTTATATATTACATCATCATTACCAGGCACAACAAGATTTGATGCTGTTGCATTCAGATCAGCAATGCCTTTATCTAATAAAGCTATTAATTGCGGGTAAATATCAGATCCCTTATCGAATTTTGCACCAAATTTATTTTCAGAGACCAATTTGTTCACATCGCTAAATGGAACATCTCCATAAATATCAACCATTTGGCTATAACCATATGCTTTTAGTATTTCAGCAATACCTACATATTTTAGGTTACCTTTTGCGGTACCTTCAGAAATGATGAAATCCAGATTGGTAAAAACAGATGAATACATCCCGTTCCAACTATTAAGGATATTAAAGTTTGATCCGGTAGCATTGTATTGATTAGGATCTTCTCTAACCACCAGGCGATGCATATACACTTCAAGCACTTGAGAAATGCCACTTGAAGTAGCCAAATTTACACCTAGGTTTAATTGCGCTGCCGGCAGTAATTTATTAACGTTTACAGAAGTTGGACTATATGGATCTACATTGATGTCCAGTGATTTTTTGCAAGAGGTTGCTAACAAAATCACCGCGGGTATAAAGTATTTTAATTTACGTATCATTATCGTATGTTTTTTGTTAGAAAGTTATGTTAACATTAAAACCATAGCGCTTAACTGTAGGTGCGGTAGAAAGCTCGATTCCCTGGATATTTGTTGCACCAAAACTGTTGGTTTCTGGATCAAAATTGGTTCCTTTAGGAATGTTAGGTGCATAAAACCATAAGTTTCTACCTGTTGCGCTTACACGGATCGAGCCAATTGGTGTTTTCTTGAACCAGGCTTTCGGAAGATTATAGCCTAAGCTTATTTCTCTTAACCGATATACTGTTCCATCAAAAACACTCCACTCATTCGCTCCATTGGTAGCAAAAGTAGATGCTCCACCTCCATTAAAATAAAGATCGTTAGTGGTTAGTCGGGTAATGTTTTGAATTTTGTTTCCACTAGCATCTAAAATAGGCTGAAACGTATTTGGATCTCCATAAACACCAGGAATTACCCATGTCGTTTCTCTATCATCAGTCAGCTTTGATGTACCACGACCAAGCTCGTTTTGGATGGTTGTTGAATAAATGCTTCCACCCTTAGTATAATCTAACAATGCTGTTAAAACGATACCTTTATACGTAAAGGTATTGGTAAAGCCTAACTTAAATTTAGGATTTGGATCACCAATAAAACTTGGCTCGGTATTATCAATCAATGCCCCCGTAGCAGGATCGATTAATAAATTACCTTCATTATCACGTGCACTTGTCGTACCCCTTAAATATCCGTAAGGCATACCTGCTTCTGCATAGGCAGAATAACCTGTTGAAGCAAAAAAGCCGGCTAAATCAATTCTGGTCACACCATCTTTTAACTTATCAACCATATTTTTATTACGGGTGAAAGCTAGAGTCAGGTTCCAGTTAAAATCTTTAGTCCTAACAGGCACACCGGTTAACTGAACCTCAAAACCCTTGTTACTAATTTGACCAATGTTGGTATTATAGAAAAGATAACCAGAACTTGCAGGCGCATCAATGGCCTGAATTAAATTGGTTGAGATTTTGTTGTAATAAGTGAAATCAAAGTTAATTCGCTGAGAAAAGAAACTTAATTCTGTACCTACCTCAAACTCTTTAGTAAACTCTGGCTTTAAATTAGGATCGTTTGCTGTAATATTTGAACCGGCATTAGGTACACCTAAGAAATTTGAGTTAAAACTAAAACCATTGGTTATTCCGTATGGACTCGCATCACGTCCTACCTTTGCATAACTTGCTCTTAACTTTCCATAATCAAGCACTTTGCTTTTTATCTGAAAAGCATCGGTAAAGATGAATGTTCCTGAAATTGCTGGGTAGAAATAACTTCTGTTATCAGATGGTAAGGTCGAAGACCAATCGTTACGGCCAGTGGCAGTAATGAAAGCATAGTTCTTGTAACCAAAGGTAGCCTCAGCAAACAAGCCGAATATCCTTCTTCTGCCATACGAATCTACTAAAAACGATTGCTGAACGGTATTGTTTAGATTATGTATACCTCTTTCAATAAATTGATTTCCTCTGTTAGCCTGTCTATCAGTCGTTCTCTGATTAAAGTTAAAGCCCAATAAACCGTTGAAAGTAAAATCATCGTTGATTTTTGGTTTTAAGTTTAATAAAGCGGTCGATTCGATTTCTTGTTTCCGATAGTTGTCAAGGGTTAGTCTACCCAATCCTTCTGCAGCTCTAGAGCTTACTTCGATCACCTCACGTCTGCCAAGTGTATTTACGTTTGTTCCTACCGCAACTGAAAAATTAGCCCATTTGGTAATATCATAATCAGCTTTTAAGTTTGCGATGAAACGTTCTTCTGCCGTATTTGTGGTATTGTATTTAGCAGACCATAACGGGTTATCAAACTGTCCGGCACCTGCGTAAATAATACTGTTTCCGTTTTTATCCTCAAAAGGAAGACTTAAATCCCAGTTACGTCCTAAAAATAGTGTTCTTGAGAACAGTGAAGGCGCACCATTTTGGGTTTCACCAAAATAACCTCCATTTTGCACCGAACGGCTATAACTTAAGTTTCCACGGATATTTAAACCATTATCCAATTTAGAGCTACCACCAACCGCAATATTTGTACGGTTATAGTCTGAGTTGGTTACATATCCCTTTTGATCTAATTGCGATGCTGTAATTACAAAAGCGCTTTTTTCGTTACCCCCATTTAGATTGATGGAATTCTCTAAAACATAACCGTCTTTAAACAAGCTGCTCACGTTATCTGGATAAGCCTGATAAGGAACAGTACCAGTAGGGAATAATTCTGGATAAGCAGCTAAATAAGCAGGCCAGGCCGGAATTTCTTTTAACGCGCCACCAAATTTAGGCCCCCATGAACCATTTGAAGCAGAATAATTGCCATAAGAACCCGTACCGTAATTATTTTGTAGCTCAGGCAATGCTGCAATTTGCTCCAATGAAGCTGAACTCTTTAAACTGATTTCCAATCCTTTTTTACCTGCTGTTGCACTACCTGATTTTGTTGTAATCAATAATACACCATTTGATGCTCTGGAACCATATAAGGCTGCAGCACCAGATCCTTTAAGAACCTGAATGGAAGCAATATCGTTTGGATCGATATTTGAAAAACCACTTCCGTAAGCACCACCACCGCCTAATTGGCTTGAGGTAGTTACCTGATCATTGCTATATGGTACTCCATCAACAACAATTAGTGGTTGAGCATCACCAGTAAAGGAGGTATTACCACGAATCTGGATACGCGTAGCAGACCCAGGTGTACCCTGAGAAGCACGGATATCAACACCGGCTACTTTACCTTGAAGTGTTTTTAATACATCTGGTTCAGAAACCTGAGTGATTTGTTCGTTGTTTACTTTTCCAACACTCGCTCCAAGTGACCTTGATTGACGCACAACGCCGAAAGAAGTAACGACTACCTCATTTAATTGTTTTGCATCGGGTACTAATGAAATATTAATCGAATTTGATGCGCTTACAGTTGCCTCTGATGCGGCATATCCGATGTAAGAAAAGACCAGAACCGATCCATTTTTTGCAGTAATTGAAAATTTACCGCTGGCATCTGTCGTAGTGCCATTCTGTGTTCCTTTTACCCTTACACTTACCCCAGGAATCGGAAGTTTATCATCCTGAGAAGTAACAGTACCAGTAACCGTTCGATCTTGTGCCATTGCCGTTACAGCAAAAAACATAAGAATGAACAAACTTTGTAGAAGTTTTTTCATAATTAGAAAATAGGTTAGTTAATGATGGGTCTAATTTAAGGGATGAAAAGGATGTTAGAAAATTTTTTTTAACAATTTTTAACAAAAGCGCCCAAACAAAAATCAATAACCTGTATTACAGCACAATACGAAATGTTAAATATTATTTTAGCGCCAAAAAATGTTAATATAATATTAATTAAAGGTGATTTTACATCCTTCTTAACCTTAAATTTCACCTTACAAACTATAGATTTAGGAGCTAAATGTAATTTTGGTCCAACTATTCTAATAAAATCTACAAAAATTGATCTCCTTTTAATAATTTTTTACCCTTAATAATCTAGAGATCAAAAGGTAGGCATGATATAAATTTCGAACTTTTAATATCCACAAAAAATTATATTCCCGAATAAGGTTTTTCCACCCTCCCAGAAGTTTCTGAACAGGGGGTCGTTGGCCAAATAAACTACCTGGCCCCGGCCGAAATCTTGTACCCCAATTAAAAGCCCGGTTTTAAGTTCTTCCCTGGCTTTTTTGCCCACTACGCCAGCCATTAAACTTTTTTCGTTAATCAAACCCACATTCCAACCTTTAACAAATGGCTCATAAATCTTACGGTCTGTTTTTAAACTATAATAGGTTTTACCCAAACCATAAGAAAAGGGGTGGCTAGCATCGAGATTGATCCGATAAATTGCACCTGGTATCGTTGTTTCAAAATCATCTCTGTTCTTATCCTTGAAAAGAAGTTTGTTTGCCTCTGGCTTTTCATCTTTTTTTACAGCAGCTTCTTTCTTTTTAATATCAAATCCTTTTTTCTCGAATACACTTTCGATAGCATCTTCCATTAAAATCAATCTTCCTCCTTTATTTAACCATGCAGTTAAACCATCGCCTATAAAAGGACTATAACTTCCATCTGGCAAAATCAAGGTATTTACTTTATTAATATCCAGGTTATTTAAATCTTTAGCATTAATAATACTGGGTGAAAGATTCAGATCGTGTTCAAGAAAAAACCAGGCTTCGCCGAACGCAAGAGAAGAAACCTCCATACCCGATACAATGGCAATTTTAGGCTGTTTTAACAATGGATAAACGTTAGAGCCAAAATCCTTACCTTTTTCTACAAAGCCACTGCTTATGGCCTGGATTGGCCTGTTCAAGGTTTTTGCAATTGATGCTACCTTATCTTTCATCCCTTTTATCAGCCTTTCGTTTTCTGCCCTCAACACAATTAGGGTTCCGGCAGGATAGTCTTTACCGTTTACAGCAAATGGCTGATCGGCCTGTCTGACTTTTATATTTTCCTTTTGCAGCGCAGTTAATACCTGAACATCTTCGCTTGTTCCCCAGCTAAACAACCAGGCGAGGGGTTTCTCCACCTCATTATTGATTATTTTAGGTTCTTCAATCGCTGAGAATTTTCCTTTGATACTTTCTTTACTGGCATAACCTTTTAATCCATACACGTAAGGAAGGGCCCATGCTGTAATATCGTAAGTATTAGAATCGGTTACCAGGGTTTGAGGCTCTAATAAAACATTAGCCAAAACTGCCCTTGGTTGCTGAATATTCACAATTAAATCGTTGCGGGTTATGCTAAAATTTTCTTCTTTTTGGGTATCGTAGTCATAAGCTCTACCAGTTTTATCCCCTCCAAACGCAAATTCGATTTTATTTTTGGTGAGCAGTTCAGCCAGTTTTTTCAAGCGCGACAAATTAGTTGCTTTTATAATATAGCTTTTATAAATGCCTGGACTATTGGCCAGCTCTTGCTGGAAATATTTTTTATACTCTTCTAATAATTTATTATGGTTTAAGGAAGTTACTTCAAGGGTAGACATTCCTGTAGTAAAGTGATGCGCGATACGATCTTTTAAAGTTAAGGTATCACCATCATTGGTTACCACTGATAACCCTGCCCGTATTCCGCCCTGCTCGTAGGTCATACCGATTGATCCATTATATAAGGGATAAGTATCGCCATACGATGGATAAAGCAGGTCGAAGCGCTCTTTGGTAAAATATTGCCAGCCCTCTGCATCAAAATATTTAGCGTTGTTTTTACCTACCACCACCTGGAAACTTTTTTGCCAGGGCGTAATGTCCTGGTGAACCGGCTCTGCTGCTGGTGCAAAATAATAAGGTTCATTATAGCTTTGCTCATGAAAATCGACATGTACCTGAGGCATCCATTGGTTGTACAGTGCCAACCTTTGCTGACTTTCAATTTGTGTTTGCCAGGCCCAATCGCGGTTTAAATCGAAATAATAATGATTTGGCCTGCCGCCTGGCCACGGCTCTATGTGTTCTCTCGATAATGGATCAGAATTGGGTGTTTTGCCCACCACGCTATTAAAATAATTCACGTAACGATCTCTTCCGTCGGGGTTTAAACAAGGGTCGATCACTACTACAGTATTTTTTAACCAATCTGTTGCAGGTTTATTACTGCCCGAAACTAGCGTATAAAGCATCTTCATGGAAGTTTCGGTCGAATTTGCCTCATTACCATGTACATTATAACTTAACCAAAGTATAGCAGGTTGATTTATTAAATCGACACTATTATTGGCTCCCGTTGCCAAAACTAAATTGTTATTCCTAATCTGTTCCAGTTTCGCTATATTTTCTGCTGAAGAAACAATCGCCACCATTAACGGCCTGCCTTCATTGGTTTTACCATATTCGATCAGCTTCATATTTTTTGGGGAAGCAACAGCAGTTTGCCTGAAATAATCCGCCACTTTATGATGAGGGGTAAAGTGCGAGCCTAACTCGTAGCCTAAAAAATCATCAGGAGATTTTAGCTGCGCTTGTACAAACAGAATTGAACTTAAGGAGATCAGGCAGAACGTTAAGAGTCTTTTCATAGGAAAATAATTTTACCTAATGTACTAATTTTGTTTTTTGTTGATGCGAAAGCTTAATTTTACATCATATTTTTTACCATAGGCATGATTACAACCGAAAGATTATACGATTACTACCAAGAAAACCCTGTTATTTCTACCGATACCAGAAACATTAGCCCCGGCTGTATCTTTTTTGCACTTAAGGGAGATCTTTTTAATGCCAATGAATTTGCTGCTCAGGCTATTGAAAAGGGTGCCGCTTATGCGGTTGTAGATGAAGAAAAATATGCAACAAATCATCAATGCCTATTGGTTGAAGACGTATTAAACACTTTGCAGGATCTGGCTCGCCATCACCGTAAAAAACTGAACATCCCTGTTATTGGCTTAACCGGCAGTAATGGTAAAACAACCAGTAAAGAATTGGTAAATGCTGTGCTGACCGAGCGATATAAAACCTTTGCCACCTTTGGCAACTTAAACAATCATATAGGTGTTCCATTGTCTATATTATCCATTACTGATGAGGTTCAGATTGCGGTAATCGAGATGGGGGCAAACCACCAAAAGGAAATAGAACTACTTTGCACCATTGCTCAGCCCACCCATGGTATTATTACCAATGTGGGCATGGCACATTTAGATGGTTTTGGTGGATTTGAGGGCGTAAAAAAGGGAAAGGCTGAACTTTATGCTTATTTAAAAGAGACCCAGGGTTACACCTTTATCAATAGAGACAATCCTTATTTAATAGAAATGAGTGCTGCCGCCGGTTTAAACAAACTCATTTATTACGGAACAGAAAATGGCAATACCATTAAAGGCTCGTTAAAAAGCAGCGATCCTTTTATCGAAGTCGACTGGACCAACCATGAAGTTTCTTCATCAGTAAAAACCAATTTAACAGGAAGTTATAATTTCGAAAATATCCTTGCCGCCATTTGTATTGGCGATTTCTTTGATATGAGTCCTGAAGAAATCAATGCCGGTTTAGCGAACTATCAGCCCAAAAACAACCGGTCACAGTTAACAAAAACCGAAAAAAATACCGTGATATGCGATTTCTACAATGCCAACCCAAGCAGTATGACCGCAGCATTAAAAAATATTGCCGCACTATCGGCCAATAAAAAGACTGCCATTTTGGGCGATATGTTCGAATTGGGGCCAGAATCTCCTGGTCAGCACGAAATAATTGCCAAACAGGCCAGCGAAAGCGGTTTGGATCAGTTGATTTTTATTGGAAAAGATTTTTATGCTTTTAAAAATACAATTAAAGGCCTGTTTTTCGAAACGCCTGCAGAGGCTGCGCAATATTTACAAGATAATCCTGTTCGAGATCATTTAGTGTTACTGAAAGGCTCAAGGGGGATGAAACTAGAAAGTTTGTTGCAATATTTGTAGGGTGGACGCGTGGCGCCATGCGCTTTACTATTCTACCAACAACCCAACATCGCTTACTTCCAATAATGGATTATCGCGCATATTCTGCTCAATTTCGATATCAAACTTGCCGTTTCTTGGAAAACGATAATTAGTAAGCATAGGCAAATTATAACTGAACACGTTTCCTGAGCCGCTACCCAGCCATTCGCCATCATTTTTAGCAAGTTTATACTGATAACGTTTGGTTACCATCTTTTTACCATCCTTAAAATGGGCAAGGATAAATATATTGGCGTATTTATAATCTGCCGTATGCCTTAGCTTGAAATAAACATTATAAGACCTGGTATTGTCTTTTATTTCAAATGTTGTCGAAATATGGTTACGGTAAGTCCACCTGCGATCGGCAATTTCTACATTGCTATCGATTACGCTGGTCGTACAGCCCATAAATAGGGTAACCATAAATAAAAAGCCAAGCAAAAAAACTTGTCTTTTATTCAGCAGCAGGTTTATTTTCTGAGCCATTATTATTGTTTCGGCGGTTATTATTCTTCCTACGGTTATTTCTATTCTTGTTCTTATTTTGTTCTGGCTTAACACCCTCTGCCGCTACACCTCCTTCAGGTTTTTGCACCTGTGGCTGTTGCTGTTTTGGCTTATTGTTTTGAGGTTTTGGCCCATTAACATGCTGTGGTTTTGGTACTGCCTGTTGCTGTGGTTTCTGTCCGCCGTTTTGTTGCGGCTTTGGTCCGTTAGGCTGTGGTTTTCCGCCTTGCTGGTTTTTTTGACCACCTTGATGAGGCTGTTGCTTATTATTAGGCCCGGCATTCTTCTCTCCGGCAGGTACTCTTTCTCTTCTGTTTTGATTGTTGTTGCGGTTGTTTTTCTGATTATTGTTTTTGTTCTGGTTGTTTTTACCCCGCGAACGTTCATCCAAACGGGTTAAACTATCCTGACCAACCACATTTTCATAATCGAAAGATTTTTCTACCACCACAGGCGCTGCAATCTGCACCGCTTCTTCTTTTAAATTAGGTGCTTTTTTACCGGCCTTATTCATGGCCATGATTTCTTTTACCCGGGCAGCTTTAACCGGAATCCAGTTTTCATCGCCCTGGTAACTAAACCACATGATTTTTTTAAAAATATCCGTTTTTTGGTGACGGGCGTAACCCGCTTCGGTATCTAAGTTTTCGATTCTATCGGGAATATCTTTTAAGGCATCCAGATAGGTATCCAGCTCATAGTTTAGGCAACATTTTAATTTGCCACACTGTCCGGCAAGCTTTAATGTATTTAAAGATAAATTCTGGTAACGTGCTGCAGCTGTAGAAACGGTTTTAAAGTTGGTTAACCAGGTAGAACAGCATAATTCGCGGCCACAAGAACCAATTCCACCCAAACGGCCAGCTTCCTGGCGCATCCCAATCTGGCGCATTTCAATCCTGATGCGGAAACTCTCCGCCATTTTCTTGATCAGCTCGCGGAAATCGACACGGCCATCAGCAGTATAAAAGAAAGTTGCTTTGGTTTTGTCGGCCTGATAATCTACATCACTGATTTTCATCTGTAAACGGAGATCTAAAGCCAGCTTACGGGCTTTGTGCATGGTTTCCCATTCCATTCCCTTAGCGGCATTCCATTTCTCCACATCGGCCTCTGTAGCCTTGCGGTAAATCTTCTTCACCACCTGATCGAGTGTGGTTTTACGGCGTTTCATCTGGATCCGCACCAATTCGCCGGTAAGCGAAACATGCCCTACATCAAAACCACCAGTTGGTCCTTCAACAGCCACCAGCTCGCCAATTTCGAGGTAAATGTTTTCGCTGTTTAAGAAAAACTCTTTCCGAGAACCTTTAAATTTTATTTCTGTAACCTGAAAAGGTTTATAATTAGAAGGCATATCCAAATTAGACAGCCAATCGTGAACTTCCATTGTTTGGCAACCACCGGTGCCGCATGAGCCATTACTTTTGCATCCATTAGGGGTGCAACCACCACCTGTTGAACAACTTCCACATCCCATATTAATTGTATATATATTGAGTCCCCGCAGGGAGCGTTTTAAACTTGATAATTTTTACCAATTGTAAAGATACATCTAAAAACAGAATTTTTGGGTTTGCATTTCTTTCAATGTGGTAATGTGCCTTTTCCAGTTCGCCAATTATGGCCTCTGCCATGGGCAAGGTAAGTACGTGTGTGCTGAGTTTTTTGGCGGTTTCGAAGGTTAAGGGGGGTAATTTCACCAATTCTTCAGCGCCGCTTAAAATTAAACAGCATTCGCGTAAATAATTTACGCCATATTTTAAAAAATTCTTCTGGTTTTCTCTTCCCCACTTCGCCGCTTCATCGGTAAACTCGATTAGATCGGGAACTTTGTTACCAAAACCCATCCTCAGCCAGGCCGTAAATGTACCCGAACTGTCGCTTTGCGTATCTGCTGCCAGTGCTTTTGCCTCAATTAAATTTCCATCGGCCAAAAAGGAGTAATCAATGGCCTGATGCTCGGTTAATCCACTCGCATTTAGTAAATATCCGGTGACCTCTTCTGATGAAAGTTTCGGAATCTTGACAATTTGCGTTCGGGATAAAATGGTGGTTAAAATCTGATCCTGGCTTTGTGCGATTAATATGAATAAGGTATTTGCAGGTGGCTCTTCAATTAATTTAAGTAGCGCATTCCCGGCCTTATCCAGGTATTCGGGCAGCCACATAATTAAAACCTTGGTTTCGGCTTCGAAAGCTTTATAACTTAGTTTTTTAATAATATCGTGGCATTCGGCAATGTTAATATTGGCCTGTTTATTGGCCGCATCGAGCTTCGATCGCCAGATATCCATATCAAAATAAGGATCCTGCATCAGCATTGCCCGCCATTCTTCCAGGACATCTATAGCCGTTTTTACATTTGCCGAGGCAAAAAAAGGATAGGAGAAATGCAGGTCGGGATGAATTAAACGTTCGTACTTTCTACAACTCGAACATTCGCCGCAACTATCATTTTCGCCTTTATTAAGGCAATTGATATATTGTGCATAGGCAATAGCCAGCGGTACAGCACCAGAACCAGCAGGCGACAAAAACAACTGCGCATGGCTAATGCGGTTTTCTTTAACCGTTTGCACCAATTGTTGCTTCACTCTTTCCTGTCCGATGATTTCTTTAAACTGCATTTGGTGCAAAATAAGAAATAGATATGATATTCACAGCCTCGTCATTCTGAACTTGTTTCAGAATCTGTATTTTTTAGATTAAAACGACATTTTATTTTTTAGAAAAGCAAGGCTTGTGCGTTTCGGTTCCGAAAGTCCTGCTATTGCTTCAAGTCCTCTCCCGATGAAAAATCGGGATGTGGGCTTTACGCGCGATCAGGTTTATTTAACTAAGTCAGTAATTCTTCGGAAACATCCAATTTACGCCCTGCAAATTTACCCAAACCGTACGGGCTCTGCATCAAAAAACCTGATGGAAGCGGCAGCCCCGAAGCATGAGGGCTAAAGCATACAGCAGGACTGGACATAGCCACGCACTACAGGTTTTGCTTTATAAAAACAGAACAAATGATTTTTTAGCCATAAACACCAATAACACAAACCTTACCAAGCATTACCTGTAATGTTTATCGATTATTTCAAAAACCTTACCTTTGGCTTTTTAAAAATTAAAGATGGGCCACCGCTTTACGCTAAGTGCCCGGCGCTTAACTTATGGCCAGAATCCTCGCATTTGATTACGGAACAAAACGCATCGGCATCGCAGTAACCGATCCTTTACAGATTATTGCAACAGGCCTCGATACGGTGCATCCGAAAGATGTGATCGAATATGTTAAAAAATACATGCTTAGCGAGCAGGTAGAGGCTTTTGTACTCGGCGACCCGAAACAAATGGATGGCTCGCCATCCGATTCGGCACAACACGTAAAGGGTTTTGCTACCTTGTTAAAAAAATCATTCCCTGACATCCCCAGGCACTGGGTTGATGAGCGTTTTACCTCTAAACTCGCCCACCAGGCCATTATGCAAAGTGGTTTAAAAAAGATGGACAGAAGAGACAAAGACCGGGTTGATACTATTGCTGCAACCATCATTTTACAATATTTTATGGAAAGTAACCGTTTATAACCAACAAATGAGCCTGATAAACGACGATTTACAAGATTTATTAATCGCCTACTGCGAACCTGAAAGCGAACTGCTTCAACAGATAGACCGCGAAACCAACCTTAAAGTTTTAATGCCCCGAATGCTATCTGGCCACTATCAGGGCCGGGTTTTGAGCATGCTCAGCAAAATGATTTCCCCTAAAAGGATTTTAGAAATCGGCACTTTTACCGGTTATGCCACTTTATGTCTTGCTGAGGGTTTAGTCAGCGATGGCCTGTTGTATACCCTTGATATTAATGAGGAACTGGAAGATATGGTTCGCCGTAACTTTGCCCAATCGGCCTTTAACCATCAGATCAACTACATCCTGGGCGATGCCACCCATACGATAGCTGCTTTAGACGAAGTTTTCGACATTGTTTTTATCGATGCAGATAAGAAAAACAATGGCACCTATTACGATCTCATTTTTGATCGCGTTCGCCCTGGCGGAATTATCATTGTGGATAATGTACTATGGAGTGGAAAAGTACTTCAGGAGAAACAGGATAAAGACACCAGAAATATTACTAGTTTTAATGATAAAATAGCTGCAGATGAACGGGTTGAGAAATTGATTTTACCTGTTCGGGATGGTTTGTTTGTGATCAGGAAGAAAGCTTAACATATAATGATTAATCGGTTAATTGTTTAAATCGGTTAATTGCACAGTTAACCCGTTAAACAATTTGTACAGTTAACCATGACTAAAAAAATCTTTACTTTTTGTCTGCTCCTTTTAACAGGGATTGTTGCCCGTGCACAAGATACAGACGAGTATATTGCAGAGCATGTAGAATATGCGCAGGATTTAATGCGCGATCATAAAATCCCCGCCAGTATTATCCTGGCTGTCGCTATTCACGAATCGGCTGCAGGAAACAGTAAAATTGCACAACACCTTAACAATCATTTCGGCGTAAAAGGTCCTAATAATAATACCGAAATCCGTTCATCCTATCGCGATTACTTAAATGCAGATGAATCTTACAGCCATTTTGTAGAAATTATGGAAACCCGCGAACCTTTTAATAACCTTTTTGGAAAATACGATCAGTACGATTACAAAGGATGGGCTTACGGAATCCGCCGTTGTGGTTACGCCAGCAGCAGAAGCTGGGCCAGCCAGGTAATCGGGTTGATCAAAAAGTACGAACTTTATCAATACGATGAAAGACCAGAGGGTTATGAAGAGCCCGTTTATGCGGCACCAGTTCGCCACCGCTCAAAAAGCAGAAGAACAACAAAAAGTTATACCGTAAAATCTGGTGATAACCTGAGCATAATTGCCAAAAAGAAAGGTACCACCGTTAAGGCCCTCATGCAGAAAAACGGCATAGAAAAAGCAAATTTAAAACCAGGACAGAAGTTGAAGTTTTGAGTCTTGAGTCCGTAGTCATCAGTCCTAAGTCTATTAATCTACAGTTAAACAATTAACCCTATATACCCACCAATGCGTTCATCCATTCAGTACTTCCTTGTTGTAGCAGCCCTCCTTTTTTTTAATTCTTGCGGTTCGCGGAAATTCTCTAAAAACAACAAGCAGATAGAAAAAGCAGCCAACAAAGCCAATAACAATTCGTACAAAAGCTACAATACCTTAAGTTATATTGATGAGTTTAAAGGCGTAGCGGTTGAGGAAATGAATGCAAACGGTATCCCCGCAAGTATTACGCTAGCACAGGGAATTTTAGAATCGGGCAGTGGAAACAGCGATTTGGCTAAGTACGCAAACAACCACTTCGGCATTAAATGTACCTCAGACTGGAAAGGGAAAAACTATTTCCGCGATGATGACCAGAAAAACGACTGTTTTAGGGTGTATAAAGATGCCCGCGAATCTTTCAGGGATCATTCTGAATTTTTAAAACGCAAACGTTACAGTTTTCTTTTCCAGTTAGATAAGAATGATTATAAAAGTTGGGCACAGGGATTAAAAACAGCGGGTTATGCAACCAATCCGAAATATCCAGATCTGTTAATCAACACCATCGAAAAATACCAGCTTTACCAATACGATCAATCGGAAAACGAAAAGCAAAAGATTGCCCGTGAGGATCGTGTCTTTGCAGAAATCAACCAGAATATCCCTCAGGAAAAGGCAAAGTTTACACCAGTTGAAACGCCACCAGCAGGCGCCAAACCCATTCTTGCCGATGGCACTTATACCGTTGTTAAAGGAGATACACTCTACAATATTGCAAAACGTTTTAATTTAACGGTCGATCAGTTAAAAATGCTGAACGAAATGAGTACCGATGCCATCAAACTGGGCCAGATACTTAAGGTTAAATAATGTTAAGTACAAACATAGCCTGCCAGATATTTGTAGTTTTGTAGCTTAATGAAATTTTTTATTCCCTTTATATTTGTTTTCAGCTTCTCTACGCTGCTTCATGCACAGAATAAACCTGTGCAGGGAATTGTTATTGATAAAGAAACCAAGCAGCGTTTGGCCAAGGTTTACATCTATAACCTCCGTACAGGCGATGGTTTATATAACAATACAAAAGGCGAATTTAGCACCTTTGCGCTGCCTGGCGATACGCTGGTTGCCGCTTTATCGGGCTATGGGGTAGATACAATTGTTTTTAAAGGCCAAACCGCTGCGTACTTTCAACTCAGATCGCTGGGCATCAGACTGCGTGACGTCGTTATTCAGCAAAAAAGATTGAGCCCGCAGCAGCAATACGAAAAAAACGTTCAGGAATATCGTTACCAAACCATGAAAGGAAGCAGTAAAGATTTATTGAATTTAGGTAATGGGGGTGTTGGGTTAGGTATCGATGCCATCTACAATCTGTTAAGCAAACAAGGAAGAAACGCCCGTCATCTTCAAAAAATCCTCGAAAAAGATTATCGTGAAGATCTGATCGATTATCGTTTCAGCGCCAGTCTGGTTAGCCAGGTATTAGGCATAAAAGATGCTGAACTGACTGATTTTATGCAGCAGTATCGTCCTACTTATCAATTTGTATTGGATGCAACCGATTATTCCTTTAATCTTTTTATCCGGAATGCCTATAAAAGCTACAGGTTAAATCCTAAAGCCTTACAATTGCCAAAATTGCCGGCAATAACCATCGATAAGTTGTGAAAGCGCCCATTCTGATCGTTAAAAAACTCCCGGCAGCAGGTATGGCCATCTTTCCATTCATCCTGTTAAAATCATCAGGGCTTAAAAACGATCCAACAATCATTAACCACGAAAAAATCCACTTACGCCAGCAATTAGAATTGCTTATTTTTCCTTTTTATCTCTTATACCTAATTAACTACCTGGTTAATCTGATTAAATACCAAAACCACGATTTAGCCTACCGCAACATCGTTTTTGAACAGGAAGCCTATGCGCACGAAAGCGAGCTAAACTATCTAAAAAAGGGGAATTGGTACGGCTGGCTTAAAAAGATCTGAAACAACAGTTTTTGCCTCTAATTCAATTGTCAATCTGACAATCATTTTGTTAAATGCTTTTTATCTCTAAATTTTTTCTTTTTCTTTGTAGGTAATGAAGAACTGTTTAGCTGCCATAATCCTGATTCTAAGTTTCTGCTCTACAAAATTATATGCACAGGAAATTGATACTATTCCGATCAATACAAAAGACCTGAATATAAAGTTAAAGCGTAGTCCTTTGCCAAGCAGACAAGGGCCATTAAACTTTGAGCCCGTAAAAATTAAACCTTTGGTGGTAAACGCCAAGATTAATTACTGGAAAACAAGAACCAACATCGGCATTAATGTTAACCAGGCCCAATTCAGTAACAACTGGAAAGGTGGGGGTACCAACTCTGTGGCCGTTGGCGGATTGTTAAACTGGAAAGCAGAATACAATAAAAACAGCTATAGTTACATCAGTGAGCTGGTTTTACAATATGGTAAAATCAAAAACAAAGATCAGCTGCAAAAGAAAACGAACGACCGTATTTTTTGGGATAATAAAGCTTCTTTTCAACTCTCTAAAAGCTGGTTCTTTTTCGGATCGTTAAGTTTCGAATCCCAATTTGATAATGGTTATTCTTACAGCATGACAAACGGCCAAGAAACCGCTACGCTAATTTCAAAATTTATGGGTCCGGGTTATTTAACAGAATCTATCGGTTTTGAGTACAAACCTGTTAAATATTTTTCTACCCGTATCGGTACGGGTACCGCACGCCAAACTTTTGTTTTAGACGAAAAGCTTTTTCTTGATCCGATTGATAATACCAAGCCGCCAAAGGCTAGTGTTTATGGCGTAGAGTATGGCAAAAAAGTGCGTAATGAGCTTGCTTTTCAGATTGTAAGTGCATTTGATAAGGATATATTTACCAACACAAACCTTAAAGCACGTTATCAGATGTTTATTCCCTATAAAGATTTTAAGACAAGTAAAATCGACCACAGGTTAGACATTGCTTTAACTGCAAAAATCAACCGTTTTATGAACACCAGTTTAACAGGTGTTCTATTATTTGATGACGATACCGGCACAAACAAAATACAGGCGAACCAAACTTTAGCATTGGGTTTTGGCTTTACCTTTCCCAGATAGGTTTAGCCGCCACCAACCTTACCGATTTCCCAATATGGCATCGTAATAATTTGCCTGAAGCTTACGCCCCTTTGCTTTAGGTACTTTTTAAAAGACTGTATCGATTTTGCCCTTCCGGTTAAGTAAAAAGTAGCATTTTGCCACATTTCCCAGCAGATCGGATGCATGTTTTCCATCCAGTTGATGGCATTTTTAGCCGGAGTATTGGGGTCAGAAGGCACCACATCGATCAACAAATTGAGCTGTTCAGCAGCGCAAAGGTTTTCTTCCTGTAGCTCTAAAATTCCAAAATATTCCACATCCTCATCCACCACTTTTTTCCCTAGCGATTCATATAAACCCAGGCTGGTTTCATCACCAAAAAAGAAATGCTGGTTCGATTCATCCACGTATTTAACTCTTGCACGGTCTAGAATAAGCTTTAAAGAATCTCCTTTTTGAATATTCACAGCGAGGCTGTGTCCCGGTCCTTGCCTGTTTAAATAAAAGATAACTTCGCAGGTTTCTTCCGTTTGATTAAAGGCAGATAGGGTATAATGGCGGTACTCATTGGCATTAACCCTAAACAGTACTTCCATGCCAGGAATAAACTTGGCATCAAAAAAATTGCCTTTAAAGGTAACACACTTTAGGTTGCTGCTTAACATTTTAGTTTCTACAACTTCTACCTGATATATTTTATTGCTGATCACTTTTTCCATTGTATTGGCCAGCCATGATGGTAATTTTGGCATCGTATTCTTTTTGTTTAGTAACTTTGAACAAAAGTAATTGTCTAACAAACGCATCTTTTTATATCAAAGGGATTAAAGTTTATATCAAAAGGATTTTATGGCTTTAAACATTTATGATGGTGATGATAAGTATTATATTGTTGGAAGCAAATTCGACAATATCGAACTTAATCAGGCACTGGTCACCGAAAGAAGAGACAAGTACAGCTTTCCCTTTGGCGATGCAGAAATCGTGCAGATATCTTTTTCCGGCATTTACATTGTTTACGGCGATATGCTGGTGAAGCAGAACCGTTTGCGTATTAAAGCTTTCGACGAGCCCGAATTGGTAGAATTACATTTTTCGCTTATAGGTGGTGGAATAATGGAAAATTACCTCACCAATAAGCGGCTCGATATTAAGGCAAACCAGCATAATATTATCTACAGCCCGGATTTTGATGGGATGGCAGAATTCCCCACCAATGGCCCGCATAAGTTTTTCGAAGTAAATTTTGAAAGGAGCCGCTTTATTGATCTAACCAGCGAAAGCAGCACTTTGTTAAAAAATTTCGCCGAAAAAATCATGAATAACCATTCAGTAGAGCTTTCATCAGAAAATCTACCCATCAGTCTGGCGATGCACAGTTGCATAAATGATATTATGAACTGTCATTTTACAGGAGGCTTAAAACTCTTGTTCCTGCAATCTAAATGCCTCGAACTTTTGGCATTGCAAGCCCAGGCTTTTGAGCTCGCAGCAAAAAAAACCGACAGCTCTGCCATTAAATCAGCTTACGATAAAGACCGCATTTATTATGCCCGCGAATATTTGTTGGCCAATGCCAACCATCCGCCGTCTTTAACCGAGCTGGCAAAAACAGCAGGAATAAACGAGTTTAAATTAAAACAAGGCTTTAAAGAGGTTTTCCAGAACACTGTTTTTGGTTATTTAAGCGATTATAAATTGATGCGGGCCAAAGAGCTCCTGGCCGATAACACAAAAAACATTAAGCACATTTCTGATGAGTTGGGCTATTCTTCGGTACAACATTTCAGCAGTGCCTTTAGTAAAAAATTCGGCATCAGTCCCGGAAAAGCACGTTAGTTTAGCGTTGAGGATTTGGAGTTGAGTAGCCTTGGGTTTAAACCCAAGGCTAGAACCGACCAAACTTAATCGTTTTTCCGCTTTTTCTTTAAATCGAGATAATCAATATAATATAACACCTTTACCGAAAGGCTGTTGTTCTGAGGCGCATTTAAAATCCCGCTTAGGTTTTTATCGTAACGCTGTGTGTAAAAGGTATCGTAAGTTTCGGCTGCATCCTTGTACGAAACAGAAAGGGTACTCCCTGGTGCGAACTGCCAGGTATAAATTAAATCAATATTAAACACATTATAGTTCCTATCCATTCCGGTTAATGGTGCCCCTTGATATGCTGTTAAGTTGCCATCAGGTTTAAGCAAATAAAATTCTTTATTTCTTCTATCACTCCAATAATGTCTTAGTACCACCGTTAGTCCCATTAAGTTGGTAAAAGTGTATTTAGCATCAAATGAGTTTTCTACCGTTCTGCGGTCGTATTTAGAGAAAATAGCTTGATCTCCCTGTGCAGTTACCCAGTTTACATAGTTGTAATTCGGATTGAAATTCAGGTCTAGTCCAAAAGCAATCTTATCATTTAACCTCAGATTCTGGAAAAAGTAAAAGTTATATTGTTTGCCACCGAAAAGCTGTTGCTCAAAATAGCGAACATTTCCGCCAAAATTATAGGCCTTGGCACGGTTGGGGTTTATATACAGGCTAATGCCGTAGTTTTCAGGTGCACGGTATAGCTGTCCGTTTCTTGCCTCATAAAAGTCGTTACTTTTTCTATCCCAGCTTAAGTCTAACTCTGCCGACCATTGATTTTTAAACTGAACCCAATATCCTGCATTTGTTCCGATTTTTTGATAAGCACTCGGTATTGCCCTCCGGGAATAGGTCAGATTAAGCCAGCTTTCAAATTGATTATACCATTTGCTTGGCTTGTATACGTTATAACCAATGCCTATCCGCTGATCTAAAAAGTTGTTATTGGTAAAGAAACCCATATCTGATGGGTCAAATTTATCATCAGCATATACCTGATTGTAGCTCCAGGTAAAATTGCCACTCTGTTTCCCAAACCGTAAGGTATAACTATAACCCGTACTCGATTCTTCGCCCCGTAAGTAGCTCATTTTACCACCACCGTTTACGAAATATTTATTGCCTTTATTATTTAAATTGAAAAGCAAGGCACTTACATTGGCATCATAAGCAGCACCCTGCCTCAGCACGTTTGTATTGATAAAAGTAGCCGAACTGTTGTTTTTTAACGACTGATCGAAAACCAGAATATTATAATTGGTAAGTGGTTGCGTTTCTACCATACGAAGGTTACCCTGCGCATCTTCTACCTCGGTTTCCATGCGATTGGTAATGGCATTAAAAATACCAATGCCCAGGCCTTTAGCTGTGCGTCCGGAAATTTTTGTGGCATTTAACACCTTGGCCTCCGTTTGATCTTTTACAATTTTATCACTGCTGCCCACCCCGCTATAATTATAATAAGAAGGTATGGAACCAATCCGCTTGGAATAAAACAGGTCGCCTTTATTAAACAGTTCTGTCCCTTCGGTAAAAAACTGTCGGTTTTCATTAAATTTCACTTCAAAAGGCGTGAGGTTTAATATCCGGTTATCCGATTGTACCTGCCCAAAATCGGGCACCAAAGTCATATCGAGCGTAAAACTGTTGTTGATTCCATATTTAACATCCATGCCGCCGTTAAACCTTGAGGTTGTATTTTTTACGCCGGGCAAATTAACCGGATAATGGTTTACATAGGCCGAGATATACGGCGAAAAGGATAATCTTAACGGCGGTTTAACATCTTTTATGCCCACCCACAAGCCTTCCTGATTGATAAAGCCGTTTACCTTAGGATCTACAAAATTCCAAAAGGTTTGAAGGTTTTTCCGCTGCACCCTGCGGCTAAAATTCAAACCCCAGTTCTGAATATCCTTGCTGGAAAAACGCAGTGCCGAATAAGGAATCTTCATTTCACAAGTCCAGCCTTTATCGTCAATTTTAACTGCACTTTCCCATACTGCATTCCAGTTTGAATCTTCATCACCAACCTGCGAGTATTTGGCATCGAACTGAACACCCGCAGCGGTAACGAAAAAGCCATTTCCGTTCATCTTATCATAAAAGGGGTCGACAATAATCGAAATGAAATCGGCATTGCCAATATTATCCCTCGAAACCAGTTCGTGCGAAACACTGTCTGGATGATCGTACATCCGGGCATAAACATAAATCGCCACATCATCGTAAAGCACCTTCATTTCGGTGCGCCGATCGGGAGTTTCTATTTTTCCAGGATTTGGTCTGATCTGAATAAAATCTGTTGCTATGGGAACATTATTCCAGCACTCATCATCTAAAATACCATCAATTTTGGGGCTTAGAGAGGTTCTTTTTGCTGCTAACTGGCGCTGTTTTGAAATATCCTGTGCTTGAGAAAAAGCACAAATAAATATAAAAAAAAGGAGGATGCAGCGTTTCATTCGTTTAGGTTAGTTAGGTATAAGACCGTGCCTTTAGCAAAATGTTGCATCAAAAGAAAAATTTAATATTCATGTTCCTAAAGTTTTGACTTTGAGTTGCTAAGATTTACAAGCAAAATTTGATACATTTGCCTTTTATTAAAAACAAGTAGCTTTTTGCCTTTCGGCATGAAGCCTTTAGCTTAAAAAAAGATGTTTGATAATTTACAGGACAAGCTAGACAGAGCATTTAAAGTACTAAAAGGACAAGGCAGCATTACGGAAATCAACGTGGCAGAAACCATGAAAGAAATCCGCAAAGCATTATTAGATGCCGATGTTAACTATAAAACAGCGAAAGCATTTACCGATGATGTAAGGCAAAAAGCTTTGGGGCAAAACGTGCTTACTGCCGTTTCTCCAGGTCAATTGCTTACCAAAATAATGAACGATGAACTTGCAGCCTTAATGGGTGGCGAAGTTACAGAGTTAGATACTAAAGCAAATCCTACCATTATTTTAATTGCAGGTTTAAACGGTGCGGGTAAAACTACTTTCGCAGGTAAACTGGCTTTGCATTTAAAAGGCAAGGGTAAAAAACCTTTATTGGTTGCAGGCGATATGTACCGCCCGGCGGCTGTAGATCAATTGGAGGTTTTAGGAACTTCAGTTGGTGTTTCAGTTTACGCTAACCGTGCATCAAACGATCCAGTAGGTATTGCTTTAGAAGGTATTGCACACGGTAAACAAAATGGAAATAACGTCATCATTATTGATACCGCGGGTCGTTTAGCGATCGACGAATCTTTAATGAACGAAATATCGGAAGTTAAGGCTAAAACGCAGCCACACGAGATTTTATTCGTGGTGGATTCGATGACTGGTCAGGATGCAGTAAATACCGCCAAAGTATTTAACGACAGGCTTGATTTTACAGGTGTGGTTTTAACCAAATTAGATGGTGATACCCGCGGTGGTGCAGCACTTTCGATTAAATCGGTGGTAAACAAGCCAATTAAATTTATCGGTACCGGCGAGAAAATGGAAGCACTTGATGTTTTCTATCCAGACCGTATGGCATCGCGAATTTTGGGTATGGGTGATGTGGTTTCACTTGTGGAACGTGCACAAATGCAGTTCGATGAGAAAGAGGCAGCAGAACTTCAGAAGAAAATCCGTAAAAATAAATTTGATTTCAACGACTTCTACAACCAGATTCAGCAGATCAAGAAAATGGGTAACATGAAAGATCTGATGGGCATGATACCAGGTGTAGGTAAAATGATGAAGAATGTAGATATCCAGGACGATGCTTTTAAATCAATCGAAGCGATTATCAATTCGATGACCCCATTTGAAAAAGAAAACCCGGATGCGATTCAACAAAGCCGCCGCTTACGTATTGCGAAAGGTTCGGGCAGTAAAGTAGAAGAAGTAACCAAGCTGATTAAACAGTTTGAAGATATGCGTAAAATGATGAAGCAGTTTTCGAACCCGGCAGCAGCTGCAGCCATGATGAAAGGTATGCCTAAAATGCCATTCGGCAGATAGTAGAGAGCTTTGAGGCAGAAGGTTTAGGGCGTAAGGTACAGTAGTTGCGTCATGCTGTCCCGAACCTTCGGGATCAGCATCTTTTAAAATAATACAAATCCTGATCAGTAATGATTGGGATTTTTTTTTAAAAGGTTTTTGGAAATGAGCGTGCTGTATTTCATTGGAGAGCACCGCTCTGCTTTCGCTATCCCGACAGAAAGTCGGGACCGTCCAATCAGGTTTAATTAACAAAGTTTGCTGCAAGTGAGACAAAAGTATTATTCGCTCTAACTATCATTGTCTTTGGTTTCAGCCAAACATATAAGTTATAACACCTAAACATTGCTTTTATTTAAACAATTACTATCTTAGTACAAATCAATATTCATTCCCGAATAATTTACATCCCGCTTTATTTTAATTAAAAATTAATGCTTGTAAAAACATACGGGAGTGCTGTTTATGGGGTAAATGCACTGACCATAACAATCGAAGTGAATATTAGCTCGGGGACCAAATACTATATGGTCGGCTTGCCCGATAATGCCGTAAAAGAAAGTTTGCAAAGGGTGGCTAGTGCCATCAAGGTTTCAGGTTATCACATGCCCAGGCAGAAAATTGTGGTCAATCTGGCACCTGCCGACATCAAAAAAGAAGGCTCATCTTACGACCTTCCCATTGCCATTGGCATTTTAGCCGCTTCAGGGCAAATTCCTGCCGAAGAACTGGAAGATTATTTTATTATGGGTGAACTTTCTTTAGATGGAAGTATACAGCCCATAAAAGGAGCTTTACCGATTGCGATACAAGCACAACAGGAAGGTTTTAAAGGATTTATCTTACCCAGGCAAAACGTTCGCGAAGCAGCCATTGTAAACGATTTGGTTGCCTATGGGGTAGAAAACCTTGCTCAAGTGATTGCTTTTTTTAATAAAACTGAAACATTGGAACAGGTTAAAGTAAACACCAAAGAAGAATTTTTAAAAAATATCAATAATTACGAGCACGATTTTGCCGATGTCAAAGGCCAGGAAAATATAAAAAGAGCCTTAGAAATTGCTGCTGCAGGTGGACACAACGTGATATTGATTGGTCCGCCGGGGGCAGGCAAAACCATGCTGGCCAAGCGCCTGCCCACCATTTTACCCCCCTTAAATTTAAATGAGGCTTTAGAAACCACAAAAATCCACTCCGTAGCCGGAAAGCTCTCAGCAGCGGATGCTTTAATGACCATCCGTCCCTACCGTTCCCCACACCACACCATTAGCGATGTAGCCCTGGTAGGTGGCGGAATAAACCCGCAGCCTGGTGAAATATCGCTGGCCCACAATGGTGTGCTTTTTTTAGATGAACTACCTGAGTTTAAGCGTACCGTTTTAGAGGTGATGCGTCAACCTTTAGAAGACCGTAAAGTGGCCATCGCAAGGGCAAGGTTTTCGGTAGAATATCCAGCCAGCTTTATGTTGGTGGCCTCGATGAATCCCTGTCCTTGCGGCTTTTATAATCACCCGGAGAAAGATTGTGTTTGCGCACCTGGCGTGGTACAGAAATACCTGAGTAAAATATCCGGACCACTTTTAGACCGCATTGATCTTCATGTAGAAGTTACCCCTGTTGATTTTACAGAACTAGCCTCTTCACAGGAAGCAGAAAAAAGCAACCTCATTAGAGAACGAGTAATTAAAGCCCGTGAAATTCAGGATAAACGTTTTGCAGATAAAAAGGAGCTACACTGCAACGCGCAGATGAATCCTAAAATGGTTCGGAAAGTATGTGAGATAAGTGAAGCAGGCACCGGCCTTTTAAAAACAGCTATGGAAAGATTAGGATTATCTGCACGTGCTTACGATCGGATTTTAAAAGTAGCACGTACCATTGCCGATTTAGCAGGTAGCGAAAATATAGCGCTCGAACATTTAGCCGAATCGATTAATTACAGGAGCCTGGATAGAGAGGGTTGGGCAGGGTAACGTATTGTGCTCCTACAGCATGAATAAAACACAATAAGCTGATTTTTAAGAATTTACAAACAATCTAAATAAATTAACATGTCAGAAACAGAAAACAAACAGCAGTTAATCAAGCCTCAAATTAAACACGAGCAACATTGGATATTGAGGTTTATCAAAACTTGGATAGTGCTGGCACTATTACTCATTATGGCAGGATTATTCCTTAACCATATTTACGAAATGTCGCACGAAATATATTACTTATTTGGCTGCCACTTCCTGATTATTTTAGGCGAAGCCATTTTTGTAATGTTCACCTTACACTTACTTGTCGAAAAAAGAAATCATGATTACAGTTACTCCCTCTTACAAGAACAGTCTCAAAATTTTAATACAGAATTTAACAATTTAATAATTGGCTTTAAACAGGAAACAAAAGAAACACTCGAAGATTTAAAGGTTAATGGAATTTTTGCTGCTATTTTGAGAGAGAAATTACCCCATCAAATTGTAGAAAAGATGTTAAGCAGCAAATTCCTGAATGCCGCAATCCTCCGCGAAAACTTAAAACTTACTTTCGATTATTTAAGGATCGAAGGAGACAATATCATTTTTAACCAACGTATGGATTTTGACATTAGGTATATTTCAGGATCAAAATCACATTATGACTATGATTTGTATTTAAAACTGAGTAAAACCCCGGTTGCCGATTATAAATTTGAAGAGGCTGGGCATCGATCAGGTGATGACTGGGATAAGCTATATCACCTTGAAGGCGCTGAAAATGGAGGGATTAAGAAAGAACAAAATGATGTTTATAAAATGACTACCAACGTACCAATTGCCAAAAACGAAAAAAATAGTTTTTATCAAATATTAGAAGCAACCTATAATATCGGCGGAGAAGGTACCGTTGACAACTATTTCTCAAACTTACACACCATCAACATGAGTATTGAGATTAATAATTTCCCCAAAGAATATTCGTTTATTGTATATCCCACATTTCCAAGGGCAAACTTTAACCCTAAAATAACTGGCACGAAAATTTCTTATGAGTTAATTGAATTTCTGGTGCCAGGGCAAGGCTTTAGCTTCAGTATTTCAAAAAAATAATAAAATGTATATATTCGTATATTAAATAAAAGAATCATGCCGATTGAAAATTAATTAATTTGGAAAACAGCGTTAAAATTATCACAAAAGCAGTTTTTATGATTAAAACCTGTGAAAAGGGATATTCTTGAGAAGGGTATCCCTTTTTCTTTTTTACCAGCACCAAAGAAAACATGTCCTCTTATTGAATAAAGAAACTGCGGTGCAAAAATCATTTCCATAGTTAGGGGTAAATTGAACCCGGCTCCTGTAAACTAAACAGTTTTTTACTCCTTCCGGTTGTTTTTTATCCTCATAGCCAGGACGAGACCACCCTGCCAAACTACAACATAAGACACTTAATACCAGCGAATTAAAATTTAAAAAATAAATCAAATCCCTTCATTTTCACCATGCTCTGGCCACCTTTGGCACAGTCGTTGTCATAGCACTGTTACATTTATTACCTATTTAAAATTAAAAAAGTGAAAGAGATGAAAAAGACAGTTCAAATTTTTAGCATGCTATTAATAGCATTAACCGTGATGGTATCGTGTAAAAAAGATACCGATCCTGCAGATCGAGATTTCTTTGTGGGCACTTACAATGGAACCGTTTCTTACCGCAGTGGCGAAACTACGATTAACAGTACCGATGGTAAAGTAACGGTAAGCAAAGTTGGCGAAACGTATAACTTTTACTTTGGCAACAACATTCCTGACATTACAGGTGTAAAGTTTGAAAAAACAGGCGACAACAGTTACGTAAGTATTGGCTCGGGTTTAACCGGTATCAGTATTGACGCCAGCACCCTTAAAATTTTGGTTTCAAAAGATGGAAAAACCTGGACGGCAAATTGCACGAGGTAAACCATTTAAAAAAACAGAAGGCCCGATTTTAACAATCGGGCCTTTTTTATGTTTATAATTCTTCTTCCTCATCGTCCTCTTCTTCGGGGACATACTTTTCAATGGCCTGCCCAATGGCATTTACTTCTTCATCTTCCTCAAAAATCGGAAGTTCGGTTTTATAGTCCATTTTCAACCAGATGGATGAAGTATCTTTTTGAATCTGGATGTATTCTTTTCCATCTTTAAAAATGGTATATGAATCATTTCCCTCCGGAAAAACTGAATAATTAACTGGCCCTATTTCTATATCAAAAGGTTCTTGCATGGCGAATATTTTTCTTCAAAGATAAAAAATCTTTTCTTTGGATAATTGCAGTCAACCTGAGCTTCCTGATGAAAACCAATATCCGTAATGCAATGCCCTTGAATATTCTATAATTAAAAAATTACGCCTGATTGTTTAAAAATCCCATCATTTATATTACTTTACGGCTATAGAATTTACTGTACAGATAAGAAGATGAAGTTAACGTTTTGGGGAGCAGCACAACAGGTAACAGGAAGTATGCACCTGCTCGAAGTTGGACATTATAAAATACTGATAGATTGTGGATTAGATTATGAGAAAGAAACCTACCAGGAAGAAAATCAACAATTCCCATTCGATCCGGCAAGCATTAACCTCGTCATTTTAACCCATGCCCATATCGATCACTCTGGAAATTTACCTACGCTGGTTCGATTGGGTTTCGACGGCCAGGTACTTTGTACACCCCCAACTGCCGACCTTACTTCGATACTATTATTCGATTCTGTTGAACTTTTCTTAAGGAAAGCTGGCCGAAAACCCAGAACTAAACGTGGCAACTTTAGCGGGCCAAAACCTTTGTACCTGCACAAACACGTGATGGATACAATAGACCGTTTTGTAACTATTGCCTTTAACAAGCCCTTCAAAATCAATGGCGATATCAGTCTAACATTTGTGCCGGTTGGCCATTTGCTTGGTGCTGCTGCTGCTATTTTAACCGTAAATGATAATGGCCTGGAGAAGAAAATTGCTTTTACAGGTGATATCGGAAGAGAGAACTATCCGGTTTTGGTTAACCCAGAGCCCTTGCCAGAGGTTGATTATCTGATTAGCGAAGCAACTTATGGCGGGAGAATGCACACCAAAGATCAAACGTTAGAAGAAAGGTTGGTTCAGGAAATTACCGAAGCCTGTATTAAAAGTCCTGGTCGATTGATTATTCCAGCATTTAGTATTGGCCGTACGCAATCGCTGGTATTTGCACTGAATCAGATTTTCACCAAAAAGCTATTACCACCCATACAGATTTTTGTAGATAGCCCAATGGCTATTCAAGCTACAGAGGTTTACCGGAAACACCACAACCTGGTTAATCAGGAGGCGAAGGATTTTTACCAAACTATGGGCGATGAGTTCGAATTTGAGCACCTGGCTTACGTTCAAACCATGAAAGAAAGTAAAGATGTTTCCAATTATTTCGATCCCTGCATTATTATTTCTTCTGCGGGTATGTTAGAAGGCGGACGGATTCAGGATCACCTCTATTACAACATCCAGAACTACTACTGTACCATTCTTTTTATCGGCTATTGTGCTAAGGGAACACTTGGATATAAGTTATTGAGCGGAGCGCCAATTGTGCGCATTAAAGACCGCGAAATGATGGTTTACGCAACAATACGCCAAACCGATCTGCTTAGTGGCCATGGCGACCACAACGACTTAGTGAAAACCATTAAACAAACGGGGCAGCCCAAAAAGGTTTTTTTGGTTCATGGTGAAGATAAAAGCTTGCAGAGCCTGTCGGCAGCTTTACAGGAAGAGGGTTTTAATGTAGAAGTGCCTGAAAGAGGGGCGGTTTTTGAGTTGTAGGCTCAATTGTTCATTGGTGATGATGGTTTTTCTTGACAGTTTATGGTCTTGTGGTTCATCGTTGATCGCCATCACGGCTAATAAACCATCAAAAAAACAGATCTTCACTGCAACCAGAATAACAAGGCTTGTATGAACCCAAACATCTCACATCCGCACTCTTACATTTTCCATCATTAACCCCTTACTTGTCCGTCACCTCTTACCACCCATTTGTAACTGGTTAATTCTTCTAATCCCATCGGACCGCGGGCATGAAGTTTTTGCGTACTAATGCCAATTTCGGCACCAAGGCCAAACTGTGCACCATCTGTAAATCCGGTAGAGGCATTGGCATACACGGCGGCGGCATCTACTTTATTTAAAAATTGAGCAATATTATCGGCATCTTCAGAAATAATGGCTTCGCTATGTTTAGAGCTATAATCGGCAATGTGGTTTAAAGCTTCAGTTAAATCAGCTACGATTTTAACTGCTAATTTTAAAGATAAAAACTCTGTACCAAAGTGTTCTGGTGAAGCCTGATTTAACAGTTGCGCAGGGTAAGAAACCTTTAGTGCTTCATAACTTTTTTCATCAGCATACAGTTCTACATTTCCATCGGCCAAAGGTGATAAAAGCGCAGGCAAATCAGTAAGCCGGTTTTGATTAATCAGCACACAATCTAAAGAATTGCATACACTTACTCTTCTGGTCTTCGCATTAAAAATAATCGCTTTGCCTTTCTCTAAATCACCAGTTTCATCAAAATAAGTATGCACAATTCCGGCTCCGGTTTCAATAACAGGGATTTTACTGTTTTCGCGTACGTAATTAATTAAAGATTGGCTTCCTCGCGGAATTAAAACATCAACAAAACCTCTTGCATTTAATAAAGCTTCGGTTGCTGCGCGTTCTGCAGGTAAAAGCGTTAAAATATCAGCATTGATTCCGTTTTTATCCAACACCCCATGAATTACTTTCGCAATGGCTAAATTTGAAAACTCCGCATCACTGCCGCCTTTGAGCACAGCAACATTTCCGGTTTTAAAACAAAGCGAGAATACATCGGCCGTAACATTTGGACGGGCTTCGTAAATTACTCCAACCACACCTAACGGTACACTTACTTTTTGTATATGAAGCTGGTTCTCCAGCGTTTTATCCGAAATAATTTTACCCAATGGACTTCTTAAGCCGGCAACATTTTTAAGGTCTTTTGCAATATCAGCTATACGTTCTCTACTTAGCTTTAATCTGTCGTATTTGGGGTCTTCGATAGGCATTTTAGCTAAATCCTTACCGTTTTCAGCAAGAATTAATTCAGTATTGGCCACTAAAGCAGCAGCCAGCGCTATTAAAATAGCATCTGTTGTTTCTTTGCTCAGGCTAATTAAGGTACGACTAGCCTGTTGTGCTTTTTCGAAGTATTGTTTATAATCCATTGGTTTATTTAAGATCCTGAAACAAGTTCAGGATGACGTATGATTTTATTAAATAGCCGAGTAAAAATAATCGTAATGTACCAGCGCTTTTTGTTTCTTCTGACCGATTCTTTCTCTGGCTTTATCCGATCCATATTCAGCGATTCCCAGTCCGATCAGGTTGTTTTTTTCATCAACAATTTTAATAATATCGCCTTTTAAAAAGTCTGTCTGAATTTCGATAATCCCAACCGGCAGTAAGCTAGTTGCTTTGCCGGAGGTTAATACTGTTTTTGCGCCATCATTTAATTTCACAACGCCCGTTGCAGCAGTTTCAGAATGGGCAATCCATTTTTTCTTGCCAGATTTGCTTTTTTCGGGCACAAAGCGTGTATGCACCAATTCGTTATTTAACAAAGAAGTCAGCACATTGTCTTTCGTCCCATTGGTAATATGAACCGTGATGCCCAGTTTAGCCACTTTTTGTGCCATAGTCGATTTGGTGATCATTCCGCCACGGCCAAATTGTGATTTACCGGTTTGGATAAAAGAAGCTAGGTTAGCAACCGAACCATTAATTTCTTCAATAACCGCTGATCCTTCCACTTTGGGATCACCATTGTAGATGCCGTTTACGTTCGATAGGATAATCAAAGCGTCGGCATTTAACATCGAAGCAATTAATCCGGCCAATTCATCGTTATCAGTAAACATCAGCTCGGTAACCGAAACCACATCATTCTCATTTACCACAGGAATTACCTCGTTCTGAAGCAAAATCTGCAGACAGTTTTTCATGTTTAAATAATGTGCCCGGTCACGGAAATCTTCTTTGGTAACCAAAACCTGTGCACATTGTATCGCATGTGCTGCAAAAAAATTAGCGTAGGTATTAATCAGTTTTACCTGACCAATGGCCGCCAGTAGTTGTCGGGTAGTTACGGCATCTTGTTTTTCGGAAACTTTGATCAAACTTCTGCCCGATGCCACTGCTCCGGAAGAAACCAAAATAACCTCAATCCCCTGCTTTTTAATGTCCGCAAGTTGATTTACAAGGTGTTTAATCCTTCCTTCATCAGGCAAACCATTCGCTTGCGTAATTACATTCGAACCAACTTTAACAACTATTTTTTTGTACCCTAATTTCATTATTATTTTCAAACGATTTGATGTGGCAATTTACCATCAATTTTTCTAATTCAGATCATTATCTATAGGCATAATGGATTTTTACAAAAATGGTAATGGGTTTGGCGTATGGCGTGAAGCGTTTGGGGTGGGCGTTTGGCATCAATTAACCGATTTAAACGATTAACCCTTTCCGCACTAATGAACCAATGACAAATGAACCACCGAACTAATGCCTAATGAACTATTGAACTAAATGATTAAATTGCATTCAACCTAAATTCAAACCGCCTATGAAACGTATCTTACCTGGCTTAATTGTACTTAGTGCAATTACGGCTTGTAATAACCCTCAAAAGAAAGAAATGAAAGCGATTAAGTGGCCCGATGCCAAAGCTCCGGTAGCAGAAATTATTCCGCACCAAAGAGTTATACACGGCGATACCGTAGTAGATAATTATTATTGGATGATCGATTATTTTAAAAAAGGTCCCGATAGTACAAAAGTTGTCAATTATCTAAAAGCCGAAAACACCTACCTGAACACAATGATGAAAAGTACGGATCAATTTCAGGCTGATCTGTTTAAAGAAATGAAAGGTAGGATTAAAGAAAAAGACGAATCTGTTCCTGTTTTCAAAAATGGCTATTTCTATTATACCAGAACTGAAGACGGACAACAATATTTTAAATATTGCCGTAAAAAAGGGAGTTTATCTGCCGCGGAGGAAATACTCTTGGATGTTGATAAACTGGCAAAAGGCCATGCCTATTACAGCGCAACCGGATTTAGTGTTAGTCCCGACAATAAACTTTTGGCCTTTGGCGTAGATCAGGTTTCCCGCCGTCAATACACCATTAATGTTAAAAATTTAGAAACCGGTGAAATCCTGAAAGATGCCATCACCAATACCGAAGGTGGGGTAGCATGGGCGAATGATAATAAAACGCTTTTCTATACCTCAAAAAATCCGGTTACCCTCTTAAGCGAAAAAATCAAAAAACACACGCTGGGTACCGATGCTAAAACAGATGTAGTGGTTTATGATGAAAAAGACAACAGCAACTATATCGGTGTGATGAAATCCAAAAATGGCCGTTTTATTTTCATCGCCTCACAAGGAACATTAACTACTGAATACAGAATGATTGATGCCGATCATCCGGAAGCAGCCTTTAAAGTATTTTCGCCCCGCTCAAAAGATGTTTTATATGATATTTTAACGGTAGATGATAAGTTTTACATCGCTACGAACTGGAATGCTAAAAATTTCCGCCTGATGCAGTGCCCGCTGGATAAAACAGGAAAAGAAAACTGGAAAGAAGTTATTCCTAACCGAAAGGATGTTTTACTCGAATATGGAGAAGAATTTAAAGATCATTTGGTGTTATCAGAGCGTAAAAACGGCTTAACCGAACTGCGTGTACTGAAAAAAGATGGCAGCGATTATTATATTAAGTTCGATGAACCTGTTTATGCGGCTGGCGTTGGTGCGAACCCCGAGTACAACAGTAAAACATTACGTTATTCCTATACCTCTCTAACTACGCCAAATTCGGTTTACGATTACGATCTGGAGAAAAAGGATAAAAAGCTAATGAAACAGCAGGAAGTTGTTGGCGGCTACGATCCAAAAGATTACGCAACTGAACGTGTTTTCGCTACGGCAAAAGATGGCACAAAAATACCGATTGCCTTGGTTTATAAAAAAGGCTTCAAAAAGAACAGCAATGCTCCATTACTCCTTTATGCCTACGGATCTTACGGATCGAGCACGGATGCAAATTTCTCTTCACCAAGGCTGAGTTTGTTAAACCGTGGCTTTGTTTTCGCAATTGCCAATATTCGTGGCGGACAAGAAATGGGGCGCCAGTGGTATGAAGATGGTAAACTGATGAAAAAGAAAAACACTTTCACCGATTTTATTTCGGCAGGGGAATACCTTGTTGATCAGAAATATACTTCAAAAGGCCATTTATATGCACACGGTGGTAGCGCCGGTGGTTTATTAATGGGTGCAGTAGCCAATATGGCGCCCGATTTATGGAATGGTATAATTGCCGATGTTCCTTTTGTAGATGTAATTAATACCATGTTGGATGAAAGCATTCCGCTAACAACCAATGAATTTGACGAATGGGGCAATCCGAAACAAAAAGCAGCTTACGATTATATGAAAAGCTACTCTCCTTATGAAAATGTAGAGAAAAAAGCTTACCCGAATATGCTGGTTACGACAGGCTTACACGATAGCCAGGTGCAATATTTCGAACCGGCCAAATGGGTAGCCAAATTAAGGGCCACAAAAACTGATAAAAATGTATTATTGCTAAAAACCAATATGGAATTTGGTCATGGCGGCGCATCTGGTCGTTTCGATTATTTAAAAGATGTATCGTTACGCTGGGCGTTTTTATTCTCGCTGGAAGGGATAACGAAATAATTTTTTAATAGATTCGTCATTCCCAACTTGATTGGGAATCTTAATGCAACCCGCATTAAGATTCCCGCCTGCGCGGGAATGACGATTATCTTTTAAAATTTAAATTAAGCTAAAATCCACAATGAACACCAAACTAAAAACACTACAAACTATTCATCTTGCTTTATGCGCAGGGGTTTTCCTCTTTGCATTGGTAACCATTTTTCTCAACCGCGAAATCATGTTTTTTGATGCGAACCCTAAAACCACTTCGCCTTTTAATCCGATATTTCCGATAATGGGATTGATTACGATCTCAGCGAGTATCTTTTTTTACAGAAATTTAATCGCCAAAATTGATAAAGCTGCGCCTGCCGACATAAAAATTAATATGTACCAAAGTGCATTTATCATTAGTTCGGCTTTACTGGAAGGAGGCGCACTTTTCAACATTGTTGGTTTTTTTATGACCCATAATTCATTCTTTTTAATATTTGGTGTCGCTAATTTTATTTTTTTGATACTCAAGAGGCCAACTAAGGATAAATTGATTTCCGCTTTACAATTGCAATACCCGGATACCGAGTCTTTGTAAGCAATTAGCCTTATCTTTGCCCCTCAATGGAATACAATGTTCACACTTTGCCAAACGGCATACGCTTATTGCATGTGCCCGCGGCCTCTGCCATATCTCACGCCTGCATCATCGTCAATACAGGATCGCGCGATGAACCTGAAAACAAAGCGGGTTTAGCACACTTTATTGAGCATTTGATTTTTAAGCGTACCGAAAAACGGAGCACCAACCAGATTTTAAATCGTTTGGAGAGTGTTGGGGCAGATTTAAATGCTTATACCACGAAAGAATATACCTGTGTGCATGCTTCTTTTTTAAATCCATATTTAGATAGAACATTAGATCTTTTCAACGATATCCTGTTTCACTCCACTTTCCCGGAAGAGGAAATGGATAAAGAAAAAAGTGTAATCCTGGATGAGATTTCTTCTTATTTAGATCAACCGGAAGAGGCCATAAATGACGATTTTGAAGATATGCTTTTTGCTGGCCATGCATTGGGCAACAATATTTTGGGTACAACCGAGTCCGTTCAGCATTTTACCAGAGCAGATGTCATCAATTTCAGGAAAGCCAATTACCGCACGACCGAAATTGTAGTAGCCGTTTTAGGCAATTACACCTTAAATAGTGTGGTAAACAAAGGGAGCAAACATTTTGCTGACGTTGAAGAGAATAATCCAAACAAAGAAAGGATTAAACCAGGCATAATTGCGCAAAGCAATACCACCATTTATAAGCCAATTACGCAGGCACACTGCATTTTAGGCACACAGGCTTATTCTACGCACCAATCGCAAAAGGTGCCTTTAATGCTGTTGAATAATTATTTCGGTGGCAACGGAATGAGCTCGGTACTAAATCTGCAGATCAGAGAGCGGTATGGAATTGCATATACCATCGAATCTAATTTTTCGCCATTAAGCGATACCGGCATTTTTTCGATTTATTTCGGCACCGATAAAGAAAAACAAGCTAAAGCACTCTCTTTAATCTTTAAAGAGATTAAAAAGCTCAGGGAACATCCATTAAATGAATTACAGCTACAAAAAGCCAAAAACAAATTTATTGGTCAGATTGCTTTGGGAGAAGAAAACAGGATTGGTTTAATCATTTCCATGGCCAAAAGCCTCATCGATCACAATAAAATCGATTCTCTGGAAACTGTTTTTGAGAAAATAAATGCCGTTACCACGAAGCAAATGGCTGAAGTTACCGATGAGATTTTAAATATTGAGCAACTGAATATCTTTACTTTCTGCCCAATAGAGGAATAATTCTTATTTTTGTAAAAATAATGCTTTTGCATTGCTTGACTTTTTCGTCATTGCGAGGCACGAAGCAATCCTACAACGATCGCTAGTTACTCTGGCGCATTAAGATTGCTTCATACCTCACAATGACGGACGACATAAATATAATATAATGAAATTACCAATAGTAGCTTACGGTGACCCTGTTTTAAAAAAGGTAGGAACCGATATTGATAAAGATTATCCTGAATTAAAACAATTAATCAGCGACATGTTCGACACCATGTATTATGCAAATGGTGTGGGCCTGGCTGCTCCTCAAGTTGGTTTACCTATCCGTTTGTTTATTGTAGACACAGGCGAAGACGAAGATGGCAAACCAGGTTATAAAAAAGTATTTATCAACGCAGAAATTTTGGAAGAAACAGGAGAGGCCTGGAGTTTTAACGAAGGCTGCTTAAGTATTCCAGATATCCGCGAAAACATTATGCGTAAGCCGAATGTGAAGATTACTTATTTTGATGAAAACTGGGTAGAACATACCGAGGATGTAGATGGAATGGCGGCACGCGTAATCCAGCACGAGTACGATCATATTGAAGGAAAATTATTTACCGATAAGGTAAGCGTGCTTCGTAAAACGATGCTTAAAAGTAAACTGGATGCGATTTCGAAAGGAAATATCAAAACAGATTACAAAATGAAGTTTCCAAATAAAAGCAAAAAAAGATAAGTTTTGATGTAAGATGTTAGGGGAAAATGGAAACGTTTTCCCTTTTTTTATTTGTGCAATTGACGCAGGCGTCATCCTGAAATGTTTCCCGACCTTTATAGCAGCATAGATCCTGAAATAAATTCAGGATGATAACTTAATAAATCATTGTAATGATTGAGTAAATCGGAGTCTTCTCCGCTCAAAACCCCGAACTCCAGACTCCCGACTAATTCGTCCGGCTTTTATCGCCATCAAAAATCTGTTGCATTAGTTTGCCCCAGGCGAAAGGATTAAGCAGTGGGTTGGTTTGCACCATATTCTTATTGATCATCCTATCGAAATTATACCGATAGTTTTGGCTGCCAATTTCCTGTCCATCGCGTGGTAAGGTTTGGATCAACCCATCAATTGATGAACGTGAAAGGTTCTTTTTGGCTATGGCCATATCATCATCCGCCAGTTTCATTGATAAAAACTCGCGGGTAAATTCTTCTGTTGTTGCCCATGGAAAAACACGCACCGAAGGTAAATCAATTACATTGGCTTTCAGTTTAACCATGATGGTGTACTTGCTGTCTGGTGTGCTTTCAGGAATTACCGTAGAAAACTTTTTGTAACCAATAGCGGTAAACAAAATGGTATCACCAGGCTTTACAATGAAGGTAAAATACCCTCTATAATCGGCACCAACCCTTTTACTCTTCGCAGAAAGGTTGGTGATGGTAACGTAAGGAATTACATTTGAGCTGTCGATATCGGTAATAATCCCAGAAAATTGGATGAGTTTATCCTGTGCCGGCTTTTGTTGTGCAAAAGCGGTAACAGAAAAAATAAGGCAAATTAGGGCAACACAATATCTCATTAAGACAAAAGTAATTTTATTAATAAAACTTCCTTGTTAAATAGTGTTAAAGCTTATTCTTGCTCGGCCATGTTAACGGCAACTACTGAAGTGATCTGAGGAACAGCTTTCATAATGGCTTGTTCGATACCAGATTTCATAGTCATGAAACTCATCGGGCAAGAACCGCAGTTGCCTAAAAGTTTAAGCTTTACTGTTCCTTCAGATGTAATTTCTTCAACAGAAACATCACCTCCATCAGCCTTTAAATACGGCCTAATAGTTTCTAATGCCTGTTCTACTTGTTCTGTTAAATTCATTATATATATTTTAATTTATAAAAATAGTAATTTTTTAGCAATTCACCATTTGCGCATTGTTGATGGATATTTGCTGTGCAATTTTACTCGCAATATCGCCAAATATCACATCCAGTAAAGGATTTTGGTTCAATGCTACCGGTTTGCCTTGATCTCCAGCCTCCGAAATGCTCTGGATAATTGGAATTTCGCCTAAAAATGGCACATCAAAACGTGCAGCAAGTTCAGTACCACCACCTTTTCCGAAAATATAATATTTATTATCCGGCAATTCTGCTGGTGTAAAATACGACATGTTTTCTATAACACCTAAAATCGGGATATTAATCCCCGGCATCCTGAACATCGCCAAACCTTTATGCGTATCGGCCAGTGCAACCTGCTGAGGCGTAGTAACCACAACCGCCCCTGAAATTGGGAAACTCTGCGTAATCGTGATGTGAATATCGCCAGTTCCCGGTGGAAGATCTACAATCAGATAATCCAGCTCACCCCAGTTGGTATCGTTAAACAATTGTTTTACCGCATTCGATGCCATTGGCCCGCGCCATGGCACTGGCTGCCCCGGATCGGCAAAAAAACCTAAGGATAATAACTTGATCCCGTATTTTTCGATTGGTAAAATTTTCGTTTTACCATCAGCGGTTTCTTCCGCACCTGGCTTAGCATCAACCAGATCGAACATGGTTGGTACCGATGGCCCATAAATATCGGCATCGATAAGCCCCACTTTGGCACCATCTTTAGCCAATACAACAGCCAGATTACTCGCTACAGTAGATTTACCAACGCCTCCTTTTCCGGATGAAACCAAAATGATGTTTTTGATGTTATCTAACGATGATGAATTACTTGGCTGGGTAACCCTCGAAGTTACATTGATGATTACTTCTGCCGTTGGCGATACAAAATGTTTGATGGCATTTGTACAGGCATTTTTTAGCATTTCCTTCATCGGACATGCCGGTGTAGTAAGCTCTAATGTAAAATTGACCTGGTTATCGGTAATCTGTAAATCTTTAATCATGTTTAAAGTAACCAGATCTTTTTTAAGATCGGGATCTTCGACATTTTTAAGCGCATCTAAAACTTGTTGCGGGCTAATCTGCATGGTATTAATTTAAATTCAAAATTAACAAAACATAGCCACAAATACTTTTATTTAGGCTTTTTAACTGTAATTTTAACACGAAATAAACATTTAATTGTTACGTTTAAGCAATTAACCATTTTAACGACTATATGCGAATACCAAAAATTAAGATCCCCAAAAAATATTTAAAAATCGGAGCCTGGGTTTTAGGTGTTTTTTTAGTTGTTTGTATTGCTTTAGGTGCGGTTGCCTATAGCAAAAGGGAAGCACTTCTTAAAAAAATGGTGGCCAAAGCAATTGCTAAAGCCGATAAGGATTATGGTTTGGAGGTTAAAATCGGATCGGCTGGTTTTACCGGACTCAGCACCGTAAAAATGACCAATATTTCTGTTGTTCCGAAAGACAGAGACACCCTTTCTAACATAGGTGAGCTCAGTGTAGGCGTAAAACTTTTCCCGCTTATTTTTGGTAAAGTAAAACTCTCAGAAGTAAACCTGAACAATGGTTTTGTAAGCGTAGTGCTTAAAGATTCTACCACAAACATCGATTTCATCTTAAAAAGAAAGAAAAAAGACAGTACCCAAACCAATGCAAAAGCCAATTTACCAGAAATAGCCAGCAATATTTTAAATCAGGTTTTATATAAAATCCCTGATGATATGGACGTAAAAAACATGGTTTTTAAATTAAACGACCATGATACAGCCAAATTGAGTTTTGCAACCACTGCCACAATTGATGGCGGCGACCTTAAATCAACCATTGATGTGAATGGTCACGAATCTACCTGGCATGTAGATGGTTATGTAAACCCAGGAAGCAAAGAATTAAGCTTTACGGCTTATGCCGATGGAAAAAAGCTGGAATTACCTTACCTCAATAACAAACTCCACGCAAAAATCAGTTTTGATACTTTGCAAACCGAGTTAAAAAATGCGAAATACAGTGGTGATGATTATAAGATTTCAGGCTCATGGTCGGTTAAAAACATGTTGATTAATCAGCCCCGCATTGCGTCAAACGATATCATTGTCCAAAACGCAAAACTGGATGCCGATATTTTAGTGGGACCTAATTACATTGCTTTAGACAGCACTTCAACAGCTTACCTCAAAAATGCACAGATCCATCCTTTTGTTAAATATACTTTAGGAAAGAATAAAATATATGAGTTAAAACTAAATGCCGAAGAGCAGGACGCGCAAGGGGTTTTAGATGCTTTTCCGCAAGGTTTGTTCGAATCGCTTGAAGGCTTAAAAGTACAGGGTAAGGTTAAATATAACCTGAATTTTTATTTAGACACTAAAATACCAGATAGTGTCCGTTTTAGCTCTACCTTAACACCGGTTAATTTCAAAATTGTACAATGGGGCAAAACCAATCTGCAAAAAATCAACAGTCCGTTTGTTTATACCCCTTATGAGTACGGCAAACCGATGCGCGATATTACCATAGGGCCTTCAAACTCAAATTTCACCCCTTTATCATCAATATCTAAAAACTTTATCAATGCGGTTTTAACGGCAGAAGATCCTTCATTTTTTACACATAATGGTTTTGTTGAAGAATCGATCCGTAAATCTATCGCCGTAAACTTTAAAGAAAAGAAATTTAAACGCGGTGGAAGTACCATCAGTATGCAGTTGGTTAAAAATGTTTATTTAAGCCGTCAAAAAACATTGGCCCGTAAAGCTGAAGAAATTCTAATTGTTTGGCTTATCGAACACAATCACCTGGTAAGCAAACAACGGATGCTGGAGGTATATTTCAACATTATGGAACTTGGTCAGAATATTTATGGAATAGGTGAGGCTTCGCGCTATTATTTCGGAAAACAACCTGCCGATTTAACCATTGGTGATGGCCTTTTTCTGGCGAGTATTGTACCTAAGCCTAAAGCATCTATGTACAAATTTATGGCCGATGGCAGTTTGAAACCTTACATGTTCAACTACTTCAGGTTTATGGGAAATATCATGGCAAGAAGAGGTCTGGTTGCAAGTGATACTTCGGGTTATGGCTTTTATAACGTCCGTTTAAGAGAAGGTTTACGCCAATATTTAGCACCTGATACGGCTGTTATTGACACAACCGTATTTGATGATGATGAAGATGGCTTGCCACCGGTAATTGTACAGGATAAAAACAAAAGTTTATTCGATCGTATTTTTGGCGGCGGATCTAAAAAAGATACTTCCAGCAAACAGATAACCAACCCAGCTGATACGGGTAAAACCAAAAAACAGCTAAGGCAGGAGCGAAGGGAAGAACGAAGAAGACAAAAGGAACTGGAGAAAAGTCAGCAGTAGTTTAGAGTCTGGCGTTTGGCGTTCAGAGTTGAGCCAAGCAATTAAACAATAACATTACAACTTTCCCATATTAAACCATCTAACAGCAGCATGCACAAAATAAAAGTAGAGGATAAAGAGTTCGAGATATTTTTAGAGAATGACACCTTAAACAAAAGGATCCGTTTGCTGGGCATCCAGATGAACGTTGACTACGAGGGCAAATGCCCCTTGTTTATTGGTGTACTAAACGGCAGTTTCCTGTTTATGGCCGACCTGATCAAAGAAATTGACGTGCCCTGCGAAGTTGCTTTTATGCGTGTGGCTTCCTACGAAGGAACAGCGAGTTCGGGAAATGTAAAGGAATTAATCGGATTACCAGATAACATTGAAGACAGAGATATTATCATAGTGGAAGATATTGTTGATACAGGCCTAACCTTAACGCATATTTTAAAAACGATAAAAGAAAAAAATCCGGCTTCGGTTAAAGTCGCTTCGCTTTTACTTAAGCCAAGTGCTTTAAAATATGAAATTGAAGAACTGGAATACGTTGGTTTTGAAATACCTAACGAGTTTGTAGTGGGCTACGGACTGGATTATAATGGCCTGGGTAGAAACCTGACAGATATTTACAGAGCAACAGGCGCATAATTTTTAGATTGGATTAATTTATTTTTCGCACCTTTGCCCAATAATTTCTAAAACAATGACCATACATAAAGAAGGCTACACCACCATTGCCTTAAGCATCTTGTTTATCTTCGTAATCAACGCCGTAGTCGATTATAAATATCACGACATCACCTGGTTACGCTGGTTCATTTACATTTTTTCAGCTGCATTATTTATTATTGTGCTGCAGTTTTTCCGCAACCCGAGCCGCAGCTTTTCTTCAGGCGAAAACCTGGTGATCTGCCCGGCAGATGGTAAAGTTGTTGTAATTGAAGAAACAGAAGAAGGTGAATATTTTAAAGATAAACGTTTACAGGTTTCGATTTTTATGTCGCCAATAAATGTTCACATTAACCGTAATCCGATTTCGGGTGTGGTGAAGTTCTTCAAATATCACCCGGGAAAATATCTGGCTGCATGGAATCCAAAATCTTCAACGGAGAACGAACGCACGACAACTGTTGTAGAACATAAAAATGGTACGCCTGTATTGTTCCGTCAAATTGCCGGCGCCCTGGCCCGTAGAATTGTATGGTATGTAAAAGAAGGAGATCAGGTGGTACAAGCGGAACAATTCGGTTTCATTAAATTCGGCTCGAGGGTTGATGTATTTTTGCCTGTAGGCACAAAAGTGAACGTAGAACTTAACCAGGTTGTAAAAGGTGGTATCACTACCCTGGCGACTTTAAGTTAAGGACATCATATTAAAAAAAAGCCGGTTTAGTGAATGCTAAATCGGCTTTTTTGTTTTTACCTTGCTTTCCAAAAAGTAATTTCTTTATTAGCCCAACATGGCCACACCGATAGCACTTTTATTAATTAAAGCGGTGGTCTGTGGAGGCATAGACCACGGGATCAGACCTGGTAGATTTTAATCAGTAGCATCATTACCCACCTCTTCGTTCGTGCCTGCAGGAGCCGGTCTATCACTAATTAAACGCTGAGTAGGGTAGGCAAAATCTGATTTATTCCGGATAACGATATCCATAATTTCCAGATTGATTTCCTGCCTGATTTTAAGGAATTCGGCATATTCCAGTACTGTTACAAAATAGTTAACTTCTACATTCAAACCAGAGTCGCCAAAGCTTTTAAATGAAGCATTGCCATCATCACTGGTACCCTGATGGTTGTTGATGTAACTTTCTATTTCGCTAATGATTTTTCTGAGTGAAGCTGAATTGGTTTCGTAGGTAAGACCGATAATAAAAGATACTTTCCGCGAGTTTCTTAGTGAAAGATTTTCTAAAACACCATCAATCATCCCTCTATTGGGGATCGTAGCCATGGTTTTTTCGGAAGTCCTGATCCTTGTACTCCTGAAACCAACCTTTTCAACTGTGCCTTCCACACCGTCAACCTTTACCAGGTCGCCAACAGTAAAAGGTTTATCTAAAAAGATGGTGAACGAACCTATTAAGTTCTCTAAGCTCTCTTTAGCGGCCAAAGCAATGGCAATACCACCAATACCCAATCCGGTAATCAGCGTCAATACATTAACCTCAAAAACAAAGCCCAGAAGGGTGAAAAAACCGATAAAGATTACGATTGTTTTAAACAGTTCTTTTAAAAAGGGCACCAACTGATCGTCGGCCTTATTATCGGTAAGCGAAGCTTTATATAACAAAACGTGACTAATGAAGTCGATTATCCTTAAAATAATCCAAAAAACAGACAGGATGATCCCAAACAAAAATATCCGGTCGATACAATCTCCAATGGTTACGGGTATTAATTCTTTAACCTTGCCAATTAATTTGCTGTAATGGAATACGGCTACCTCTAAAGGGTGTTTTAACTGGTTGATGGAAAGATAAAGTGTAGTTAACAGAATAAAAACCTCAATAGGTTTTACCAGTAAGGCAACGAAAGCATCGTTATGAGATTGACTGGAAAAGTTTTTAAAAAGCTTAAACAGCAACCTGCTCAACAGCTTAGAAACAATATTTTTGAAAACTAAGCCTAAAAAAAGTATCCCTCCGAAAAGGAAATAGGCTTTTACGGTGTTACCCCAAAAAACTTGGTCGAAAAAAGCAGAATCTAACATTTAACAAAGGTACAAACAAAAAAACCTCCACGAAATTAATCGTGAAGGCTATATCTTATAATAAAGAGTATTATTTTCTCAAAGATTTGATACGAGCAGCTTTACCAGTTAAAGCACGTAAATAGAACAATTTCGCTCTACGAACTTTACCATAGCTATTCACTTCTACTTTCTCAATGTTTGGAGAACTAAAAGGGAAAATACGCTCAACACCAACGCCGTTGCTCATTTTACGAACGGTGAAGGTTTCATTAGCACCTGCACTGTTACGTTGTATTACAACACCTTGGTAAATTTGAACACGTTCTTTATTACCTTCGCGAATTTTATAGTGTACGCTCACTGTATCGCCAGACTTGAACGCAGGAAAATCTTTTTTCGCGATGGCCTGCTCTTCAACAAATTTTACTAAATCCATGATTTTAAGCTATTAAACCAACTTTCTTTACCTTGAAAATCGGATTGCAATATTAGGGATTTTTTTTCATATAAAAAAACCTATTTTAATTTTTTCCACAATCTTTATGAATTCCACATTCGATTGTGTTAAATGCTTCTATTCCAAAAGGTCAGCAGGGCACTTATTCGCCAGCTTATTGCTAAATTTAGCCAATAATATTCTGCGCTAAATTATTTACCCACTGCTCATTTATGTGTGTATGGCACAGTTGGGCAATGTTTCTTCTGCTTTAATAATTTTTTCCAAAATAGTCTCCCGGCTTTCTTCTACTCCTTCATCGTGAGGGGATATATGCAGTTCTTTAAGGTTTTTTAAATCTTTTAAAACCCATATATCTTCTAACCTGATTTTAGTTCTCCAGATATCAAGGTATTCCAAATCGGTTAGTTTGTTCAGATAGGGCAGGCACGCTTTAGTAATATTTTCATGTTTCATGAGCGTTAAATGCTTAAGCTGCTTAACCGTGCTGATCAATTTCACGCCCTCATCGGTTACCCTCGTTTCTTTCAGATAAACGCTCCCCATAACCGAAACTTTTGCAAAAAGCATGGCTAAATACTCATCATCAACCAACGAATCGATGCTGGTAAAACCAGGCAGCTCAGCAGGAATGTTTTTCGCTTCGGTAATTTGCCCAAAATGCCACCAGAACTGTTTTTCCGCTCCTTTGAGTTTCATTACTTAGCCTTATTCTTCATAAACCCCATAGCCTACTGTACCCGATTTATCTTTTTCATTAGCGGAAGTAACAAAATTAAGTTTAGATCCCTTTATGCTCCATACACTCGTGGTTATTGTTTCCCCGTCAACATCTTCTTTAATCACTTTAGCTTTGTACCCTTTATCTTTTAGCTCCATCTCAATAAAAACATTATTTGGTGCGCCAGCATAAATGCAACTTACTCCGGTGGTTTTATTTTGTTTGTTATAATTCACACCAACCAAATCGAACTGCGAACTAAAGGTAAATATTTCATTGGTGTCATCATCATAGCCTTTGTCTACCTCTCCCTTTTTAAACCCTTTATCCTTCATAAAAGAGTCGACGTTTCCCCTTGTCGTTTTGTAATACACATCGTAAATGAGGGCTAGTTTTTTATTCTCAAATTTTATCTGACTAAAGGCTACGGTTCCCTGAAATAAAAACAATAGCAATATTATATTTTTCATATCTATTTTATTTTTAGTGAAATAAAGCGTTATTGTGTAATTTCTTTTCCTGTTTTATCCATCGATCCCCATCTGCCATTTAACCTAAAAATGGCTGCCCCATTTTTAAATTCACCAACCGCATCATACTTTATTGGGATCACTTCTTCGCCTGTTTTACTGATAAAACCTTCTTTTCCATTAAGCCCGGCTTTGGCTAAGCCCCCCTCAAAGTCGCTGATAAACCTGTATTTAAAAGGAATAATTTCATTCCCGTTTTTATCAATGGCGCCATAAACTTTATTCCGTTCAACCGGCGCCACCCCGTCCGAAAAATCTTTCACATAGTCGTATTTAAATTTGGTAATTTCTTTACCTGTTTTATCAATAAAAGCCCATTTGTCTTTTAGCTTAACACCCGCAAAACCATCTTTAAAAGAATTCACGCCTTCATACTTTAGGGCTGTAATTTCCTTGCCTGTTGGGTCAACAAAACCATATTTATCGTTTAATCTTACCCAGGCAAATCCTCCATAAAAATCAAAGGCAACATCGTATTTTATGGCTGTGATTTCTTTACCTGTTTTATCGATATAACCTTCTTTCCCATTTAGTTCAACCTTACCGAAACCTTCTTTAAAATAAGTAGCGTTATCATATTTAAAAGGAATAATTACTTTACCTGTTTTATCAATAAAACCAAATTTTCCGTTTTGTTTAACAGCAATCAAACCTTCCTCGAAACTTCGGCTATCCTCATATATTAATGGGATAACTACTTTTCCGCTTTCATCGATAAAACCATGTTTTCCATTCAGTTTAACGTTTATTATGCCTTCTTTAAAACTATAGCCAACCTCATCGTAAGTAAAAGGAACAACTTCCTTTCCGGTTCTGTCTATAAATCCGTATTTGCCTTTATCGTTTCGTTTGGATTTTAAATTTTGTGCATAACCTGTAATACCCAGTGCACACAGCAATGCTGCAGCGATTAATTGTCTCATTTTCATTAATTTAGAGGATGGATTAATTTGTTAAGCTAAAGTATATGAAAGATACTCCGACAGGAATACCCAGTAAAGGGTATATTTACAGATACAGAATTTACGGAAACGGCTAAAGTTTAGCGATGGAATGGGATATTGATCTGAATAATCGTGCCTTCGTTTTTAACGCTACTGATTTCGAAATTACCCTTGTAATAATTTACCCGCTTTTCGATGTTTTCGAGGCCAAAGCCTTTACTTGTTTTCTGCAGATCGAAGCCGAGTCCATCATCGGTAAATTGAAAATGGTAGTTTTTGGGATATTTATAAAGTTCGATGGTAATTAACTCCGCATTACCATGTTTAATGGCATTGTTGATTACCTCCAGGGTGATAAGGTATACATCATAAATCCATTTTTCATCAATTTTATCGGGAAAATCATAACAGAAAAGTTCAATTTTTGCATCTGTTAAACCCGCATTTAAACTTGAAATCTGGCTTTGCAGACTAGACACCAATGCCCCTTCATCAAGTGCTTTTGGCAGTATTTTATGAGATATTTCTCTGATGTCTTCAGCCAGTTCATTTATGGTTTGTTTGGCAAGCCCAACATTTCTCATGTCGAAGAGGTGGATAATGTGCGCGATTTTACTCCCTACATTGTCGTGAATGATATTGGCGATATTTCTCCGCTCACGTAGCTGAACTTCACTAATGGCCCTTAATGAGCTTTCCTTTTCGAATATAACCTCCTGCATCAGCTCGTTGTTCTTCAAAAAAATATCGATATAATTTCTCGATAAAATGTATCCGAATAAAAATACCTCATAAAGACTGATAAACAACATCCAGTTATCGCCCAGCGATTGTGGAATAATTTCAAATGTTTTTAAAATTAAACATGCGCCCCATACAAGTTGAGGAACAAAGGCAAGAAGCGCGTAAACGGCCTGGGTTTTTTCTATTTTTAGGTGTGCCACGGCCGACCAGAAAAGTATGAATATTGAAGCCAGGAATATGATGTAGCCCAGCACAAAAAAGTAACGGAACTCAACATCTTTAAAAAACACCAATAACGAAACCGAAATTAAAATCAGCAAAAAGTTTATGCCTCCGAGTACTATAATTAATTTATGCTTAACGGGCTGATTTTCTTTGAGCTTTAAAAAATGTCCAAGAAAAATACTCAGGGCAATGTACCAAAGTGCCCCGGTGTAAACCCGGCCCTCGCTAAAAAACCTAAACTCCGGAAATAAAACATGCTTGGCAAAGTTGGTTGTAATTGCCGTGTAAAATGCGGTTAGTATCGAGTAGCCAATGTAATAAACATACAGCCTGTCCTTCGTCATCAAAAATAATATTGCATTGATCATGAGCAGCAAAAAGACAATGCCGATAAAAAAGGAAGTCAGCGCTGTTTTTCTTGATGATTTAGCTTCCAGGTAATCCTGATTTTCAAGGCTGTAGGAAAAATCTAAATAGGAGGTCACTTTTTTAACCCTCACCCAGACTAACCTTTCTTCGTTTGGCTGCAGATTAAGCTCGAATGCCAGGGTTTCGATAAAAGGGCTTTTGCCAACCGTTCTATCGCCAATGGTTTTAATTATTTTACCATCATAAAGGCTCAGGCTATCGATGTGGTTATTATTAAAACATAGCCACATTTTTGTGCTTTGTGAAGTGTTTACATTTTTTACAATGAACCTGCACCATACCGCTGCATCTCTGTTGTAGCCGATGTTAATTTTGTCGTTTTGCTTAAATACATGAAATTTTTGTTGCTGGAGAAGGTCGATCGTCCACGATGAGTTTTGGTCTACGGCATAGCTGGAAACTACCGATACTGATTTGCTTGTGGTTTGTGCCCGGGAGAATAGCGGGAATAGCAGAAAGCTAATCAAGTAGATTATTCTCATGAGCAAATTTAATGAGCGAACTACTGTTATTGATTTCCAGCTTCCGGTGGATGTTCTTCCGATGGGTAGTTACGGTGGTGATGCTGATAAACAGTACTTCAGCAATTTCCTTACTGGTTAATCCTTTGATGATTAATTTAATAATCTCTTTCTCCTGTTTAGATATCCGGAATTTATTAACGATTGAACCATCAATGGCACTATATACACTCTCGCCTTTTTTATAAACCTTATTGGTATAAAACTCCCTGTTTTTGTTTGATTCGATAATACTGATCAGCTCCTCGGCTGGTGTTTCTTTTTTCAGGAAAGCATTTACACCCAATTTCTTTGCCTTTTGAATCAGAAAATCCTCGTAATAAGCAGTGAGTACAATTATTTTGGTATTTTTCAGCTGAAGTTTGAGTTCTTCAATCAATACAAACCCATCAAAGTGGTTAATATTTAGATCACAGATGAACACATCAGCATGGTTTTGCATTAAATGGTTTCTGCAAGAATGCGCATCACTAAATTTAAAAATGTCGTAGTTATTCCCCGTATTTTTAAGCAATTCGGAAATGCCATTTAAAAAAAGTAAATGGTCATCACAAATAACAATCTGTTTGGGCATATGATCGGGACTAGAAGCTTTTCTCCTAAAATAGAATTTACCTTTATTATTTACAAGGAAATTTTACTCTAAAAGATCAGGACGGCGCGTTTTAGTTCGCTCCAAAGCCTGTTCGTGCCTCCATTCATTCACTTTAGCCTCGTGACCGCTTAATAAAACATCAGGCACTTTATGCCCGCGCCAGTCTGCCGGACGGGTATAAACTGGTGCATCAAGCAGTTCTCCCTGAAAACTATCAGATAGGGCAGAAGTTTCATCATTTAAAACCCCTGGGATTAAACGCACAACAGCATCTACCACAATTGCAGCAGGCAGCTCTCCGCCACTCAAAACATAATCCCCAACCGATATCTCCCTCGTTACAAAAATATCGCGTATACGCTGATCTATGCCCTTATAGTGGCCGCATAAAATAATGATGTTCTTTTTAATGGAAAGTTCATTGGCTGTGCTCTGGTTTAAAGTAACACCATCCGGGCTCATGAAAATAATTTCATCGTATGCTCTTTCTGCCTGCAGTTTTTCGATACATGCCGCAAAAGGCTCAATACTCATCACCATGCCGCTACCGCCGCCATATTGGTAATCGTCTACACTTTTTTGTTTGTTGGTGGCATAATCCCTCAGGTTATGAACAACAATTTCGGCTATGCCTTTTTTTTGCGCACGTTGCAAAATAGAATGAGCAAACGGACTTTCTAATAAAGCGGGCAAAACTGTGATAATATCGAAACGCATGGTGCAAAGGTAAGTCTTTAGTCTGAAGTCTTTACTCAGAAGTAGAATTTTGCGATTACTAAGTTGTCCACTGATCGTGTATAACAGCAACTAAGTAATAACCATTCTCATATTTTTTAAAAACAAGCCTCAAACTACTCCAGTCTAAACCATTGTATTTTTGATCGAAACCACTGAAATAATATTCGGTAAAATGAAGCTGAGGATAAATTTCTTTGAGGTTATTGATCGAATTGCCATTACCGATAAAAGCATCGTAGTCTTTTTTCTCGGCAGCTAAATAATCGGCATTGTAAATGTAACGGTCGATATAAGGCTTAACCCGCAGCTTAATTGCTTCTCCTGATCCATCGTAATGTCCCCAGGTTAATATCCAATGTTTATCAATGGCCTCCAAAAAGTCTTTGGCCAGGATTTGTTTATGCGTAAAATCTATAAAACCGTATGGAGAAAAACGTACGCCTTCAACAGGATGGAAACACGATGCGAAACGGCTGTAATCTTTTGCTTTTAGAGCGCTTAACACTATGGAAGCCACTTTTTGAATCGAATCTTTTTGGGTGATCTTTCGTGCCTTATTTAAAGTCGTTTTATTTCCGGCCTGATCATTTTGTTTGGTTTGATTACAGGCGAAAAAAAGAAACACTGCGATGATCAGTAAATACCTCATAACAGATAGAACGAAAAACCACAAAAAAAGTTTCTTGTTAGATTACTATTGCATTAAGTAAACATCCAGCAAACCTTCTGGTAAATCGAGGGTTAGTGTTTTTTCATCCTCATCGTACTCTACAATGAAATCTTCGTTTAACGGGAACAGGATTTCGGTTTCTTTATACATCACGGTAGCCACAAATTGTTGCGGATATTCGTTCACCTCCAGAATTTCGCCCAGTTCGCCCAAAGTTTCATCGATGGCTAAATAACCTTTAAAGTCGGTATAGAAAAATTCTCCTTCTTCCCGCTCGGGCATTTGCGCCAGGGGCAGGTATAATTTCTTTTTTAATAGCGGCTGTACTTTATCGATATGGTCAGCATCATCAAAGTTGAAATAGCCCGTTTTATTGGCTTGTAGTTTTGCCGAAGCCACGAAATAGGGAACAAGCTTACCATTCATATCGGCAAATACCACATCAAATTCCAGTTGTTCGTATTCATCAAATTCGAAAAATACCTGAACTTCTCCCTTTAAACCCCTTGTTTTGGTAACGTAACCTATATAAAATGCTTCTTCGTGCTTCATAACTACCCCTAAATCCCCTAAAGGGGACTTTTTAACACCCCCCTTTAGGGGCAGGGGGTATTAAAAAAATAGCGTTCCGAATATCCGGAACGCTATTTTGTGAGACAAAATAATTAAAATTATTCTGCTCCTTCTTCTTTAGTAGCTTCTGCTGCAGGAGCTTCTTCAGTTGCTTCAGCTTCAACAGCTGGTGCTTCTTCAGTAACTTCTTCTTCAACAACTTCTTCTGCAACTGGTGCATTTTTAGCTGCGATAGCTGCTGCTTTATCTTCTTTTTTCTTAGCTTCTGCTGCTAATGCTGCTTTACGCGCATCTGCTTTAGAAGTAGCTAAACCTTCTGTTTTACCAGAGATTTTACCAGCTTTAGCATCTAACCAAGCAGCAAATTTCTCATCTGCCTGTTCTTGAGTTAAAGCTCCTTTTTTAACACCACCTTCTAAGTGTTTTTTGTATAAAACACCTTTGTAAGAAAGGATAGCACGAGCGGTATCAGTTGGTTGTGCACCACTGTTTACCCAAGCTAAAGTTTTTTCGAAGTTAATTTCGATGGTAGCAGGATTGGTGTTTGGGTTATAAGAACCTAAACGCTCAATAAATTTACCATCACGTGGAGAGCGAGAATCTGCTACCACAACGTGGAAAAAAGGTTTTCCTTTTTTACCGAATCTTTGCAATCTGATTTTAGTTGCCATTTCTTTTTGTATTTATGTATTCAACATAGTTCCCGGAGCTTCATGCTGCGGGGCTGCAAAGATAACTAAAATACTGTAAATTAAAAACATAGTTTAATTTCTTTGTTTTCAGGATATTTGCGCCAAAATATTTGCAGATACAAAATGGAAAGAATTGCGATTGATATGGACGAGGTGATTGCCGATCCCCTTGGAAAATTTATTAAACTATACAACCGGGATTTTAATGTTCCCTTAGATTTAAAAATTGATGCCGGAAATGAAATTTACCACCATGTTCCGCAGGATGTTAACCAAAAATGGTTCGAATATATAAATGAACCTGGCTTTTTCCGCGATCTTGAGGTTATTGCCGATAGCCAGCGGGTAATTAAAGCGCTACAAGAGAAATATGATGTTTACATTGTTTCTGCAGCAATGGAATTCCGTAATTCATTGCTTGATAAATACGATTGGATGGCCGAACATTTTCCTTTCGTTGACTGGCAACACATCATGTTTTGCGGAAATAAAATTGTGAATGTTGACATTATTATCGACGACCGTACTAAAAACTTTGTGAATTTTGCCGGCAGGCCATTATTGTTTACCTCTCCGCATAATTTACTGGTAACCGAATACGAGCGCGTTAATACCTGGGAAGAGGTTGCTGGATTATTATTGTAATAATAATTCATAGGGGTCGACTTAAGTCGACGCCCATGAATGTGAAAATCAATATCATTTCTAAAAATTAAACTCCCCGACTAAATTTCCCCCGCTTTTTCCAGCCGCCATAGGCAGTACAATTACTTTTCTTTGTTGTTTACCTGTCGCATATCGAGTATAAATTTCAGCGGTTACGGTTGTTGGGCCACTAATGTTAATCTGCCTGTCGCCATAATAGTTCACTTCTATTTTATATTTTCCCTTGATCGCTTTTTTGATCATAAATTGTTCAGGACCATAACCTGAAGTAAAATCGTTGCTAATCCTGCCACCTATTTTTGTCTTCGAGTTTCCATAAAATCCTTTTTCGCCTGTTGGGTCGGTTAACCAGAGGTCGATATCAGTATCATTTTTATTCCAGTTTAGCACTACGCGCACATCTACTGGCAATGGCTGAATTAACCTTTTATCAATTCCTTTGGTACTTAATTTATTGCCATGTTTGGCAATCAGATTATTGATTTCGGAAATCACAATCTCTTCAATTCCCTGGTCGCGATCAGCAATCTGCGTATTATAACTTTGGGTAAGTACCTTATAAAGGTTATCTAAGGCATTTTGGTACTGCCCATCATCGGCTAAGGCCAGGGCATAATCGCGGTAACTTTGAGCGTCCATTGGCCGCCATTGCAAAACCTTCTGTGTAATAAAAATCTCATCTTTATAATTACCGGTTTGTTTTAATTTATAGGCTAGCGTTTTATATAAATCGGCATTTTCGAGATCCAGATCAGCAATATTACTTAAAATGGTCAGTGCCCTAACGCTATCTTTCTGTTGATAAAACCAATTGGCCACATCAAAATAAAACATAGGCGTGCTCATGTAAGCCGAACGCATTTTCAGATAAGCCTGATAAGCACTATCTGGTTTTCCCACCAGGTTTTTCATATAATCCTTATCGCTTTTAAATTCGGGAATTATTATAGCCGGCTGGTTTTCTGCTATGGTTCTGGAGCGGGTTATATTCAGACCAGCCACCTTACCCTGAAGCTGGCTCATTACATCAGTAGATGAACTTTGCTGTAAATCCTTTCCACTAATGGTTGCTACGGAGCCCGTAACAGTTGTTTTTCGTTGAGTACCATATCCCACGACGACAACTTCATTAAGTGCGTTAGCTTCATTATTGGTTAATGCCTGTTTGGCAACCGCAGCAGGCATTCTTACCTGACTTGCAGACTCGGCCCTGTTTCTCGCACGCGCTTGGTCGGCAGCCTGATCTCTTCTTCTCTCTTCGCCAACCGGATCTGAGATGGCAATATTCGCTGTGGGATCTCCATTTATATCCCTTCGCTGCGGATCAGGATATCCCTCTTTCTTCTTTTCTGTTCCTTTATAATAGAAATCGGTATTCCACCAGGTTTTCAGCTCTTTGGTCATGGCTACCGCCGCTTTTATCAAATCTTCTTTACGTTCTAAAATAGCTGCTCTACGTTGTTTTAAAACTGCATTATAGGCCTGTTGCAATTCAACGGGTGGTACGATATCATAACGCAAATAATCATCAAGGTTTTCTAAAACGATAAGACTGGTATTGCGGGTAACGATACCAAACTGTTTGCTTAAAACACTAATATCGTCCTTATTATCTTCATATTGAATGTCCATTTCAGCAATTTTCTTCTGTGCCCAAACACGGCTAACATCAATGCTGCTTAAAGCATGCTCCGTAACATTTAACCGAACAACTTGTTCTGAAATGACTGTATTTCCGAAGCCGAACTGCAACGTAAATTCGGTGTTAAACTCATTCATAATGCCGGCCAGAGAGAAATGGCCGTTTACATTTACTTTCATTGACGGATAAGTCTGCCTTACGTCTGCGCCGTTTTTAATCCCTAAAAACTGAAGGTTTTGCTGGTTCAATTGTTTAAAAGCCTCTGTAACGGAAGTGGAATTGAGGTTTACAAACTGTCCGCCAGTTTTCATACTGATCAATTTCAATGTACTATAATCAGCTTTAAGGGCTGTATTAATGCAGTGGACAGGTTTATTTAAGTTGACCGTATTTTTCCCAAACGTAGATAAGCCATCAGTAAATAAGATATATTCGTTGGCCTGCAGGCTTTTAGTGTTGATGGCGCTGAAATTTGTACCTCCATCATATACCAGATGCTTCAGTTTATCTTTTAATGGGGTCCAATTACCGTTCGAGATTACAAAAGTTCCTGCATCTTTAAAGCCATTGTTAACCAAGCCCAACTGTATGGTTAAATTTTGTTTTTGTTGGATAATCAAATCCAAGAGTTCGATTTCCTTCTCCGTATTACGCTGAAGACCGCTTAAAGAAACGTCCCATATTAAACCGATTTGATTACCCCACTGTTTTTTGCGACTCTCGGCTTTAGGGAAAACATTCACCAGAAAATAATAACCTGTTGATGCTTTTTGCATTTGCACCTCGGTCAGGTCATTTCGTTTTGGCAGATTGATAGTCAGACCTTTTTTAGGCTGATAATTGGTTTTATTGATCTCTCCGATATAGGTATTGCCATTGGCCTTTAAATCGAAGCTGCCATCGGGCTGTTCGCCAAGCTCAGGCTTGATGATGCTTTCGAAAACAGTGGTTTTTAGTGTAAAGCTTTCAATTGCCTGATTGTAATCTAGCGGTAAATGATATTTTAAAACGTTGTTATTATTAAATCCGAGCTCTTCTTCATAACCAACCATTATGGTTCTGCTGCCATTGGCAGGCAAGGGATAAATCCTGGTACGGAAATTATTTCCTTCTACTTTCTCCAGCAAGCCCGGATCAACTCTTCTTCGCTCAATACTTTCAAAAACCTCAGTTGCTTTGGCTTTTTCTACCGGAACAGCCTGTCTCATTTTCCCGTTGATATCTAAAGCGTAACGGCTTATACTTACCCCCTCCGGCATTGGAAAGGTGAGTTCACCCTCTAAAATGCGGTTACTACTGTTGTGGAAGGTCATGGTCATTACCGTGGTAGCCACATTTCCGGTAATCTGCACATCAATATTTAACTTTTTAAGTTTAACGGCATCTTTTTGTTCGCCGGTTACCGCTTGTTGTACTTTTAACACGGGCATTTGCGCCTGAACGAAAGATCTAATCAATAATAAGGCAAAGAGGACTAAGGTTTTAGATGGTTTCATAATGGTAATTTTAAATAGTGATGCAAAAGCATTCCCGATTGCATAAATTTATTTTAAGCGAAACACATTTTATTTGATTTAACATTCGCCATTGCCAGCCTAAAGTGAAATTGACTTTTCTAAAAAATGTAACATTTCTAAAAAAATTTGTTCTAATTATTAAAACTGAAACTATGTTAGTCACTACAACGCCCACGGTTGAGGGCAGAAAAATTGTAAAATATATTGGTCTTGTTACCGGAGAAACGATTATTGGGGCAAATATTTTTAAGGATTTATTTGCAGGAATAACGGATATCGTAGGGGGAAGATCGAGTTCTTACGAACGCGTTTTAAGAGAGGGTAAAGATACTGCAGTTAACGAAATGCAGCAATATGCAGCAGCCCTTGGTGCAAATGCTATTGTTGGTGTAGATTTAGATTACGAAACTGTAGGAAGCGGCGGAAGCATGTTAATGGTGAGTGCCAATGGCACTGCTGTGATTTTAGAAGATTAAGAAATTTGCTTATTGCGAAACTAAGCAAAAACAAGAAAGTCTTTCCGGTGCGGGAAAGACTTTTCTTTTATAAACTGTTTTCGTTTAAAACGAAAGAATATCAATTAGTTTTAACCATTTAGAACTCACTTTCTCGGCATTGATGTGCTTGATCGCATGATCAAAAGGAGTAAAAACAATTTCGCGGTTGATCTGGCCAGCCATTACACCACTTTCGCCATTAATTAAACCTTCTACCGCCGCAACGCCTAAGCGACTGGCCAATACGCGGTCCATACAGGTTGGTTTACCTCCGCGCTGAATGTGTCCCAGAACCGAAACCTTTGTATCGTAATGTGGGTATTTTGCCTGCAAAATTTCGCCAACTTTAAATGCACCACCAGTATCATCACCTTCGGCAACAATAATAATTTTTGATGCCTTATCCTTACGGCTATGCTCTAACTTGTGCAAAATATCATCTGCATTCATATTTGCTTCCGGGATCATGATGGCTTCGGCACCAACACCGATTCCACTTCTCAAAGCAATTAGCCCCGAGTCGCGACCCATTACCTCGACAATAAAAAGCCTGTCGTGCGATTCGGCTGTATCTCTGATTTTATCTACCGCATCGATAACCGTATTAATCGCAGAATCGTATCCAATGGTAAAATCGGTACCCGCCAAATCGTTATCAATAGTGCCCGGCAGGCCTACAATCGGGAAATCGAACTCTTTAGAAAAAATATTGGCTCCTGTAAATGTTCCATCACCACCAATTACAACCAAGGCATCAATTCCATTGGCTTTCAGGTTTTCGTATGCTTTTTTTCTGCCTTCTACGGTTTTGAATGCCTCACTACGGGCTGTTTTTAAAATGGTTCCCCCACGTTGAATAATATTCGCTACAGATTTGCGGTCCATAGGGATAAAATCATTGCTGATCAGCCCTTCGTATCCCCGCATAAAGCCGGTTACTTCAATGTCATAATAAATAGAGCCCCTAACAACAGCTCTGATTGCGGCATTCATGCCTGGCGAATCTCCGCCAGAGGTTAAAACGCCAATATTCTTAATCTTATTCATTTGTTTGTTTCTTAGCAAATTCGGATAATCCTTTATCCAGATATTGCAAATATTTATCTATATCAAATTCAACTCCAATAGGAGGCGAAACTAATTCTTTTTCATCAGTACCCAAAAGTACATAATATGGTTGCGAAATGGTATTAAATCTTTCGGCCTGCAAATGTTTAAATTTTTTACCAATAGTATTCACTCTGACAGGGCTGGTTTTAGATCCTAATATTTCAGAATCGAATTGTTCAGCTACAGGTAACTCAGATTTTTCATCAGTATAAAGCGATACAACGATATAATCTTCTTTTAACTTTTTAAGCACCCTTGGGTCAGACCAAACCCGGGCTTCCATCTCGCGACAATTAACACATTGTTTCCCAGTAAAATCAAGGAATAAAGGTTTTTTCACTTCTTTAGCATAGGCTAGCGCTTCATCATAATCAAAAAAGCCATCAATATTATGTGGAATATGGAATAAATCTGAATATTTTTTGTTTTTACCTTTCTTTGGGGATTCAGATTGGCTTAAGACTCCAGTTGAAGATGTGTTGATGGCAAAATCCTGAGTATAAAGAGGGGGAACCAATCCACTTATAAATTTGAGTGGAGCACCCCATAATCCAGGTATAAGATATAAAGTAAAAGCAAGTGATGTTCCGGCTAAAAATAATCGAGGAATAGAAATATATTTTAAATCACTATCGTGTGAAAGTTTAATTTTACCCAATAAATATAATGTTAATAGTATTCCTATCGCAATCCAAATCACCAAAAATACTTCTCTATCTAAAATCCTCCAGTTATAAGCGGCATCAGCCATCGAGAGAAATTTCATAGCTAAACCTATTTCTAAAAAGCCTAAAACAACTTTAACAGCATTTAACCAGCCTCCGGATTTTGGAAGTGAGGTTAGCCAGCTTGGGAATATGGCAAAGACCGTAAAAATTAATGCCAGAGCCAGAGAAAATCCAAACATAGCCATTACCGGCGCAAGGTAGTCACCAGTGCTACTAACAGCTACTAAAACAGAACCAATAACAGGTCCGGTACATGAAAATGAAACTACAGCGAGTGTAGCCGCCATAAAAAATATCCCGCCCAGGCCTTTAGAATCTGATTTCGCATCAATTTTGTTTACGAATGAGCTCGGAAGCGTGATTTCAAATGCCCCTAAGAAAGAAATACCAAAAACCAATAGCACGGCAAATATAAAAATGTTAAATATGCCATCTGTTGCAAGTTCATTTAATGCGCCGGCACCAAAAATCAAGGTAATAATAAACCCAAGCGCAACATAAATTATAATTATTGATAGTCCATAAATGATTGCGCCACGAATTCCTTTGCCTTTGGTTTCTGCTCGTTTAGTAAAAAAACTAATTGTTAACGGAACCATTGGATAAATACAAGGCAGGAAAAAAGCTATGAAACCGCCAATTAAACCAGCAATGAATATACCCCATAGCGATTGTTTCGGGGCTGCATTTACAGCAACCGAAGCTTTTTCTACTTTGGCGGTATCCTTTTTAACCGTATCATTAACCGTTTTTACTGCGCTGTTTGCTGCACTATCCTGTGCAGAGCCTACTTCGGTAAAAACAATATCATCAGGAGGAGCAGTTGCTGTGGTGTCTTGTGTTACTAAAGCGTAACTCTTAACGGCAGGCAATGCCATAAACATTGTAGCCATTAACAACAATAATAAGACCTTTTTCATTTGTGTGTTTTGTGTGTGTGTGTGTTTTGAAACCGTGAAATTAAGAATAATTTTAGAAACGATTTTTTCTTAAGCCCTACACCACGTAGATTTTACTTTAAAAAGAAACAGTCCCGAAAATTCGGGACTGTTTCTTTTTGTTTGCTTTATGTATTTAGTTTACTTTTCAAACGCCGCTATATTTTTTAATTTCTCCTCTAATTCAATAATACGTCTTTCTTGCTGAAGAATTATCTTATTCATTAAATCAAATTCTCTTGCTGAAATAGTTATCTTATCTCCATTCAAATCATTATTAGCCAATTTTTTACCTGCATCTTGGTTATTAATAAAAGCCTCAATAGGTTTATCTAAAATATTAGCAATTTTAATTAAACGTTCCATAGAAATTTTAACTTCACCTGCTTCTATTTTTTGATAAGCACTTTGCCCAATACCTAGTTCGTTTGCAACATAAGCTTGGGTATAACACTTCTCATCTCTATACTTGCGAATATCTTCACATGATATAAATTTTAAATCTTTACGATTTAAAATTTGCCCGTTTTTAATAAAACTTCCTAATTCCAATCTCATATTTTAAAGTTAATCTGTTTTTTTATTATTAACAGGAATAAATTTATTCCTGTTAATAATAAATTCATTCTTGTTTAGCATAATGCTATTCTCATCAAAATACCTGATTTATCCTTGTCTGTTTATCTTTACTATATTTTAAATTTTTTAAAAATAAAATCTATGAAAAAGTTAACTTTAAAATCAAACTTGACCAAGGGGGAAGTGCTAACTAGAGCACAATTGAAAAAAGTAATAGGAGGTTTAGGTAGTGGAACTGGCAGCGGTGGCGCATGCTCAAGTACCTGTTTAGCTGTTGGTAGTGAATGCGGAACAGCTGAAGCAAAAGGTAAATGCGAATGGGTATCGGATCCCGCTTGCCCAGGGGGAGGTTGGAGTGGGTGTTTTATACCATTTGGGTAGCCCTATAATATAGCCGTTTCTTACATAAGTCATGTTTATTATTTTAGTATTTAGCTTAAAGCGATCTAAAAGATATGGCTTTACAGATGAGACCTTTTAAACAATTCTGACTTAAAAAGATAAAAAGAAAGCTCTCGAATGGAGAGCTTTCTTTTTATTATTACTATTTCTTATCTTTAACTGGTATACTAAACTCTACTTCTTCTGGCGGAAGACATTGTTTATCATTACAAACCATAAATTCAACCTTGCCTTTAACAACAGTTGTGCCCTTGTTTAGCTTTACTCTTTGCTGAAAAGTTACAGATTTTTCGAAATAACTTACGTTCATTTTAAACGTACTTTCATATTTTACAATGGCTTTGGGCTCAGTGGTTTTACCAACCAGGCTAAAATCTTTTGAAGGCGTAAATGTAAAAGTAGTTTTTACCGGGCCACCATCTTTTACATTTTGCGAATAGATGTGCCATCTATCCTCAATAGTTGCTTTTAAAAGTACTATAGCTTCAGTTTTGCTAACCTTTGTTGCTGCATAAGACCAAATAACAGGCTTTTCGATCTGAGCAAATGCACCTGCAATGGTAAAAAGCACCATCGAAAGTACTAATGTGATTTTTTTCATTATGTGTTTATTTTGTGTGTGTAAATTCAATTTCTTTAAAGTTAAAGGCTTTTAAACCGTTCTTTGTATCAACAGTTAACCTACCGCCATCTTCAACTCCTTTTATTGTACCTTCAAAAATCTCTCCATTTTGTATATACAACGCCGGGATGTTAAAGTTATAAAGCTTTGAAAGGTAATCATTTTGTAAAATACTATACTTCCCGGCCCTCAAAATTAAGTAGTATTTTTCCATAAATATGAATATTTTATCCATAATATCCATTAAAGGCACATTTCTTTGTAAAATTTGAATGACGGAAGTAGCACGATGGCTAATGTTATCCGAAAATTCGGATTGATTTATATTTAAACCAATGCCAATTACGGATGATTTAATAGAACTGCCTGTCAGTGTATTTTCGATTAATATTCCGCCTAATTTCTTATTCTGGTAATACATATCATTCGGCCATTTTACTTTTATCCCATCTGGTATAAAAAAAGATAAAGCATCACTAACAGCCAAACTAACGGCTATATTTAAATAAAACTGCTTGTCAAGGGGCAAAAAAGAAGGTTTTAAATAAATGCTTGTACTAATATTTTTCCCGGCCTGGGTTTGCCAAACGCTTTCCTGCTGTCCTCTTCCTGCAAACTGATTATCTGCCATAATTACAGTCCCTTCGGCTAATGGCTCGGATTTTGACACCAAATCTTTTAAAAAGTTATTAGTAGAATCAACTTCTTTTAATTTGATTAAATTTTGACCAACAAATAGTGTCGAAAAAGTGTTATTTTGCAAGTGTTGAATTTATAATATTGTAATTCCAAAATTAAAGCATTTTAATGGTAAAAAAGAAAATAGTAGCCCTTTCTACATACCTTTCTGAGTTAGCCGTTCACGGCATACAGGAGAAAAAAGGAGAAGATATTGTGCGGTTAGATCTTAGAAATATTCATACTTCAGTAGCTGATTACTTTATTATTGCGAGCGCCAACTCCGGTACGCAGGTAAAAGCTATTGCCGATAGTGTAGAAAAAGAAATATATAAAGCCACTCAGGCCGATCCCAGACATAAGGAAGGTTTCGAATCAGCAGATTGGATTATTCTTGATTATTTCGATGTGGTTGTGCACATTTTTAAAACCGAAAAGCGCCACTTTTATGGCATAGAAGAACTTTGGGGGGATGCTGAAAGCACAAATTATCAAAGCGCATAACCTATAGAACCATTTTGACAAAGACAAATGAACGACAATCAAAATACCAACGAAAAACAGGGGAAGAGGATTCCAAACATCCCCAAAAAACCACAAAAAGGATCAAAATTTAATATTTTCTGGGTTTATGCGGCCATTATCATCGCAATTATAGCGGCGCAGTTTTTATTTACTACTGATGGTGGTAAAGAGGTTACTTACCAAAAGTTTGAACAACAGATGTTACTTAAGGGTGACGTTCAAAAAGTTGTCGCTTATAAATCTGATGATTTAGTACGGGTAGAGGTTTATATTAAAAAAGACAGCTTAAAAAAACCGGCGTACGATGCCTATAAAAGCACCAGCACTTTTAGTGTAAATAATACTGCAAGTCCGGTTGTATTTTTCAATGCCGGCACCATGGATGGCCTTGATAAACAACTTGCCGATTCGCAAAAAGATCTTCCAGCTAACCAACCGAGGGTATTGGCAGAAAAAACCAGTCGCAGCAATCCATTAGCCAGCTGGTTTTTAAGCATTATTTTACCGGTGTTGCTTTTAATAGGTTTCTGGATTTTTATGATGCGCAGAATGGGCGGTGGCGCCGGAGGTGGCGGTCAGATTTTCAGTATCGGAAAATCAAAAGCTACTTTATTCGACAAAGAAAGCCAGGTAAACATTACGTTTAACGATGTTGCAGGTTTAGAAGAAGCAAAAACGGAGGTAATGGAAATTGTAGATTTCCTTAAAAACCCTAAAAAATATACTGACCTGGGTGGAAAAATTCCGAAAGGTGCTTTATTGGTTGGTTCGCCAGGTACCGGTAAAACCCTATTGGCTAAAGCGGTTGCAGGCGAGGCTCAGGTTCCTTTCTTCTCTTTATCAGGATCTGATTTCGTAGAGATGTTTGTAGGGGTAGGTGCATCACGTGTGCGCGACTTATTTAAACAAGCAAAAGATAAATCACCTTGTATCATTTTTATTGATGAGATTGATGCGATTGGCCGTGCGCGTGGTAAAAACGGTGTAATGGGTGGAAATGATGAACGCGAAAACACTTTAAATCAACTTTTAGTTGAAATGGATGGTTTCGGCACCAATACACATGTTATTATCTTAGCCGCCACTAACCGTGCTGATGTTTTAGATAAAGCTTTATTAAGAGCGGGTAGATTTGACAGACAGATTTATGTTGATTTACCGGATGTTATCGAACGTAAACAAATTTTCGAAGTCCACATCACGCCACTTAAAAAATCAGAAGAGCTTGATACTGAGTTTTTAGCTAAACAAACGCCAGGATTCTCAGGTGCTGATATTGCAAATGTTTGTAACGAAGCGGCATTAATTGCTGCCCGTAAAAACAAATCGGCAGTTGACAAACAAGATTTCCTGGATGCTGTAGATCGGATTGTAGGTGGTTTAGAAAAGAAAAACAAAATCATCACACCGAGTGAAAAACGCGCTATTGCGATTCACGAGGCTGGTCACGCCACAGTAAGCTGGTTGTTAGAACATGCCGCGCCTTTGGTTAAGGTTACGATTGTTCCACGCGGACAGAGCTTAGGTGCTGCATGGTACTTGCCAGAGGAACGCTTAATTGTTCGTCCTCACCAAATGCTTGATGAAATGTGTGCAACCATGGGTGGCAGAGCAGCAGAAAAAGTAATGTTCGATACCATTTCTACCGGCGCACTTAGCGATTTAGAAAAAGTAAATAAACAAGCCAGGGCAATGGTTACCATTTATGGTTTAAATGAGAAATTAGGAAACATTACTTATTACGATTCATCTGGTCAGAATGAGTATAACTTCTCTAAACCCTATTCAGAGGATACCGCTTTAACGATCGACAAAGAAATTTCGGCATTAATTGAAGGCCAATATCAAAGAGCAATTAATTTATTAGAAGAAAATAAAGATAAATTGATCCAGTTGGCAGATATCCTGATCGAAAAAGAAGTTTTATTTAAAGACGATTTAGAAGTGATTTTTGGTAAAAGATTATTCGAAAACCAGGGAGAAAGCGGAACTCCCGGACATATTACTCCGGTAGAAGCATAAATAAATAATTTCTATTATTACATTTGCTACCCTAGTTTAATTATTAGGGTAGCTTTTTTTTATAATGAAGGATAATACGACAGCGAAGGAACAAATACTAAAAAAGATAAGGAAAGCACTATTAGAGAAGCGCGAAAACCCTTATCCTAATTTAGAGGAAAGTCAATTGTATAAAAAAAATACAGATGAGCTGGAGGTACTATTTGCCGAGCAGCTTACTGCTATATCCGGTAACTTTATCTTTTGTGAGGACGGGATTGATTTTTTTGAAAACATGTTGCAGCTGGCCGATAAGTTTAAATGGCGGAAAATATACTGCTGGGAACCTGAACTTCAGCAGTTTTTAAGTAAATACGAATTTCCTTTTTACCAAACCGATAAAGATTTTGAACAGGCCGAGGTAGGCATTACCCTTTGCGAAGCCTTAATTGCCCGCAATGGAAGCGTAATGGTAACCAACCAGGGCGCTGCAGGAAGGCGACTCAGCATCTTCCCACATCACCATATTGTGATTGCCAAAACAAGTCAGTTGGTTTTAGATCTTAAAGATGCTTTTCTGTTATTGAAAAACAAGTATGGTAATCAAATCCCATCCATGATCACCAACATTACAGGCCCCAGCAGAACTGCGGATATCGAAAAAACATTGGTTTTAGGTGCGCACGGTCCTAAAGAGCTTTTTGTGTTCTTGATTGATGATTTTAGTTAATGGGATGAGCATATAGACCTCTATTATCTTCCTTTATAAAACCCATCCCATTACACAATAAATCTATCTGGAGCTCTGAAACCTTTTCACCACTAACTCACCTGCACTATTTATGCAATATATGTCTTCATCATAGTTAGAATATCTTCTTGATAGCACCGGTTTTAACCCCTCATCTTCCAGTTTATGGTGATCAAATGTCAAATAAAGTTCTACTCTAGAGCGATCTTTATCCAAAGTGATGGTTTTTTTCGTTTTTACATTGTAAATGTCAACATCCTGAATCCTTCTATAATTATAGCCCCAGCTAGAATCTTCCCCAAAATCCTTGCTCCTACCAATCACAAAATAATCGTTCATTAAATGAAAGATGGTACTGATGCTCTTATCATTGAAAAGTCGTTTTCCTTTCAGGTCAACTATATCTGCAACATTTCTCATTTTACCATTGGTTAAGGTGTTTTCTTCATTCAAAATCACGATTCCTATACTCTTAGGGAAATTATTTTTATTGTCTCCAAAAGCAGCGAAAGTGCTTATATAATCCTTGCTTTTTAAAACCGTATCACCATTTTCGTTCAAAAAATAGTTTAAGTTTTTACCACTCATCGACATTGATCCTGGATAATCGGCAAAAACCAATATATCTTTTGTGGGTTTAGATGGTGCTTTTTTTACGGGCACTTCAGCCTTTTTGATTGCCGTTACAGGCATTTTTCCCATCGTTACGCGTACTTCGGTCACTTTATTTTTCTCTGCCGTTTCGGCCTGTTTCTTTTTAAAGTCTGCCTCCCTTTCAGCCTTAAGTTTTGCATTTCGGATCTTACTTGCTTCATAGGCAGCTTTATCATCTGCAATCTTCTTTTTGCGGGCGTCTTCATTTTCTTTGTCACAAGCAGGGCACATCAGTTTTCCCTCCGCGTTATTCCAGCCCTTAGGCGCAAAACGGCAGTTATAACGGGCATATTCGCTCTTCGAAACATGCGATTGGGCGCTTGCCACCTGTACCATAAACAGGAGCAAGATAATAGTTAAGAAACTTTTCATTTTTAAGTCGTTTAATTTGATGTAAAAGTAATCGACAGCCAAAGTGATCTATATACCCTATACTCGGTATATTTAGTGCTTATTTTATATCCTATATTTATGAAATATTGACTGGTAGATTAAAACACGCCACTAATTCTCTCAAAAAAATGAATAAAGTTTTCCTGCTATTCTTATTTATCGTGCATCCGTTTTGCATGTGCTTTGCACAACAGGGCAACCCAATTTTAATCGATACGGCTAAAAAATTCAATATTAGCAAACATGGCTATTTCTATGAGGATAAAAATTTAAACCTCAGTATCGATTCTATTATAAAATATAAACAGGCCGGTAAACTCTTGCCATTAACACCAGGAAAAGTTTTTAGTAAAGGTTACACCCAATCTTATTACTGGGTTGCTTTTGATATCGAAAATACCTTAAATCAATCGGTGCACCTCATGTTTAAGGAGCAGAGCTCAAGCATTAACCAGCTCCAGCTGTTTAAAGCAGATCAGCTTGGTAAAATTTATCCCTTAGGCTTAACAGGCGATCATTTTCCTTTTAAGCAACGCCCTTATCGCAACAGAAGTTTTATTTATCCAATGGTTCTTTTACCGCATGAAAAAGCCACTTTTTATTTGTGGGCCGATAAACGCGGACAGAACATGTACATGCCAATATCAATCGGGCGCGATGTTGATATTATTCAGGCTGAAATTCCGCAGCACACGCTGTTTGGTTTCTACACGGGCATTTTTGTTTTTGCTGTGATTTTTAACCTGTTGCTATTTGCTTCTGTTAGAGATAATATCCACCTGTATTATGCCATTTACATTTTTTGCACCCTAATTTTTATCCTGGAAGAGGAGGGACTGGCCTTTCAATGGTTCTATCCAAATTTACCAGGTCTCCAGGATTATATGCGCTTAATAATGGCATCACTAAGCTGTGGCCTGTTAATCCAGGTGATGCAGCTGTTTGTTAACCAAAACAGCACCAATAGCCGGTTATACCGCTTTACCAACTATTATAAAAAGTTTTGCTGGGCCATGTCCATCATTCCGGTATTTATGCTGTTCAAATCATTTATTCTCTTAGAGAAAACGGTTTTTTACATCAACAATTTTCTTGCGCTCCTTACGGTAATCATTATTATTATCTGCGTAGTGGAAAGGATAAGGGCAGGTTATAAGTTGGGCTGGTATTATTTTATTGCAACCGTAATGTTGTTATTTGGGGTTTTTAATTATGTTTTTAACACCTTAGGGCTTACCAACTTTAATTTACTAAAGCCAAATGGTTTGGTGGTGGGTTTAACTGCCGAAATCATTTTCCTTTCATTTGCTTTAACACAGCGTTATAACTTTCTAAAAAAAGAAAAAGAAATCCTTTTAGAAGAAAAAAGCAAACATCAGGTAGACCTCGCGGATGGTATTTTTAATGCGCAGGAAGATGAACGCACACGCCTGGCCCGTGATCTTCATGATGACCTCGGCGGCACACTTTCCATTATAAAACTGAATATCACCGCTTTTCAGCACAAAGTTTTAAAACTTACTGAAAATGACCGCGTATTTTATGATCAGACCATTGGCATGATTGAAAAGGCATGTGCCGATTTAAGGGAAATATCGCACAATTTAATGCCGAAAAATTTTGAGCAATATGGTCTGATTGAAACTTTAAATGAGCATTTCAGAACCCTGAACCATTCTGGCAAAATTGCATTCGAATTTGTTTTCCAGGTTGAACACCCTATTGAAAGCGGAATGGAAATTACCATATACCGGATTGTTAACGAACTGGTAAACAATATCATTAGGCATTCTTTTGCTTCAAAGGCAACCATACAGATTTTATCTTTCGACGAAAGAATTAGCATTATGGCCGAAGATAATGGCATTGGTTTTAATCCCGATAAAGACAAAAAGGGTTTAGGAATGCAAAATATTCTATCGAGGGTAAATTACCTTAACGGCAAAATCCATGTCGACAGTAATCAAAACGGTACCACAACAACTATTGATATTCCGCTAAAATAATGGACACGATTCAACAGAAACCCACCACGTTGATGATCGCTGATGATCATAAACTGTTTGCCGAAGGATTATCGGCCATTCTCTCTGAACAGCCCAATTTTAAAATAATCGGGATGGCATCGAACGGAAAAGAGGTTTTACATCTTCTGAACAACCAGGTACCTGATATTTTAATTCTTGACCTGAACATGCCGGTTTTAGACGGCGAAATTGCCGCTGAAAAAATCAGACAATTATTCCCTGCTGTTAAAATAATGGTCTTATCAATGTATTACACTGAAAAGCTAGCGGTAAAGCTCGAAGGCATTGGGGTAATGGCTTTCATTCAAAAAGATACCAATGCCGAAACATTATTTAAAATTATAAGGGGTATACAGCAAGGCGAAAAATACTTCCAGAAAATAAAACCTGATACACAGGCATCGTCGGCATTTAACGATGGCGATCATTTCCAAAAAAGCCACAATTTAACAGCAAGGGAAATGGAAATTCTGAAATTAATAAGAGAAGACTATTCGTCACAGCAAATTGCCCAAAAATTATTTATAGCTTTAAACACGGTTGATACTCACCGTAAAAATATGGTACAGAAGCTAAACGTAACCGGAAAAGCTGGATTATTAAAGTTTGCGCTTGAAAATAAGTTTCGTTAAAATTAAATTTATTTTCGATTACCGAATATAATTGATATTTTTATACTACATACCGTTTTAGTATGCGGTATTATAATTATGAGCAGAGCAATAAATACGGTAATTACCGGCACTGGAAGTTATATCCCACAGAATATTATTTCTGGTCGTGAATTCTTAAATTCTACGTTTTTTGAGAATGGTAACCGATTAGAGAAAGAGAATGCAGAGATCATTGATAAATTCTCTGAAATTACGGAAATCGTAGAAAGACGCTACGCCTGCCCCGAGCAGTTAAGCAATCATATCGGCGCAAAAGCTGCAGAAAAAGCCATTGAAAATGCAGGTATTGATAAAGAAACTTTAGACTATATTATATTCTGCCATAATTTTGGCGATATCCCTTTGGGTAGCAACCGCATCGACATTTTGCCATCTTTAGCCTCAAAGGTGAAACAACAGTTAGGGATTGAAAATCCAGACTGCGTTGCCTACGATATTATTTTTGGTTGTCCGGGTTGGGTTCAGGGCGCAATACAGGCAGATTATTATATTAAAAGCGGCGATGCAAAACGTGTTATGGTGATTGGTGCAGAAACCTTAAGCCGTATTATCGATCCGCATGACCGTGATAGCATGATTTTTTCGGATGGTGCCGGAGCGGTAATTTTCGAAGCAGAAGAATCAGCAGAAAAAAGAGGAATATTAGCACATAAAACAGAAACACACGCCGTTAATCATGGTAATTTACTCACCATGGGCAAAGGATCTCATCCGGATGAAACCAGCGGAAACTTTTACCTGAAAATGAACGGGCGTAAACTGTACGAGTTTGCGGTAATCCAGGTACCCCAGGTAATTAAAAAAGCCATTGATAAAGCTGGCTTAAGTGTTGAAGATGTAAATATTGTATTCGTTCACCAGGCCAACGGCAAAATGGATACCGCTATCATGAAACGTTTGTTCAAACTTTATGGCAAAGATACGGTGCCTGAAAACCTAGTTCCAATGACGATTTCATGGTTAGGAAACAGTTCGGTTGCCACTGTGCCAACCTTATTAGACCTGGTATTAAAAGGCGAAGTTAAAGGCTATAAAGTTAAGGCTGGCGATGTGGCTGTCTTTGCTTCAGTGGGAGCAGGGATGCACATTAATGCTTTTATACACCGCTTCTAATTCGCTAACCGTTTTAATCCGGCTTTAGCCTGGCTTTCAATACTGCTTTCAAATTCATGATTTTTCATGGCAATGGCTGTATTGAAAGCCTCTTTCGCTTTTACGCTATTTTTCCTTCGCTCGTAAACCTTCCCCATCTGTACCGCAGCATTTGCCGCGAAATAATATTTTAGATTTTTACCTTCATTAATGGTTTGCTGGTAGGCTGCTAACGCCTGATCATCTTTTCCTAAATCATCATAAATCCTACCCAAACGGTAATTCAGTTCCGTTTTATCCTTATCGTTGGTATAATCAGCCGCTTTTTTATCATCAAGTATCTGCAAGGCCCTGCTCGAATAACCACCATCAAACAACAGCCGGGCTTTTAGCAGGTCAATGGTTGGCGTTCCTGCGGTAGCTTCGGCTTTCGCCTGCTTGTCCTTTTCCATATAAGTATATCCGTTTTTAACTGCCTTGGCTGCAAATGCCGCATAAGCCGCCTTATCTCCTTTCAGAAGCGAGATCCAGCCCAAATGAAGATAAGCGTCCTTCACAAAATTAACGCCTCTGGTGGCCTGCAAAAATCGGTTAAAATAGGTTGCCGAATTAAGGTCGAGTTTATTCAGGTGAGCTATGCCTTCCAGATAATCTAAGTAGGGAAAAGGCTGATAGACGCCGCCTTCAGGCCTCTTGGCTAAAATAGCAATGGCTTCTTCGCTATGCCCGTTTTTAATGCACACATAACTCTGCAAATAACTTTTCAGTAAACTGGTATCGGCAATTCGCTCGGTATATTTTATGGTTTTGGCATAGGCCTGCGGGCTATGCGCCACATCGGTTAATACATACGCATAATAAAACACCACTTCTTCGTAAAAAGGTTCGTAGGAAGATTTAGGTAGGTTATCAGCCAGCTTTTCGAACATGTTTAATCCGTTCTGAAGGTTTCCTTTAATTCCAAAAGTAGATAAAGCTGTTTTTAAAGCGCCATCCGGAAGATTGCCCAGAACAGCATTAATCAGTCCCAATCCCTTTAAGTTCAGATGAAAGTTCGGAAACTTTTTATTGTTCTCCTGCAAAAGACTGTTTGCTTTCTTAACTTCCATAGCCGCATTAAAATATTCACCAAAACGCCCACGGATGAGCGCCCATTGTAAATTAATTTCTGCCTGCGCATATAGGTAATAGGGCGAGCTTTTATCATCATCACTTATCTGATCTAAGCGTGTAGATTTATTGCCTTTCAGGCGATCAAAATCAGCTTTGCTCTCAGAAGTTAAAACCGTAAAATAATCTACATAGTTTTCTAAAAGCGGAATAATGGAATTATTGGGGTGTTGTTTTTTCTCTGTGGAGATATAAGCTCTCGCATTGCCCAATTTAAGTTCGAATATACTTTTATACGCATTTAGGCAATTGTTGTTAAAGTCGAAATTTGCAAATAAAGATGTCGGTAACAGGAGAAGAGCAGAAAACGCAAAAACAGGGAAGATTTTAGTCATTCGGGATTATATTTCAGTTTGATCCTGCGCTAAAGCAACAGTAATTCACATTTAAACAAATATCTACATTAAACGCTAAAATCGTACTCTTGTTTTGCGTAAACAAAAATAGGCCAAAACAAAAACGTCCCGATTAAATCGGGACGTTTTAAAAATTTTAAGCTATTGATTAGGCTTCTGCTACTTCGTGAGTTAAAGCTTCATCAACCAAAATACGACCACAGTGCTCGCAAACGATAATTTTTTTACGCTGACGAATATCTAACTGACGTTGAGGTGGAATCTGGTTAAAACAACCTGAGCAAGAATCGCGATCGATTGTTACAACTGCTAAACCATTTACCGCATTTTTGCGTAAACGTTTGTAGGCAACCAATAAACGTTCTTCGATCTGAGGCTCCGCTTTATCTGCTTTCTTTTGTAAATCCTGCTCTTCCTTTTCAGTTTCAGCAGTAATTACATCAAGTTCACCTTTTTTAATGTCTAAATCTTTCTTTCTGCCATCTAACTCTGCTTTAGCTGCTTCGTAGATTTCAGTTTTAGAAGTGATTTCGAAACCATGTTCTTTAATTTTCTTTTCAGAAACCTGGATATCTAAACCTTGAATCTCAATTTCTTTCGTTAAAGCATCGTATTCACGGTTGTTTTTAACTTCTTTTAATTGAGTATCGTATCTTTTGATGGCTGCTTGCGCATCTTTAATTGTATTTTTACGGGTTACGATTGAATCCTCAAGATCATCAAGTTCGCCTTTGATTTTTGCAATTCTAGTTTCTAATCCTAAAACGTCATCCTCAAGATCGGCTACTTCCATTGGTAATTCACCACGTACCTGGCGGATCTTATCAATTTTTGTGTGGATATTTTGTAATTCGTATAAAGCTTTTAGCTTTTGTTCTACGGTTTGTTCCATTAAAACAAGTAATTTATGGGTATATTTGTAATATTCTAATTATCAACGTGTTGAACTATCAACTCTTAAACAAGGGACTCAACTAGGGACTACGTAAAGTGAACTTTAAAATTCTTCTAGCCAGTTTGCATCTTATTTAAGCTCGCAAAGATATACATTAATTTCCTCTTTTACCATACATTTTAGTGTTAATCTGCTGCGTTCCAAGAGCCTCTAAATAATCTTTGCGATTTTTGTAAGCAGATCGAGTTGGTTTAATTTGACGTAATACTTCAGCCAGCATTTGAATGCACTCATCGTGTTTTTTTTGTGATTCATCTTGTTTAATCCTCAACGATCGCAATTGCAGAAACATTTCATATTGAACGTCAGATAATCGTTCCACCTCTAACTCACCTTTACCTTTAAAATAGCCACAGGAAATAAGATCCTCTTCCAAGATATTAGCATCACTCATCGATCTAATGGGTGAATTGTTGCGCTCTGCCCAGGCTACAATATTTAATAGTGTATTATCCATAACTTTAGGAATGTTAACTGATCTCCTTACCATCAAATCAGAAACCAGTTAACATATATTATTTAGTTAAAGCTATTTAAATAGATTAAAGGAATATAAGCAATTACCGGAGGCTTAATTCCTTTTTTTGCTTTAGCTGTTGATCGTACCGCCTTAGCTATATGATTGGCTAAAAAGTCATCCGAACAGGCTTTATACATATCTGCATTAAGATAAGGAGGAAGTTTAAACTTATTACGGAGTATTGAGATAAATTTGATGATATCCATATTACTGTACGTTTTACCTATTACTATATCATTGGCTATTGCTTGGAAATACGGACTTACCTCAGTGGTACTAGCTTCGCTGATCTTCTCAGAAACGTTGGACCATGCGTTAACGCCGTGCGACTCTAAATTCCTAATAATCAACAATGCCTTGTCTTCACCGTACAGTACAGTAAGGTAATAAAATCTGTTCCTTTGAACATCACTCATTGTCTCTTCTGTGACCAGTTCATTGTTGGGAGAAGGCTTCGCTAATTTGGGAGTTGAATTTTCAACTACAACCGATGGATTGTAAACTACAACCTCTTTTGATACTACAGGAGTATCCACTAATTTATGAATATTAAACATAACGTTCAATTAAAAACATCCTATGTCACTTAAAGAAGAGTGATTAGGATTAGTTAAATAATACGTTTAGAATCAAAAATGAACACAGCAGTGCTCAAGCTATTGAAGCTAAACCAACCTTGTTTTTAACCGCAAACTAGGCTCCGTTTGCTAATTATGTTATTGATCGAACTGATCAATTCCGCTCTTGTCTAACTCTTTGCTTCTGCAAAGGATTCGCCTCGGAAACTATTAGAAAGATACTGTGATGGACATTTCTATTCTAACTGCTGCAAAGATAAAAAATGTAACTTAAACATCAAATTAAAACACTTACCTTCTATTTTCGTTAGATTATAATGACAAAACTCCACAAATAGCTACTCAAGCTTCATAAATAAATGATATTAGGAATTTGTTGTACTTACCAATAATGGTTAAATTTGTAACACCGATTCAGAAACAAGTCAAATCAATATATATAATCGCTAGATGGCCATCTAGCGATTTTCTTTGCTTTAAACTTTCCTTTTTTCTGTTATGAGGTTAGAAACAAGATCCTACGCATTCCTTAGATCCTCATATATTGATCTTGACTTACAGAAACTTAAAGTGCATTTTAAAACACAAAAGGACTATTACCTAAGCAGCGATGCTTATTTATCACAGATTTTTAGAGAGATACCCATTAACTCATTCATCAATAAGGGCAGATGCGGTAATGGGGGTAACCATCTCGAACTTACAAATCAGAATAGAAATACAATTATACCTGTACCAACCAAAGAAATAATTAATTCAATGATCGCTGAGGATGATTCTATTCAGCCGTTTCATTCTGAGATTGCAGATGGCGATTTAATTGCATTCTTTGCCAAATGCAGCATAGGAAAGAAGATTATGTGTACCCCAGAAAGTTTTACTCGCCTAATGAGGGTATCAGAGAATATAATTCGCCCAAATGGTTCTATGTCCGATGAATTGAAGTCTGAATGGTTCTTATTGTTAGATGAATGCCACAGCTATATCACTGAAGAATTCAGAGATAACATACTTGCACCATTCGACTTTTTTTTTGATTTCACATACAAGAGTGTTATCTCTGCAACTCCATACTATTTTAGTGACCCACGGATGCAAGATCTGATTTATCACAATGTTAAGATAGTGGGAACAGTTGGCAAAGTAAATCTTATTAATTGCACCAGTGTCGAGGGAACTTTAAAAGCGATTATAAATAATGCCGTTGCAAAAAAGGAGAAGACCTTCATATTCATAAACTCCGTTAAATCCATTAATAGGTTAATAAATGCCTGTTCACTACAAAATTGCAATGTCTACTGCTCTGATGATAAGGACGGAAAGAACAAGTCAAAATTAGGAGTCAACTGGAAGTTTTATAAGCCAAAAACAATCAAAGGTGCATTTAGTCTAATTAACTTCTTTACCACGAAAGCTTTTGAGGGATGGAATTTAAAAGGTGAAACAAAAGCCAATCTTTATGTTGCTACAGATATTCGTCAAGAGAATACGCTAGTTGGATTAAATAAATGCGTTCAGGCCTTGGGAAGATGGAGAACGCCCGATAATGGATTATATGAATTGCCCAAGTTGTATCATGTTTTTAATACTAGAGAAATGCAGAATTATAGAAGCATCCACGAAATAGCTAAAATATATAAAGAACGGGGTGAAATGTTACTGAAACAAAATTCAGAGCAGCTTGAGCACTCCATAAAGAATGGGATTCCGCACAAACCGCATGAGATGCTTAAAAGATACTGTGATGATTACGATACAGAGAATCCGAAATTCAACACCTATAAGTTCGATCAGATTGTTAACGAACAAGCTAGCAATGAAGCTTTTAATCATCTCAGTTACATTGAATCAGGATGGAAGAGCTATGGATTCGAAATCCAAACTTTATTAAGATATGATAAATGGGAAAGCCAACGCGATATTAATCGTAAAAGCAATGCTAATACACTTAAAGACGATTACCTTTTGCTGGTACAGAATGGTGCTAACTCTTTACCTTATTACATTGGAATAGATGAAACTCAAACTATAAAAGATCGAAACCCTTTAGCCTTCAAGGCTTTTAAACTTTTAACCATCGACCAAATGAATACAGTTAAATATAACGCAAAGAAAGTAACACAATTGATAATTGATGCAGAGAATCCGGTAAAGAAAATAAAACTAATCAAGTTAATCGGTTTAGAATTTAAGGTTTACAAATCATATTCAAAGCATTACATAAAAGATAAGCTACAGTTACACTATAACACCTTGGGCATTGTAAAGCCATCAGGATTAGCAGTCGTTGCAAAAGCTACAGACATATTGTCTTTTTTTGATGCTGATGAATGCAAACTGAAAGATAATAAGGGCAAATGGATTCATGGATACAAACTGATCAGGAAACATTTTGACATGCAATTGGCTGCCTAATTGGGCATTTCCCTTTTTTATATTGTTTTTGACAGTATATAGTAAGCGTCAAAAAGTTTAGAATTTGAGGAAACCCATTATTAATACCAATTATGGGAAACCGTAAAAATTCACGAATTAACTCCTTTAGCTTTGTCTAAACGAATTTAAACGATATGGCTTTTAGAAAATTAAAGATTGAATGGACAAACATTGTTGAAAGTGTAAAACATGATGATGGGCGTCCATATGATAGTTACCCATACCCAAGATGGGAGGGAGTTAACGAACATGGGCAAAGGGTTCGTGTTCACATCAAAAAATTTACTATGCTAGATGAGGAGGATAGGCTGCACATTACAGAAGCATAAAGCCATTGACGAGTATTATCTGAGGGATTCACCTCTAAGAGCGCTTTAGTCCCTAGAAATAATTTTTATTTTTTATTTTTTTTGTTAGGGCTTTAAACTATATGTGTGCTCTCTGGACGCAGCCTATATCATATCATACCCCCGGCTTTTATGTCAGGGGGATTTAAAATGATTTCCAACTTTACCATAGAAAAATATAGCCTAAAAGTCGAACAACAAGCCTATCTAAAACCGCCACTTTCGATTTAAAAACTGATGGATTCCGATTTACCATTTATCAAAATTCACTATTAAACCCTATCGACATTTTACTTCTAAAAGGATATAAACAAGGTAAAATCGACTAAATATTCTTAGCAATACAACGATATCAAAATCGACAATAACACAATGCACCGCCTAAAAACGGTGTATTTCCATTTATATACCAATTTACTACGAATGCTTCCAATTGGAGGCATTTTCTATTTAATCCAAAATTCACATTTAAAATTCTATTAAGATGCAAGCAAAAGCAAGAACTGCAAAGGCAGTACCAACACAGACACAATTTGTTGTTATAAACGAGCAACAAGTTTTAGTAAACCAAGAAGTTCAAAAGGCATACAATTTAATTGTTGATGCAGCTACAGAACAATTACGAAAGTTCGATCTAGCTAAATACAGAACATACGCAACGGTTGACCATGTAAAGAACGAATACAAAAGTAACATGATCAGCGAGCATTTAAACTACTTCTGGAACATTACCTTATCAAATAGTAAGGACGGACGATCATTTATATTTATAGACTTAGGTGGTGAGGCTCTAGAGCGTTTCGGCTCAGGTTTAACGAATATTTTCCTCCGTAAGGCGTATGAAATTACTCAGTCGAATGATAACACAGCGGGGATTGAATACGCGTTAAGAGTAAACTTTCGAGAAGCTGATCAGCACCACAACTTCTTTTACAGGAGAATTGCAGAAGGAGAGAACAACTACGTTTCAATTTCCACAGTTGATAAACAAGAATCATAAAAATAAGCGCAGCGATGCGCTTATTTTGGTTTTACTTTCTATTTTTGCCTAAATTCAATTTAAAAGATAAATCGATACCAATGTACTATTCTGCATCACAAAAGAATCAATTTCTTGCTAAGGATCTACGGTTACCAACTTCGATGTTGTGCGCCACCATTTTTAACAAGATATTCCAAGATGGAGCTAGTCTTAATGATCTCGAAACCTATTTGATTTTAAATTCGAAATCAACAAAAATTCCGGCTGAATCTGATCCTCAATCCACTCTACAATACAATTTGGTTAATGATGCATCAGGGCCTAAAGAAACGCTCACTATTATAAAAAATGATAATCAGGAATTAAAAATCATTTTCGGGTGCAGGGATGAACAGGAGTTGGCCAGAGCAATAGAATTTCTTTACCAAACACCAGGAATGAAGATTATCCATGACAAACATGATAATCTAAGTTGCTCTTACGAAAGCGAGACTATTGATTTTATATTCGAGGCATTCAAAGAAAATCTAAAGGCTGTTAAGTTCGCTGTTACATTAAAACTAAAGTAAACCAGCCCTTTATATATAGTTTTTACAGATAAAAGATGCTCTGAAAAGACAGAGTATTATACTTATCTGTTTACATTTTTCTCAGGCATAAAATCTTTAGGGGAACAGCTAAATATTAGAGCCAGTTTATCAATATGGTCTAGGTTATATTTAGATGGTGAATTAGGACTTTCAACTTGTCCAATAAACCCGTTAGAAACATCTAGTTTAAAAGCAAGCTCAGATTGGCTAAGATTTGCCTGCTCCCTTAAAGCTTTCGCTTTACTGATAACAAACAATTCAATCTCTGATTTTACCGTTTCTTTAGCCACATACTAAAGAATAAATTAAATCGCTACACTATACTTAGCTATTACTAAGTATTTGCTAGTTTTACATGAACATTTTAAATTACACTCACAACATGGTTCATAATTACATTAATGAGGCTAAAAACGTTTTGGTATCCAAAACCAAATCTAATGGCCACATCGGCTATTCGCTGCTGATTATTTTCATTTTATTATTAACTTCCTGTCATAAAAGAGATGCTGATGAAACAACAGTAACTTATGAAAAAGCAAGCTCTGAAATACTAATAGACAAATTCCCCTTACCTAGAATGGGCATTATGGGAATTAACACCCAAAGCTATCCGAATGACTTTTCCTTTGAGAAATTAGACGAAAACGTGTACAACCTCATCACAGGCAAAGGTATTCTGTCCGTTTTCAATGGGGAGGCAAATTCAAGCGAAGTGGCCATAAAAATCAGGCACCTGTATAAGGATAGATACGGTAAAGATTCATTAGATAACTGGGTCAATATTGGCACCTATAATGTCTCAGAAATGAAGAAGTATGCTGACTTCTCAACATGGAACAGGCAGTACGGTATTTATAAATTGTTAACGCAATTTGAAGATAAAAAGAGTGGACTCCAGACAAATGGATCTAATATAATTGCTGCGGAAAATCAAACAGTTGTTAATGCCATTCAGAATACAATATTAAAACTAGATAAAGAAAATGGCTGGGGGAAGTTCACATTTGGATCAAGCTTAGAGCACATTAAAGGGATTGCAAACATAAGTTTTCTAGGGACCTATCCAAACAATCAAAATTTGATTCAATGTCAGGTTGATGACGTAAGCAGTTATAATTTCTATCACTATCCGGTAAATTACATTTATTTAGATTTCAATAACGAACAGCTCGTTAGGGTAACCATAGCATTGGAAGCTTATGATGCTCAAGCACCAAAAAATAGCAAGCAGAGTCGTTGGTCAACTGGAAACCTGATTTTCAATACACTTGCAAAAGATTATGGTAATTGGAATTCTTTGCGCATTACCGATCAAGATAAGGAAGACATTGTGGTTTATAAGGGTCAAATTAGAGCTGATAATACTATTTTAGAAAGAAAAGCTTTCAAAACAGGATATAGTGGTAATAATGCATACATTTTTGATACCGAAACCCAGAAAGCATTGTGTGCAGGAGATATTTATGTATTTACCAGTTTGAGTGGATTTCCAAAGTAAAATTCAATTAATTAAGAACTCATTGATACTACTAATAGTTTATTTAACATTACTAGCATGAAATTTAGTACCGAAGCACTCCCATTCATTTACCAAAGTGAATTTTATAGCATAGCATGGGGAATGGAACATTATGGTTTCTTTATCGATCCACACGGACGGAAATACAACTACAGATCATCAAAGGACTATCGCTATGCCGTTACCAATAAATGGAACTGGTGCACACCCACCGAAACAGTTGACCCCATGCAAAGCACAGCTTATGAACACGAAGAAGATGATGCAATAACACCTGCTGAACTATTTGAGAACCTAAAGAATTCTATTCAGTATAAGCCGTGGTTTGGATATAAAAAGAAAATCAACATTATAACAGAAGAAATGATAGCGGATCTACTACAGTCACCAATTGTGGATTATGGAGATATTGCCTGTGATGCAGGATCATTTACCAATTCATTATACGTTTATGATGCTGAAATGGACATTTACAAACGAATTCTATTGTCAATGGACGGAGATATTAAAAAGGTTAACCAAAGTATCTACACAGATGGAATAATTCGAAGTTTTGGAATAACAAGCCCATGAATGTGAGCCATAGCAATATGGCTCATTTTTATTATACTTGGGTAAACTAAATTATCTCTAATGGATTCAGATTCAATTTACCAGTCAATCGTCGAGTTTAATAATTACGATGGCGCTGTTATGAAGTCAGCGTTAGCCAGTAGGGCAAAATACTTTCCTCATTCGATAGTTGACGGAAAAACCCTATTCTGCCTATCTAAATTCTGCCAATTTGAAGGCGCATCGCTGCCGTCCTATATCGGATTTCTACGTCGAAGTGCTAAAGGTGGTGGTCAAGTGAAGGACGATATTGCAAGAATTATGAAACCCATTAAATGGATTAGATACGGCGACTCTGATAAAAGAACTCAAGAGTCATTTAAACGTTGGGTATTCAACTTTTATCCGGAGTACAACATACAAAACGCCCACTTCATCTCTATCAATTCCCCATCTAGACTAAAACCCCATCATAAGATTCGAAAGAAACAAACGCAAGATGATTTCCTCGAAGCTCTTGAACAAAAGAGAGCAATTGGAGAAATTGGCGAGGAGATCGCACTTGAGTATGAATATGATAGACTGAAATCCTTAGGTTGTACAGAGCCAAGTAAGTTTGTTTTACAAGTATCAAAAGAGGATCAAGGTGCAGGTTACGACATATTGTCAAATTATAACAATAATCTGCGCCTAATCGAAGTAAAGGCAACGACAGGAGATCTAAATACATTTTTTATATCTTCAAATGAATTGGAAGTCTTAGCATCATCACCAAAAGAGGCTTTTATTTATATAGTTAAAGTAACAAGTATAAAGGCCAAAATGGGACAAGTAACAAGAGAATTGGCTGATCCATTAGCATCAATAATATTAAAGGAACCTATACTATTTAAGGTAACAGTTAAATAACTAAAGGCAATCCTAAATCCATTCCTCTCTCCAAAAAAGCGGCTTACGCGGAGAAAGGAATGGTTTAGTCTTTATATTGGTGGTGCTGCAATGGTGGTGCATTCTTTTAAGTTTCTGCGGTTACTTTTAGCCAGTGGTGCTTTGGCTAATGCAGTGCTCACATTATTAGGAAATAAGGTATTTCGCACTGTCTAAGCTCATGAAAAACAACACGCCATCGCTGCACTCTGTCATGGTTTTTCTTTTGAGCAAGCGGAGTGCTGCATGAGCCTTCTCTCTATCTTTATCTAGGATTTGCTTCGCTTTATCCTGGATAAATCTAGTCAGGCTCCACTTTTCAGCTCACCTGCGCAATCGAAAATGCTGCACGACTGTCATGATATTTATCAAATATCTCGCCAGTCGCTTGTGTATAACATAGATCGAACCTCATTGCTCCGCAATTACCAGTTCTCACACATTTTCTCAGTTCGCAGCGGCGAGCACAAGAAACAGAACCTATTTACTTCTAATTTCTTACCTTGCTTATCATTTATACAATATGAGTTGGACAGATATATTAAAAATAGTTACTGGTGTGATAGCAGCACTAGGTGGAGGTGGAGCAATCATTTTAGGACTGTCGAATTACTTCGGCCAGCTATTGGCGAAAAGATATGAAGAGAAGATAAAAGCAGAATTTCAAAACGAAATTAATGCTTATCAAGCTAAACTAGATATTCTTAAACAAACAACTATTAGATATTCAGACAAGCAGTTTGAACACTATAGTAAGTTATGGGCAAGTTTATATGATTTAAAACTTTCAGCTGATGATCTTTGGCAAAAAGCTGATGCAATAAGGCTTGAGGGATTCTCCAAGCAGCTTAAAGCTACAAAAACTGAGATTGAGAAAGCATCACTGTTTATTGAAGAGAATCATTACGAAGAGTTGTCAACCTTGATAAAACACTTTTCAGACTATCAAATCGGAAAATCAGAGCTAATAAGTTATCGAAGAAATGAATTTTACGATTCTGAACAAGTCGATGAAATGATTGTTTCCAATGGTCTAAAGTTGGAAAGCTTTACAAACCTTATCAGTGCAATTAAAGGAGATCTCAAAAAGCAAATAGGAGGAAAGTAATCTCAGCATTCTTATGTCTTATTTCGTAAAACATAACATTGCATCGTTCTAACTTATGCAACTGCGATAACCACGGTTCATATGTTTGTCGGAACCCTAAAACTTTTAATAATCTGTTTTCATTCGTATATTAGATTGATAATTTCTAAACAAAACAGCTATGATAGTACAATGCCCAAATCCTGATTGTCACTCAGACAATGTTACAAATTTAAGTTATGATTCGAATCAATTCATATGCAATGATTGCGGTGAAGATTTCGAGGCCGACAATGGAATTGATGTTGAAGAAGATGAGGCAAACTTTATCGACATTGATCCGGATACAGCACTTTTTATTGCTAATTCAATAAAAAAGGACGATAATAATGCCTAATATCAATAGGTTATTAAAGTGTTTAAGCATTGGGGTGCTTGAACACTTTTTATTGTTTTAAATTTAAAGATTGCCAAATGATAAAGAGCTATTATATCGACTCTAACCGATACTATTCTATGCAGACCCATTTATAAAATGAGGAAAACCTGCCAATTGCAACATAACGTCATCAAAATTACCAGCCAGTTGTCCTTGCTGTCCAGATAGCACCCCTAAAGATAACAATCCATTCATTTGAATACGGAAATCTAGGAAATTGATATTTAATACGATTCTGCCATGTAAATCATTCAATTCGTATCTTGCAGAATACAGTTTATCATTTATGGCATCTCTTATACTAAGAGAGCCGATATTATTATCTGTTTCCATTAAATACAGATCAGGCATCTTTTGTTTTCTTGAAGTAAACCTAAATTCTGTTCTACCATCATCACTTATTATTAAATCTTCTAGTTTAGTACGATAATGATTTAAATCTCTAATTGCTTGTGTTTCCATGCTAAAGTGTTCTTATACTATAATATAGCTAATGCACTGATACAAAACAACTTTGTTCCTTAGAAAACAAATTTCATTCACTAATTTGACAATAAAGCTATAAATATTCGTATTCAGACATTATATTTGCTAATAAAATTAGTATTATGAAGCCTAAGGAACTTATAAGAGAAAGTGAAATGGAGAAGAGGTGGGAGAGCTATAAACCTGACGAACCGCTGACACTAACTGTAACTTACTTTACAATATATGAACAGGCCAAATCAGCTAATCAATGGATTTATGATCCAGAGATCAAACGTTGGCAAACACCTGAAGAGTTTTTAGAACTTGAAAAGAGAATATCCGGTGGAGATCCAAAGCGATTGGAACGTTTACAAATAAAAGATCCTGTGGAGGGAATTAATGCCGCTTACGATCAGCTTCAATCACTAAAGGATAGAATGGAAGTATTTGTAAAAAGGGTGATTGATTATTACAAACAGCCTAACACATGATCAATATTAACTGGACATTAATGTTAATCCTTTTAAAGGATTAATAGTTCGCTTTAGAGTTCAATCTTTAATTATAAGCCGTACTTTTGCGCATTATTAGCAGCTAAACAGAATATCAATGCTAAAACATTAAAAATATTACTTAATGAGGAATAACAGGAATACAGTGATTGACCTATTTTGTGGTTGTGGTGGTCTATCACATGGATTTTTAGAAGCTGGTTACAAGGTTACTTTAGGGATTGATCATTGGAAAGATGCTATCGTGACGTATGAAAAGAATCATAAAGATTCCATTGGTTTAGTTGCTGATCTTTTTAATGAAACACCGGAAAGCATAAGTAACAAAACTGGTGTCAAATCAGCAGATTTAATAATTGGAGGCCCCCCATGCCAAGGATTTTCCATTGCGGGAAAAAGAATTGTCGACGACGAACGTAATAAACTGTATAAGTCATTTGTTGCTTTCGTTGAGTATTATAAACCAAAAGCATTCTTAATGGAAAATGTACCTACTATAGTTTCTATGGGTGGCGGTGTCGTGAGAGATAATATTATTCAGGATTTTGAAAAGCTAGGTTATACTGTCGTTTACAAGGTTCTTTTAGCGGCAGGGTATGGTGTTCCCCAGAATCGAAGACGAGCATTTTTCGTTGGGATCAAAGGAGATACCAAATTTGAATTTCCTGAACCATTTGTAAACTCATTTATAAATTCCGAAGATGCTATCTCAGATCTGCCGGAACATTCTATTAATGATGGGGACAAATACAATTTAAAACCACAGTCAGAGTACCAAAAAAGCATGCGTAAAGGTTCAGAGTCAGTATACAACCATCAAATAACAGAACATAAGCAACAAACCATCGATATAATTAATATGGTTCCAGATGGGGGGAACTATAAAAGTCTTCCTGTCGAGCTACATCAAACAAGAAAAGTTAATATCGCATGGACGCGACTAAATAGCAAGAAACCTAGTTTTACAATTGACACCGGACATAATCATCATTTTCATTACACATTTAATAGGGTTCCAACAACGAGGGAAAGCGCAAGACTTCAGTCATTCCCCGATACATTTATCTTTATAGGAGGCAAAACAAGTCAATTAAAACAAGTTGGAAATGCAGTACCTCCAGTTTTAGCGCAAGTTCTAGCTAATGAAATCAAGAGATACATCTAAGAACACATAAATATTGACATTTAGCTACCTTATGAGCAAACTTTTTGGAGTAAAGACTAATTGTGTTATATTGTTAAATAATTGCACTCAACAACCCTAAAACTGAAATGTTTAACCCAGATCTACAATATAGATGTACAATAATAAGAGGTAAGGCTCAGACGGATTTAGACAATCTGTTACCTGCGTATGCGAATATTGTGTCAGAAATCTGTCCCTGTCCTAAAAATCAATTCATCAAACAGTTTGACGATGAACTATCAAAGATTATTTACAATATTGGATATGAGACTTTAGACGAGAATCATCAGAAAACCATTAGAAACCACAGAACTGAGATAGCAGGAAAGTTGTTTGGCTTATATTATTGCCAAGATGGTGTTATTTTTGAATCGGAGAGCAGTAGAAAGCTATTATCGGATAATGATCAACCTGCGTTCTTCAAGAACCTATGCTTGAATTTTCAGTTTCCTAATGTTTCACAAAAGATTCTTACGACACTTAAAGATCGAATAATAAATAAGATTAAGCTTAAGCCTTTTCACTTTGTTATAGCACTATTATTTGATGCTCAACAAAGAGGTGTATCACTGACAAAAGCTGAAATAGGATACTATGCTCTGGGATCTCTTGAAGTTTTGCAAGGCAAAGTAACGCCAAGCGTTGTCTTAGATGCTATTTTGGAAGATAGACGCAAAGGCAAAAAGAAACAGCTAAAAGGTTCAAGAGATAATCAGCACATCACCGAGCAGTTTAATTTGCTTGAGCTAGCCAACTTAGTAAAGATTGATAAGGAAAGCATATCATTGAATTTAGCGGAAAGAAAAACCTTAGATCTGTTTATGAGCAAGCTTTATACCCCCCTTTCATTTGACGTATACTCATATGATTTGAACTCAGGCACAGACAGAATTAAATTGCAGAATGATTGGGACAGATACTATGGAAATATAGCTGTAAATGACTACTCTATCATTGAAACTTCAATTGCCGCATTACAAGGAGAAACCAATTTGATTGAACCTATTGTTAAGACAAAGGGAACAAACCATACAATTCTAGGGGATGAGGGAGAAGAATTTGTTTATCAACTTGAATTAGCAAGAGTTAAACGAACACATCCTAGATTATTAAACAAAGTACTCCCATTTGGCAGTCAGCGAGGGTTAGGATATGACATATCTTCAGTTGAGGCCGATGAAGACCAAGAAGATCCAGAATTTGATAGATATATCGAAGTTAAATCCACAAAACGTATAACTGAACCGGATTTACTAGATGCATCTTGGACAGACACCATAAATTTAACAAGAAAAGAATGGATAGCTGCCAAGCAACATCGTCAGAGATATAATATTTACCGAGTATACTTTACACCTAATTCTACTGTTGTTAGAAAGATTAATGATCCTTTTCAGAAGAATGAAAGTGGGATTATAACAGTTTTACCAACACTTTACAGAATGGACTTTGGTTCTTCTAGTATAGATAAACAATATTAATAATGAAAAAGAGATTAAAAGTGGCGTCATTCTTCTGTGGATGTGGTGGTTCCGATCTCGGGATTATTGGCGGCTTTACATACTTAAATAAACAGTATTCGTCCCTAAACTTCGAGATCAACTATGCTTTGGATTTTGATAAGCCAGCAGTTGAAACATACAATGCTAATTTTGAGCACCCTGCTGTGTGTGATGACATCAAAAATGTTAAAGTTGAAGAATTGGAAAACTTTGATTTATTGGTTGGGGGCTTTCCCTGCCAATCATTCAGTACTGTTAATCCTAATAAAGATACAAATGATGATAGAGCCAATCTTTATAAAGAATTGGTCAAGATACTCAGGACAAAGCAACCAAAGTTCTTTATAGCGGAAAACGTTAAAGGATTGATGACCCTACAGAAAGGTGACATTTTAAAGAAAGTTATAGCTGAATTCGAATCTGTTGGATATAAAGTTAAATATAAACTTCTACATGCTTCAAATTTCGGAATACCACAGCGGAGAGAACGTTTATTTATCATCGGTATAAGAAATGATATCAAGGTTGATTATTCGTTCCCAACTGACACACATTCCGAGACAAGTGGAGAAATAGAAACATCTTGGGTACCACTTGGGAAAGTTATCCCTAGCTTGGATGATGTTGACCAAAAGTATTATTTTTCTGAACGAGCGGTATTAGGCATGAAGAACGCCAAAAAGAACATGAAGAGAGGCTTATATCAAGATTTATCAAAACCATGTTTAACAGTTACTTCACACTTGGCTAAAACTAGTCTCAATTCACGAGATCCTGTTTTACTGGTTGATCCAATAAAGGAAGTTTATCGGAGGTTTACACCAAGAGAAGCTGCAAGCATTCAATCATTTCCACTTAATTTTAAATTTCCGGTTAGTGAAACACAGGCTTATCGCCAAATTGGTAACGCTATACCACCCGTTTTAATGTGGCATGTGGCTAATGCCTTAATAACTAATTATCAAAAGTTCGTGGCGCAAAAAACGACTCAGCTTGAAGAAATTAACGCTCTAGCTTAATTATAAAATGACGTTTGAAGTCGGAAACATTAAGCATATTTTCATCATACAAAGTTTATTTAAAGGGGACTACAGAAGTGGGGAGGAACTTTATTACGATACTGTTAAGCGCCACATAGATTATTATCAAGAAAAAGATAAGATGAGTCATATGTACTTTGCGCCTGAAACTAAAGATGCATTTATAGAATACATCAGATACATAGCGCAAAATGCCCCTTTAATGCAAGATGGGATTTTAATACATCTTGAAATGCATGGAAGCCTCAATCACGATGGACTATTGTGCTCAGATCACTCATTAATAACATGGAATGATCTGGCAACCTACTTTAGAGAAATTAACATTGCAAGCTGTAACGCTTTATATATTTCACTTGCTTCTTGTTTTGGGAGATATTTGTCCGATGGGGTTGATCCAGAATTAAAATCACCTTACAGCGGCTATATATCTGCCAGCAAAGAGGTGAAAACCGAGGAGGTGCTACAGAATTTCAGTCGCATGTTTGAAGTACTGATAGCCAAAAGAAATGTCGTTGTTGCTTACCTTGAATCAGAAACTGCAGAATCAAGCTTTTTCTATAAAGATTCAAAAGAGACGTTTCTACAAAGCTATGAGGTTGTTAAGTACAATTTATTAAACAATCCAGATTTCAAACAACAGATTATGGGAGCTGAGCTTTATAAACTGCTTACAAAAGGTGACAAAGAAGCAGAGAAAATGCTGGCTTCGATGATGGAAAGAGCTTTAAACGAAATTTATGAGCGACAAAGCAAAGCATTTAACTTCTAATTATATATAAGCACAATTGAGTTCGTTAGGCAACCAATAAAACAATTAGTTCACACGTAATTTCAAGTTAATAATTCAATGGCAAGAGCTATAACAATTGGTCAACATATATCCAGAACGAATAGAAAACAGTTTTATCCGGAAAGGCTAGTAACATTCGTTAAAGCCATCAAAGTAAATTCCGTGATTGATCTGCGACCCCTTGTCACCAGTAATAGTGAAAACTCCCCCTATAATTCTGAAAGCTTAAGGACTTTATTTAACGCGAATAGACTAACCTACCAAATATGGTCTGAGAAGGTTTCCAGCCTTAATGTTTTACTAAAAGGTACTAGCGGCAAGATATTTCGACAACTCGTAACTGAGCATCTTTCGACTGAACTAGTTAATTATTTGGCTGAAAATCCCTACTTAGGCTATACGGCTTTATTATTTCCTTCTTGGGAAGGAGAGCGAGTGGTAAAAGGAACTTTTTCCCGAAGTGTATTGGAGAATTTCTCTGATAAGCTAGAACTTAATCATATGATTCCTAGATTACCTGGAAAAGGGTTTGATGTGTTCACAAATGACGATCTATACAACGGAGGATATGGCAACTTCATGAATATAAGAAGTGATATTAAAAACCGTTTTAAGGCAGAATTTGAAGACGAAATACAAAATGACTACGGATATGATCAAAGTGATATCGATCACGAAATGAGGGGCATGAATGATGAAGCAGGTGGATCATTTTATTCCAATATAGATTAATGATTACAGCTAATCCAAAAGTACTTTAAGATCAAATATACTGTGTATAACTAAATAATTGTAACAGGGGAATCTTATCATAGTCATCAATCAAAATTGATATTGTAATCTCAACTAATTTAAAGATTTCGCCATAGACACAGAAGCAAGGCACTATTCATTAATGGCGCTGCTTCTGTTCTTAAAATTCGATTTGAATTTACTTAAACTCGATAAAATACGTTATCAACATATTATGACCTATATTGCTTTAACATACTTTGCCAAACTCATCGCTTTGGAAACTTCCGTCGAATAGGTCGAGCTAATTCCTGCTTCACGGACTACCTCCTTAACGCCAGCAAGTTTAATTTCTTTATGATACTTGACACCAAATAAATGTATCATGGCTACTTGTTCACCTCTTGGCGCATCTGTGTACATCTGTTTTAAAATTGTACCTAATTCTCTTTCATTCATAAATGTATCCTTTTTCATAAAGATAGTAAGATAACTTTAAATAGCTATTAGCTAAAATATATTAGCTATTACAATACAGCGACAATCAATTATTAATCAAATTTAAGCTTGTAATCTCAACACGCCTAAAGGAACTACGGCATAAACGCTCAATCCCAACCCATAGTCCATTTATTCCGTTCCTCCTTTGCTAAGTTGATCTTAAAGCTTGACATCGTACCATAATTAATTCAAATCTTATGGTACAGGAACAAACTCCTTTTAAAGTGGCTGAAGTTGAAGTAAGCTACAAATCAAACTACAATATCACGGAAAGACCAAAAATTAACAGTTCGCAAGATGCTTACCGAGTGTTAATGCAACATTGGCAATTGGGCAAGATTGAACTGTTAGAAGAATTTAAGGTGATATTGCTAAATACAAGTAATCGAGTATTGGGAATAGTGGATATATCCACTGGTGGAATACAGGGAACATTGGCAGATCCGAAGATTATATTTTCTGTTGCTTTAAAGACCAATAGCAGTAAAATAATATTGGCGCACAATCATCCAAGTTCTAATACAAAACCTAGCGAGGCTGACAAGAAACTAACCCAAAAATTGATGGACGGAGGGAAGCTTTTAGATATCGAAGTATGCGACCATTTGATAGTTACTAATTACAGCTATTACAGTTTTGCGGATGAAAGTATATTGTAAGAACAATGCCTTGGGCTCATCGCCCAAGGCATTAGTATTAAATTGTGTCAGGGTGATCTTCACGAGACCGTTTTGCATCCCTTGCATACCTTCCTAACATCGCAACATTCGTGTGCCCTGTGTAATCCATGATTTGCTTGTCTGTCCATTTCGCAACCTCGATTAGATAAACCACACCACTATGTTTCATACTATATAAAGTATAACCATCTTCTAAACTTAAACGCTGTTTTAACGTCTTAAACTTATCTTGAAAGTGGTGGAGAGGGGTTTCAAATGCTCCAAACATATTTTTAACTCTGTGTTCCGTTTTGGTAACCTTTTCATTAACTGTACCGAATAAAAAGTGATTAGGCTTCGTTCCCTTAGGTATACCCGACTTTATGCGGCTTAATAATTCGTTACGAACTTTACTGTATTGCTTTTTGTTGGTTTTAATAATATCACTATCAAAGTCGATCGTTCCTTCCTCAAAGTCAATATCCCTATACCTAACCTTCAAAAGCTCCTGGGGTCGACGTAATGTATAATAAATCAACTTAAGCAATAAAAAGAAACATTCATCTAGCTTCTCGGCTTCCTCGAACACTTTAACTAACAATTCACGTGGATAGGCTTTATTAGTTTTACTTGTATTAGCATTAATGCGATGAAGCAGCTTTAATGGGTTCTTTGGCAGCAACTCTTCGTAATCTACACAATAGTTGAAGAAACTCTTCAGATAAGTAACATAATTATCCCGGTGAACTGTGCTGCCAGAATCCGATTTGTGATCAATCAGAAACGTCTCAATGTGCTTTCGTGTTACCTCATTCAATTTAATGGCAGAAAAGCCTTTTGAAGTGAAATAAGCCTTTATAACGCTATTGTAAGAACGATATAGTTTCTTCGTTGACTCACTACGTTCCAAATGGGGATTATGGTCAATAAAGTTATCTAGATACTCCAAAAATGGTCTTTCTGACATATCAGAGAGCTCAAACTCTTGGGTGTAAGGATTGAAGTAATCCACGCCTAATCTTTCTTTTAGTTTCCTTAACAGAATATCAGCATACGATTTTCGCTCTGTTTTATTAAGTTCCTTGTATTGTGTGGGGGTTTTTTGTATATAACGGCTACTGTTGAGATCAAAGCTTTCCTTTTTAGATCTCCTTACTCCATCAATGTTATAATAAAACCTAATGCTCCATTTGTGTTTATCCTTTGAAAGAAAAGGAATATTACAATGAGGGTTTAATAGCGCTGCTGTATCCATATTTAAATTTGATTAAACAAAGATACAAAATAGGGACTCAATTAGGGACTATTGAAGCAATATATTAATTCTTTATGACTGTTTAAACACTTAAAAAGGCACTTAAAAGCCTTCCGTCAAAACAAGTAATTTATGGGGTTTGTATTTTGCTCCGTTAAACGGATTGCAAAGTTAGTAAATTTTTTCTGAATAATTTCAAGCAATAAATTTGAGGTAAATTGTTCAGTTTCAAAGTGTCCGATGTCGGCAATGATCAGTTTTTCCTCTGCATCAAAAAACTCATGATATTTAAAATCTGCGGTAATAAAAGCATCCGCCCCGGCAGCTATGGCCTCTTTTAACAGGAAGCTTCCTGAGCCACCACAAACGGCCACTTTTTTGATTCTTTTACCAATCACCTCGGTATGCCTAACCACTTTCGCCTGCATCCTGTCTTTTACCAGGTGTAAAAAATCATAGGCATCCATATCATACTCCAGCCAGCCCACCATACCCGAGCCCACCAGCTGGTGTTTATTTTCGAGTTTGTAAATATCGTAAGCAACTTCTTCGTAAGGGTGGTTTTCGAACAGTGCGACCAGAATTTTGCGTTCGGCTTGTGTAGGGTAAACCATTTCAATCCGCACTTCTGCCTCGCGATGACGAATTCCTCTTTCACCCACAAAAGGGTCCGAATCTTCGTTACCCTTAAATGTACCAAAACCATCGGCATTGAAACTGCATTCGCTATAGTTGCCAATGTTACCTGCACCCGCATAAAACAATGCAGATCGCAACTGCTCTGCCTGTGCCTGCGGACAATAGGTAACCAGTTTTTTCAACAGACCTGTTTTAGGTGAAAGCACCTTGGTGCCTGTTAAGCCCAACCGTTCACAAATCCTTGCGTTTACGCCGGTATGGATACTATCAAGATTGGTATGGATGGCATAAAGTGCAATGTTATTCCTGATGGCTTTAAGCACTACCCGTTCCACATAATTTTTACCGTTGAGCTTTTTTAAACCTTTAAAAACAATTGGGTGATGGGTAATAATCAGGTTGCAGCCTGTCGAAATCGCCTCATCCACAATCTTTTCTACACAATCTAAAGCGACCAAAGCACCGCGGATTTCCATATTCGGATCGCCAACAATTAAACCAGAGTTATCATAATCTTCCTGATAATTAAGTGGTGCGATGCTTTCTAAATAGTTCGTTATTTCGGCTAATTTCATTTGATAAATATAGTTAAACCTCACAAGTTTTTAAAACCCTCTGGAGTTTGAATATCAAACAAAAAGTCCGTCACGATATAAAATCGGGACGGACTTGTCATGTATGGTGGGCCGAACATTAAAATCTGTTCTGTCTTGGCTTTCCAAAAAATATTAACCGTAAAAAAATGATAGGTTTACTGAAAACCGCCCATTCTTACCATCTGTAAGCTTTCGAAAACCATTTTCTGGTTATGTTCAAAAGCCAGGGTTTTGTGGTTTACCACATCGATGATCGACCCGATAAAACATAAACCTGCGGTTACCAGGTATAAAATACCCATCCCAATCTGCCCGATGATAAACCTTTGCAATCCTGGAACAGCAAATAATCCGATTAAACAGAATATAAGCATATCTGATGGATTTTTCCTTTTGCTGCTGTAAACCATTAAGAAGTTACGCAACTGCTGCTCGGTTAATCCGGTGGTGGCCTGTTGTAAGTATGAAAATTCTTCTGGCGTTATGCCTGGTAACGACATTAGCGGTGATTGATATATATCCATGGTTTCTATGTATTTGTGGTTGAAATTTTAAACTTATTTTTATTTTTTATCAATGTGTAAATTCTATAAACGATAATCAAAAGTGCCGGAAACCCAAACCAATGTTCGGAAAAGCTTTCGGTAAACTCGCCATGTAAAATATGGCTGATTGACCTGCCTATACCGCATCCCGGACACCAGTCTTTAAAACCCAAATTGGCCAAAGGACAAAGTGTAAAGTGATGCTCGTGGCTATTCGCTGTTACCAGTAATACTAAAGCCGCTACCCAGAAAAAAAGTTCTAGTGGAAAGCTTTTGATGTACTTCATTGTTTCACTTTTTATATGGTTTAGAGGTTATAGTGCACCCTTTGTTACATCAATTTGCCCCTAATCGACGAAAGGGGGATATATTTCGACAAAACGAGTAATGGAATCTAAGAATAAGATCTTATTTCTTTTCCTTTTTTGATTTTCACCTGCAACCCGGTCAAAAATAGTTAAAAAAACCTTTACACAAATTGCGGGTTAATATTAAAAGATAAGCTTATTTTTGTGCCTTGAACATCCGCGATTTAATAAACCGATACAAAACCGACGATAGGGTAACTCAATTTACCAAAGCGTTGAACAGCAGCAAAAACCCAAAAATACAATTAAAGGGATTGGTGGGTTCGGCTGACGCTATCGTTGCACTTTCTTCTTATTTCCTGTTACATAAGCCCATCCTGTTCGTTTTGCCCGACAGGGAAGAGGCCGCTTATTTTCAATCCGACCTTGAAAGCGTATTGGATAAGCAGGTTTTATTATTCCCCTCCTCTTACCGCAAATCTTTCGATTTTACCCAGGTAGATACGGCCAATGTGCTAGCCCGGGCAGAGGTATTGAATGAGCTGAACCACGATTCGGAATATGGAAAAATTGTAGTTTCTTACCCCGAAGCCATTGCCGAAAAGGTTATTGACCGGTCTGCATTAGAAAAAAACACGTTAGAAATTAGTTTAGGTGCTAAATTGGGCATCGATTTTATCAATGAATTTTTGATTGATTACGATTTCGACAGAAGAGACTTTGTTTACGAACCAGGGCAGTTTTCTATCCGTGGTGGTATTGTAGATATCTTTTCTTTTTCTTCTGATTTGCCCTACCGCATTGAGTTTTTTGGCGATGAGGTAGAAAGCATCAGAAGTTTTGAAATTGAAAGCCAATTGTCGGTTGAAGATGTTAAATCGTTAACCATTGTACCCAACGTTCAGGCCAAGTTTTTAACCGAAAGCAACATCAGCATTCTCGATTACATTGATCAGGATACACAGCTTTGGTTTAAAGATGTAGAGTTTACGCTCGATATCATTAAAGCGGGTTTTAAAAAAGCCGTTGAGCTGTGGAAAGCCCTTCCAGCGACAGATAAAAACCAAAATCCCGAATGGATTGACCCTAAATTTGCCTTTACTGACGAAAAATTATTGGGTGATCATCTTCAGGATTTTCCGATTATCGAATTCGGCAAGCAGTTTTTTTATAAAACCGACGACCGTTTTGAGTTTGAAACCAAGCCGCAGCCATCGTTTAATAAAGATTTCAACCTCCTGATCCACAACCTTAAGGAAAACGAAAAAGAAGGCATTGTTAATTTTATTTTTACCGATTCGCCAAAACAGATTGAGCGTTTATATGCCATTTTAGAGGATATCGATAAAACCGCCAAGTTTACGCCAATCAATAGTATGCTGCGCGAGGGTTTTGTAGATCCGCAGATCCAAACGGCATTTTACACTGATCACCAGATTTTCGACCGTTATTATAAATATAAACTTAAAAAGGGTTATCAGAAAAGTCAGGCCATTACCCTGAAAGATCTTCGCGAACTAAAATCCGGAGATTATGTTACCCACATCGATCACGGGATTGGCAAATACGCCGGACTTGAAAAAGTAGAGGTAAATGGCAAAACCCAGGAAATGATCCGTTTAATTTATGCAGATAACGACCTGCTTTATGTAAACATCAACTCCTTAAACCGCATCGCCAAATACAGTGGCAAAGAAAGTGGTGTGCCCAAGATGAATAAACTGGGTACCGATGCCTGGGACAAGCTAAAAAAAACCACTAAAAAAAAAGTTAAAGATATCGCCCGGGACCTGATCAAGTTATACGCTTTACGCAAAACCCAGGCCGGAACGGCATTTTCACCAGATAGCTATTTACAAACCGAACTGGAGGCTTCTTTTATTTACGAAGACACCCCCGATCAGTTAAAAGCTACTCAGGACGTGAAAAAAGATATGGAATCGCCACATCCAATGGATCGTTTAGTGTGTGGTGATGTAGGCTTTGGAAAAACAGAGATCGCCGTCCGTGCAGCATTTAAAGCAGTGGCAGAAGGTAAACAGGCCGCTATTCTGGTGCCTACCACTATTTTGGCTTTACAGCATTTTAAAACCTTCTCTTCGCGCTTAAAAGATTTTCCGGTTACGGTTGATTACATTAACCGTTTTAAAACCAGTAAGCAGATTAAAGACACGCTCGCCGAAGCCGCCGCCGGTAAGGTTGACATTTTAATCGGCACACACCGTTTGCTGAGCAAGGACGTGAAGTTTAAAGATCTCGGCATTATGATTATTGATGAAGAGCAAAAATTCGGTGTTACCGCAAAAGAAAGATTAAAAGCGGTACGTGTAAATGTCGATACTTTAACACTTACGGCTACACCGATTCCGAGAACGCTCCATTTTTCTTTAATGGGTGCAAGGGATTTATCCATCATCAGTACGCCACCACCTAACCGCCAGCCGGTGAGTACCGAATTACATGTTTTTAACGATAAGCTGATCCAGGAAGCCGTTCAGTTCGAATTGGATCGTGGCGGGCAGGTTTTCTTTATCCATAACCGCGTAAACGACCTGATGCAATTGGGTGGGTTAATCCAGAAACTGGTTCCAAAAGCAAGGATCGGTATAGCCCACGGTCAGCTAGATGGCGATCAACTGGAAGATGTAATGCTCGATTTCATTAATGGAGAAAAAGATGTTTTAGTGGCTACCACAATTATTGAGGCTGGTTTAGATATTCCCAATGCCAATACCATTATCATTAACCATGCGCATATGTTTGGTTTGAGCGATTTGCACCAGATGCGTGGCAGGGTAGGCCGGAGCAACAAGAAAGCCTTCTGTTATTTACTTTCACCACCATTATCTACTTTAACTTCTGAAGCCCGTAAACGTTTAAGTGCCATTGAAGAATTTTCTGATTTGGGAAGTGGCTTTAATGTCGCCATGCGCGATTTGGATATCCGTGGAAGTGGAAATTTACTCGGTGCCGAGCAAAGCGGTTTCATTGCCGAAATCGGTTTTGAGATGTACCACAAAATTTTGGACGAAGCCATCCAGGAATTAAAAGAAGCTGAGTTTAAAGGCCTCTTTGAAAATGAACCTGCCCGTCCGTTTGTGGGTTTTACACAAGTTGATACCGACTTGGAGCTATATATTCCGGATGCTTACATCACCAATATTACCGAGCGTTACAATTTATATACCGAACTTTCTAAACTCGATAACGAGGCTAAACTGGCCATTTTTGAAAAACATTTGGCTGATCGTTTCGGACCGGTTCCGCCACAGGTGAAAACCATGCTGAGTGTGGTACGCCTGCAGTGGCTGGGTAAAAAATTGGGCTTCGAGAAAATCAGTTTCAAGAAAAATAGTTTGCGCGGTTATTTCTTAAGTGATAAACAATCGGCTTATTTCGACTCGAATACTTTCACCAGGATTTTAACTTTTGCGCAAAATCATCCTAGGATGTGTAATTTAAAAGAGGTAAAAAACACTTTAAGGATAGCCTTCGATAATATAAGTACCGTTGAGGAAGCGATTGAAACTTTAGAATTAATTGATTAAAAACATTAATTGAGTCAGTCCGCTGACTGAATTAACGTTAATTGAGTCAGTCTATTGACTGAATTAACGTTTTTTACTACATTTGACTTTATGGAAAGTCAAATTATTAGATCTCTGAAGCCTATTATCCTCAATAAAATTGGGAAAAATAAGGTCATATTAATTTTCGGGACTAGGAGAGTGGGCAAAACCTGGCTAGTGGAAAGCATTATTAAAGATGCCAACATCAACCATCTTTCTTTAAATGGAGAAGATCAGGATGTACAGGTATTACTATCTACCCGGACTGCGGCTAACTATAAAAGAGTTCTGGGAGACGCCAAATTACTTATTATTGATGAAGCCCAGGTTATACCAGAAATCGGTAAAGTATTGAAATTGCTTATCGATACCTTTAAAGACCTTACGATTATTGCGAGCGGATCCTCCACTTTTGATCTTTCTAACCAAACAGGCGAGCCGCTAACGGGAAGAAGTTTAACCTACTATCTTTATCCAATAGCACAGGTTGAATTGGATAAGCAGGAAAATGCTTTACAAACCGCGCAAAACCTCGAAGAACGTTTAATTTTTGGTTCGTACCCGGAGTTATTCCATTTAAATTCAATAACAGAAAAAGCACAATATTTAACGGAGCTGGTTAAATCATATCTGTTAAAGGATATTCTGATGTATGAGAATATTCAGAATAGCGCTAAATTATTAGAATTATTAAAACTTATCGCCTACCAAGTGGGCTCAGAAGTTTCTATAGATGAGATTTCGCGCAACCTGGGCATCAGTAAAAATACTGTTGACCGTTATCTCGATTTACTTTCAAAGGTTTTCATCATCTATAAAGTTGGTGGATATAGCAATAACTTACATAAAGAAATTACAAAATCTTCAAAATGGTACTTCCACGATAATGGCATCCGCAATGCAATAATTAATGATTTCAGGTTAATTGCACTCCGGAATGACCAAGGGCTTTTATGGGAAAATTATTGTTTTAGTGAGCGTATAAAAAAAATGGAATACGAACAACACAATGCCACTTACTACTTTTGGAGAACCTATGACCAACAGGAAATTGACCTAATAGAAGTAAAAAACGGAGAAATTTTAGCTGCCGACTTTAAATGGGGGAACCAAAAGAAAAAAATACCAGGCTTTTTTGCCAAAAATTACACAGAAGCCACATTTTCTGTAATTAACAAAGAGAATTATTTAGACTTTATATTATAAATGTTAGACCCCACCTTATTGCTCGATTTAGTAAAAATGCAGATGCCTTATGGAAAATATAAAGGTTATCTGATCTGCAATATCCCTGAAAGTTATTTGCTTTGGTATAAAGACAAAGGCTTCCCGAAAGGAAAATTGGGCGATTTAATGGCTACCATGTTCGAAATACGGGTGAATGGATTAGAGTATCTGTTAACACCGTTGAAGAATCAAAATCGATAGTTAAGAATGATAGGTTAATGCGAATATTTATTTCGGGCTACTGTCTTCCCAAACCAAAAAGTGATAGTGGCAGGTATAGAGGAATCGTCATTCCCAACTTGATTGGAAATCGTAATGCCTTAATAGGGTCGCAGGTTGCATTAAGATTCCCGCCTGCGCGGGAAAGACGATCGTTTTGAATAGATCTCTCCATTGCGCTGCGCTCCAGTCGAGATGACGACTAATCTGTAAAAACCGCAGATCAAAATGGCTTTCGCAAAAAAATTTGCGTTGATCAGCTTAATCTGCGGGAAACAAATCTATATTTCACAACCATTCTCATCACAAACCGCATCATCATTTTTATTTAATGAAGTCAGTGTTGTTTTGGGTTGAGCTTCTTTCCATTCGGTAAAACTTTGGGTAAGTGCATCGGTAAAAGCCTGAACAGGTTGGGCACCCGAAACGCCGTACTTGCGGTCCATTACAAAATAAGGTACACCGCGAATCCCTAAATTCTGACTTTCGTAAATATCGTAACGAACAGCCTCCGCAAATTGATCTCCCTTTAAAACTTCTTCTGCCTCTGTGCGATCCAAGCCAATTTCTACCGCAAGATCAACCAAAACATCGGTTTCGCCAATATTTTTGCTGTTTACAAAATGAGCTTCAAACAGTTTCTCTTCGGCTAAATCCTGAAGCTTATGCTTTGCGGCCAAATGGATCAAACGGTGTGCATTAAAGGTATTGGCAGGGATATTGGCATCAAAATCGATGGTTAAACCGGCATTTGCAGCCATATCAACCACTTGTTTGGTCATTTGTTTGGCTTGTTCAATAGGCATTCCTTTGCTTCGCGAAAGGTAATCGTATACCGTTTCATTATTTGTATTATGGTATTCAGGGTTGAGCTGATAACTTTTCCAATCCACTTCAATTTCATTTTTGAAAGGCAATTTTTCTATAGCCTGTTCAAAATGTCTTTTCCCGATATAGCAAAACGGACACATTACATCCGACCAGATTTCTACTTTCATGGTACAAAATTAAGGTGATTATACTTGCCTATAGTAAGGCCAAAGTAAAAAGCCGCTATCGTTCAGGATAGCGGCTCTCATTTACAAATACTTTATTACTTGTATAACTGGTTAAATATCAGTTTAAATGTACCATGCGTTTGTGCCCTAAAAGCAATTTCTGGTCCGAAAGCAAGCAATTTACCCTTACCAACCTTAGCTTCAAAAGCAGTTACCCCGTCCTGCAGGTAAGCCTGACCCCAGGCCCAGCCGCTGCGTAATGGTGTTGCATTTTCGAACCACATTAAAGGTTTAATCTTTCCGGCTACAATAGCATCGCCGGTGAGTTTAAAAACAGGGCTATTGTCGAAATATACATCTGCTTCTTTTTCCATGCCCCAATTGGTTGGCAAAGTAGTATCAACACCAACGTTTAAAACACTTCCCGGAACATAATATTTTTCAGAAGGTAACCGCTTTTCCTCTCCATTTACAATTTCGACCATTGCATTTCGAACAGGGAGGTTTAAATGATAGGCTAAATTGGTACTACTACCAATGGTTACAATATTCCCACCGGCTTCTAAAAATTTCTTTAATTCAGGGATCGATTTATCTGCCGTAATCCTACCCAAACGATTTCTAAACTCCTGAGGGATTTCTTCTGCTTTTGGTCCGAAAGATCTGTTTCCAAACCCTCCGCCCTGAACAGCAGGTATTGCTCCACCCACAAAAACAATTACATCGTATTTAGATTTTAAATTGCCCGCATCAATATCCTGTGGATAAATTACTGTTGCGTTATAATGGTATTGCTCCATTAAAAAGCGCACCCAACCCGAAGCCATAGAACCTCCATAGGTGTCCCAAAGGGCAATTCTTCCAGCAGAAATTTTAATTTTATCTTTTGGTACAGCTGCGCTTTTTAATTTGATATTCGCTTTTTCCAATATGGATTTCCCTGCCGATGAAACATAAAAATCGCCATTCTCCGTCGAACGATACACCTCAACTTTGTTTTTCAATAAGTCGTTTACTGCAGTATAAGAATCGTTTTGCGCCGCACTCAATACGTAACCCGATCCATTTGGCAATTTATGCTCAAATTTCAATAAAGCACCATAAGGATTTCTCTCAAACGGCCCTGAAAAATCGTTGAGAATCCGATCGAACTTCACATCCATTAAATAGGCCAGGGTCCATCCTGCGGCATCATATGGCGGAATTGGTGCACCTCCCTCGTATTTAAAATCGTTCGGGTGATCCTGAGGCTCGAACATATCCAAAACATGTGGACGAAACGCCTGATCGGTTTTAACCACGTAACTTCCGGCAGGATAATTTTTGCCGGCAACAGTAAACGAAGCCGTCGCTTTTTGAACTACAATACCTGTCCTGATCAAAGCATTTAAAAACTTAACAGCAGAATTAAAGTCCGGCTGATCTGCCGATAAAATATATCCGCGTGGATCTCTGTTTAAAGGAGCTTTCATCACGGTATCAAACGCTTTCATACTAATTTGTCGTCTTGCACCAAAATCGGCATCTCCTCCAGCAACTGAAGCACCTTTTTCGCCTTTGGCAGCATTATTAATGGCCTCTATTTTTTTTGGAGAAAAAGACCAGGTATCTTTCTTACCCCGCTCAATAGAATTTCTGCCCATCTGGTAAATATTAAACAACAATTCATCGCGGTAACGTTGTGCATAATTTAAAACGGCATAATTTAACGATACCGAATAATCGATCGAGTTTTTAAAGTACCATTTCCTTGGGGTAATTGGGTTTGGTGAATCGCCGTTCGGCAATAACCTCGAAGGAACTAGCGGAATTTCAGCGGGTGTAGGGTTCCCGATAATTTCAGTTAACAGCCCAATCATGTTATGAAAATAGGTGGTGGTTCTTAAACCACCATTGTACCAGGTAGAATAAACAGATCCCCCTCGCTGGGTATAACCAGGTTTGTTTTCTACATTCATCCTATTGTGCATGGCCGCACCAACGGCATCTAAACTGGTTAGCAGGGTTGGGTCGAAAACATAATTAAACGGGTCGCGGTAGGGTGGACCTGCCACAACGGTTCCAGCCGGACCAGCCTGATGGTGGTTATACATAATCTGCGGGATCCATTCAACAAAAAGCTGACGTCCAATATTCTGCGTTTCTTTAAGGTTGAGCATAAAGAAATCGCGATTGTTGTCGTGCCCTGCATATTTTTCATACAAAACGGGCAAGCCTGAGGTTGTTCTTTTCTTGGGATCTTTCTCTCGCATATACCAATTGCTCACCAGTTCTTGCCCATCAGGATTGGCATGGGTAAACAAGATGATTACATTATCCAAAATACGAAGGGTTTCAGGATCCTTTCTGGAGGCAAACTCATAAGCGGTTTCGATTAGCTGATGTGCACCCACTACCTCGTTTGCATGCAAGCCACCATCTATCCACACTACCGCTTTGCCTTCCTGGGCTAATGCTTTTGCCTGCTCAGGTGTAATTTCGGCATGTGCCAGTTGTTGCGAAATTTCCTTATAACGGTCTAATTTCTTCAGGTTTTCCGGTGAAGAAACAATCAGCATATACTGGCTTCTGCCTTCTTCGGTTTTACCGATATCAACCAGTTTAATGCGGTCAGAACTTGCCGCGAGTTTCTTAAAGTAAGCTTCGGTTTGGGTATAATTGGCCAGTTGGTAATCGTCGCCGATATCAAAACCAAAATGCGACTTTGGCGTTGGTACTTCCTGTGCCAGCACCGCACAGCTATTTACCATTAAAAAAGCAATACAAAGCCTTTTAAAGTAGATTTTTATCATAATAAGGGTTTAGTTAGGTACTCAAATATAATAGAGAATAAGCTCCAAAAACGGCTTGCTGTAAATTTGTTACAAGTTTTAAATCCTAATCCATACATTTGCCCTGATGTAAGTTCTTAACTTTATTTTTCATCAACCGATACAGGTTCCCGGAATTACACCCGGGATTAATAGGGAATCGTGTGCAAATCACGAGCTGTCGCGCAACTGTAAATTCTGTCTTTATCTAAAAGACAACGGTCTTATCATTCATGCCACTGTGCCGTTTATCGGTATGGGAAGGCGATAAGATCGGGAATAAGCCAGGAGACCTGCCTATATTGAATTGACGGTGCTTTCGCGTTATAAAGTAATTGGTCAGGTCTGATTGTACACCATAAAATTAAAATTTTATAGGCTTGCTTTAAGCTTTTGGCTATTGAGTAGGCAGGCTGTGCCATAACCTTTCCTTTTAATTTTTAATATAAAGTATTACAAAATATTGCTTGAGGGCTTTTAAACGATTTATTTACTTAATCTTTAAAAGAGATGCTAACGCAAAATCTGGGCTATCCGCGAATAGGTAGCCAAAGGGAATTAAAGAAAATCTGCGAAAATTACTGGGCAGATAAAACTGGGTACAAAAATGTACTTCAGGTGGGAAAAAACATTCGCCACGAAAACTGGAACCTTCAAAAAGAAGCTGGAATTGATGTTATTCCTTCGAACGACTTTTCTTTTTATGATCATGTGCTCGATCATTCTTTAACTTTTGGGGCCATCCCAAAAAGGTACAACGAAGTAATCCTGAAAAAAGGAAATTCTGAGCTTGATCTTTATTTTGCCATGGCCAGGGGTTATCAAAAGGAGGGATTGGATGTAGTAGCCATGGAAATGACCAAGTGGTTCGATACCAATTATCATTACATTGTTCCTGAATTTTATAAAGACCAGCCTTTTAAACTTTTCTCTACTAAAGTGATCGATGAGTTTTATGAGGCGAAACAATTGGGCATTACGACCAAGCCTGTTTTAATCGGTCCGGTTTCTTACCTTTTACTGGGGAAAGAAAAAGAAGCTGGTTTCGAAAAAATCGACCTGATCAAAAATCTCCTTCCGGTTTATATTGAGATTTTATCCCGCCTGGATGCTTTGGATGTAGAATATGTTCAGTTTGATGAGCCCTTTTTGACTTTAGACCTTAGCGAGAAAGACAAAAAAGCTTACGAATATGTTTATAAAGAGATCAGAAAGACTTTCCCAAGGCTAAAAATTGTTTTGGCTACTTATTTCGAAGGTTTGGGCAATAATTTAGCCCTAACAACTTCATTACCGGTAAATGGTTTACATATCGATCTGGTACGTGCTGAAGATCAATTATCGGCTGTTTTGGCTTCATTAAAAGAAGAGACCATCCTTTCATTAGGTTTGGTAGACGGAAGAAATATCTGGAAAAACGATTTCGAAAAATCCGTTTCAATCATTAATCAAGTGGTAGAAAAAAGAGGATTAGATAAAGTTTGGATCGCTCCATCTTGTTCACTAATCCACTCACCGGTTGATTTAGACAATGAAACCAATGAGCAAAATCTTTCAGCAGAAATTAAACAATGGCTGGCTTATTCGAAACAAAAAATTTCGGAGCTAGCGACCTTAAAAAAGCTAATCACCAACGAAAGCCCTGCATCTACCCTGCAAAAAATGGAGGAAAACAAAATTGCCATTGCTAACCGCAAAGTTTCTAAAATCATCCATAACCCTGAAGTAAAAGAACGTGTTCTGGGTTTAAAAGCACAGGATGCCGAACGATTGAGCCCGTTTTCAAGCAGAAAAATAAAGCAACAGGAACTTAATCTTCCCATTTATGCCACTACCACCATCGGATCGTTTCCGCAAACAGCAGAAGTAAGAAGCTGGAGGGCTAAGCTTAAAAACGGAACTTTTACCGTGGAAGAATATGATGATCTGATCGCCAAAGAAACTGCTAAAGCCGTAAACTGGCAGGAAGAAATCGATCTGGACGTGTTGGTTCATGGCGAATTTGAACGTAACGACATGGTGGAGTATTTCGGCGAGCAGCTGGATGGCTTTGCTTTCTCTAAAAATGGCTGGGTACAGAGTTATGGCTCACGCTGTGTAAAACCACCGATCATTTTTGGTGATGTTTCGCGCCCGAAACCCATGACCGTAAAGTGGACAGCCTATGCACAATCGCTTACCTCGAAATACATGAAAGGGATGTTAACTGGTCCGGTAACGATTTTACAATGGTCGTTCGTCCGTAACGATCAACCAAAATCCGAAACCTGCACGCAGATTGCCCTGGCCATCCGTGATGAGGTTTGCGACCTGGAAAATGCAGGGATAAAGATCATTCAGATTGACGAGCCCGCCATTAGAGAGGGTTTACCATTACGCAAAGCCGATTGGCAAAACTATTTGAATTGGGCAGTTAAAGCCTTTAAAATTTCGGCCAGTGGCGTGAAAGACGATACACAGATCCACACGCATATGTGTTATTCGGAGTTTAACGATATCATCCAAAACATTGCCGATATGGATGCAGATGTAATCACCATTGAAACTTCACGGTCGCAGATGGAATTATTAGACGCTTTTGCCGATTTTAAATATCCAAATGAAATTGGCCCGGGTGTATACGATATCCACTCTCCAAGGGTTCCGAAGCGGGAAGAAATGGTTCAGTTGCTCAAAAAAGCAAAGGCTGTTATTCCTTCCGAACAACTCTGGGTAAACCCTGATTGTGGTTTAAAAACCCGTGGTTGGGACGAAACCAAAAAGGCTTTAATAGAAATGGTCGAGGCCGCCAAAGAGATGCGTAAAGCCGAAGAGGTTTTGGCTGCAGCTCTTCAGGCGAATTAACCCTGCTTATTTTTGCTACGGAAACACGGATTTTTCTATTCCTGTTATCCAAAGCCAAGCTTTACTTTGACAACTTTCTAATAAAGAAAGTTGTCAAAGCTTTTTACAGCACCTATATTTAACCCATGACCCTAGAAGAAAGAATAGAAAATTCTAAAACCAGCATTTTTAAAGCCGTTTTCCCCAACACAACCAATCATTATGATACCCTTTTCGGAGGCACCGCCATGCATTTAATGGATGAGGTTGCTTTTATTACCGCAACCCGCTTTAGCCGTCAGATTATGGTTACCGTAAGCAGCGACCGGATAGATTTTAAAAAACCAATCCCGGCAGGCACTATTGTAGAGCTTATCGGTAAGGTAAACCATGTGGGAAATACCAGTTTAAAGGTTAATGTAGAAATTTATATCGAGCAGATGTATGCTGAAGGAAGAGAGTTGGCCGTACATGGCGATTTTACTTTTGTGGCCATTGATGAAAATAAAAAGCCGGTTCAGGTAATTAAATAAGCTTTGGCCAAAAAGATGTAAAAATCATACCGCCGGAATCTTTAAATTTGATTATGGAACAGCAACTTTCTGAGGAAGACTTAAAAAATATTGCCAGGCAACTGGCTTGTCCCGAAGGCGAACACGGCATTAAAACAGGCGAAATGATGCATGCCAATAATATCGGTATGACTACTGCTGCGATTGATTCACTTGATCTTCAAAACAATGAAACTGTTTTAGAAATCGGTCATGGCAACGGCGGACACATCGCTCAATTATTATCAAAAGCCGAAAACCTCCATTATTTTGGTGCCGATATTTCTCCAACCATTATTGCTGAAGCCGGAAAAATCAATCAGGATTTCATAACAAAAGGAAAGGTTCACTTTCAGCTAACAGATGGCATTACATTGCCTTTTGATGATGATCGGTTCGATAAAATTTTTACGGTTAATACAATATACTTCTGGACAAATCCCAGCGAATACCTTAACGAAATTAAGCGAATATTAAAACCTAAGGGCACTTTTTCTATAGGTTTTGCTGATAAAACTTTCATGCAAAACCTCCCTTTTACCCCTTATGGATTTACACTTTATGAGGTAGAAACCGTAAAAAAATTATTAGAAAAAGCAGGTCTTACCATTAAAAATACCCTTAAAAAATTAGAGCAGCTACAAAGTAAAACCGGCGAACAGCTGGAAAGGGAATATTACGTGATAACGGCTACTGCATAAGAAAAAATCATAGGCCTAATTTAGTGAAATAGCGATTGTATCGCTAATAGCATAAACACATTACAAATGTAGATCTCATTCATCCCCGTTGCAAATGAGGGCGATAATAAGTTCAATTTTAATACAAAATCAGGTACAGATAAGCATAAACTACTGGAGCTGCCAGTAACAAGCCATCAAAACGATCTAACAAACCACCGTGGCCAGGTAACAAACCACCACTATCTTTCGTATCCAGACTGCGTTTAAGCATCGATTCTACTAAATCGCCCAGTGTACCAAAGCAGGCAATCAATACAGCCATACCAATCCAAACCCAGGCAGGACTTTCGGTAAATAGAAATGATAAACCAAAAGCAACCAAAACACTGGTAAACATGCCTCCGAAAAAACCTTCCCAGCTTTTCTTCGGCGAGTGTCGCTCGAACAATTTGCGTTTACCATATTTTACGCCGAAAAGATATGCGCCTGTGTCATTAGCCCAAAGCATCAGTAAAAATGCCAGTGGAAGATGAAAATTATATTCGCTCCAGTTTTTTAAAAAACCCAGCGCATGAAAAAAACAGAAAGGAATGGTTACATAAACAAAGCCCACAAAAGTGTAGGAGATATTGGCGAATGGAATTTTGTTCTTTTTATATAACTCCTTAATAAAAACCGAGAAAATTAGCGGGATACAAAGCAAAAGGTATTTCACATCGTATTTGAGGTAGTGTAAACCTGCAGCCATTAAAAATATTAATGAGCTAGCCGCCAAACCAATATTGCGGTGTGGCCTGATTCCAGCGTTTTTAATCAGCTTATAAAACTCAAACAAAGCCAAAACACTTAAAACAAGATAAAAAATAGTAAAAGTATAACTCCCCAGTAAGATGGAGCCAAGCATTACAATGGTAAAAAAGAAAGCGGTTATTGCCCTGGTTTTCATTTAAGGTAAGAGGTAAAGGGTGTAAGGTTTAAGGTCATTATTACTACTCAATTTCGTTTTCAACGATGTATTCTATGGCTTTATCGAAATCTACCTTATTCACCAAAACATTTATTTCGCCAATATTATAGGCCGAGAGCTGTTTATTCATCGTTACTGCCGGAATCCCGGCTTCTGTTAATCCCTGTTTTAATACCTCGGCCGCAAAGGCATCGCTGGTGGTATATACTTTAACCCAATTTTCGCTCACGTGTTGCGCTATCTTTAAAAAATTTAAACAAAGCTATGGTAATTATTGCACTAATTAAATAGCCATACCATGGAAAACCGATTGGTTCATCTGCTTTATCGAGTGGCATATGGTGTTTCTGCATATAAAAAGCCGCACAAACCGCATAAGCATTGTTTATAAAGTGCGCCAGCATGGCATACCAGATGCTTCCGCTAAAATAATACAGGTAACCAAATCCTGCACCCAATAACATCCGTGGTACAAAACCATAAAACTGCACATGGATGGCGCTAAAAATAATGGCTGATAACCAGATAGCCACATGGGGATTCTCAAAAGCCCTGTTTAACGATCGTTGTACACCTCCACGAAACATCAGTTCTTCGCCAACCGCAGGTATAACGGCAATCATAATGAGGTTTACGATAAAATCGAAATTACTGCGTACGGTGATCAATTGAATGGTCATTTTCATTGCAATAGCCTCCTTTTCCTTCATCCACTGTTCTATCTTATGCAAAAAATCAGGCAAAACCATTTTCTGGTTCCAGATCACCGTCCACTCCATAAATGGCATACTCAGGATCATAATAGCGAGAACCAGCACAACCAATAAGAATTTTGGTTGCCTGAAAAGATAAAATTCGGTTACTTTTTTCCGCTCTGTTAAAGCCAGGGCGATTGGAGGTAATATAAATGTTCCGATGGAACTTAATATTTGTATCACTTTAAAACCACCAATATACTTAGGATTACCAGCTAAAAGCATGTCTAGATTACTTACTATTCCTAAGCCATACATCATTAAAACGATGGCAATAGCCAGAATCCCAAACACAAGCCCGCCTATAACTGCGTAAAATAAAAGTAAAAGTAATTGTAAGAAAGGATTGATTTCCTCCTTGTTAGGTGTTACAAAATTCATTATTTGTACCTTTGTATGTTTTATTAATCGTTGAAGATAGAAAATGTCTGTTAAGATAGGAAATATAGATTTAGGTGAGTTCCCGTTATTGCTGGCTCCAATGGAGGATGTAAGCGATCCGCCATTCCGTTATGTATGCAAAAAAAACGGAGCTGATATGATGTATACCGAATTTATTTCTTCGGAGGGTTTGATCCGTGATGCTGCAAAAAGCATACAAAAGCTTGATATTTTCGAGTACGAAAGACCCATTGGTATCCAGATTTTTGGTGGCGATATCGATCACATGAGAGAAGCATCAGAAATTGCCTCTGCTGCAGGACCCGATCTCGTAGACATCAATTATGGCTGTCCCGTTAAAAATGTAGTATGTAAAGGCGCAGGTTCCAGCCTGTTACAGGATATTGATAAAATGGTAAAAATGACCGAAGCCGTAGTTAAAGCTTCACATTTACCTGTTACGGTTAAAACCCGCCTGGGTTGGGACGATAACACCAAAAACGTTTACGAAGTGGCCGAGCGCCTTCAGGATGTGGGCATTCAGGCTCTTACCATTCATGGCAGAACAAGGGCTCAGTTATATAAAGGCGAGGCCGACTGGTCGCTTATCCGTGAGATTAAACGCAATCCACGCATCAAAATCCCCATTTTTGGTAATGGCGATGTGGATAGTCCTGAAAAAGCGGCCAACTGGCGCATGGAATACGAGATCGATGGCATTATGATTGGTCGTGCTGCAATTGGTTATCCATGGATTTTCCGAGAGGTAAAACACTTTTTTAAAACAGGCGAGCACCTTGCCGGACCAACTATTGAAGAACGTATTGAAGTTTGCCGTACACACTTAGATAAATCGCTGGAATGGAAAGGTCCTAAAACCGGAATTTTCGAAATGCGCCGCCATTATGCCAACTATTTTAAAGGCCTGCCAGATTTTAAACCTTACCGTATGCGTTTGGTGGCCGAGCCAGATATCAACAACATTTACAGTATTTTAGAAGAAGTGGCAGAAAAATTTGCCGACTACGATGCCACTAAAGTACTGGCTTGATTTTTGAAAGGTTTTTTTATACATTCGTAAATCATCATGGTTACAGCTATCACAGACGGGGTTAAAGTTTCAGTTGAAACAGTTTACCAGCCAGAATATTCAAATCCGGCCAACGAGCATTATATGTTCGCTTATCGCGTAGAAATTTCTAATCTTTCTGATTATGCTGTGCAATTGATGCGCCGACAGTGGTTTATTTTCGATTCGAACAGTAGCCGAAGAGAGGTAGAAGGTGAGGGTGTGGTTGGTTTACAACCCATTATCCAGCCTGGCGAAACGCATGTATATGTTTCTGGCTGTAATCTGAAAACCGATATGGGCAGCATGAAAGGTGCCTATTTAATGAAACGCGACATTGACGGATCTGAATTCGAAGTTGATATTCCAGAGTTTCAGTTAATCGCGCCTTATAAACTGAATTAATTCTTAGAAAAATCGTCATTTCGACTGAAGTGAAGCGAAATGGAGAAATCTCTGAAGCAAATTAAGTCTACAGGTGCCTCAACAATGCTGTAAACAGCAACCAATCTCTTTTATCTATTCTTTAGAAAAGCAGTTGCAGCATTCCGTTTTAGAGTTAGTCCTGCTTTTTGTTTCAAGTCCTCGCTGCGCTGTGGGCTTTTCACGTCAATCAGGTTTAAAAAGCAGTGACACTGCAATTATTAAAGGTTAACTCATCATGCAGGTAAAATCCTTTTTCTGCACCTTGCAACCCCAAATAGCACAACGAACTTACCCACCTAAACCCGATAGGAGCGAACACGAAGTAAAGCGGATAGCGGGACTGCATCAAACCGAAAAGCTTCCAAACCCGCTTTCCAAAAAAGAGAAAATAATGATTCTATTTTCCAAACCGATACAAACCAAAAACGGCCAGGATTAACCCGGCCGCTCTGTGCTTTTCATAATTAAATATCTCTAATCTCTGCTTCTTCCAAAAAGCATTGATGCGTAATACAATAAATTGGCTAATGCACCTACAGCTGCTACAACATAAGTCATGGCTGCCCACCAAAGTGCATCTTTGGCCTGTGCATTTTCTTCTTGTGTTTGCATTACACCGTTATTGTTTTTTAGCCAGGCCAATGCACGGTTACTGGCATCAAATTCGACTGGCAGGGTAATGATACTAAAGATAGTTACCAGTGCCAAACCGACTACACCAATTGCCAAAACAATTGGATTTCCGGTAAAACCGATCAGCAATACACCAATTAATAATACCCATTGTAAAAGATTAGATGATATACTTACCACCGGAACCATACTGCTTCTTAACTGTAACCAGTTATACGATTTCGCCTGTTGTACGGCATGTCCACATTCGTGGGCGGCTACAGCCGCGGCAGCAACGCTTCGGCTATAATATACATCTGTACTTAAATTAACGGTTTTATCTGATGGATTGTAATGATCTGTTAATTGTCCTTCGGTACTCATCACCTTCACGTCGTATATCCCATTATCATGTAACATTCTTTCTGCTACCTCTTTGCCCGATAAACCAGAGCTAAGTTGCATTTCTGCATATTTAGAAAATTTATTTCTAAATCGCCATTGTACAAACATGCTCAGCAATAATACCGGGATGATTAATATTAAATAAACTCCCATTTTCTTCTGTATGTTTTTCGCTTAGCATATATCAAAAAGCGTTCCCATATTATTTGAGTGTTAAAAAATGCTACATTTATACTATGCCAACAGCGTTTTCATATTGGGAAAAGGAGTCGTTTTTTACTTACGATATCATCATTATCGGCAGCGGAATTGTGGGATTAAATGCGGCCATCCAACTTAAAAAAACAGCGCCGACTTTAAAAATAGCCATACTGGAAAGGGGCTTTTTACCAAGTGGTGCCAGCACCAAAAATGCGGGTTTTGCATGCTTCGGTAGCATTTCTGAACTGATTGAGCAAGAAGAAAGTGCTGGCTTGGATGGCCTCGCATTACTTATAGAAAAACGCTGGAAAGGCCTGCTTAAACTGCGGAGTTTGTTGGGTGATAAAACCATTGATTACCAATGTTTAGGCGGCTATGAATTATTTAAAAAGGATGACATTTTTTTGGCCGACACATGTGTATCCAAAATTGAACATTTTAATCGTCTCATTAACGATGTTATTGGCGAAGATGCTTTTGGCCTTGCCAATAAGAAAATTAGTGCCTTTGGTTTTGAAGGCATCAGCACTTTAATCGAAAACCAATACGAAGCACAGATTGATAGTGGTAAAATGATGTTTGCCTTGATTCAATACGCACAAAAACTCGGTGTTAGCCTGTTTAATAACTGTACGGTAGAAGAAGTTCATTCCGAAATATCCGGTTCGCGACTAATAACCAAAAATGGACCCTTTTTTTGTAAGCAACTGGTGGTCACCACAAATGCATTTATAAAAGATTTATTACCTGATATTGATATTTATCCGGGCCGTGGCCAGGTTTTAATTACCAAACCCATTAAAGCGTTAAAAATAGCAGGTACCTTCCATTACGATAGCGGTTATTACTATTTCAGAAACATAAATAATAGGATTTTATTAGGTGGTGGACGAAATATTGATTTTAAAGCCGAAGAAACAACCGAGTTTGGTCAAACTGAACAGGTTCAGCTGGCACTGGAAGATTTATTGAAAAATGTAATCCTCCCTAAAGTTAATTATGAAATCGATTATCGCTGGAGTGGTATTATGGCCTTTGGAAAAATTCTGGAACCACTCATAAAAGAGGTTAAGCCCAATATCTTTTGTGCTACGCGCTGCAACGGAATGGGCATAGCCATTGGTTCGCAAACAGGAGAAGATGTGGCCAGGCTTCTCCTGAATACATGGTAAGCTATAATTAAAATCTGCATCATCTGCCATTAAGCAGCTGAATAATTACTTTTTAAGCATGGCCTGCATTTTTTCCATTTTACCTAAATAGTTATTATCCTTAACGATCCACCTTTTTACCTCGTTGCTCCAAATATTAAACTTTTTCGCATCAGCCATGATGTAATACTGGTAAGCAATATTATAAGCCATATCGGCTTTAGCCGTTTCATCATCGCAATTCCTTATCGCATCGATGTAGGTAAGCTGCGCCTCCCTCATTTTTTTGGCCTGTGTGAGCCAAAAAATTTCCTGTTTATAGCTATCGGTATAATTGCCGTTAAAGGCTTTTATTTTACGCGTTTTTTGGGGACTTGAGACCGTTTCAGTAACAAAATCTCCACCATCAAAATAAAAGTGAGTATAGGTACCACTTGCTAAATTCTCGAACTTATCTGCTAATTTATACCTCTTCCATTTTTTGTAGGTTTGTGCCAGTTTACCATAACGGTCTCTACTATTATTTTTACCTATATATTCCAGCTCGCCTGGCGATTCCTCTACTTTAAGCTCAGCAAGTCTTTTAGCAGGAATAATTGAAACTTTCATCTCAGTTGGTTCAATTCTACTCTTTACTTCATCGGTATGTTTTGGCAGATAAACATCATTTTCGATGGTAAACGTCCCTTTCTGTTTAAAGCTAAGTCCTGCAGAATTATCCAGGTAAACATAACCAAATGTGTAGGGGGCACCATCATCGAGCGATATGGCGATCCATTTGTTTTCGCAATCGATTAGCAGTTTGTTGAACTTTAGCCCATTCTGGGCTTTGGCGCCGACGGCGCATAGCAATAGCAGGATGAATAAATATTTCATTTTTCAAGTCATTTGTGTGTACTTAAATATAGAAATTTATTTACATACAAAACAGCTTGTGAAGCCGATGGAAAATGCGGAGGGTATTGCATTTTGATCGCAAACAGGAGATGATGTAGCCACCTTCTCCTGAATAAATGGTAAGCTATAATTTACCCTCCATCATTTTTATTTTATCTCTATAAATATCCTGAGGTATAATCCATCTGTTTATTTCTTTACACCAAAAATCGAATTTTTCTCTGTTTGCATTTTTATAATACTGGTACATGATATTGTATGCCATATCTGCTTTAAATGCTTCATCACTACAATATATTAATGCGTGCAAATAGGTCTGTTCGGCATCTTCCATTTTATTTGCCTGTGTAAACATAAAAATATCCTTCTTATAGGCTTCTGCTTTTTTTGCATAATTGCCAAAGTTAGCCGTGGTTATTTCAAATGTTTTACGGATTTTTTTATTTTTATCAATTGGATCTTGTTCTATATAACTTGGAGCACCACGTTCTGTTTCTGATAACGCCAATACATATTTGGAAGCCACATTGTACTCTTTCCAACTGTTATATATTTGAATAAATTTGATGTAACGGTAATTCGTATTGCTATTTCCAGCATAGTTTTTATACTTAGTGGGAAATTCTTCAACGGCCAATTCTTTTAATCTTTCAGCTGGAATAATAGCTACTTTAACTTCGGTTGGCTGAATCCTACTTCTCTGATTATCCACTGTTTTAGGCTTGTATATACCACTATCAATTGTGAATGATCCATAGCAATCAAAGGTAAGTCCTGCCGAATAATCCAGATATACAAAACCGTAGGCATAAGTGCTTTCACTATCAAGAGACATAGCGATCCACTTATTTTCACACTCCAGTAAACGTTTGTCGAATGTTAACCCATTCTGGGCTTTGGCGCCGATGGCGCATAGCAATAGTAGGATGAATAAATATTTCATTATCAAGTTATTTGTGTGTACTTAAATATAGAAATTTATTTATACCAATTCAAAAATTGCAATAACGCCAAGCGCTTACTTAAACACAATCGTCTTGTTCCCACTCACAAAAACGCGGTCTTCAAAAATAAGTTCCAGGGCTTCTAACAATACTTTTTTCTCTATTTCTTTGCCTGCACGAACCATTTCTTTCACCCCAAAATTATGATCTACATGATTGGTATGTTGGGTAATAATCGGTCCTTCGTCCAGGTTATCGGTAACAAAATGGGCAGTAGCACCAATAATTTTTACACCACGTTCAAAAGCCTGACGGTAGGGATTGGCACCTATAAAAGCGGGCAAAAACGAATGATGGATATTGATGATTTTACCTGCATAATCTTTTACAAAATCAGCGGATAGAATTCGCATAAATTTGGCCAGCACCAAATAATCTACCCCGAACCGGTTGATAATTTCTTTTACTTCAGCTTCAAATGCACTTTTATCTTTATTCGTATGATCGACGTAAAAATAGGGAATACCCAATTTTTCAGTAAAATCCCTCAGGCTTTCATAATTACCAATTACACACCTAACATTGGCCCCTAAAGTTTTAAACTGATTTTTAATCAGTATCTCGGCTAAACAATGGTACTCTTTAGTGACCAAAACAGCAATCTGTTTTTCCTGCTGGGTAATTAAATTTACCTCGGCAGCATTGGGCAAGTTTTCTAAAAGTTTTTCTCTTAATTTATCTGCATTCTCTAAATTTCCGGTACAGGCAATACGGGTAAAAAAAGATTTATTGGCTTCATCTACAAACTCGCGCATTGCAATAATATTCAATTGATGTGCAGCCAGCACGCGGGTAATATTTGTAACTAAACCAACTTGATCGGGGCAGGATATGAGGACTGTTAATGCATTCATTTATAATATACTAATGTTCAATTATAGAAATTTTTTTTCGTTATACCCCTTTTACTATAACTAAAAATTTTTGGTATATCTATTTTAAATATTCATTTTTGCTAAAATTTTTATCATTATGGAGATCGCCGGTATTGCTTTACTAATCGTTATTTTAATTGTTTTGGTACTTTTATTCTTAAAGAAACCACAGGCTGCGATTTCTATTATCTCGGTAGAAGATTTCGAAAGAATAAAAAGTGAAAATGAATCGTTAAAAATTAGTTTAGCCAAAGCCGACGAGCGTGTTTCTAATTTATCGGTTGAAAAAGAACACATTACGATTTTGCTTAAGCAGGAGCAGCAGCGATTGATTGATGAATTACAGGCTGAACGCGATCGGCTTGCAGATGCCAACCGTGAACTCGAAAGCACCCGATCTTTCTATGTCGCCGAAAAAGAAAAACTTGCCGAACAAAAGCTAAGTTATGAGCAGTCGCAAGAAAAACTGAACAAAGACTTTGAATTAATTGCCAATAAAATCCTGGAGGAAAAATCGAGCAAATTTATTGAGCAGAACCGTACCAATCTGGATATTATTTTAAATCCTTTGAAAGAAAACATTAAAGCTTTTGAAGATAAGGTAGAAAAGGTGTACAAAGCCGAATCTGATGAAAGAAATACTTTAAAAGGTGTAATCTCTTTATTAATGGACCAAAGCAAACAGATCCAGGAAGATGCCAATAATTTAACCAAAGCATTAAAAGGAGATAGCAAAAAACAAGGCAACTGGGGAGAGGTAATTTTAGAAAAAGTTTTAGAACGCTCCGGTTTAGTGCGCGATCAGGAATACCGCATTCAAGCCTCGCATGTATCCGCCGAAGGCGGTCGCTACCAGCCCGACGTGGTGATAGATCTTCCAGACAACAAACATCTTGTAGTTGATGCTAAGGTATCGCTGGTTGCTTATGAGCGTTCTGTATCTGCAGAGACGGATGAAGAGCGTGATGGCTTTATAAAAGCCCATTTAGCCTCAATCAAGAATCACATATTAGAGCTCTCTTCTAAAAATTACCAGGATTTATATAAGATCAATTCTCCGGATTTTGTTTTGCTGTTTGTTCCGATCGAATCTTCTTTCAGTATTGCCGTACAAAAAGATGCCGAACTATTCAATTTCGCATGGGATAGAAGGGTAGTAATCGTGAGTCCATCAACCTTATTAGCCACCTTGCGTACCATTGCCAGCATGTGGAAACAGGAACGCCAAAACCGGAATGTAATGGAAATTGCCCGTTTAAGCGGCAGCATGTACGATAAATTTGTAGGCTTTGTTGCTGACATGGAAAACATTGGTAAACACATCAAAAATGGACAGGATGCCTATGATAAAGCCATTAATAAATTATCAGTCGGCGCCGGAAATTTAACAAATACTTCTGAAAAGATTAAAAAACTTGGGGCAAAAACCACCAAACAGATTGATACAAAATATCTGGATGCCAATGAGGATTAGTTTTTAAAGCGGTTTTTAAAATTTTGAGGCGAAGCCCCCCGATTTTTAGAAAAGTGATTACTTAAAAAGTGATTACAAAAACTTGTAAAGTTAGTGATTTTTTGTGAGACACTGTAAACGATTTTTTTTAAAATTTTCTCTTTTTCAGTGAATACTTTAGTCTTTTTTGAATTCAAAGAAAAAAACCGTCATTGCGAGGAAGAATGACGAAGCAATCTTTTTAGTGATAAAGATTGCTTCGTCGGCTAAAAAGGCCTTCTCGCAATGACGAATATATAATATTTACTTATTAAAAGCATTCCATCCCTGGGCTTTCAACTCATGTACTTTTTCTGATTTTGAAACCATTTTACAGCCCGAATTTTTATCGGTAACATGGCCAATCACGGTGATGTCTACATCATGTTTCAGTTTTTTATAATCTTCCTGACTGATGGTAAACAATAACTCATAATCTTCGCCACCACTTAAAGCACAAACTGTCGGGTCTAAACCTAACTCGCGGGCGGTTTCATAAGTCATTGGGTCTAAAGGGATTTTCTCTTCATAAATGGTTATTCCTTTATCTGATTGTTCTGCCAAATGCAAAATTTCGGAAGCTAAACCATCCGAAACATCAATCATCGAAGTGGGTTTTATATTCATTTCATCTAAAAGTGCAACGATATCCATCCTTGCTTCTGGTTTCAATTGTCTTTCGATGATGTAATCTTTACCTTCTAAATCTGGCTGGATTTGTGGATTTTCCAGATAGATTAATTTCTCTCTTTCTAAAATTTGCAAGCCTAAATAAGCACCGCCCAAATCGCCAGAAACACACAATAAATCATGTTCCTGAGCACCATTTCTGTACACTACTTTATCGGCATCGGCATAACCAATACTGGTAATACTAATTACTAAACCTTGCTTGCTTGATGAAGTATCTCCACCAATTAAATCGATGTTGTATTTGTTGCAGGCCAGTTCAATTCCTTTGTAAATTTCTTCAACTGCTTCTAAGGGAAATTTACTCGACAAACCCAGCGAAACTGTAATCTGACTTGCTTTTCCGTTCATGGCATAAATATCACTCAAATTTACCTGAACAGCCTTGTAACCCAAGTGCATTAAAGGCACATAAGCCAAATCAAAGTGGATTCCTTCCAGCAATAAATCAGTCGAAATTAAGGTTTGCTTTCCTTTAGCATCTAAAACAGCAGCATCGTCGCCAACCCCTTTTACCGAATAATCGTTTTTAATTTTAAAATTAGTAGTCAGGTGTTTAATTAACCCAAACTCACCTAATTCATTAATATCTGTACGCTCTTTATTCTCAAACATAAATTATATTACAATTATCGTCACGCTGAACTTGTTTCAGAGCCTTACTAATAAGATGCTGAACTAAATTCAGCATGACGGATTTATCTATTTTATTTACTCTCCATCCAATTTTTACCTTCGGTAAACCTGGCAATTAACATCGCAGCCACATTATCACCCGTAGCGTTTAATAAAGTCGCCATCGGATCAACCAATGTTCCAATAATCATAGCCGGTGGTAAAGCTTCGGGTGGTAATTGGTAAGCCGAAATCATTAATAATTCGCCAATATAGCCCCCATTTGGTATTCCGCCCTCAACAATACTAACTAAAACGGTGATGCCCAAGGCCAAAATAATGGTATCAACATGAACTAAATCCTTACCAAAAATGGCAAAAACAACCGCGATTTTAACAATAGAACTGATACTCGAACCATCCTTATGCAAGGTTGAACCTAAGGGAATCGTTACATTGGTAATGTAATCGGGCACGCCCATTTTTCGGGCACCATCTAAATTCGCCGGAATCGTGGCAATACTGCTACAGGTTCCGATAGAAGTTAAAGACGGGACAATATTATTTTTCCAAAATACTTTTATCGCTTTAAACCCACCTGCTACAAAAGCATATAAGGTGAAAAAGACGATAAAATAAAATGCGCCTACTCCGTAATATAAACCTAAAGCTTTAGCATAAGTTCCAAAAAGCTGTGGCCCAAAAACCCCAACCTGATAGGCAAAATAAGCACCCAAACCAATTGGTCCCAGTTTCATAATTAAAATGATGAGTTTTTTCATCACTTCATTGCCCGAAACCAGGAAGTTTTTAAAGCCATCGCCCTCTTTCCCGGAATACAGTGTAGAAAAACCCACTAATACTGAAAAAATAATCAGCGCCAGCATATTTTTTCTACTTCCAATCTCAAAAAATTCACCTACGGTTAAAAGTTGGGTCATTTGTTCCCCAAACGACTGTATTTTTTCTGGTTCAGTTGGTAAAGGCGTATTTCCCAATTGTTGGTGAATTGGAAAAATCCATGTGGCAACCAGTGTTAAAACCGCAGAAATGAGTATGGTAGAAAGAAAAACCAAAACCATAATGGTTAATAATCTTCCTAATTTCTTTGTCCGATCTATATTGGCAATTGCCGACGAAACTGCAAAAAATACCAATGGAATAACGGCAGTAAACAACAGGTTTAAAAATATATCACCTAATGGTTTTATACTCTCTACACTTTTCCCGAAAATTAAACCCACAATACTTCCAACAGTTATACCTGCCAAAAGCCATAATAAGCCTGAATAATTTTTAAGGATGTTGTTTTTTTCCATAAATATTTCAATAAACCTTACAGGTTTTTGAAACCTGTAAGGTTTGGTAATTTTTACAAACCCAATTCTGCCGAAATATCCAGCATTCTTTGAATCGGTTTACGTGCCTGCTCGATAATATGCTCAGGTACAGTAACTTCTGGCAAACCATTTTTAATACATAAATATAGTTTTTCTAAAGTATTTCTTTTCATGTAAGGGCAATCGTTACAGGCACAGCTGTTATTTGGCGGTGCCGGAATAAATGTTTTTGTTGGATTTGCCTTTTCCATCTGGTGGATAATTCCACTTTCGGTAGCTACAATGAATTCTGTTGCCGGATTGGTAATGGTATATTTTAAAAGTCCGGTTGTTGAACCAATATAATCAGCCATTTTCAAAACCACTTCTTCACATTCCGGGTGGGCAATAAACTTAGCATTCGGATGGCGTTCTTTCAGCTTGGTAATTTTCTCCTGTGAAAAAATTTCGTGTACCATACAGGCACCATTCCACAATACCAGATCGCGACCAGTTTTCTTGGCCACGTAAGCACCTAAATTCCGGTCGGGGCCGAATATTATTTTTTGATCTTTAGGTAAACTCTCTACAATTTGAACCGCATTGGTACTGGTACAAACAATATCACTTAAAGCTTTTAATTCGGCCGTGCAGTTTACATAAGTGATCACCAGGTGATCTGGATATTTTTCTTTAAACTTTCTAAACAAATGCGGCGGACAACTATCTGCTAATGAGCATCCTGCTTTTACATCTGGTAATAAAACCGTTTTATTCGGTGATAAAATCTTTGCTGTTTCGGCCATAAAATGCACACCTGCAAACACAATTACATCAGCATCCGTTTTTGCAGCTTCCTGAGATAAGCCTAAACTATCGCCAATATAATCTGCAATATCCTGAATGTCAGGTTCTTGGTAATAATGTGCAAGAATGATGGCATTCTTTTCCTTTTTTAATTTCTCAATCTCCGCAAAAAGATCGAGTGTAGGATCAATTTCTTCTTCTGCGAAACCTTTTTTGTTGATTTCTTCTAAGACATCTATGTTCATTTTAAAATTTTCCTTTTTTGAATTTTGACGTTGGCCAAAGATAAAGCTTTCAACGTCTCAATAATTAATAAGTATTTTTAAATAAATAAATCTTGTTTGTTTATTAGTGTGTTAGTATTGTTGACAAGTTTCAAAAAAAAGTTCTTTTATATAAGTTGTTAATCGTTTACTAACATTTAGATTACATTTCTATAATATCATGAGTTTGATTTTCAGCACTATCGAAAAGTCGCTTAATTTTTATCAATACCCGAATGTTAATTGTTTATAAGTGGGTAAAAAGTTAATTACTTGTACAAAGGTGCTCAAAAATTACTTAAAAGATTGTGGCAAATTGTCTTTTTAGAGTAGCTTTAAACATTCAAATTTATTTGTTAGGATAATTTAGACACAGAGTTAACATTTATCAACTAGTTGTTAACATCGTGGATAAAGTAAATGTTTTTATTAATGAGAAAAGTAGATTTTCTGGTAATTGGTTCAGGTATAGCGGGTTTGAGTTTCGCGCTTAAAGCGGCAAAGTTTGGTAAGGTTTTAATTGTTACTAAATCGAACGAAGACGAATCGAATACAAAATACGCTCAGGGCGGTGTTGCAGTTGTGGTAGATAAAGGTGATTCTTTTGAGAAACATATTGATGATACCTTGATTGCCGGCGATGGATTATGTGATGAAAAAATTGTGGAAATCGTTGTAAAAGAGGGGCCTCAGCGTATTCAGGAGATCATTGATTATGGTATAAACTTCGATAAAGATAACGCTGGTTTCTATGATTTAGCTAAGGAGGGAGGACACTCTGAACACCGTGTTTTACACTATAAAGATATCACCGGATACGAGATTGAACGGGTGTTGCTAAATGAAATTCATGAGAATAACAACATAGAGATATTAACACATTACTTCGCACTGGAGTTAATTACCCAGCATCACCTGGGTGAGTTTGTGGATAAACGTACCGAAGATATTAACTGTTATGGCATATATGCCTTTAACACAGAGCTTAACGATGTGGAAAAGATTGTGGCAAATGTGACTGTGATGGCTTCGGGTGGTGCCGGACATGTGTATTCGGCGACAACAAATCCGGTTATTGCAACAGGTGATGGGATGGCAATGGTTTATCGCGCTAAAGGAAAAGTGAGAAATATGGAGTTTATTCAGTTCCATCCAACAGCCTTATACCATCCCGGTGAGTATCCATCCTTCTTAATTTCGGAAGCAGTTAGGGGTTTTGGTGGCGTTTTAAGGCGTAAAAATGGTGAAGAGTTTATGCATGAATATGATGAGCGTAAATCGTTAGCACCACGTGATATTGTAGCCCGTGCGGTAGATAATGAAATGAAGAAATCGGGTGATGACTTTGTTTACCTGGATATTACCATGCGTAAGAAAGCAGATATTCTGAAACACTTTCCTAATATATATGCCAAGTGTTTATCAATAGGGATAGATATGACGAAAGATTATATCCCGGTTACACCTGCTTCTCATTATATGTGTGGTGGCATTCTGGTTGACGAATATGGCCGTTCTTCGATCAAAAATTTATATGCCTGTGGAGAATGTTCTTCAACTGGTTTACATGGTGCTAATCGTTTGGCATCCAATTCTTTACTGGAAGCTACCGTTTTTGCACACCGTATTTATCAGGATGCGATAGAAAACTTTAAAAATAATATCATCCCCGAGAACATTCCTGAATGGGATTCGAAAGGTGTTACGCAAAGCAATGAAGATGTATTGGTAACACATAACCTTAGGGAGCTACAAAAAATAATGGGCGATTATGTAGGTATTGTACGTTCTGATTTTCGTTTAGAGCGGGCACATCGCCGCTTGTTTTTAATCTATCAGGAAACAGAAGAATTTTATAAAAAGAATAAGGTTTCGGTTAAACTTTGCGAATTGCGTAATGTAATTCAAACCGCTTATCTGGTGATTAAATCTGCAATGCAACGGAAAGAGAGCAGGGGACTACATTATACTACTGATTATCCTGAGCATGCAAAAGAATTAGTAGATACCGTTTTTTAATGTAGAATCGTCATGCTGAATTTAGTTCAGCATCTAAATATCACATATATAATACTTAAAAAGACCCTGAAATAAATTCAGGGTGACGTAAAATAATGTTATGCCTTTAATACTACCCGTAAAAGATAAATACCCTGAAATAGGAAAAGATAATTTTATTGCTGAAAACGCCACCATTGTTGGTGATGTAATAATCGGTGATAAATGTTCAGTGTGGTTTAATGCCGTGATTAGAGGCGATGTAAATGCCATTACAATCGGAAATGAATCGAACATACAAGACGGTGCTGTAATTCATGCTACCTATTTAAAAGCATCTACACACATCGGTAACCGGGTATCTGTAGGGCATAATGCAATAGTACATGGTTGTACCGTCCAGGATAATGTTTTAATCGGTATGGGTGCAATTGTAATGGATCATGCGGTGATAGAGGAGTATTGTATCATTGCAGCGGGATCTGTGGTACTAGAGAATACTGTTTGCGAAACAGGTTATTTATACGCGGGTACACCAGCTAAAAAAATAAAGCCCATTACTGAGGAGCAAAGGGCTTTATTGAATAAATTGCCTGATAATTATATTATGTATTCGGGTTGGTTTACTAGTTAAATTACTCATTTCGACTAAGTCAAATTATTAAGAGTCGTCACCCTGAATTCATTTCAGGGTCTATCATGCTAGAAAGATGCTGAAATAAATTCAGCATGACGATATCTATAATTTTAATCACTTTTAGGTGGTGCAGGTATCGCCAATGGATCTTCGCGTTCCCAATTCGGTTTTAAATCCATTAAAGCTTTTAAATACCAGACTTTTTCGGGCTGATATCCTTCCTTAACATTTCCGGTATCCCAGATTCCGTTTTTATTTTCATCATAAATTACCCTGAGCATATATTTGCCGGCAGGATATTTAGAAAAAGTAACTTTCGAATTTTTGCTTACCGGAAAAGATTTTATAATGTCTTTTTTTTCATTTAAAAACTGAACAACATACCTTTTCGAAGTATCCGGAACAGTTACATTTAATACCAGGGTGGTATAAGCATCCGCGCTTTCTAATGAAAAACGTTTGGTTACATCTTTGTTTTTAGCGTTAAATATAGCTGTAAAGGCACCTGCAGCTAATTTTAAATCATAAGTTCTTTTATTTTTCCAGGGGTATTTGATGTAATATTTAAGAAAATCTACACTGTCTTTTACCACCTCAAAAGTTGTTCGTTTTACAGAATCTTCTAAAAGCGTGATCTTAGATGGATCTGCAGCAGTCATCGGAAAAGGAAAGGTTAGGGTTAACTGCTGGAAAGGATTTAATTTACCACCTAATAAATTATCTGAGATCGCTACATCGCGTGTATAAGTGTCTTTTTTACCCCTGGTAAAGTTTAAAGTCTGTAAAACCTTACCCTGATCTTGTATGGCAACTTTAACCGAATCGAAACTTAAATCCTTTAGCCAGATTTTGGCAGTATCATTATTTTTTGAAAAATGGACAAACTTACCTACATCTACAGCTGGCGGGTCTGTAATGGTTATTTTAGGACTTTTAAGCTGCTGATTTAAACTGATTGATATACTTCCATCATTATTTAATTTTCGGTCTAATACGCGGAATTCTGGTGCTAACTCTTTAAATATCTGCAGATCTATATTCTCAATATTTTTATCTATTACAATGGGTTCCTTTATAAATCCAACTTCATCTGAAAGCTGCTGGTATATTTTATCGCCTCCTCCGCTACTTTCTTTAACCGCATATACTTTATAAGTGCCTTTCCTTAAGTTATTCAATTTGTACGTTCCGGCACTGTCAGTGGTGGTATAAATTGAAGGACGTTTTTTCCCGAAAATGGTATCTCTTTCCAAAGGCAAAATAAATACGGTAACTTCTTTCTCGGGTTCATCGGTTAACGAATTAATTACTTTACCACTTAATGATAGCGAATCTATTTCGGGTCCGGTAGAAAAAACATAGGATAAATTTTTAACAACATTTCCTTCGTTCACATCGGCAACAGATTTTCCGAAGTTTAACGTATAAGTTGTATTTTTTTCTAAAGTATCTTTAAGATTAATTTCTAATCTCTTTTGTCTCTTTTTTAATTCCGGAAGTTTTTCCTGATCGGGCGAAATAGAAAATTCTTTAAACTCATCCTTAAGATTAAAATATTCATCAAACTCGATTACTATTTTTTTAGCATTAAAATTTCTGGTTTGATTTTTTGGAGTCATGCTTAAAACTTTTGGTGGCTTGGTATCTTTTGGTCCGCCCTGAGGCGTTTGGATACTTGCACAACCAAAAAATAGGAGCATGGTTACCACAACCGCTAAATTTTTAAGGTTAAAATACTGAGCTTTTAAATTTGGCATATTTTAAACGTTCTGACGAATTTTTATACTTTTTGGAACCGTAACATTAAAAAATCTTTTTTTTAGCTTATATCGCTTTATTTTGAGTCTGTTCTAAAATAGTTAAAGTATTGATAATCAATTACTTATTAATATAAACCATTAAAACCGATATATCTGAAGGTGAAACGCCTGAAATTCGTGAAGCCTGACCTAAAGTACGTGGTTTGATCTTAAATAATTTTTCACGCGCTTCTTTTGAAATGGAAACAATTTTATTGTAATCGAAATCTGTTTTAATTTCTTTGTCTTCCATCTTCAACATCTTGGCTACAATCTCATTTTCCTTTTCAAAATAACTTTCATATTTAATTTTGATTTCTGCCTGCTCAATCGTTTCGTTGTTTAAATCTTTTGTAGCTTCAGCAAGAGGTTTGCTTACCTTAATTAAATCGGGTAATCCAACATGAGGTCTTCCAACCAGACTGTGTATTTTTACATTTTGATTTAAAACACTCGATCCTAAACTTTCGAGCATTGGATTGGCATCACTCATTTCGATTCCCTGGTTTCTGGTGAACTTAACTAAAGCATCAGCATTTGCAATTTTCTGATTTACCTTTTCTAAACGCTCGTCAGAAATTAAACCCAATTCATGACCGATAGGAGATAGGCGGATATCGGCATTATCTTGTCTCAATAATAAACGGTGTTCGGCTCTGGAGGTAAACATACGATAAGGTTCTTCCGTTCCTTTAGTCACCAGGTCATCAATTAAAACACCAATATAACTGTCAGATCTTTTCATGATCAGTTCATGTTTATCCGTGATTTTTTGATGTGCATTTATGCCGGCCATGAAACCTTGACAAGCCGCTTCTTCGTATCCTGTAGTTCCGTTAATTTGTCCTGCTAAAAATAAATTGCTGATCAATTTAGTTTCTAATGTTAAAGACAATTGGGTAGGTGGGAAGAAATCGTACTCGATGGCATAACCCGGCCTGAACATTTTTGCCTGCTCAAAACCTGGTATTAATCTCAAGGCTTTAAATTGTACATCTTCCGGAAGTGAAGTTGAAAATCCATTTACATAAATTTCGCAGGTATTCCATCCTTCAGGTTCAACAAAAATCTGGTGTCTGTCACGCTCTGCAAAACGGTTAATTTTATCTTCGATAGATGGGCAGTATCTCGGTCCTAAACCTTTAATTCTTCCGGTAAACATAGGCGATTTTTCGAAACCTTCTTTTAAAGTTTCGTGAACATCCCCATTGGTATAAGTGATCCAGCAACAACGTTGATCGGTTGAAACTTCAGTATCTGTGTAGGAGAATTTACCTGGGTTTTCATCACCCCATTGTTCTTCCATTTTGGTATAATCCAAACTTCTTCCATCCACGCGTGGGGGAGTACCAGTTTTCATTCGGCCCGCTTCCATACCCAATTCCACCAGCTGTTCGGTAATTCCGGTTGAAGCTCTTTCTGCGGTTCTACCACCTCCAAATTTCTTTTCTCCGATGTGCATTACGCCATTTAGAAATGTACCGTTAGTCAAGACTACTGCTGTACTTTCTATCTCTATACCTAAAGAAGTCTTAACGCCGTATACCGTATTATCTTTTACTAATAGGCCTACCACGCTATCCTGCCATATATCAAGATTAGGTGTTCTCTCTAATGCTAAACGCCACTCTTCAGCAAAGCGCATTCTATCAATTTGTGCTCTTGGGCTCCACATTGCAGGACCCTTTGATTTATTGAGCATTCTAAACTGAATAGTCGATTTATCAGAGATAATGCCTGAGTAACCACCCATTGCATCCACCTCGCGAACAATCTGTCCTTTGGCTACACCACCCATGGCAGGGTTACAACTCATCTGGGCAATGGTGCCCATATTCATTGTGATTAATAAAACAGATGACCCTAAATTGGCAGCGGCAGCAGCAGCTTCACAGCCCGCGTGACCAGCACCAACAACAATCAAATCGTATTTTGAAAACATTTTATTTTATATTTCTTTAATTGTTCCACGTGAAACAATTGGTTTTTATTTTAATATTACGAGATGCTGAGTTTATTTTTAGCATCACGATTTGTTGATGTTCCACGTGAAACATAACGCGGAAAACATCTTTGAATTGCGCTTTTGTTATTCTGAAAGTTCAAGCCAACGCATGGTGAATTCGTCGAGCTTGGCCTGAAGCGATTCTATTTCTGCGGAAACTTCTTGAATCTTTACATAGTCGGCCGCATCAATTTTTACAAGGCTTTCGTTAAGCGAAGCTATTTTATTTTCCATTTCTGCGATGCCTTTTTCGCTATCTTCTAATTCTTTTTGTTCTTTGAAACTCAATTTTTTTACTGCTTTCACTGGTGCTTGTTCTACAACAGGAGCAGGGCTTTTCTTGGTTTCAGTTTTAACTTTTGGTTGTTCTAAACTCAAACGATACTCGGAATAATTACCATTGTAAATTTTAACGACGCCTTCACCCTCCATGATAAATAGCTGATCACTCATTTTATCGAGTAGGTATCTGTCGTGTGAAACCAGCATTAAAATGCCTGGGAAATTCTCTAAAAATTCTTCAAGAACATTTAAGGTGTCGATGTCAAGATCGTTGGTGGGCTCATCCAAAATCAAAAAATTTGGATTTTGCATCAAGACCTTCATCAGGTTCAAACGCTTCTTTTCACCACCGCTTAATTTCTCTACCATGCCATGTTGCTTCTTCGGTGGGAAGAGAAATAAGGTTAATAGGGCAGAAGCGGTAATTACTGAGCCGTCGGCCATCTTGATATATTCGGCATCAGACTTTACAATATCAATTACTCTTTCCTTCGGGTCGAAAGTTAAACCACCTTGTTTATAATAGCCAAATACGGTTGTTTCTCCAGTATCAACTTTACCATTGTCCGGTTTCAATTGACTGGTAATAATATTTAATAGCGTAGATTTTCCAGTTCCGTTTTTTCCGGCCAGGCCAATGCGATCACCTTTTTTAAAGGTGTAACTAAAATCATTGATGATCGGACGCCCGTCAAATGCTTTTTGAACATGTTCCAGCTCAATAATCTTCCCGCCTTGACGAGACATCTTCATTTGGAGGTTAATACTCTGATTATCAGTCTTTTTCTTAGTTTTTTCCTCTAAATCGTAAAAAGCATTAATTCTTGCGTTAGATTTCGTCGCTCGGGCTTGTGGCATACGCCTCATCCACTCTAATTCTTTCTTTAATAGCTGTTGGTTCTTGTGTAAAACCGTCGCGTCTAAAGCCTCTCTTTCGCTTTTCTTTTCTAAGAAGTAAGCATAATTTCCATTATAGTTAAATATTTTTCCCCTGTCTAACTCTACAATGGTATTGCAAACATTATCTAAAAAGTACCTATCGTGGGTAACGAGTAAAATTGTTTTTTGTCCGGTAGTTAATAATTTCTCCAGCCATTCAATCGTATCAATATCCAAATGGTTGGTTGGCTCGTCGAGCACCAAAATTTCTGGATCCTCAATTAAGAGTTTAGCCAAAGCCAAACGTTTCTTTTGCCCACCAGATAACGTTGATATTTTCTGCTGAAGATGAGTAATACCCATTCTGTTTAAAATGGTCTTGATCTCATGTTCATATTCCCAGGCGTTATGCTCACTTAATTCCTCATATAAACGGTTAAGTGTTTTCTCATCCGGGTTTGGATCTTCAATTAACTCCTCATATTCCTTAATCAGCTGTTGTTGTTTATTCTCCAGCGAGAATATATGGTCGCTAATAGAAAAACCCTCCGTAAATTGAGGCTCCTGATCGAGGAAACCGATTTTAACAGCTTTATTTTTTACAATTTTACCTTCGAGCGGAGGGAACCTTTCTGCCAATAATTTCAAAAGTGTACTCTTACCTGCACCATTAATTCCAACCAACGCCACGCGCTGACCAGAGTTAATACCCAAGGTTAAATTTTTAAATAGCCATTCGTCATGATAACCATGCCCTAAGCCTTCTGCCGCAATTAGTGTGCTCAATTTTTTTGTATTTCGGATTTATAAAGGAAAATTAGTGCAAAAGTAAGTATAAAATATTTGGAACGGCATAATCAAATTGTAAAGCAATCTGTATCAGGCTAAAAATGGCCTGTTATTGATGATTTTATCTATCTGGAAAGTATGGATTTATATCGCATGCGGTCGTAAGGGGATATAAAAGAAAACAGCGGTCGGACTCGCTCCACCGCTGCTTCAATCATTAACTAAAACTAAACTTTATCTTGTATGATGACTAGAAAACAGGTTTGAAAACTCAACTCTTCATCTTTTTTTATTGTTGCTTTTAATATAAGACTGCAACAGGCCGTAAAAGTTGCAGCGGTTTCTGATGTATTATACCAGTATAGCCTAATAGTCGACGAACGCCCATAACTTTTAGACGAACGCCATAAAAAAAATAGGGAAGGGAGTAATTGTTTTTTATTTTGTATTAGTCACCGTCACCCTGAACTTATTTTAGGGTCTTGATCGTATGAGCAATGCTGACCATGTAGTAGCTACAAGACAATTGAAAATACTACTTCTACTTGTAAAACAAGTTCAGCATAATGATCGTATTAGAAAAAATCGAAAAAAGAGAAATTAAATCAACCCTAATGTGGCACCAAGTAGAAGAAAATAATAATTTAAACTAAGCCAGCCTCAGCTCTGTAACCCAGGTATTCATCTTCTTTTTGAGTCATAAGGGTTTTAGCTACTTTTCCTTTGTCTTTGTAACCCAATAAATGAAGGGTACCATGGATCATAATGCGGCAAACCTCATCAAATTCAAGTGTTTTAAAGGTTTTGGCGTTTTCTTTAACACGCTCAATGCTGATAAAAATATCGCTTACAATCTGTTTTTCTTCTTCAGAATTATCGAAAGTAATGATATCTGTGTAGGTATCGTGGTTTAAATATTGTTGGTTAATGCCCAACAGGTATTCGTCGCTACAGAAGATAAAATTAAGCTCCTGCAATTTAAAACCTTCTTTTTCGATGGTTGCTTTAATCCATTTCTTCACCTTAAGTTTCTGAGGAAGATTATAGCTAACTGATTCTGTGAAAAGGGATATTGCAGGCATATTGTGGTGTTTATGGCTGCAAATTTAAGAAATATTCCGACAGTCGTCATGCTGAACTTGTTTCATCATCTTTTGGACAAAGATCCTGAAATAAATTACCTTCGGTGAGCTCGCTTAAAGCTCGGGTTACTCCGTAAGCTTTCCGCTGCGCTACAGGTCATGGTGATGCAACTCCTTTAACATTATCGAACCATATTCAACGATTTTAAATACTCAGCAATCTTATTTTTATAGTAGTAATTTAAACTTGGCGGCAGTTTCTGCAACATATCGTTGCCGTTTTGTTGTTGTTTTTTATACTGATCGACCATTTTTTGATAAGATGGCGGAAACTCTTTGGCAGCTTTACTTTCACGTTTGGAATCCTCTTCCTGGTCGCGTTCTGCTTTTTCGGCTTCTAGTAGTTTGGTTAATAGTTCTTTCTGTCTGTTTAAGGTTTCCTGCTGTAAACGTTTGTTAACCAGATCGCTCTCGGTTTGTTTCATTTCTTTAATGGCTTCGTTTAGGTTGCCCATTTTACCTGTACCATCTTTATTTTCTTCACGGTTAATTTTTTCTAAAGCCTGACGGATCATTTGCTGCTGCTGAGCCATTTTACCAAACTCCTGGCTCATTTGTCCTTTCCCTACCGTGCCTTGATTGCCGCCCTGTTTTTGCATCTGTTCGCGGGCTTTCTGCATGCTTTTATTCAGTTGATCCTGCAGCTGCGAAAGCTGTTTCATGCCTAGTTTTTGTTTCTTTCCACTGCCGCCTTTACCGTTTTTCTGCATATTTTGCAGCTGACTTAAGGCCTCGCTCAACATCAGGGTTAAATTATTGATAGAAGTCATGGTAAACTGCTGAAAACGGTTGGCTTCGGGAGTTCTTCTATCGCCCAAACTTTCTAAACTTTTATCCAGGTTGAAATTAATCTTGTTCATTTCCTCATTTACCGTCGATTCTATCTGTGGAACCCGTTTGCTTAAACTGTACAAGCTATCGGCAATGGTTTTAAGGTTATCTTTAATGCTACGTTGTTTCTGGACATTACTGGTATAGGATGGATCGGCAGCAGTCATTTTCTTTAAGGCAAGCATAACTTTTTCCTGATCGAAAGAGGTAGTTAACAAGTTTTCCAGTAACTGGCGCAACTCTTTAGCGTTTAAGTTATTTTCCATCTCTTCGCCCTGCTGCTGCATATCGCTCATTTTTTTTGATAATTTCTCCATTTGCTCAGCCGCTTTTTGCTGTTTCTGGCTTGCATTTTTCGAATCCTTTTTATCTAAAGCATCTTTACTGTCTTGTTGTTCTTTTTGTATATCCTGAACATCTTTCTCAGGATTTTCGAAGGGATTTGGCCTTTCAAGCGATTGATTTTTTTCTTCCAGTTTTTTTAAATCGTCTTTCAAATCTTTCATCTCTTTGTTAAGCGCCTCCTGTTTTTGCTTTAACGATTCGTTATCCTGCTTTTTATCTTTGGTTTGCTCAGCAAGTTGCTTTTGTTCTTTAGCCAGTTCATTTAAACGGTCTATATCCGTTTGGAGATTTTGTTCAAATTCTAATTGTTTATAGAGTTCTAAAATCCGGTCGAGTTCGTTTTTGAGGGTTTTATTGTCCAATTGCATCTTCGAAAGTTCGTTTTGCGTTTGGTCTTTATTTTTCTCATTCATCAGGTTTTGCAGCTTCTTCAAAAGTTCTTTTGTTTTCTCATCCAGCACATTATCAAACAGATCCTTAATCTGTTTCTGTTTTTCTAAAAGCTCTTCCGTTTGCTTTTGGTCTTCCTGTTGCTGAATATTTTTATCGTTCTGCTCTTTAATTTCCTTAACGGCCTCATCAAGTTGCTTTTGTTTGTCTAAAAGGGCTTCAATCTGTTTTTTATCTTCGAAAGAAATCTGTTTTTTATCGATCAGGCTTTCGGCCACTTTTTTACTTTCTTTTTCGATGGTATTGGCTAAACGTATGGCCGATTGCATTTTTTGTTTTAATGCCTGGTTACTGGCATTAACCTGTTCGGCGGTTTCTTTTTTGGTGGGTTGTTTAAAGGTTTTAATTTCCGATCGGGTAATTTTTGCGCCATTTACACCATCATTATCGGCTACTTCAAAATAATATTCAATTTCCTGACCCGGCCTGGCTGATGCTGTTTTTAAATCCCAGAAATAGAAAAAGGTATTTTCGGTCGCATTGCTTTTAATGGCAATATTTTTGGTGACCGTACCGACAATGCGGTTATTTTCTTTGATATTGTATTTAAAACTTAAGCGGCTAAAACCGTAATCATCCGTTACTTGTCCGCTAAAATATAAGGCTTTATTACTAACTGAATCGGGCTTTTCTTCTACGATGATCTCCGGAGCCTGATCTTTAACTACCGTAATTTGGTGTGAAAGCGAATCTCTGATGGTAACGTATTGATTTTTAGGGCTAATGCTGTATTTTGAATTGTTCCGGATGGTGGCATTAAAGGCGGATTCATTATCCTCAACTTTTAAAATATTTTCGGTTCCATTTAAAACAAACAGAAGGGAACTGCTTTGTCCGGTTTTAAAATTCCAGGTTACTTTGGTGCCTTCGGGCAGGAGCATATCGCCAACATTGGCAATCAACTCTTGTTTTTTGCCCAGGTAAGCGGGGTAATTTAAAGTTGCGGTTGCATTGAGCAGCTCGGGACGTGGTTTAACGGAAACTGTAAACGCCGCTGAACTAAAGCCGCCACCTTTAAAAACCAGTTTTTTATCGCTCTGTATATTTTTGATGCTGTAATGAAACTTCGTGATGTTCTCTTTTTCAAGTTTATAGGTGTTTTTTCCGTCTTCAACGTAAATTTCGGCAGGGAGTTCGTCGCCGGCCAGTTTTACGTTTAAGGTTAAATCATCGCCTTGTGTAACTGTTAAGCTTTTATTTAAAACCGTAAAGCTGAACGGGGCTTTAGGTGCAATGTACTCATCGTACTTAAAGAAACTGTTCGTACCCTCGCGTAAAATAGTCGGCGCAATAATGGCAATTAGCAGAATGATTGAAAGGGGAACAAAAAGATATTTTAAATATTTCCGGTTATCGTTAATGCTAATGGCCGTGTAAAAGGGGACAGGTTTAAGCTCCAGGATCTTTTGATCGATACTGGCGAGAATAAGGTGGTTGTTTTCAGGGTGATTTTCGGATAAATGATGAAGTTGTAAGGTATTCAATAATTTATCCTTAATATCGGCAAAGTGATTTCCAATGATAACCGATGCTTCGTCGAAGGTAAGGTGTTTGCCCAGTTTGAGCATGGAAAGCAAGGGTTTGATGATTAAAAAGCCAACCAGTAGGATACCAATGAGGAGATAGGCAAAAAATACAAAGGTTTTAAAACCAGCAGTTGGATTGAGGTAATACAGGCTCAGGAAAACCAGGAGATACAACCCTAAAAGTATGGCTGCAGCATAAATACTGCCACGCAAAATTTTATTCAGGTAAAATTTGCGGATAAACTCATCTATCTTCCGTAATAAATCACTGTAGTTATTGCTCACCATATCACCGTAAATGTAAAAATAGTTCTAATCAATTGAAAGAAATCTGATATTAGGATAACGTGTTTATTACAAATTGGTTATCAATTTTAATTATTTGCAGGTTTTTAATCGAAATTCTTATAAAATGATGAAAAAGGTAAAAATAAGACAAACGTTTGATTAGTGATGAGAAGCTATTTTTTTCATTAAAATGCGTGAAAAACTTAACAATGGGTTGATTCTTATTTCATGAAAAAATATCTTTGGCCTATCATCCGCTCCGAATAACTAGTAAAATCACCCTTTATATTTTCTCAGGAATCCCTATTAATGGACTATGTTGTTGATTTAGCGTCGGGTTGCTTACAAACTTTTCAAACAGTTTACCGTTTGTTCAACCAAAAACTTTACGCTTATGTACTGAAAAAAACAGGTTCAGTTTACATGGCCGAAGAGGTGGTGCAGCTTACTTTTATCAAACTTTGGGAAAAGAGAGAAAATCTTTCCATGGAGTATAGCTTATCGGCACAGATTTTCCGCATTGCGGGTACGATCCTTATCGATCAGCTTAGAAAGGAGGCGGTTGGCAAAAAACATTTGACTGTAGTAGAAAATGATTATGCTTTGCGGACAGAAGTTGATCAGCCAGAAGTGCATCATGCATTGGAGCAGGCGATCGAGCAAATGGCACCCGTTAGAAAAAAAGTATTCAAATTAAGTAAGGTAGAGGGTTATTCTTATAAAGAAATTGCAGAAATGCTTTCTATTTCTCCTAAAACGGTCGAAAATCACATATCACAGGCATTAAAACAGCTAAGAGCTGCATTTTCTTCTATTATTTCTTTGGCCATCATCATGTCGGCCATTATTAATAAATAATTATTGCCTTTTTTGGCCACAAAAAGCTGTTTTCAGAAATTATATAAAATAATTTCAGCCCTATAGGGGTAAAGTGCTTTCAAAAACGTAATGTAGTTATGCAAATCAACCAAAAGCTTGTTGAGAAGTTTTTTGCCGGCCAGTGTACTGCCGAGGAAGCCCGCATGGTAAGTAAATTTTTAGCTGATGGAGACAACCGCGAAATTTATTTAAACAGCGAGGAATGGGAGCATTTTGAACCGAAAGAAAAAGTTGATGGCGAAGTATCAGACCGGATTTATGTAAATGTATTAGATCATATCCACGATACTAAAGAAATGAAGAGAAGCCGGTTGCGTTATTTAGCTTATGCCGCCTCAATCGCATTGATTGCTACCATCGGATTGGTGGTTTATAAATTTAACAGTAATCAGGTTTCTACCTCTAATGTTGCTGCTTTAACTAAAGCGAGGGTACCTGCAAGGGTTGCTAAGTTTGTGACCAATACCTCTCAGGTAAAACAGATGCACACGCTTCCGGATGGAACTATTGTTGAACTAGATCCAAACAGTGAGGTGAGTTATTTTCCGTTTGATCAGGGAAAAAGAGATGTGGTTTTAATCGGACAGGCATTATTCAGGGTACATAAAGATAAGACCAAACCTTTTACAGTTTTTGCCAATAACCTGGCTACTACTGCTTTAGGTACAGTTTTTAAAATAACAGCCTTTAAAAAGGGGCTCTACACTAAAGTGAGATTGATTGAAGGAAAGGTGGTGGTTAAGGCTCAACATAAATTGCTGGCAGCAGGTGTTAAAACAGTGTATTTATTACCGGGAAAAGTATTTACGGTGAATATGCAAACCTATGCTGCAAATGTGAAAGAGGTTAATATCCTGCCAGCTAAGAAACTGGAAACTTTAGATCAGAATAAGGCTATTGTTACCGAAAACGCCATTATTTTCGATAACGAATCTCTAGCTGGCGTTTTTGATGCACTTGAAACGAAATTGAACATTAAAATAAAATATTCTGCAGGTCAGTTAAACAAAAAAGTATTTACAGGACAATATGAATTCGGACGCGATGACATTGACTCTTTCTTAAATATGCTTTGTTCGCTCAATAACCTGATACCAGAAAAAACAGAGGTGGGATATAACATAAAGAAGAAGTAAACAAAAACCCTAAACACAACTAGACCAAACTAACTAACTTCATGATTAAAATTTTTACTAAAAGGAACGTTCCAAAACGTGTCTTACTGCTACTGCTTTGCCTTTATCTTGGGCTAAGCGCCTATGCACAAACGCCATCTGTTAAAGGGGTTATTAAAGACGCAAAAGAAACCATTGTAGGTGCAACTGTTATCGCTCAAAATGTACAAACAGGGACTAAAACAACAACCTCATCAGATAAGAACGGCGTATTTAGTTTTCCAAGACTAGCGGCAGGTTCATACAAGTTCACCATCAATTTTATTGGTTACGAAACAAAAACCATTACCGGCCAAGTTAAAGACGGAGGAACTTTCTCGCTTTCTATTGAACTAAGAGAAAGTAATACCTTGCTTGATAAAGAGGTCGTTGTAACAGGTACAGGGATTAATAGGAGAAAAGATAGTTTTACAGGTACAACAGCAGTTTTTTCGGGTGAGGACCTTAAATTGATTGGAAATAACAACATTATTCAAAGTTTAAGAACAGTAGACCCGTCATTTCTGGTGATGGAAAATGTTGCAGCAGGTTCAAATCCGAATGTTTTACCTGTTATTGAGGTTCGTGGTAAAAGCAGTATTCCAAGTACCACATTAAAAGATCAGTTTGGGCAGGATCCCAATCAACCGCTATTTATTTTAGATGGATTTCCAACTACACTTCAAACCATTGTTGATCTTGACATGAACAGGGTAGCTTCTGTTACCATTTTAAAAGATGCAGCATCAACAGCGCTATATGGGGCACAGGCTTCTAATGGTGTAATTGTAATTGAGACTGTTAAGCCTGTTCCCGGCGAATTGAGGTTCAGTTATGTTCAGGATTTCCGGGTAGAATTACCAGATCTTTCTGCTTACAACATGATGAATGCGGCAGAAAAACTGGAATTTGAACGCCTATCAGGCAGATATAGTACTGCAGAGGCAAATCCTACTCAACTTATTTATTTAGACGCACTCTACAATTCGCACCTGGCCAATGTACAAAGGGGAGTAGATAGCTATTGGTTAAGTGAGCCAATACAAACCGGCTATTCTACCAATAATTCAATTAATGCATCTGGGGGTGACAATACTTTTGTTTATAATTTAGGAATGAATTACAGAACGGGTAAAGGTGCAATGAAGGGTTCCGGAAGAGATAGTTACAGTGGTACCATTAACCTTACCTATAGGACTTCAAGATTTAACATCAACAACATTACCTATATAAGGGGAAATTCCAGTAGCGATTCGCCATATGGATCGTTTTCTAACTTCGTTAATGCCAATCCTTATTTTGAAAAGAGCAATGAAAACAGATATTTAGAGGTTTCAAGAACTTCTAATGGAACAGAACTTTATGTAACCAACCCGCTATTCGATGCGACACAACCTCAATACAGCACAAAAAAGGGCTTTGAGGTTCAAAACAATTTGAATTTGAATTATGACTTAAGTAGAACCTTCCGATTGAACGGTGGATTACAAATTACAAAGGGAACTTCGGTTAATAAAGATTACAGGTCGTCTGAAATGTCAGAATTTCTGAATACACCAAATTTAAGAAAAGGTAAATATACCGATTACCGCGCGGAGAATTTTTCTTATCAAGCCAATTTAATGCTTGTTTATCACACGGTAATTGCTGCAAAACACGTAATCAACGCAAACTGGAGAAATACTGTTTCGGAAGAAAATAACAGTAGTTATGGCAGTGTTGCAGAGGGCTTCCCTGCCGGAAATTCAGGAAATCCCCGCTTTGCCTATAGCTATCAATTAGATGAGGCGCCTTCGGCAAGCAACCGTATTTACAGAACTCTAAATTCTACAGTATCCGCCAACTATTCTTATGATAACAGGTACTTAGCGGATGCGGTATATAGATTGGACGGATCAACAGCGTATGGTAGCAATAAACAGTTTTCGCCTTACTACGCCTTTGGTTTAGGTTGGAATATACACAACGAAAGCTTCGCAAAAGGTAGTGCCTGGATAAACTCATTAAGGCTAACAGCAAATATGGGTATAACCGGTAACCAGAATTATGGTAATACAAGTTCTGTTTCAATATATAATTACAATACGAATACCAATTACAATCAATTTGGTCAGGGAGTTACTTTAAGTACATTGGGAAATCCTAACCTAGCCGCTCAGAAAACCCGACAAATCAGCACATCAATCGATTTTGCCTTATTCAATAACCGTTTTACAGGTTATGTTAATGCATACAATAAGAAAACAGATCCATTGGTTGTTCCTGTCGATTTACCATCATCTACCGGTGTCGTTGCTTTTCCCTACAATATTGGGGCACTTACCTATAAGGGTTTGGAAACCAAACTAACTTTCTTTCCGATTTATAACTTGGCTAAACGTTTCACGTGGAGCATAGGTGTAACCGGTTCATCATATAAAAGCAGATATAGTGGTTTCGGCAATACTTTAAACACACTTAATAAGCAACAGGAAAAACAAGAAGGCATCAGTTCATTAATCAGATACAACGATGGAAACAGTGCGGAGGCTATTTGGGCAGTAAGATCACTGGGAATTGACCCTGCAACAGGTAGAGAAATTTTTCTGACAAAAGATGGCCAGTATACCTTCGATTATAATGTAGCAGATATTACAAACGTAGGTAATACTGTATCAATAGTAGAAGGTGTAGTTTCTACCAATTTACGGTATAAAAATTTCAGCCTGGGAGCAAGTTTCAGGTATAAATTAGGTGGCGACATTTACAATTGGGCCTTATTTAACAAAGTTGAAAACATTTCATTTGCCGATGCAGCTTTAAACCAGGATAAAAGGGCACTTTACGACCGCTGGAAAAGTCCTGGAGATGTAGCACAGTTCAAAGGGATTTCACAAACAGCGACTACCCAGCAATCGTCAAGATTTGTTCAGACAGAAAACTCGTTTACCAGCGAGTCGTTAAATTTTGGGTATATGTTTGATGGGGCAAAATGGCTAAAAAGTGCCGGATTGACCAACCTGAGCCTCAACTTACAAACCAACGATCTTTTCTACCTATCAACGGTAAGGAGAGAAAGGGGAACAGATTATCCTTACGCCAGAACATTGGCCTTTTCACTTAAAGCCTCATTTTAATCTTCAGATATGAAAACGAATTATTTCAAACTAATAGTATGTTCTCTTGCCGTGGTGATTACACTTGGAGCCTGTAAGAAATTTTTGCAGGTGCAGCCAGAGGATAAAGTAATGGAAACGCAACTTTTTTCTACCAAGAAGGGTATTGAATCTGTTCTGAACGGAATCTACATATCGTTGGCCGGTAGTAATTTATATGGCGCAAACCTAACACTAAATACCACAGAAGTACTAGCACAACGTTACAACATCCCATCTACCCATAATCTGACTAAAATAGCCAATTATGCTTATACAGATGTACCAGCTACTACCAAATTAGAAGCCGCCTGGGTTGATGCTTATGCAGGTATCCTTAACGTAAACAGCTTTATAGAGAACCTGGAAAAGTATAAAGGTGTTGTCGATCAAAATACCGAATCGATATACAAGGGAGAAGCCTTAGCTATAAGGGCTTACCTGCACTTTGATTTACTGCGTTTATTCGGTCCTCGGTATAGCACTGTCGATTCTACCAAACAGAGTTTGCCTTATTATGATGCGACAAAAATCTCGATCAATCCATTATTGCCAGCAAACGAATTTATGAACAAGGTTATAATTGATTTAAAGAAGGCAGAAGAGTTGCTCAAAGGTGATGTGGTTATTACATCCGGAGTCAACTTAGTGGCAAATACCCAAACGGCCGATTTCTTAAAAAACAATAGAAACTATCGCCTTAATTATTATGCGGTAAAAGGCCTGCAGGCTAGGGTATTTTTATACAGGGGAGATAAGATTTCTGCATTGGCAGCGGCCAAATCAGTAATTGAAAAGGCTAGCTTTTTTCCGTGGACAACAGTAACCAATGCGCTTTCTGAAAAAATAAACCCTGACCGGATATTTTCTACGGAAATGATATTTGGCGCTTTGAATACACAACTGTACAACACCTACACTTCTATTTTTGATCCATCCAATACAGATCCAAATATTTTAGCGCCACTTCCTGCAAGGCTTACAGCTGTATTCGAAAATAATGAGAATGATTATCGGTATAATTTAAACTGGCAGGCACCCTCAAACGGGCTTAAACCATACAAAACATTTTTAAAATATGCTGATGTGGTCGATAAGAATAAACTATTCCGGTTTACAATTCCCCTCATCAAAATCAGCGAATTATATTATATCGCTGCAGAGTCAGAACCAAATGCTGCAGACGGGATTAATAACTATTTAAATGTTGTTCGATTTAACCGAGGACTTACCAACCTAGCCACCACGGTAAATATTAATACAGAATTACAGAAAGAATACCAGAAGGAGTTTTACGGCGAAGGTCAGCTTTTTTATTACTACAAGCGCCGTAATGTTACCTCAATTCCAAACGGCGCAAGTACATCCAATATTACTGTAAACTATGCCATTCCGCTGCCGCTATCTGAATCTCAATATCGTTAACATGACTTTATAAATATGAAAAGAAATATCATACCAATCATAGCAATTGCTATTACTATGATTATGCTTTCTTGTGAAAAGCCACTCAATACCTACGATTCTAAAGACGCAATATATTTTAATGATGCCGCCAGATTACCGCTGTTTTCAGGGGAGGTAATTAAAGATTCAACAGTTGTTTCTTTCAGTCTGGCTAAATCGCAAGATTCAGTATTGAATATGGTAATCAGCACTACCGGTGCAAAATCTTCAAAAGATAGACCATACCAATTAAGTGTTAATGCTTCTTCTACTGCTAAAGAAGGGCTGCACTTTGAAATTTTGAATAAATCTTTTTCCATTAAAAAAGACCAGTTAAAGGATACCGTAAAGATAAAATTTTTGAGAAAAACGGATATGCAAACGAACACATTCTTATTGAGCTTCGATTTGCTGGATAACGAGAATTTTGTAACGGCGATGAATAACAAGGTTACCAATCAAACCACAGGAAAAAAAATATCATATGTTAATTACAGGTGGTATGTAAACGATATTATTAAACGGCCAGCTAGATGGTTGGATACTTACATGGGTACGTTTACCCGGAAAAAGTTATTTCTTATGGTATCGATACTCGATGTGGACCCTGCCTATTTAGATACCTCTGTATCCATTGCAGAAATGGTTGCTTATGCAAAATATATGCAAAGGTATCTTAATGATCAAAAATTGCTGGGTAATATCATTCTGGAAGATGATGGAAGTATAATGATAATGGGTCCATCTGTTCAATAATAATTTTAGAAGGAAATAAAATGAAACTTAAACAATACAATTGCCTTTTTATTGTGCTATTAATCATGACTATGGGTGCTTGTAAAAAAGACCTGGGAAATTATGATTACAATGAGATTAATAAATTAGAAACCATTACTGATTTACCCAGCGAAGTTGTGGCCACTTATGGCAAATCGATTTCTATTAAGCCGGTTACTAAGTTTAGCCTTGATCCAAACTTTGATGAATCTAAATATACTTATGAATGGAGTTATATCGGGCCAAATGGTTTAGGCGGAACCAAACTCTTTATTTTAGATCAAAATCGCAACTTAGAGCAGGTAATGCGTGTCGTAGCGGGTTCTTACCAAGCATATTATGCCATAACAGATAAGGCCAGTGGCGTTAAATACAAAGTTGGTTTTATATTAAAAGTTGTTAATGAAATTAATGAGGGCTGGATGTTAATGTGCGATGTGAACAACCAGGCCAGGGTTGATATGCTATCGCTTAACACAACAGGAAGTTTCGACGTAATTAACGATTTACTAGCCAGTACCGGATCAGAACTTAAACTTTCTGGAAAACCTGTTATGGTTTACAATTACAATACCGGGCTCTTAATCGGACCAGATAAAATAAGCTTCGGGATATACCTGGGAACAGATCAGTTTACAACTAAGGTGGAGCCCAATACGTTTAAATGGACACCAACGATGAACCTAACTTACGAAATGTTTGGCAGTACAACCGCTGGTTTTTATGCTGATGTAATTCAACAAAGAGGAAGCAGCACAGCATACATGATCGGAAAAGAGGGAGCATACTATTATGAGCGAGTTCAAAATATTTACTTTTCTTCTCCAATTAGCTACATCGCAGCTGAACAGAAAGAATTTAAAGTGGCACCATTTATTGGCGGAGACAAAAATACTTCAGCTACTGCACATGCCATTTTTTATGATAAAACAAACCGACGTTTTGTAAAACATACGGGATCGAATTCTACCTGTACTACTTTACCTGACCCAGACATACCCCAAAGAAAATTCAGTTTCAGTACCGGAATGGATTTATTGTATATGGCCTGGGTACCTTACAATGGTGGCGAAGTTTTTAGTGTTTTAAAAGATCCAAATTCGACTAAAAGATACTTGGCCAGGTTTAACAGTGCCTCGCTTGTACAAAGCTATTATGATGAGATTACGGCTACCAATTTTGCCAACGCAGAGTTTTATGCAGTGAGCCCCGCGTTAGGATATATTCTTTACAGTATTGGAGGTAAAGTTTACGAGTACGATATGTCTTTGAAAACAACAAAACAAGTTGTTGATTTAGGCAACAAGAAGATCTCACTTATCCAGTTTTACGATTTTAAGAATACGACCAAATATAAAGATACCAATAATTTGATGGTTGCTTTTTACAATCCGGCATTGCCGGAGGGTTCCAACGGAAGCATTAATACCTACGTAGTACCACCGGTTATGGGCGATTTAGTTTTGGCTAAAAGTTTTTCTGGCTTCGGAAAAGTGAAAAGCCTTACTTACAGAGAACGTTAATCAAAATTCTTCAACATACAAATTAAACCAATGAAAATTAAAACATTATTGAGTGCACTTTTGTGCATCACTACACTTACTGCAATGGCACAGGCGCCAGTTGAAGTAAAAGGTCTTTTAAAAAAGAAAAGATCATCAGCCGTTAAACTGTTTAAGGTAAAATACGGAAAGAGCATAGAAATTGCGAATGCTAGCCCGAGTGCAAATGGCCAGTTTGGCTTTTTGTTCTATCCCGAGTATGAAGGTTTATATGTAATCGGCACAGGAAATGAAGGAAGCCCGAACGATAACTATAAATTCTATTTCAAGGGTGGTGAGCAGTTATCCGTAAGTCTATTGGATTCGAGCTATGTGCTAACGGGTAAATTAAACTCTAAAGAAAACACAGTACTTACCCAATGGCACGATCTTACTTTCCCGCTTGAGCAGAAAGCCATCAACTTTATGAAAGTGCAAAGTACTTTTGTCGATTATTTTCCTGAGCAAGAAGAAATTGTAGCGAAGAGCAAAACTTTCTTAAACGGAAAAAGCACAGGTAATGCAAAATTTGATAAACAGATTAAAGATATCATGGCTTTAGATCTGGCTAGCTATGCAACTAACTTTTTAAATACACCGCGTTCAGCACATCCTTCGGTTGAAGAGTACAGCAATTTTTACAGCAGTTTAAAAGCAGTAGATTTTGCAAAAACAACCGACAAGGTGTACAATTACCCATGGGGTTACCGCACCCTTTCAGGCATCATCAGTGTAAATATGCGTCAGGATGGCAAAGCCTATAAAAGAGGGGTAGAGGGCGTGGATATTTTTGCTTCTTATCTTCCAAATGATACTTTAAAGGGTGATTTGGCTTTAGAAAATGCTGCCAGTTATAAAACAATAGGTGATTATCAAACCTTAATGGCAAAATATGATAAATACGTGATTACCAAAGCACAAAAAGAGCGAAGCAGCAACATAATGAACCCTTTGTTAACCTATAAACCAGGTACCGATGCTTACGAATTTTCTTATGCAGATAACAATGGTAAAATGCATAGCATGAAAGATTTTAAAGGAAAAGTGGTGTTGGTTGATACCTGGGCAACCTGGTGCGGACCCTGCAAGGCTGAAATTCCATTTCTAAAGAAGTTAGAAGAGGAGATGAAAGGGACAGATGTACAGATTATCAGTTTATCTACTGATGCAGAAAAGGATAAAGAAAAGTGGCTTAAAATGATCAAAGATGAAAATTTAGGCGGCTTACAGCTTTTTGCCGGCGGACCAGCTAATGAGTTTTCTAAATATTATAAAATTAATACCATTCCCCGTTTTTTGGTTTTCGATAAACAGGGCAAAATTGTAACCGTTGATTCACCACGCCCTTCTCAGCCAGAGTTAAAAGCATTATTGCAAAAAACTTTGGCCAATTAGGTCATTGCTTTGCCGCTATATCGGCGGCAAAGCTTTTTACATTTTCTAACTTCTATGATAACAATAAAAAAACTATTGCTGGCTACGCTTTTGCTCTTTTTTTTACCCAAAGCCTATTGCCAGAATGATAGTATACAAATTAGCGGGCAGCTTAAAGGCCTGGGAAATAAATCGGTTTGGATTTCTTTTGCTGATGATGCTGGTGTATCGAGAAGTTACAGAGCAAATGCCATTAACGATATTTTTTCTTTAAAGGTGCCCCGCTTGCAAAGGCCGGCTATCGCACGGTTTGACGTTTCGATATTAAGGGGAGTAAACGCTACAAGCAAGGACAAAACCGTTTCGAATCCATCGCCCGTACTCGATCTGTTTGTTTTTGATAAAGGGATTAAAATAACTGGCGATGCCTTATTAGTTCAGTTTGCTAAAGTAAGTGGAGATGAAGAAAACAATGTGTTTGACAACTATAAACAGCTGGTAAAAAAGGAAGAAATGCGTAATTATGAAATTATGCAGTTGCTTTTTAATGGAGAAAAAAACACTAATGCGGCGCAATCAAAGGCACTTAGTACTGAGGCTACCGCAATTAACAGAAAGTTGGTTAACGTAAAGCGCGACTTTGTTAAAAACCATCCGGACGCCTTTGCTTCTGTATTTTTATTAACCCGAATGCAAAACCTGTATACCGCTGGCGATTTTATTTCCACGTGGAACAGTTTATCATCCAAATATAAAAACCATCCTATTGCAGAGAGAATCAAGACATACATCAAAAAAATAAGTACTACACCTGAAGGATCGGATGCCATTGGTTTTCAGAAAACCGATAATCACGGTAAAATCATCAATTTGGCTGATTTTAAGGGAAAGACTGTACTGCTCGATTTTTGGGGCAGCTGGTGCGGGCCTTGCCGGGCCAGTAATCCACATCTAAAGGCATTATATGCAAAATATCAATCTAAAGGTTTTGAAATTATAGCCATTGCGCAGGAGCAGAAAAAGAATCTTGAAGAAGCAAGAGGGCTTTGGCTTAAAGCCATCGCAGAGGATGCATTACCTTACATCAATGTACTTAATAATGAGGATATGGATAAGCAGAATCTGGTAAAAGACTATAACATTATGGCTTTTCCAACCAAGATCCTGCTCAGCAGCGAGGGTAAAATAATACTCCGTATTACCTCGAGTGCTACTGATGATATTGACCTGGCCCTCGAAAAAATTTATGGATTTTAAATCCACCTACTCAGATAAAATGAAAATTAAAGCAATACTGTTTTTGGGCGTCTTGGTATCAGCGCTAAACGTGCAGGCACAAAATGCGAAAACGATAATCGAAAGCATGAACAAAATGTTCGCTCAAAAATCTATCGATCCCATAATGGAAAACTTAAGTCGCAATTTTTCTATTGCCGCTTACTCCAGACCATCGACCGATAGAATGTTAAAAGCGATATTGGAACGTTACGCCTGCGATTCGCTTCAATTGAAAAACGAGGTAAAACAGAACGGAAATGTTCAGCTTACCGTGATACCGTTTAACAAAGGAAAAGCAGGTAAAGAAAGTTCCATTTATACCGATGCGCAGTATAAAATCCTTTACACTGATATTTTCGATCAACTCTATGGTATGAACCGGTATAAAAAATCGGTATTGGTTGCTAAAATCCCTTTCGAAGTGTACAATGGCGCTATCATCTTAACGGTTAAGGTAAACAATAACCAAAGACCATTAAAATTGCTTTTCGATACCGGCGCTGATGGAATGGCCATTACCAAAGCCCTTGCCGATTCTGTGGGCATAAAAGCTAGCCGACAGCAGAACACCTCCGTTGTAGGGGGCAATATGCAGATATCGGTTTCAGAAGGAAATACCATTCAGCTCGATACTTTTAAGCTAAAAAACCAAAGTTTTGCCATTTTCCCCGAAATGCACAAAGGAACTGACGGGATTATTGGAAACAGCATTGCCAAAAACTACATCACCAAGGTAGATTTTGATAAAAAAGAACTTTCGCTCTACAATTTCGGCGATTATGAATATCAGGATCAAGGAACTTCTGTGCCGGTTACCGTGCCTGCCGGGTTGTTTATTATCCCCGGCGAGGTTAGTGTAATGCCCGGACAAGCTCATAGCGGTGAATTTGTTTTCGATACCGGTGCATCTTACAACCTGATTTGTTTCAGGCCATTTGTTAAAAAGAATAAACTATTGGTAAGTGGTTTTAAACCCGAATATAATGGTACCACAACCAGTATGGGTATCAGCACACCGACCTACAGTGGCCGGGCAGCATCGTTTTCTTTTTCAAATATGCCTAAGCTAACCGATTTTCCGGTTACCCTGATGGCAGGCGGAGGGCAAAGCGAAAACTGGAATCCGGGTTTTGATGGATCAATTGGCATCAGGACCATTGGGCGTTACAACTTCACCATTAACCTGCAGAAAAAGGAAATCCATTTTGTGCCTAACCATACCATTAACTTTCCAAACGATTTTGTTTTGGGCGCCTATTTATTCGGCTTCGATCAGGATGGAAAATTAAAGCTGTTAAGTGTAGTTGCTCCGGTAGAAAGCGAAACGATAAAAGCAGGACAGATAATTGAAAGTATTGACGGCATTGCAGCGCCAGTTTTGCTTAAAGACAGCAAGAAAATGCTTTCGGTTTTGGCCGCTCCCTCAGGTAAAATCTTCAAAATGGTCTATACCGTCAATAGAGTGAAACAAAATATTTCAATAACTAAAAAATAGATTTATGAAAAAAATAATCCATACCATTTGCCTGATGTTCGCTGTCATAGGCTGTCTGGCACAAAATCAATCCTTAAACAGTGTATTGAAACAAGCCAAAAAAGAAAACAAACTCATTTTTGTTGATTGCTATTTCACTGGCTGCATCCCATGTGCTCAAATGGACGAAAATGTTTTTCCAAACGAGCTGGTTAAAGCCGAAATGAATAAAAATTTCCTGATGCTCAAAGTAGACATCTTTAAGGATAAACTTGGCGATACTTTAAAAGTGCAGCACATTTTAAATGGCTTCCCTACTTTCCTGGTGTTAAACAGTGACGGGAAATTAATCAGCTCATCATCGGGCTATAAAGATCCGGGGAATTTGCTCGCCCTGTTTACCGATGCACGTCAAAAAGCAAATCAACAGCAGTTTTTAGCTGGTTTTTCTACACAGTATGACGAGAAAAAATATCCCTCGTTTTATGTAGAATTCTGTAAAACCCGGAAGGGAATAACTCCAGCTATCTTAGCAACCTATAGCGATACTTTAAAAAACTTTAAAGCCGAAAATGCCTTGTTGCCTTATCTGGTTACCAGATCGGCAGACGAAAAGGCTATTGAAACCATCTTTGCTGATTACAATGGTTTTGTATCGCTTTATGGAGCCGATGTATTGCAGCCTGTGATCGATTATGGCTTAAACCTCAAGTTGGCTAAAGCACTAAAAACAAATTTGAATGATGCTGCTTTTGAAGACTTTTTAGGGGGGCAGAAAAAATATTTCACAGAAAAAACATGGAAAATATGCCTGCAAACTTTGGGAAATAAATACTTCCTGGCGATGAAAAAAGATACCGTAGGTTTTCTGAAATTCGCTATAAAAAATCCTGTTTTATACCAATATCACTTCAATGCGCTTTATAGCACATTATTGGTTAAAAACGGTTTTACTCCGGAAGTGGTGAAGCTCTTTTGTAAATGGGCTGATGCCATTGTTACAGATGATAGTGGTCTTGAGTTTATGAAAACAGCTGCGGCGGTAAATAAACGCGCGCAGGACGAAGCCGCTTATAACAGATTTATGAAAATGGCTGCTACCTATGCCAGTAAGTATAAAATGAAAACAGAATCCGTTAATGAAACCGGTTCTGAATAAATAAGAATTACACCTTGTAGAAGGGGTGCATGTTAAATAGTTAATGATCGAAAAGCTTATCTGGATGGGTAAGCTTTTTGTTTTTGTTCATATAATGGTTACATTAACTTTATTTTGTATTCGGGCTAAAAATCTACTTTTGATCTTTCATCCCATAAAATTATTTTCAATGGAGATGGGACAATCATGATTTTCAGATCAATCATCATAAAACCAAAATATGAAACGAGTATTTATTTCTGCACTAATGTTGTTCATTTTTACTGCCTCATTTGCTCAAAAATTTAACTGGAATAAAAACCAGGTAATTGCCCACCGTGGCGCATGGAAGAAAAATAATTTCCCTCAAAATTCGATAGCCTCTTTAAACGAAGCAGTAAAGTTGGGTTGTTATGGTTCGGAATTCGATGTATGGATGACCGCAGACAATGTTTTGGTCATTAATCACGATCCTGAATTTCAGGGTTTGGTTATCGAAAAAGTAAATTATGCTGATTTATTGACCAAAACGATGAGTAATGGCGAAAAGATCCCAACACTCGAAGCCTATTTATTGGCGGGTAAAAAGCAAAGAACCACTAAACTGATTTTAGAGATCAAACCTTCGTTAATCAGCAAAGACCGGGGAATTGAGGTGACCAATAAATGTGTTGAAATGGTTCAGAAACTCGGGGTAGTGGAGTGGACAGAGTACATCAGTTTCGACTACGATTATTGCAAACGCATTTTAGCATTAATGCCGAAAGCAAAAGTGGCTTATTTAAAAGGTGAAATCAGTGCCGAACAAATGAAAGCCGATAAATTAACCGGTGTTGACTATCATTTTAGCGTTTACCAAAAAGATGGGTGGATCGAAAATGCCCACAAATTAGGATTAACGGTAAACGCCTGGACGGTAAATACAGTTCCCGAAATTCAATGGCTTTTGGCACACCAGGTTGATTACATTACCACCAATGAGCCAGAATTAACTTTCGAAGAACTTAAAAAAACACCAGTTGCAACAGGCTGGAAACTGAAGTGGGCTGATGAATTTAACGATGCCGGATTACCTTTAACAAAAAACTGGAGTTATGATGTTGGCGGAAAGGGTTGGGGCAATAACGAACTTCAATATTATACCGATGCCGACAGTACGAATGCCGTTGTAAAAAAAGGGAATCTGAATATTACTGCTGTAAAAGCAGATAAGGAAAACAACCATTATACTTCGGCCAGATTAGTCACGAAAAATAAATTCGATTTTAAATATGGAAGGGTAGAAGTCCGCGCTATGTTACCCAAAGGCAGAGGCTTATGGCCTGCAATATGGGCTTTACCAACCGATTGGAAATATGGTGGCTGGCCAAAAAGCGGTGAAATTGATATTATGGAACATGTGGGTTATGATCCGGATAGTGTTCATGGAACGGTACATACCGAAAAGTTTAACCATATAATCAAAACGCAGGTTGGGAAGGCTTTAAAGGTTGATCATCCTTATACCGAATATCATATTTATGCGGTAGAATGGTTTGCCGATCGGATCGATTTCTTTATTGATAACCAAAAATACCTCACGTTTAAGAACACCAAAAAAGGATCCGGCGACTGGCCATTCGATCAAAACTTCCACATTATTTTAAATGTAGCCGTAGGTGGCGGTTGGGGTGGACAAAAAGGCGTAGACGAATCTATTTTCCCTGCAACAATGAAGGTGGATTATGTGAGGGTATTTCAGAAGTAATGGAAGAGGAGATAGATGATGGTTTATAGTTTGATCAGTCATGGTGCTTAGTTAAATTGACTAAGGACTTCGGACTAACTTGAGCTATAAATTTAACTGTCAACTGAAAAATGCTAACTGAAAACTATAACTTGCGGTATCTAAGCTATATTGTATAATTTATGGACTCACGTAGAGAATTTCTAAAAAAAGCGGCCTTGTTTGCCGGAGCCACTGGTATGGCCAATACCTTGCCCAGTTCGGTGCTAAAAGCCATGTCGATTAACCCTGAACCGGGTAGTACATTTTACGACGCAGAGCATATCGTTTTCCTGATGCAGGAAAACAGGTCGTTCGACCATATGTTCGGTAAAATGAAAGGTGTTCGCGGATTTAATGATCCCCACCCACACATTCAACCTGATGGAAACAAAGTTTGGTTACAAAAAGATGGTCAGGGATATACCTATGCACCCTTTCATGTCGACATTAACAAAACGAAAATCACCTGGCAAGGTGGTTTACCCCATTCGTGGAATGACCAGGTTGCGGCACGAAATGGTGGCCGTTACGATAAATGGCTGCCCGTTAAAACACCCATGACACTAGCTTATTATGATCGGAATGATATTCCGTTCTATTATGCCATGGCCGATGCTTTTACCATTTGCGATCAGCATTTTTGCTCATCGTTAACCGGAACAACACCAAACAGACTGTTCTTTTTTACAGGAACCGTTCGCGGAGAAAAAAGCGCCAACCGGGTTGCAGTGGTGAATAACGATCAGGCCGAATCGCAAAATAATGTATTCGTAGATTGGCCAACCTTTCAGGAAACATTAGAAGATAATGGTATCGATTGGCGCATTTACCAAAACGAATTGTGGACCTCCAAACTCCCGGAAGGTGAAATAGATGATTGGTTGGGTAATTATGGTGATAATCCGGTTGAGTACATCAGCAGGCACAATGTTAAATTATCGGCCTACTTTAGAAAAAATGGCGATAATACCGTTAAACCAGCATTAACCGCAAAAGAGGTTCAGGAGAAATACGATAAATTATCTCAAAAGGAAAAAAACTTAGTAGATAAAGCATTTACTACGAACATTTCTCAAAAAGATTATCTCGATCTTGAACCGTTTACCTTTAAAAATGACCAGGGTAAGTCTGAAACCATTAATGTGCCTAAGGGCGATATTTTTCACCAGTTTAGAAAAGACGTAGACAGCGGAAAATTACCAACGGTTTCGTGGCTGGTTGCGCCTCAGCGTTTTTCTGATCACACCAGCTCACCATTGTACGGAACCTGGTATGTGAGCGAAGCCCTGGATATCTTAACTAAAAACCCGGAGGTTTGGAAAAAAACAATTTTTGTTTTAACCTACGATGAAAATGATGGTTACTTCGATCATCAGCCCCCTTTCGTAGTGCCAAACCCTGATGATTCAACCAGCGGAAAAGTATCTGAAGGCATAAACTATGCTACCGATTTTGAAGCAAGAAAAGGAAGTCCGATCGGCTTGGGCTATCGGGTTCCATTGGTTATTGCCTCACCGTGGAGCAAGGGTGGTTTTGTAAATTCGCAGGTTTTCGACCATACCTCATCATTAATGTTTATGGAGAAATGGCTGGCTAAAAAAACAGGTAAAGCCATTAAAAGCAATAACATTAGTGATTGGCGAAGAAATATCTGTGGTGATTTAACCTCGGTGTTTAGACCATATAACGGAGAGGAAATTAAATCTCCGGAATCATTAAAACGTGATGTTGTGGTAACCAATATCGGTAATGCTAAAAATAAACCCGCACAGGTTGGGCCTACCGCACTTAATAAAACCGATGTTGCAAAAATAAATAAATTCGAATCCTTTTCTCCTGAAACATCTAACCATGCACCTAAACAGGAAAACGGAACAAAACACGCCTGTGCCTTACCTTATCATTTAATGGTTGATGCCAATCTGGTTAATAATGAAATCGCACTTACTTTTCAATCGGCAAAAACCTTGTTCGGTAGTGAAACAGAAACGGTTGGTGCGCCTTTCAACATGAATACCATTGCCAAATTTAAAGGTGTTGTGGGCAAAACATGGGCTTATGCAGTGAAGGCCGGTGATGTGTTAAAAGACAGCATTAAACTGGATGATTTTGATAACGAGGCTTATGACCTGACAGTAAGTGGTCCTAATGGTTTTTACAGACATTTTGCAGGCAGCAAAAAAAATCCTTCCATTGTGGTAAAAGCATATCCGGAGCAAGGAGGTTTGGTGTCCAAAAAATTAACAGGTACCCTGGTTTTCGCTATAGAGAACAAAGGTGCCGCTTTAGTTACACTCCAAATTGTAGATAATAAATACAAATCGGGGATTAAAACGGTAACAATTAAGCCTAAATCGAGTAGCAATATTTCATTTAATCTGGCTAAAAACGCGAACTGGTACGACTTCAGTATTGTACAGACTGGTAATATTACCTTTAAACACCGTTATGCCGGTAAAATAGAAACCGGAGAAATTACCCAAACCGACCCATACATGGGCAACGCATAAAAAATATCCCCCAAAAAGGGGGATGGCTTTTGAAAGAAATTATGCTTATTTTGTATTACATGTGCAGTAAACTGTCTATAATCAAGATAAATCTCATAGTTTCTTTCATTTTGCTTTTTAGCCTGAAGCTATCGGCCCAAAGCTATAATTTTACCAATTATAGCCTGAAGGATGGCTTGCCTCAATCGCAGGTAATGGTAATTTTTCAGGCAAAAGACAGGACGCTCTGGCTTGGCACTTTCGGCGGGGTAAGTAATTTTGACGGCAGGCAATTTACCTCGTATAGCAAAGCTGATGGATTAGGATCGAACTCCGTAAACTGCATCGCAGAAGATAACCAGGGTCAGGTACTTTTTGGCACCGAAACGGGCATTAGCATTCTGAAGCGCGGAAAAATAAGCACCCTGTTTTCTGGTAAAGGAGTAAGCCATTTGCTTAAAGACAAAGAGGGTGTTATTTGGGGAATAAGTGAACATAAACTTTTCAAAATTGTAAAGGATAAAATTGTTTCTTATTCCATCGCCGATAAAAATATCCATACCATAAACAGCGACAGTTCTGGAAACCTATATGCTGTAGTATCAGGAAGCGGGATTTATCAATTAAAAAATAACAATTGGGCAATCTACCAGGAGTTACCGCCAGCCATCAATACTTTATTGATCCGGAAGATCTTATTTGATAAAACGGTAAAGAACAAAATTTATCTCTTAACCTACCGTAGTGGAATTTATGTACTGGAGAATGGAATAGTTAAACCATTTTTTAAAAAAGCAGGTATTGATACCTATTATTCCATCGCGCAGGATCATCGTGGAAATATGTGGGTAGGTTCTGAAAAGGGGGCTTACTTCATCAATAAAAGCGGGGCAGTCATTAATTTTAACGGAGAAAATGGATTAAGTGATAACCAGGTAAATGAAATATTTAGTGATGCCGAAAATAATATCTGGATATCTTGTTTTAGTGATGGTATTTACAAATATGAAGGCGATGCTTTCATCAGGTACAACAGGTTTAAAGGCAAGAACCTGGCTTATCCAATAAGCGGAATAGCAGCCGATAAAAACGACAACCTCTGGTTTGGCACTTTTAACAAGGGTGTTTTTAAGTACGATGGTAAAGATGTACAAAATGTCGATATCCCCGCTTTTAAGGATAAAAAAATCTACTTCGTTTATGCAGATAGAGCAAAAAACGTTTGGTTTTCTACCTATGGCCAGGGTATTTGGAAATACGACGGACAGAAATTTAGCCAGGTATTAAAGCCAGAGCGATTTGATAACAGCGCGATAGCTGAAGACGAGGAAGGTGGAATCTGGATAAACGGACTCATGTGGACTACTTATTTAAAGGATGGGAAAACCGAACGAATCAGTGGGTTTGATGGCTATTTATCTTGTATTTACCCTTTGACCAAGGATAGCGTATTTCTTGGTACCTCAAATGGCATTACGCTCATCAAAAACAAAAAAATAGATAAAACATTTCACATCAAATCGCTCAGCAATGTTTACGTACTGAGCATTATAAAACATCATGATAATTTAATTTTTGCCACGCTCGGTGATGGGATTATTACCTGGAATTTAAAAACCAAAGCCATTAAGCGCTATGTTGTTGCCGATGGACTAAACTCAAATGATATTTATAGCCTGGCAACCGATAAGAAAAATAATTTGTGGGCCGGAACAGGGCGGGGGATCAACAAACTAACTTTTAACAAACAGCAACAAGGTTATGAAGTGTTTAGAGATCACCCACTAATTGTGGAGTGTAACCAAAATGCCATTATCAATTACAAAAACAGCATATTGGTGGGCACTATAAACGGACTCATTCAATGTAAAACCAATCCGACTACTGAGAACAAAAAGAACCCTTTTATCCATATTCAACAGGTAAGTGTTTTTCATAAAAATGATCGTGCAAAAGATATTTCAATAGACCTAAGCAAAATAGGGCATAAATTTTATAAACTGAACTACAGTCAAAACCACATTTCGATAAGTTTTAAAGGGGTTTATCTCACCAATCCCGAAAGCGTACTTTATCGCTATAAACTGGTTGGAGTAGATAACGATTTCAGTAAACCTGTACCCAATACGGAAATCGAATATTCGGCCATAAGGCCGGGAAGTTATACCTTCCAGGTTTATGCCATTGCAAATGGTCAGCAATCAAATATAGAGCAGTTTAGTTTTACCATTGTGCCGCCATATTATGATACCGTTATATTTAAAATCATCGCGTTTTTGGTGCTTATATTTCTGATCTGGCTTATTTTTTACCTGATTTTTAAAACAAGAGAGCGTAAAAAACACCAGTTCGAGAAGTTAAAGCTAAAAGAACAGGAAAAAATAAGAAAACAAACTGCCGAGGATTTTCATGATGATATTGGCAATAAATTAACCAGGATTAATGTTTTGTCAGAAATTTTGGATAAAAAGGTATCCGGAGCTGAAAAAGAGCAAAAAGAACTGATCCGCTTAATCAGAGAGAATGCCGGCCTTTTGTATACCGGAACTAAAGATATCCTTTGGGCATTAGATCCACATAGCGATAATCTATTTGAAATATTGATGCATATTAAAAATTTTGGTGTAGACCTTTTTCAAAATACAGGCGTTACATTTAAAATGGAAGGGGTGTTAAGTAAATACCAAAAACTACACCTATCGATGGAGTTTAACCGAAACCTCACGTTAATTTTTAAGGAAATGCTGAATAATGTATTAAAGCATGCTAAAGCAAGCCAGGTGTTGATTATGGTTATTGAAACTGATCATGATACGGTAAACATCCTGACAACAGATGACGGAGCGGGTTTTGATATTGAAACGGTACAAAAAGGAAGAGGACTAAACAATATTCAAACACGTTGCAAACGTATAAAATCGACCTTCCAGATTTCATCTGTTAAGGGTAAAGGTACCACTACCACAATTTCTACCAGAATTCCTGTTACAAAATAGCACTAAAAGCGTCTTAATTAAAACCAACCACAAAAATGAGCCAGAATTTACGAATTGTTCTAATCGAAGACGACGATATTTTAAGAATGGGTTATGAATCGTTATTAAGCGATGTAGACGATTTTGTAGTCGTAAATGCTTATGCTTCGTACGATTTGGCCAGGAAACACTTAGAGGCCGATCATCCTGATGTGATTTTGCTTGATATCCAGATGCCTGGTACCAATGGACTGCAGGCTTTGCCTTTTATCAAAAAAACCTTACCTACTGCAAATATTATTATCCTTACTGTTTTCGATTCGCCCGAATTGGTTTTCGAAGCCCTGACCATGGGTGCCGGCGGTTATCTCACTAAAAATTCGAGTGCCTCAAAAATTATAGATGCAGTAAGAGAGGTGAGTACCGGAGGAGGTGCTATGAGTACCAATGTAGCGCGCATTGTTATGCATTCTTTTCAGAAAAACCTCAATTCTCCTTTAACTAAACGCGAAACCGAAATATTAGATCGGATTGCAAACGGGCAAACAAAATCTCAAATCGCCAATGATCTCTTTATCGACCAGGAAACCGTAAGGAGCCATGTGAAAAATATTTACATCAAACTCGATGTAAATTCAAAATCAGAAGCGATTAAAACAGCCAAAGAAAAGCGCTTTATTTAATCTATACCCATTTCCTGCTAAAAAATAATGCGAAAATCACCCTTTTTGGGTGATCCTTTGGGTTCAATTTCAGTTTAATTTTACATCATACAATTAAACAAGGCAATGAACCAATCTGCAAAATTCTTTTATGTGCAAGTAACGCAGCTAAATGATGCAGATGCATTCTATGCCAACTGTTTGGGCATGCCTACAGAATCGACAATGATTTCTGAGCAGGAAAAAGGAATCATGGTAAAGGCAGATCATGAGACCAATATTTTCCTTTCAGAACGGAAGCATCAAAACCAGACCAATAAAATTGTATTAAGCAGTGATGATTGTTTAGAAGATTATTGCAGGCTAAAATCGAGAGGGGTTGTTTTTAAAAATAGACCGGCTTACTTAAGTGAGGGTTTAAGTATCGAATTTTCTGATCCTTATGGTAATCATTTCATCATATTGGAGCAGCGTAACTATAATGAGGATTAATGTTATGAGGTACGTAAAAGAATTAAGCAATAGGAATAAAATTATAAGCGAAAGCACCTGTGAGGCGCTTTACGAGCAGCAGAATGATGCTTATACCATTAAATTTGTTTTTAACGGCACCGAAGACTGCGAAATTAACAAACGTAAGTTTAGCATTTATCCCGATACTTTTGCCGTGGTAAACGCCGGTACAAATTTTAGCAGCAAAATCGATTCAATAAGTCCTGTAAATACATTTTCGGTTTCCTTTGGCGAAAATTTTATTAAAGATTTTCATCATACTTTTTCAAACAGCAACGAAAGTTTACTTGCCGGAAAAGAAGCCCGGGAAACTCCTCCGTTTATCGAATCGCTTTATCCGTTTTCTGGCGATATGCGCTTTAATGTACTGCACTTAAAAAGCCAGCTCGATAAAGGTTTAAAAGACGAAATGCTGATTAATGAGTATCTGTACCATTGCCTTTTAAACTATTATAAAATTTATGATAAAGAGGTGGCTCAGAAATTGGATAAACTCAGCTTTATCAAAACAAAAACCCGCGAAGAGGTTTTAAAAAGATTAACACTGGCTAAAGAATACATTAGTAGTAATTATAATCAAAATATAACATTAGAAAATATTGCCGAACAGGCATGTTTATCGGTTAACCATTTGCTAAGAACCTTTAAAGAAGCATATGAAATTAGCCCATACCAGTTTTTAGTGCATTTAAGATTAAACCGGGCTAAAAAACTATTACAAACCACCACTTATTCCTTAAATGAGATAGTAGGTTTAGTAGGATTTGAATGCCCAAGTTCATTCATCAGGTTATTTAAACACACGTTCAATATTACCCCGCTAAAATATAGAAAGAGTAGGTTGAACTAAAGTATAAATAGTGATTTCTGCATATTTAGAATGTTAGGATGAAACTATTTTTGAAGCTCTTGCAGGACAATTTGTAGAAGTTTTTTCCTGTTTAGGTTAATAATGATTAAAAAGCAAACTGCCAGGATTGGGGTTTGCTTTTTTGCGTTTAAAGCCTCCTTCTGTCCAGAATGGTGATTTTCGCACATTTTTGGATTTTCACAGCGCCTAAATTGCTTATTGATTTGGTTTCGTGCACATCTGCTAAGAACCTACAGAACTAATTAATTACTAACTATTTATTCCCAGACATGAAACAAAAATTACTATTGATTTTAATGGTGACGGTTTTGTCTTATTTAAACGCTTTAGCGCAAAATAGAACAATTACCGGAAAAGTGGTTGATGCGGATGATGGCTTACCATTGCCAGGCGTATCTATAAAAATAAAAGGGACCGCACAACTGACCCAAACCACGGGGCAAGGAACCTTTTCGATTTCGGTACCAGCCAATGCACAGAGTTTAGTGCTAAGCTATGTTGGTTATACCGAGCAGGAAGTAAAAATAACTGGCGAAACGTTAAATATCCGCATGGTTTCCTCTTCTAAAAACCTGCAGGATGTAATTGTGGTAGCCTATGGAACAAGCAAGAAAGAAGCCATTACAGGCTCTGTGGCTACTTTAAACGCTAAGCAATTAGATAACCGGATTATTACGAATGTTACCAATGTGCTGTCGGGCGTTGCGCCGGGCGTGGTAACGACCTCCGGAAACGGCCAGCCAGGCAGTAGTTCGGCCATCCGTATCCGTGGATTTGGTTCTATATCGGCATCGAATAGCCCTCTTTTTGTATTAGATGGTTCTGTTTATGATGGTGAGCTTGGCGACATTAACGCCAACGATATTGAAAGTATTTCTTTGTTAAAAGATGCATCCTCATCAGCACTTTATGGTTCGAGGGCAGCAAATGGCGTGGTGATCATTACTACAAAAAAAGGTAAATCCGGTACACCAACATTAAACGCAACCTATAATCAGGGCTTTTCTAAAAGAGGAATACCCGAGTATGATAGAATAGGTGCTTCAGATTATTACCCCCTAATGTGGCAGGCTTTAAAAAACAGCCTGGTATATCCGGCAACTGGAACTGGTATAAGCGAGTCGGCTGCGGCTACACAAGCTTCCAATACCATTCAGGGGCAATTGATCTATAATCCGTTTAATGTGCCAAACAATCAGATTGTAGGTGTGGATGGCAAATTGAATCCTAATGCACAGTTGCGTTATGATGACTTCGATTGGTTTAAGCAGTCTTCTCGCGTTGGAAAACGTACTGAGTTTAATGTGAACTCGAGTGCTAAAAATGAAAAAACCGACTATTATTTCTCTATGAATTACCTGAAGGATAATGGTTATTTAATTAAGACTGACTTCGAAAGATTTAATGTTCGTGTTAATGCCAATACTCAATTACGACCTTGGTTAAAAACAGGGGTAAACCTGTCGGGAAGTTTGTCGAACGGAAATTTAGCACAGGATGCTTCAACAGGTAGTGCCACGGCTTTTGTGAATGTTTTCAATTTTGCCAGAACTATTGGCCCCATTTATCCAGTACATGCTTATGATGCCAATGGCAATCCGGTTTTAACCGCCACTGGCGAGCAATGGTATGACTACGGAGGACATCCTGGTTCTGTTAACAGACCACAAGGTGCTTTAGCTGGTCGAAATGTAATTTACGAAACTTTGCTAAACGATGTACAGAGTCGTAGGCTTGCCCTTAACGGTAGAGCATATGCCGAGATTAAATTTTTAAAAGATTTTACTTTTAAACCAACCTTTAGTATCGATTTTATTAATGCCTATAGCAGCGAATATCGAAACCCGGTTGTGGGCGATGGCAGTACCGTTGGTGGTTCATCTACCAAGCGGAGCACGCCAACACAGAGTTATACCTTTAACCAGGTTTTATCGTACAGCAAAACATTTGGCAATCATAGTGTAAATGCTTTGGCCGGACATGAAAACTACGATTACGATTGGCGCAGGTTAAGTGCAACCAAACAAAGCCAGATTTTAGATGGAAATACAGAATTCCCGAATTTTGTAACCCCTAGTGATGCCGGAGGATATAAAGATACTTATCGGGTAGAATCTTATTTCGGTAAAGTAGGTTATAACTATTTGGAAAAATACTTTGTAGATGCCTCTATCCGTCGTGATGGTACTTCGCGCTTGTCTTCAGAATCAAGATGGGGAACATTTTTCTCTGCAGGTGCATCGTGGGCAATTAACAAAGAAGATTTCATGAAAAACATCGATTGGATTAGTGATTTACGCCTGAAGGCTTCGTATGGTGAAGTAGGAAATGATAATTTAATTGATGCAAACCTTTTCGAGCACAACAGCCTTTACTACAATTACCAGGCTTTTTACGAGTTAGGCTGGAACAATGGTAGCGAGCCAGGCTTGTTATTGGCCACCGCTGCAACGCCCGAGTTAAAATGGGAATCGGTAAATACTTTTAATACCGGGATAGCCTTTGGTTTGTTTAAAAACCGCCTGAGAGGTGAGATCGAGTATTTTAAACGTGGTTCATCAAATTTATTGTTTGCGGTACCTCAGCCACTGTCTGATCCAATCACTTCTATCCGTCGCAATATTGGTTCTATGTACAATACCGGAATCGATTTGCAATTAAGCGGCGATATTTTAAAATCTGAAAACTTCAACTGGAACATATTAAGTAATTGGTCCTGGTTAAAAAATAAAATCACCAAAATGCCGGCAGAAACGCCAACCGTAACCAGTGGAACGAAAAGACTTGAAGTGGGGCGCGACATTTATGCTTATTATCTGCGCCAATGGGCAGGAGTAGATCCGGCAGATGGTTCGGCTTTATTTGAGCCTAATGCTGGTGTAACAACCAATCTGCGCACGGTAAATGGCCGTGTTTTAACCACCGATATTAATAATGCACGTTCTGATTATTCGGGCACGGCTATTCCAGATTTATATGGGTCGGTTACCAATACGTTTAACTATAAAAACTTTGGTTTATCCTTCCTGATCACTTACCAGATCGGAGGTAAATTCTTTGATCAGAATTACCAGGGCTTGATGGCCACCACCTATGGTTCGGCGCTGCATGTTGATGTATTAAACTCGTGGATGACACCTGGCCAGGTTACCGATATACCACGATTGGATATTGGACGCTCAGCCCAGTTTAATGGGATATCAAGCCGCTGGTTGGTCGATGCCTCTTATATTGCTTTCCGTAACATAAATCTATCCTATACTTTACCACAAAGCTGGATTAAAGGCGCAACATTAAGCAATGTTAGGGTATTTGCAGCAGGCGAAAACCTGGGCTTAATATCTAAACGCAAAGGAATGGATCCGACCGAATCGTTTACGGGTTTAAATACAACTAATTACGTGCCTTCGCGGATGATTAGTTTCGGAATCAATGTTTCACTATAAAAGATACAATCATGAAATATAAAAAATATTTACTTTTTGCAGGTTTCAGTCTATTGAGTATTACGGCCTGTAAAAAAGATTATCTCGATACAAAACCGACAGATCAGGTTGATAATTCAGCGCTGTTTACCTCTGCCGCAAATGCAAAAAATGCATTAAATGGTGTTTACCGCTATATGTTTGAGCGTTCTACCACCGTACCAGATAATGCGCAGCAAAACAAGCCCGGTGTAGGTGGTATTATGCTTTACATGGACTTTATGGGTGAAGATATTGGTATATCCTCATCAAACTGGTATACTTCTGATGGGGGATCGTGGATTAGTCATCGTACCGATAACAGCACCTTGTTAACCTATATGTACCGTACCTATTACCGGATTATCGGAAATGTGAATTACATCATCGATAACATCGATCAGGCCTCTGGCGCAGCAGCTGATAAAAACATCGTTAAAGCAGAAGCCCTAACTTTAAGAGGTTACGCGTATTTTGGTTTAGTACAGCTTTATGGTAAACGCTATGATGCAGCAGCGAAACCAAACAACCAGCTTGGTGTGCCTCTTTTATTGGCCTCAACCGATACCAATAAACCACGGGCAACAGTGGAAAGTGTTTATGCAGCAATTGTTAGCGACTTAGAAACAGCAATTGCACTTAATGCCGCCGCTTCGAATAAAACCCACGCAGGTGCTACGGTAGCAAAAGGCATTAGAGCAAGGGTAGCCCTGGTGATGCAGGATTATCCAAACGCCATTAAATATGCTAAAGACATTGTAGATGCCAACCAATACCCGCTATTGTCGGTTACCGATTATCAGGCGGGCTTTAATAACGCGGCTTTAGGCGAATTTATATGGGCTTCTATGCCAACATTAGATCAGGGTGATACATTCGGGTCATATTTTGCGCAGATTGCTTACAATGCAAATACAAGCTTTATGCGTGGAAATCCAAAAAGGATTAATTCGGCATTATACGATCAGATATCAGCTACTGACGTTCGGAAAAAGATGTGGGAACCTGTGCCAACTACAGTAAATTTCCCATTGCCTGCTACAAATTTTGCCCGTCAACCTTATATGAGCCGCAAGTTTTCGGTTAAAGAAGTAGGCGGCCCGTCTTTAGGCGATGTGCCTTTAATGCGGACTTCAGAAATGTACCTGATTTTAGCCGAAGCTTATGCAAAAACGCCTGGAAGCGAGGCTGCGGCCAGAACGGTTTTATTTAACCTGGTTAAACAGAGAGACCCGGCTGCGGTAATCTCGGTAAATACAGGACAGGCCTTAATCAATGAGATTCTTTTTAACAGAAGAATTGAGCTTTGGGGAGAAGGCCACAGGTGGTTAGATTTAAAACGCTTAAACCTGCCGCTGGATAGAACGGTTGTTCCAAACTATGTTTCGGCTTCTGTTGCAGGAACCTTAACCATACCTGCCGGAGATGTTAAATGGCAGTTTTTAATCCCACGGGCAGAAATGGAAGCGAATTCTGGCCTGGCCGGACAGCAAAATCCGTAATCATTTAAAGCCCCGAAGAGAGGTTATGTTATCGTTTAATTAAGCAAATGATAACATAACCTTTTCTTTTTATCACATTTTAGTTACCTCAGCATTACGGTGTTATCGGCATATTATTTTTCTTTATTCCAGCCGATATTTAATAAAAAAACACAGATAGTTATGAGACTAAAAGCTTTGGTGATTTTATTACTAGGTATTACAATCACAAATAATGTTTTTGCAGCTGAAAAACCAACTGCAAGCCATAAATCAGTTATCAATTATTATATGGACAGCTATATGAACTCTGATTATAAAAAGTTAAAAGCTGTTTTAAGTGAGGATGCTGTTTTTACTTCGAATAGAGATGTAAGGGTAATTAAACATAAAGCGAGTGATGTGTTAAACCAGATGAAGAAAAATGAAGGCGTCATTCAGCGCGATTGTAATATCAGTTCTACTATTGTTTCTGAAACCGATGCCCTGGTAATTGCACGTGTAGATATTAATTACGAATTATTTGATGGCGCACAACAAAACTTTGTCATCATGGAAAAAGATAAAGAAGGCGAATGGAAAATTACTCAGGTATATAAAGTGTTTATCAGCAGCGAAAGCGAAGCTAAAAAGCTGGTTTCAAATTAGCATTAATTCCCTAAGTTCCATTAAGAACAAAACGATTTAAAACAAAAAAAGTCCCGGCCATAACCGGGACTTTATATTTTTCTTTCTTTTCGACTTAAAAATGAATGGGTAATTCTACCTGCGTTCTGTCCCAGCCAATAACCAGATTCGCACCTCCGGTAATTTCGGTAAAGGTTAACGAGAAATATTCGATCGGTTTAGCCAGGGTTTTAACCGGAACATTTACACGAACAATATCTTTAGCCTGATTGTAAGTAAAAGCGCCCCATTTATCCGTTTCGCTATTTACAATAATGGTCCAGGAATCTTTGTTTGGGATAGCGAATAAGCTATACGTGCCTGCTTTGATTTTCTTGCCGCCGATGTTTACTTTTTTGAAGAAACGAACTTCTGTACTTTCGTTGGCACCAAAACGCCAAACGGTTCCGTATTGTTCTAAAACGCCAAAAATATCACGTCCTTTTTTCTGTGGGCGCGAATAAACAATCTTTATCACCGGTTTTGTTAGATCTCCAGCTTTTGCCTTTGGGGCATTAAGCGGAAAATAAACAATATCTGCAGGGCTTGGGTCTGCAACAGGAAATTTTACTTCAGCAGTAGGGGCTTGTTGGGCCTTTGCGCTAAAACAAATAAGAGCGAAAACAACAATGAAGATATTTTTCATTTGTAGGTTTTTGTTTTCAGTAGCGATGAGCAATCATGATTTTACAGCTTCTCGTAAAATCATAATGGCCTCATTTGCTGTGGGATTAATTTTTAATCCTTAAAAGGATCTAATGGTAATAAAAGGGCTAAAAACTAGTATTTTCTTCCTTTTACGATAGCGTTTAAGAATAAACCTGCTGTTAGCAGACCTAAAACACCACCTAACAAAGCGAAAATATAGTTTTGCGTAATGATTGCTCCAGTTAAAACTCCGAAGAATAAACCTAAAGCATAATATAACCAGTTGAAATTATTGCTGCTGTTCTCTTGTACACTCATGTTTTTTGTTATTTGGAGGCAAAGTTAATATTTATTTTAAATTTTAATTTGTCATTATGCCCAATATTCTAATTAATTATCAATTCTAGCCAATTTATAATCAGCCTTTTTCAGATAAGTAATCAATTCGGCCAGCCTGTTATAAAATTTATCAGTTCTTCGGGCATCAGTACCGATGTGCAGCAATAAGATAAAACCATTTAAACCATTGGGCTTGGTTTCGTTAAAAGTAGTAATCGATCTGTATATCTCATCACTCGATCGATAACTTTTTCCCATTTCGGGATAAGTGTAATCGGCGTTGGATCGTGTGCCCGGAGTAAAATTAATCAGTTGCAGATCCTGTGCTTTGGTCCAGTCGGCGATGGTTTGGTTATACCATTCGTAGGGGGGCAAAAAATAACCCGCTGCTTCTTTGTTAATCCCAAAATTTGCCATTGCCTGATAATTGTTGTTTAAATCGGTTTCAAAACCTGTTTGGGTCACCAGGAGACTGTCGCGTTTATTCCAGTCGCAGTACAATAAATGCTGGTCAGAATGTGGGCCAAGGTAATGGCCATCATTCTTTAGTTTTTTAATCAATGAATGAAAATTTGGATTCCGATAAAAATTTCCGGTAAGAAAAAATGACGCTTTAACTTTCTCTTGCGCCAGCACTTTGCTTATTGTTTCAGCGCCATCCGCATATTCGTCGCCTGTAAAAACCAGGTAGATTTTCTTTTGGGTAGAATCGCCCCGGATGTTGGCGCCGTAGCTGTAAGTTTTATGGTCGGCCAGGGGATGAGCATGTGCTTCTTTTGCTGCCAGTAAATAGATTAACGATGCGGTTCCATCCATTGTGGGTTCGTTGGTGCTATAATCGCCATAATCATCATGGTAAACAGCCAGATCGCTCTGAAAGTCAGCATATTCATCACTATCATTGAGTTTGATCCCGATTAAACCTTTATAAATATTGGTGTAAACGGGTCCGTCAACCAATCCGCCGTTTATGGGATAATTCTTTAAATGGGTAAAGGCCGAGTGCGGATCTGCTGGTGTATCTCCCCATTGAGGCAAGCCGTAAACCATACTCGTTCCCCATGGATTACACCCAAAAAGCCAGTCGAAATTGGCTTGTTCAAGCTCGGAATAACTTTTATCGCCACTTAAGGTTGCATACCAATGGCATTGTATGGCGAAAGAAACGGTTAAATTGTTGCTGCACCAGATAAAAGGAACACCACGGTAAAAAGCGTTGTTTTTTGCGCGGTTCCAAACTTGCTTTATTCCTTCCTGATAATAATTAATAGCTGTTCTGTCTTTTAAATCTTGCCTGGCAATTTCGTAGTGACCAAGGTTGATGAATGGATAATATTGATAATGCGCTGCGGTGTCTTTTTGTAGCCAGGGTGTGGTGCTTTCTTGCCGGGCATAGTTTAAGGCCAGTTTTATTTTCTTTTGATCGGGTTTTTCTCTTCCGAAATTGAATGAGGTTTCGGCCAGTTCCATATCGTCAACCCAATTGTCTTCAGCATAAATGTATGGCGACTTTACGGATGCAGTTTGTGTTACCCCAGGTTTTTGTAATGCAAATGTATAGGCCGTTTTGGCTTTTTTGGCAAGGGTTTGGGCGTAAGCACGATCACGCCCTTTAAATAAAACCGAGCCCAAATTAAAAGCACTTGTAAATTTAGCGGCTGTAGAAGATGTTCCGGTGGTGTTATTCATAAACTTACCGCGTTGCTGCGGTTCGCCGGTAATAAAATAGAGTGGGCGCTCAAAACCTTTTCCATATTGACTGTCTTCTTTCGGAATCCGCATGCTGATATGATCGCGGTCATCGGCCAGTTGGTTAAACATGATGTTTTTCAGGGGATGCATTTTCAGCAACCAATCCAAACCCCATTTTGCTTCGTCCAGCACATCAGCAATTCCGTTTTTTCCGTCTAAACCATTGGCCAGCTGCCGATCGTTAAAGACTTTGGGAAAATCGCGATAAGCCATTAATAAATGATAGGTCGCATTGGCAGAGGTGGTTGAATACTGCAGGTAATCACTTGCATCGTGCCAGCCACCGGAAGCATCAATATGTGTACTGTCTTTAAGGCCAGCCTTGGCGCCATATAAAACAAAGCCGTCATGCGTATGGCAGCTATCTTTCAGGTAGGGATTAAAACCGCTTCGTTGCTGGCGCATATATTGTAAACAAAAATCTGCGGCACCCTCATAAACGTTATTATTAATGAGCAATAGGGGAGAAAGAATACCATTTGCCCTAAGGTAAAAACGCCCTTTACTTTTAAAATCACTGAAATTTAATCGGGCAGTTTGGCTAAAAGGACCATAATGGCCAAAACTTTTAATATTGGTTGAGGTATAAACCACCTGGTTGGTCTCTTTTGTGATGATCTCAAATTTGGCAGGTAGCTCACCCGTTTTGCTTGCCCACACGGCAACTTTAGTGCTTTCAGTGGGGTAACCCAGCAAATTAATCCTGATCCAGCTTTGTTGAAATTTTCGCTGGACAGCCATAAATGAACATAATAAGCATAAGACAAACGAGAAGGTTAAGGCCAGGAAGAACTTATTTTTCATTATGATAGATGATTATTTCATTTAAAATTAGGGTTTTATCAAGATAATGTAAAAGAAGTAGGTAAACATTTGGAAATTAATCAATCGTTTGATTAATTTTGTGTCGTCAAAAAAGAAATGAAAACAGAAAAAGTAGATAAAAGACAGGCCATTCTTGAGGCAGCAGAAAAGCTGTTCTGCGAGACCGGGTATGAGGGAACTTCTACCCGCCAGATTGCTAAAGAATCTGGAGCGAATATGGCGATGATAAATTATTATTTCGGTTCTAAAGAAGGGGTTTTTGTAGAGATCATGAACGAGCGTATTGCAAGCTTTGCCTCTCAGTTAAAAATCATCAATGAGGATAAGATTTCGGCATTGGAAAAATTGCACAGGGTGATAGAAGGATACGTAAACAGAATCCTGAATAACACGGCATTCCATAAAATGATGCACCGGGAACTTTCTTTAACCCAAAGGCCTGAAATGTACGATAAGATTAAAGATGCCATGAGTCATAATATGCAGCTGATCGATCGCATTATTACCGGTGGAATTGAAGATGGTAGTTTTAACAAAGTAGATGTACGGATGGTAATTGCGACGATTATGGGTACCATTACCAATATCGTTATTGCGCCTAATAAGGTAATGCCTTGTTCTAACTTCGATCTGAACAATCCGAAAGACAAAAAAATTATCAGAGACCGGGCAATCGCTCACTTACAAGATCTAACAACCGTTTATTTAACAACAAAAAAATGATCCCAAAATCAATTAGATTAATGCTTGTGGCATCATTAATTCCTGCAGCCTTATTTGCACAAAGTGCGAAGGAATTAAATATCAATCAGGCAATAGAACTCGGCATAGCCAATAGTAAAAACTTAAAACTTTCCCAAAATAAAATCGATCAGGCGGTAGCGCAGCTTGAAGTTGTAAAAGACAATGTTTTGCCAACAGCAAATGCAAGTTTTATGTACAACCACGCTGAAATACCCACCACTACTTTTACATTACCAGGTAGCGAGTCTTCTTTCCACCTGCCTAAAAGAGCCGATGCTTTCGTCGGAACTGCAGCAGTGCAGGAATTGGTGTACGGTGGTGGTAAATTAAGATACGCAAAAGAATCGACAAAGTTATTGGCTGATGTGGCACGTTTAGATGCCGATAAAAGCAAGGAAGAAATCACTTATGCAGTAATCAATACCTATTATGCTTTGTACAAAGTGTTGCAGAGCAGAAAAGTGGTTGATCAGAATTTAGAATCAATTGCTGCACAGATTAAACAGGCACAACGTTTCTTCGAACAAGGCATTGTAACCAAAAACGATGTGTTGCGTTTCCAATTGCAACAGGCAAATGTTACGCTAACACAAATGGATATCGAGAGTAACCGTAAAGTGATCAACTACAATTTAGATATCCTTTTGGGTTTACCAGAAGATACCGAAGTTAAAATTGTTGATCCAACCGCTGGCTTAAAAACGCCGGGCTCATTAAACGAATACATTGGTCAGGCAATGGCTAACCGCCAGGAGTTAAAACAACTTGATGTGCAAAACAAAGTTGCCGATTTTAACATTAAAACCATTAAAGCAAATATGCTGCCTACCGTTGGTGTTGGTGCTAACTTATATTACATTAACCCAAGTGGCAATTTTATCCCGCCAACAAACCAATATTTAATGCCTGTTACATTAGGTGCAACCGTTTCCTGGAATTTCGGCAACCTTTGGACAAACAAAAACAAGGTAAGTGAAGCGAAAATTCAGCAAAGTGCGATTACCATTCAGAAAGATATCTTATCTGATCAGGTAAAAACAGATATCAACAAAAACTTCCAGGGTTACCAGGTGGCGATGAACAAAATCCAGGTATTGGAAACTTCAATTGCCCAGGCGACCGAAAACGATAAGTTATTGGCATCTAAATACAAAAACAATGTGGCTTCGGTTACCGATCGTATCGATGCAGAAACTTTATTGTACCAGGCAAAAATAAACTTAGAGATAGCTAAAGCAGACGCAGGTTTGGCTTACTATACCCTACTAAAATCAACAGGAAAAATAACGCAATAAATACAGCAATGACAACTGAAAAGAAAAAAAAGAACATAGTAGTACCCATCATTTTAGGCGTTTTACTAGTAATAGGCATAATCTTCGGGATTACAGAATGGAATTATTATAGCAAACACGTAGATACGGATGATGCGCAGATTGATGGTGATATCAGTCCGGTTGTTGCACGTGTTGGCGGTTATGTAAAGGATATCAGTTTTGAAGAAAATACACACGTCACTGAAGGACAGATTTTAGTGAAACTTGATGACAACGATTATAAAGTTAAATTAGAACAGGCACAATCTGGTCAGAAAGGGGCAAGCGCAGGTGTTGGTGTGGCTGAATCGCAAATTGTGGCTACCCAGGCCAATACAGGTACTGCAAAAGCGAACGTTGATGCCGCAAAATCAAATGTTCAGGCTGCAAATGTTAAAGTAAATTTAGCGCAGAAAGATTATAACCGTTATGAAAACCTGGTGAAAGACGGTTCGATCACACAACAGGCTTTCGATCAGGCTAAAGCAAATAAGGAGTCTGCAGAAGCAGCAAGACAATCTGCCCTGGCAGCATACCGCGCAGCGCAAGATCAATACAATGCTGCGGTTAAACAGGTTGGTACTACGCAATCGCAGTTAGCGGTGAGCAGCAATGTAATCAGCCAGCGTCAAAGCGATATCGATTTTGCAAAGCTTCAATTATCCTATACCGATATCAAAGCCCCTGCAACCGGTATTGTATCTAAAAAGAATGTTCAAAAAGGACAATTGGTTCAGGCTGGTCAATCTTTATTCTCTATCGTGAATGACGGAAGCATTTATGTAACCGCAAACTTTAAAGAAACACAGTTAGAGAAAATTAAAGAAGGTTCTAAAGTTGAGATCGAGGTTGATGCTTATCCAGACGAAAAAATCCATGGTGAAGTATATAATTTCTCGCCAATTACTGGTGCAAAAGGATCTTTATTACCTCCTGATAATGCGACCGGTAACTTTGTTAAAGTTGTTCAACGCGTTCCGGTAAAAATCAAAATCCATCCATCAAAAGAACTGTTGGCTAAGTTGCGCCCAGGAATGAGCGTTAAAGCATCAGTATCTACTAAATAATATTTAAAATGGCCGAAGTAGGTTTAAAAAAGTGGATTATTACGTTTACGGTAATCACAGCTTCTTTATTGGAGCTGATTGATACGACTATCGTAAACGTGGCAATTCCACAAATACAGGGAAACCTGGGCGCAACCCTTGAGGATGTGGCCTGGCTTTCTACCGGCTATGCGGTAGCGAACGTTATCGTATTGCCAATGTCGGGCTGGTTAGGTAACCGATTCGGCAGGAAAAATTATTTTCTTACCTCCATCATCGTTTTTACATTGGTTTCCTTTTTATGTGGAAACGCCACGTCATTGAACGAGCTTATTTTATTCAGGATTATTCAGGGTTTGGCCGGTGGTGGTTTAATATCAACAGCGCAAGCTATTTTAATTGAAACCTGGCCACGTGAAGATGTGGGTATTGCAACCGCCTTGTTTGGTCTGGGTGCAGTAGTTGGACCAACTGTAGGCCCAACCATTGGTGGATATATTTTGGAAATCAGTTCGTGGCCCTGGATCTTTTATGTGAATATTCCCGTCGGAATACTCGCGGCCTACTGTACGTACACCTTTGTTCGGGCAACCCCGAAATCAGGGCAGGGGCAACCTGTCGATTGGTGGGGTATCGCATTATTGGCTATTGCAGTAGGTAGTTTACAAACCTTATTGGAAAAAGGCGAGAGTGAAGACTGGTTTGCTACACCATACATTACCGCATTGGCTGTTGCATCGGTATTTGGTTTGTTGCTCTTCATTTGGAGAGAGATGACCACCGACCACCCGATTGTGAACTTTAAAATTATGAGACACAGAAGTTTCTCTGTGGGTATGTTTACCTCCTTTATTTTAGGTTTTGGTTTATATGGTTCCGTATTCGTATTTCCGGTATTCTGTCAGAATTTGTTAGGATTTTCGCCTTTGCAAACCGGAGAAATCTTATTTCCGGGTGGTTTGTGTACCATTGTCATGATGCCTTTTATTGGTATTATGCTTAAAAAAGGTGTTCCGGCTCAAATTATGGCTACGTTCGGGATGCTTGCATTCTTTATTTTCTGTTGGATGTTGAGCAATTCGACGCTACAATCAGGAACCGGCGATTTCTTCTGGCCATTGGTTATCAGGGGTGTGGGTATGGCCTTATTATTTGTGCCATTAACAACATTGGCCATCCAGGATCTGAAAGGACCAGAAATTGGCCAGGGTTCAGGTTTGAACAATATGATGCGCCAGTTGGGCGGTTCATTTGGTATCGCTGCGTTAACGACGTTAATCCACATTCGTTCAGGTTTCCACAGAAGCGTTTTATTGTCGAATGTGAATGATTATAACCAGCCATTTGTTGATCGTTTTAACGGTTTAATCAAAGGTTTTATGGCAAAAGGACAAACGCTGTTCGATGCTAAAATTATGGCTGCAAAAGCGATGGAAGGAATTGTCACCCGACAAACCATGTTGCTTACTTATGACGATGCATATTGGGTTGCAGGATTGATCATGTTGTTCTCCATTCCACTGCTGTATCTTCAAAAGTTTAAGAAAAATGCAAACATTCCTGCCGATGTGCACTAAAATTTGCAAAGAAATGCCATAAAAAATGGCAAAAAACAAAAACAGCCGGTGTATTTTATTACATCGGCTGTTTTAACCCAAAAAATTAACAATCAATGCAATGCCCTTAAACATTGCAAATGTTCTTACTTAACCACACAGTGGCCAAATAAGATTCTAAAATTAAAATTTATTCTACAATTTTCCAAATTGTAAGCCTTAGAATTTTAATACCTTATGCATTTTTTGTAGTATTACGGTATACAAAACTATTGCATAAGCTATGCCTAAACTTCGTTTAACTACGCAACGAGAATCTATTTTTAATAATGAGGTCATCTCAAAATTCGAACTATTTAACAGTTTATTTCTCACCTTGCCTTTTTACAAAATTAAAGACACCGGAACCCTGCTTCCGCTATTTTTTAAGAGTTGTGAAGAAGGCATTGCAAACGGAGAAAAACCTGCACAGATTATCGAAGAATTTTTCGCCAAATATACCAGTTATACCGAGCGCAAAGATATTGTCGACCTGCTCTTTCGTTTTATCCAGTATATCGAACGTCAGGTGGTACTTTTTGATGCCGTAGAAGATGCTTCTTTTACCAAACTCAATACGACTGATGAGCAGAGTACACTGGCATTCATCTTAAAAAAGAATGCCGATAACAAACCCATGTTATCAAAAATTGAGAAATTGATTGATGAGCTTTCGCTTCGTTTGGTTCTAACTGCACACCCAACCCAGTTTTACCCGGGAAGTGTTTTGGCCATTATTACCGATTTAACCAAGGCCATTCGTGATAACGACCTTACTTCGATGAATTCGCTTTTGCAGCAATTGGGTAAAACGCCGTTTTTTAATAAAAAATCGCCAACACCGGTTGATGAGGCCTTAAACCTTGCCTGGTTTTTGGAGAATACATTTTACTTTGCTGCGGCGAACATACAGGAAGAGATCGATCAGAACCTGGATGAATACAACCTGGAAACCAAGAAAATTTTAGAGCTGGGTTTTTGGCCAGGAGGTGATAGAGATGGAAATCCGAACATCCATGCCGATACCACCCTGGAGGTTTCTAAAATGTTGCGCCAGATCCTGTTCCGCTGTTATTACCGCGATTTCAGGGTAATTAAACGCCGCATTACTTTTAGAGGCGTTGAAGAGAATATCGCAAAACTGCATGATGTATTGTATCTGAATGCTTTCGATCAAACTTGCGAACTCCATGATATTTCTAACGAGTTAAGGGACAATCTGAATAAAATTAAGGAAACATTGCTGGCCGAACACGATGGTTTATTTGTTGATTTGGTTAACGATCTGATCCGTAAAATAGATTTATATGGCAACTACTTCGCTTCACTCGATATCCGTCAGGATAGCCGTGTCCTGAGGAATGTACATGCTTACTGCCGCGCCAATAAACCAATATCTTCTTTATATCCTGCTGATTATGATAAGCTATCAGAAGCGGAGAAATTAGCTTTAATTTCTTTTAAAGAGGCAACCATTGTTTACGCAAGCGAACCCGATGCCCTGACAAAGGATACAATCGAAGTAATCAAAGAAATTAAAGGCATTCAAAGCCGTAATGGCGAAAAAGCCTGTCACCGTTTTATTATCAGTAATTGCCAGCAGGCAAGCGATATTTTGCAATTGATTGAGCTTTTCCTTTGGAATGGCTGGAGTAAAGAATCCTTAACGATTGATTTTGTGCCGCTTTTTGAAACGGTTAACGATTTAAAGGGAGCAGCGGCAATTATGGAAACGCTTTATAGTAACCCATTTTATAAAGCACATTTGGCCAGCCGTGGAAATAAACAGCATATTATGCTTGGTTATTCTGACAGTACCAAAGATGGTGGTTATTTAATGGCCAACTGGTCTATTTTTAACGGAAAAACCTCTCTATCGGCTGTTGCTGCAAAACATAATATTCAATTGGCCTTTTTTGATGGCCGTGGAGGACCGCCTGCACGTGGCGGAGGTAAAACACACCGTTTTTACGCTTCAATGGGTAAAGAAATTGCCAATAAAAACATGCAGTTAACCGTTCAGGGACAGACAATTAGCTCTCAATACGGATCAGTAGAAAGTGCAGAATTTAATATCGAACAATTAATCAATGCCGGATTAACCTCTGGATTGAAAGAGAAACACAATATTCTTTTAGATCCTGAAAATAAAACCCTGCTTGATGAGATGGCTGAAGAAAGTTATAAGGCTTTTGTCGATTTGCGTGAGCACCCGTTATTTGTGAGTTATTTAGAAAAATTGTCTCCTTTAAAACTTTTGTCGCAGGCGAACATTAGTAGTCGTCCGGTAAAAAGAAATGGTGGGGGTGAGATGAAACTCGAAGATTTAAGGGCCATTAGTTTTGTTACTGCATGGAGTATGCTGAAACAAAACGTTCCTGGTTTTTATGGAATGGGAACCGCTTTGAAAAACCAGGAAAAGGCAGGAAACTGGGATAAGGTAGCTAAAGTTTACCAGGACTCTGATTACCTGAAAACCATTGTAGATAACTGTATGATGAGTATGAGCAAATCTGACTTTACCATTACGGCGCATTTGGCCGCAGATAAAGAATTTGGTGCTTTTTGGACTCAACTACACAACGAATTCGAATTAGCGAAGGAGATGCTTTTAAAACTCTCCGGACAGCCAACATTAATGGCGAACTATCCGGTAGATAAAAAATCAATCGCCACCCGCGAAAAGATTATTTTACCACTGGTATTGATTCAGCATTTTGCTTTAGAGAAACTGCAACATGATCAGAACGAGAAAGACCAGCAGGCTTTAGAAAAGCTAGCGGTAAGAACGGTATTTGGTATTGTAAATGCCGGAAGGAATTTAGCTTAGCCCAATCTACAAACTATATTAAACCTTACAGGTTAAAATATACTCTCCAAGGTCTGTGTCCTCACAGACCTTTTTTTGTTAGAAATATTCGGGCGTCACCCTGAATTCAGTTCAGGGTCTTAATAGCAGGAAAGATGCTGACCACGTAGTAGCTACAAGGCAATTGAAAATACTATTTCTACTTGTAAAATAAATTCAGCATGACGAGAAGTAAAAAAACAAACAAAAATCCCTCGTAAATTTTACATCTACGAGGGATTTTATATTTCGAAAAAGCCAGATTAAGCTTTAAGACGATTACCGATCAATCGAACCCATTACCTTTTGTCCGAAAGCATTTAATGCATCCTTTTCGGCAGCACCTTCGCTTACCATCTGGTGTACTTCTAAGGCACCGCAAATATTGGTAATCATTTCGCCTGCAACATCAACTTCGTGTTCGCTAACCCCTCTAAACTCACAGAAAGCCTCTAAAACCTCAAGGGTTGTCTCTAGTTGTGCCGGAGTGGTGTTTTGAAATAATTGTCTTATAACCGGAATCTTCATTACTTTATCTTGTTAAATAGTTCAATTAAACCTTCTGCTTTGTTGGTTTGCACCTGATCTACCAAGCTACCGCCTTCAAAAGCTGCGAAAGTTGGTAAATTATCAACGTTTGCAAATTTGCGTGAGTTTGGAAGTTTTTCGGCATCAACAATCAAGAAAGCTACATCTTCATTTTCTGAAGCCAGTTTTTTAAACTTCGGTTTCATGATCCGGCAGTTTCCGCACCAGGATGCAGCATACTGAACCATTACCTTAGGGTTATCGGCTAAATATTGTTGAAGATTATCTTCTGTTAATTCTAAAAACATAACGTTTTATTTAATTAGTTAGCAGCTAAATATTCAGCTACGCCAGTTCTGTTTGCGTTCATCGCTTCTTTTCCTTCTTCCCAGTTTGCAGGACAAACTTCGCCATGTTTTTGAACGTGCGCATAAGCATCGATTAAACGTAAATATTCTTTAACGTTTCTACCTAGTGGCATATCGTTAACACTTTCGTGGAAAACTTTACCAGTTTCGTCGATTAAATAAGTCGCTCTGAAAGAAACATTTGATCCTGAGAAAGATTCATTTCCTTCTTCATCGTAGTTAACTTCCTGATCTAAAATATCTAAGATGCCAGATAGTTGTCTGTGTGTATCTGCTAAGATTGGATAAGTAACACCTTCAATACCGCCGTTATCTTTCGGTGTATTTAACCATGCGAAGTGAACTTCGTTCGTATCGCAAGATGCACCAATTACAATTGTATTTCTTTTTTCAAACTCAGGTAAAGCAGCTTGGAAAGCGTGTAATTCTGTAGGGCAAACGAAAGTAAAATCTTTTGGATACCAGAACAATAACACTTTGCTATTTTTGTTTACAGCTTCTTCAAATACATTGATTTTCAAGTCATCACCCATGTCTGACATTGCATCAATACTAACACTCGGGAATTTTTTACCTACTATTGCCATAATTTTTTGTCTTTAATTTTGTGCTGCAAAGGTAAGGCTAAAACTGATGTCAATCAACCCCGATTCACTAATTGTTAATTGTATTTATTGATAACGATATAGATGAAAACTATATTGTGTTTAGGATGTATAGTCGGCTTCTATTCAGAGGTTTTGGAAATGAATGAGGGATGCTTTTAACGTCTGCAGTCCCGCCATCCGTTACTTCCGATGAAGAATCGGAATCACTGCTGTCGGGTTTATTTAACAAAAACCAGTGGTTATTGGGGTAGTATTATATCTGGCGCTTTATGACCCACCCCCTTCCTAAAACAGGAGGGGAGTAGGTGATTAGAACCCGAATAACTTAATCAGGAAGTCTTTATGGTAGTGTCCAGCTCCCCTCCTCAAGGAGGGGTTGGGGGAGGTTACTTCTTCAACGTATTCTCATACAGTTTAAATATCCTTTTATACTCATCTGTCCAGCTGCTGGGCTCAATAAAGCCGTGATCTTCAACAGGGTAAACGGCGAGTTCCCAATTGTTTTTGCCTAGCTCTATAAAACGTTGGCTAATGCGAACAATATCCTGAAAATGAACATTCACATCAACCATTCCGTGTGCCATTAACAGGTTGCCTTTTAACTTATCGGCGAAATAGATAGGGGAACTTCTTTTGTAGGCAATCGGATCGTTAAATGGTTCGTTTAAGATGTTTGAAGTATAACCATGGTTATAATGTGCCCAATCGGTAACCGAACGTAAAGCGGCGCCGCTTGCAAAAACATCTGATTCGTTAAACATGGCCATCAAGGTAATAAAACCACCATAAGAGCCGCCATATAAACCAACATGCTGAGGATTAACACCATATTTTTCAACCAGAAACTTAACGCCATCCACCTGGTCGGTTAGATCTTTTCCACCCATGTGGCGGTAAATGCCTGTGCGGTGATCGCGGCCATAACCAGAACTTCCGGTATAATCGATATCGATTACTGTGTAGCCATTATCAGCCAGTAAATTATTGAACATAAACTCGCGGAAGTAAGTGCTCCAGCCAAAGTGAACGTTTTGAAGATAACCTGCACCGTGGACAAAAACTACAGCAGGATGGTTTGGATGCGGATTATCTGATTTATAAACCCGCGCATATACATCAGCACCATAACGGTTTTTAAAGCTCACCATATCCGGTTGACGCCATTTATAAGAATTGAATTCGGCAGAGGTAGATTGCGTGATTTTCTCCGCTTTGGCACCCACCTTATTCGGCTGAAGATACAACTCACCAGGTTTATCCATAAAGGAATAATTGATGGCTATGTATTTTTCATCAGGAGAGAGGGTAATCTCATTCAAACCTTTCATGGTAGTAATCTGAACAAGTTCACCACCGTTTACATTGATTTTATAAAAATTTGTAATCCCGGGATGCTCTTTATTTGTCTTAAGATAAAATGTACTCTTGTCTTTAGAAAGTTGAACAGATTGTACCTCCCATTTGCCAGAGGTAAGTTGTTTCTTATCGCCAGAGGCAATATTGGCCATATAAAGGTGAGAATATCCTGTAGCTTCGCTTTGGTAATAGAAACGGTTGTTATCGATCCATCCGGTATTGCCCTGGTAAAAGCCACTAATGCCAGGCCCACCAATCCAGGCTTCATCGCGCTGACGATCTATTAAAGAAAATTTACCAGTTAAGGCATCTAGCTTTAAAATCCAGCGGTCTTTATTGTCGGTAGAAGCTGCGACAACAATTGCCGTACTCCCATTATCATTCCAAAGCGGACCGAAAAAATTTACAGGCCGATCTGCATTTTTCTTTTTTAGGGTATCCAGTTCTTTTGGGTAATCTTTTAGGTAATCAGGCAGGTCTTTAATCCCTGGAATGGTTGATGTTTGAATATTATAGAGGGTATCTCGTTGGGTATCGTATATAAAACCCTGTGAGACATTTTCGTTTTCGCCAACCTTGGTTCTTCCCGCAATATCTTCAGTATAGCCCGAAGAAGTAATATAGTTTGGAACAATAGTCCCGTGGTTATTCTGCGCCGGAGTGGTGAGCTTATACGTAATGAAGCGCCCATCCGGACTAATGCTTACGCCATTTAAAAATTTATCTTCGGTATAAAGTTCTTTTAATGGTTTGGTATCCCCGGCGGCTGCACCAGAACGGCCTCTTCCCGCCCGCGAACTGTTTCTGGTTTCAGCATTTCTCTTTTTAATGATATCGAACAGTTCAGTCTGCTGTGCTTTCAGCCATTTGTCCTGTTCGGTAACTGGTTTGCTTTCTGGTCTTCCGGCTTTTTTACCTTTAATAAAATTGGTTAATTGTTTGGTTTCAGCTGATTTTAGATCAACTTCGAATAAATTATCGCCCAATTGATAAACAATATTTCCATTGGTTAAAAAGAGCGGGCTACTTTCTCTTTCCTGTGTACTGGTTAAACGGGTTTCTTTATTACTTTTGAAATTCTGTAAGTAGATATCGCCGCTTTTTTCGATTAAACCAAGCGAGCGATCAGTATTATAGGTGTAGTTTAAACTTAAAAGCTTTTCATCTTCCTTTTCTGCCGCTTTAACGGGTTTGGTAGAGGTTGCTGAAACTTTGAATAATTCTTCTTTAGCTTTATTTTCAGGGTTCCAGTTAAAGTAAAGGGTTTTGCTATCTGCAGTCCAGCGGAAATTAGTTGGTGCAACGCCCATCCACTTTGGATCGCGCATGATCTTCTCAACGGTTAAAGGCGCTAATTGCTGTGCAAAAGCATATTCGCCCGTGCAAAGCAAAAGGAAAAGTAAATATTTCTTCATGAATTTTAGGTTTGGCTGCAATTTAGGGAATGGACACGCTAATTTTAGCAGGAAATGGAAATGTTACAACAACCTCACCCTATGAACGGTATGCTTTATTGCAAAGGCTGTTCATTCCCTCTCCTTGAGGAGAGGGACACGAAATACAGAAGTAGCTGCATTAACTTACATAGGGTGAGGTTAACGGATTACCTGTCCGGTTCTATCTACATTCACTTTATCAAAAGGTTCGAGGTACTCGTTGATGATTACTGCAAATTCTCGTCTGGTTAATACCTTTTTAAGATCGTATTTAGCAACGAACTTGTAATTTTTGTTCCATTTTTTTTGCAGCTCCGTTTTGGTTGCCTCAACCGATTTATTACCCACATAACAAATCATGCCAATGGTATTTTCTAGCGTGATGGCAGTCTTTTGATGGTCATCAAACCAGATCTGTGCCTTGTAATAATAATCTTTTATCGGCTGCTTAATTTCATCATAGGTAACCTCTTTTTCCGGATTGAAATAGGCCTTATTTTGTTTTATTTCGGCCTTAAGAATGCCCGTTACACCAACTTTTTGAATCGCTAACCAATTAGAATCGATCACTTTTACATCTTCAAAAGGCATCAACGCATGTTTGTAGCTGAGCAGTTCGCCCTGAATCCTTTTTAGGTTTGATAAGCTGGTTTTCGTATCGAAAAAAGCCGCATAAGCAGCGGTTGCACCAGCCGCAGGTCCGATTTCAAACTGATTGGCAGGAATATATAAAAGGTTTTCCTGATTTGGGAGGAGTAAGTTATACAAGGATAGAAAACCTGCACCATTTGAAGAAATACTGGCTATTGAGGTTCTGTACAGGTTTTCGTTATAATTTAACTGGTTGGAAGCAGCAGGATTTAAGCTTGTAATTTTTAATGCTGCTATTAATTTTTCAGGACTATCAGCTAGTACGAGAATTTTTGCCTTAACACTTTTGTCTTTCGTGAGTTTCACTTCCCAGCCACTGCCTGACCGTTTAATTTCGGTGTAAGGCGTGTTGTTGATTACATTCAATAGCAGCGTACTATCTACTGTCACTTTTACCGGCTTCTTTTTATCTGCTTTTGGTTTTGGAGCCGCCAAACTTTTTTCATTTTCAATTTCCCTTTTTAAAAAAACCTGATAGAAAGTAGTCGCTGTTTCAGGCTTGCCCTCAGCAACTTTCTTAAGATCAAGTTGTTCTTTTTGCGTGAGGAGAATGGTTTTAACACCCGATTTGAACGATTGAAAAGATGCGGCATAGGCGGCATCACCACTGCCAATAACCAGCACATCTGTTTTTAGGGTTTGGGCATGTATAACCAGGGGAATTATGAATGCGAAAACAAAAAACAATCTTTTCATCTTTGAATATTAAAATTTGCTGCAATATGCTTTAAATGAATGAATTTTTAATGAAATGCATGCATTTTAACTAAATTTAACTCACAATTATAACCCGCTCGATTAAGCATTTAATTTTCATATTACCTCACCAAGCTTATATTTCCTTAAATTGTTTATATGGTAAAAATTGTGAACGTTTGTTAATTATGGAAGAACAGATAAAATCAGTTTTCGATTTACAGCAAAAACACAAATTCGAGCTGCGCAAAACCGATGCTAAAACCCGTATTGGAAAATTAAAATTACTGAAGCAAGCTTTAGAAAAAGCCGAAGAAGAGATATATGCGGCATTAGAAGCTGATTTGCGTAAAAATCGTTTCGAAACTGCAGTAACCGAACTGTTTTTCACCTACGCAGAAATAGATCATGCTATAAAAAAATTGCTGGGCTGGATGAAACCAAAATCGGCCGGCAGAACCCTGAGTAATTTTTTCGCCAGTAACAAAATTTATTACGAACCCAAAGGTGTTTGCCTGATTATTGCACCCTGGAATTACCCATTGCAGTTAATCATGAGCCCATTGGTTTCGGCAATAGCCGCAGGGAATTGCGTAATCCTGAAACCCTCTGAACTGAGTGCCGCCACGGCGTACGTGATCAGTAAATTGATTTCAAATACTTTTGAGGCAGAAGAAATTGCCTGTTTTGAAGGCGATGCTGAAGTTTCTACCGCACTGTTAAAACTTCCTTTCGATCATCTCTTTTTTACAGGAAGTACTGCAATAGGTAAGGTGGTGATGGAAGCTGCTGCAAAAAATCTTACCTCAGTTACCTTAGAGCTTGGGGGGAAATCACCAGCGATTGTAGATGAAACCTGCGATCTAAAAAAAGCAGCAGCGAAAATTGCCTGGGGTAAATTGGTTAATGCCGGCCAAACCTGTATAGCGCCAGATTATGTATTGATTAAAGAAAACATTTCGGCTGATTTTGAAATGTACTATCAGGCAGCAGTTCAAAAAATGTTCTTCTATAAAGCAGAAATCGACAAAAATGATTATGCTAAAATCATCAATATAAAACAGTTTCAGCGCTTAAATAAATTGATTGAAGAAGCCCTTCGCGATGGTGCAGTATTGGCTTTTGGCGGAAAATCGGACGAAAAAGATTTAACCATTACACCAACGCTTTTAACTTCGGTAGCTGAAAGTAGTGCAATTATGCAGGAAGAAATTTTTGGCCCTGTTTTGCCGGTTATTACCTATCAAAACTTGCAGGATGCCATCGATGTTGTAAACCGGAAAGCGAAACCATTGGCGCTGTATATTTTTTCAGATAGTCCTGCAAACCAGAATAAAATCATCAGCGAGACCAGTGCCGGTGGAACCTGTGTGAATGATGTGCTCGTTCATATTGGCAATCCGGATTTGCCTTTTGGTGGGGTTAACAATAGCGGTATAGGCAGTTGCCATGGTATTTTCGGCTTCAAAACTTTTTCGCACGAAAGGGCCGTGGTTTTTCAGTCAAAATTGGGTTTAACCAAAATGATTTATCCACCATATGCATCAAAAATGGGTTTGTTGAAGTGGCTGAAGAAATTGATGTAGTTAGTGTTTTAATGTTGGAACGTTTGAAAGTTAACTCAACTTTACAACCTTTCAACTTGTAACTTTCCAACTATTTATTTCTGGAATAAAATCGATAATTCTCCTTATTTTGGTATTATGGATTTAGAAAAGCTTAAATACCCCATCGGTCAGTTCTCTATGCCTGAAATTTTCGATCAAAAACAGATTGATACCTGGATTTCGGAAATTGAGGCTTTGCCCGGGCAGCTTAAAAATGCGACAGAAAACTTAACTGATGAGGAATTAAATCAAACTTACCGCCCTGAGGGATGGACCTTAAGGCAGGTGGTGCACCACATTCCTGATAGCCACATTAATGCCTACATCCGTTTTAAACAAGCCATTACCGAAGATATTCCAGTAATCAGGCCATATTACGAAGAACGCTGGGCCGAAACAGGGGAAGCAAAGGGCGGAGATATTAAACTTTCTATTGATTTATTAGCAGCGTTGCACCAGCGCTGGGTAGCTTTTTTGAAAACATTAAAACCAGAAGATTACCAAAGGAAATATATTCATCCTGCCCTGGGAAAAGAACTTAGCTTAGCAAATATGCTGGGTATGTATGCCTGGCACGGAAAACACCATTTGACACACATTACAAATATAACTATTACCACTAAACGTGAAGGCCGACACGACAATCATTAGCTTTGACATTTAAAAGGCACATACAATATGAAACAAATGACAAAATTTCTCACATTTGGTCTTTTAATTCTTGCAACACTTCAAGCTACTGCACAGCATCTAATAACAAAACCTTCTTTTTTGAATTATGAGATTGAAGAATCTTTAAAAACAAGAATTACAAACTCGTTGGAGTCTTTGTTGACAAGTATTAGGGGTAAAACAGACACCAGTTTAATTGATAAAAATAATTATTTATTAAATCTCTCCATTATCAACTCATTGCGAGATTATGAAAATAGTGATAGTATAAACAGTCTTTATAAAAAACAATTAATTAATCTCTATCCCATTTCTGCGAATGAATATTCTATTTCAATTGCCTACATCGGCAGTAAGCCAAATGAAACTCCTGTATTAAAAGTTATTGTTAATCTTATTGCAAAAAATGAACACGATAGGATTATATTTTCAATACCATTAAACTATTTAACTAAGAATTGGAAAACACAAAAAATTGGAAATATAACATATTACTTCCAAGACAAATTAAATCTTGACGTGGCAAATAAATTTAATTCTAAAAACACAATTATAGCAAACAAGTTAAGTGTAATCCCTGAAAAATTTAATTTCTATTTATGTGCAAATTATCAGATAATTTTAAAATTGTTAGGTTATGAATACGATTTAGAGTCAAATGGAAAATATAAGAATGGCTATGGTGTTGACGCTAACACTATTTTTTCAACAATGAATAGTGAAGACTTCTCTCATGATACTTTTCATTACTACTCTTCTAAGATAAGAGGAGAATCAAAAAGAAATCATACCGTTGAGGAAGGAATTGCTTACAGCTGGGGAAATGCTTATTACACAAATAGAAATGGAGCAATGATAGAACAGAAAGAATTAGTTCAGCAGTTGAAATCTTATTTAAAAGAGAATCCTAAGATTAGTTTACTGGAACTATTCAACAAAAACACAAAAATATTCACACATTTACCGATTGAAGTTTCTGTAAGATCCACTATTTCAAGTTTACTTTGTGATGAAGTAGAAAGAAAAAAAGGAATAGAAGGTATCAAGAAGCTTATTAGTTGTGGTAAAGGTGACGACAATTTTTTTAAAACTTTGAACGAATTAATTTCAATAAGTAATATAAATTTTGACAAGGAAGTAACGAGACTTATTGAGCAATATAAATAAAAACTACATATTTGATTTCAGGCTAATGACAAAAAGCAAACACAAAGCAGACGAAACGCCAGCTGATAACAACACCACGCCAAAGTGGTGGGTTTTGTTCTTCTTTATGAAGATTTTTGCTGAAATCGCTATCTTGGCAAGCCGTAAACATAAAATGAAAAGAACCCACTTCAGTTTCGCGATGCTAATCCTGATTTGCTTTTGCACTCATGCGCAAGCGCAAAAGGCGCCATCAAAAACTTTTGCTTTTGTACTAGGCTCGTGGGAAATGCAAACGCCGAAGGGAAAAATTGTCGAACAATGGATTCAAAATCCGGATAAAACCCTGAACGGCAAAAGCTATCGAATAAATGCTAAGGGCGATAGTTTGCTTACAGAAAGCCTTCAGATCAGAAAGATCGGAAAAGAGACTTTTTATTGTTCAACTGTAACCGGACAGAACGGAGGAAAAGAGACTTGTTTCAAATTGATCTCGACCAAGGATAAAATCTATATTTTCGAAAATAAAACGCACGATTTTCCACAGCGAATAGTCTATCAAGATCAGGGCAAAGCTGAAATGCTCGCCTGGATTGAAGGCGAGCTTAATGGTAAAAGCAGGAAATCGGAATTTAAGTATAAGCGGCAATAGTTTATATTGAATGGATTAATAAAATTGCAACAAAGTAACCTTTTTGATCTTTTAGGTTATAATACGTATATTTGAATAAATCACACGTGTAATGACAACGAAATTAACCTTAACTGTGCAAAAATCGACTATCGAAAAGGCTAAGTCCTATGCAAAGCATACAGGGAGAAGTTTGTCCGAACTGGTTGAAAAGTATTTAGAAACTATAACACTTGATGAGGAGACTATTGTTTCATCAAAGTTAAGAGGTATTGTAGGAGCGGTGAAACTACCTGATGATTTTGACGAAGAGACTGAACTTCGTGATTATTTTGAAGGCAAACATCTATGAAAAAGATTTTTGTTGATACCAATATCATCGTTGATTTAATTGCCGATAGAAAGCCTTTCAGTAAATTTGCTATTGAAATTTTTGAAAGAGCTGAGCGAAATGAGGTGCAATTATTTACCTCCTCTCATTCAATCGCAACAACGCATTATCTGCTTAAGAAACATCTAGAAGAAAAAAAATTAAGGGATGTAATCTATAACGTTCTATACTATATTCAGATTATTGCAATTGATCAAGATATTATTAAGAAAGGTTTGAAGTCAAAACATAAGGATTTTGAAGATGCGCTTCAAATGCTTTGCGCTTATAATATTGAAAAACTGGATTACATTGTTACCCGAAACATTAAAGATTTCAAAGATTCTGAAATTCCAGTTTTTCCACCAGATGAACTGCTTACAAAAATATAGCTTACATCAAAATCAGCATGGCTGCACTCATCGCAATCATGATCGCATCCTCAACAATGGTTACGGTGCTCATGGGCAGGTTAAACACAGCACCCAAACAGGCGCACTGAATCTTTTTCTTATTTAAAACACTTTCCAAAACACCAAGGATGCTTATTGTCATTACAACCAGCGTAACCCAATTTACAGCGGCAGGCGATAAGTTTAAAGCAAAAGACAATCCTAATCCAAGCTCGATAAAAGCATAGATATAACCCCATGCGTTGAATTTTTTAGCAACAATGTCGTACATGGCATAACTTTCTGCAAAAGCTTTCAGGTTAAGCATTTTAAAGAAAGAGAAGGTAAGGAAGAATCCGGCCATGAATATGCGCATAAATACCATAAAATTAATGCTGTTTCCCTGCCAGGAAACGACAAGTGATATGGCGGTAACGTATCCAAAAATTAATAAAATGGGTTTATAAGTTTCGGCCCACGATTTTGCTTCTTCTAATGTTTCGTTGTGATGGGCTGCAGAAATCTGATATTTACTATCTGATCCGCCCAGGGCTTGTTGAAGTGTATCTAAGCTGATGTGTTTATCCATACTAATGGTAGCCGAATTGGTGTCTTTCGAAACTTCGACAGCGGTTACATCTGGTAAAACGAGCAGATTACTTTTTACTTTATTTTCGCAACCGCCACAGGTCATGCCGGTGAGTTGATAGGTGTGTGTCATGATTAAAATCTTTATACAAATTTACCGCTTCATAGGGCCATAAGCGTTACAGAATAATCATAAAGTTTTATAGAATTTTATGTACTGACATGCTGTGAATAATCGTCGTTTCGAGCAAAACCAAGAAGTCTACGCATGCTCCCTTTCTCTATGATAGAGAGCGTTATTTCGTTTTTCATCATTAAGGAGTTAAGAAAATTAAGGTTCAGGTAAAAACAAGTTCTGTAACGATCTGTTCCTCCCTAAACCCTAAACCCTAAACCCTAAACCCTAAACCCTAAACCCTAAACCCCTGCTTATCCCACCAAAACCGAGGTCATGGTTAACGAACCGCCAACCGCTTTGTCATTAAAGAAAGAAACTTCTTCTTTATCGTTTTTCATGCCAAGCGTATAAATTAATGGTAAATAATGCTCTGGGGTAGGGATGGCCAGCATCGCATCGGTACCCAGGTTTCGATAATTAATTAAAGGTTGATGATCGCCGTTTGCAATTAAATTTTTAAACTTATCGTTCATCTCTATTGCCCAATCGTAACCGCCGCCATTAATCATTTCCCAGCTTAACATGCGCAGGTTGTGTACCATATTTCCGCTACCGATAACCAATATCCCTTTTTTGCGGAGGGCATAAATTTCTTTAGCAATTTCGTAATGCTGCTCAGGAGATTTGGTATAATCGATGCTGAGTTGTAAAACAGGAATATCTGCGTTAGGGTACATATGTTTAACAACTGTCCAGGTACCATGGTCCAAACCCCAATCGTGGTCTAAACCCACAGGAGTGGAATGGATTAAATTTGGTATTTCAGCGGCCAGCTTTGGATCGCCGGGCGCAGGATATTGAACATCGAAAAGCGCTTGTGGGAAGCCCCCAAAATCGTGGATGGTGCCTGGAAAATCCATCGCGGTAACAAAAGTACCATGAGTGTACCAATGTGCCGATACCACCAGCACTGCTTTTGGAACAGGGATATTCTTGGCCAGTTCTGCCCAACTCTGGCTAAACTCATTGTTCTCGATACCGTTCATTGGCGAGCCATGACCAATAAAAAGTGCTGGCATTAAATCCGTTTGAGGCAAACGCTGAGTGAAGTTCCTGAATTGTGACAGTGCAGACATCATGTTGTGGTTGGTCTATATAAATTTAAATAATCGTCCTCCTGAACTTGTTTCAGGATCTAATGAGAAAGATTCCGGGTCAAGCCCGGAATGCCGATATTATTTAGCTTGAACAAACTCCAGGTTTAATGTAATGGCAACATCTTTAGCCACACCAGCACCTGTTGGATCATATTTGATATTATAATCTAAACGGTTAATGGTTGTAGTCGCCCCAAATCCGGCTTTGGTATTACCTTGTTGATCTTTAGCTGTGCCGCCGTAAACCACGACAAATTTTACATCTTTGGTTACATCGCGGATGGTTAATTTTCCACTTAAAATGTAAATATTACTGACCTGCTTCGGAGATTTAGTTGGTCTTTTTTTAAATGATGTACTTTCGAACTTCATTGTAGGAAATTTCTCTACATTAAAAAAATCATCAGTCTTTAAATGACCATCCCTCATGTCAACACCCGTAGTAATGCTGTTTACATCAACAGTAAAGTTGATTTTAGCATCCGTTAAATCTGGTTTCGAAGCGGTAACCGTTCCATCGAATTTTTTAAAAGAACCGTCAACGAAAGAAATGCCCATGTGTTTAACCGAAAAATTAACAAACGAGTGCATCGGATCTATTTTCCAGCTGGTTTGTGCAAATGATGCCACACTGATTGAGGTAGCGATCAGAAATAAGAATAATTTTTTCATCAGTTTATAATTTAGTTTTAACTGTGATGAAGCTATCAGATTTTTCACCAATGTGGTTTGAAAAATCATGATGGTTTCATACCTAGTAAATTTATTTAAGCACAAAGTTATCACAGAATCAATCGGTTAGTCTTGATTTATGGTAAGAAATTGTTGTGGTTAATAGCTGATGGTCTTATGGTTCATGGCCAAAGGCTATCAACTATTATCTATTTAACCATTTACCATCTTACCTCTTCCATTTTACCTCTCATCATATCTCGTCAAGCATTTTCCTGCTGTCGGTAGATGCCGCTTTATAAACCGAAGGTGTAATTCCGGTTACTTTTTTAAATTGTGCTGACAGGTGCGCAACACTGCTGTAATTTAGCTGATAGGCAATTTCGCTCAGGGTAAGCTCGCCATAGGTAAGCATTTCTTTTGCTTTTTCTATTTTTTGCGCGATGAAATATTTCTCAATGGTTTGATTTTCTATTTCTGAAAAAATACTGCTCAAACTGGTATACTCCATTTTTACCTGCTCGCTTAAATAAGCAGATAGGTTAATTTTTAATGGCTCTTTGGTGTAATGGACCAGGTTAATAATAGCCGTTTTAATCTGCTCTGCAATCTGGGTTTTTTTATCCGCCAGCAGCTCGAAACCGAAATGGGTCAGGCGCTCTGCTATGTTGATTTTATCCTCCGAAGAAATATTTTCGACTAAAGTAACTTCACCCAGTTCAACCAATAATGGTTTAAAGCCAAGCTTTTCCAGCTCAGCTTTAACCACCATTTTACAGCGGTTGCATACCATGTTTTTGATATGCAGCTTCATTATTTTGATTTTATGGTTTCAGCAACGTCCCCGCAATCGAACATCATACTTCCATAATATGGATTTTCGATGTTTTCCTTTTCGTTTAACCAGCTTGCCTTAGCCATTGGGCAATGTTGAACGTAAACGGTTTTGCTATTAAATTTTAGACCCTTTAAGGTTTTAATCATCGCATAAGAAATCCCTTCAAAAGCTTTTCTCTGTGTTTTAATATCGTTAGAGCCCGCAAGCTGTGCCGCCTTACTTTTAATGATGGCTGCTTGTTCCATAAATACTTTGTGCTGATCTGCTGGTAAATCTTTATGGTTTACAGCATTTACCTTTGTTGATAAAATTTTTACTTTTTCAATGGCTAAGTTTTTTTTATCTGTTGCTAAGGCATTTTTTACATCGTAATAAGCCGTTAGTACCTGATTTAGGGTTACATCTGTTTTGCTTTGTGCGTAGGTGAACGCTGTTGTTGCAATCGTCATAATGGCAACTATTCCTAATATTTTTTTCATTTTTTTATTGCTTTTAATGGTAATGAAACGATCATGGTTTTATGTTCAGTTTAATATGAAAGCCATATCGTTTCATCTTTTTAGAGTTATTTTAAAACGTTAAAGAAATTAAATTCTGCCCGAAGCAGATACATGTTTTTGGTGTACCGGTTAGCCATGTTACCCGTCGCCTGAAAGCGATAGCCTAAATCGATGCGGGTGGTACTGTTCAAAATCACTTGTAGGGCAGGGGCGATATCCAAATAAGATTGGCCACTACCTGGATCGGTTTTGCCCAGTAGTTCTAAATATACGTTAAAGTTCGGCTGCTTATAATCTTTGTAAACTATGGGTAGAACCAAATAACCCGATGATAAACTGTACGAAAGCATTTTATCAGGCTGAGGTGTATTTAACCTCAAAACTTTGTCAGTAATGATGGCATCAGCATAACCCAGCGTTGCCGAAAGCGCTAATTTGTGCAAGAGCTGCGTGAAAATTAGGCCTGTTTGCCATCCCGTGTTATCTCCCTCTAAATTAATATCTCTCGTAAAATTAGGGCGGTTACTTGTGCTTATCCTCCCAAAAGCTGCGGCCCTGAAATGACTCTGGGCACCATCAAGGGATAGAAAACGATATTTCGCATATAAGCTTCCGCCTTCTAAACGAAATCGGCCATCCATATCAGACATAAAACCTTGAGCATGCATCATCAGGTTTTTATTAAAACCTATCATTACTTCCGGAATGGTTCTGCTTACAAAACCTGGATTATTGAACATGCCTTCGTTCGTAATTCTTACACCAATCGATTTGGTTGGCATATTACTGGCAGGTTCGGTAAATACATACAGTTCTTGTGCAAAACCATTGGTATAGGCGCCGATCATCATCAACGCCAATACGAATATCTTTCTCATCTTAAGAAAGAACTAAATGGTAAATGCGCGTTTTTTTTCCGTTAACTACACCGGTACCACTCGCGTAGGCATCAGAATTAGCGGTTGTGGCTTGTTTTTTAAATGCCGAACCAGAAATAAAGTTTTTATCAACCACACTGGCTTTTACCGTTCCGTTAAGTGTTTTGCTTTTAGCATTTACAAAACGGTACACAGTGCCATCAACCACTGCCTGACCTTTATCGTCTATTTTTACCTGGTTAAAATTGAAACTTGCCGTTAAACCACCAACCGAAAAACCAGCATCCTGAACCTTTTTGCGAACCATGTCGAGATTGATACTGGCATCTTTTTTAAAGGTTAAAACAAAAGTATTTTTGTTTAAATCGGGTTTTACACTACTGATAAAGTTTAGGGTTTCTAAGGATTTTTGTGTTGCATTCGAACACATGGAACAGGTTAAACCGGTTACCTGTAAATCTGCTGAAGATATTTGTTGTGCCGAAACATTAGCGGCGAAGAATAGCATAATGATGCTGAATATTTTTATTGCTTTCATGATTTTTTTGAATTAGAATAATTTTTAAGATGTCGTCTCCCTTGGATTCATTTCAGGGGGCACATAGCAAAATGGATGCTGAAACAAGTTCAGCATGACGAAGAGATTAGAAATCCTAATTCCTAAAAATGCAATTGAAAATATGCAACGCAACCCGCGAGGAGAGTGGCGGCGCTTTATTCGAAATTTTACTGAAAAACCTTGGGGTAATGTTGGTCAGAAATTCTAAAATCGGAGGATGAAGGAAAAGCTGGATAGAAAACAACTTCGGCATTTGTAACTGTGCTTCTGCCTGGTGACTATCTTTAACTTTTACCGTTACCTGGGTATTTTTGCAACATCCGTCATCTTTCTTTTCGGCCGGAATTTCCTCACAGAATTTGCAGGAAACTTCATTGCTAAAAAGTTTAACGTTTTCTAGTTTGCCTCCACAGAAATGGAGACTTAAAGCCAAACCCATAACACTAACTGCATAGAATACAGCCAAAGAAAGTGCTATTTTTTGTTTTAACTTCATTAATACAAAGGTAAAGTAAAAAATATCTAATAATGCTAGCAATTATTTATTGAATTTCATTTTTTAGCTTACTTTAGCCTTAAACACCAGTCAAATGAAGAAAATATTATTATTCCTTTGTGCCTTTTCAATACTTTCGGCTTTTGCAGCGAAGCCTAAAAACCAATATGTACGCATTAAAACCGAATTTGGAGAATGCATCGTTAGGCTATATAATCAAACGCCGCTACATCGTGATAACTTTTTGAAATTAACGAAAAAGGGCTATTACAACGGTGTTTTATTTCATAGGGTGATTAAAGATTTTATGATTCAGGGTGGAGATCCGGATTCTAAAAATGCAAAACCCGATTCCTTACTTGGAGAGGGTGGGCCTAAATATACCATTCCGGCAGAGTTTAATGATAGTTTGTTTCATAAAAAGGGCGTTTTGGCTGCGGCCAGAGAAGGTGATGATGTTAATCCGGCCAAGGCATCGAGTGGTAGTCAGTTTTACCTGGTTCAGGGAAAAGTTTTTACCGATCAGCAATTGGATAATGTAGAAGAAAAACGTCTGAAATTCAAAATTCCTGAGTGGCAGCGTGAGGTATATAAAACCATAGGCGGTACGCCTCATTTAGATCGGAACTATACCGTTTATGGCGAAATAGTGGTTGGCTTGGATATGGTTGATAAAATAGCGGTTCTGGCAACGGATAAAAACAACCGTCCCAAACAGGACGTGAAGATGGAAGTTGCAATATTGAAAAGAAGAGCGGCCAAGAAGTTAGAGAAGCAGTTGTTACAGGGATCTTTGAAAGATAAAATGATTATGGGGTCTTAAGTAATTTTTGTTAACAATTATCGTCATTTTGAGCGGAGTACAACGCAGTCGAGAAATCTATTGTAGATCTCTCCATTTCGCGAAGCTTCAGTCGAGATGACGATTTTTCTATAGACATCCATCTTCGATAACACGTTTCAATATTTATCTGTAAAGAACCAGAAATAAGTTCAGGCTGCAGGCTGCTTGAATCAATCACTAAAATAGCTTTCTGAGTACATATGATTAATTGAACTTCAATTACTAAGCATTTATTCAATTAATTTCTAAATTTACCGCCCACAACAATTGAAATTTACTGAATGAGAAGATCATGATAAACAGATCATATGTTACGAAAATCATGATGGCTTCATCGTTATCGAAAACACACTTAACTAAATGAAAATCATCTCCTATAATGTTAATGGGATTAGGGCGGCAAGTACCAAAAACTTTTTTGGCTGGCTACAGGCTACAGACGCTGATATGGTCTGTTTACAAGAGGTAAAGGCCTTGCCATTGCAGATTCCAGAAATTATTGCGCTGATTGAGCAGCTCGGCTACCATCATTATTGGTTCCCTGCTGAAAAAAAAGGATATAGTGGCGTAGCCATTCTGACTAGAATTAAACCCAATCATATCGAATTTGGCTGCGGTGAGGAATGGATAGATAAAGAAGGACGGATTTTAAGAGCCGATTTTGACGATTTTTCCTTGATGAGCCTTTATATGCCATCTGGCTCAAGCGGAGATGAACGTCAGGTTAAAAAGTATGAATTTATGCGTTTTTTTGATGTGTACATCGGAGAATTGCGAAAAGAGATCCCCAACTTAATTGTCAGTGGCGATTACAATATCTGCCATACCGCCATCGATATCCATAACCCTAAATCGAACGCCAATTCATCAGGTTTTTTACCAGAAGAACGGGAGTGGATGCAGTTGTTTTTGGATAATGGCTTTATTGATACCTTCCGTCATTTTAATAAAGACCCTCACCATTATACCTGGTGGAGCTATCGTGCGGGCTCTAGAGGGAAGAACCTGGGTTGGCGGATCGATTACCATTTAGCCACTAAGCCTATGGAAAACCGCCTGAAAAATGTTAAAATTTTACCCGATGCGATCCATTCGGATCATTGTCCGGTTCTTTTAGAGATCGATTAAGTATTTGGGTAACTGGTTAATTCGGCTAATTGTAACCAAAACCCGATTAACCAATTTATACCGTTTAAACAATTAACCTTCAATCTAACCAATGCTAATCACAAATATAAAAGGCCTCGTAGGCCTGCATCCCAAACACATAACGGTGCTCCGTGGCAATAACCTGGATCACTTACCTATTCTCGAAAATGCCTGGCTTTTAATTGAAGATGGCCTGATTAAAGATTTCGGTGAGATGGATAATTTTCCATCTTCCATTTCCCATCTTCCATCTTCCAGTGCTGAAGGCAGATACATTTTTCCTTCCTGGTGCGACAGCCATACACACATTGTTTTTGCGGCCTCACGCGAAGAGGAGTTTGCCATGAAAATCCAGGGAAAAAGTTATGAGGAAATTGCCGCTGCAGGAGGGGGGATTCTAAATTCGGCCAATAAACTCCAAAAAGCTTCGGAAGATGAGTTGTTTGAAAGTGCATCTGTGCGGTTAAAACAAATGATCCTCCAGGGAACAGGGGCCGTTGAAATTAAAAGCGGATATGGATTAACCACAGACAGCGAAATCAAAATGCTCAGGGTAATCCGCAGGTTGAAAGATCAGTTCCCGATTCCTATCAAGGCAACTTTCTTGGCTGCCCATGCTTATCCTGCCGAATTTAAGAACAATCATCAGGCTTACATCGATTTAATCGTTCATGAAATGTTACCTCAAATAGCAGCAGAAAAACTGGCCGACTATATTGATGTGTTTTGCGAAAAGGGATTTTTCTCTGTAGAAGAAACCGAGCAGGTATTAAAGGCGGGTGCAAAATATGGATTGAAACCAAAAGTACATGCCAATCAGCTTTCCGTTTCGGGCGCAGTAGAGGTTTCTGTGCAAAATAAAGCCATTTCGGTTGATCACCTCGAAGAAAGCGATGAAGAAACGATCCAAGCGTTAAGAAATGCTGATACCATTGTAACATTACTCCCTTCTTGCTCGTTTTACTTAGGTATTCCTTTTGCTGATGCCAAAAGTTTTATTAAAGCCGATTTGCCGGTTGCTTTGGCTACTGATTACAATCCGGGTTCAACACCTTCAGGAAATATGAATTTTGTGGTTTCACTGGGATGCATTAAAATGAAGATGTTCCCTGAACAGGCGATAAATGCTGCAACGTTAAATGGCGCAGCTGCGATGGAGATCAGTGAAAATTATGGAAGCATTACTGTTGGGAAAAAAGCGAACCTGTTTATAACTAAGCCGATGCCTTCCATAGCCTATTTGCCATATAGCTTTGGTGAAACGCAGATAGAAACGGTTATTTTAAACGGTGAAATTTATAATGGATAACCTTAAAATATATTCGCAGGGCGACATCGATCATTTAATTATCACTCGTGATGGTGAAACTAAACTGGGTGAAAGGGTTAATGTATACTCTGGAGATTCTTCATCAACGGCTGGAATTTCGGTAGAAGGATTAAAAGCCAGCAGCGCTAAATTTGTCCTTTTAGGTATTCCAGAAGATATTGGCGTGCGTGCAAACTTAGGTATTGCAGGTGCAGCCTCGATGTGGAAACCAGGTTTAGTGGCTTTTTTAAATATCCAGAGCAACCGCTTTTTAAATGGGAAGGAGGTCTTGGTTTTAGGGCATTTCGAAATCGATGAGCCTGAAGATTCTTCGCTAAAAGGTTTGCGCCACAAAGTAGCACAGATTGATGACCTGGTTTATCCCGTAATTGAGAAAATTGTAGCCGCGGGTAAAATACCTGTTGTAATTGGTGGTGGACACAATAATGCCTACCCGATGATTAAGGGTACTTCTTTGGCCCATAAAAGCCCTATAATGGTTTTAAATGTTGATGCACATGCAGATTTAAGAGAATTGGAAGGTAGGCATAGTGGCAATGGTTTTTCTTATGCGTTAAAGGAAAATTACCTGAACAGTTATTTAATGTATGGCTTGCATCAAAACTATAATAATGAAGCCATTTTAAATCAAATAGATACAAACCCAAAGCTTAAGGCTGTATTTTATGATGATATTTTAACTGGAGCTGATTTTACTAACCTGGTGAATGAAATAGGATCGGTTGCTGGTTTGGAGATCGATTTAGATTGTGTTCAAAATGTGCTTTCCAGCGCCGAAACCCCATCTGGTTTTGCGGTTAATGATATTAGAAAGTTGATTTTAACCAGTGCGAAGAAATTTTCTTATTTGCACCTCAGTGAAGGTGCCACCCGGATGCTGGATGGAAGGGTGAGTAAACTCACGTCTAAGCTGGTTGCTTATTTGGTAAGTGATTTTATTAAGGCGCATTAATCTAAGCGCGTCACCCTGAATTTATTTCAGGGTCTTTCTTGTTTTTATTAATTGAGAGGCTTATGCCCTGGAAGTAGATCCTGAAACAAGTTCAGGATGACGATTCACGGGGTAGCCTACAAATGCTCCGCTTCGTATCTTTCTCCTGCCTTTAACATCAGTTCGATTTGTTTCAGGTCTTCGGCGGTTAATTCTTCCTTTTCCTGTAACTCGAATACCGCAATCATATTGTCTTCGTATTGTTTTTCGGTTTTGATAACGATTTCTGGTGGCATGCTTAAAAATTTATAATTTCTGTTGGCGTAATGCAAAAATCCAATCTGATATCGTGTTCATTTACATCATCGATTTTTTCAATAGCAGGGTACAAAGATAAGCCTATTTTTTGAGCATTTATATGCTGTAAAAAACGATCGTAAAAGCCTTTGCCATAACCCACACGATAACCTTGCCTGTCAAAAGCTAAAAGCGGAACAACAACAAGATCTACCTCGCCCTCATGCAGGTTCCCCTTTTGCGGTTCGAGGATGTTATACAGGTTTTTCTTTAAATCGTTTACACCCAAATATTCATGATTGGTCATTAATGCAGTTTCAAAATCGGCTTTAGGTACAATGATTTTAATTTCGGGGTGATTTTTATTGAGCCATTCGATCAGTAAAAAAGTATTGGGCTCTTTTTTTTCTGTAATGGGTAAAAAGATATGTAAGGTTTTAATTTGGCTAAAATCGAGCGTTTTAAACTCATTTAAGAGCGCTTCGTTCAGGTTTTCGTATTCTGCGTCGCTCAGTAATAATCTATCTTTTAAGGCTTGCTTTCTGATTTCGGCTTTTAACATAATATTCAAATTTATGTTTTTATAACAAGATAGCGAAGCAGGTTGTTTTTACAGGTCTAAATGCAGAAACCAAAAAGCCCCTGAAACATTCACTTCAGGGGCTTTTCTTGTGTTCTAATCAAATTATTTTACGCGTTCAACGTATTCGCCGGTACGGGTATCAATTTTAATTTTATCGCCCTGATTTACAAACATCGGAACTTTCACTTCAACACCATTTTCTAATGTCGCCGCTTTTAGTGCGTTTGTAGAAGTATCACCTTTAACTGCTGGCTCCGAATAAGTAATTTCGAATTCAGCGAAGTTTGGTAATTGAGCCATAATGGCTTCTTCACTTTCCATAGAAACAATAATGTTCATGCCTTCTTTTAAGAATTTAATAGCCGAACCAAATAAAGCTTTCTCTACGTTAAACTGCTCGTAGCTATTATTGTCCATTACAACCAGATAGTCACCCTCTTCGTATAAATATTGGTAATCGTTGGTTTCAACGCGGCAGATTTCTACAGCCTCGTCGGTATTCATACGTGCTTCAACAATTCTGCCCGATTTAATGTTACGGAATTTACCAGTGTAAAATGCGCCGCCTTTTCCAGGTGTACGGTGATTCCATTCGTCAACAGTAACCAGTTCGTTGTTGATGCGAAGGATGTTACCTGTTTTAATTTCTGATGCTTTTGCCATATTGTATGATCCTAAATTGGATTTATATTTCAGTTTTTCGTGACGGCAAAGGTAAAATTATTTTGATAAAAACCTATAAAGCTTTATGGTATAAGGCTTAGGGTTTAAGGAGATTTAGAACCCCGGTTATACTATTTTACTCTTTCCATATATTCGCCGGTTTTAGTATCAACCTTAACCTTGTCGCCCTGGTTAATAAACAAGGGTACCCTGATTTCGGCTCCGGTTTCTACAGTGGCGTATTTTTGTGCACTGGTAGAAGTATCGCCTTTTACAGCGGGTTCAGAATAGGTAATTTCTAACTCTACACTGTTAGGGAGCTGTGCAACAATCGGTTCATCACTTTCAAAAGCGATGGTTACATTCATACCCTCTTTTAAAAACTTAATGGAGTTTCCGAAAAGCAACTTAGGGATGTTGTACTGCTCAAAAGTGTTGTTGTCCATCACCACTAAATAATCGCCGTCTTCATAAAGATATTGATAGTCGTTGGTTTCTACACGGCAAATGGTCACCTCTTCATCGGTACGGAAACGGTATTCTACAATTTTTCCGGTTTTTACATTGCGCATACGCGCCTGATAAAACGCCCTTAAATTTCCCGGAGTACGGTGGATGTACTCTTCTACACTTACCAACTCTCCGTTAAAACGAAGCACATTTCCGCTTTTTACTTCTGATGCCTTTGCCATTTTATAATAGTGAATATTGTTTTGTTAATTTTTGAGCACCAAAGTTAAAAAAATGAATGGATATTAGTAGTCTGCCAGTGAAGACCGTCTTTTAAGTAGATTACTTTCCGAAAGGTCGGGACAAGCTGTCGGCTGAAAAAGCCCTCTTTCAATGACGAATTATTGGTATAAAAGAAATGCCTTTGGGAACCACTCCAAAGGCATAATCAACCTAAACCTCAAACTAAACTATGAAAAACTCTTTTGCCTTATCAGGCTATATATTTTAATTCCTCAATGCGGAAAATATGATCTTTTACTTAAAGAGATAAATTAATAATTGTTTCTCTTTTTGGTGGTGCAAAGGTAAGAACAATTTATCAATTACAAAATATTTTTTTAAAAATTTATTTTTAATACAAATGTATGACAAAACAGACGTTTTGTAAGGGGTGGTTTTAAGCGTTAAATAGCTTATAATCTGATATTTGTATTTGATTTGTGCAGAAGTCGTATTCCTGTATTTGATTCGAACCAATTATCGTTAAGCGGTCTTTTCCGAAATTTTCGATGAGTTCGCGGTACCAACTTATTCCCTGAACGTCTAAATTGCTCGTTGGTTCGTCTAAAAATAAAATTGGCGTATCAGTGCAGCAGGCCAAAGCTAGTTTGGTTCTTTGCTTCATTCCCGATGAAAAGTATTTAATTTCTTTGTTGGTTGCTTTTTCCAGTCCTAATATGCCGATAAGCTTTTTAGTATCAAGGCCTAAGGCAAAATTTTTGAATTTAAAATGGAAATCGATGATCTCTCTTAAGGTGAAGGTTTCCACCAATTCGAGGTACGGTGCTGCCAAACTGATGTATTGGTAAATGTTCTCTACAGGAATATCTTTGGTGTCTGAGAAGGAGATTTCTCCTTCAGAAGGGGATAAACTGCCCGTCAGCACACTTAATAAGGTTGATTTACCAGAGCCGTTAGGTCCTAATATGGCGTAGCTATTGCCAGAAGAAAATTCAGTGCTTAAATTCCTGAAAATCCACTCTTTATTAAACCTTCTGCCAACATTTTGTAAAGTGATGTTCATTTGTGCCGGGCGTTTAGGGTTTAGCGTTAAGTGGCTTAGACATGCAAACGCTGTTATCAACGCCAATGTATTGTCCGTAGTTGGGGGTGATGTGATAACCCATCTTTTGATAAAGCGCAATGGCTTCGGGCTGTTTCTTGCCGGTTTCTAAAACACATGCCGCAAAACCGAGTTCTGTAGCCCAGCTTTCTAATTCATTTAAAACTTTAGCCGCTATGCCCTGGTTTCTGTAATCCGGGTGTACAAACATTCTTTTAACCTCGGCTTCAGTTGCTGAAAAAGGCTTTATAGCACCGCAACCAACAGGGCTTCCATTTTGATAGGCGACAACCACTTCTTTAATGGTATCGACTTTATTAAATTGAGCATAAAACGCATGGTCATCACCATCTCTAAGCGCTAAATCTTTATCCAATAAAGCAACCAAATTCCTAAAATCGGTATCGTCTGAATTGGTCCTGATTAGCGTTAAATCACTCATGAATATTTATTAGAATTTGGTCAAGGCAATGGGTTTCACCCTCTACCTTAAACCCTTCAGCCTGCTACCTTAATTAGCTTCCCATTCCGAAGCCCTTCATTACCCCACGGTTAGAATTGCGGATAAAATCTACAATTTCATCACGGATTTCAGTAGGTTTAAATTCGGCTTCGATCATGTCTAAAGCTTTGGTTACATTATTGTGTTTTACAAAAAGTACACGGTAAATTTCCTGAATCTCGTCAATCTGCTCGTTGGTAAAACCTCTTCTACGTAAACCTACAGAGTTAATACCCGCATAAGAAAGTGGCTCGCGGGCCGCTTTAACATAAGGAGGAACATCTTTACGCACCAATGAACCACCGGTTACAAAAGCATATGAACCCACTTTAACAAATTGATGTATAGCCACCAAGCCTGCCAAAACTACATTGTTTCCAATGGTAATGTGGCCAGCTAATGTGGTGCTGTTGGAGAAAATACAATTATTGCCAACCTCACAATCGTGCGCGATGTGCGAATACGCCTGAATTAAACAATTGCTACCGATAGTGGTTTTCCATTTGTCTTTAGTACCACGGTTAATGGTAACACACTCACGTATGGTGGTATTGTCGCCAATTTCTGCAGTCGTAATTTCGCCTGCAAATTTTAAATCCTGCGGTTCGCCAGAAATAACAGCACCAGGAAATATTCGGCAGTTTTTACCGATACGTGCGCCATCCATAATGGTCACGTTCGATCCGATCCATGTTCCCTCTCCAATTACAACGTCTTTATGTATCACTACAAAGGGTTCAATTACCACGTTTTCGGCAATTTTTGCCTGAGGATGTATATATGCTAAAGGTTGTATCATTATTGAGCGGGTTCTGCTTGTTTAACTTTTGAGATTTGAGCCATCATTTCGGCTTCGACAACGATTTTTTCGCCAACCATACCCACGCCTTTCATCTGGGCAATGCCCCTTCTGATGGGTTCAAGTAAATCGCAGCGGAAAACAATAGTATCGCCAGGCAAAACCTGAGCTCTAAAGCGTACGTTATCTATTTTTAAGAAATAGGTTAAATAATTTCTAGGATCTGGAACGGTGCTTAACACTAAAATACCACCAACTTGAGCCATAGCCTCAATTTGAATTACACCAGGAAAAACCGGTGCACCAGGAAAGTGACCTTTAAAAAACTCCTCATTCATGGTTACGTTTTTAACGCCTACCACGTGGTTTTTTGAAAGCTCTAGTATTTTATCAACAAATAAAAATGGTTGGCGGTGAGGCAAAATATCCATAATCTGAACTACGTCATATAATGGTTTTGCACTGGGATCGTAAACCTTTTGTATTTTTTTGTTTTTCTCTTTTTTAATGGCTGCTTTAATCTTTTTTGCAAAAGCAACGTTTGCTGCGTGGCCTGGACGGGCCGCCATAATATGGCCTTTTAAATGCATCCCAACCAAAGCCAAATCGCCAATCATATCCAATAATTTATGACGGGCAGGTTCGTTTTGATAACGCAGTTCCATGTTATTTAAAATCCCCTGAGGGGCAACATCGATATCTTTACGATTAAATAATTTAGCCAGGTGGCTTAATTCATCTTTCGTAACTTCTTTATCTACAATTACAATGGCGTTATTTAAATCGCCACCCTTAATTAAATTGTGAGATAATTGGTATTCCAGTTCGTGTAGAAAGCAGAAAGTACGGCAAGAAGCAATTTCTTTCTTAAACTCTGCAATGGTATTAATGCCGGCATGCTGGCTGCCCAAAACAGGAGAATTATAATCAATCATACACGTAAAACGATAATCGTCTAACGGCATGGCTACAATTTCTACTTTTCTATCTTCTTCGGTATAGGTAATGTTATGTGGAATGGTGAAATACTCGCGATCTGCATTTTGCTCAACTGAACCTACTTCTTCCAGCAAATCAACAAACTGGATAGAGCTGCCATCCATAATGGGTGTTTCTGGTCCGTCTAATTTAATGAGCACGTTATCAAGGTCCATACCAATCAAAGATGCCATTACGTGTTCTACAGTACTTACGCTGGCTCCATTTTGGGTTAGCGTAGTACCTCTTGAGGTATCTGTAACGTTATCTGCATCGGCTTCGATAATCGGGTGGCCATCTAAATCAATACGCTGAAATTTAAAGCCATGATTTTCGGGGGCCGGGCAAAATGTTAAAGTAACATTAGCGCCTGTGTGTAAACCAACACCAGATGCTGATATTTCTTGTTTAATCGTTTTTTGTCTAACGTTCATTGTGTATTGTATTCTTTTCCAGTTCAGCTGTAAGCTTTTTCAATTCCTCTTCGAGCGCGTTTATTCTTTTTTCTACATCTGGAAGATGTTTGAAAATTACGGAGGCACGCATCCAGTTGCGCAGTGGTTGCGCCGGACTACCATGCCATTGTTTATTTTCTTCAGTAATATTAAAATTGATACCGGCCTGCGCGCCAATTTGGGTGCCTTTAGCTAACGTTAAGTGCCCGGCTATACCCACTTGTCCGCCAACAACACTGTTAGGGCCAATTTTTGTACTGCCTGATATACCTGATTGTGCAGCTAAAACGGTGTTTTCGCCAATCTCTACATTGTGCGCAATCTGGATCAGATTGTCGATTTTTGCACCTTTTTTCACAATTGTTGATCCCATTGTTGCACGGTCAACCGTTGTGTTTGCCCCAATTTCTACATCATCTTCGATAATGACATTTCCGATTTGTGGTATTTTATTGTAGGTGCCATCCTTTTGCGGTGCAAAACCAAAACCATCGCTTCCGATAACAGTATTGGAATGGATAACAACCCTGCTACCGATTACCGAGTTGTGATAAATTTTTACACCAGGGAAAAAAGTGCTGTTATTGCCGATTTTAGAATTAGCGCCAATAAAAGTTTGCGCATTTATTTTACATCCATCTGCAATTTCTACGTTTTCGGCAACATAGGCAAAGGCATCGATAAATACATTTTTGCCAATTTTTGCTGTTGGGTGCACAAAAGCCAGCTTATCAATTCCAGATTGTGCTGCCTGTGCGTTTACCGCCTCGTTATATTTATCCAGCAAAATCGTAAAAGCACTATAAGGATTTTCAACCCTGATTAAGGTACTGGTATAAGGCTGGGTAGGCGCAAAGTCCTTTGAAACGATAACGACAGAAGCCTGAGTAGAATACAAGAAGTTTTCATACTTAGGGTTCGAAAGAAAAGACAAAGAGCCTTCCTTTCCGTCTTCTATTTTAGAAAGTTCGGTAACGGCTACGTCAGGGTTACCATCAATGGAACCGTTTAGAAACTGACTTATCTGCGTGGCAGTAAATTGCATCGTACAAAGGTATATGTTAAATTGATATGAACAAAAAAACCTGCTCGGGTTAACTGTGTATATTTTACACAATAATAAGACTTAAAACGGCACTAAAAGTTAAATATTTTGTTAAATAACCTTAAATCCCTCTGGGGTAACAGAGGATATATTTTTCTACAGTTTTTTGCAGCGACTCCAGATTTGATAAATCAGAGGCCTTTGCAATATCTACAATATCGTTATTTTTCATCAAAATCTTAATATTTCCAACGCCTGCATTATAAGCACGGTTTTGGATAGAATCGGTAAAAACAAAATAACTGGCTTCTTCCGGCTTAATTTCTAATAAATTAACCGCGGCATCCTGCAAAAAGTTTACACGGTCTTGATTTGCCATTTCATTACCCATTTCTACTTTATAAAGATTTCTGGAAGTAAGCATTTTACATAAGGTAGACAAAATTTTATCCGGGTGTTTGGTCCAAACCTTAACTGCGGCATAAATGTCCTGATCATCCAGGTTGGTAAAATGTTCAAGATTTTCGTGCTGGGCGAAGAAATTGGCCTCATTAATATCGTTTTTTAAGAAATAATTTAATGAGGGTGAAGCAAATAAATCGGTTCCTGTGACTGATAATTCTTTGGCACGCTCCAATAGCTTTACCAAAATCATCTCGCCAGAAATAACGGTTTTATGCAGATAAACCTGCCAGTACATCAGCCTGCGGGCAATTAAAAACTTCTCGATAGAATAAATGCCTTTCTCCTCAATTACCAGATTATCGTCGTAAACGTTAAACATTTTAATAATCCGGTCGAAACTGATTACCCCTTCGCTAACCCCTGTAAAAAAGCTGTCGCGGTTTAAATAATCCATTCTATCGAGATCTAACTGACCAGAAATCAATTGATGAAGAAACTTTTTAGGATAGGTGCCGTTAAAAATTTCGATGGCATGTGTTAACCGCCCATCAAAATGTGCGTTTAAATCGTGCATCAGTTTTGCCGAGATATCTTCGTGTTTGATTCCACTTACCAAAGAATGTTCTAATGCGTGCGAAAAAGGGCCATGGCCAATATCGTGCAGTAAAATGGCCAAAATGGCGGCTTCTTCTTCGCCCTCGGTGATGTTATGCCCTTTACTTCTTAAAAGATTAATGGCCAAACTCATTAAATGCATGGCACCTAAAGCATGATGGAAACGAGTATGTAATGCCCCCGGATAAACCAAATGTGTCATTCCAAGCTGTTTGATATAACGCAAACGCTGGAAATAAGGATGTGAGATCACATCGTAAACTAATTCGGATGGAATGCTGATGAAACCGTATACCGGGTCATTTATTATTTTCTTCTTGTTCAATCGTTAAAAATAGTTAAATAGATAGATACGGTACAAAAATTGCTATTTTTATTTATAGTTTGATTTACCTGCCAAAATTAAAAGGCAATACTTACCTATTTTTACAAAAACATGCAAGAAACTAAAATATTATGGGCCGATGATGAAATCGACTTATTAAAACCGCATATATTATTGCTAAATGATAAAGGGTACAATGTAACCACATTTACCAACGGGAACGATGCGTTAGAGGCCTTTGGGAAAGCTCATTTTGATCTGGTTTTTTTGGATGAAAATATGCCAGGGATGAGCGGGATTGAAACCCTTTCGGCCATTAAAAACCTTAATCCCGATGTACCTGTTGTGCTGATTACCAAAAGTGAAGAAGAAAATTTGATGGAGGATGCGATTGGTAGTAAAATTGATGATTATCTGATCAAGCCTGTAAACCCTAAACAGGTTCTGTTAACCATTAAAAAACTGATTGATAACAAACGTCTGGTAAGCGAGAAAACTTCTATGGCTTATCAACAGGATTTCCGCCGGTTGGGGATGACCCTAGGCGATAGGCTCAATTATGAAGAGTGGGTGGATGTGTATAAAAAAATCGTTTTCTGGGAGCTGGAACTAGAAAAACTCGACGATCCGCAGATGCATGAAATTTTGACCATGCAAAAACAGGAAGCCAATACACAGTTTTCTAAATTTATTGAGGAACATTATTTAGGCTGGATTAAAGAAAAAGATAAAGCGCCCTTACTTTCTAACGAGTTATTAAAGAAAAAGGCCTTCCCGCATATTAGCGATACTACACCAGTATTTTTTATTCTGATTGATAATTTACGTTACGATCAGTGGAAAATTATCAATCCATTAATTTCTGAATATTTCAGGATTGATGAGGAAGATATGTACACCAGTATTTTACCTACGGCTACACAATATGCGCGTAATGCCATCTTCTCTGGATTGATGCCGCTGGATATGGAGAAACGTTTCCCTCAGCTTTGGCAGAATGATGATGATGAAGGTGGGAAAAACATGCATGAGGAGGCATTTTTGGCCGATAATATTAAACGCAACATCAGAAAAGACTGTAAGTTCAGTTATAACAAGATCTTAACTTTCGAACAGGGAAAAGATTTGGTAGACCAGACCAATAATTTGTTACAGAACGATTTTAACGCCATTGTATTCAACTTTGTGGATATGTTGAGCCATGCCCGTACCGATATGCAGATGATCCGCGAGCTGGCTAACGATGACGCCGCTTACCGCTCGTTAACCCTATCCTGGTTTGAGCATTCGCCACTTTGGGATTTATTGAAAAAAATCTCTCAGAAAAAGGTGAAAGTGATCATAACCACCGATCATGGGACAATCAGGGTTAAAAAACCGGTTAAAGTAATTGGCGACAGGAGTACAAACACCAATTTAAGGTACAAACAGGGTAGAAACCTTAATTTTAATGCCAAGGAGGTGTTTTTGATTAAAAATCCTCATGATGCGTTGTTGCCTAAAATCAATATCAGCAGCAGTTATATTTTTGCAAGGGAAGACAGTTATTTCGTTTATCCGAATAATTACAATCAGTTTGTGAATTATTACAATGAAACCTTCCAGCATGGCGGGATTTCACTGGAGGAAATGATTATTCCGGTAGTGACGTATTCGCCGAGATAAATATCAAGTTACACGTTTAGTCTATTGTCATCTTGAGCTTGTCGAAAGATCAGTAATTTACTATGTTGGGTCTTCGACAGGCTCAGACTGACAAATCGCAAAATAATCAGGCAAAAGCAATGCAATTATGTATTACTTTTGCCTTTATTTTTTTAAAATGGATATCGAAGTAAATAGTTTAGCCGATTTACCTGCTGTTGCACAACAGCTTTCAGATTTTGCCGGGAGCCAAAAAGTCTTCATTTTTGAGGGCGATATGGGGGCTGGAAAAACAACTTTCATTAAAAATTTCTGTAAACATTTAGGTGTTGATGACGTGGTTTCGAGTCCTACTTATTCCATCGTTAATGAATATGAAAGTCCTAACGGTTCGGTGTTCCATTTTGATTTTTATAGAATAAAAGATATTCACGAAGCCTATGATTTGGGCTATGAAGAATATTTTTATGGAGGTGGCGTTTGTTTAATAGAATGGCCGGAACGAGTGGAAGAGTTATTGCCCGAAAATCATATTAAGGTTGAGATAAATGTGCTGGATGAAAACCGCAGATTATTCAGGTTTTCGAAGGTATAACAATTAGTTATCAATAAATTAACAGATTTTCCTTACCTTGAACAACCTAAAACTACCAAAATTTTAATTCAACATGGCTACAGGATTACGCGAAGGAATGGCCGATATAGCTCGTCAGGGTTTACTACAAACGCAAGAGGCAAAGTTAGAAACCAGAAATAAAAAAAACAGTCTATACATAGGAATACCCAAGGAAATTTCTTTCCAGGAAAATAGAATAGCGCTAACCCCTTTATCTGTGGCGCTGCTCGTTAACAACGGGCATCGTGTGGTTTTGGAAAGCGGAGCGGGCACAGGCGCAAATTTTTCGGATACCGAATATGCTGAACAGGGTGCTAAAATTGCCTATAACAAAAAAGAAGTTTTCGATGCTGATATCCTGGTGAAAATTGCACCACCCATGTTAGAAGAGATCGAGATGATGCATAAAGGGCAAACACTCATTTCTTCGTTGCAAACCGGAACTTTAAAGCAAGATTACCTGAAGGCATTAATGCAGAAAAAAATTAATGCATTATGTTTTGAGAATCTTCGCGACGAAGGGAATGTACTCAGTGTGGTACGCGCCATGAGCGAAATAGTGGGGTCTACCTCCATTTTAATTGCTGCAGAATATTTGAGCAATGTAACAGGCGGGAAAGGTTTAATGCTTGGTGGCTTTACCGGTGTTCCACCAACGGAAATTGTCATTTTGGGCGCAGGAACAGTTGGTGAGTATGCCGCCAGAACAGCTTTGGCATTAGGGGCCGAAGTAAAAGTTTTCGATAGTTCCATTTACCGCTTACGCCGCCTGCAAAATAATTTGGGTAGCAGGGTATTTACTTCGGTAATGCAGCCTATCGTTTTGAATAAAGCCATTGTTACCTGCGATGTGGTAATCGGTGCCATTAGAGCAAGCCATGGCCGCAGTCCATGTATTGTAATGGAAGAAACTGTTGCACGCATGAAACCGCATTCGGTGGTAATTGATGTAAGCATTGATCAGGGAGGCTGTTTTGAAACTTCTGAGGTGACCAACCACACCAATCCCGTGTTTAGAAAATACGATGTAATTCACTATTGTGTACCCAATATAGCTTCCCGTGTACCGAGAACGGCATCTTACGCTTTAACGAATATTTTTGCTCCCATTTTATTGGATATAGGTGAATTTGGCGGTTTAATGAACATGGTTTGGAATAATCCGGGTATTCGCGAAGCACTTTATATTTATCAGGGTAATTGTACTAATAAAGACCTGTCTGATATGTTTAATCTGCCCTTTAAAGATCTTGAATTATTGGTGGTTTCGAATCAATAAGCAAAAATGTAAAATGGACGATGTGAGCTGGATAATGGGTTACCTTTTGACACTTGCTACTTGACATTAAAAAAAATGAAATTCAACCTCTTTACGTTATTTCTTTTCCTCTCGGTGGTGGCTTGCGCTCAAAATAAACCTCTAAGCGTAAAAAAGCTGGTGGTGATAAGTTCCTATAATCAATACCTAGCAGCGATCAAAACAAATCCGGATAACGAACTGGTTGAAATCAAAAAAGCCATTCCCAATATCAAGTTAGATATCCGCTACGCCACTAAGAACAACTTTATGCAGCAGGTAATGTATAAACAGGCGAGGGCTTTTGCCCGAAAACCAGTTGTAACATCATTAAAAAAAATCCAGAAGGAATTAAATAAAAAAGGCTATGGCTTGAAAATATTTGATGGTTATCGTCCTTATGCGGTTACCATTGAGTTTTATAAAAAGGCCAGCGATAAAAATTTTGTGGCCAATCCGGCAAAAGGATCTAAACATAACAGAGGTTGTGCGGTAGATTTAACTTTGATTAGCCTGAAAACAGGTAAAGAAATACCAATGCCAACCCCTTACGATAGTTTTTTGGCCGCTGCTGCTGCGAAATACGAAAATGTATCGCCAGAGCTTAAGAAAAACCGCGATTTTCTGATCGCTATCATGCGTAAATACCAGATGAACGTACTAGAGAACGAATGGTGGCACTACGATTTTTCGGGATGGAAAAAGTACGACTTGATGGATATTCCCTTCGAGAAGCTTTAAGGGTTCATTAGTTCAGCTGTCATTGGTTTATTGGGCTGGGAGCATATCAGATTAGTCTCGTCATCCTGAACTTGTTTCAGGATCTTTTGGGTAAATAAGTAGACGCTGAAACAAGTTCAGTATGACGATGGCAGGTTTACAAATGATGCGGTTTCCCGTATTGCTCCATTTTTACCCTTGCTTTATCTTCCTTTACTGATAATTCAAAAATATAATCGTAATCATCGTCTGTTAATTCCTCCTTAGGCTTTTTGCCGCCAAAGGCTTCAATAATCTCCAGTACGGTGTTCGAGTGGCCGGCTACAATAACAGTTTTGCCAACATAATTGGTTTTAATGCTGTCAACAAGCGATTTAATGTCTTTATAATCGATCACCTTCGGAATCACTAGCGAATCTAGGGTTTGGTGCGTTCTTTTAGTTGGGGTGGCAAAAGCAACATCGAATTTTACCTTTTTTAAGTAGGTTGCTAAATCTCCTGCACGAATCCTTCCTTCATCAGAGAGATTGGGGTTGGTATCCTGTGGATTGGACTTATCTTTCTCTGCGTGTCTAACAATCCAAACATTGGTGGTTTGTGCAGAAATTACATTGGCAAAGAGAAGCGTTAACGACAGGAATACGAACAGTTTTTTCATGTTATAAATATTGAAAAATTAATTGGATAAGGAAAGGTTAAAAATTTATAGCTGTTATCAGCTTTTCAATATCCTCTTTTTCGTGCCAGGCAGAAAGGACTATACGATCTAAAATTTTGTCGTTGGGATTTGGATAAGGGAAAGACGAAATCAGGATCTGCTGTTGTAAAAGACGTTCTGAAAAGTTTACATCGCCCAGCAGATAGACCGGAAAACCATATTCGTGTTTCCAGGTAAGATTTGAAACCGTTTCGAACATTGCCATATTGTTTTTCAGTTTATTTAGGGCCTTTCGATATATTTCTTCCGCATGGATAAAGGCATAAAGTGCGGCTGGGCTTGGTGGAGAAGCACCAATAAAGGTGTTTGCGGCTTTAAGTTTAAGAATCATTTTATCTGAGGCCAAAACCAGGCCTGCATCTACACCTAGTGCTTTTGCCATCGAGGCAACCACTATATTTTCGATGTTTTCTTGTTTGGGAAGATTTGCGATAGCGCTCGTCCCGTTATTATTTACACCGATTCCATGCGAATCGTCCACTACAAGAATTATATTTTTATCCTGACGGATCTCTTTTACAAAGTCGAAGTCATAAATTTCGGGCACAAGGTTGTTCATCGAATTGCTGATCAAAACCCAGGTTTTTTCTTCCGATGAATTTATGCTTTCAATCGTTTCTGCAGCCCAATCTCGAAATAACATTAAATTTTTGGTTTGATTTTCTGCCAGCCAAAGCGAGGGGTGTGTAGCCGGAGCATAAATTACTTTTCCTAATTTCGACAGTTCTTTAACGGTAAGCTGCGCCGCCAAATAACCACTCGACGTAATCAGTGCGGCTTCAGTTCCGTAGCGTAGTGCAGCTACTTTTTCGGCATCATCATAAATACCTAATTGAATGTTGTTGGTACGACTTGTTCCGTTGTTTAAACCGAACTTTTTAATCCCTTCGATATATAAATCAATGAAATCCTGATTTTTGGGAATGCCCAGATAAGCTGTTCCGCCAAAATATAAATAGGTCTTTCCCTCAATATTTATGTGGTTAGCAAAAGGCTGATCAATCGATCTGAAGTTAGGTTTCATATTAATTGTAGTTTCTCCCAAGCTCATCATTGGCAGCACGGATAATAGATTTATCGCCATTGTCGTCATGGTAGAATTCCCAGAACATGATTCCATTTGCCATATCTTTGGCGAGTTTAGCTTTTTTTCTGGTGGTTATCGTTCCATTAAAGTAAAATTGAACGCCATCAATTAATGCATTATCTAAACTTACATCGGCCCCCGCGGTTACAAAATCACGGTAGGCCTTGGCCGAGTTACTCGCATTTTTACCATAAGCCGGGATACCCAAAACAGCTTTCTCCTTCGGCATGCCACGGGTGCTTAACCAATAATTTAAACTGGCAACGGCCATGTTGTACGATGCATGTTGAATAGGTTCGTTTTTATCCCAGCCAATGCCATCATAAACCATAATATTAAAGAAATCTAAAACAGGGAAAACTTCCGATTTTAATCCATCTCTAATACTGCCGGCATATACACCCGGGGTAATGGCCGCACTTAAAAATTTATGGTATTTGTGTAACGAATCTGAAAGTTCCTTCATCAGGAGCACGTAATTGTCTGCCGATCCATCGCTGGTACTTGGGTATTCCCAATCCATATCTACGCCATCCAGATTGTTTGTTTTGGCAAAAGTTAGCACATTTTTCACAAACAGGTTTCTGGCCGTTGCAGATGCCGCCATGGTTACAAAAATACTTTTCGTGCCCGATATCGATATGCCTGTTTTTACACCATTAGCCTTAGCCTTTTGCATTACGGTTGTAAATCGACCAGGTTGTTCCAATGTCGCTAAGCTTCCGTCAGTATTGGGGTTTAGAAAAGCATAAAAGAGGTGCGTAATCATTTTGAACTTCGAATCTGCCACACCCGCCGGATCCCGGTAGCTAGGAAAATAGCTCACAATTTTAAAACTATTGTCGGGTATATAGGGTGTTGCAGGTATAGGAGGTCCAGTAGGATCGGTTATGGGATCGTTTTTCTTACAGGATGATATGACCAGCAGGATAGAAATGCCCATCAATAAATAGATTTTTTTCATAGGGTAGGTATTAACTGATGTTACATATACTTAAAAATTATCGTGTATATAAGTGATTATCCTCACCATTTCTGCACGTACCTCGGCAGTTGGTTTTACAAAGCTGTTGTTCATGAAAGAATAGATATAGGTTTTACCTTTCTTAGTGAGTACATAGCCACTTTGATTATGAACACCACCCAGCGAGCCGGTTTTCCCAAAAACAAAAGGTTTGTCGGTTTTGGGGTAAGCGCTTTTTAAAGTACCACTTTTTCCACCTGCAGGTAACAGGTTAAAAAGCTTTTCCGGATTGTTTACCAATTTGTAAATGGAATCGAGAAGGTAAACATTATCACGCGGCGTAAATAAATTCTGACGGGACAGTCCAGATCCATCAGCCCATTTTACTTTATCGGGCAAGAAAGAAAGGTAGTTTTTAGTAATGTAATCAATCGCTTTTGTAGTACTCAATGTATCGCCAATCTGATTGGAGCAAACCAATAACAAATGTTCGGCGATAAAATTATCGCTGGGTAACATCATGTGTTTTAAAACCGAATCGCGCTTAGCGCCCGGTAAAGTTTTAGCATAGGAGGGTATTTTAAAATCGACAATGCCCACTGCTTTGTGCAGGGTATCTGATAATATTTCGACGGTAACCTGTGCACTGGTTTTATATGGGTTTTGCTGATTATAACCTGGCGGCACTGAAACGGCCGGATAATGAAAACGATTGCTTAAAAAATCTCTGCTTACCTGGAAACTACCAGCTTTTTTGGTAGAATCTATTTCAAAACAGGGCGCAAAAACCTTTGGTTCGATGTTGATTTTATTTGGAGTAAGATAAGTAGAAGTAACCATGTTATCCATAATTGGCATTTCGGTAATTTCTGGCTGATAATAATAATCGTAATCATCCCACGACCAGCCGTCGCCAAAAAAACTTCCCGAATATCTTCCCGGAGAAAAGAATAGTTTTTTGTTCGAAGCCAAAAGAAAATTGTAAGCCGATTTGTCTTTTACGGCAAACTGTAAAAAAGCCGGATCGCCTGTGCCCCAGAAAATCAATGAATCATTCCGCTCAATATATTTTAAAGCAGGCATTAAATCTGGCAGCATTTTTAAACTCGCAAAAAAAGTATAAAGTTTGGTGTTAGATGCGGGTGTGAAATACTTATCGGCTTCTTTCTGATAAATCATTTTTTGATCTGCAGGATTATAAAGCGCGAAACCCACCTGATACTGTTTGATTACCTGCGAATTTTTGAATGTTTTAGCTACTTTTTTCGAAATGATCTTATTGGTTGAACAACCCGTTAACAAACAAACAGCGAGTACAAATGCAAGAAAAATAAAATTATAGCTTTTTAAAGGAAACATGTTCTAAATTTAGGGGGACATAATTATCAACTAATTTATTAAATTTAGTTTAATGTTAACCAAATATAGCCCCGGTGTAATAATCTGTTTACGCAAATTCACAATTTGTTTGGGCTTGGTATTGCTTACTTTTTCCGGATTTGGACAGGAATTCCTTTTTAAAAGAAACCGGCAAAAACAGTCCATTTCTTTTAAGTGCATTAAAAACCTAATGGTTATTCCGGTATACGTAAACGGGAAAGGACCCTATGATTTTGTGCTAGATACCGGCGTTGGACCGATGATTATTACCGATCCATCCATTATCGATTCTTTGAATTTTAGTAAACTCCGTAAAATTAAAGTTTCTGGCCTGGGCATCGAAACCGTTGAAGCCTATGTTTCTCAAAGTCTCGATGTTAAAGTAGGCAGCACAAACATTAAGAATATACCAACGGCAATCTTAAAAGAAGATCTTTTTAACCTGTCGGGGCACTTGGGACTGAAAATTTATGGATTGTTGGGCTTTAGTTTTTTTAACAGCTTTATTGTTGATATCCGTTACAGTGAAAATAGGCTGATTATTTACGATCGCTACGCCAAGATTAAATACCGTGGAAAAAAAATACCCATTGAGATAGAGAATCAGAAACCATATATTCTGGCCACTGTTGATGTTCCCGGGGGCAAAGCTGTTGAGGCCAGGTTTTTAATGGATACCGGTGCCAGCCATGCTTTATCACTCGAAATGTTAAATGGAACTGAATTCCCCCTGCCTGAAAAAAAAATCAAAGCTAATCTCGGGATGAGTATCAGTGGGCAGATTAAAGGATACGTGGGTCGCGTAGGTAAATTTAATGTTGGAGGTTATCCTTTTAAAGACGTTGTTGCCGGATTTCCCGATTTTAAGACTATTGCAGACAAGATCGATTTATCAAAGCGAAATGGAAATTTAGGGGCTGATTTATTGCGGAAATTTAACATCCAGTTTAATTACCAGGAAGGCTTTATTTATGTTAAACCCAATGGATTAAGTAAAACCCCTTTCGAGCACGATATGATCGGTATGGTGCTTTATCTCGATCAGAAAGAGTATAAAAGAGTATTGATTGGCGAGATAGACGAAAATAGCCCGGCAGAAAAAGCGGGACTATGTCCTGATGATGAAATTATTGCGGTAAACTTTAAAAGCGTAGATGCTTATACTTTAAACGAGCTGACCGAAATGTTTAAATCGAAAGCCGATAGAAATGTAATTTTCGAAATTTTTAGAGATAATCAAGTCTATTTTAAGGTGGTGCGCCTTGAAAAGCGGATCTGAAAAGCGTAATTTTCCAGTTACAAAACAATTGTCGTGTAACAAGATTCTAACTTTAACCTCTTATTGTCAAGCAAACTAACTTTTATATACACATGAAGAAAAACTTTAAGGTACTTGCCCTTGCAGGTATCGTAGCACTTGGTGTAGCCGGATCAGGTTCCGTATATGCCCAGAAAAAATCTAAAACCACAAAAGGAGCAACTCCAGCAGCGCCAACTGCAACTCCGGCAGCAGCTCCAAAAAAAGAAGGAATTAAACCATTCTCAGAAGTAATTACCGCAAAAGCCAGAACAACAAACGGTTTATTTAAAACACACAAAGTAGACGATAAATGGTATTTTGAGATACCAGATTCGATGATCAACCGCGAAATGCTTGTGGTTACCCGTTTAGCAAAAGTACCTGCGGGCGTAAAAGTTGGCAACCAGCAGTATGGTGGGGAACAATTAAACGAACAAGTGTGGAAATGGGAGCGTAGAGGTAAACAAGTTTACATTCGCGTACCAAGTTATTCAACAAAAGCCGATCCGAACAGCGATATGTACGAATCGGTACAAAACTCTAATCTTGCACAGATTTTAGCCAGCTTTGAAATTAAAGCTTATAATAAAGACACTACAGGTGTTGTAATTGATGTTACCGATTTCTATAACGGTGATGTAATGGCGATTGGTGCTACCGATCAGATCCGCAAGGCTTATAAAGTGACCATGTACGATGCAACACGTTCTTATATCGATACGGTAAAAACTTTCCCTATTAACGTTGAAGTAAAAACAGCTAAAACATATCGTGCAGCAGAATCTCCAACCGATAATAGTAATGGAGCAGTTACTTTCGAATTCAATACATCGATGTTGTTATTGCCAAAAACCCCTGTAAAAGCCAGAATAATGGATAGCAGAGTTGGTTTCTTTGGTCAATCTCAAATTGATTATGGAACCAATGCACAAAAGGCAGAGCGTACAGCCTATATCCACCGCTGGAATTTAGTTCCGAAAGATACCAATGCTTACAAACGTGGTGAATTGGTAGAACCGGTAAAACCGATTGTAATTTATATCGATCCTGCAACACCAAAAAAATGGGTGCCGTTTTTAATCCAGGGTATTAACGATTGGCAGGTGGCATTCGAAGCGGCTGGTTTTAAAAATGCCATCATTGGTAAAGAAGCACCAACACCGCAACAAGATCCTCAATTTAGTGTAGAAGATTCGAGATATTCGGTTGTTCGTTATTTTGCATCAGATATTGCAAATGCTTATGGTCCGCACATTAGCGATCCGCGTACCGGACAGATTTTAGAAACGCATATTGGTTGGTACCATAATGTAATGAACCTGTTGCGCAACTGGTATTTTGTACAAACAGCAGCCATTAACCCAGAAGTACGTAAAGCTAAATTTACTGATGCACAAATGGGCGAATTGATCCGTTTTGTTTCTTCACACGAAATTGGCCATACTTTAGGTTTACCTCATAACTTTGGCTCAAGCTATGCTTACCCGGTAGATTCATTGCGTTCGAAAGCATTTACAGATAAACATGGTACTGCGCCATCTATTATGGATTATGCGCGTTTTAACTACATCGCTCAACCTGGCGATGGCGTAACCAAACTTCACCCTCAAATTGGAGAATACGATAAATGGGTAGTGAAATGGGGATACTCCTGGATTCCTGGAAACAAAACTGCAGAGCAGGAAAAAGAAATTTTAGATCAGTGGACATTAAAAAATGCAGGTAATCCGCTGTATTTCTATGGCCGCCAGGGAACTTCATTAGATCCTCGTTTGCAAAGCGAAGATTTGGGCGACAATGCGATGAAAGCAAGTACTTATGGTATTGCCAACTTAAAACGCATTTTACCTAATGTAGAAAAATGGACTTACCAAAAAGGAAAAGACTATAGCGATTTAAAAGAAATCTACACAGAAATTGTTGGCCAGTTTAACCGTTATATGGGACATGTGGCTGCAAACGTTGGTGGATTAAGCGAAAACTTTAAAACCTACGAGCAAAAAGGACCGGTTTACGCTTATTTGCCTAAAGCAAAACAAAAGGAAGCGGTTACCTTTTTCAATCAACAGCTATTTACGACGCCACTTTGGTTAATCAGCAATGATCAGTTGAGCAAATTTGATAACGGTGTATTGTTAAACCGCATTAAAAGTGTTCAAGCGAATACTTTAGGCAACTTATTATCTGCTCCGCGTATTGCACGTTTGTTAGATAACGAAACTAAAAACGGTGCAGCCAAAGCATACACCTTGCCTGAATTATTTACTGACTTAAGATCATCGGTATTTGTTGCAGGAAGAGCAGATGCATTTAAACGTAATTTACAACGTGCTTATGTAGACCGTTTACAAGATTTAATGACCAAAGAAGCAGAACTTCCGGTTGGATTCCCTGCAGATTATGCTGCAAGTTATGGTTTAACGCCAATCAATGTTGGCTTATCTGATATCAGACCATTGGTTAGGGCAGAGTTGAAAACCTTATTGGCTACAACAAAAGCCAGGGCAGCAGCGGGCGATGCCATTACCAAAGCACACTATGAAGATTTAAATATCAGAATTAAAGATATTTTAGATCCGAAGAAATAAAATAATTAAATGTTGGAGGGATTGAATGATAGCATGTTCGCTTATTGAGCGCCCAAATTCACTCATTATCTAATCTACTCAATCGAAATTAAAAGGACGGAGCAGATCATTAAATTGATCGCTCCGTTTTTTGTTTTGGCTCGTTTGTATAATTCTTGATGCTTTAAGCTAAACCCACAACAGTTTTTTAATTTTATGATCAAAACGGCTATCATGCTTAAAAAAATAACATTTGCCATTGCTTTATTTACCTGCAGTTTATCTGTTTTTGGCCAAAGTGCAGATTCGCTAACGATCGTAAAAACCAAATGGCAGAAAAACAGGGTTGCCAAACAGGTGGTTTTATACCGGCATCACTTTGATCAGAAAAATCTTTTCGCTGCAAACGAAAATATTTCTTTTCTCGAAATTAAAAATACAGGACGAAAAGCAGTATTCGCCATTGGTGCAGAAGAAAAGGAACTGATTGCGACCAGTAGTATTGGACTGCGCGATACCGCAATTGCTGCGGTCAACGGCAATTTTTTTGATGTGAAAAATGGAGGCTCAGTAGATTTTGTTCGCGTTAACGGAAAAACCATTAATACTAACCGCCTGGACAAGCATGGCAATCGGGCAAGGCACCAGGAAGCAGCGCTTGTTATTGAAAACGGAAAGATTTCGATCAAAAAGTGGGATGGAACAACCGACTGGGAAACCAAATTAACTGCCCAAAATGTTTTGCTAAATGGACCATTATTAACCTTAAACCGTGTTGATGAAATACTAGATACAGCTGGATTTAACCGCTTGCGTCATCCGCGCACCTGCCTGGGCATAAAACCAAACGGGAGGGTAATTTTGTTAACCGTTGACGGAAGAAATGAAAACTCCGCAGGCATGAGTTTGTTCGAACTAACCAAATTAATGCGTTGGTTAGGCTGTACCAGTGCCATTAATTTTGATGGTGGTGGTTCTACCACTTTATGGGTAAACGGCATGCCCGATAATGGTGTTGTTAACTATCCAACCGACAATAAAAAATGGGACCACGAAGGGCAGCGTAAAGTAGCTAATGTCATTTTGGTGAAAAAACAAGCCCGCAGATAAACCGGCATCTATAACAAGCATGTTTAGCTCTGGTTAAAAAAACTTATTTTAGCCAAAGATTTTCTTGAAATGATTAAAAATACAATATACTTTTTCTTTTTTGTGCTGATGCTTTCTGCCTGTAAATTTGGCTCTAAAACCAGCGATCCAACTTTAAGAGATTTTACTTTCGAGCCTGTAAAAGCCATTCGCTATCAAGAGGTAAAACGCCGGTTTAAAAATGGACTTTCTTTTAACGCAGAAGGTTTTATGCAAAAACCATCCTGGATTATTGAAGTGGTTAAAGAAGATACCATGTCGGCCTGGAGTCCGCAGAAAAAGAAGATGCAGAAATTTTATATGCAGTACGATCACGGAAACGTATATAATTTCGCCGCAGAATTTTTTAAGGTGAAACACATCAGTAAAGATAGCCTGGTTTTTCAGCGTGTGCAGGTAGAAGGAAGGGTGATTGCCGCCGATGTACGTTCGGATGTAAACATGACCTTTTACGCACAGGATTACATTAAAAATAAATTAAAAACCACGGCTGCTGACCTGCAAAAACCAACCAAAGCCGATACTGCTTTTATTCTGGAACGATGTAATAAGGTAAACCGGAATAGTAATGATGCTTTCGCTGCTACAGACCCGGTTCAGTTTATCCCTAAAAGTAAAATTGCACGGGTAGAAAAAATCAGTACGGTAGACCGTGCGAACAATAGAACCGAGGCTTACGATTACATGTTTCCGCAGTATATTATTCGGATAGACCGGGCTTATAAAGATTTTGCTTACCAGGTTGCAGCCGTTGTTGATTTTCAGGGAGGCATACATGTAAAAACGATTTATAACGTGCTTCCGGAGAATAAGGAGGCTAAGAAAAAAGTGGCACAGGGCATAGCCGATATCTACGTTCGAAACCTTTTTGATGTGGCTCCCGGAACAACGCTGGGGATTCCACACAATAGCGAAATTACTTTAACAATAATTGGGAAGGCAATTAAAAAGCCTTAGTAATCTGCTATTTACAAAATTTTAACGTTAAAAAAATGTTAAAATTTATTTTGATTTTAAAAATTAAAACTTACCTTGCATACTTAATTTTAATATTTAATACAATGCAAGAAGGCACAGTAAAATTCTTCAATGTAACTAAAGGTTTTGGCTTTATCATCCCTGCGAATGGCGATAGCGAAATTTTTGTTCATTCAACAGGTCTTATCGACGAAATCCGTGAAAACGACAAAGTTCAGTACGAAGTTGCTAACGGTAAAAAAGGCTTAAACGCCGTTAATGTGAAAGTAATTTAATTTATTTATCATATTTACAGAGAAGGCTGCTTTCTTGCGATGGCGGCCTTTTTTTGTTTTATTTTTCGAGGACTGAACTCTTTCGGGATCTTTTTCACTTATTCAGGACCTGTTGAATTCCCGCAGATGTCGCAGATAGCGCAGATGAATAAAATCTGCGTCAATCACTTTGATCTGCGGGCGCTATTTAGCGTTCTTACTTCTGGGCAACTTTCTTCCTTAAAAACTGATCCAAAAAAATTAATCCAATCACCAGGTCTGCAAAAAGAAACGCATAAATAGCCGTAGGTGTAATGTATTGGTTTAAATTGAAATCCAAATTCACCTTCAAATCGAATGCAGGCATGTCGAGCTTAACCTTATAAAACACATAACCGATTAAGGCTAGTAAAGAGATCAGGAAAAAGCCCCCAATGCTATAAATAATCTTTTTGTCGACCTTCGTTTTCATTGCTACCGGGGCCGGGGCTGCTGCAATACTTTCCATTACATTCCTGTTGAACGACATAGAGGGTTCGTCAAGATCGAGCTCATTAAAAACTAAATTGAGCTTTAACAGATCCTCGTACTGCGATTTAATCTCAGCATCCGATTCTATTTTTTCTTCGATGGCTTTTTTTGAAGAATCATCCAAATTCCCATCAATATAATCCCAAAGCTGTTGTTCTATTGTGTTCATAGTAACTCCTTTACTTCATCTTTTAACAAATATTGTAATTTTTCTTTAAGTCTTTGCCTCGCTCTGTGCAACTTAACCTTTATCGTGTTGGGCTCCATATGCAGCGCCTCGCCAATTTCTTCCAAACTCTGTTCACCCTTATAAAATAGCGTGATAATAGCGGCATCGTCTGGTAAAAGCTGGGTAATGGCAATATTTAAAAAAGCATGGCTATCCTGTTTCTCGTAACCATTCGCATTAAAACTGGAAGTCTGGTTTTCGAGCTGCAATATGGCACCTTCATCATGAATTGATGTGGTATCTAAACGGTTTTTCCTTAAAAAAGTCATGGCCGTGGTATACGTTATCGAGTACAGCCAGGTACTAAATTTAGCCGTTTGTTTAAAGGTTCCCAATGCTTTATAGGCTTTTACAAAGCAATCCTGCGCAATTTCTTCGGCATCTTCCCTGTTTTTCGAAAAACGTAAAGCAAGGGTAAATACAAACCGCTGATGGCGTTTTACCAACAAGGCATACTGATCGGTTTCGCCATTCAATACCTTCTGGATCAGCTCTAAATCTGTAGGTTTTTGCTCCATGTTTAGCAATAAGACTACATTAAAGATAAGTAGGTTACACGTGAAACATCATTAAAGAGATTTATTATTTATTCGTTGCCTGGTGGATAATAAACTTAGTATAGTTTTTTGGAAATGAAAGGGCAGTTTTTCATGGCGAACAGCAGGTTTATGAACATCGTGTGTGCTCATGGCAGCCCTAAAAATGAAATGCTGCTCTGGCCATTTGGCCCCGGTTGAAGCGGTACCCTGCAGGCTGAGGTACGAAGCCAAAGCGTACAAGCGCAACACGGGAACCAGGTTGGTTTTTTATGCAGGCGCTGCGCTCCAAAAAGAAAATTAGCTGATCACCAAGAAGAGATCATTTTTTTTATTGGAAATGAAAGGGCAGTTTTTCATGGCGGACTGTAGTCCTGCTGTTCGCTATAGTCCCGACGTGAAGTCGGGAGCTGCCGCTGCCATCAGGTTTATGAACATCATGTGTGCACCTTGCAAATCCTAGAAATGAAATGTTGTGGCGTGCCGAAACTTGCGAAATTTCATCCTGCTCCGGGGCCTGTTAAACTTCGCAAGGTGCCACGCACTAATGCGAAGCGAAGAACTTTAATCCTGCAATTGATCCAATAAGCGTACAGATAAAAAATATCCGCCAGAAGGTTGCGGGTTCATTGAAATAGAAAATGCCGATAATTACGGTTCCTACAGCACCGATACCTGTCCAAACAGCATAGGCAGTTCCCATGGGTAAAGTTTGAGTGGCTTTATTTAGCAATAAAAAACTTAAAATAATGCAGACAAAAAAAGCGGTACTCCATTTTATATTCGAAAAATTGTTCGATAATTTTAGGCAGGTGGTAAAGCCAACTTCAAAAAGGCCGGCAATAATTAAGATAATCCAGTTCATAATAAATGTGTTTCTGCAAATTTAAGGCACATTTATCAGGCAACATTTTACAAATGTTAAAAAATGGTTTTATTTATGCGCAGCCCTTATTCTGCTCAGTGTAACCTGTGTTACGCCCAGGTAAGAAGCAATATGTTTTAAAGCCACTCTTTTAATCAGCTCAGGAGATTGATTTACAAAGTCCTGATAACGTTCTGCCGCCCCTTTAAAAGCCCGGTCTATTAACCTTCTTTCTGTAGCAATTAATTCCTGTTCCGCAATTTTTCTGCCCCAGTTGGCAATTTCTAAATGTTGGTCGTAGAGTAAAAAAAGATCAGTTAGCCTGATTTGAATTAAGCAGCAATTTTCTAAAAGCTCAATATTTTCGTATCCCGGGCGGTTATTAATATAGCTGTTAAAAGAAAAAAGAACCGCACCGCTTTCGCCAAACCAAAAGGTAATCTGCTGGTTTTCGCCATCAGAATAGGCCCGGGCAATACCGCTTTCGAGGATATAGAAATAAGGTTCTGTTTTATCTGCGTGGATTAATATCGTTCCCTTTGAATGTACTACTGGTTTGGAAACAGCAGCTAACCTTTCTAAAGCTTCATTACTGAGCGGCTTAAAAATTTCTATATTTTTTAATTGATTGTGCAAGGGGATTTTTGAATGTTTGATAAAGCTATCGATTTTTTTTCAGCAAGGGTGTAACCTGATTAAAAAGCATGTAGTCATAATACACAGAACACGGTTCAATTTAGACAATAGAATATTTACAAATTAAAAAATTATAATCATGGTAGGTATATTAGTTCCCATCTCACTTTTTTTAGGTGCATTCGCAATGGTATTCGGAATGCGCTATTTATCAAATAAGGAGAAAATGGCAATGATCGAAAGGGGAATCGATCCGGGAGTGCATAAGGCTACCCCAAAACCGTTTTTAAGTTTAAAGTTCGGCTTGCTCTTGGTTGGTTTAGGGGTTGGCTTATTGGTAGCACTCTTTACCGTTAGGGGCGTATTCGGCAGCGATATGACGAATAGTGAGCAAGGTCAATCAGTAGCCATTTACTTTGGTTGCATCGGAATTTTCGGCGGACTGGGGCTAATTGTTTCTTACCTGGTAGAGAAGAAATGGCTGGATAACAATAAAATGTTATAGTGTTGTCAGGTATTGCTATCTGATAACATGAATTCTCAGTCTGATCAGAGCAGTCAAGTTTCATAGCCAGTTTGCTGTAAAACTTGACTGCTTTTTATTGCGGTTTGTTAATAATCGCAACGGTTAAGCGGCTAATGCAGTTCATTTTTCCGCGTTCATCGTAAATTTTAATTTCCCAAACCTGAGTTTTGGCCCCAATATGTAAAGGCTTGCAGATGCCTTTAACCAAACCACTTTTTACTGGTCGTAAATGGTTGGCGTTTACTTCTAAACCCACGGCAACATATTTCTCCGGATCGATACACATATAAGAAGCAATGCTACCCAAGGTTTCGGCCAAAACCACTGAGGCACCTCCGTGCAGTATTCCGGCAGGTTGGTGCGTGCGCTCATCAACAGGCATGGTTCCGATAATAAAATCTTCACCAATTTCTGTAAATCTGATATCGAGCAAGGCTCCAAGATGATTTTTTGGGCGGTTGTTCAGCTCATCAACCGTAAAGTTTTTAAACCACATGGTAACGTTCTTTTAAAATGGAAACATGGTGAATAATGTGTCCGCCAACAATAAATAAAATAGATTTTACATTAATTTCTCTGCCCGAAGCAATTCCTTTTCTGTTGAGCTCTTCTTCGTTTAAAGATTTAAAAAGGTATAAATTAGCTTTACGCAGGGCAATAAATTCTTCAATCAAATCTTCCAGATCGCGTTGGGCAAAGCGGGCATTGATTACATAATCATCTTCTTCAAAACCAGGTAAAGGCTGCTGTTCTTTCCGGGCAAAACAGGTCATGCGAAAAGCAAAAACACGTTCAGCGTCGATAATATGGCCTAACATTTCTTTCAGTGTCCATTTACCTTCGGCATAGGCATAATCAGCCTTATCGGCGTTTGCCCTAAACAAGGCCGGAAGACTTTGCATCTGATCGTTTAAAATTTCGAAAATATCCCGATCAACTTTACTGATATAGGTTTCGCCCCAGGTTGGGTATTCGTTAGGCTGTGGTCGGTTCATATCTTAAACTGCTTTTTAATATTATTCTAAAAGTTGTGCCCTTACCCAGTTCAGAGTCTTTTACAAAAATTTCTCCACTGTGGTAATTTTCTACAATCCGTTTGGTAAGCGATAAGCCCAGTCCCCAGCCACGTTTACGCGTGGTATAGCCGGGTTGAAAAACTGCATCGAACTTAGATCTTGGAATACCCTTTCCGGTATCACTCACATCAATAAATACCTGCTCCTTGGCTAAATTTTCTATAATATTGATGGAAATCGAGCCTTCGTTTTCGATGGCATTGGCCGCATTTTTTAACAGGTTTTCAATCACCCAATCAAATAATGGAACATTTAACATCGCCCTTACCTGCTCATCACCGGTAATGCTAAATTTAACCTTGTCGGATGTACGCACCTTAAAATAGCGGATAAAATCGCTCACCACGATATAAACCGTATGGTCTTCGAGTATCGGTTTAGAACCTATTTTCGAGAAACGGTCGGTAATAATTTCCAATCTTTTAATATCGTTCTCCATTTCGGCAATCAGCGGGTCATCTTCTGCATCAAATTTCGATTTCATCAGCTCTGTCCAGGCCATCAGTGATGATATTGGTGTACCCAGCTGGTGGGCCGTTTCTTTAGCCAAACCCACCCAAACATGGTCTTGTTCGTCCCTCCGGGCTGAACTAAACGCTGCGTAAGCCGTCAAAAGAAAAAGAAAGATAACGCCCATCTGGATATAGGGGAAATACCTCAACTGCGTTAAAATAAAGGAGTCACGATAATAAGCCTTAAATTTTCTGCCAAAAATATTCATTTCATCCGGTGGATGCTGGGCTTTCATTTGCCTTAACTGCCTTACAAAATATAGGCTGTCATAAGTAAGTTTTGCATCCGAAATGGGATAGTTGGTTTTAGTACTATCGAGCCCATTAAAGGAGGTAATGGTTCCGGCCGAATCGGTCATGATTACAGGCGTTTTCGTATTTTTTCTCACGGTTTCAACCACTATGCGATAATCATCGTTATCGTAGAGAAACATCGCCCGCTCCTGAATTTTCACCCAAAGGTGAAATTGGTCCGCCTCTTCGCGTTCCATTTTTTTTACAAAAGAATCGGTGTAAAATACTGAGGCAATGCCAATTAAGATGGCAAAAATGAGAAGGAAAAACTTCCAGCGGCGTTTCTTTTGATAAGGGTTCATGCTTTAGCTAGCCAAATTACAATAACAAAACGAAAAAAACATCAAACCATTATGCTTTTTCAAAAACCTTAAAGCGATCATTTCGAATGCATAATAGCTTCATCGCAGATGAAAACACTATAAAATGGATGAAAAACATATCTTTGCAACGTCTTGCGTTTTGCGCAGAGCGGTAAGCGCCAGAGCGCCCAACGCCTAACGCCAACCGCTCAACAAACCAATTTATGGATAAAAAAGTTAGAGTAAGATTTGCCCCAAGCCCAACCGGAGGTTTGCATTTAGGCGGTGTGCGTACCGCCTTGTTCAATTATTTATTTGCGAAAAGGAATAATGGAACTTTTGTACTTCGTGTAGAAGATACCGATCAAAACCGCTTTGTAGAAGGCGCAGAACAATATATAGTGAACTGTTTAGACTGGTGCGGCATTACGCCAGATGAAAGCCCTGATAATCCTGGTGCATATGGCCCATACCGCCAAAGCGAGCGTAAACCCAGCTACCGCAAATTTGCCGAGCAGTTAATTAGTGATGGTTATGCGTATTACGCTTTCGATACACCGGAAGATTTAGATGCCAAACGTAAAGAAATTCCCAATTTCCAATACGGACAGGCCACACGGATGCAGATGCGCAATTCTTTAACCCTTACCATTAGCGAAGTGGAGGAGTTATTGGTGGCCAAAACACCGCATGTTATCCGCATTAAAGTACCAGCCGAGGAAATTGTACATTTTAATGATTTAATCCGCGGCGATGTAAGTTTCGAAACTTCATTGGTTGATGATAAGGTACTCTTAAAAGCCGACGGAATGCCAACTTATCATTTAGCTGTTGTGGTTGATGATAAAGCGATGGAAATTACCCATGCTTTTAGAGGAGAAGAATGGCTGCCTTCGGCACCGGTTCATATTTTACTTTGGAAATATTTAGGCTGGGAAGCAGATATGCCTGCATGGGCGCATTTGCCTTTAATTTTAAAGCCCGATGGACATGGGAAATTAAGTAAACGCGATGGCGATCGCTTAGGTTTCCCGGTTTATGCCATGAACTGGACCGATCCTAAAACTGGCGATATAACCAAAGGATTTAAGGAAATGGGTTTTATGCCCGAAGCCTTTATCAATATGCTGGCACTTTTAGGCTGGAATGATGGTACCGACCAGGAGTTATTCTCGTTAAAAGAGCTGGAAGACAAATTCTCAATAGAAAGAATCAGTAAAGCAGGCGCTAAATTCGATTTTGAAAAGGCCAAGTGGTATAACCATGAGTGGATTAAATCGCAGGGCGCTGAGCGCTTAGCGCCAGCTGTTAAAGCGGAGCTGGAAAAAGCAGGAATTGAAGTAAATGACAATGCTTTTTTAAATACCGTTATTGATTTAATTAAAGATCGCTGTACATTATTGCCCGATTTTGTAGCGCAGAGCAGTTACTTTTTTGCTTCACCGGAAGTATATGATGTAAACTCGGTAAAGCCAAAATGGACAGCAGAAAAAGCTGATTTTTTTAATGCTTTTGCTAATGGTTTAACCTTAACTGATGCGGCAAGTGCTGAAACGGCTTTTAAAGCCCTGGCAGAAGAAAAAGGCTTTAAACCAGGCGAATTGATGTTGCCTTTCCGCATTATGCTGGTAGGCGGTAAATTTGGCCCGGGCGTTTTTGATATTGCAGTTTTGTTAGGCGTAGCAGAAACTAAAACAAGAATAACAAAAGCAATTGCTGTTTTTAATAGCTAGCATAAGCCTCATGGCTACAAGCGATAATAGAAGAAGTCAGGTTTAAAACCTGGCTTCTTTTTTTTGTGAAAATGCGAAAGGGTAAATCAATAAAAATAATTTATACTTTAGTATAACAATTGTCCCGTAATTAAGGTTATTCATTAAACTAAAAGAATAGATTATGCAATGGTTTGGTAAAGGCAGTAATAATGTAGAAGACGGCAGAAGTGGCGGTGGTGGAAAAACCATCCTCGGTGGCGGTGTAGGTATAATAATTGTTGTACTCGGGTTAATTTTCGGTAAAGATTTAACGGGTTTAGTTGGCCAGATTCCGGCTACTGCTGGGACAGAAGAAGTAAAGCAGGGCGTACCCGCTAACGATCCACAGGCACAGTTTGTTGCGGGTGTGTTAGAATCAACCGAGCAGGTTTGGGATAAGGAATTTCAGGCAATGGGCAAACAGTATGAATATCCTAAACTCAGGTTATTCAGAGATGCTGTGCAAACGGCCTGCGGAAATGCCGGAGCCAATGTAGGCCCATTTTACTGCCCTGGCGATCATAAAGTTTATATCGATTTATCATTTTACGATGATTTAAAGAACCGTTTCGGTGCTGCCGGAGATTTTGCCCAGGCTTATGTAATTGCACATGAGGTTGGCCATCACGTTCAAAATTTATTGGGCATTTCGGAAAAACTCGACCAGGCACGCGGACAGGTGAGTGAAAAAGAATATAACCGCTTGTCGGTAAAATTGGAGTTGCAGGCCGATTTTTTTGCCGGACTTTGGGCGCATAATGCACAAAACCTAAAAGATTTTAAACTAGATGAAGGCGACATTGAAGAAGCGTTAACTGCTGCCAATGCCATCGGCGATGATAAATTGCAAAAACAGGCTACAGGCGATGTTCAGCCCGATTCCTTTACCCACGGCACCTCTGCACAGCGCATGTATTGGTTTAAAAAAGGCTTTGAAACCGGAGATATTAAACAGGGTGATACCTTTAATTCAAATAATTTATAAAAAATCAAAACTTTTTTAAAAGAGTGTTGTTTGTTTACAGTTAATGAGATTTTTATCTCAAAACCAAACATAATTATCCCGGCTTCTTATTTGTTTTAATAAAGATGATCCTTATAGTTGATGACAGGCCCGAAAACCTGATCTCGTTACAGAAAGTACTCCAAGCACACAATTTTGAGGTTGATACCGCATCATCTGGCGAAGAAGCGCTGAAAAAAGTTTTAAAAAACAACTACGTCCTGATTATTCTCGATGTACAAATGCCGGATATGGATGGCTTCGAGGTGGCTGAAGCCATTTCGGGTTTTAGTAAGGCAAAAGATACCGCCATTATATTTCTTTCGGCTGTAAATACAGAGTTAAAATTTATTACCAAAGGATACCTTAGCGGCGGACTGGATTACATTACCAAGCCCGTTGATATTAATGTGCTGCTCCTCAAAATAAAAACATTTTATCGCATTTACGAGCAGAACAGAAAACTTAACGAAGTACAGGAAAAATTGCTCGAAGAAATCGAATTCCGAAAGCAGGCCGAACATAAAAAAGACGAATTTATCAGCATTGCCAGTCATGAGTTAAAAACACCTTTAACCAGTGTAAAGGGATATATTCAGTTGCTGCAGCGCAGCCTCAACAGAGATGATAAAACGATGGCCCAGAACCATCTCGAAAAAGCCAGCATCCAGCTCGAAAAATTAAATGAATTAATTGTCGATCTGCTCGATATCTCGAAAATTGAAAGCGGAAAGATGAAGTTTAACATGAAAAGCTTTTGTGTTGATAACATGGTAAACAATGCCATCGAGATGTTGCAGCAATCTAATCCTGATTTCAAAATCAGCAAACTGGGTAAAACCGACGAAATGGTATTTGGAGATGAAATGCGACTGGAACAAGTGGTTATCAATTTTATTACCAATGCCATTAAATACGCCCCTGGTACCAACCAGGTTAACGTAACCATCCACATTAAAGATGAAAAACTTTATCTGGCTGTAAAAGATTTTGGTATTGGGATTTCAAAAGAACAGCAGCACAAAATTTTTGATAAATTTTATCGGGTAGAAGAAAACAGTAACCGGTTTAACGGCCTGGGTATTGGTTTATATATCTGTTCGGAAATTATTAACCGCCACGGAGGCACAATTGGCGTAAACAGTGTGCCGGATGAGGGCTCTGAATTTTATTTTATCATTCCCACTACCGAAGAAGAAATCCTTAAAAATCAAATCTAATTATCCTTAATTCATATAATGAAAACAACTCTTAAAAATAATTTACGTTTAGGCCTTGGCTTATCGCTAATTATTCTATTTATCAGTTCGCTGGCTTCCTATATCAGTATTAATAACCTGATTAAAAGTACCGAACTGGTTAAACACAGTGATGAAGTGATTTTAAACTCGGAGAGTATTATATCCTATTTAAAAGATGCCGAAACGGGTCAGCGGGGCTTTTTACTAACCGGAAACAAGGTGTTTTTAGCACCTTATTACGGTGCAAGCGATTCTGCCGCTGTAATACTGAAAAGAGTTGAACTGGATACTAAGGATAATAGCGTTCAGCAAAAAAATATAGCAGCACTTAAAAATATTCTTTTTAAAAGAATGGATATCATTAAATCGACCATTGAGATTAAAACTTTGGGCGGTGTTATTGATCCTACAGTTTTGTTTCAGGGCAAGGTTTACATGGATGAGGCGAGGTCAATCGTCAGCAAAATGGTAACTGAAGAGAAAAGATTGCTTGAAGAAAGAACCAACGAATTAAATAAGCTAACCGCTTATACCCCGATACTGATTTTAATTGCGGCACTGCTTGCCATTCTGATTACGTTGTTTTTTTACCGTAGAGTATCAATCGATTTTGATGAACGTGTTAAACTTCAACAGGAAATTGAAGATAAAAAATACGAGATGGAGAAACGTATTGTTGCCATTAAAGAAATTGCCTATCAAATTTCTAACGGTAATTATGGCGTAAAACTCGATAGCCAAAGCCGGGATGATATCGGCGAACTTGCCGATTCGTTGAATACAATGTCAACATCATTGAAAAAATCTTTCGATACATTAGAAGAAAACGAATGGTTGCAAACTGGTGTAGCCAACTTAAACGTAAAAATGGTGGGCGAAAAAGACGTTTTCCATTTGGCAGAAGATATTATAGCGTTTTTGGCCAATTATACCAGAAGCCAGATTGGTGCCATTTATTTATTTAAAGATGATGGATACCTGCACTTAAAAGGGCAGTATGCTTTACAAGGACAAAATTTAGCCCAAACCATAGAACTTGGCCAGGGCTTAATTGGCCAGTCGGTTAAAACAGGTAAACCAATATTTCTGGACGATGTTCCGCAGAACGAACTCACCGTTACGCATGCTACCGGGAATATAAAACCGGCACAGCTCATTGTGCTGCCAATTATTAGAAATGAAATTTCAATAGGCGGCTTAGAATTAGGTACCATTGGTAAATACAGCGATCTGCAATTACACTTTTTAAACTTGGTTTTATCTGATGTGGGTACTGCATTGCTGGGCGCACAAAACAGACAAAAGCTTCAGCAGTTATTAGAAGAAACGCAGGCACAATCAGAAGAATTACAGGTTCAGCACAATGAGTTGGAAGGCTTAAATGCGGAGCTCGAAGCACAGGCACAGAAACTTCAGGCCAGTGAAGAGGAATTACGTGTACAGCAAGAAGAACTGTTGCAAAGCAACCAGGAACTGGAAGAAAGAAGCAGCCTGCTGGAAGAAAAAAATGAACTGATAGAAGAACGCAATATAGAGATTCAGCAAAAGGCCGAAGCTTTAGAATTGAGTACAAGGTATAAATCAGAATTTTTGGCCAATATGTCGCACGAGTTAAGAACACCACTCAACTCGATATTGCTATTGTCGCGGTTAATGGCCGAAAATGAGGCGATGGATCGCGAGCACCAGGAATATGCAGAGGTTATTCAAAGTTCAGGTCAGGGGCTTTTGAGTTTAATCGACGAAATTTTAGATCTTTCTAAAATTGAAGCAGGCAAAATGGAACTCGATCGCACCAATATTAAGGTTGATGAGATCATCTTTAACATGCGTTCGCTGTTTAACCCTTTGGCTAAAGAAAAAAACCTAAACTTTGTGATCGAAAAATCAGCAGAGGTTCCGGAGTTTTTTCATACTGATAAAATGCGCTTAGAGCAGATTATCAAAAACCTGCTGTCAAACGCGATTAAATTTACTACCGTAGGTGCAGTAACCCTGAATATCAATAAAAATGAAAAGCTAGGTGCGCTGGTGTTTAAAGTTACCGATACCGGCGTAGGTATTGCACCCGAAAAGCAAGGTATGGTATTCGAAGCCTTTCAACAGGCCGACGGCTCTACACGCCGTAAGTTCGGTGGCACAGGCCTCGGGCTTTCCATTAGTAGAGAGCTGGCCAAACTATTGGGCGGTTACATTGATTTAAAAAGTACGGAGGGCGAAGGAAGTATTTTTACGCTAACCTTACCTATTGATCGAAATAAAGGTTTTGACGGTGTTGTGCCGAGTGCAGATAAACCGGTAATCGCTTTAGAGCCGCCGGTAAAAAAAGTAAGCCATTTAACCGTCGAGAATATTCCGCAGGAGATTGAAGATGACCGCGATAATATTCAGCCTGATGATAAAGTGATTTTAATTGTTGAAGATGATACCCCTTTTGCCAAAACACTTTTAGATTTTACCCGTAAAAGAAACTATAAAGGTTTGGTTGCCGTTCGGGGCGATGCAGGTATTGAAATGGCTAAAACCTTTAAACCACTTGCCATTTTACTCGATATCCAGCTGCCGGTTAAAGATGGCTGGCAGGTCATGGAAGAGCTGAAATCAGACCCTTCAACGCGACCAATTCCAGTGCACATTATGTCTTCTTTGCAGGTTAAAAAAGAAAGTTTATTAAAAGGAGCGGTAGACTTTATAAATAAGCCTTTTGCTTTTGAGCACATGCAGGAGATATTTTCGAAACTGGAGCATGCCTTAAGCCGTCACCCTAAAAAGGTACTTATCGTTGAAGAAAATGAACAACACGCCAAGGCTTTAAGTTATTTTTTAAGCAATTTTAATATCCAGACAGAAATTGTTAACCAGGTAAACGAAAGTGTTTCTGCCCTGCATAAGCCAGAGGTTAACTGCGTGATTTTGGATATGGGTATTCCTGATAAACATGCTTACGAAACCCTGGAAGTGGTAAAGAAAACACCTGGTTTAGAGAATTTACCAATCATCATTTTCACCGGTAAAAACCTTTCAAAAGGAGAAGAAAACCGGATCAAACAATATGCTGATTCCATTGTGGTAAAAACGGCACATTCTTATCAGCGTATTTTGGATGAAGCAGGCCTGTTCCTTCACCTGGTAGAAGAAAAAAGTAAGGAAAAAACCAAAACACCTAAAAAGTTTTCAGAATTGCAGGATGTATTGGTGGGTAAAACCGTGCTGGTGGCTGATGATGATGTACGTAACATCTTCTCCTTAACCAAAATGTTAGAGCAGCATCAAATGAAAGTTGTAGCAGCCACTGATGGTAAAGAAGCGCTTAAACTATTAAACGAAAATCCGGAAATTGATGTCGTTTTAATGGATATGATGATGCCGGAATTAGATGGTTACGAAACGACAACCGCCATCAGGCAGGATATAAAATACCGGAATCTGCCGATTTTGGCCGTTACGGCAAAAGCCATGATGGGCGATCGCGAAAAGTGTATTGCTGCAGGTGCATCCGATTATATAAGCAAACCGGTAGATATGGATCAGCTGATATCCTTATTAAGAGTATGGTTGTACGAAAATCATCATAAATCATAAACCATTTTTTATTTTATGCCTCAAAAATTAATTCTCATAATTGATGATGATAACCGAAACATTTTTGCTTTAAAAGCTGTTTTAAAGGCCAAAGGTTTTGATTGTTTATCTGCTATAAGTGCCAAAGAAGGTTTTTCTATCCTGGAAAAGCACGATAATGTTGCCATTGTTTTAATGGATATGATGATGCCGGATATGGACGGTTATCAGGCCATTGCAGCCATGAAAAAATCGGCGAAAATGCAGAATATACCAGTATTAGCGGTAACGGCCCAGGCGATGGTTGGCGATAAGGAACGTTGCTTAAGTGCAGGAGCCTCGGGTTATGTTTCAAAACCGATAAATGTTGACGAGTTATTAATTCAAATAGAAAACTTTACAAAATAGCTGGTGATAAGTGATGCAATAGATAATGAACAGGTAGAAATCCTGTTGAATGATGTTTTAGAAACTCACGGTTATGATTTTCTGGAATACTCTCATGCATCGATAAAAAGAAGGATTATTCGCCTTTACGGGCTGGATAATTTTGTGAGTTTCGCCGAATTTCGTTACACCATTAAAACAGATAAGCAGTATTTTAAGCGTTTTTTAGAGGAGATTACGGTTAATGTTACCGAAATGTTCCGCGATCCTTCCTTTTATAAATCTTTGCGGAACGACGTACTTCCTGTACTGGGCACTTATCCGTTTATCCGGATCTGGGTGGCTGGCTGTTCTACCGGAGAAGAAGCTTATTCACTTGCCATTGTTTTAAAAGAACTTAATTTGCTCAATAAATCGCTTATTTATGCCACAGATATTAATCCATCGGTTTTAGAAAAAGCAAAAAAAGGCATGTTTCCCTTAAATTACCTGAAGCAATATTCTGAAAATTATCTACAATCGGGTGGATTAAAAGATTTTTCTACTTATTACACGGCAAACTACTCATTGGCAAAATTTGATGAAAGTTTAAATAATAAAATGATTTTTTCTACACATAACCTGGTTTCCGATCATTCTTTTAACGAATTTCAGCTTATTTTATGTAGAAACGTATTAATTTATTTCGATAAAGACTTACAGCATAAAGTATTTAATCTATTTGATGGTAGCATCGAGAAATTAGGGTACCTTGCCTTAGGAAGTAAAGAAAGCCTGGAGTTCTGGCCAAAAGCCAAAGAATATAAAAGGGTTAAAATGGAGAAAATATGGCGGAAACTGTAAACCTAAAGCCATGTGGAGCATTAATTATCGGCGGTTCGGCCGGTAGCTTAGATGTGCTGCTCGAAATTTTCCCTGCCTTAAGGAATGATATCAGTTTTCCTATTGTGTTAGTGGTGCACCGTAAGGCCAGTAATGAGTCTCTTTTAACCGACTTATTAAAATCGCGTACTACACTGGCGGTAAGTGAAGCAGAAGAGAAGGAATTTTTAAGTTCGGGCAAAGTTTTTATTGCACCTGCTGATTATCATATGCTGGTGGAGCAAGACCAAAGTATATCTTTAGATTATTCGGAAAAAGTAAATTATTCCCGGCCATCAATTGATGTAACCTTTCAATCAGCAGCTGAGGTTTATAAAGAAAAATTAGTCTGTATTTTACTATCAGGATCCAACGCAGATGGAGTAGAAGGGTTAAAAAGTGTAAACAATTTTGGCGGTAGGGTGGTTATACAAAATCCAAATACGGCAATAATGCCGTATATGCCACAGCAGGCGGTACTGAACGTTAAACCGCATGTGTTATTGGATAGCCATGATATGGCTGATTATATAAATAAGTTAAATGATTAATTGCTTTTCGGAGGTTAATATGATAGTTGCAAAAAAAGTATTTGTTTTTGATGATAATAGGGACATCCTTGATCTCTGTACATTTATTTTGGAAGATGCCGGGTATGAGATAAAAACATCTGAAAATGCCAATAACATAGAAGAACAGGTTGCGGCCTATATGCCTGATCTGATTTTTATGGATAATTGGTTACCCGATCTGGGCGGAATACAGGCTACTAAAGCATTAAAAAGCCACCCTGATTTAAAACATATTCCGGTGATTTATTTTTCGGCCAATAATGATATATCTTCATTAGCGGATGAAGCTGGCGCGGATAGTTACTTATCAAAACCATTTGATATTGCTGCGCTCGAAGAAATTGTGAAAAAACATTTGAGCTAGCGCCGAAGACCCTCGAAGTTTGAAGAAGCGGGTGTGCAGGAAAACTTCGTGAGTCTAGGATGAGCCCTGCTAAACTTCCGAAGTTTTCTAGGACTCGAAAGATCGTCATTTCGAGCAGAGTGTAACGAATTCGGGAACTACGTAGTGCTCAGCGAAGCTAAATCTATCGTGGCAGATCTCTCCATTCCACTGCGTTCCGGTCGAGATGACGGCTTTTTTTAATTCTTGTGAATACCCTACCTTTTATTCCTTTCCCCAGATCCTGGTGTTCAGGTCAAGCTCCTTAACAATATCGTACATAAACTTGATGGTGGAGATATCTTCATTTACTGTTTCAGGGCTTAGCAATGATTTAAAAACTGGCGCTTCGAAATAATTCCGGTTCAGCGGGAAACCAATGTACATTCTCGATTCGATAAAAGATAAACTGATGTTATACTTGGTTTGATGATTCAGGTTTAATATCCGCTCCATCATCGCAGGTGTAAGGATGTACCTGGATTCGACCTGATCGGAGCCATAAGTCACAAAAGTCTTATCAAATTCTACATTCTCCAATTGAATCACATCCTTACTGCCAAAAGAAAACAGGTTTTTTGAAAACCAGGCACCAAAAGCGGCTCCGAAATCTTTTGGTCTGACAATGGTTACACCATTAAATTTTTTGTTAAAATCTGCAGCAAAGATAATTCCCCTAAAAATGTCGTGCCACTCGGTTCGGGTTCCGTTTTTTGTTTGGGTTACGGTTTTATATTCGGCATGCACCTCTGCAAAGTAAAACCGGGTTTTATCAGCACATCCGGTTACCAGGTCTTCTGTTTTATAACGATCGGGCTCGGTGCTGAACAACTGTGTGTACATAAACTCCGAAGCTTCAATTCCCTCGTAGGGATTAATTGACAGGCTTTCGTCTAAAAATTTAAGGGCTGCACCAATTACATTGGTTTTATAGGCATTTTGATAAGCTGTTAAAGCATCGTTGATCTTGAATAGCACAACACCACCATAAATAAGGGGAATTAAACCCCCAACTACACCAGGAATGGGAAAGCTCAGGAAAAAACCCAGAATACAAACCAGAATACCCGCGGCAATAAAAATATAGCCTTTGGTTTGGGCGGCGGCAATTCTTTTGCGTTCTACCTCCATTGTAGCCAAAACTTGCTGTAAGGCTACATTACTTGCAATATCGAACGACATTAATTATTGAAAAGTTCTTTAGCGCTAATGTTTTTACGTTCTTCGGCTGCGGTTTCTAAAACAGCAATCGGTTGGAAGTTTAACATGCCGGCAAATAAACTCCCTGGAAACATCATAATCGAATTGTTGTAATCTGTTACCGAAGCATTATAGGTTCTTCTGGCAGCTGCAATCTGTTCTTCGCTTTCGGTCCAGGTGGTTTGCAGGTTAATAAAGTTAGTATTGGCTTTTAAATCAGGGTAATTTTCGACATTAACCATTAAACCTTTCACACTACTGCTCAATTGGGCATCTAAATCTGCTTTTTCTGCATTGCTGATGTTAGGTGAGCCCGCTTTAGATCTCAGTTCAACTATTTTGGTCAAGGTTCCCTGCTCGTAAGTCGTGTATTGTTTCACCACTTCAACCAGGTTTGGAATAAGGTCGAAGCGCTTTTTAAGCATTACATCAATGGCCGAGAAGGCATTGGTTACCTGGTTTTTCTTCCCGATAAGTGAGTTGTAAAAGAAAATCCCGATAAGAAATATAAATCCGATAATAACGAGGGCAATAATCATAATTTTAGTTTAAGGTTTAGAGAATAAAGATAACAAAAGGTTACAAAAATGTTATCGCTTTTCATTTTGTTCCCGCGCTCTCTTTATCCGGCGTTCTAATCGTTTCTGTTTCCTTTGGATATGATTGGCCCGCATGGCCTTAAACTTTGCAATATGCTCGCGCACTTCATTCTGTTTTTCTTCCGTTATACCGATGCTATATTTTATACCGGTAAATAGGCTCTTCCAGATCATGTTGAAGAATGATGTATTTACCGGCCTGCTGTAATTTACGGTTACAGGTACCAGCTTTCCGTCTGCACCCGGGTTTTCTGATTTGATGATTAAAGCATTCGCTAAAAATGAAAGGAAACCACGGGTAACCAGGTGATCTTTTTCCGGATCGTTTTTCATCAGCGCTACCGAAAGGTCGTAGTACGAGAAAGCTACTGTTCCTTTTGCACCTAAATCGTTGGCTTTAAAATTAAACTTCAGTTTATCGACACTTCCGCGGTTAATGCGGACCAAACCAAGCGGTTTGGTAATCTGATTTAAAACGCGCGCATTAAAGTTGTGTAAAACCCCGTTGTACGAAAATGCACCATCTTTAGCGGTAAGATCAAATATAAAGTTTACATCCAGCTTTCCCTGGCTAAACAGGTAAGTGTTTAGGTTTACCTCCATAATGGGGTTTATGGCTTTAATTTTTTCGAGGTTGGTGGCGTTTTTGATAATGCCTGAAGTATGCTCAAAAGTAATCTGCCCTTTCTGGTTACTCTCGTTGTTGTAAACGGCGTAATTTACATTGATATCTTTCAGCTGGATTTTCTGAACCAGAATAGGGGCACGAACAAGCTGTAAGAGCTGATGGGGGAATTTTCCAATCTTGTTTTCCTGCGGTTTTTTGGGGAGGCCGTTATGGTTAAATACCGAAATGAAACCATTGGTAATGGCCATTTCCTTCGCCCAGAGTTCTTGTTTGCTAATGTATAGTGGCAAATCAATCCCATTAAGCATAATGTCGCTCATTTTGATGTTGAAGCGCTCTCTGGCATATCCGGCAACTTTACCAAAGTTCATCTCATCATGTAATGGCACTAAAGCAAAACTGTTAATCCTCAATTTACCTGTTGTAGCCCTGAAATCCAGTTTGTCCAGTTTAATATCGTACATCTTATCCGGAGTGTGGTATACATAGTTATTGAGGTTAATTACAATATCTTTAATCAGATAAAAACGCGAGGGATCTTCTGCAGAGGTCGAATCAACCAGGAGGTCGGTTAAGGTAATATTGAGGTCATCAATAGAGAAAGGCAATGAATTGCTTATGTTTTTGTCGATGTATTTAAAGCTTACATCTTTAAACCGGATGCTTTTAATGCTAAATTCTTTCAGGTTTTTTGAGATGATCGCGTAAGGCGATTTAATGGGCCTCGGTGCACGCCCTTCGTTAAAGCTAAACTGCTGATTCACCATGGTAACCTCAGGTTTATCAAATATGATTTCTTCCAGCTGAAGTTTTTTTTCGCGATATAAGGTTAATGGGTGGAAGCGTTTAACCACCAGTTTTTTTAAAGAAACCGTATACAAATTGTTCGGTGCTCTTTTTAAGGCAATGAGTTGCTTAAACCTATTGGTATCGGGTATTATTTTTACGTTCTGTAAAGTGGCATTTCCGGTAAAAACATTGGTAGAAACCTTGGTGAAGCTAATGGTATATAAGCTATCGGTCGATTTGTAGAGCAGTGTTTTGATCCTATCAGTTAAAATAGGGCGGGATTTTACATTTAATAACCAGGCGATACCTGCAAGTACAATAAAAACACTGAGTAACGTACACGCAATCCATTTAAAAACTTTGTAACGGTATCTTTTAGTATCAGGCATTAAAAAATGAGAGCTGTGATTTTATTAGCAATATACGGTTATAAACATATATATGAAAAATGTAAGATCAGTTTTTTTCTCTCCGGGCTTTCCTTGCCGCTTTTCTGTCTGCCCGTTTTTGTTCCCTTATTTTTTTAGCAATTACTTTTTGCTGTTTTACCGGATTCTTTTCGGGTACTACACCAACACCTACAATATCCTTTATGCCTACAAAAAGGGTTTTCCACATCAGGTTAAAAAAGGATGCCGAATTAATTCTGGTATTGGTCATGTTTGCTGTTCTTGGCGCTTCGCCTTTTTGTGGGTTTTCATTTTTAACTAAAATGGCATTAGCCAGAAAAGATAAAAATCCTTTCTCTTTAGTTCCTTCGCCATCAATATTGTCTGATAGCAGTTTCACCTTTAAATCAGTGTACAGCATATTCATCGATCCCGATGCCGACCTTAAATTTCCGTTCGCCTTAAAATCAAGATGTTGTATATTGCCGCTTTCTATTTCAACCAGGCCCAGCGATTTTGATAGCGGATTTAAATTTTTCATGTCAAACCGGCCCAGGCTGCCGCTGTAAGCGAATGCCCCGTTTTTATCGCTAAGGTTGAAATCGATTTTTACATTCAGCTTTCCTGTGCCCATTAAAAGCGTATTTAAATCAGCCACAGCGTGGTTTTTTTTGCTCAATTGCAAACTATCGTTGGTTACATTTAAAATGTTTCCGGTGATTGCTTTAAAATCAACCGTTCCGGTTTTTTTGCTCGCCGGATTAAATTCAGCGTATTTAACATTAACGTTTCTTAATTTTACCGTATCAATCAGGGTAGGCATATTTAACCTTTTCAATGCCATATGCGGGTAGTTTTGGCCTTTATCAAAGCCCGGAGGAGGTGGCGATTCGCGACTCATAAAAACCTCCACATTGGCCGGACCAATCCTTAGCGATTTGGCATGTAGTTTCTGGTCGGTATTTAAACCAATAAAATCAACGCCGTTAAATTCTATTTTATCAAAACTGAGGTTATACCGGTCTTTCTGAACGTTGTATTTTCTGGCAAAAGTAAGTTCATCATATAATGGCGTCAGTTTAAAACCCTTAACTGTTATTTTTTTTGATGCAGTAGAACCCTTAATGGTATCAACTTTCATGTTGTACATTTTATCTTTCGTTACCGATTTGTAACCGGCAATTTGAAAGGATGCATCTTTAGTATAATAAAACCTTGTGGTGTCGTTGCCAGAAAGCGAATCCAATAAGAAATCGTTAATGGTAATGTCGAGGTGTTTTATGGAGTTTTTGGTCTTCTTTGCAGCAGTTTTGTTAATATAATCGAAATCTGCATCAACAATTTTGATACTTTTAACGTGTACCGATTTAAAAGTTTTCGAAATCTGCTCATAAAGCGATTTTTCATCTTTTAGGGTATCTGGTTTTTTAGTGACCTTATTAAAAATCATGTTGATAGATGGCTTTTGTAAAATGATTTCATTTACATCTATCCGTTTTTTAAAGTAGGCCGTTAATATTCCAACACGGCTAATCTGTAGTTTCTTTAGTTTAAGCTCGAAAGTATGTGCAGGAGCCAGCTGTTTTTTCTTCAAGCTGTCGAAAACAGCTGTATCGGGGATCAAAGTAACATCGCGCAAGGCTAAGCTGCCGGTAATTACATTTAAGTTAATGCTTTTAAAATCTATCCGGTACAGGTGATGGGAACCATTATATACCCCGGCCTTAATTTTTTCGGTCAACATAGGTTTCCAACGGGCACTTAAAAACATAGCGCCAAATGCAACAATTAAGATCAATATGCCGAATATGCTTCCTATCCAGGTCCAAATTTTATTTCTATGCTGAGCTGTCATTTATTATGGCTTATCGATATGTAACAGATAGAAGAGCGAAAGGTTTTTTTGAAGCGGATAGGGAAAAGACTAAAGCTGAAAGACGAATAAGGAAGAATGATGAAATAATTTTTGGAGCGCAGGTGCAGTGTATGTAACAGTGTTTGCTTCTTTGCTACGCTTGTACGCTTTCCCGAAACTTCGAGATGCCTCCTGCCTGCAGGGTACCGCTTCGCCAAGGGCTAAATCGGCTAGGCTGCTGGCACAGAGACCCCTCATAGTAATTTAAACGCGACCGTAGCGGATCTGCAGTCCTCCACAGGCACGGCACTGTACGTTTCCCAAAAAATCTTTCTTAACCAGCATGAAGTCATTCGGTGCCAATCGTGGTATGATCATAATCGTACTGTAAACATTTAAACAAAATATGTCAATTTGTCACTTTTAATTTTATTTATGTATTTTTGCAATCCCCAAAATGTTTTTAAATAATGATTGATTTACAAGTACAGGATAAGACGCACGATGAAGCAAGGCAAGGTGAAGCTTTAATTTTAGATACACCAATTAAAGCCGATGCCCGTAAATTATATATCGAAAGTTACGGTTGTGCAATGAATTTTGCTGATAGCGAAATTGTTGCCTCTATTTTATCCGAAACTGGATTTGAAACCACAGGGGATTATCACCAGGCTGATGTAATCTTTATCAACACCTGCTCCATCCGCGAAAACGCCGAAACCAGGGTTAGAAACCGCCTTTCGCAGTTCGGCGTCGAAAAACGTCGTAACCCGAAATTAATTGTTGGCGTTTTGGGCTGTATGGCAGAACGTTTAAAATCTAAATTTTTAGAAGAAGAGCGTTTGGTTGATGTAGTAGTAGGACCAGATGCTTACCGCGATCTGCCGAACTTAATTGAGCAGGTAGAAAGTGGGCATAAAGCGGTTAATGTACTTTTATCACGCGAAGAAACTTATGCAGATATCAGTCCGGTTCGTTTAAACAGCAACGGAATTACCGCCTTTATTTCCATTACCCGTGGTTGTAATAACATGTGTTCTTTCTGTGTGGTTCCTTTTACGCGTGGCCGCGAACGTAGCCGCGATGCCCATTCGATTGTAGAAGAAGCAAAAGGTTTATTTGAAGCCGGTTACCGCGAGGTTACACTCTTGGGCCAGAACGTAGATTCGTACACCTGGACATCAGAAGATGGAACAGAAACCGTAAATTTTGCGCAGCTTTTGGAGCAAACGGCATTGGTTAATCCTGATTTAAGGGTTCGTTTTTCTACTTCGCACCCTAAAGATATTACCGACGAGGTTTTATATACTATTGCTAAATACGATAACATTTGTAATTATATCCATTTGCCTGTTCAATCGGGTAATACCCGCATATTAGAATTGATGAACAGGACTTATACCCGCGAATGGTATATTAACCGTATTGATGCCATCCGCAACATTATCCCGGGTTGTGCAATTTCTACCGATATCATCGCTGGTTTCTGTACGGAAACAGAAGAAGAGCACCAGGAAACCCTGAGCATGATGGATTATGTGGAGTATGATTTTGCTTATAACTTCACTTACTCTGAAAGACCAGGAACTTTAGCTGCCCGTAAATTGGAAGATGATATTCCTGAAGAGGTGAAAAAACGCCGTTTAGCGGAGATTTTAGCCAAGCAACAGGCACATTCGTTAATGCGCTTGCAAGAGTGGGTGGGTAAAACCGTTCGCGTTTTGATTGAAGGTACTTCTAAAAAATCCGATCTGGATTATTGCGGAAGAGGAGATAGCGGCGCAATGGCCATTTTCCCAGCCATTGAAGGCGTTAAACCGGGCCAGTATGCAAATGTATTTATCGAAAAATGCACTTCAGCTACGTTAATTGGTAAAATAGTTTAAAAAAGGTAGAGGGTAGAAGGCAAGAGGCTTAAGGTCTAATATCTCAAATCTCAATACTCAAATCTAAAGAATGGATACACAAAATATTAAACAACGGTTCGGTATTATTGGCAATTCGCCATTGCTTAACCGTGCTATCGATATTGCAAGCCAGGTAGCACCAACGGATATGTCGGTGTTAATAACCGGCGAAAGTGGTAGCGGTAAAGAGGTGTTCTCACAGATTATCCATCAAATGAGTGCCCGTAAACACGGTGCTTTTATTGCCGTAAACTGTGGTGCAATTCCCGAAGGAACCATTGATTCAGAATTGTTTGGTCACGAGAAAGGATCTTTTACAGGTGCACACGAAGCACGTAAAGGTTACTTTGAAGTAGCCAACGGCGGAACCATTTTTTTAGATGAGGTTGCTGAGCTGCCTTTAGGCACACAGGCACGTTTACTGCGTATTTTAGAAAGTGGTGAATACTTACGTGTAGGTTCATCTAAAGTGCAGAAAACAGATGTTCGCATTATTGCTGCAACCAATGTTGATGTGTATAACCGCGTTAAAAACGGAAAATTCCGCGAAGATTTATATTACAGGTTAAATACCGTTCCATTGCGCATACCGGCTTTGCAAGAGCGTAAAGAAGATATTTATTTATTATTCAGAAAATTCTCTGCCGATTTTAGCGATAAATACCGTAGTCCGGCATTACACCTGGAACCAGATGCCATTCAGATTTTAACTAACTATAGCTGGCCGGGCAATGTTCGTCAGTTAAAAAATATTGCCGAGCAGATCTGTGTGTTGGAAAAAGACCGTAATGTAACCGGACAGGCCATTTTAAACTATATCCCGAATGAAGCAGGAAGTAACCTGCCCATGACGATTAATGCTCAATCGAAAGAAGATTTTACAGAAAGAGATATTTTGTACAAGGTACTTTTCGATATGAAAAAAGATATGGTTGAGCTTAAGAAATTAGTTGCAGAAATTATTCAACATGGTGGAAATACCGCGACTGTTCTGGCAGATAATCCACAATATATCAATCAGCTGTATCGCGATGTAGAATTGCCGGCAGGGCAGGAACACGCCTTTACCATTCAGCAACCTACACCAGGCAATAATAACATCAACAACAATGGCAATACTGATTATTTTGCACACGAGGCAGAAGAAGTAGAAGAATCTTTGTCGTTAGTGGATAAAGAATCGGACCTGATTAAAAAAGCACTAAAGAAACACAAGGGCAAACGCAAATTTGCAGCACAGGAACTGGGTATCTCTGAAAGAACATTGTACCGAAAAATTAAAGAATTAAATTTATAATTTAACGTACAATTGCTTTAAGCATCAATAATGATCTATGAAAATTAAAATATTTGCTTTAATCCTTCTGGCTTCGGTATTAAACGCTTGTTCTTACAAATTCAGCGGGGCCTCTACAACCGGATTAAAAACGGTGGTTGTTCGCGTATTTGAAAATAATGCACCATTGGTTGTGCCAACGTTAAGTAATCAGATTACGGAATCATTAAAAACCCGGATCCGCACGCAAACGAAATTGATTATTTCTCCTACAGGTGAGGGCGATGCATCGTTTGAGGGCAGAATAACAGGTTACGAAATTAAACCAGTTGCGCTTCAAAATAGTGCCACACCTACATCAGGTGCAAACAGATTAACCATAACCGTTTCAGTAAAGTATAAGAATAATATAAAAGAGCACGAAAAAGAAAGTTTTGAAGAAAGCTTTACTAAGTTTTTCGATTTTCCGATCAACGGGGCGCCAATCCAATCGTTACTGCCTGGGGCTATAGAAGCGATTAATAAACAATTATCAGAAGATATTTTTAACCGTGCATTTGCGCAGTGGTAAATAAAGCAGGATTCTAAAAAGACAAAATTTTCAAAACCCGTCTACATTTTTTTAACTTAGCGGCAAACCTCGATAATGGATAACAAAAAGCTACTGGCAGATTTACTTGCGCAACCCGGAAAGGTTGGACCAGAGCATGTATCCATGTTGCAGGAAATGGTGCAGCAATTTCCATATGCCCAGCCCATTCATTTACTATTGGCTAAGGCCAGTGCATCAGCAGTGCCAAAGGCGGCACTTTATAGCCAGGGGCACGTATTGTTCCATGTATTAAATATGGTTTCAGTGCGTGAGCCGAAGCAGGAAGAGGATGCTGAAATTAATACAGTGCTTACTGAACATATACCAGACGAACAGGAAGTTTTCGAAGAAATAAATGAATTTACTGCAGATACCCCTTCACCTGCCAGTCAAACGGCGAATGTAGAAACGCCAGATAACCTGCCGGGTATTGATCGTCATTTAATGGACTTGCCGGCAGATGATGATTCTTTTATTGAAAGTGTAGCTGCTACCGATTTTTTTGCCTTTGAGCAGAAACTAAGCACAGATGTGGTTAGCACCGCACCAGAAATTGAAACCGTAGTTCCCGATGAACCTGAAAGGAATTTTGTTTCGCAATATAACGACGATAAACTTCCGTATACGTTTTTATGGTGGTTGGCTAAAACCCGCAAAGAACACGAACAAATTTTTCAGCCTTATGCGCACCCTAACGCTGCTAAGGTAAAAACACAGCCACAAAATAACCAGCAGCAGGAAAGAGCGGAGTTTCAGCAACAGTATGTGGAGCATATCTTCCACATTCAAACCCCTTTCGAAGTAGCTGATCATTTAGCCGAATATCCTTCTGCCGAAATTAAAGATGCAAAGGGAGCCGAAATTATTGAGCGATTTTTGAAAGAAGATCCAACAATCAAGCCGCCAAAGCCAGAACAGATAGATAATGAAAATAAGGCAAAGAAAAGTGCAGAAGACAATTACGACCTAGTTTCGGAGACTTTAGCTAAAATTTATATCGAGCAAATGCTTTATCACAAAGCCATAGATACTTATAAAAAATTAAGTTTGAAATATCCGGAAAAAAGCCGTTACTTTGCCGACCTTATCCAATCTATAGAAAAGAAATTTTAAAATATAATATTACCATGGTAACCTTTTTAATCATTTTATTAATTATTGCGTGTGTAGCCTTAGGCTTGTTTGTTTTAGTACAAAACCCTAAAGGCGGAGGTTTAGCTACCGGTGGTGGCACCAGTAACATGTTTGGTGTACAACGTACCGGCGATGTTTTAGAAAAAGGATCGTGGGTATTGTTAACCCTGATCGTGGTTTTAACGCTTGCGGTGACTACAATTGCTAAAACCAGCGGTGGTACTGCAGCGGTTGGAAACTCAGCTATTCAGGAGCGTTTAGATAAAACGCCATCACCATCTCCACTTGGCGGAAATTTAAACAGCACTAAACCTGCAGCTTCAACTCCGGCTAAAGCTGATTCAACAAAGAAATAAGTAATACTTACCCGTATTTTATAAAGCTTTCCTCAAAAGGGAAAGCTTTTTTGTTTTTTACCATTCCGTAATAAATGAATCAATCCCCTTGATCTCTTAACACACATTTAACATAAAAAGCTTTAAATTGCAACATGAAATTAAGTGTGCTGGTTCTATTTACTGCTCTTGCCGTTGGTCTTTCCATCGGGATGGTTAATTTTTATTTTCAGCATAGTCTGTATTATATGGCTATTTCTTTTGGTGTATCGTTTCTGTGTAGTTTTTTGGTTTTTTATTATTTGCTGGAAAAATACATTTACACTAAAATTAAACTCATCTACAAGCTTATCCATAACCTTAAATTAGGTAAGGATTTAAAAGATGCACTGGGCGAGTATGTGAGTTCCGATCCGATTAATGATGTAGAGCAGGAAGTAAAAGAATGGGCGGGCGCAAAGAAAAAAGAAATAGATCTATTAAAAAAACAGGAACAGTTTAGGAGAGAATTTCTTTCAAATGTTTCGCACGAGTTTAAAACCCCGCTTTTTGCCATCCAGGGTTATATCGAAACTTTACAGGACTGTTTGGTAGATGATCCCGATCAGGCTGTTTTATTCCTAAAAAAAGCAGAAAATAATGTAGAGCGACTGAGTTATTTAATTAATGATTTAGACGTTATTTCGAAGTTAGAAACGGGCGAATCGCCTATTAACTACCAAAAATTCGATTTTGTGCAGCTGGCGAAAGAGGTAATGGAAAACCTCGAAGACCGCGCAGAAGCAAAAAATATTAAACTCTTTTTTAAAGATAAATACACAGCCATTACCTTGGTTTCAGCCGATCGCGAAAAGATCAGGCAGGTGTTGATTAACTTAATGGTCAACAGCATTAAGTACGGAATAGACGGAGGAGAGACGGCCATCAAGATTTTTGAGCTACACGATCAGGTTTTGATAGAAGTGACCGATAATGGAATTGGCATTGAAGAAAAACACCTGTTGCGTTTATTTGAACGCTTTTACCGCATCGATACCCACCGGGCGAGGGAAGTTGGTGGTACAGGTTTAGGCTTAGCCATTGTGAAGCACATTTTGGAAGCGCACCAGCAAACCATTTCGGTAAGAAGTACACCCGGTATAGGCACTACCTTTGCTTTTACGCTACAAAAAGGCGGGTAGCCTGAGTGCCTTGATAATCATTCTTCAATTTTGGCCATGGAAATAAGGAACGCATGAAAATATAGCGTCTGATTTGGTTCCGAAAAGCCATTGACCACTGTTGCTAAACCCGATATTAGCGGGCATCCTGATTTTTCATCAGGATAAAGCGTTTAGCGGGGCTATCGGTACCGAAGTACTTGTTCACGCAGTTTTCCAAAAAACCTATTTATTTCATTGTCAGCCACCTAAAAATATCGAAATAAGCCAGACCTGATTAAATAAGGCAATAATTAGTTAATATAATTAATAAATTAACATTAACTTAACATTGGGCTTGTAGCTTTGCAACATATTAAAAATTAACATGAACAATATTTTTAAGTTCTTTACACCTCAAGACAAAAAGTTTCATCCGCTTTTCGAACAAGCCGGTAGCAATGCATTAAAAATTGCAGAAACCCTTTTAGAAATGGTTAGCACGGGTGATGCTGAAAGCAGGAAAACAATTTTTAAAGAAATTGAGCGCCTGGAGCATGTAGGTGATGATATTACCCATTCAATTTTTCTTGAACTAAGCAGGAACTTTATTACACCATTTGATAGAGAAGACATCCATGCATTGGCTACTGCCGTTGATGATGTTGCCGATTATATTTATGGTACTGCAAACCGCATGCAGATGTATAACATGAATACCATTAACGAGCCAATTGTTAAAATTGCCGAGCTTTTGGTAGAGATGTGTACTGATATTGATAAAGCGATTAAAGAATTACGCAGTTTCAAAAACATCCGCGTAATTGCCGATGCTTGTATCCGTATTAACAGCGGCGAAAACCAGGCTGATTATGTATTTACATTAGCGGTAGCCCGTTTATTCGAATACGAAACCAATGCGATTGAATTAATTAAACAAAAAGAGGTTTTACAAACGATAGAAAAAGCGACAGATAAGTGTGAGGATGTGGCGAATGTGCTTGAAACTATCTTGGTTAAAAACGCTTAATAAAAAACAAACATGGTAACTACCTTATTGGTTGTTGTTGTAATTCTGGCTATTGCTTTCGATTACATTAACGGCTTTCACGATGCCGCTAACTCGATTGCAACAGTTGTTTCTACAAAAGTTCTTACGCCTTTTCAGGCGGTTTTGTGGGCTGCGTTGTTCAATTTCGCTGCTTACTTTTATTTTACCGACCACAAAGTGGCTAATACGGTTGCTAAAACGGTAATCGAAAATTATATCACACTTGAAGTTATCCTTGCAGGTTTAGTTGCTGCAATTATCTGGAACCTTTTAACCTGGTGGTATGGTATCCCTTCAAGTTCATCGCATACCTTAATTGGTGGTTTTGCCGGTGCGGGTATGACACATGCTTTACTTACAGGCGCTAGCCCGCTTGATGCTGTAAACATGGGTTATGTAATAAAAATTGTTTCTTTCATTGTATTGGCACCGATAATTGGTATGGTGATTTCAGTTGTATTAACACTGATCATTATCAATATCTGTCGTTATGCTAAGCCGGCAACAGCTGAGAAATGGTTTAAACGCCTGCAGTTGTTATCTTCTGCTGCACTGAGTTTCTTCCATGGCGGTAACGATGCACAAAAAGTAATGGGTATTATTGCTACAGCTTTAATCGCCTCTAAAGTGATTCCTAATTTCGATGCCATGCCGGCATGGGTACCGATTGCCTGTTATTCGGCAATATCATTAGGTACCATGAGTGGTGGCTGGAAAATTGTTAAAACAATGGGATCGAAAATTACCAAGGTAACCGCGCTGGAAGGTGTAGCTGCCGAAGGTGCAGGTGCAGTAACTTTAGGTATTACAGAGCATTTCGGTATTCCGGTTTCTACAACGCACACCATTACAGGTTCGATTGTGGGTGTGGGTGTGGTAAAAAGTGTTTCGGCTGTACGTTGGGGGGTAACCATCAACTTAATCTGGGCCTGGATTTTAACCATTCCGGTATCGGCAACACTGGCCGCCATTATTTATGCAGCTATTTACTACTTAAAGTAAAAACAAAATCCTTTAATATACTCAAGAGACCAAAGCGAATCGCCTTGGTCTTTTTTTTTGGCGTTTTCACCATAAAGGATGTTGAGTTTCACGCAGAGCAACACAGAGATTTTATTCAAGTATAATTAAGATAGCTCTGCAGTCGATGTACGGTGCTCCAAAATTATATACTTTGTGCTCTTCTCTGTGCAACTCTGTGGTTCAAAATAGGTAAATCTCTTAGAAGCCCTTTTTCATCTCTTTAGCCACTTCTTTTGACAGTGGATCTTCGCTTTTCTCCAGGTTGGCCACAATGCTTTCCTGGTTTTTGAGTGAATGGTTCTGGCTCAATTTAAAAACATGATCGATATGACTAACGGAAACCTCAAAACCAGTAATTGCCTTTAAGTGTTTCTGGATGTACGCTTCATCCATTTTGTTAAACGCTGCAGCGCTTGTTTGAGGATCTTCGTATTTATCGGTTAATTCTTTTATCACCTGATAAGTTTCTTCCGAGCCCATGAGTCTGATGATGCCTTTGGCCTGAACGGTTTTATAGTTCCAGGTGGAAACCGAAGCAGGTTTTTCATAAACGGAGGCACTAATGTAAGCGTGTACACCTGTAAAAATGGCCATTACATTTCGATGCTGTTCAAAAGCCCTGCAATGATCAGTTTTGGTCATGATGTGGCCAATAAGTTTTATCGAATTGCCATTAACTACTGTTTTAACAGGTACCTGTGTGGCAACAGGATACTCTCCGTCAAAACCGATTAATGTTACAAAAGTATTTTTGTACATAAATTCAAGAATTTCATCTTGATTGTTAGCGACAAAATGTGGCGATTTGTACATAAGTAAATATTTACTGCTGAGAAAAAGAGAATTACGATGAATATAATTAGCGATGATGTTATCCTTATGCTATTATAATTCTTTTGCGGTGAATATCCGAAATTTAAAACTTAACGCTTATTTCAACTGAATCAACTCCATTTTTAGGCAATACCCAATCCGGACCTTCCTGAATCAGCCGTTTCGCTTCCGCATCGGCTTTTTTGTTGAGCGATTTTATAACGCTAACATTGGCCGGCCGGCCGTTACTTTTAACTTTGAAACTTAAAATTACAAATTGTGCAGGGCCTTTAGGGTTATAAAGTTTATTGTTGCTCTCTAAATATTGGCCATAGTTAATGGTAGAAACCGGAATAGGCTTCGTAATATCATCTGCCGATTTTCCATCCAGGTTTTGTTCTGCATGTAATGTAATTTTTGGTGCAGCAATATTTTCTTTTTTGTGTCCGTTCGAGCCCGTAATTAATGCAATTTCATTTAGCGATTTATTTCCGCTTAATGCACTTTTAATCGCGTTAGGATCTTGCAGGCCAGCTACAGGCAATTCTTTAAAACCAATGGCATTAATCAATAAATCCTTATCCTTTGCATTGCTGTCAGCAGGTAAATAAAAATAACCTTTCGCATCTGTAGCGGTTACATTTTTCGAGCCGGCTAATTTTACCACAGCCCCTTGTACAGGTCGGCCATTGCTTTGGTCTACAACATTGCCACTAAATGCAATTTTACTCGATGCTAATGCCGGAGCAGGTGCTGCAGCCACCACGGCTTCATTTAGTGCATTTTGTTCCGCTTTTGCTTTATAAGCATAAGCGCCAGGGCTTTCTGCTTTTGCCGATCTTGCCCGATTGTAATCTGAAACAGCTTTTGCTTCGGCAATTTGTTGTTCGGCAGGTTGTGCAATAGGTTTGGTTTTCGTGTTTTTTGCTAAATCGCCTGTTTTTGCTGTTGTAATGGCTTTATCAACTAATGCGGCTCTTGTGCTAATTTGTGCTACGGTATCTTCTTTTGGTTTTGCAGCCGCAATTGTTGTTGTGCTATCCAACTGAACCATTACACCGCCTTGTTTGTGTGCTGCAATTTCTGCGTTTCGGCGGTTGGTTTCGCGCATGAAGAATAAAATGCTCACTGCAATAAAGGCTACCGTTGCTGTTGCCGCTATACTTAACCTTTGCGTAGTAATGCCCCAAAGCTTGCGTTTTATAGGTTTCTCAGCAACACGGTCGTAGAGTTGTTTTTGTAAGATAGACAGTGTTTGCTTGCGTTTAGGCGATTGTTTCAGTCCCTCCAGGGCTTCGGCAACAAAAGGATCCTCTAAAGCCTGTCTTTCTACGAAGTGCATAGCTTTAGCATCAAGCTTACCATCCAGGTAATCTTCCAGAACATCAATATCTAACCAATCGTTATTCACTACTGTTTTTCTCTATACAAATCTTTAAATTCCGCTTACCGTTTTGGATGTAACTCTTAACTTTAAGCATGTCGTAGCCCGTAATATCGGCTACTTCTTTATAGCATTTTTCTTGTAAATAAAATAAATCTACGCTTTTTCGCTGTTCTTCGGGCAAAGTTTCCATACACTTTTCCATAATGGTAAGCTGCGTTTCTTTTGTGTTGTCTATATCCAGATGCACAAACTCGCTGTTTTCCACAAAAGTATCGTCTATGGAGACATTATTTTGCTTTGCCGATTTCCGAAGTGCCATTAAACAATGGTTCCGCGTTAAAACATGAAGCCAGCTTTTAAAATTCTGGACCTCATATATTTTCAGCTTCGTTACCAGTTCTTCGAAAATCTGCATTACCGCATCCTTGCTTTGCTCTTCATCTTTAAAGTAGTTTAAGCAAACCCCGAACACCAAATGCATATATTTATTGTAAAGCGTACCCAACGCGTCCAAATCGCCGGTATTTTTATACTCAGCAATCAGTTTGGCATCGTCTTGCTGGGTGTTCCCAGCTGTGTTTTTTATAAACCTCAAAAAAATGGCAGCTATTTCGAATTATCTTTCAAGTATAAAAAATATTTCTGAGTGATGAGACATAAACTAATTTTTTAGGAAGAGAAGGTCTTAAATATTTTACGTTGTTGGCTATCTTTTTGAACGGTTTAAATGGTGTTGTCCTATGCAAAGGATTATCTTTGAGGGTAAAAGAAAGTATGGCAGTTGTTTTGCTAAGCATGATTAAACACACGAAATGAAAAAGATCAATATTGTAACGGCATCACTGGCCATGCTGGTATTTGCAAGCCTAAATGTTAGCGCACAGATTAAGCTGAGTGATATATTTAAAAAGATAACCGAAAAACAGGGCACCACAACAGCAGCTACCGGAACACCTTCTACTTTTGAAATAGGACAGGGCATTAAAGAAGCGCTCCAAATTGGTGTTTCTGCAGGTGCTGACAGGCTTTCGCTAAAAGATGGCTTTTTGGGTAACCTGGCCGTTAAAATCCTAATGCCTCCGGAAGCACAAAAAGTTGAAAAAACATTACGCAGTATAGGTTTGAACAAACTTTGCGATAATGTGATTGTAAGCTTAAACCGTGCCGCTGAAGATGCGGCTACCGAAGCGAAGCCTATTTTTATATCAGCCATTAAACAGATGACTTTAACCGATGCAACGAATATCCTTTTAGGAAACAAAGATGCAGCTACCGAATATTTTAAAAGGGTAACCACTGCACAATTGATGCAAAAATTTAGCCCGATTGTAACCACCAGCCTGAATAAGGTAAATGCCACCAAGTATTACAGCGATTTAACTACACAATACAACCGCTTGCCATTGGTAAAACCCGTAAATACCAACTTAACGGAATACGTTACGCAAAAAGCGATAGATGGTTTATTTGTGGAAGTTGCGAAGGAAGAACTCAAAATTAGGGGCAACCTGAGCTCAAGAAGCACTACATTATTGCAAAAGGTATTTGGTTACGCGGATAAGAAAAAGATTTAATCTGTTTAATTGTGGCTCGCGAGGACACGAACCGTGGCGGAAAGAATCAATTGCCTCGGTCTATGTCCTAACAGACCGAAATTAGAAAGTTTGTATTAAGTAAAATATAGCTCCCCGAGCTTATCCGGAACAACAGAGCCAAAAACTATTTGTAAAATTGTACATGATGAAGTTCAACAAACCATTTGCTTTAGCTTGTATTGCAATGGTATTAACTGCTTGCAATAGCAACAAATCCGAAGAGAGTGCCAAAGCCGTTTTAGATACTGTTTCATTAAGCAGTAAAAATTTTGCGCTGGCTTATCAGGATGGAGATAAAATTGTAGCCACGAGTATTGATACGATGAAACAGATTTCATTTGGTGGCGCTGCCGATCCGGCGATTTCTCCGGATGGGAATAAACTGGCCTATACCCTGAGCGATTCTATCGGGAACAGGTCAATTTGGATTGCCGATATGGAAAACAAAAGCCAGGGCAAATTGCAGGTAAACAGCCATAATTATTATCAGGCCATGTGGTCGGCTGATGGAAGCGCGATCGCTTTCAATATTTTTAACAGTAAAAACCTATGGAAGATAGGCGTAATTAAAACCGATAACTCGGGATATGTGATGCTCGATAGTGCATCTAAAATAAATGTTTATGCCCCAACCTGGAAAAATGAAAAGGAAATCATCGGGCAGGATCTTAATAACCTGTACACCTTTGATCTAACAGGAAAGTTAATCGATACCAAACCGATAGCCGATTTGATCGGGAAGGAATTTACCATCGCAAGTAGCAACCGTTTCTTTTATACAAGAGATGGAGCCAAACTGATTTTTAATGCAGGGAATAACGATGTTCTGGACGGATTGACAGGACCTAGTGAAGCCGTTTATATTTTGGATCTGGCCAGTAAAAAAGTAACGCGTATTTCGCCAAAAGGTATAAATGTTCCTTATGTTTTTCTCACTGCCGATGACAGGATCTTTTACAGCGGCGCTGAAAAACCTTTCACGCAGAGCAAAATATATGTTGCTGATTTAAACGGGAATGTTAAAACAATAGTGGATAAAGGAAACAATCCAACGGGTGCATTGAAATAATCCGCATGATCATGCCAAATAAAACAAGAATTGTTATTGTAGGAATTGGTGGCGTGGGTGGGTATTTCGGAGGTTTGCTGTCAAAGAAATACAACAGCGCAAATGATGTGGAAGTTGTTTTTGTTGCCCGCGGTGAACATTTAAATGAGATACAAAAAAAGGGTTTAACGGTAATAAACGGCAACGAAAGTTTTATCACTCAGCCATTTTTAGCTACTGATGATTATGGTAAGATCGGCATTGCCGATTATGTGATCATCTGCACCAAAAGCTACGATTTAAAACAAACCATCGAAAAGTTAAAACCCTTAATCAACCACAAAACGGTATTATTGCCACTTTTAAATGGCGTTAGTGCAAGCGATCAAATTTTAGAAACCCTGCCACATGCAAATGTTTTGAAAGGCTGTGCTTTTATCGTTTCCAAAATCAAATCACCCGGCATCATCGAAAATTCTGGCAACATTCAAAAACTGTCTTTTGGTATGGATGGGCCACTTAGTGATGCGGTTTTACAGCTGAAAAATTTAATGTTTGATGCCGGAATCGATGTAACAGTTTCGGATAAAATCTCTACCGCCATCTGGGAAAAATTTATATTTATTTCTCCTACGGCCACTTCCACGTCTTATTTCGATAGCACCATTGGAAAGGTACTGGAAGAAAATCTTCAAACGGTCCTGAAGTTAATTGAAGAAGTGAAAAACCTTGCCCTGGCTAAAGGCGTAAGCATCAGTGATGACATTTCGGATAAAACATTAAATACGATGAAATCGATGCCCTATGAGGTTACTTCATCCATGCACCGCGATTATCTCAACCAAAAACCGCAAACAGAAGTAGAAGCATTAACAGGCTACATCGTGCGTGAAGCCGAAAAACTTGGCATGGCTACGCCAACTTATCATAAACTGTACGAAGGATTGCTCAAAAGAAGATCATTGTAAATCGCTAAAAATCAGGCGATTTTAATCGAAAATGCTAATTTCCTGAAAAAAGTAAAGAAAATTTAAAGTAATATTGAGTTTCATCCGTTTACTGGGTTATTAAGCAAAATTTAGTGCCAACAAACGAACCTCAAAATATCATTTCAACAGTTGCCAATTATGGTAAACGCTTATTCAGTTTCATCCGTGGAAGGGTGAATACGGATGAGGATGCAGAAGATATTTTACAGGATGTTTGGTTTCAGCTCAGCAACCAACCCGAAGCAGGTGCCATCGAGCAGATCAGTGGCTGGTTATATCGGGTGGCCAGAAATAAGATCACCGATAAATACCGCAAACAAAAAGAAGAATCGTTAGAAGATTTTACTTTCGAAGGGGAGGATGGTGAAATCAATTTTAAAGAAATTTTACTAGCTGAGGCTTACTCGCCTGAAGAAGAGAGTTTAAAGAAACTATTCTGGGATCAATTGTTTTTGGCACTTGAGGAGCTGCCCGAAAATCAACGTTATGTATTTGTTCAGAACGAACTCGAAGAACGTACCTTTCAGGAGCTGGCCGATGAGAGCGGAGAGAATATCAAAACATTAATATCAAGAAAAGGTTATGCGGTAAAACACCTGCGTAACCGCTTACAAAATTTATATCAGGAATTTATTAACTATTAAATTTACAGACATGATGAATAGAAATTTTAATCGCGGTAAGAAATTCATGTTCTTTTTCCCTGTAGCGGTGCTTATTGCAGCGGTACTGGGTTACGTAGTTATGTCTTTATGGAACTGGATTCTGCCGGAAGTAGCCCATGCAGGGCGGCTTAATTACTGGCAGGCCCTTGGTTTGCTCGTACTTTGCAGAATATTGTTCGGAAATTTCAATAAAGGAGGACACGGTGGCGGCGGTTTCCGTGAGCGCGCCAGGGGAATGCGGGCCAAATGGGATTCGATGAACGAAGAGGAGCGGGCAAAATTTAAGGAAGAATATAAACGGAGATGTGGCGGATGGGGCCACCACCGAAATAAGGAATAGCCAAAGGCTCCGAAGAAATTCGGAGCTTTTTTGTTTTATCTATTTCTCCGTTATTCTGAACATCGTGAAAGCCTCTCCGCGAATCGTCATCTCGACCACAGCAACGCGGAGTGGAGAGATCTATCAAGACAGATTTTTAGTAGAGTGGTCCGTCTTTCCCGCGCAGGCGGGAATCTTAAAGCGCTTATTCTATCGGTTGGTGTCTCACCGACCGAAAGGGTAACGACTAAAAGGTCCTTCATTGCATTCAGGATGACAAAATCCTTTAGTAAATAAAAAAATCAAAATAATTTAAAGTAAAAATAAAGGTTCGCCGTCTTCCTATATAAATAACAAAAACAACAGTGTTGGTAACTCAACTCATTTACGGTGAATTGATTACCATGCTTTAAAATTATAAACGGATGAAAAAAATATTAAAAACCATAGGATTCGGGATTGTACTTGGTACAGTCGCTTTCTTCATACCATTTGTGTTCAAATTTATATTAGCCATCATGCTGATCGGTTTAATGTTCAGGATTTTTATCGGCAGAAGACGCCACTATTTCCATAACCGCTTTAACGGCTTCGAAAATTATTATAACCCTATTGTGCCGATTGATAACCAATGGTACAGACCAACCGTACAAGGCAACGGAACAGTTAACAACATTAACATAAATGATTAACCGCCATGAGAACATTTAGAATATTACTGGCACTGGCTGTTGCTGCAGGAACTTTTTACAGCTTAAATGTACTGGCCGTTCAGAATGGATACCGCGATCGGTTAGATTTTAAAAACAGGCATTATCATGATGACTGCCAGCAAGGACATCATAGAAACCATAATTACAGTCACCACAGCAGAAAAATGGACGATACCATGATTACACCTGTTGACAGTATAAATCCATTAAATAGATAGCGTTATGTCACAGGTACTTTTTTTAAGCGATCCATCTCAGTCTGATGTCAAACCGATTTTGGGCATGGCAAACGAACTGATTACCCGGGGGGAGAAGGTAACTTTCTTTAGCTCGGATGAGTTTAAAGCTCCTATAGAACAAATTGGTGCAGACTTTAAAGCCTACAGCAAGGAATTGAATATTTTTCAGGGGAAAAAGGCTATTGATGAAGAAGAGAAACCTAAATCGGGACTGATCAGCGCACTGCTTGAGCCCATGAAATTTATCGATGATATTTTGGTTCAGATAAGGGGTTTAAAATTTGACTATGCCGTTTTCTCGCCGGCATATCCCTACGCAAATATCATCACGCAGCTGTTGGGTATCCCTAAAACGGAGCAGGCAGTTTATAACTAATATTGGCCCAGGCTGATGAATTAACAAAATAAATAACAATTAAAATTAAATAAAATGTACAACGAACATAGATGCCATTCGGGCAAGATGCATGGTCGCTTCGGCGCAGGAGAGGGAAGATTTGGAAGACACTTTGGTGGTCCTTTCGGTCACCATAAACACGGTATGTTTAACCAGGGCTTTAGAAAAGTGCCTGTAAACATAGAAGAAACAGAAAGCAGCTTTATTATTGAGCTTTTTGCACCGGCTTTGGTTAAAGAGAACTTAAAAGTGGTTACCAAAGATGATGTATTAACCGTTTCTTACCAAGCGAAAGAAGAAGCCGATTCAGCTAAAAAGTATAGCCGTAGAGAATATAGCAACGGCACTTTCGAAAGGGCTTTTGGCTTAAACGGAAAGGTTTTAGTAGAAAATATTTCAGCCAGTTATGCTGATGGAATTTTGAAAGTTACACTACCTAAAAACCCTGAAACGAACACACCAGAGAAAGATATTCTGGTAGACTAAGTTTCGTCTATTATAATTTCCAGGCCCCGATTGTTTTAAAGCAGTTGGGGCTATTTTATTTAATTTCAACAGGCAGGAATACATTCGTTATTGCTTTTCATATTACTAAGCAAAGGGATATTGAAATGCAGTTTGCTATTAGCGGTATTTTAAGGTACTTTTGCTAAAAGACATAAACACAATAGATTGAATTTTAACGACTTTAATTTTAACCCCGATTTATACGAAGGTTTAATGGCCATGGGGTATAAAAGCGCTACTCCAATACAAGAACAAGCCATCCCGGTAATTTTAGATAATCATGATCTGATTGCCTGCGCGCAAACCGGTACCGGAAAAACAGCCAGCTATTTATTACCCGTAATGGATAAAATTAGCAAAGCGGCTGATAGACACAACAATACCTTGATCCTGGCTCCAACACGTGAGCTTGCACAACAGATCGATTTACAGGTAGAGGCGCTGGCTTATTTTACCAATATCAGTTCATTAGCAGTTTACGGCGGCGGAGATGGTATTGCCTACGAACAGCAAAAACGTTCAATGCGCGAAGGTGTAGATATTATTATTGCTACTCCGGGCAGGCTAATGGCACATTTATCTTCAGGCGTGCTAAAACTGGAACATTTGCAGCATTTGATTTTAGATGAAGCCGATAGGATGTTGGATATGGGTTTTTACGACGATATTATCCGCATTATTAGCTACCTGCCAAAGAAAAGGCAAACGCTTTTATTCTCGGCTACAATGGCCCCGAAAATAAGGACTATGGCGGGCAAGATTTTGCACGAACCGAAGCAGATTACCATTTCAATTGCTAAACCTGCCGAGGGAATAGATCAACAGGCCTATAATATTCATGATCAACAGAAACAGGCTTTATTAACCGATATTTTTAAAAGCGGACAATATAAAAGCAGCATTATTTTCGTTTCGACCAAGGATAAAGTAAAAGCTTTATTTAAAACTTTTAAAGGATTAGGCATCAAAGCCGAAGCTTTTCACTCCGATTTGGGGCAGAAAGAACGCGAAGATATTTTACTGGCTTTTAAAAACCGCAGGTTGCCAATTTTAATTGGAACGGATGTATTATCCCGCGGAATCGATGTAGAGGGAATCGACCTGGTCATCAATTATGATGTTCCCGGCGATCCGGCCGATTACGTACACAGGATTGGTCGTACCGCAAGAGCTGCAACCAAAGGAACAGCTATTACATTGGTTAACGGAAGAGATAAACGTAAATTCGATAACATTGAAAAGTTAATTGAGAAGGAAGTTCCCCGGATGCCATTGCCAGAAAGTATAGCCGCAATGGAAATTACACATGTGGAGGAAAAAAGACCGCAGCATAAAGGCAAGAAAAAGGTTTGGCACAAAAAGAAAAAACCAAAACCTTCTGCTTAAAAATGTAATATGGATGATTGATCTAGCGATAGGAGATTCATCCATTTGCTTTTAACCTGTGCTCCATCATTGATTTTTGCTTTGTGATGTTTAACGAACATTTATCGAGTTCAAGTTTTTAGATTAATTCCGAGCTATTCAAATGGCAAACTTCATTCTTATCGGTTTATGCATTGTGGCGGGGATTCTTTTCAGAAAAAGTAAATCGCTTCCCAAAGATGCACACAAAGGCATTAATGCCTGGATTATCTACATTGCGCTGCCAGCAGTTTCGTTTAAATATCTGCCACATATTACCTGGACTAAAGACCTATTGTTTCCGGCACTGGCACCAATTTGTATCTGGCTATTTGGCTGGTTGTTTATCACGCTTTATAGCCGCATCCAGAATATGAGTAAAGCCACTTCAGGCGGCTTAAAACTAACCAGTTCTTTAAGTAATACTTCATTTGTAGGTTTCCCGTTAATTGTGGCCTATTTTAGTGAAAAAGAACTGGCTGTAGCCATAATCTGCGATCAGGTTACCTTTACGCTTTTGTCTACCATTGGCATTATTGTCGCCATCCGCTCATCACAGCATCAAAAGTTAAGCCCGAAACTGGTGCTGAAAAAAGTATTAACTTTTCCGCCGCTCATTGGTTGCGTTTTGGCGCTAAGCCTCCCACGTTTTATTGATCTTTCTTCACTTGATCCGTTATTCGAGAAACTGGCAGGTACGGTTGGGCCGCTGGCGCTGTTTTCAATCGGTTTACAGCTAAAATTTGGCGGTTGGTTCAGTGAACTAAAACACATCAGTTTTGCTTTATTGTACAAACTGATATTAGCGCCACTGGTTGTTTTGCTTCTGGCACTTGTTTTAGGCATGAATGGCATGATAACCAAAATAACCATTTTCGAAATGGCTATGCCAACGCTATTAACCGCAGGAGTGGTAGCCGATCAGTATAATCTTAATCCTAAACTTTCTAATCTGGTTGTTGGGATCGGGATTTTATTGTCTTTTATGACCACAGGTTTATGGTGGCTGGTATTGACCTACTCGGGTTTAGTTTAATTTATTCCGTTTTTAACCACCAAGTACGTGAGTGCAGAGGAAGTCTTATGCGCTTAAGTTTGATTAACATTTACCCGCCATGATCAATTTTAACACAATTTCTTACCACGATCGTCATGCTGAACTCGTTTCAGCATCTTTCTTGCTAGGATAGACCCTGAAATAAATTACCTTCGGTGAGCTCGCTTAAAGCTCGGGTTACTGCGTAGCTTTCCGCTGCGCTACAGGTCAGGGTGGCGACCATTAGGTCTTGCGAAAACCTTCGTGTTCTTTGCGGTTAAACCCAACAAAAAAGCCGCAAAATTTCTTCTGCGGCTTCCTGAATAATTTAGGTTTAATTACAACGCTAATTTTTTAGAAATTGCAGCTGGAATCCCTGCTTTGTTTAATAATATTGCGGTTGTTTTATATTTTACATAGTTTTTCGTTACGTATAAATATCCTTTATAATCGTTGCTTGCTCCCCAGGAGTTTTTAACGATATAATATTCTTTACCGGTTTGATCTTTGGCTAAACCCACAATGTGCATCCCATGATCATCAGTAGTTTGATAGTTGTCGAAAGCAAGCTGACGGTTCTCCTGGGTAATTTCCATCTCTGGCTGCGGACCATTAAACATATCTGCTTTTTGTTTAGCTGTCATATCAGCGAAAGGCGTTTGCGGAACAAAAGCCACACCATTTTTCCAGCTGAAGTTTTTTTCGCTTACATCTGTAGCCCAGGCAACTGTATAACCACCTTTTAAAGCATTATCAATAATGTCAGTTAACTCATTCACTTTAACATTATAAACCTGATCAAAAGACCAGTTATCAGGCACTAACAAAGTAAATTTACTATAGAAAGGATGATCATTAAACGATGAAAGTTCTACATAGTTGTCGGCATTTAAACCTACCACTTCCTGAGCAAAAGTTTTTGGTGTGTATTTTTTGCCATTGTAGGTAAAGTTTTCGGGTACAGCGCCTAAATAAGCATCAATTACGCCGGTATAAGCTTTTAACCAGTTTGGCGTTAACTCGCCATTTGCATTCTTTACAACAGCTTCTAAAACACCTTTTTCGATATCGCCAAGCTCTGCGGTTTTATTAATTTTAGTGCCGTAATTTAATCCGGTGTATACTTCCTGTGGAACCGCACCATATTTTCTGTACATGTTGATTACATCGTGCAAAGCACCACCATCGCCTAATGAAACTGCACCATGCATACGCACGTAATTTTTACCTTTTTCTACATAAGCATTGCGGGCCGAAAAAAGTTGAGATAAGGTTACGGGTTGTTTGCCCGCTTTAATCATTTCTGATTCTAAAAATGAGTTGGTAGAATAACTCCAGCAAGTACCAGAAGAACCCTGGTTTTGAACTGGTGTATTGGCCAGGTTAATCACTTCGGTGAACTTAAAAGAAGCAGCACTGTTTTCGCTTTGGTTGTTTTTTAAAGAATTAACGAGATTGTCTTGAGCATAAGTCGCGGATATAGATAACGACAAAGCCAAACCAATCACACTGATTTTTGTGTAGTTGATCATTTTTTTATGAATAATTAATAATTCAGCGAATGTAAAAATACTTGTTCATTTGACACCAGAAAGTTTGTAATAAATCGATAACATTTATCATTTTATTGCAACAATGTTGAATTAACATTCTGGCAAACTGATTGGAATATTGGTTGCCAAGCCTCCATCAGATGTTTCTTTGTATTTGGCATTCATATCGAGGGCGGTTTCCCACATGGTATTTACCACTGCATCTAAGCTTACTTTTGCCTTATCGGGATTGCTTTGCAGGGCGAGCTGACTAGCAGTGATGGCTTTGATGGCGCCCATGGTGTTTCTTTCGATACAAGGGATCTGTACCAGGCCGCCAATCGGATCGCAGGTTAAACCTAAATGATGTTCCATGGCAATTTCTGCTGCCATTAAAACCTGCCTTTGCGAACCGCCCAAACACTCTGTCAGCGCTGCCGCAGCCATGGCAGAGGAAACGCCAATTTCGGCCTGACAGCCACCCATAGCCGCTGAAATTGTTGCTCCTTTTTTGAAAATACTGCCTATTTCTGAAGCGCAGGCAATAAACTGCATGATTTTTTCTTCGCTGTAACCATCGCAAAAGGTAATAAAATATTGTAGTACGGCTGGAATTACTCCCGCAGCACCATTGGTAGGAGCAGTTACCACACGGCCAAATGATGCATTTTCTTCGTTAACGGCTAGCGCAAAACAGCTTACCCAGTCTAAAGTATAATTAAAACCATTTCCACCTTTTCTAATGGCTTCTACCCAGCTATTGTAATCTGAATATTCGCTTTTGCCAATTAATCGTTTATTTAGCGGAAATGCCCTTCGCGCCACATTTAACCCGCCGGGTAAAAAACCCGTGGTATGACATCCGCGATAAATACAATCGCGCATTACCGCAAAATGCTGTAAGATGCCTTTTTTGGTCTCAGCTTCAGTGCGCCAGGCCAGTTCGTTTTCCATTACAATTTCGCTCACCTTTAAACCGGTAGATAAACACCAGTGTAAAAGGTCTTTTGCTTTTTCTACAGGAAAAGGAAGGTCTACCTGTGGTTTTTTACTATTGTCTTCTCCTTCTTTAACCACAAAACCACCACCAATAGAGTAGTAGGTTTCTGAAAATGCTTTTCCGCCCTTTAAAAATGCCTGAAAAGTAACTGCATTTGGGTGGAAGGGCAAACTTTCAGCAAAAAGAAAAAGCAGGTCGTTATCGTAATCAAAATCAATGATTAAATGACCAGCAAGATTTAATTTCTGATCTCTTTGGATGCTTTCGAAAGTAGGTGTAACGGCATCCACATCAAAAGTTACCGGATCGGCACCTGTTAAGCCGAGTAGAATCGCGACATCAGTTCCGTGGCCTTTACCTGTTTTGGCAAGTGAACCATAAAGCAATATTTTTATCCCTTCAATTTCATCAATCAAATGGTTTTGAGCAAGCGAAGCTGTAAACTGTTGTGCAGCCCGCCATGGACCTAAGGTATGTGAGCTGGATGGGCCTATGCCTATTTTAAAAATATCGAAAACTGAAATCTGTTCCTTGATCATTATGAATATAGTTATACAAAGCTATGATTGTTTTATGATTTTGGATGAATTAATTTTGGCCGAAGATGAAAATATTTTACCTTAGAAAGGTCTAATTATAAGCACGCTAATGGAAGGATACAGCTATAAAGAAACTATAAACCTGAATTACTGCCGGGCCAGTACAGGAAAAAGGTTCGCTAATTATATTATCGATCAAATTGCTTTTTTCATTATTTTCATTGTAATCTGCATCTGCGCGCAAATCCTGATGCCAAGTGTGTTGATCGGGATTAATGATCTTTTAGTCCGTTTGATTGCAATAGTGTGTTATGGTTTTATCATGTGCTTAACAGAGGCTGTTTCGCATGGGAAATCAATCGGCAAACTCATTACCGGTACCAAGGTGGTGAACGTGGATGGCACCGAAATTGATTTTGCAAAAGCTTTAACCCGGAATATGGTACGCTCGATCCCTTTTAATGCATTAAGTGCATTGGGTAATCCTTGCACGCCATGGCATGATCGCTGGTCGGACACCATTGTAGTTGATGAAAAAATTTGGACTATGGAACAAAAGAATTTCCAATTCCCTGGTCAAGATCTTTTTAAAAATCAAACTCTATAATATCATCATCTTTAAGCATCCGCTCCACAAATTTCTGATGGTTTTGCGGGGTACCTGTAGCTGTCCAGTTTCCGGTGATGATATTATCCACCAGTTGGTGTTTCCCACGCTGGGGTTTAAGTTTGCTTTCGCGAAAAACCTCCTCGTAGCTTTCTAAATTGCCGTGTGTATGCTGTTTTTTAACGATTCGGTAAACCCTTTTGGTAAAACGACGGTCGCCAATTTCTTCTAAAAAGGGAAAAATAATCAGCGCCAGTAAAACCACAATGGTAACGCCTATTGCCTGTTCGTAATAACCTGAGCCTACAGCCATTCCGATGGCGGCAACAATCCAGATAATGCAGGCAGTGGTGAGCCCTTTAACGCGGTTTTCTTCTTTAAAAATTACCCCGGCACCTAAAAAACCTATTCCGGTAACAATGTTCGAGGCAATCCGATCCTGACTGGTTGGTCCGATTTTGATGGACAGGATGGTAAACAGGGTAGCGCCCAAACCAATCATCATCATGGTTTTAAGTCCGGCAGATTTACTTCTGTACTCGCGTTCGGCACCAATGATGCCACAAAGTAGGGTAGCCAATAAAAATTTATTGATTTCACTCTGTGTAATGAAATGGTTTTGGTCTATGATTTCGTTCATCGCCTTGAATTATCACAGGCAAATTAATAAAAATCATAACATCTTAGGCCATTTGCTCGGCCACCATTTGAACTATTTGGAAAATATTTTTCGTAACCCACACCAATTTCGGATGTTCCGCCGGTGTTGGTGTAGTTGATTTTAGATGTTGTAGCATCATGACTGATGCCTAACCTGAATTTCTCGCCGTTTGTTCTGCGGTTAAATATATCGAAGATTACAGAAAATACAATGGCATCATTCCCGTTCGAATTGCCATCATTTCGGTACCATATGCCTGCATTTATTCCGGCGTATTTATACTGTGTGCCCACGCTGAATGATTTTACATTGCCCTGTTTGTAGGCAACAATGGAAGGGATCAGGTAACTTCCATCCCGATCATATTGGTCAGGGATCAGGGTGAGTTTATAACTTAAATTCCCCGATATGCGCATGGGTAATTTCGCCTGGAAACCGGAGAGCGATTCGTCAGGACGGTTAAGATGATGAACAGCGAGCCCCATCATAAATTTTTTATAAACCAGATTCGCTCCTGTATTGGCGTCAAAATAAAAACGGCTATCAACGCTTGGTCGCTCGGCGCCAGAAATACTGCCCGGAATATAACCGGTATTGATATCGATCTGATCGCCAAAAACAAGTTTATCCCAGTTTAATTTCTGATTGGTGATGCCACCCTGCAACCCAAAGGAGAGTGCAAAGTCATCACCACCGATAATATAAGCATAACTCAGCGCGATGTTATTCTTTACCAGGTAGGCCGTATCCTCGCTGCTGCGGTTAAAAATTAAACCGATACCACTGTTAAACTGGTGAAGGTTTAAATCACCAGAAGCACTCATGTAGGAAAAATCGCTGGCTAAACCCGTCCACTGGTTTCGGTATAGGGCATTAAACCTAATGTCGCCCTCAAACTGACCTGTTAAAGCCGGATTTAAATAAACAGGGGCATTGTAAAACTGCGAATAAATGTGATCCTGCGCTGAAACGATTAAAGGCAGCACTAACACAAACCAAAATAATATTATCCCTCTCCTCATCATCTTATTAAATATATTACACCCGTTTTCCTTGGAGGAGATGAATCGTAAGTCATTCCTTTCCAATCGCTGCCATTAATAAATTTTATATCTACTTTCCAGTAATAAACACCTTGTGGTTGTTCCTGTCCTTTATAAGTACCGTCCCAGCCCTCAAGCGGTGCGCCATCATCCAGCTTGGTGGTTTCCCAAAGTAATTGCCCCCACTTGTTAAAAACAGACATCTGCCATTCTTTAATGCCACGGCCTTTTGCTTTAAATACTTTGATTTCGTTCTTCGCACTTGCAGGCATAAATGAATTGGGGATATTTAAGTAGCCCGGTACGCCGATAATCCGCACTGATTGGAACGTGCTCGAAGAACAACCTTCTTTGTTCAGCACTTTTAGCGTTACATTATAAGTGCCTTCGTTGGCATAGGTGTGGTTTGGGTTTTGCAGGGTTGAGCCCGATCCATCACCAAAAGTCCATTCCCAGCTTACGGCATCGGTACTAATATCCTTAAAGGTAAATGAGTAATTGGGAATGGATACTTCATTGCCCGGATTAACAGTAAAAGTGGCTATGGGTGGTGGCACCACATGGATAAAATCGGATATTGTCGCGCTGTTTGTACAGCCGAGTGCATTGGTTGCCGTTAAGGTAACCGTATAATTTTTTCCAGCGTCGTTAAAAGTATGTGTAGGCTCGATGGCATTTGATGTTGGAGAACCATCTCCAAAATCCCAGACATAACCAATTGCACCTGTACTGGTATTTTTAAACTTTATGGTAACACCATCACAGCCACTGGTCTTATCTGATGTAAAACTCACTAAGGGTTGTGGCAAAACTTCAACGGTTTCGGTTGTTGATGCATTGGAACAGTTGTTTGATGCGTATAGGGTAATGGTATATTTTCCAGGTTCGGTAAATGTATGCGATATGGTTTCGGGAGCGGTATGGGTAACCGTAGTGCTTCCATCGCCAAAATCGTAAACAAAAGTGCCGGCACCTTTGGTATTGTTAAAAAAATCGACTTTTAAAGGTGCACAACCTTTAAGTTGGTTGCTGTTTACCACCAGTTCTGGAATAATGTCATTAGGTGAAACGTGAATAGAATATTGTGATTCATTACTCCCGCACTCATTGGTAGCGGTCATTTTTACGATGTAATCTCGCACAGCCAAAGTGGTATAGGTATGGCTTACGCTATTTTTATCGGTAACAGTTAAAGGTGCTGAGCCATCTCCAAAATCGTAGGTATAGCTGGTATAATTGCCAGGTGATGTATTGCTAAAGGTAATGTTCAGTGGGGAGCAGCCTGTTGTTTTATCAGGAGAAAATACGGAAACTGGTTTTGCTTTTACCAACACGGTTGATGTTTGTGTGGTCGTACCACAGGCGGTAGTTGCCTTTAAAGTAACGGTATAAGTGAGATCTTTCCCTGCAGGGTCTGCCTGATAGGTAACCGCCGGCGGTTGAGCCAAATTTGAAGTGGTACCGTTTCCGAAATCCCAGGTAAAGGTTGCTGCTGTTAACGAATTGGAAGTGTTGGTAAAAGCAACATTTAAGGGCCCGCAGCCTGATGTTGCATTTTGTGTATAGGCGGCGGTTACATTTTGTATTGTACTAAAAGTATGGGTGGTTTCATCACTATTACAACCCAGGCTACTTGTTACGACCAATTTGATAATCACGTTTTCGTTATCTGTTGCAATGGTATAGCCAGGAAAGGTGATTCCTGTGCCTATCTGTACGCCATTGGCAAACCAGGTGTACGTATTGTTGCGGTCTGTATAAGGTGTAGCCGATATATTGGTGGCCGTTAAAACGAAGGGCGAGCAACCTTTATCTGTATTAAAAACCAATTCTGCCTTAGCATGTGGATTAACTGTGATCTTAATCTGGTCGCTTAAGTTGTTGCTGCAAGCTCCGCTACTTACCGATCGGCGGTAATAAATGCTTACAGTTGGTGTCGGAGGCGTAAAGTTTACACCATTTGCGCCCAGTACATCGCTCCAGGCTGTTCCGTTTAAGCTCGATTGCCATTGATACACATAAGTCCCGCTGCCACCACTCGGCGTAGTACCGGTTAAAGCTGCTGCCGATGTGCCAATACAGATGTTTTGATCGGCTGAAATAACATTGTTCGTTAAGCCTGGTAAAACAGTAACCTGTAGCGAATTACTGATTGAAGTGCAGATGGTGCTGTTTACCAGTCTTCTGAAGTAAGTTGAGGAGTTTACGATTAGGGTTAAATCCTTATTAATGGCCGAAGGAACATTGCTCCAGGTATTTCCATCCGCACTGCTCTGCCATTGATAGGCAAATGTTCCGGTTCCGCCTGTTGGGGTATCACCGGTAACGGTGATGCTTTGTCCGGCACAAACCGGCGCTGTTGATGCGGTAATATTATTGGTAACAGGCGAATAATAGGTGACGGTTACATCATCCACAGATGGTGGACAGCCATTAAAACCAGAAATGGTCCACCTGAAGGTATAAGTTTGTCCTGGTACCAGACCAGTAACGGTGGTGTTGTAAAGCGTAGGATCGGTAATGGTAATGCCGGTTTGTGCTGAAGTTAAAGTCCATGCACCACTGTTCGGCGAAGGATTATTGCCATTTAAAGTAATACCGTTTCCACTGCAAAGGTTTTGGTCTGCCCCTGCATTGGCCGCAACAGTGCCCGGATTTACCGTGATGGTGGTTACGGTTGATAGGGCCTCTGCACAACTACCACTTTGAATTACCGCACGGTACAGCGTGGTTATGGTAAGGTTAGAAAATACATATGGATTTGCTGTAGAGGTAAGGGTAGACCAGTTTGTACCGTTATCGATAGATCTTTCCCAACGGATAATATTTCCAACCTGCCCGCTTAAACTGATGCTTCCGCCATTTGCACCTGCACATACACTCACATCGCCTGTGGTTGTGCCGCCAACACTGAGCGGGTTAACCGTGATTCTGACATCATCACCCCAAGTAGCGCAGTTGGTGTCGCTTATGGTCCACCTTAAAGTATAGCTATTCCCTGCCTGCAGACCAGTGATTGTTGTATTGCCATGCGTATCATCAGCAAAAGTTATGGCTGTAGGCGCAGTAACGATTGTCCATTTGCCTGTGCCAACTACTGGTGTATTTCCTTTTAAGGTGTAAGTGCTTGCATTACAGATGGCTTCATCCGGCCCGGCATTGGGCAGCGTTGCACCCGGCAAAACCGTAATGGTAATGCTGCTTGGTGTGCCAGGACAGCCATTTGTAGAGACAGGTGTAATGGTATAAGTTACTGTACCTGCGGTGGTGCCTGTATTGGTTAAGATATCATTGATTTGCGTTCCTGCAGATGGGATTGCTCTATTGCTGTTTCCGGTTATTGCTCCGGTGATCGCACTGGTATAAGTATAATTTACACCCGTTAGGTTTGCTGTTAAGGTAATGGCCGATGAAGTGGCATTACAGATGCTTGCATTGGCGGCAGTAGGTGTTACAATAGGATTGGGTTTAATGGTCACCACCAAATTAAAGGGTGTTCCATCGCAGCCATCCAAATGAGGTGTGATGATATAAGTTACGTTTGCATCGGCATTTAAATCGGTATTGCTAAGGATATCGTTAATGGCTCCGCTTCCGCTGGCAGTATAGCCAGTTGCTGACGCGGTTCCGGTAGCGGTCCAGGTGTAGGTTACACCCGCGACCGCAGAAGCAGGTGTATAGGCAACATTATTTCCCGTACAGATAGTTTTAGCTGCTGCGCTCGTTAAACTGATATTGGGTTTTATTTTAAGGATAATATCATCGTCAATCTGGTTGCAGGGTGCCGCCAGTGCCGTGGTAACCCTTAATCGTAAAGTCACCGTACCCGCTGCTTTTTCAGCTGCGGTTGGCGTGTAAGTCGCATTCAAATCGTTTCTGCTGGGGCTAAAGGTTCCCAGTCCGCCAATCCAGGTTTGTGTCGCAGTAGCGCCGGTTATGGTTCCGCTGAGCGTAAAACCCGGGTCGTTAAAACAAATGTTTTGATCAGGTCCAGCGCTAATCACCGGTGCAGTACTGAAGGTTAGGATTTGGGTATCGCTTGCGGTACCGCAATTGTTTTTGTGAACAACCGTTACGGTATAGGTATCATAACTATCAAACTTGATGGATGGATATTTAGAATTAGCAGTTGTACCTCCGGTAAAACTATAAGTTCCTGTGCCTGATGGAACAACCGTCCAGGTATAGCTGTCTGGTAAATCTTTCGTAGTACCGGTAATTAATGTTTTGGTTGGCCCTGTTGTGGTATTGTTAAAATCGTAAGTGGCCAGGTTACACAACGTAATATCGGACGATAGTGTAGCTACGGGATTCGCATTAACCACAACAGTTTGTGGTAAGCTGGTAATTACTCCACACGACGGCGTACTGATGCTTAAAGTGATGGTATAGGTGCCCGGACTGGTAAAATTGAACTCAGGTTCTTTGCTTGCTGCATTTGTACCACCTGTAAAAGCCACAGCAGGTGTAACTGACCATGAATAGTTATTGGCTGCATTACAGATATTATCTAAAACAGAAAGATCGGTCGCCTTTAATGTGGTTCCGGCGCAAATGGTCGTTGATGGTAAACTAAAATCGGGCTTGGGCGGATCCTGGATACAGATTTTCATTTCTACGGGATCGGCATCACACTCGCCTGTAATGTTTTTAGATTCTAGCCGGATAGTATATTCTCCATGGCTTGGAAACTTGTATACAAAATTGTATGATTTTGGTTTATCAACTTCTTTAATCACCCCATCAACATACCAGTTATAGGTTACGTTATTGGGTGTACAGGCTGCGGTATTGGTGTTCGGATTTTCGCCCAGAATAGAGGTGTTCACAAAGGTGATGTTGGCATTGGTACAGCCGGGGGTATTAAAGGCAAACGAATTTATCGGTTTAACCACCACTTTAGCCGAAGAAGAAACAGGCGTGCCCATGGTGGTACAGAATGCATTCGATACATTAATAGATACATCAAAAGCATTGTAGATTGTGCCGGCACTTGAGGTAGAAACACTTCCGCAAGAGGATCTGGTATAAGCATGTGTAACCTTACCACCATCGGCAATAATCTCACAAAGGGTGTAGGTTGATGTCGTTTGATCACCCCAGGTAATCGTATAAATGTCTCCGGGGAAGTTATTTTGAATACCTGCGCTCGAACTTACATCTACACTAAATGTTAAGGCGCCCAGTGGCAAACAAACCACTGTATTGCCCGAATTGGCAAAAGCGGTTATTGCTTTATTGTTGATGAGCAGATAAGCCTTGGTTGCTACAGACCCATCGGGCATTACGGCTTTGGTATAAATGGTATAATGTGTCTGTTGGGCCGTAAAAGGCTGTATGGCTGTAGGGAAATTGATTAAAGTTGGGCTCCCTCCATTTACCTCATCGGTTATGCTTGCGGTAACCGTGCTGTTTGCTGTAGAAGCATTTGTAAGGAAAAAAGCATTATTGGCTTTGCTGGTGCAGGTACCAAAAGTTTCGTCGTTTGCGGGATTTAATAACGTTGAGGTTAATTTGGCTTCTACGGCAGGTCCGGCCTTTATTTCAAACGCCGTCGAGGCGGTGCTGGTGAATGCCGGAGCAGTTGATTTTATCCTAACCTTGTAACCTGTGCCGGGTGTAAGGCTTGCAGGAAGTTTACCGTTTATATAAGTCGTATAAAAACCTGTGTAATTGCCTATGAGCGTTTCGGTGCCAAAATTTCCGTTTTGATCGGATAAATAGAGCTGAAATTGATTTCCTTGAGCCGCACAGCCTGCGCTAATGCTAAAAGGAACTGCAATGGTACTGCCCGGGGTAAAAGGCCCTGCATCTACTGAGCCTATGGTAATTTGGGCGAAAACATTTGACGTGAACAAAAATGCCCCAAAAAATAGGACAAAAGAAAGCCATTTCCTCGTACAACGAATCTTCATAAATCTCTAACACTAGGGAATGATTTTATTGCGTTCTGGAAGCTTTGTTTGTTCAACTTGCTTAATCCAATACCAGAAATGAGTATTTGGCCTAAGACGCGTCAATAAATATTCGCTACAAAGAACGTAATTTTTGCATTACAGTGCCAAATTTTTACACCAACTTTAACTAAATGAGTAGGTTACAGCGCAGGTAAAGCTGTGTTTTTGCTATAATAAAGCATAAAAAAACCCTCAAGGCATTATACCTTGAGGGTGTATTTTTACACGAAATCGTTTCGTTATAGAATGGTTATTACATCATACCACCCATACCGCCGCCGCCCATTGGAGGCATTGGAGCACCACCTTCTTCAGGTTCGTCTGCTAAAACAACTTCTGTGGTTAATAACATCGCTGCAATAGAAGCTGCATTTTCTAATGCTACACGACTTACTTTAGTAGGATCGATAACACCGGCACCAATTAAGTTTTCGTAAACATCAGTACGTGCATTGTAACCGAAATCGGCTTTACCTTCTTTAACTTTTTGAACTACGATAGAACCTTCAATACCTGCGTTTTCGCAAATTTGACGTAATGGCTCTTCGATAGCGCGACGGATGATCTGGATACCAGTGTTTTCATCTTCGTTAGCACCTTTAAGGTTAGCTAAAGCTTCAACCGCACGGATAAAAGCAACACCACCACCAGCAACAATACCTTCTTCTACAGCCGCACGGGTTGCATGTAAAGCATCATCAACACGGTCTTTTTTCTCTTTCATTTCAACCTCACTAGCTGCACCTACGTAAAGAACCGCAACACCGCCAGCTAATTTAGCCAAACGCTCTTGTAATTTTTCTTTATCGTAATCAGATGTAGTTGTTTCGATTTGAGATTTAATTTGGCTAACACGAGATTTAATGTCATCTGAGTTACCAGCGCCATTAATTACAGTTGTATTGTCTTTATCAACAACAACTTTCTCTGCAGAACCTAGGTAAGTTAAATCAGCATTTTCTAATTTGTAACCTCTTTCTTCTGATACTACAATACCACCAGTTAAGATCGCGATGTCTTCCAACATGGCTTTTCTTCTGTCGCCAAAACCTGGTGCTTTAACTGCAACAACTTTTAACGAACCGCGGATTTTGTTTACTACCAATGTTGCTAAAGCTTCGCCATCTAAATCCTCAGAAATGATTACCAATGGTTTGCCTGTTTGAACAGTTTTTTCTAAAACCGGTAACAATTCTTTCATGTTACTGATTTTTTTGTCGTAGATTAAAATGTAAGGATTTTCTAATTCAGCTTCCATTTTATCTGCATTGGTTACAAAATATGGAGATAAATAACCTCTGTCAAATTGCATACCTTCTACTGTTTTAACTTCAGTTTCGGTACCTTTTGCTTCTTCAACCGTAATTACACCATCTTTACCAACTTTGCTCATGGCCTCAGCAATTAACGAACCGATCACCTCGTCGTTGTTAGCCGAAATAGACGCAACTTGTTTAATTTTATTGTTATCATCACCAACCGCTTGCGATTGAGATTTTAAGTTTTCTACAACAGCAGCAACCGCTTTATCAATACCACGTTTTAAATCCATTGGGTTTGCACCAGCAGCAACGTTTTTAATACCTGTAGTAATAATCGCCTGCGCCAATACAGTAGCCGTAGTTGTACCATCACCAGCAATATCAGCTGTTTTTGAAGCTACTTCTTTAACCATTTGAGCACCCATGTTCTCTACCGCATCTTTCAATTCGATTTCTTTTGCAACGGTAACACCATCTTTAGTGATTGCCGGTGAACCGAATTTTTTATCGATAATTACGTTACGGCCTTTTGGTCCTAAGGTTACTTTTACTGCATTTGCAAGAATATCAACACCTCTTTTCAGGGCGTCGCGTGCTTCTACGTTATATTTTACTTGTTTTGACATTTTTAAGAATATTTTAAAGTTTTAATGTTGGAAGGTTGAAATATTTCAATCCTCCGATTTATGTTAACATTACAACGTTTTAACATTGCAACATTTTAATTTTTACCCAACAACCGCGTAAATATCAGTTTCGCGCATAATTAAGTAATCTTTACCTTCATAAGGGAATTCGGTACCACCGTATTTACCATAAATTACAACATCGCCAACTTTTACACTTGCTTTTTTACCTTCAGCATCTTCTTCAGAAACAGAAACTACAGTTCCTTTAGATGGTTTTTCTTTTGCAGTATCAGGGATATACAAACCTGATGCAGTTTTTTCTTCTGCCGCAGCCGGTTCAACTATTACTCTGTTCGAACTGCCAGCAATTGGTTTAAGGTTTAACGCCATAACTTTTATTATTTTTTTATTTTGATTTGAGTTTTTTAACTAAGCTTACAATTAACACTTTTTATGCCAAGCGGTTTTGAGGGACAAATTTTCACCAAACTGTCAAACTTTTTACCCTAATTGAGAATGTGGGTGTCAGCATGGCAGTAAGTTTTAGTTTTTTGAGCCAGATTTATTATTGAATCACCGCTTGTCATTCGGGCAGAGTGAAAAGAAGTCGAGAACCACGATTGCTCAGCGAAGCTAAATCTGCCTGGTTAGCGCGCTCCATTCTATCCGATAGCTATCGGATCGGGATGAGGGCTGGGTGATTGAAATGAGTTTAGGTTTCGCCCCTTTTATATCGCTTTCTCTGTTAAATATTTCCAGTACCTTTTAGGCACATGCTGCAAATGCAGTTTGGTGTTTTTTCGGGCAACAATATTCGCACTTTTAAAATAATCTTTCCAGAGCGTTGCGTATAAAGCTTCACTATCGTCCATTAAAACCGGTGCCGGGTTTTGTTTATTTACCCCATTGCTAAAGCTGATCGTAATTTCTTCCACCGCAGTTAAATTATAATGAAGGCCATACTTGCGTTTTAAATCATAAATTACCCATGGCTGATCGGCATAACGGTTTTTAAAATGATTGGATATCAAGGGCAACACATTAAAATCAGGGTCTATATTCGCATAAAATATCCCGTCGCCGGTTTTCTGAAAACGAATAAAGGCTTCCATCCTGTGTTTTTCCCTTTCTACACTTTTGGCATATTTAGCCAATGCAATTACATGCGGATTGCCATAATTACTTTCTGCACCCGGTTGATTTTGAAAAATGTATAGGGTAAACTGAAAGAGGTGGTTATAAGCTTCGGGAATTTCTGATAAATAACTGCAATAGTATTTGCGCTGCCAGTCTTTTTTGAGTTTCTTTTGCAGTCCCGCCCAAACCCGGTCAGCCTTTTCTGTATTGGTGATCACGGTAAAGCTTTCAACAAAAGCTTCGGGTTGAAAAATCGAGGTAGATTTTAGCATCACCTTTCCCGGCTTGCGTTCGAACCATTCGAAAACAGCAGTTAATAAACCCTGAAAAGTACCATCAAAAATGTAAGTCATATTTATATTGGTCGTCATTGCCGCGCAGGAGGGAATCTTAAAGCCAGGGCATTAAGATTCCCAATCAAGTTGGGAATGACGCGTCTCCTTAATCGACATTTTAAAACAAAATCATCTGATTGCTATCTGTTTTTAAATATTTACTCTGGCTTTCTGCCAAAATAAAAGCTTTAATCTGAGTGCCCTGATAATCTTTTAACTGATAGGGGCTGTCCAGACAAATAATAAAGTGTTTGGCCCGGTTATAAGCCACGCCGATTTTTTTAAGCTGATCAATTCTTAATTTTCCAAACTTACGGGCCTGTACAATTTTTTGAGCCGACATTACGCCAATACCTGGTATCCGGAGAATCATTTTATAATCGGCCGTATTAATATCAACAGGGAAATGCTGCATATTGCGGATGGCCCAGCTTAATTTTGGATCGATATCTACATCAAGATTTGGATTGGCATCGTTTAAAATTTCCTGCACTTTAAAGCCATAAAACCGCATTAGCCAATCGGTTTGGTACAACCTGTTTTCTCTTAACAGTGGCGGCTGTGTGCCTAAGATAGGCATGCGGGTATCATTACTGATAGGTACATAACCCGAATAGTACACTCTTTTTAAAGCGAAATTTTTGTAAAATGCATTTGCGGTATACATAATATCCTTATCACTTTCGGGTGTGGCACCAATTACCATTTGCGTGCTTTGCCCGGCTGGAACAAATTTAGGTACATGCCTGATTAACTTTTTATCTGCCGAGAACTGTGTAATTTGTTGCTGAACAAAGGCTAAAGGTTTAATAACATCTTCATGATTTTTTTCCGGGGCCAAAAGTTTTAAACCTGCTTCAGTTGGCATTTCTAAATTAATGCTCATCCGGTCGGCGTATAAGCCGGCTTCCTTAATCAATTCGTCGCTGGCGCCCGGAATGGTTTTTAAATGGATATAGCCATTATAGTTCTGCTCTAAACGAAGTTTTTTAACCACTAATAATAACCGCTCCATGGTAAAATCGGCATTTTTGAAAATCCCTGAGCTTAAAAACAAACCTTCAATATAATTGCGGCGATAAAAATTCATGGTCAGTTCTACCACTTCATCTACGGTAAAGGCTGCGCGTTTTATATCGTTGCTTTTCCGCGAAACGCAGAATAAACAGTCGTATATACAATGGTTGGTTAAAAGAATTTTTAACAGTGAAACACATCGGCCGTCTTCGGTGTAGGTATGGCAAATGCCCGATGTGTGGCTGTCGCCAAGGCCTTTATTGGTGTTTTTTCTCGTGCCGCCGCTTGATGAACAAGAAACATCATATTTAGCGGCGTCAGCAAGAATATTTAATTTTTCACGAATTCGATCAGACATAGGAATGTATTTACTAACAAAGATAGTTTAATAACTAAAAATATTAGCAAATAGATTTGTTTAACCTATTCTATTTTGGAATAATAGTAACTAAAAACTGTTTGAGGGATTAAGCTTTCTGCTTATTGGCAGTTGATGCGCAATATTATAGCTTTCCTGATAGTATTGCAGTTCAGAAAAGAAGCGATCTGCTTCGATTTCATGGTTTTTAAGCGGACTAAAATTGGTTACGAAATCGGGGTTTTTAAATGCAATTTGATAAAAGTAGCCTCCATTGTGGTTATCGAACATTTCGGTTACGCTGCTTACGTTTTCCCAGCCAGAAAAAAACTCGGTCCTGCGATATAAAAATGAAGTGCTTTTTAACTTAAAGCTGATGCCTTTTTCGCTGATTAAAATTTTACTATGGACAAAAATCTGTGTTTTGGTTATCCATAATAAAAGGAGTGCCATTAAAATAATCGAAAGGGAAACAAATATCAAAGTAGAAGTTTCTGAAAGCGATGAGGGTAAACTAAAAAGACAATACAACATTAAGGAAATGAAGAACACAGGAATGCCAACCATCGCGATTAACAAAACACTGTTTTTGTGGTATTTTAGCTTGTAGGGATGCATGAGAATTAATTTTTATAAAGTTAAGTCCTAATGCACCGTTCTGGAATACTTACTATTCGGTATTTTATCGCTAATTGTTTAATTATTTACCATCCCATTCTTTGTAAAAGTGCTCCAGGTACAGCAGCATAAAGTTGTGCCTCTCTGTGGCAATTGCTTTCCCTGCATTCGTATTCATCATGTCTTTCAACAGTAGCAGTTTTTCGTAAAAATGGTTAATGGTAGGAGCGGTGGTATTTTTATAACTCTCTTTGGTGAGGTGTTCTTCCGGTAAAATAGCCGGATCGTAAAGCACCCTGTTTTTAAATCCACCGTAAGTAAATGCCCTTGCAATACCAATGGCCCCAATTGCATCTAAACGATCTGCATCCTGTACAATCTGCATTTCTTTGGACGTAAAACTTGCGCCATCAAAACTATTTTTGAACGACATGTTCTGGATAATCAGTTTAACATGGGCAATCACTTCAGCATCAACCGCAATCGAGGCTAAAAATGATGCAGCCATGTTTGGTCCCAATTCTTCATCGCCATTGTTAAATTTAGGATCAGCAATATCATGCAACAACGCGGCAAAGGCTACCACCAGTTCATCACCATTTTCTTGTTGATTAATGGTTTTAGCAGTTTTAAAAACACGTTCAATATGGAACCAATCGTGCCCTGCCTCGGCGTTAGCTAATGTTTTCTGAACAAAATCGATCGTTTTTTGAATGGTAGCCTGCATAGTCCTAAATTTATTCCAAAGGTATTGGAATTATTTGCAGGGTAAAAGAAATGATATCAACAGTGCCTGCGCATTAGCTCGCCGCTTTTGCCCTGTTTTCATCATCAGCAATAATTTTGATTAAATCATTGTGGTTAAGGGTTAATAAATGAGATACTTCTACCTCTAAAATTGCAGCAATTTGAAACAAACGGTCGATCGTTAATTTACTATAACCGAGCTCGATTTTGCTGTATGCATTTTGAGATATTTTCAATTTCGCCGCCAGATAATCCTGAGTATAGTCTCTGTATTCTCTAATTTTTCTGATATTCCCGGCAACATTCTTTGTCTTTAAAGCCAATACATCTTCCATAAAAAGGGGATAAATTTTTTAATGTTTATTCATTATATACGAAACCTTCACCTCAACAGATTTTAAAAGTATAAATTTTAGCACTATTAAGAATTACGCGAAACGGAGTAATGAACTAAATGTTACAACAAAAAAACAACCTAAATGTTTAAGGGTGCTATTTTTGGCTGATAATTAGGTATTTGTGGTGGGTTGGATAGAGGCGATTAGAATAGGAAATGGAATGGATAACAGCATATGATGTGTTTAAGAACTTATAACACATGCAGTGCAAATCAACAAAAGGAAGAGAAAATCCAGCGTTTGTTTTTAAGGGTTAATATAAGCCCCAGTCATCTTCAAACTCATCTTTTTCGAAATATTTAACCCATTCGATAAAGAGTAGACGAAATTTTTCAATTTCGTCTAAAACAATGTCTTTATATTCAGGGGTACAGATTTCGAACATGTCTGCTGCCCTTACCTGGGTTTCTAATTCACGGCAATTGGTTCGGATAATAGAGGCATTTTCCATTCTTAAAATATACATATCAGCACCTTCTGCCCCAACAATTTTAGGGCATAACATGAGGGCATTCTGCATAATTAAGTTAGCGGTCATTTCGGCCATTTCTCCCTCTAATGTTTCGCAGAACAGGGCAGCATATTTGTATACGGCTCTTGCCTGGTTATAAAGGCTTTTAGCCCTGGTTACTTTCAGCCTAACCTTTTCCGCATCAACACTTGATAGATTTTCTTCATCCTCATCATCCCGGCCAAATCGGCTGAAATGCTCCCATTCGGGCATATGATCCATGTCATCAAATTCCATATTTTTCAAAATTTTTTACGTTATGGTACGTAAGAGAGCGTAATATATTAATTTTCAATGAAAAAGACTAGGCCTCAGTTAATGGGGCCCGGCGAGAGCCATCATATAATTCATACTCTAGTAAACGACAGTCTAATTTACCATTATAAAATTCAACTTTTTTAGCAGCTTTTAATCCAATTTTCTTTGCAAGATCAGGATTTCCAGTGAAAATATACCCAGAATAGCCCTTACATTTCGTTTTCATAAAATCGCCCATACGTTTATAAGTTAATTCTAACTTGCTATGCACACCTAAACGCTCACCATACTCCGGGTTAAAAACAACCACACCTTTGCCATCTTCAGGAACTGGTGTTAATTCAAAATCACAAACTTCGAATTCGATTAAAGTATCAACCCCTGCAGTTTTAGCATTTCTACGGGTTACTTCAACCGCATCTTCCGAAAGATCGGAAGCTACAATTTTAAGATCAACATTTTTAATTACCTGATCTTTTAAAATTCTGCGCTCGGCGAAAAAATCTTCTTCATTGTAACCTAATATATGCATAAAACCATAATTCATGCGGTATAAACCAGGTGCTCGGTTGGTTGCAATCAGGGCTGCTTCGATGGCTAAGGTTCCTGAGCCGCACATGGGGTTAATAAATGGGGATTTTTTATCCCAATTGGTAGCTAAAATAACCCCGGCGGCCAAAGCCTCTAACATAGGTGCCTTTCCGGGAATTTTACGGTAACCGTGTTTGGCAAGGGTTTCGCCGGAAGTATCCATAAAAACATCTGCATCTGCATCTTTCCAGTATAAATGTACTACCGTTTTATTCGCATCAGATCCAGAATTAGGGCGAATGCCTTTTTTCTCTTTCATGCGGTCAACTATGGCATCCTTTACTTTTAAGTTTGCAAAAAGTGGTGTCGTAATATTTGGGTTATCCACATTTGAGGTTACCGAGAAATACCCCGAAAAATCAATCAGTTCTTCCCACTCAATGGCTGCAATTTCTTTATATAAATCATCGGGTGTTATGGCCTTGAAACTTTTGATGGCATATAGAATCTGACTGGCACAGCGCAAGTTCAAATTTAGCTTTATACACTCTGTAAGGGTGATATTGAGCTCAACGCCTGTAGCAAAAGACCGCTCGATGGTATAACCTAAAGCCGTAACCTCTTCTTGTAAATAAGGCGAAAGGCGCTTGTTGCAGGTAATAATTACCTTGCTTTTATTGTGGAAAACTTGCATCATAATATATGCGAAGTTATCAATAAAATTATAGAGATTTGATGTTTATAGTACATTAAGTAGTATTAGATATGGAAATTAAAGGAAAAGTACACGAAGTAGGTGCCACACAACAAGTAAGTGAAACGTTTAAAAAACGTGATTTAATAGTAGAATACGCAGAAAATCCAACATACCCAGAATATATCCGTTTTGAGGCTTTACAAGATAAAACTGCATTATTAGATACATTTAAAGCAGGCGATGAGGTTGAGGTTTTCTTTAATTTACGTGGTCGCCCCTGGACAGATAAAGCAGGTAAAACATCATATTTTAACAGTTTGGTTATTTGGCGTATAAATGCAGTGGCAGCAGGTGCTCCGGCAGCTACGCCAGCTTATGCAGCTCCGGTTGATGTAAGCAATGCACCAGGTGAAGATGATGATTTGCCTTTCTAAATAAAGAATCTTTTTTAAGCAAACAATTTTGAACCATGCCGAGGCTTTAGCCTCGGCATTTTTTTTGAACACTGATTTGGAAACGTTATCTTAAGCGAAGTGTTTTGACCAGGGATTAACCGATTTTAATAGTTTAAATCGTTGTGAATATTGAGCAAGGAGATTTTTAACCTAATATCTTAAATAATGAAAAATAACAATTTAATTTTTAAGGGCTTATTTCTTTGTTTGATGTTGTTTAACATGAGTTGTGATGGACAAATCAAGAACACATCGATTTTAGCAGATAAAACTAAAAACACATCGAAATTTGATACATTAACTAAAACCATTCACATCTTCGTGGCTTTGTGCGATAACAAATATCAAGGTATTGTACCAGTAGCAGCAGCTATTGGCAATGGACAAGACCCAAACAGTAATTTGTACTGGGGCTGTGCAAATGGCATACGTACTTATTTTAAAAAAAGTAAAGAATGGAAATTTATTAAAAGCCAAAAAATAGATGCAATACGAATGGAACGTTTACTTTTTAAGCATGCCAGGAAAAACTATTATCTAGTTGCAGATGCGTATGATGGTAGATATATTAAACAAACAACGATCGACTTCCTAAATAGTTGCGCAGGAAAAACTAAAGAGGTAATTAAAGTAAACCAAACCGTTATTGGTATAAATGGTAATGCGAAAATGTTGGCCTATATTGGACACGACGGTTTAATGGATTTTAGCTTAACAGATACTTTCACAAGTATCGATGGGAAAAAACGGGATGCAATTATTTTGGCCTGCATCAGTAAAAAGTATTTTGCAAGGTATTTACAAAGTACAAAAGCAATTCCTGTGATTTGGACAACAGGTTTAATGTGTCCGGAGGCATATACGTTACACGATGCGCTAAGTAGTTATGTTGTAGGTGGTAATAATGAATCTGTTAGAACAAAAGCAGCGTTGGCTTACAATAGATTTCAAAAATGCGGGATAAAAGCATCACGAAACTTATTAGTATCGGGATACTAAGAATAGAAGAAATAATATCCTTAAGATCTAAGAAATATAATAATATACACTCATCAGGCTAGTTCTTATAGCTTCATTTACAATACAATAAGCATGTTAAAATATGTTAAAAACAATTGTCCAAGCGCTGTAATTGGTAATTTTGATAACTGACTAATATAAAAATGCCTTTCAAAGCATTTTGTCAACCTATATGAATACTATGCTTTAATGAAGAAAAAGAGTTTTTGGTTAATTACTGTTTTAATGACGGTAGCTTTGCTTGGTGTTTTTGTAATGCAGCTGTATTACATCAGGGAATCGTATAAACTAAAATCTCAGCTTTTTGATGAACAGGTCAATCAAACGCTAACATCGGTAGTCAATAAAATACAACGTAGAAATGTTGCCGATCACTTAAACCGGAAAGATGCTGAAAATAAGCTGAAGCAACTACAAGACTCCAGGCAACGTGCCTTAGATATTAAAGATTTGCGCCAGCAATATGTACAAGAGACAGAACTAAGGCAGGCGGAAAGAGAAAATCAGATTGAGAATTACTTAAACCAGCAAGATAGTATTATCCGTGTATCTTATCGGGCGCCGAATGTGATTTCTGAAATGGAATATACTTCGCTGACTTCGAAAAACGGCGATAAGCTGGATTTGCAGATGGATGCTTTCATTGATGTTAAAAGCCTTATTTTAAAAGGTTATAGCATGCGCACAAAACCTTTTGCTGCGCCACCAAAAGCATTCGAATTTAAAAGTTTACAAAGCTTGCCAGATACGTTAAGGTATTTGGTTTACGATCCTGGAAATGCCAAGCCACTTACAGTGAGCGTTCCAAAGATTTCTGACGATTTAGAGAAAAAATTTAAACGTGAAGATGAAATTGAGCGGAAAAAACTGGAACTTAAAATTGCAGCACTGGGTAAGGATACTTTTTCGTATACCCGATCGAGTGTGGTTGAGGATGTATCTAAAGAATTGCAGGAAACCAATGTGCCAATTTATAAACGCATTAATTTTAGCTCCTTAGGCCGTTTATTAAAACAAGAACTCCTGGCCAATAATATTTCACTGGAACCTGCTTATCGGATTTCATTAGCCAGAAAAGATTCGACCATTTTTATGGCGGCTGCTAATGTTAAAGGTGAGTTTTTACCCGAAAACACCTATAAAACGCCTTTATTTGGAAACGATATCTTTCGCGATCCCGGAATGCTTTTGGTCAGTTTCCCGGATAAAAATTCGGCAATTATTTCTAACCTCAGTGCAACACTCGCCTCATCAATAGGTCTGTTACTGGTACTTGTTTTCATTTTCTCTTATACGCTGTATGCTATATTAAAGCAGAAGAAACTGTCGGAAATGAAAACAGATTTCATCAATAACATGACGCACGAGTTTAAAACCCCGGTAGCGACCATTATGATTGCCAGTGAAGCTTTGAAAGATCCGGAGGTGACAGAGGATAAAGCCCGGTTAAAACGTTTGGCAGGGATTATTTATGATGAAAATGTTCGTCTGGGTAGTCATATCGAACGTGTTTTAAGCATTGCCCGTTTAGAAAAAGGTGAACTTAAAATGGAAAACACCGAAGTAGATGTGAACGATTTGATCGTGATTGTGCTGGATAGCATGGAATTGCAGCTACAGAAAAGAAATGCCATTATCAATGTACATACCGACGCAGAGCATGCCGTTATTTATGGCGACGAGCTACACCTGTCGAATGTAATTTATAACCTTATTGATAATGCCAATAAATACAGTAGCGGTACTCCGGAGATTACCATTACTACCCGCAATACCGGCAAAAATTTAATTATCGAAATAGCAGATAAAGGCATTGGATTGACCAAAGAGCATGCTAAACGAATTTTTGATCAGTTTTATAGGGTGCCAACGGGTAATTTACATGATGTTAAAGGCTTTGGTCTCGGTTTAAATTATGTTCAGGATATTATTAAAAAATTGAACGGAACAGTTAAGGTAAGTAGCGAAAAAGATAGAGGAACCACGTTCGAAATATCTTTACCTTTATAAACAGTTGGTACAAAAGCTTGCTTTATCGATGCATTAAAATAGAACAGGTGTAATTTGGTTAATAAGTACAGTATTAATTTAATCTACAGTATAAATTAAACCGTTACGCATATTCAGAATCAAACCTTCAGCGTGGGTAATCCCACATATTTGAATAAAAACGAGAAATGAAACCATCATGATTTTTCAAATCACAAGCAGATGAATAACCGGCTCAAGCCTTCTTAAGCACCGTTAAAACAGCTGCATTGGTGAAAAATCTGATCGCTTCATCACAATTGAAAATAAATTATATACTAATGAAAAAAATACTTCTGGTAGAAGACGACCCCAATTTAGGTTTATTGTTACAAGACTATTTGCAGCTAAAAGGCAAATTTGATGTAGTATTATGCACCGATGGTGAGGATGGATTAAGAACGTTTAATAAGCAGAATTTCGATTTGTGTATTTTAGATGTGATGATGCCTAAAAAAGATGGTTTTACCCTGGGGAAAGACATCAGAAAGGTAAACACGCAGGTGCCCATTATTTTTGCAACGGCTAAAACCATGCTGGAAGATAAATCTGCTGCCTATGATTTAGGGGGTGATGACTATATTACCAAACCTTTTCGTATAGAAGAGCTCTTATTGCGCATTAATGCCATGTTTAAACGTGTGGCCAATAAAACAGATAACAATGATGAGGCTGCCGAAACGCAGTTTTCTATCGGTCAATATCATTTTGATTATACTACCCAGATTATTACCGATAATGATCACCAGCAAAAACTTTCTACCAAAGAAGCTGAGTTGTTGCGTTTATTGTGCTTGAAAAAGAATACCGTTTTAACCCGTGAAGAAGCACTGTTAAGCATCTGGCATGATGATAATTACTTTAACGGACGGAGTATGGATGTGTTTTTGAGTAAGTTGCGTAAATACCTTAGGGCTGATCCGGCAGTTGAAATTATTAACGTGCACGGAAAAGGCTATAAACTATTGGTGAGTTAAATTCAATTAAAGTGCTCGTCATCCTGAACTTGTTTCAGGATCCAATTTAAGGTATTAAAGGAAAGATGCTGAAATAAATTCAGCATGACGCGTCATGGTAAGAAATACCGTTAGATATATAAATCCTCCTGAATAGCGGGGATGATATTCCTTTCCTGAGCCAGTTTAAATAAAGTATCAACCGCTTTACGGCCTTCTTCGCCGAGGTTTATACTGTATTTATTTACATATAATTCGATGTGTTTGTACATCACACTTTCTTCCATGGCCTGGGCATGCTGACGGATAAAATCGATGCCCGATTTTGGGTGTGCAAAGGCAAACTCTACCGACTGTCGGACCAGGCGGTTTACTTTTAACTGTACCTCGCGGTCTAGATTACGGTTGATTACGATTCCGCCTAATGGAATAGCACAGCCCGTTAGTTTTTCCCAATAATCGCCTAAATCAACAATCTTGGTTAAACCTTTATCCTGGTAAGTGAACCTGTTTTCGTGAATAATCAGTCCTAAATCAATCTGCTCATTAAGTAAAGCCGATTCAATTTCCGAAAAAACAAGTTCCTGCTTATTTTGTAAGTGGGGATAAGCAATTCCAAGCAAGAAATTTGCAGTAGTATATTTCCCTGGTATGCCAACCCTCAGTTTGGAATTTGGTGTTTGCAGTTCAGTGTCTTTTTCTCCGTTAAAATGGTTTTTGCTAATCAATAGCGGACCCACACCGAATCCGAGGGCACTCCCGGCATCCAATAAGGCATACTGGTTGGCAACATAGGCAAAGGCATGGAAACTTAACTTGGTGATGTCTAATTCGCCCCTAAGCGCCTTTTGGTTTAAAGTTTCTACATCATCATAAGAAACCTCAAATTCTAATCCTTCCGTATCAATTTTATGGTGAATTAATGCGTCGAAAATGAATGTATCGTTAGGGCAGGGAGAAAATCCAAGTGTAAGTTTCATCTATTTATTTTTTTGTCTTCAGTTGTTAGATGGAGCCTTTGACAATTAAAATAATTATTTTAACGGTGTCGGCTTCATAGATCAAAATTAAGTACTGTGGTAAACTAATCAGTCATAATCAGTTCATTTCTCCAACAAAAGCAACGGCCCAGTCGTTTAAATTTTTAATGGCCAAACCAATTTTCCAATTGTCTTTATTTCGGGGTTCTACATAATTAGAGATACTTCTGATTTGTAAACAATCTACATTTAATTGTTTGCAGGCATAAAAAACAGCAGCACCTTCCATGCTTTCGGTCGTTGGATTTAACCTCTTAATTAGATTTTTAATGCTTTTTTCGCTTCCCGTTACACAGTTCACAGTGATGCCTTTTGCTATCGGCAGGTTAATACTTTGGTGTGTTTTTGAGGTATAGTGGTTCTCCCCAAAACCTAAATCGCTTATGGTTAAAAATTCGTCTCCATTTTCGGCGCCCAATTCGGCAAAAGTATCCTCCGTAATATGTAATACCGTACCTAAGGCCAGGTTCCGGTCAAAGCTTCCGGCAATGCCGAAATTTACCACAAGGTTGTATTTAGATGAAAGATGTTTGCCAAGGGCAAAGGCTGTTGCCACCATTCCAACGCCTGTAATCAGCAAATCGAAATTTTTACTTTCTACAAAATCTCCATCTTGCAAGTTAAAATGCTGGTAAAATAAGGCAAGTTCGGCTTTTGTAGCAGCAACAACTAAAGTTTTCATAAGGTAAAGTTAATGAAATGGCGCGAAGTCTGATGTGTAAGTAGTATGGCCGATGTAATATGGATGATGGAATAAAAATTCGATGCAAATTGAAGTACTTGCATTTTGCTTTTGAAATGATAATTAATAACATCTTCCATTATCCCTAATACATTTTCCATACCTTAAACCTTTATCTGTATATTTGCATTTTATTTTATAGTAATGATTTACATAACGAGAAAAGCATCATTTAATGCGGCGCACAAATTAGCCCGTACCGATTGGGATGATGATAAAAACAACGAAGTTTATGGTAAATGTGCCAACCCCAACTGGCATGGCCATAACTATTGGTTATATGTTACAGTTAAAGGCGAAGTTAATCCGGAAACAGGTTTTCTTGTTGATTTAAAATGGCTGAAAGACGTAATGAATGATTATGTGGTAGATAAGGTTGATCATAAAAACTTAAATCTTGATGTAGATTTTATGAAAGGCAAGTTGGCTTCAACTGAAAATCTGGCCATAGAAATCTGGAAACAATTATGGGCACCGATTGCAGAGAGCGGCGCAGTTTTACATTGCGTAAAAATATACGAAACCGAAAATAATTTTGTTGAATACTTTGGTTAAAAACCCGAATTAATGAGCGATAAAGACGTATTGAAAGGCGAATCGAGAGACGGTTATGTGAAAATAGACCGTTACAACGAAGATAAAATTGAAGCTGTAGCTACACATTATAAAGATATTCTTGGCCAGTTGGGTGAAAATCCAGAACGAGAAGGTTTATTAAAAACACCCGAGCGCGTAGCTAAGGCGCTGCAATATTTAACACATGGTTACGATTTAAAACCTGATGAAATCCTGAAGGGTGCCATGTTTGAAGAAGATTATAGCCAAATGGTTGTGGTTAAGGATATTGAAGTATATTCGATGTGCGAACACCATATGTTGCCATTCTTTGGTAAAGCACATATTGCCTATATTCCGAACGGACACATTGTGGGTTTAAGTAAAATTCCACGTGTAGTTGATGCTTTTGCCCGCCGTTTACAGGTACAGGAGCGCTTAACGAACGAAATCAGAGATTGTATTCAGAATACCCTTAACCCCATGGGCGTTGCGGTGGTGATGGAATGCAGGCACTTATGCATGTCAATGCGTGGTGTGCAAAAACAGAACTCGGTAACTACAACCTCAGCCTTTACAGGAACTTTTTTAAGTAACGATAAAACAAGAGCAGAGTTTTTAAGGTTAATTACCGCAAGTTTAGATTAACCCCCATCCCCCTTGAGGGGGGTATGGATTTAACAATAATAATTTAACTAAATATTTAATTTCCCCTTTAGGGGATTAAGGGGTATGAAAGCATATATTTTTCCCGGACAGGGAGCACAGTTTGTAGGCATGGGTAAAGATCTTTACGAGAACCCCAAAGCTGCAGCATTATTTGAACAAGCCAACGAGATTATTGGTTTCCGTATTAGCGATATTATGTTCAGCGGAACAGATGAAGAGCTTAAACAAACCAATGTAACCCAACCGGCAATTTTTTTGCATTCGGTTATTTTAGCTAAAGTGTTGGGCGATGATTTTAAACCAGATATGGTTGCAGGCCATTCTTTAGGCGAATTTTCGGCTTTAGTGGCTGCAAATGCATTAAGCTTTGAAGATGGATTAAAACTGGTAATTGCGCGTGCAAATGCCATGCAAAAAGCTTGTGAAGCACAACCATCAACCATGGCTGCTATTTTAGGCTTAGCCGATGATGTAGTGGAGAAAATCTGTGCCGAAATTGATGCGGTTGTTGTTCCCGCAAATTATAACTGCCCTGGGCAATTGGTCATTTCGGGCAGCATCGAAGGCATTGACCTGGCTTGCGCTAAATTAACAGAAGCAGGTGCTAAAAGAGCTTTAAAATTAAATGTAGGTGGTGCATTCCACTCTCCTTTAATGGAGCCTGCAAAAATTGAATTACAGGCAGCTATAGAAGCTACTGCTATTTCTGCTCCAATTTGCCCGGTTTATCAAAACGTTGATGCAAAGCCGTATACAGATCCAACTGAAATTAAAGGCAATTTAATTAAACAATTAACCGGTGCTGTACGTTGGACACAAACAGTAGGGAATATGCTTGCCGATGGTGCAACTGAATTTGTAGAAGTTGGCCCAGGTAATGTGTTACAAGGATTGGTTAAAAAGGTAAGCCGCGAAGTACAAACAAGTAGTGCTGCTATAGCTTAATTTTATTCAAAATAGAATATTAGTGCCAACGCCATAAACTCAGCTGTTTATGGCGTTGTTTTTTATCAATATTTAATATCTTTATCCGTAGATGAAAATGAGCTTTGGTGTAAAAATAAGATTTCTATTGCTTGTTTTGGGCTGTTGCCTCATTGCAACTTCTATTTCGTTAAGCCGCTTTACCACCAAAAGCGAACTTCTGGAGCACGATGCACAAGAAATTCAGCACAACCTTTTAATCAAAGAAAAAGCTGTTCAAAGTTTTCTGGCCGATAAACAGCAGGTTGCCAAAGCCAAACAATTTCATCTCAATCCTAATCATGCAATAGATTTTATCAAAACCTACCGCACAAACAGCGGCATAAACCTGTTAACCTATCAAAATAACGAGCTTAAATTCTGGAGTACCAATAAAGTTTCTGAAATAGATCCGGCTACAATAAAGGAAGGTAGCTCGGTTTTGTTTTTTTATAACGGCTGGTACGAGGTAATTAAAAGCACCCAGGGAAATTTTAGCTTTATTTTCTTAATCACCATTCAATCTCAATATCCTTTTAAAGAAACAAAATATTTTAAAAATGATATCGATCCAATTTTATCAACCACCAAAATATTAACGTTTGCATCTTTTACGGATAAGGATGTATATGTGATAAAAAGTTTGGACAATAAGTTTTTATTTGGCCTTAAGGTTAAACCAGGTTATGCAGAAACCCATTATTCAGGTACACAATTATGGTTATTTGTTGCCGGGATGTTATGCATCTGCATGTTTTTTAATTCTTTAAGTTCGTTTATTGCCAGACGTGGGCATATTGCATGGGGTACTTTTTTGTTATTGTTTTTCTTCTTAACCTTTCGGTTAACCGATTTATATTATGGTTGGTTTAACCACAGGTTTACCTTAGATCTGTTTGATCCGAGAATATATGCCGATAATTTCCTGATGCCTTCGCTGGGCGATTTTCTGTTAAATGTAATTGCATTAACCTGGCTGCTCTTGTTTATGTACAACCATAAAGAACAGTATAAGTTTCCGGGATGGATTAAGCGGAGCAAAATAATTGGAGTGGTTATTCAGGCCGGATTAATGGTGCTGATTGGTCGGATAGTTTGGGATACTGATGATATTTTCTTCGGATTGATTTTTAACTCCAAAATTAATTTCGATATCGTTAATATCCTTAAGCTCAGCGGAACCAGCTGGGTAGGCATTGTGATTTTATGTCTGGCCTGGTTTCAGATTTACCTGATCACTGCCGTTTCGGCAACAGTAAGCAGCCAGTTAAATGTAAGCAATAAAGAGCGGGTTATAATTTTTTTAATTGGTTTTGCAGGTGTGTTTATCTACAAAGTAGTGGTAGATTTTAATGCCTTTTTTATCGTTTTTGCCTTGGTGTTATTTATCGTGGCGCGGGCTGTTTATTTAAAGGAAAAGAACTTTTCAATCGGCATGTTTGCCATCGTATTTTTCTGCCTGGCTTTTAATACCTCCATTAAATACACCAAGTATAAAGATATTAAAGAAAGAAGTTTACGCGAGCCTTTGGCCAGAAAAGTACAATCGTCAGAAGATCCGAATGCCATTATTGCTTTAGGTACTTTGGGTGATGAAATTGTTAAAGATAATTTTCTGACCAACTATTTTAGTCAAAATCGAAAGGGCAATTATGCCGTACTTAAAAACCACATTAAAGATTATTTAGATGGCTATTTAAACCGGTATGATTATCAGATCTATCCATACGATAGATTGGGTGCTGCGATAGAAAATTCTGATACCCCACCAATTGATAAATATAAAAACCTGGTCGAGGCTGGCTCGGTCAAAATTGATGGATCTAACTTTTTTTATCAGGTTAACAATACGTTTGGTTACCAGGATTATTTTGGAATCATTTCTGTTGTAAATAATGGTAGTTTATTAGGCACACTCGTGATCGAACTCCGGTCCAAGCCATATAATTATAACAATCGGCTACCTGATCTTTTGGGCGATCAAAAATTGATCAAAGATGAAGATTTTAAGGGTTATTCTATTGCCCTGTACAGTAATAATAAATTGCTTAATCAATCTGGAAATTATACCTATCCTTTAGATGGCAGCATATTTAAGGGTAAAAAGGATGATTTTATCACCAGTAATGACAATGAACTTCATTACAGCCATTTAATTTATAAGCCTACTAACAGTAAAATGGTGGTGATCAGCAAAGAGAAGGTTGATTATGTAGAGCGTTTGGCAGCGCTATCGTTTTTCTTCCTGATATTTATCATCTTCTCCTTGTTACTGTATGGTTTAATATGGTTAATCAAAAATCTTGATGACGATAAGGTCGGCTGGTTTAGTATTAACAGGTCGTTGATGATTAACGCCAATAAAATTTTGTATAAAACCAGAATCCAGGTTTCTATAGTATTGGCCGTTGTGGCCACGCTGGTTATTGTAGGTTGGGGTACTTATTATTACATGAACAACGAGTACCGTGGACAGCAGGATGCTATATTAAAGGATAAAATAAGAAAGGTTCAACAGAATTTTGAAAAGCAGATTTTCAGTAATGGCATTATTGCAAATGATGAAAGTGCTGCTGCAGATTTTAACAACTTTGCAGATATCAATAATGCCGATTTAAATTTATATGATCTCAATGGCAACCTGATCATGACTACCTATCCCAAACTCTATAATTATAAAATTATCGGTAAAAAAATGGGACCATATGCCTTTGCTTCTTTAGAAGGCCTGCATCGGTCAGAATTTATCAATGCTGAGGAGAAAATTGGCAATTTAACCTATGCTGCTGCATATGCCCCGATTAGGAATGCTCAAAATAAAACAATTGCCTACATCGGCCTGCCAAATTACTCTACCGAAGAAGAATATACCGATAAACTGGCGCTTTTTGTGAGTAACCTGATTAATCTATATGCACTGGTATTTGTGGCTATTGGCGTATTGGCTGTATTTTTAGCCAATCAGATTACCAATCCTTTAACTTTTATTCAGGATAGCATTAGTAAAACGAAAATCGGGCAAAAGAACGAGCCTATCATATGGCGCAGGCATGATGAGATTGGCTCTTTAATTAAGGAGTATAACCATATGATTGCAGCCCTGGAAGATAGTGCAATTAAGCTGGCCAGATCGGAGCGGGAGAGTGCCTGGCGCGAAATGGCGAAACAGGTTGCCCACGAAATCAAGAATCCGCTAACGCCTTTAAAATTAGGTGTTCAGTTATTGGAGAAATCGTGGAAAGAGAAAGATCCTAACTTCGAACTGAAGTTTAATAAGTTTAGCAAATCTTTTATAGAACAGATTGATAGCCTTTCGAAAATCGCTTCTGAGTTTTCTAATTTTGCCAAAATGCCCGATACCAACCTGGAGCGTCTTTCTTTACTTCCGATTATTGACCAGGCAAGAGAGGTATTTAAAAGCACTGAAAATGTAACCATTGATGTGTTAAATAAAAGCGATAAGGACATCGAAATCATGGCCGATCATGATCAGCTCCTAAGAACGTTTAATAACTTACTTAAAAACGCAATAGAAGCTATAGATGAGGAAACTTTATGCTGTATTACCATTATTGTTTATGTGGATGCAAAGAATGCCTATATAGAGATAAAAGATAATGGAAAAGGTATTCCGCCGACCCTGCACGATAAAATATTTGTGCCGAACTTCACGACCAAAACATCAGGTACGGGTTTAGGCTTAGCCTTTGTTAAGCAGGCTGTAGAAAACGCAGGCGGTTCAGTTAAATTTACTTCGATAAGCGGTTTAGGAACAACGTTCTATTTGAACTTTCCTTTAGCTTAAATTAAAATAACAGGTAGAGATTTAATTAATCAGGTGGTGGGGTTTATCTCAGCTCCACTTGAGCCTTACCCATGGTATTACCGTCAGCATATAAAATTACGGTATATATGCCCTTTATAAATGGCTTAGGATTTGCCCAGTCGATAACATAGGTGCTGTCATCGTTATTGTAGTTTATAAAAATAGAATGGCTGAACTGCATATCCTGCCCATCAGCCTCAAAATGGTTTCCCTCGTCGGCAAGTAAATTCCCCGCCGGATCGAATACCCGAAGATAAATGTTGTGATGTCCTTTTTCTGCTAACTGGTTCGGCACCACATTAAAGCGTACGCTTAACTTCTCTGCAGTTGATGATTTAGTTACTTCGACTTTTTTACCGCTTGATTTGGTTCTGAAAGCAATAATTTCGGCCGATTGAAGTTTTAATGCTGCGGCCGTTTTAACTTTTGCATTTAGATTAGAGTTTTCGTTCTCTAAATTCGATGCCTTATTGCTGATGTTTCTTAGGGTGTTCTGTAAGCTATCACGACTATTTTTCAGAAAAATATTGTCTTTCTGCAACTGAATAATCTGATCATTGTAGTTTTTTACAAATGTTTTCAGCTCATTAATCTGTGCATTGGCTTTGTCGAGTTCGCCCTGGGTAATCTGGCTTTTCTCTAAAGCCGTTTTAAGTTCTTCGATTTTTACACGGGCAAGCTTCTGTTCTTCAACAAGTTTCTCGTTTAAATCGAGGTTTAAAGCATTAACCTTATCCAGCTCAACCTCAATCTTTTCTACCTCAAGCCTTAGTTTATCCTTCTCTGCACTAACAGTAACAAATCGCTCACTTTGCTGTCGGTCTTTAAAAAACAAGTAAGCATTTGTGCCAATTAAAGCTGCAATAACGATGACCAGGAAGTAAATTTTGTTTCTATCACCCTTATTAATCTTTTGTGGTTCCATTTTTAATAACGCTGTATCTTCTGTAAATTAATATACTTTTGTTGTCCATAGGTAAATGGGTGTACACAATTAATTTTAGCAGGGCGCAAATTAAAATTTTTAATAAACTTATAAGAGTTTTTAAAAAAAATCGTTTACTTGCTAATGTTCATTTGTATTCAAATCAACACAAACACACAACCTGAATAAAAAATAAGACAGAAATAATGCTTAAAAACTTCCTATACGCACTTTTATCTTTAACTGTAGTACCTTATATATTAAATGCACAACCTTTATCAAAAATTGCACCAAAAAGGGAGTTTAGAGGTGTTTGGGTGGCTACTGTTACCAATATCGACTGGCCATCGAAGCCAGGTTTAAGCATTGATCAGCAAAAGCAGGAGCTGATTGGTATTTTAGAAAGACATAAAAGCCAGGGGATGAATGCAATTATTTTGCAGGTTAGACCGGCAGCTGATGCATTTTACGCAAAATCAAGAGAGCCCTGGAGCCAATGGTTAATGGGTAAACAAGGTTTAGCACCTGCCCCCGGTTACGATCCTTTGGCCTTTGCCATTAAAGAAGCCCATTTCAGGGGAATGGAACTTCACGCCTGGTTTAATCCTTACAGGGCCAGTATGAGCAGTACGGCTGTTTTGAGTGAAAACCATGCTTATCGTAAACACCCTGACTGGTTTTTTACCTATGGTGGCAAAAAACAGTTTGATCCGGGTATTCCAGATGTAAGGGAATATATTGTTCAGGTAATTTTAGATGTGGTAAAGGGATATGATATTGATGGTATTCACTTCGACGATTATTTTTACCCTTATAAAGTAGAAGGGCAGACCATTAACGATGGCAATACTTTTTATAAATACCCCAATAATATTTCTGACATTAAAGATTGGAGGCGCAATAACGTCGATTTGCTGATCAAACAGTTAGATGATAGTATTCACCATTATAAAAAATGGGTTAAATTTGGCATCAGCCCGTTTGGTATCTGGAAAAATAAGTATGAAGATCCGGAAGGTTCTGCTACCAGTGGTTTATCCAATTACGCAGAACTTTTTGCCGATAGCCGTAAATGGGTGCGGGAAGGCTGGGTAGATTACATTAATCCTCAGATTTATTTTACGTTTACCAGAAGAGTAGCACCTTATGGCATTTTAGTTGATTGGTGGAGCAATAATACTTTTGGCAGGCATGTTTATATCGGACAGGGTGCTTATCTGGTTAATTCGAGGGCAGAAGCCGCATGGAAAAACCTAAATGAAATACCCAATCAGATTAGATACATCAGAAATAACAACCGGATTCAGGGTAGCGTGTTTTTTAGTTCTAAATCGTTAAGTACGGTTGCTAAGGCCGTTGGCGACTCGCTAAGGAACGATTTTTATAAATACCCTGCTTTACCGCCGCAAATGCCATGGCTGGATGAGGTGCCGCCAAATGAGCCTCAGGCTTTAACGGCTGATGCGTTAAAAGATGGCGTACATTTAAAATGGCAACTTCCGTTAAAGGCAAAAGATGGAGAAACGGCTTCGGGATTTGTAATTTACCGGTTTAGTGAAGGAGAGAAAATCTCGATCCTCGACCCGAAGAATATTGTTAAAATAAGCTTTGAAGATTATCTTTCATTTATTGATACCAGTGTAGAAAGTGGAAAGCGGTATAGCTATCTGGTAACGGCGCTAGACCGGTTAAAAAATGAAAGTGAGCCTAGCGGGCCTGTTGGCATTGAAGTTCCGTTAGCGAAGGAGTAACAGGCTTTATTCATCCTTTTTATTGGTCGATTCTCTTTCCACAACAGCTGGATCGAGCACAATATGCTCCATATTGGCGTATGGGCTCTCCTGATTAATCATTTTCAGAAACATTTTAGCACATTCTTTGCCCATTTGTGGCGCATGCTGATCAATGGTTGACAGATTAGGTGTAATGTAAGCGGAAAATGCCTCGTTGGCGAAACCAATTACGCCAACTTCAGGCGGTGTTTCATCAATCTCTTTAAGTTTTTTGATTACACCCAGTGCCGTAAAATCATCACCTGCAATAATAGCATCGGGTTTGTTTCTGCTGCGCATTAACTTGCCCGCACCAAACCGGCCATCTTTAATTGACAAACCTCCGAAAATAATATGCTCTTCTATTAGTGGAAGATGATGGTCTGCTAAAGCTGTTTTGTATCCTTCTAGCCGATCGTTAAAAATTTTAATCTGATGAACGGTGGTTACAAATGCAATTTTTTTATAACCCTGATCGATTAAATGTTTCGTAGCGATATAACCTGCCTTGAAATCATCAAGGGTAATGGTAGGGACTTTTAATGCTACGTTTACACGATCGAATAGTATAAGGGGTTTATTTTGTTTAATAATTTCGGCAAAGTGCGAAACATTCTCTGTTTCTAAAGACATGGAGGCCATAATGCCGTCTACCTGCGCCTCCAGCAAGGTTTTTACACCATTTATTTCGTTCTCTACAGATTCGTTGGATTGATAGATAATAACGCGATAGCCGCTGTCTTTCAGGCCATCTTCTATGCAATGGATGATAGATGCAAAAAAATGCGCCTGTACACTGGGCACAATTACACCAATGATATGGGTTTTACCAGATTTTAATGCAGATGCGAGTTTATTCGGGCTATAATTTAATTTTTTAGCCATTTCGACAACAGCCTTTCTGGTCGTATCACTTATCGCCGGAAAGCCGCTAAGCGCTCTTGAAACAGTTGATACTGTAATATCAAGCTCCTTTGCTATATCATATATGGTGGTTTTCTTTTTCAATTGCAGAGGGGGACAATCAATTATAGCGTAAATTTACTAAACCTTAATAATAATGTTCTTTTTATACATAAAATATAACAATACATAAAAACCGAGCACATAGGTTATGGCCCAAACCAAGGAGGCATTTATGGGACTAAAAAACGGAGTATAGCAGGTTTCGTAAAACCGAACCAATAATCCTGTTTTTGTACCATCGGGTTTGGTAATCTGGATGAGATTTAATACCCGGGGCATTAATCCTGCTAAGAAAAAAACGGTTATGGCATTTACACCATAAACAACAAATGGAGTGGTGAATTTTTTATAACCCTGAACATCGATGATCCAGTAACAAAGTGCCAAGCCTATAGAAGCCAATCCGCCTGCATAGAGTACATATGAGCTTGTCCACAGGGCTTTGTTAATCGGGAATTGTAAATCCCAAAGCAAACCTAAAATTACCGAGGTTATGCCGGTTGTAAATAACCAGGCCACCTTAGTTGGATTGTCTACATCTTTTCTGCGCATCCAAACACCAACCAAAATGCCAAATAAGCAGGTTCCTATTGCTGGTAATGTGCTCAGAATGCCCTCCGGATCCCAGGTTTTAGATGATGCCCAGGTATGTGCTTCGGTTAAAATTCCGCGGTCGATCCAGGCGGCCAGGTTGGTTTCTTTTTCGAGGTTTGGGTAACCCACCCCAGGAACCGGAATAAAGGTCATTAAGGCCCAATAAACAGCAAGTATTACAATTAATGTTTTGAATATCGTTTTGTTAGATACCTTGATGAAAATGATACTGCTGATGATGAAAACTATGCCGATTCTTTGTAAAACACCCAAAAGCCTTACCGTTTGAAAAGCCTCCCAGATAGATCTGCCATCTATTATGGCGCTGATGATTTTCCCGAAAATGGCCAGGAAAAACCCGAGTAAATAAAGTATAATGCCACGTTTAATGGCTTTTATGATTGTTTTTTGATGGGTGGTTGGGTCTGTTTTGCTGCTGCTCATGGCAAACGCAATAGATACACCAACAATCCATAGGAAGAATGGGAAAATTAAATCGGTGGGTGTACATCCATTCCATTCCGCATGCTCTAAAGGTGCGTAAATATGCCCCCAGCTACCCGGATTGTTCACTAAGATCATTGCGGCTACGGTTAACCCCCTGAAAAAATCAAGAGATAGTAAACGTTGTTTAGGTTCGGTCATGGCTAGTTTGTTTGGGGTTCAGCAAACTAATTTAGAGTATTGTTTTTAGAATGAGAAATTACTTCCGAAGTTTGGGTGGACAGCAGTGGCAGATTAACTTCGGAAGCCTATGGAAATGTTTAGCAAAACTGCTAAGTTTTGCAGCGCTTTTGGCCATCTAAACTTCGGAAGTAAGTAGCAAAAAAAATCCTGCTTCGAATGAACGAAGCAGGATTACTATTTATTTTCTTTTTTAATTAATCTTCAAATTTCCAGCGTACAAAAGCTTCCATTGCTTCGTATTCTGCAAGGCCAAGCTCATCATAAGCTTTTGCTGTATCGCGGTTACGGTCTTCGGCACGTTGCCAGAATTCCCTTGAATCATCACCAGGGAAAACTGCCCTATCTTTTTGGCTCTGGTGTTTGAAAATAGCATATTTTTTACGCTCAAGCTCTTGTGGCGAAATTGGAACGGCCATTTCGATTTCATGCGTTTCAAATTCGTGCCATGCACCACGGTACATCCACAACCAGCAATCTTGTGCCCAGGCTTCGGTTTTACGTAAGCGCTTTAATGCTTCTAAAATAATATTGAAACAAACAATATGCGTTCCGTGTGGATCTTCAAAATCGCCTGCTGCATAAACCTGTTGAGGTTTAACTTTTTGTAATAATTCTATTGTAAGTTCGATATCCGCATCAGTTACCGGGTTTTTCTGAACCTTGCCACTTTCGTAGAAAGGAAGTGCCTGGAAATGGATATGATCATCTTCAAGACCGCAATATCTTGCGCCGGCAATAGCCTCACCTTTTCTGATCAGTCCTTTAACTGTTTGGATCTCTGGAGTATCAATCTGGTTTGGTTTTTTCTGCTCGATAAAGGCTCTCATTTTGTTATAAAGATCCTTTAAGTGCGTATTGTCCATGCCCATTTTCTCTGTGAAATCTACATTGAACTCCACAAAACGCAATGCATCGTCATCCCAAACTGCGGTATTACCTGAAGTTTGGTAAGCGACATGTACATCATGTCCCTGGTCAACCAGGCGGAGAAAAGTACCGCCCATCGAGATCACATCATCATCAGGGTGAGGAGAGAAAATAATGACTCTCTTCTTCGCTGGTTCTGCTCTTTCCGGACGTTGAGAATCATCAGCATTCGGTTTGCCACCTGGCCAGCCCGTAATGGTGTGCTGTAATTTATTAAAGATATGAATATTGATATTGTACACTGGTCCTTTTTCAGTTGCCAGTTGCGCCATACCATTATTGTTGTAATCGTCTTCCGTTAATTTTAAGATCGGTTTTTTCAAGGTGTTGGCCAACCAGATCACCGCTTTGCGGATCAAGGCATCGGTCCAAACGCAATCTTTAACCAACCATGGTGTATCAAAACGGGTTAGTTCTGAAGCTGCAGGTGCATCAAGAATGAATTCTACATGATCAGAAAGTTGAAGGTATGTTGCCGGAACATCGCCTGAAATTTCGCCTTCAACTGCTTTTTTGATAATCGAAGCTTTTTTACGGCTCCAGGCCATTAATATAATTTCCCTTGCTTTGAAAATTGTACCAATACCCATGGTAATGGCTTTTGTGGGTACGAAGGTTTTTCCACCGAAATCGCGTGCAGCATCACGACGGGTTAAATCATCTAAGGTAACTAAACGCGTACCAGAATTTGGTGCAGAGCCCGGCTCGTTAAATCCGATGTGACCCGTACGGCCGATACCCAAAATCTGGATATCAAGACCACCAAGATCGCCGATTTTTTTTTCGTATTCCAGACAGAAAGCAGGAATGTCTTCCAGTGCAAGCGTGCCATCAGGGATGTGAACGTTCTTCTTATCAATGTCGATATGATTGAAAAGGTTTTCGTTCATAAACGTAACATAACTTTGTGCCGCAGTTGGCACCATTGGATAATATTCATCCAGGTTGAAAGTAATTACGTTTTTAAAACTCAAGCCCTCTTCTTTGTGCAGTCTAACCAGTTCGGCATAAACTGCAATTGGAGTAACACCTGTTGCTAAGCCCAGTACTGCAGGTGTGTTGTTTGCTTGTTTTGATTTAATGAGCTCGGCAATGCGGTGTGCTACATTAATTGAAGCAATTTTTGGATTTTCGAACACGCTTACCGGTAATTTCTCGAAACGTGTCTCCTCCAGTAGATTTAATCTAGCCATTTTTTTTATATGGATTTTAATGTACGGAGCAGTAAATATAGAGAGTTATGCCCAATTTGTAACAAAGGTTATTTACTTTTATTGCAAGTATTTATATAAAATTCGATTAAAGGGGCAGACAAACGTTTGATCTTTTTCAGATAAAAAACCAATATGAACACACAGATTGAAAAGTTGTATTCGAAAGCAGCGAAATCGGAACGTTTAATTATAGGATTGATGAGTGGCACATCAATGGATGGGCTGGATATTGCGCTTTGTTTGGTTAAAGGAAGCGGCGCCGATACGGACATCCAAATTTTAGAATTTAAAACCGGCGATTATTCCGATGATTTCAGGGCCAAAATAAAAGCCGTTTTTTCTAAAAAAGAAGTCGACTTACAGTTGGTATGCCTGATGAACGAACATATTGCAAATACCCATGCGCAGCTCATAAACGAAGCGCTAAAAGAATGGGGTTATCAAAATGAAGCTATCGATTTTATTGCCAGCCACGGCCAAACGATTTTTCATGCGCCAAAATCCTTGCATCAACTGGCCGATTACCCCAATGGTACCTTGCAAATTGGTGATGGTGATCATATTGCATTAAGGACTGGAATCATCACGCTTTCTGACTTTAGGCAAAAACATTTGGCTGCCGGGGGCGAAGGTGCGCCATTGGCTGTGTATGGTGATTATTTGATCTTTTCGAAAACTGGTGAAGATCGGGTGATGTTAAATATAGGTGGTATAGCAAATTTCACTTATTTGCCAGGAAGTACCGATGCCAGTGAAATTTTTTCGACGGATGTTGGCCCCGGAAATACCTTGATGGATCAGTATATGCAAAAGCACTTTAATCAATTTTACGATAAAAATGCCGCTGTCGCTTTGGCCGGTGAATTTAATTCCAGTCTATTGGCTGCGCTGTTAAATTGCAGCTTCTTTGATTTAGATTTTCCTAAAACCACGGGGCCGGAGCTATTTAACCTGGAATATTTAATCCGCGCACAGGAACAGTCTTCAACAACAAATTTAAGTAAGGATGATGTGATGGCTACCCTGTGCCATTTTTCTGCAGAAACCATTACCAATGCAATTAAACGTTGTTTTGGTGAGGATGCTAAAGCACAGGTTTTTATGAGTGGCGGCGGAATGCATAATCCTTTACTGGTGCAGCTTCTTCAAAGCAAGTTGCCTTTTTGTAAATTCCTAACCACTGATGATTTAAATATTAATCCCGATGCAAAAGAGGCTGTTTTGTTTGCTGTGTTAGCCAATGAAACGCTTTGTGGAAAACCGATCAGTTTTGGCAACAGGCAAGGTGTACCCTCGGTTTGCATGGGTAAAATTAGTTTGCCAGCCTAATAAAATATGATCGTTTTACGAATTGTAAAGCAGTTTGTACCTGTTAAAAATTTGGTTTGTGCGGTATTTTGTTAAATTTGTTTTAACACTAATCTTCTAACAAAACCAAATTTTATGGAAAAAAGTTACCTAAAATGGTCACCAGGATTCTTCGCGATTTTGTTGATCCCATTTCTGCTGCTCTTATTTACAGGAATGGCACAGGCACAAAACAAACGGTATACCATAAGTGGTAAGGTTACCGATGCCTCAAATAACAGCCCTGTCCCTGGCGCTGTTGTAAAAATTATGAATACCAATCTCGTAACAAGCACAAGTTCATCCGGGACGTATAGTTTCTCGGTTGATTTGGCGCCGGGTAAATACCAGATACAGATTTCTTTCATCGGCTTTAAATCAAATATCGAGTCTGTAACACTTGGCGATAATACCACCGTTCAGGCCAATAGTGCTTTAAGTGGCGATGCAGTGGGGCTGGATGAAGTTATCGTTACGGGTACGTCTCAGGGAACTACCCGTAAACAGCTCGGTAGTTATGTGAGTACAGTGAAGGGCGATGATTTAAATAAAGCACCCAGTGGAAATGCCCTGGCCTCATTGCAGGGTAAAACACCTGGTGCACAGATCAGTCAAAACTCCGGTGATCCGGCAGGAGGGATATCTGTTCGTTTAAGAGGAGTAAGCTCGGTTAACTCATCTTCTGAGCCACTATACATCATCGATGGTGTAATCGTAAACAATTCTACAACCAGGGTAACCAATACCTCAGCCAATTATGATGGAGGAAACTTTGTTGGAAGTATCGGACAAAACCGGATGGTGGATATCAGCCCTTCTGATATTGATCATATTGAGGTTTTAAATGGTGCTGCCGCTGCAGCAATCTACGGGTCGAGGGCAAATGCAGGCGTAATCCAGATTTTTACCAAGAGAGGTAAAACCGGCGAGCCGCAAGTGAGCTTTAGCACAAGTTTAACGATTAGTGAGTTGCGCAAGCAAATTGATGTCAATCAATCGCCAACAAAATTTGGAGGACCAACGGATGGGCCAACAGCGCAAACTCAGGATGTATTATCACCTGCTTTAATCACAACCACTCCGGTAACCAGGTATAATTACCAGGATTATATTTTCAGGACAGGTATCGGGACAGATAATTCAGTCTCAGTTTCCGGGGGGAATGACAATACTAAATTCTATACCTCTGCTGGTTATTTTTCAAACCAGGGAATCATAAAAAACACTGATTTCACCAGGATGAACTTCAGGGCAAACCTGGATCAAACCATTAATAAATGGGCAAAAATGACTGCAGGATTCAATTATATCCATAGTGATGCTAACGAAAAACCAGATGGGAACTCTTTTTTCTCACCCATGAATTCAGTCACGATTATTGGTAATTTTCATGATTTGTTTACCAGAGATGCATTGGGCAATTTAAAAGCCATCGGAGAACGTGGTCGTGTTAATCCAGTATCGGTAATTGAAGATATCAAACAACGTCAGTTTACCAATCGCATTATTGCAAATGCAGGATTAAAGCTCACTCCTGTTAAAAACTTAACTATTGATTATACCATGGGGGTTGATAATTCAATTCAAAATGGAACAACATTTATTCCGCCTTTTGCTTATAATGTAAGTACAGGTTTTTATGGTGGCGGACCAACTTTAGATCCATCTTTAAACGGTTATGCCAGTGCCGCAAATGCTACAACAACACTATTTAATAATGAATTAAACTTCACCTATGATACTAAGATTTCTGAATCGTTAAGTTCAACTACTCAACTGGGCGGATCTTATCAATATCAAAAAGACCTGTACAGTTTGCTAAACGGACGTGGGTTAGCACCTTTTGTTCAGGTGGTAAACGGAGCAAGTACTACTTTGCCTAATGTTGATAGTCGTTCAGAATTCTCCATTAGCGGGGCTTATTTACAACAAAATTTTAAATATAAAGACCATTTGTTTGTAACCGGCGCCATAAGAGTAGATCAATCTACTGTATTTGGAGAAGACAATAGAACACAGTTTTATCCTAAAGCTAATGTGAGTTATGTATTGTCATCTGCCGATTATTGGAAAGATTTTGGTGTATCATCATGGTGGAATGCTTTCAAATTGAGAGCTGCTTATGGCCAGTCAGGAAATTTAACAGGAATTGGCGCATACGATCGTTTCAACGTTTATTCGCCAAGTGCGCTAAACAGCAAAACGTCTTTAACATCTTTAACAACATTGGCTAATACAAGTGTAAAACCAGAGCGCCAGAAAGAACTTGAAATCGGTACAGATATGTCATTTTTTAACAATCGCTTAGGTTTAACTTTCAGTTATTATAATAAAAATGTAACTGATTTATTATTACCCGTTGTAATCGCGCCAACAACTGGTTTTTCTAGTCTGTTAGACAATATTAGCGGTACTTTAAAAAATAAAGGGATCGAGTTAATGCTTACCGGTGTGCCAGTTAAAACCGAAGACTTTAGCTGGACATCTACCCTGATCTATAACAGAAATAGAAATAAAATAGTGGGTTCAGGTGCACAGAGATTAATTTCAACCAATGCTGGCGCACCTGTTTCCATCACTGACGGTTATCCGGTAGGTGTTTTTTATGGAACATATTTTGAGCGGACATCCACCGGAGATATTGCAACAAACCCTGCTGGTATTCCTTTAACTGCAGGTCAAGCTGCAGGTAATGTTTTACGTAAAGTAATCGGCGATCCAAACCCAGATTATACGGGGTCTTTTGTTAACGATTTTACATACAAAAAATTAAGCTTACATATTCAGCTGGATGCTGTTCAAGGGGGGGATGTATGGAATGCGGATTGGAGAACACGTCAAGGTGTAGGCAACGGGAAAGTTGCTGAAGCAGAGCAGATGGGTCAATTACCTAGGGGTTACGTAGCTGGTGCATACAATGTAGAAGAATGGCGTATTGACGACGGATCTTTTGTGAAATTGAGAGAGATTTCTTTGAGCTATAACATTGGTCAGGTTAAATTTATTAAGAGCTTAACCGTTAATCTTAGTGGAAGGAACCTCATTTCGTGGGATAATTACAAAGGCTACGACCCTGAGTTGAACTCTGGTGGTCAATCGACAATCTTGAGAAATATCGATTTCGGCTCAGTACCAATTCCACGTACTTTCTCTTTGGGTTTACAAGCAAGATTCTAATTTAAAACTGTTGTTATGAAAAATTTAAAATCAAGATATATAGGTTATGCATTTCTGCTTACTATAGTGGCTTTTTCAAGCGCTTGTAAAAAGGAGTACTTAAATCCTAATGCGGCTACGGCCGATGATGTATTAACCTCGGCAAAAGGTTTAACAGGCGTTACGGTAGGTTTACAGAAAAATTATTCTACAACTCGGGCTGGAATGCTGTATGCGACTATTACACTTAATGGCTTAACTACAAATGAGTTGATATCCATTAATACGGGTAATACCAATGAAGAAAGATTGGTGGCTGGAGGTGTACAGGTAGATGGTACCAATTCGATATTGCTTAATGTTTGGGCTGGAGCCAATAAAATTATCTATGATGCGGATAATGTGATTAATAATGCCGCTAATCTTCCGGATAAAAACTACGCAGCAGGTTTAATAGCTTACGCAAGTATTTTTAAAGCCCTGGCTGTGGGTAATTTATCAGAGTATTGGGAAAAGGTTCCAGCAGGGACAGGCCAAAACGTTACCTTTATTAGTCGGGTTGATGGTTATAATAAAGCAATTGCGACCATTGACAATGCATTAGCGGTAGTTGCAGCAAACTCGATAAGTACATCTTTTTTAGGAAACATTCCATCAGGAGTAGATATTCCTAGTACTTTAAATGCACTCAAAGCTCGCTATGCTTTATTTGCAGGAAACTATGCATTAGCATTAACTGCTGCAAATACGGTTGATTTAACGAAAAAATCAACATTTACTTACGATGCATTAAATTTGAACCCAATTTTTGAAATCGCAACATCTACCAATAACGTTATTCAACCTAAAAATTTGAATCTCGGGCAAACCGGAGCTAATGTTCCCGATGCAGGTGATGCCAGGATTCCATTTTATACTGTTGTTAATACTACTGTGCGTATTAATGGTTTTGGTGCAGGTACTTTTACCCAGTTTCCCATTTATCTGCCTGGCGAAATGACTTTAATTAAGGCAGAGGCCTATGCCCGTCAAGCTACGCCTAACTTAACTTCTTCGCTTACTGAGCTGAATAAGATTGTAACCAAAACTGCTGCTACGGATCCTTTTGGTGTTGGTGCGGCATTGCCAGCGCTAACAGGTCCTTATACACAGCAACAGCTATTAGATCTGATTTACAAACACCGTTGTATCGAGCTCTTTATGTCTGGACTAAAACTGGAAGATATGAGAAGGTTCAATCAGCCTTTAACCGATCGTAAACGTAATTTTTTTCCTTATCCTTTCGCAGAAAGAGATAACAATACCAATACCCCTGCAGATCCTACTTTCTAGCAGAATAAAAGCGCCCCGATGAAAATCGGGGCGCTTTTTATAAAATATTTAATTCTTTAGCGCGGTAACCGGCTAAGGATTGGTGTTCTACTTCTAACTCGGTGATTAAATAGCTTATATTTTCTATCGGGCAAACTTTAAGCCTCAACGTGATATCGAGTTTTTCTGAAATACAAAGCACCGCCGTTTTTTTCGCGCAGGCTACCATGGCCTTTTTGAGCTGGTTAATTTCCCAATCGGTATCAGTTAGTCCTTCTTCCGGGTGTATCGCACTTGTACCCATTAAGCATAAATCAACCTTAATTTCAGCTAATTGACTAATTACATGGCCGCCATAGGTTATCTGAGAGTTTTTTGAAAAAAGACCACCAATTAATATCACTTCAATATTGTTGTATTTGGCCAGTTCTACAGCAACAAGCGGACTAATGGTAAAGAATGTGGCGCCCAGGTGTTGCGGTAATTGTTTAACAAATTCTAAGATTGTTGTGCCTCCGCCAATTAGCACCACCATGCCGTCCTTGATCAAACGGATTGTTTTTTTTGCAATCACAATTTTACTGTCTCTTGCATATACAGTACTATCATCGAAAGAGCTATGATATGATTTAGATAAGGCTCCGCCATGCACTTTAAACAGTAGGCCATCATCAACAAGTTCCTGCAAGTCTCGTCTGATCGTATCTTCCGAAACATTAAGCAATTGAACCAGATCTGAGGTTAGCACCCGGTTGTGCAGGTTAATCTGGCGCATGATGAAATCGTGACGTTCTTTTTTTAGCATAAATCATTTGATTTTCTACGAATGTATAAAAACATTTTAAAATTATAATGTTTGCGTTTTTATGCGTGTTTGTGCGATAAAATTTTGTTTAATAGGAAGATATACTTTGTTAAATTGTTTTTTTATTTAAAAACATTTATGATATTAGCTAAATATTAAAGTAAAATGCGTTATTATGCGTGTTTTGGCAAACAAAAAAAACTAACAACTAAACAATCATTTCATTCCCCTAAACTGGCAGTTTATGAAAAAAAAACTACTACTAATTTTTATTGGTACGTTTCTGTTGCTGGCTCACGCCATTGCGCAGCAAATAACCGTTACCGGTAAGGTTACATCGGCTGATGGACCTATACCTGGTGTTTCCATTCGGATAAAAGGAAGCACAGTCGTTTCGCAAACCAATGCCGACGGAAACTATTCTATTAAGGCCTTAAAAACCGATGTGCTAACCTTTAGTTTTGTTGGTTATACAACTGTTGACAGGCCTGTGGGTGCTAACAGCATTATCAATGTATCAATGGCTACCGATGCCGGTAACTTAAACGAAGTTGTGGTTACTGCTTTTGGTATTAAAAGATCGAAAGACGCCTTAGGTTATTCGGCCCAAACCTTAAAGGGGGCTGATATTGCCGATACGCAGCGGGATAACTTTCTGAATGCCCTGCAAGGGCGTGTAGCCGGTGCAACCATTACACCAACAATGGGTACACCTGGCGCATCTGCAACAATGATTATCCGTGGTGGGATTTCTTTAGACGGAGATAATCAACCGCTTTTTGTTGTAGATGGTTTGCCTATCTCTAACCGTACTTTTAGTGAGTATAACCTGGTAGGACAGGGAACTTTTAACCGTCAGAACGATTACGGAAATAGGGCGATGGATATTAATCCCGAGGAGATCGAATCGCTTACCATCCTGAAAGGACCTGAAGCTTCAGCGCTATATGGAACAGATGGTGCATCAGGTGCGGTGGTAATTACAACGAAAAGAGCAAAAGCAGGTACCGCCCGTGTATCGTATAGCAACTCTTTCAGAATAGAAAACACTTACCGTTATCCTGAAGTACAAACCACTTATGGTGGTGGTACAGGAGGTATTTTTGACGAAGAACAAAGAACCCGTACTTTCTTTGGTTCAAAATATCCGGCCAATAAAGCGATGTACGATAATATCGGCAATTTTTATAAAACCGGATTTACACAAAAACATAATGCAACCATTGAAGGCGGAAGTGATAAACTCTCTGTTCGTACTACGGTAGGTTATACCGATCAGAAAGGTATAATTCCTGGTACTGCTTACAATACCATCAATGGTAAAATAAATGCGACTTCTAAAATTAGCGATAAGATAAGCATGAATGCATCGCTAAACCTGATTTCATCAAGAACCGATAAAACCTACAAAGGCGTAAGTAGCCCAATGTTAAGTGCATTATCTTGGCCGCTAACAGATGATATGCGGAATTATTTAACACCACTTGGCGAAAGAAGAACCATTACCGGAAGCTTGAGTGGCGAACTGGATAATCCTTACTGGGGTGTGGAGCGAAATCCAAATTATGATAAAATGAACCGTGTGCTTGGAAACATCGGATTTACCTATGCGCCAACAAACTGGTTAAGCATGCAAGGAACAGCCGGGGCGGATATATTTTCGCAAACAGGTCTTTCTGCTTATGATGTTCAGTCCTACGAAGCCAACAAAGCCCAAACCACAAATGCTGGTGGTGGCTTAAATACCTATAACGCAAACGAGCGTTTGGTAACAGCCAACTTTGTAGCAACTGCTAAAAAAGATTTTGGAAAGTTTAAGCCTGTAATCCGTGTGGGTACAGAGATAAAAGATGATTCTTATCAGGTAAATGCGCAGTTTGGTACCCGTTTTTACCAGCCGAATTTCTTCAGTATGAATAATATTGATCCAACTACACAAAGAGTTGCCTACACTAATGAGCTGAAACGTAAAGTTGGTTTCTTTGCTAATGCCGAGCTAGGGTATGATAATTTCTTGTACTTAACCTTATCTGGTCGTCAGGATTTGTCTTCAACCTTGCCGCAAAAAAATAATGCCTTCTTTTATCCTGCAACATCATTAAGTTTTGTGTTTTCTAATTTGCAGGCAGTAAAAGATTTAGGATGGTTGTCATACGGTAAATTAAGAGGTTCATGGGGTCAATCGGGTAAGGATGCCAGGGTAGCCTACGTTACAGATAACAAACTCATTGCCCAGCAAACAACAGGAGGTGGTTATGCACTGGATGTGAATATGGGCAATCCAAATCTGGAAGCCGAATTTACCACGGCTAAAGAAATTGGTATGGAGTTGGGTTTCTTTAATAACCGTTTATCATTCGATTTCTCTTATTACCATAACCTTTCTGATAAACAAATAACCGCACCCCGCTTAAGTTATGCTTCAGGTGCAGTGTTACAGTACATTAACAGTGGAAAAATCCGTGTTCATGGATTTGAATTATTGGTGAAAGGTACGCCGGTAAAAACATCGAATTTTAGTTGGGATATCTCAGCAAATGCATCAAGATCCAGAGGTAAAATTTTATCGTTACCAGCAAATCAGGATGTGTTTTATGTATCTGATAGCTGGCTGTTTGATAACGTTAGGGCGCAATATGCTGTTGGAACCTCAATTTCAGCTTTTGCCGGTATAGATTATTTGAGAAATAAAGACGGACAGCTCTTAATCAATCCTGCAAATGGAATGCCGATTAAGGATGCCAATTTCACTCAAATGGGAGATCGTGCTCCTGATATTATGGTGGGTTTAACCAACAGTTTTACCTATAAAAACTTTAACCTTTCGTTCTTGCTCGATATGCGCAAAGGTGGCGATATTTATAATGCCACAGAGTTATACTTATATGCAAGAGGTTTATCTAAGTTAAGCACCGATCGTGAAGAGCCTCGTATTATAGCAGGCGTAATGCGTGATGGATTAGAAAATTCTGCTAACCCAACCAAAAATAATGTAGTGGTTATTCCTTATATCACCACTTCTTATTATTCAACTTTTTACAATACAGCCGATTTCTTAGAAAAAGATATCAACTGGATCAGGTTGAAAGATATTACTTTAAGTTATAACCTGCCAAAAGCTATTTTTGAAAAAAGCAGGGTGATTAAAAATGCCAGTGTTTTCGTAACCGGAACCGACTTGTTGTTGATTACAAATTACAAGGGTGTAGATCCATCAGTTAACGGATTAAGTGCTGCATCGGGTGGTTTAGGCGGAACAGGTATCGATTTCGGTTCTGTAGGCTTACCAAGAGGTTATAATTTAGGTGTGAAAATTGGTTTTTAAAGATTAAAGAGATGAAAAAGATATATTTATTATTATCGGTTTTTGCTGTACTCGTAATTGTGTCAGGGTGTAAAAAATACCTGGATGTAAATACCGATCCGGCAACCCCGCAGGAAGTTTCGAGCAAAACATTAACACCGCCTTTATTTGCCCAAATGGAGCGGGGAATTCAGTTCGATTCGAGGTATTTAGGGGGGCTTATTCAATATTTTGGCGGAGCAGTAAATGTTGGCGAGCAGCATGGCTGGATTGCCGGTAGCGATGCCATGGGCGAAATATGGAGAACCAATTATTTTGGCTTAGGCGCAAACCTAAACTTAATTATTAAAGACTCTGAGGCTAAACAAGAGTGGAATTATGTAGGTATGGCGCAAGCACTAAAAGCCTGGAGCTGGCAAACCACAACCGATTATCATGGGGAGATTATTTTAAAGCAGGCCTTCGATGTTAACCGTTATGTTTACGATTACGATACACAACCAGAGGTTTATGCCGAGGTAGTAAGGCTAGCCAATCAATCTATTTCTAATTTTACCAGAACGGATGGTGCAGGCACAGTGGTGAAATTTGGCCCTGCCGATTTGATCTATGCCGGCGATAATGCTAAATGGATAAAATTTAACTATGGTATTCTGGCCCGAAATGCAAATAACCTGGTTAATAAAGCCACTTACGATCCGGCTAAAGTGATTGAATATGTTGATAAATCTTTAGCCAGCAATGCGGATAACTTTATTGTACCGAATACCGGAACAACTGCCATTAACGGTAACTTTTTTGGTCCGTTAAGAGCAAATTTAGGTGCGTATCGCCAAACAGCGATAATTGTTGCCTTGCTTGATGGTACTTCTTTTGCAGTAGCCAACGCGCCTTTGGTTATCGATCCGCGTCGTAATAATATGATAACGGCATCTCCTGACGGAATATTTCGGGGTACTGCGCCATATGCCAGTGATGCAGGTACAGTGGCCAATAAAAATCAGATTCCTAATCAATGGGGATCATTAGGTTCAGCCAACCCTGGGCCAAACCAAGGTAAATACCTGTTTAAAGATAATGCCGGTTTCCCGATTATGACCTATACTGAAATGCAGTTTATTAAAGCAGAAGCCGCGTTTAGAAAAGGTGATCGTCCGTTAGCTTATACGGCATACCTAAACGGAATTACATCAAGTATTGATTTTGTAAGCGCTTTAGGTACTGCAATTACACCTGCCGAAAAGGCGGCGTATTTAGCAAGTACCTCAGTTCAGCAAAGTTCGGCAACCTTAACCTTAAGAGATATTATGTTGCAAAAATACCTGGCACTTTATGGCTACGGTTTTGTGGAAACCTGGTGCGATTTAAGGAAGTTTAACTATAACGTAGGAGATGCAGCTGGAAATAATCCATACCTCAATGTTTATAGATTTCCATCAAGTTTTTATGTAGATAATGCTGGAAAACCAGCGCAACGCTATCGCCCTCGTTACAACTCCGAGTACTTATGGAATGTGGATGCATTGAAAAAAATCGGAGCCGACAAAAATGATTATCACACCTATAAAATGTGGTTTTCTCAACCGTAATTTCACTATTTATCAAAAGGAAAAATGAAAAAAATATTATATTTTATTGTGGTGAGTATAGGATTACTTTCCGCTTGTAAAAAAGGTGAACTTGTTGAAAATACGGCTTATGAAAAGATAAGTCCAGGCGATCCTAAATACACTTACCTTAAGATTCTGAATTTAAGCCCGGCAAGTCCAGCCTTAACTTTTTACATGGATGGCGCTAAATTTTCATCAGCACTTTCTACGTCAGGAACGGAGAATGCGGGTTATGCATATAACGGATTATTTCCTGATTTGGGATACGCAGTTACCACCCCGGGCTCACGGAATTTAACAGGTAAAATTCTTGCCTCAGCTGCTACCGATGCTAATCTGGAGGTTTTTAATACCACAATTGCCCCAGAGGCAGGTAAGTATTATACCATTTATACCACAGGGCAGTATAACACGACAACTAAAAAAATTCCTTCTTCTTTAATGGTAGAGGATAACAGACCATTGTTAGATACAACAAAAATCTTTGTCCGCATGGTTAATTTATCAGCTGGTAGCCCAAATTTGGATCTGGTTAAAGATGTAGCTACGGGAACTAAAATCATCTCCAATGTCGCATACGGAATAGCAACTACCTGGACTGAAATACCTAATTTAGGGCCGGGAATATCTCCATCAATAAAAGTTTTTATTAACCCAACCGGAACAACTACACCATTACTTGCAGCAGGTTCAACCTTTGCCTTATCAAAGGGTAGGGCATACACGATATATGTAAGGGGGATAATAGGTAATGCGACCTATCCTTTTGCAGCAACATTTTATACCACTTTTTATTGATGCATCGAGTTTTATAGGTGTCGAAAATACGAAGGGTTGATTCGATTTAATTGGTTAAATGTATTTTTGATTTTTTGATAAAGGGGCGGTATTAATTTAATATCGCCCCTTTATTGTTTAGTGCTGCAGGGTTAAGTGTTTCAAAATGAGTTTTTTTGTATGTATGGCTGCATACCGGCCTAATCGTTAAGATTTTATGTAAAAAGGCTGAGATGCTTTCTTTTGATAAGAAAATATTAGTGATATTTAAGATAAGGCAGTATTAGCCTGCATTTTTCGTATTAATTCATCAGTTTCTAATCCTTAATTAATCAATTTTATGAAAAAAAAACTACTATTCTTGTTTCTGGGAATGTGTTTTTTGGTTGGGCAAATATTTGCCCAGCAAGTAAGCATTTCTGGTAAAGTAACATCAGCGGATGACGGTACGCCGTTACCTGGTGTTTCAGTAAAAGTTAAAGGGTCTACTGCAGGAATCAGCACCGATTCTGATGGGCGTTATACCATTAAAGCCACCAGCGATCAGGTTTTGGTTTTTAGCTACATCGGTTCGATAACCGAAGAGCGGCCAATAGGAAATAACAGGGTAATTAATGTTCAGCTAAAGCAGGATGCGAAAACGTTAAATGAGGTGGCCGTAACTGCATTTGGTGTTAAGCAGGAAGTGAGAAGTTTAGGTTTCTCTACCCAAAACGTTAAAGCCAAAGAAATTGTCGATTCGCAACAGCCCAATCTGGTAAATGCCATGCAGGGAAAAGTGGCTGGGGTTCAAATCACCAACTCGAGTGGAGCGCCAGGTTCATCAGCAAATATTATGATCAGGGGAGGAAGCTCGTTAAGTGGAAATAATCAACCACTTTTTGTAGTCGACGGTATCCCTGTCGACAATTCAACGCCGGTAAGTCAGGCAGGGCTTGTAGCCAGTACTGCACCTGCATCAAACCGGGCCATTGATATCAATCCCGAAGATATCGAGTCGTTAACAGTACTAAAAGGACCAGCAGCTGCGGCACTTTATGGCATTAGGGCGGCATCAGGTGCTATTGTAATCACTACGAAAAAAGGTTCTGGTGGGGCAGCAAAAATTACTTATCAGAATACTTTTTCGCTAGATAATGTTAATCAACTACCCGAGCTGCAAGGTAAATATAAACAGGGTGAGGCAGGTAATTTTAGCGCAACAGCACCCAATTCATGGGGTTCGGAATTTGCTGCAAATGAAACCGTTTACGATAATCTGAATAATTTCTTTAAAACAGCCTTCTCTCAAAGCCACGATCTTTCGGTAAGTGGGAGCTCTGAGCGAAGCACTTTTTATACTTCAGCCTCACTTCTCGATCAAGGTTCCATTGTAGATAATTCTGATTTCAGAAGAAAATCGTTCAGGGTGAATGCGGATACTAAAATTGGCGAAAAACTTACTGTAGGAGGATCTGCCAATTATGTCCGTACAGACCGTACTTCGGTGCCACAGGGTAGTTCGAATGGCACAATGGGCGCACTTTATTGGCCACGTAATGATGATATGACCAATTACTTAAATCCAAACGGCTCGCAAAGGGTTTTTCCGGGAGGAAATGACAATCCATACTGGACCATCCAAAACAAACCTATTACCAGTGGAATCAATCGATTTATCGGGGTAGCCAATATCAACTACAATCCCTTTAGCTTTTTAAATCTAACCTATCGTTTGGGTACAGATTTGTATACCGAGAATTTTAAGGCAGTGCGGATGCCTGGTACCTTGGAAGCTGATGCATTGAAAGGTGCTATCGGGCAAAATACGAATACCAATCAGATTACCACATCCACTTTCATTGCCACAGCAAAGAAAACATTCTGGAATGATTACAATTTTAGCCTGGCTTTAGGTAACAACATCGAAAATACACGCATACAAACCTTAACGGCCAATGCCATTAATTTTATCGATCCAACATTTCCAAGCATAAATAATACTGTTGCTACCGATCGTTCTGTTTCTGAAACCTTAAACCGCAGAAGGATTATAGGTTTATTCGGCGATTTTAATTTCGACTGGAAAAACATTATTTATGTAAACTTAAGGGCGCGGAACGACTGGACATCAACCATTCCGGTTGGCGATAATGCTTTCTTTTATCCGGCTATAAGTACCTCTGTTGTTTTAACCGATTTGTTGAAAGAGCTTAAACTGAAATCGGATGATCAGGTTTTTTCATATGGAAAGATCAGAGCAGCCTACTCCAATGTAGGTAAAGATGCACCGCCACATGTAACGACCACTTCGCTTGCTGCGGTTACCAATACCTTCACCATCAATCCGCGTGGTTTTATTACCAATGCCAACAATGCATTTGGAAATCCACAGCTTGTACCCGAGTTTACCAGGGCGTTTGAGGTTGGGGCAGATTTAAGGTTCATTAAAAACCGATTTGGTATCGATTTTACTTATTACAGCAGTAAATCAGATAACCAGATATTGGCAACCAGGGTTCCGCCCTCAGCCGGAGCTTTCCTTACTTATCTAAACGGCGGTGCTATTCAGAATAAGGGAATTGAGGTGGTGTTGAATGCACAGGCGATTGTTAAAAAAGATTTCAGATGGACTATCGATATCAATTTTGCACATAATAAATCGATTGTGAAAGAGCTTCCGGGGGCTTTAGATCGGGTTGAATTATCTGATGCCTGGGTAGCCGCCAACGCTGCTCAGGGTGCAGCATTCTTAAACGGAAGTTTATTTGGTATTAATGGCAATGTCTGGAAACGAAATGCTCAGGGGCAATTATTACTCAGTAATACTGGTTATCCACAAGTGCAAACAGCCTTAGCTAATATTGGCGACCGGAACCCCGATTTTACTTCGGGCATTACCAATACCTTCAATTATAAAAATTTATCACTCTCTTTTATGATCGATATTCGTGTAGGTGGAGATGTATTCAATGCAACCGAAAATTCATTAGTCCGTTCGGGCTTAAGCACAAAAACACTAGATCGCGGGTCAAAAGTTTTTGATGGAATTATAGAATCTACCGGATTACCAAGTGCAATATCAGTTCCACTAAATCAAAATTATTATCAAACCATCTATGCCAATCAAGGCTACGACTTTGTGGAGGATGGTAGCTGGTACAGATTGAGATACGCTACCTTAACCTACAATATGCCAAACAGCTTTTTAACTAAAACGAAATTAAAAGGTTTAGCATTTACAATAACTGGCAGGAACCTGATCCTGATTACCAAATATTCGGGTGTAGATCCTGAAGTTTCGGGCAGCGGAGCTGGGGTTGGTGGCTCTGGTTCGTTCGGGTTCGATAATCTCGGCATTCCGGCTACCCGTGGAGTGGATATGGGTTTAAGATTAACTTTTTAATTGCAGCGTCATGAAAAATAAAATAATAATAGCATCATTAATTAGTGGTATGTTTTTAGGTACCTCATGCAAGAAGTACCTTGATGTAAATAAAGATCCAAATAACCCGACAAAAATTTCGGCGGCGAGCCGTTTGGTTGGCGCCATTACCACCTCAAATGGTGCGGCATTGTGGAGAGGCACCAGAGAGATCTCGGGGCTTGTTCAGTACGGAACTACTAAACTGCTAACAGGTACAAACCGTAATGCAGAACAATGGCGGTTCACCGCCAGTTACTTTCTTTGGCAGAATGCTTATGTGTATACCATGCCTAATTGTGTCGATCTGATCAACCTTGGCGAAGAAGAAGGGAGCCCCTATTTTGTGGGGGCCGGAAAAACATTGTTAGCTATGAATTTTGGCTTGCTTACCGACCAGTACGGTGCCATTGTGGTAGATGATTATTATGATGGTAAAACCCAGCTAAATCTATTGCCCAAAATGCAACAACAGCAAGATGTTTATCAGCGCATAGATAAATTACTTGATGAGGCTATTGTGGCATTTAGCAGCACAACCAATAATACCGGGCTTAATGCCAGCGGGGGCGATATTATGTTTCAGGGAGATGTAACCAAATGGAAAAGATTTGCCTGGGCGTTAAAAGCAAGATATCTGAACCACTTATCAAAAAAAGGAGCGTTATACAGTCCTGCGAAAATTATCGAAGCTTGTAATAACGCCTTTAATGCCGATGGTATGGATGCCCAATTCGCTTATTTATCTGGTGGTATTCAAACAGATGAAAACCCATGGTACAGTTGGGGAGGTTTTGTATTAACCGTAACAGATCCCAACAACAACCTGTACGATCCACGATATTTTGCCTGGAGCCAGTTTTTTGTAAATATGTTATCGTCTTTTCCTGTTACCAACACTACTTTTCAAGATCCGAGGATAAGCAGGATTATGCAGCCAGCCGCTTCTGATGGGCAGTACCGTGGTTTAAAAGCCGGAGCTGGTCTGGCGGGTGGTCAGGGTATATTGGCCAATGGGCAGGCAGGTGATGCCACTAAAACAAACGGGAACGATTATGGGCGGTTCAGTAACAGTGGTTTTTATACTAAACAAACCTCACCCATTCCTTTTATTACCTATTCCGAAATTAAGTTGATCGAAGCAGAGGCCAAACTGCGTTCCAATGATGTGGCCGGTGCCCTTGCCGCTTATGAAGAAGGTGTTAAAGCCAATATGCGTAAACTAGGTGTTACCGCAACCGAAATTAACACGTATTGGACGGCACAATTAGCAGATGGCTTAGCAGCTCATTTTGCAAACCTTACGCAAGGCTTGAGCCATATTATGCGTCAAAAATATATCACACTTTGTTTAAATCCCGAAACCTGGGTGGATATGCGAAGAGCTGATTTTAGTCAGGCGATATATGGCCCGTCATTAGTGCGCCCCGTAAACCTGAATACGGTTGTTTTTGATGCCAATAATGCAAATCAATGGATAAGGGGAATGGTTTATGAAACCAACGAACAAACCCGTAACCCTGAAGCAGTAGGCGATAACTCAGAGAAATACCGTTTGTTAACACCACTTTGGTGGGATACCAACTAAGTTATTGATGTGAGGTTGTATCATAAAATTTGATCCAAATTTGTCACGTTGAGCTTCCCGATGAATTGGGACAGGTAGTCGAAACGCTTTGCTAAGCATTAAGCTATTCCTTCAACAGGCCCAGAATGACAACTCTTATTTATGATACAACCTCTTTTTAAACCGATTTAGATGAAAAAACTACTTTTCATATCCTTCTTAATAACCTTCGTTGCGGGTTGTGCTAAACCCACATTCCGAACATTTTATAAACCTGTGATATTCGACGATCAGCGCAAGCAGCTCAGTATCGATTACCTGAAGGTCAGGCACGGAATCAGACAGGATAATGCCTTTATTAAACCGGTGATGGTGGTGTTACACTGGACCGCCATTCCTAGTCTGGAGAAAACATTCGATGCTTTTAATCCGCCAACTTTGCCTGAAGCCAGAAAAGCCATTTCAACAGCAGGATCATTAAATGTTTCCAGTCAATACCTCATCGACAGGGATGGCACAATCTTTCAGTTAATGCCCGATTCTGTATTTGCCAGACATGTCATCGGCTTAAATTACTGTGCTATTGGAGTGGAAAACGTAGGTAGCGAAAAAGCACCATTAACAGGTAAACAGCTACGGGCCAATGAAAATCTGGTTCGGTACCTGAAAACCAAATACCCTATTGAGTATGTAATCGGGCATTATGAGTATAAACAGTTTATCGGCACAAACTTATGGAAGGAAAGCGATCCAGATTATCTTACCGAGAAAACAGACCCGGGTAAGTCTTTTATGAAGCGGGTCAGAAATAGATTAAAAGACCTGAATTTAAAAGGAGCGCCAGAGAAAAAATAATCTGGCGCTTATTAATCCTTACAAAATTTTAAAACCTAAACTCAATTGAAATAAGTTAGGTTTTTGCGTGTACTTTTCGCTTTTGCTGATGTTTGATAAACCAGCCTCATAGCGCAAATCAACTGAAATACTACCAACATCTACACCTGCACCGGCTTGTAAACCTAATGCCTGGTTTTTGTAATTGTCGAAATCGGTAGCTTGCTGGTAGGCAGAACTAAATGAAGAATTTTCGTCTAAAACAAACGAAATAACCGGACCAGCCATTAAGCGGAAGTTTAAATTTTTAGCGCCAAATTTTGTTCCCAGTAAAACAGGAACATCTAAAGTGGTAAATTTTACTTTTCCTTCAGCTGAAACTTCATTCCCGTTATCCTGTGTAATGCTGATAAATTTGTTGCCTTTACTGCCAATATAGGCCTCTGGCTGTACATAAAAGCTGGCACCGCCAATACGTGCCCAGGCACCAATCTGATAACCTAAACGGTTTTCTTCACTTGCGAAATCTGCATTTAACTTGGCCAAGTTTACGCCTGCTTTAACCCCAAGGTTAAAGGTTTGTGCCTTTGATGTTGCCCAACCCAAGGTTAGGAAAACAATAGAGAAGATGATCTTTTTCATGTTGTTTAAATTGTTTTTTAAGGGTTATAAAACCATAAACAGCGTTTGAGTAATTTAACCTGCATTTTTTGTGCTATGGTTCTTTTTAAATTCGCATCAAGCCGTTGTTATAACGGGTTAGGTTTTATAACGCGGTTTTAACACAATTATCGTGCAAAAATATTCCGCGAATCTCTACTTTTTTTGTCACATCACATAAAAAGGTATTAACCTGAGCAAATATTTTTTACTTTTGCATCAAACAAAATATGCCATGGCTAATTTTCAACTTACTTCAGAAACTGCGTTTAAAGTAAAAACTAAATTTTTAAGGAAATACCGCGATCTGGCGAACGAACCTTTAGAATTTACGCCAGGCAAAGAAGATCAGTTAATTGAAGATTTAATGCGTTTGGTAAAACGCGACCGTACCTACATCGAATTTACAATTCAAAAAGCACTTGCTGATACCAAAGGCAACAGACTTTAGTTTATCTCTTTACAAAGCCATTTCTGTTTCTTTTTAGCGTAACGCTTAATTTACGCATCGACCAAATAAGCTGTTTTTAATCTTTATCGCTTTTTGTACATTTACGTTTGTACACAATTACTAAATAATCTTTCAAACAGGACTCATCTATTGATTTGTACGATTTGGAATTAAAATATAAAGGGGATGAAAAAACTAAAATATGGTCTTTTAGCAGCAGGTTTTGGGCTGGCTGTTTTATCTTTTTCATTTAAGGAAGATTTGTTTCTGGTTTCTAAAAACCTGGATATTTTTGCTTCGCTCTATAAAGAAATCAACATCAACTATGTAGATGATACCAATGCCCCGCAATTGGTGAAAACCGGTATTGATGCTATGCTGGATAGTTTAGATCCTTATACCGAGTATGTTCCCGAATCGGAAATTGAAGATTACAAGTTGAAATATGTAAGCACGCAGTACGGAGGTATTGGTGCCAGCACTGTTTTTATCGATGGCAAACTGTTTATTAACGATGTGAGTGAAGGTTACCCGGCAAATAAAAGCGAAGTTAAAGCCGGAGATCAGGTAGTGAGTATCAACGGAATTGCGGTAAAAGGTAAAGACCGTCAGGAAATTAGTCAGTTGTTGCGTGGCCCCAAAGGAACGCCGGTTGATTTGCTGGTGATCAGAGATGGTAAAGAAATTACAAAAAAACTTGTCCGTGATGAAATAAAACAACCTAACGTTTCTTACTCCGGAATGGTTGGCGATGGGATAGGTTATATTAAGCTTGATAAATTTCTGGAAAATTCTGGTCAGGAAGTTAAAGATGCCCTGTTGGCTATTCAAAAAGAAAATCCCAAAGGTGTTGTTTTAGATTTGAGAAACAATGGTGGTGGTATCTTGCAGGAAGCGGTTAAAATTGTGAACCTCTTTGTGAATAAAGATCAGCTTATTGTAACCCAAAAAGGTAAAAATGTTGAGAAAACCATTGCCTATAAAACACTTTTAAGCCCAGTTTCCACTTCTGTTCCGCTGGTGGTGTTAGTAAACGGAAATTCGGCCTCAGCCTCAGAAATTGTGGCCGGTTCGTTACAGGATTTAGATCGTGCCATTGTAATCGGTCAACGTAGTTACGGCAAAGGCCTGGTTCAGCAAACCTTCAACCTGCCTTATAACAGTTTGGTTAAAGTAACGGTTGCTAAATATTATACCCCATCAGGCAGGTGTATCCAAAAATTAGATTATGCACATAAAAATGCGGATGGCGTTGCCGAGCGTTTTGCCGATTCGACCATGGTCATGTACCAAACCAAAGCAGGAAGAAACGTGTACAGTGGTAATGGTGTTTATCCTGATATTGTGGTTGATGCCAAAAAGCTCAGCCCGATTACGATTTCAATGATCAATAAAAACCTGTTCTTCAACTACGCAAATCAATACCGTAAAGAGAAACCAAGTCTGGCATCAGCCAAAACTTTCCAGCTATCAGATGCAGATTATGCAACATTTTCTGGCAGCCTTGCCGATAAAGATCTGGCTTACCAAAGCCGTACCGAAAGATTGCTTTCCGATTTAAGGTTAGAGGCTGAAAAGGAAAATAAATCTGCTGAAGTAAAAACCGATCTGGAAAATCTTAAATATAAACTTACCTCTTCTAAAAAAACTGATCTGGTCAGCCATAAAGCAGAAATTAAAAGGGTTTTAGAAACACAGATTGTGAGTCGTTATTTTTACGAAAAAGGAAGAATTGAGCAAAGCTTCCAATACGATAAAGAATTGGCTGCGGCGAAAAATCTTTTTACCAATCAATCGCAGATACTGGCCATTTTAAAAGGAGATGGCAATTATAAGGTGATTGGAAAACCAACCAAAGCCACGGCATCAATAGACTAAACCCGACCAAACTATACCGCTATCCCTTATGAAGAAATTAGCCCTGATATGCCTTGTGCTATTAATCGCCTTACAGTTAAAAGCACAGGATTATACACCTGCGGCCGCTAATTTAAAACAAAGAGCCTGGTTTAACGAAGCCCGATTTGGCTTATTTATCCATTGGGGGCCTTTTAGCATACCGGGAAGCGGCGAATGGGTAATGAACGAACGGAAGCTGAATGTTCATAATTATACCAACCTGAAAGATTTTTTCAACCCGGTTGAATTTAATGCTGAGCAATGGGTGAGTATGGCGAAGAATGCCGGAATGAAGTACATTACGCTAATCACCCGCCATCATGATGGCTTTAGTATGTGGGATACAAAGTATTCTGACTTCAATATCATGAATACGCCTTATAAAAAAGATATTGTAAAAATGATGGCCGATGAGTGCCATAAGCAGGGTATAAAACTATACCTGTATTATTCTTTGTTAGATTGGCGCAGGGAAGATTATCCGCATGAAACCGGCCGTACTGGTCAGAATTCAGGCAGGACCGGCAAAGGCGATTACGCCAGTTATTTGCAGTTTATGAAAAACCAGCTGACCGAGTTGTTAACCAATTATGGTGAAATCGGAGGGATCTGGTTTGACGGGCATTGGGATCAAACCGAGCCAGAAGGATCAAAAGACCGGACTTCGCGGATTGATTGGAAATACAATGAAATTTATGGTTTAATCCACAAACTTCAACCACAATGTATGATTGGTAACAACCATCACCTTACACCCTTTGCCGGAGAAGATTTTCAGATGTTTGAGCGCGATCTTCCGGGCGAGAATAAATCGGGCTTGAGCTTTCAAAAAGCATCAGACAAATTGCCACTCGAAACCTGTGAAACCATTTCAAATTCGTGGGGATATAATTTGAGCGATACCTATTACAAATCGAATAAAGAACTGGTTCATATGTTGGTTAAAGCCGCGAGTTTGGGTTCTAATCTTTTACTGAACATTGGTCCGATGCCAAGCGGTAAAATCCAGCCAGAGTTTCAAGACCGGTTAACAGGCCTGGGCGATTGGCTTAAAATTTATGGCGAAAGCATTTATGGTACAAAAGCAGGATTTATTAAACCGCAAGCCTGGGGCAGCATTACACAAAGCGACAATAAAATTTACATTCACCTGGTTGACGGAAAAACGGCATCCCTTGATTTGGAAAACGTTCCGGTAAAGAAAATTAAAAAGGCATATTTACTGAAAGATAAAAGCCCGGTAAACTATACCTTTAAAAAATCGAAATTAACCATTACCACAACTTTAAATGGAGAGGAACCCGATCAGGTAATCGTTTTGGAGATTGGCTAAGAGGACGTTTATATATGCTGTCATCCTGAATGTAGTGAAGGATCTTTCCGAATTCCAATCAAAAGAGTTCTCATTGCTTCCCCGAAAGGTCGGGAAAAGCTGTCAGCTGAAAAAGCCTTCTCGCAATGACGATCTCTCTTGTTCAAAAGCCAATTTATCTTCCTATAATTGGGCTTAATTCAATGCTTTTACTTAATTTCAACACAATTCTTCACCTCTTTATAAGAAAATAAACGTAAAACGTTTTACTTTTAGATTTTTAAATCTATTGTCGGAAATTATAAGCACCATGCAGTTCAAGAAAATCTCTTCCATTCTATTTTTAACGGCCTCTCTTTTTACCAATAATACCTTTGCACAACAAAAAACGAATTTAACCCAGTATATCGATCCATTAATCGGATCAGCAAAACATGGGCATGTTTTTGTAGGTGCCAATGTTCCGTTTGGAGCAGTACAGCTTGGGCCGAACAATATTTTTGAAGGCTGGGACTGGTGCAGTGGATATAATTATGCCAGCAACACCATTACCGGTTTTGCGCATACGCATTTAAGTGGTACCGGTATTGGCGATTTAGGTGATATTTCGATTATGCCTGCAACCGGAAAAACGCTTTTAGAAAAGGGCAAAACGGCCAATGATCCTGCAGGTTATTTATCTACCTTTTCTCATCAGCATGAAACCGCCAAAGCTGGTTATTATAGTGTGCTGTTAGATAAGTATGGCATTAAAGCCGAACTAACTGCGACCGAAAGGGTAGGCTTTCACCAATATACCTTTAAAAAAGATGCTGAAAATCCACATATCATTATCGATTTGATTGAAGGTATAGGCTGGGATGCACCTGTATCTGCTTCATTTAAACAGCTTGATGCCACCACTATTGTAGGGCATCGTAATTCGAAAGGCTGGGCCAACGATCAACGTTTATATTTTGTAATTAAACTTTCGCAACCGATTAAAAGTCTGGCATTGTATGACAGCACTGCAGTGAAAAGTGGCGCGGCATTATCTGGCAAAAAACTAAAAGCAGCGGTAAGTTTTAATGCCATTAACAACGATAAATTACAGATTAAAGTAGCTTTATCTCCGGTAAGCATCGAAAATGCCATTTTAAATCTAAAAACAGAATTACCAGGCTGGGACTTTGCATCAACAGTTAAAAACGGTGATGCAAAATGGGAGAAGGAACTCGCCAAGGTAAAGATTGAGGCTTCAAATACAACCAAAAAGGTGTTTTATACCGCTTTGTATCACACGATGGTGGCGCCATCACTTTTTAACGATGTAAACAAAGATTACCTGGGTACAGATAAAAAGGTGTACAAAAAGGCCAGTTTTAATAATTTAACTACTTTCTCTCTTTGGGATACCTACCGTGCAGCAAATCCGCTTTTCACGATCCTGCACCAGGATAAGGTAAACGATGTGGTAAATACCATGCTGGCCATTTACAAGCAACAGGGTAAACTACCGGTTTGGCATTTAATGGGTAGCGAAACCAATACCATGGTAGGCTATCATGCCGTTCCGGTTATTGTTGATGCTTATTTAAAAGGCTACCGCGGTTTCGATGTAAACCTGGCATACGAAGCCATAAAACAATCGGCCATGCAGAAAACGGATGGCATCGAATACATTCAGGAGCTTAAACATATTCCGGCCGATAAAATAAACGAATCAGTGGGTAAGGCTTTGGAATATGCTATTGACGATTATTGCATCGCTCAAATGGCGAAAGCACTAAACAAAACGGCAGATTACACTTACTTTAGCAAAAGATCGAAGTTGTATAGTTTATATTTCGATCCAAACGTTCAGTTTATGCGGGGTAAACTCACCAATGGAAACTGGAGAAGTCCTTTCGATCCTTTTTCATCCAAACACCGTGAAGATGACTACGTAGAAGGCAATGCCTGGCAGTATACCTGGTTGGTGCCACAAGATGTAGAAGGGCTGATTAATCTTTTTGGAGGAGATAAAGCTTTTACCAATAAACTCGACTCGCTATTTACCTTACCTTTAGATTTAGGGACCAATGGTTCGCCGGATATTAGCGGATTGATTGGTAATTATGCACAGGGAAATGAACCCAATCACCACATTCCCTATTTATATACTTATGCAGGCCAGCCATGGAAAACTGCCGATCTGATCCGTAAAATTGATAAAGATTTTTATTCGGCTAAACCAGATGGATTGTGCGGCAATGAAGATGTAGGGCAGATGAGTGCCTGGTATGTTTTCTCAGCAATGGGATTTTATCCCGTAAATCCGGCAAACGGTGCTTACGTTTTTGGAACGCCTTTGATTAACAGTGCTAACATTTCATTGCCTGGGAATAAGAAATTCGATATTAAGGTGATAGGTAATAGTGCTGAGCATAAATACATTCAGAAAATTGTACTGAATGGCAAAGCTTATACAAAATCATTTATCCTGCATAAAACCATTACAGCAGGAGGAAATATGCAAATTTACATGGGCAATAAACCATCGGAAAGCTGGGGCGTAAAACCTGGGGATAGACCAACATCCGGGAAATAATTCCAGATGAAAAAGAGGTTAGTTTATCTGGATTTTGTCTCGTTGAGCCTGTCGAAACGCTCCGCACGGCGTTGTGGAAAGTCCTTCGACAAGCTCAGGATGACAATTCTATACTATAAATACATCCTTATGAACATTAACCATAAACAAGTATCAACTAAAATATCTTAAATAAATGAAGAAAATATTTTTACTTTTTTTACTCTGTTCAGCTTTAATTGTCGATGCGCAACAGCGTTACGAGTTGAATTCGGGCTGGGTATGTACCAATATTAAAGAGGCGAAAGCTACCGGCTCAGAAATTTCGAAAGCAGGTTTTTCGATCAATAACTGGATGCCTGCAACTGTTCCCGGAACGGTATTAACCACTTTGCTAAATAATAAAAAGGTTCCAGATCCATTTTATGGAATGAATAATGAAAAAATTCCGGATGTATATAAAACGGGTAACGACTATTATACCTATTGGTTTGTAAAAGATTTTGAGGAGCGTGCTGTGGGTAACGAACAGGTTTGGCTGCAGTTTAGAGGGATAAATTACAAAGCCGAAATTTATTTAAACGGGAAAAAAGTTAATCCGAAAACCCAGGTAGGCATGCACCTTAGGGCGCAATACAACATCACTAAACTGTTATCTTCGAGCGGGAAAAACAGGCTGGCTGTTATCGTTTATCCACCAGATTTTCCGGGTAATCCGAATGGTGGACAAGGTGGCGATGGTACCATTGCAAAAGGCTTAACCACGCAATATACAGCTGGCTGGGACTGGATTCAGCCCACGCGCGACCGTAACACGGGCATTTGGGATAAAGTGACTATCGAGAAAACAAAAAGTATAAATATCCAGCATCCACAGGTAATCACCCTGGTTCCGGGCAAACGCTTACCCGAAGGGAAACAAAATCCAGCTACAGTTAAAGTTTCAGTTGAGGTAGAAAATCCTACCGCCCAGGCGGTTTCGGGTACCTTGCAATATCAAATTGCCGGAAAGCTGATTAAACAGCCCGCCACTATCGCGGCAAACAAAACCACCACAGTTAAACTACCGGACTTACAGCTCGAAAACCCTAAATTATGGTGGCCAAGCGGATATGGACCGCAAAACCTGTATGAGGTGAAGATCGAATTTGTAGCCGCCAATCAGGTATTAGATCAGGAACAGCTTAAAGTAGGTGTTCGCCAGATTGACAATATCTGGAATGAACATACCCAAAGCATGGGCGCCTATGTAAACGGACAAAAGATTTTTATTAAAGGAGGCAACTGGATTATTTCTGATGCAATGCTCCGTTTTAGTGATGCCCGTTACGATGCCGAAGTACGTTACCATAAAGATATGAACCTCAACCTGATCAGGATTTGGGGAGGGGCAATTTTAGAAAGGCCAGAGTTTTACAACGCCTGCGATAAATATGGTTTATTGGTATTTCAGGATTTCTGGTTCAGCGGCGATTGTAACGGTCGCTGGGTAGATCCGATGAAAAAGGAAGATCAATGGACGCGCAGAAATTATCCTGATGACCACAATTTAACCTTAACAGCCATTGAAGATCAGATCAAGATGATCAGGAACCATGCTTCACTGGCTTTTTGGTGTGGAGGGAATGAAATTACACCACCAGAAGACATTTTAGAGCCGTTAAAAAACGATATCCTGCCACGCCTGGATGGTACTCGAAAACTTTTCGATTTCTCTAATAGCGACGAAATGTCGTTCAATTCAATCGGTGGAAATGGCGATGGCCCTTACGGCATACAGGACATTAAAACTTTCTGGGGTACCAGGACCTTTCCTTATAATTCGGAAGTTGGATCGGTAGGTGTGGGCGATTATGTTTCCCTGCTCCGTTTTATCCCAAAAGAAAACCTGATTGCACCGCAATACAAAGCTAAGCCCGATTCGGTATGGGATTATCATAAATATATTTCTTATGAGCAATACCTTAATCCATACGGTAAGCCAAAAAGTGCAGAAGATTTTGTCATGAAGGCCCAGCTGGCCAATTACGATCAATACAGGGCATTAATGGAAGGCTTTTCTAATAAAATGTGGGATTGGTATACCGGATCAATCATCTGGAAAACCCAAAATCCATGGACAGCCATGCGTGGACAGATGTATGATTATTACCTTGATCCTAATGCCTGTTTATATGGCTTAAGAAAAGGGAGTGAGCCCTTGCATGTGATGATGAATCCTTTGGATAGTATGGTTACCATCGTAAACAATGGGTTTAGCACCAGAAATAACCTGATGGTACAAGCGAAAGCTTATGACATGGATGGAAAAGATTATTTCTATTCGCAGGTATTCAACTCAGTAGGCCCATCTTCAGTGAGGAGACTTTTTCCTATGAACGAATTCTTAACCAAACTGGATAAAAAAGAAGGTGTATTTGTTTCTTTAAGGATTTTAGATCAAAAGCAAAATATTTTAAGTGAGAATATTTACTGGCTTCCTGGTAAGGATGGAGAATATTCAGGGTTAAAAAACATCAAACAAACACCTTTAAAAGTTGCAGCTGTCGATCAGAAAAACGGTAAGGTTACCGTGACTTTGAGCAATGCAAGCGGAAATCCGGTGGCATTTTTTAACCGTGTTGCTTTAATAAACGGCAATAGCGGTGAACGTATACTTCCTGCTTTTTATGATGATAACTATGTAAGTATTTTACCGGGCGAAAGTAAAATGGTAACGGTAGAATATACAGGGAAACAAAGTAATCTGGCTGTAGAGGTATATGGCTGGAACGTAGCAAAGCAGAAAGTAAGTATTCAATAATAGCAAAGTTCGTCATTGCGAGGTACGAAGCAATCTTAAAGGTTGATTAAAAACTAGTTAAATTGATTTTTTTGGAAATGATGGGTTCTTTTTCAATGGCGGACAGCAGTCCTGCTATCCGCTTCAAGTCCTCGCTGCGCTCCGGGCTTTTCGCTTTATCAGGTTTAATAACAAGGGGCGCTGCTCCAGATTCCGATGGATCCAAGGTACGGAGAGTCGAGATTGCAAATCTCGACCAACAAGATCTAAAACAAAAAAAGGCGACACTTTACGTATCGCCTTTTTTGCTTTAATATGTTTTACAGCCTTAGCTTACGCCGTGTAATTTTACTTTTAATCCGTCCATGTTGTTATTTAACTGCAACTGGCAGGCTAAACGCGAATTTGGTAACAGATCAGGCAAAGTATCTAACATGGCATACTCATCGTCTGTCATTTCGTTCAGTTTCTCTTCGCCTTCTAACACATCTACGCAGCAGGTAGCACATAAGGCCATTCCGCCACAGGTAGCCAGAATATCGTACTCTGATGCTTTTAAAAACTCCATCAGGCTTAAACCCATGTCAGTTGGTGCAACGTGTTCCGTAACCGAGCCATCCGGCTCCTGCATATATATGTTAATGTTGTTTTCCATTTTTTTAGTTCTCTTATGTTTGTAGCGACAAATATAGGAGAAAGCTTAAAATTCTGAAACTCCGTTTACAGTTGTATATTTCATGGTATATTTCACACCTGGGTTCATGTAAGAATAAGCACTGTGGCTCATTAATGCTGCCTCGTGGAAACCACACAGAATCAACTTTAATTTGTTGGTGTACGTATTGATATCGCCAATGGCATAAATTCCAGGGATATTTGTCGAATAATCATCCACATTAACCTCAATTGCACTTTTGTTGATATTTAAGTTCCAATCTTCGATTGGACCTAATTTAGGACTTAAACCAAATAAAGGAATTAAGTGATCAGCCTCTACCACCGTTTTTTCCATGGTACGGTTCTGCACAATTTCTACTTGTTCTAATTTATCCGTTCCCTGTACGGCCTGAAGATTGCTGTTTAAAATCAAATTGATTTTTCCGCTTTCTGCCAATGCCATTACTTTGGCAACCGAATCTGGCGCACCACGGAAACTCTCGCTTCTGTGCACCAAAGTTAATTCAGAACAAACTTCAGCTAAGTAAATGGTCCAGTCTAAAGCCGAGTCACCACCTCCGGCAATCACCATTTTCTGATCGCGGTACTTCTCAGGATCAAGGATCATATAGTTTACGCCTTTACCATTCTCAAAGTTTTCTAAGTTTTCTACAGCCGGTTTACGTGGCTCAAAGCAACCTAAACCGCCAGCAATTACCACCACTTTAGCTTCAATAACGGTACCCATGTTCGTGGTTAAAACGAAATCTGCTTCGCCACGCTTTTCTAAACCTTCAATACGCTCGCCTAAAGTAAACGTTGGATGGAAAGGTTTTGCCTGCTCCATTAAGTTATCGATAAGTTCCTGAGCCAACACAGAAGGATAACCAGGGATATCGTATATCGGTTTTTTAGGGTAAATTTCAGACAGCTGACCACCAACCTGCGGCAAGTAGTCAATTAAATGGCAACGCATTTTTAATAAACCGGCTTCAAAAATGGCGAATAAGCCAACCGGACCAGCGCCTATTACGGCTATATCAGTAGTGATCATTAAAAAAAATTTGACGCAAAGTTACAAAATAAAGTATTATCAATTCTGCTATTTAGAAATATTCTAGATAATTTTGTAATAATGTTGTATTCAATATTTTATATGCTTTGCATTGGCTAAAAACAAAAGTTAAGGGTTTTTAGGAGTTTAAAGCAAATTATAATTGGTCTATGGATATTGTAGAATTTAATTTTTATATCGTTTTTTCAAAGCCAATTTATCATAAACAATTATCAGCTCATTAGGTAGGCTGTCGTTTTTGGTTTTATAAGAAAATAAGCCATCTCGGTTGTTCCATGATAATCTAGACTTACCAATTATCGCAAATTGATATTGGTCTTCTAATTTGGAGTCGATATTGTTAACAAAGAATATAGTATCGTTTTTTATATAGTATCGTGAATCCATTGTTTTTACTCCGAAGCAGGTCACTCTTTTATAAAGCCTGCCATTTTCTTTAAATTTTAATATTGTTGTGCAGCCAGCCGAACCAGTCCAGCCCGCAATTAATACGTCTTTACCCTCAAATTTCTCGAAATCAATTATGCCCGAAGGAAAAAAACCTGTTGATATCACAACTATTGCCAACGTAGAACTGATGTAGATTCTATGTTTTTCCTTGAATTTTCTCTTTATAAGTAAAACTATTTGCTTTATTAAAAAGAAAAATAAAATGAGGTAAAAGATATACAACCCTATGGTTATCGGGAAGGCAAATAGCCCAGTTTTACCTTCCCAATAATATACGGTTTGAATAATGAGGAAAAAAGCAAGAGTGGCTGCCCAGAGTGCTTTGTTTTTTACCATGATAATCTTTCGTTACCAACTCATTCCTAAATTCTGAAATACAAAACTCCATACATCAGCAGCCTCTTCAATCAATTTCGTAGTAGGTTTGCCTGCACCGTGTCCAGCTTTGGTTTCGATCCTGATTAAAACAGGGTTTTCGCCTTTATATTTTTCCTGTAAGGTTGCTGCAAATTTAAAGGAGTGTGCGGGTACCACGCGGTCATCATGATCGGCAGTTGTGATTAAGGTGGCCGGATAATTAACCCCGCTTTTTAAGTTATGGAGCGGCGAATATTTAATCAGGTAATCGAAATCTTCTTTTTTGTCGCTGCTCCCGTATTCAACGGCCCAGCCCCAGCCTACGGTAAATTTATGGTAACGCAACATGTCTAAAACGCCAACAGCAGGCAAAGCCACTTTAAACAGGTCAGGTCTTTGCGTCATGCAGGCACCGACCAACAGGCCGCCATTTGAGCCACCAGATATGGCTATTTTAGCCGGATTGGTATATTTTTCTTTAACGAGGTATTCGGCTGCGGCGATAAAATCGTCGAAAACATTCTGTTTTTTGGCTAACATACCGCCTTTGTGCCAGGCCTCACCATACTCGCTTCCACCCCGTAAACTCGGCTGAACGTAAATGCCGCCACGCTCTAAAAAGAGCATCCGCGAGAGGCTGAAGCCTGGGGTTAGACTAATCTGGAAGCCGCCATAGGCATACAGATAAACCGGATTGTTGCCATCCAGTTTGATACCTTTTTTGTGAACAATAAACATGGGTACTTTTGTGCCATCTTTTGATGGGTAAAACACCTGTTTGGTTTCGTAGTTATCGGTGTTAAACTGCAGATCTGATTTTTTATATAATATCGATTCGCTTTTATTGATGTCGTAACGGTAAATTGTACCCGGAGTGGTGAAGTTGGTAAAGGTGTAAAAGAATTCTTTGTCTTCTTTGTACCCGCCAAAGCCTCCAACGGTTCCGATAGCTGGCAGTTTTACATCGCCAATTTTCTTTCCTGTTAAATCAAACTGAACAATATTGGTGCTTGCATCTTTTAAGTAGGATGCCCAAAGAAATCCTCCGCCAGTTCCAATACCTTCTAAAGCCAGTTTCGATTCAGGGATAATTTTCTGCCAGTTTTTAGGATCTGCATTTTTTGGATCGACTAAAACTACCTGTTTGTTTTCGGCACCGAGGTCGGTATTTACCAGCAGTTTATCACCGATATTATCAACAACGCTGTGGTTGTTTTCAAAACCTTTAACCAATAAGGCAATTTTGCTATCCGGCGCTTTTAAATCCTGATAATAAAGTGCATTGCCTGAAGTACCGGCACTGGCGTAAACCACCAGAAAGCGTTCATCTTCGGTAACGTTGGCGCCAAAATATAGATTTGGATTGCTTTTGTCTTCAAAAATTAACCGATCATTTTGCTGCTGATCGCCCAGTTTGTGGAAATACACTTTTTGGTATTTGTTGGCTGCTGAAAGATCGGTTCCTTTAGCAGGCTCGTCAAATTTACTGTAGTAAAAACCATCGCCTTTCCAGGCTGCGCCAGAGAATTTAGTCCATTTCAGCTCATCGGCTAATTTGGTTTTACTGGCAACCTCCATGATATAAATATTGCTCCAGTCTGATCCGGCCTGTGCAACCGAATAAGCCAGGTATTTTTTGTCGTGCGAGAAACCAAGCAGTGAAACGGCTGCTGTTCCATCTTTAGTGAGTTTATTGGGATCGAGAAAAATCTCTTCCTTACCTGCTAAACCTTTTTTAATAAACCAGATACTTTGGTTCTGAAGGCCATCATTTTTAGTAAAGAAATAATATTCGCCCACCTTAAATGGGGCACTTTCTTTAGGGTAATTCCACAATTCGGTTAAGCGCTTTTTAATATCCGCGCGGTAGGGAATTTGCTCCAGGTAGTTTTGGGTAACCTTATTTTCGGCGATAACCCAGGCTTTTGTTTCGGCCGAGGTATCATTCTCCAGCCATCTGTAAGGGTCGGCAATGGTCGTTCCGAAATAATTATCTTTTGTGCTGTCTTTTTTTGTTTCAGGGTATTTCATCAATGTTATTTTTTCTGCAGGTTTTTTGCCCTGGTTACAGGCAAACAGACTTAATGCAAATAAGCTCAATAGAATTTGTTTTTTCATGGTTTTATTGTCTTTTTTAATGAAGATACTTCGTATTCAGATTATTTACTAATATATGTTTTTACCTGCGGCTTGATTGCACAGATTTTTAGATTTCGCAGATTTAGATGCTTTAAGCTTTAGTTTCCAGAATTTTACCATTGAGAAATTAAGGGCATTAAGGTTTTTGTCTTGCTTGCCCATATCAAACAAAGATTTACACGGAGTTTGGTTCCTTACTTTAATCTTTCCGCTTTTTTCTTTCGGGTTGATTGCACAGATTAAGGGCTTTAGTCTTTCTTCTTTAGTCTTTCCGCTTTTTTCCTTGCGGGTTGATTGCACAGATTTATTGATTGCACAGATTATAGTGGTTTAAGCTTTGGTCTTTCTTCTTTAGTCTTTCCGCTTTTTTCCTTTACCTTTGAAAATCCATGGCAAAAAATATTTACTTCGCTTCCGATTTTCATTTAGGCACACCCAGTTATGCCGAAAGCCGTGCCCGTGAAGCGCGTATTGTAAGCTGGTTGAATTTTATAGAACCAAATTGTGGCGAACTGTTTTTGATGGGCGATATTTTCGATTTCTGGTTCGAGTATGCTAAAGTAATTCCGAAGGGATTTATCCGCTTGCAGGGTAAATTGGCTGCCATGGCCGATGCTGGGATAAAAATCTACTTTTTTAAGGGTAACCACGATATGTGGGTACGCGATTATTTCACTCAGGAAATAGGTATGGAAATCATCAGCGATGAACTGATTATTGAAAGGGGTGGCAAGAAATTCTATTTACACCATGGCGATGGCTTAGGACCAGGGGATAAAAAATATAAATTCTTAAGAAAGATTTTTAGAAGCAAATTTTGCCAATGGTTATTTGCCCGTTTGCATCCAAACCTGGGCATTGGTATTGCCAATGGATGGAGCCGGGGCAGCAGGGCTGCGCAAACCGAAAAGGAAGTTTTTTTAGGAGCGGATAAAGAATGGCTGGCCATTTATGCCAAAGAACAATTACAAAAAGTACATTTCGATTATTTTATTTTCGGACACAGGCACCTGCCGCTCGATATCGATTTGGGTAACGGAAGCCGCTATGTGAATACTGGTGAATGGCTTAATTATAATTCTTACGCAGTGTTTGATGAACAGGAGTTGAAACTGGAGTATTATAAGCCAAATTTATAGTTCCTATTTATTTTTTGGAAAGCAGAACCTGTAGCATCAGTTTAATATTTGCCGGGCTTTTCGTTATAGTCCCGATTTTTGAAGGAAAACCGGGAGCTGCCACTTCAATCCCGTTTAGGTACCCGGGTTTGTGCTGCTATTAGATTTGCCTAGTGATTAGATACACCGCCCTCAGTTTATAAACCTGATAGAACGAAAAGCCCGGAGCGAGGAACGAGTGAGGACTTGGAGGGATAGCAGGGCTACCGGCTGCCATGGGCATCTAACTGTTCATTTCCAAAACCTTTAAATAATGCTTTCCCTTTGTAAATCAGTTTTTCAGCACTATAATTTGATGTTTTTTGGAAAGTAGGGCCTGTAGCATCAGTTTAATGTTTGCCGGGCTTTTCGTTATAGTCCCGATTTTTGAAGGAAAACCGGGAGCTGCCACTGCAATCCCGTTTAGGTACGCAGGTTCCTGCTGCTATTTGGGTTTGCCTGGTGCCTGAGAGCACCGCCCTCCACGGGCTCAGAACCTTTCATTTTCAAATTGAACTGTAACGATTTCAATTTATGTCTAAGCGATTAGCCAATTAACCATCCTTCCTTTCCAAACTAATTCAGCTTTTTTCCTTATTTTTGCATTTCCTGAATTTTTGGGTCTATGCCAAGCTCAGGAAATTTCAACAAGAATAAATATGTTAGATAAATTAGAAGCTATAAAGCTGCGTTGGGAAGATGTGGAAGAATCGTTGAGTAATCCGGATGTTATTCAGGATATGAAGCGTTTTGCGGCTTTAAATAAAGAATATAAAGACTTAGGCAAGATTGTGGATGAATATAAAATCTACAAAAATGTAATGAGTAATATTGATGCCAACAAAGAAATTTTAGCTACTGAGAAAGATGCTGAAATGCGTGAGATGGCAAAAGAAGAGCTCGATCTTTTGTTAAAGCAACAGGAAGAAATGGAAAGTAATATCCGTTTGATGTTGATTCCTAAAGATCCGGAAGATGCTAAAAATGCCGTATTCGAGATCCGTGGCGGTACCGGTGGTGATGAGGCGGCTTTATTTGCCGGCGATTTATACCGCATGTATACCCGTTATTTCGAAACCAAAGGCTGGAAAGTAGAAACCGTTGATGTAACCGAAGGTACTGCTGGTGGTTATAAAGAGGTGATTCTGAAAGTGAGTGGCGATGATGTTTATGGCCAGTTAAAGTACGAAAGTGGTGTACACCGCGTACAGCGCGTGCCTGATACCGAAACACAGGGCCGTGTGCATACTTCAGCTGCATCTGTAGCGGTTTTACCAGAAGCCGAAGAGATTGATCTTTACATTAATCCTGCCGATATTGAATTGCAAACCTCGCGCTCAGGTGGTGCCGGTGGACAGAACGTAAATAAGGTAGAAACCAAGGTGCAGCTAACGCACAAACCGTCGGGTATTGTGGTGGTTTGTCAGCAGGAACGCTCGCAGTTGGGTAACCGCGTTATTGCAATGGAGATGTTGCGCAGTAAACTTTACGATATCGAATTGCAGAAAAAGAATGGCGATATTGCTGCAAAACGTAAAACAATGGTATCAACCGGCGATCGTTCGGCGAAAATCAGAACCTACAATTATCCTCAGGGCCGCGTTACCGAACACCGCATCGGATTAACGATGTATAACCTGCCAACCATTATGGACGGCGATATTCAGGAAATTATCGATGCGCTTCAGTTTGCTGAAAATGCAGAGAAGATGCAGGAAGGTGCTGTAGGTTAAGGAGTTAAATATTTTTGAAAAAAAAGTTTGCAAATTAAGATATAGTCTCTATATTTGCAACCTCGAAAGAGACAAGAGGTTCGAACTTTAAAGAAGAACAAAAGGAGTGGTAGTTCAGCTGGTTAGAATGCCTGCCTGTCACGCAGGAGGTCGCGGGTTCGAGTCCCGTCCATTCCGCAACAAAAGCCTTAACTTGAAAAAGTTGAGGCTTTTTTGTTTAAGAATCATTTTGATTAAAATATTTGGAATGAGGTTCAGTGTGTTACGTAATTATTGATTAAAAAGTCGGTTATTATAGTGATAAACTGAATATAGTGTCTATATTTGCATTCCCGAAAGGGGAAAGAGGTTCGAACTTTAAAGAGAACAAAAGGAGTGGTAGTTCAGCTGGTTAGAATGCCTGCCTGTCACGCAGGAGGTCGCGGGTTCGAGTCCCGTCCATTCCGCAACAAAAGCCTTAACTTGAAAAAAGTTAGGGCTTTTTTGTTTTCTGATAATAGCAATTATTCATTTCTTCGCAATAAAAAGGTGAGCAATTCGGTGAGCACATTAAACGGTATAAATGTACGATACGAAAAATCCAAAGGAAGGCCAATATAAAGAGCAAAAGAAATTGATGCGAAAGGTGGGGTCGAAAATCTTGACAATAAGAGGAGAGAAGTGAGTAAAGAAAGATTGATAGAAATGGAGAAAAAAAGACTCAAAAAAATGAATAAGGAATTAAATGTAAATTCAATAAAAGAATTTTGGAAATGGTTTGCTTCGATTTGTGAAGATTTCGGAGAGGCATTTGATAATTACGACTTAATTGATGACTTGGATAAAAGAATTCGTTCGCTTGGCGATTTTACCTGGGAGTTAGGCCCCGGAATTAATTCGAGCAACATGCTGGTTATTTCTCCAGGTGGTGAGTTAAGTTTATTAGAGAAGACCAAAAAAATTATTTCATATTCTATAAAGTGCAAAGGGTGGGATTTTTTTTATGCTAAGCCACCAAAGCAATGGGATCTTATTTTTGATTTCTATAGATATTCAGGAGAACAGATTGAAGTAAACGCAAATACATGGGAATATGTCTTGTTAAAATATGATGATGGTGTATTTGAAATATTGATTAAGTGTGAAAATGTTGATAGCCGCCTATCTATTGATGAAAAACAAATTGCCTGTGAGATACTTTTAGATGGGATCTTAGGAGAGGAGTTAAGAATTTTAAGGTTTGAAATTATCGAGGTTGTCGATAGTTTCGAAAGGAAATATCAGAACAAAGTTTTAAATATTAAATCTCTTTCCAGTCGGAGTATTGCGGTATGACACAATTGTTAACTGTAAACAGCAAAACCCATCAGAAATGTTGGGTTTTCTGTTTCTATGAATGCTGGTGCAAGAGTTATTTTTTCGTTGGGATAAAATGCAATATAATGATGATTGGGCATTTTGGCAAAAACCGCAATTCGTCCGCATTTAAACCGTGAGCACAACGCCTGCAGATGAGGTATTTAGACAAGGCCTATAAATAAATTGCATTAGATAGAATTAATATTTCCTTTACTATAGTCATTTATAGTCAAATATATGCAGAAAAAAGGTGAGCATGTAGTGAGCAGGCTACATCGGTATAATTTAAAAAGCTAACTGTCAAAGATATATGAGTAGGGTTCGAGTCCCGTCCATTCCGCAACAAAAGCCTTAACTTGAAAAAAGTAAGGGTTTTTTTGTTTTCGATCTTTTCGATCATTATAAGCCTTAAGCCCGATTCTTTGTAGCGTTTTAATCGCTTTGACCATCTAGTCTTAGCGTCTCGCTAAGGCCAAAACGGAGGCAACAAAAAACTGAATATGTAATAAAACTGCCCTCATTTACAAACATCAAATAAAAGGTGGATCTTGCATAAGAAAAAAACAGAGGGCTTAGACAGTTTTTGATAAAGGAAGTATTATTCCTAGAAATTGGTTGTTATTTTTTTCTAATTATTGGTGTAGTATATTTTTTTAAATTTATGAGTTTTCAGATTTTTATTGGTTTTTTGGCACCAGTCTTAATTATTTTTTTAGGAATATTGCTTAGGTTTTCCATAAATGATGGCTGGTCGTCTTACAGAAAATATTGGCTGTTTTTCGTTGTTATTGGTATACTTTTATTTGTCTATCAATTATGTTGTTAAAAGGGTTTAAACCAGAAGAGCTAATATTTGGAGGAATAGCTATTCCATCAATTATATTAGAAACAGGCTCTGTTGTTCCAGCACTAGTATCTTGTTGCTTGTTGAGTTTTTATTATTTGGCTTTTTGTTGGTATTTGTTCGCTGTGAAAAATGAAAAAAGGATTTTTCGCTCAATATCATTTGGGATCTTATATGCTTTAATCTGGTTAATTATTGGTGCTTGTACAGTTAAAATGTTTGGAGAACTGGGCTGGTTCTTTTATCTTATAGAAGCCTTACTGATTTTATCTGTTAGCTTGTATATATTTTTAAATAGAAAAAACAATAGTGATGTTTTTAATTCAACAAATTATTGGAGAATATCTGTAATTATAATCCTTAATATTTTTATTCTTATTTTTAAATAATAGAATTAATCTCCAATCTGGCGCAAGTGTTAAGTGCAGGGTGACTTCTGCCTAAGACAAAATCAAAGTCCAGCAGTTTAAAACTGTTGGGCTTTGTTATTTTTGTAAGAGTTCCAGTTTGATTAGCCTGGCTTTGAGGCTCCATATGTTCGGGAATATAGTTTGGCGAGTTGGGTGCCTTTCTGGTCTTAGCGTCCCCATCTAGTCTTAGCAGGCAGAGCCTGGTAGAAGATGGTCACCATATAACTATGGATTTGATAATCCTATTAAGTTTACTAATCCTGATGGAAGGTGGTAACAATTTCTTAACAGGGGGGGAATAAGTGGCAAAAAGCATGTCTGAAGAATTGATGAAAAAGAAAGACAAAAATTAATATGAATATTCAATTTTTCATAGTTGGTATTATAGCTGCAATATTGGGCGTGGTTTTGATGTTGAACCATAAGTTTTACAAATATAAAACAAGCGATATGCTGTTTGTTGCTAAATTGAGGGTGTTTTTAGGTTCTGCAGTTTTAACCTTGTTTGGGCTGTTGGTTTTATATGATGAGCTAAAGAAGGTTGTCAATTAGTATTACTTTAAGCTCTGCAGCCTACCTTATTATGGATAAATAAAGTATGGACATCACACTTTTTTCAATAGGTTTTGTTACCATGATAATTGGAATAATCTTAATGATTAGAAACAGATTCTATAAACATAAATCAAGCGATATGCTATTTGTAGCGGAACTGAAAATATTTTTAGGAGGATTGATTTTAACGGGAATGGGAATAGCAATCTTAATTAATGAGCTAAATAAGATGTGAGTTGATTGTTGCGAAGCCGTTACAGGCCTATGGCTTGTGAAGAATAAAAATAAAATTAGTTTGAATGCCTAGGCGGGTATTCTTGTTTAATGAGCGTATAACGGTGAGTAGTAAAGATTCCCATTTATCATAAGAATCACACTAGCCTTAAGATCTCGCTAAGACCTTTTTCGCTCTATAAACAATCATCTAAAGGCATTACAATAATAGCAGGAAAACCTTATTATATTGGTCCGGCAAATCACTTACCTGAACCTTAAATATTGTCGTAGATTTTCAAAATGTTTAAAATACAATACAAAAAACGGGTAGCTCAAACGAATTTGTCAAATACTGACTTAATTAAAAATATATTATTTGAACTTGATAAGTCAGGTTATAATGTAACTAGACAAGATCAAAAGGGTATAGACTTTAAGGATAATATATGGCGATTGGGTTCCCGGAGTGAAACCTTTCGTCGTGTAGACGGAGGAATATTCGAAATTAACCCTGAAGGTGGAAGTATCACTTTTACTTTTTATATCACTTTAACCTTTGAAATCCTATTAACAGGCATTATTGTACTGATTTGTCTTTTTCAGGACCCCTTTATTTTGATTTTTATAGTTTTTATCTGGTTGATGTTTTTGGTAAGGCTATTTTCAGTGAAAGATGCGGGTACAAGAATGCTGGTTAACGTGTTAAAAGCTTCTTGGTGAAAAAGCTATCTGTCACAAATAGCCGATACAGGTAGAAATCAAACTATTATTCGAAGGTCATTTTCGCAGCTAATCCTTTGTAGCGTTTTAATCGCTTTGGTCGTTTCTCCTTAAAAACCGGAAAACGATGAAAAAAATAACACTGCTATTATTAATGGGCATGGCCCTGCTTTCGTGCAAAAAAAATAAAACTTCTGATTGTGAAAAGAAAATGTGTACTTACCAGTTTGCCTCGGTAGGGATCAGGTTTGTTAACAACAAAGGCGAGGCTACCGAAGTAAAAGACTTTAAAGTAATCAACCAACGAACCGGAGAGAAACTGCAGGCCAATTCGAGCATTTCGATTAATACCATAAAAGGAGCCTTTGTTGTAGTTGATGATGGTAATATTCAAAGCTTGTCTGAAGAAGGGGATGATTTAAAAATTACGGGTACATCAGTAGAAACTAGTCAGACTAAATCTGCCATTATTAAAGTTAGCGGGGGCAAGTGCGCTTGTCACATCGATAAAATCTCAGGTCCGCAACAGATTGCTTTCGATTAATCAGTATTCTTTATAGATTTTGATGGACTTGGCTTTTATAAGCTGAGTCTTTTTTGTTTTGTGATTTTCTACCGGGATTTTTTTTATCATAATGAACTAATTTGTTGAGTAACAATAAAATTGGTCAATCGTTTGCGTGATTTTTAAGCTTGATTAAGCAGATTTCTGGTGATACTTTTATTAGAAATCTTTACTGCTGGTTTGAGTGAGAAGCTGGTAATGTAAACCTAAAATTATGAGAAGATTCAAGAAGTATCTGTTTTTTGCTGCTGTAATGATGATGGCAGTTTCAGTATTTGCGCAGCAAAAAGCAAAGAAGACAGGCAAAAGACTACCTAATATCATTTACATTTATGCAGACGACCTGGGTTATGCTGATATCGGCCCATATGGACAAACAAAAATAAAGACACCTCATTTGGATCGGTTGGCCAAAGAGGGGATGAAATTTACGCAGCATTATACCAGTACGCCCGTTTGTGCACCTGCAAGGTGTATGTTAATGACTGGTAAACATGGAGGGCATTCCTATATCCGCGGGAATTATGAAATGGGTGGTTTCCCTGATAGTTTAGAGGCCGGACAGATGCCTTTACCCGAAGGCGTTTTTACAATTCCTAAGATGTTGAAGCAAGTCGGTTACGCTACAGCATTAACGGGAAAATGGGGTTTGGGAATGAATAATACCTCAGGTTCGCCCTTAAAACAAGGTTTTGATTATTATTATGGTTATTTAGATCAAAAGCAATCGCATAGCTTTTATCCAACCCATTTGTGGGAAAACGATAAGGTGGTTCCATTAAACAATACATTTATCGATGTTCATCGCCAGTTAGACAGCACAAAAACACTCAATGATGCCGATTGGGATTATTTCAAGGGAAAAGAATACTCACAAGATCTGATCACTAAAAAAGCGCTCCATTTTATTGAAGGGCATAAGGACGCACCTTTTTTTCTTTATATGCCTTATACTATCCCGCATGTTTCGCTGCAGGCACCAGAAGCATACATCAAAAAATACATAGGATTATTTAATGAAAGGCCATATTACGGACAAAAAGGTTATGCCGCTACTAAATATCCCTTATCAACCTATGCTGCTATGATTACGTATTTAGATGATCAGGTAGGCATTATTTTAGCGGAGATTAAAAAGCTGGGGCTTGATGAAAATACCATCATTATGTTCTCGAGTGATAATGGGGCTACTTTTAATGGGGGCGTTGATGCGAAATTTTTTAATAGTGTTAACGGTTCAAGGGGTTTAAAAATGGATGTTTATGAAGGCGGGATAAGAGAACCTTTAATTGCCCGCTGGCCAGGCAAAATCCCGGCAAATTCGATGAGCGATTTTGCATCGGTACAGTTTGATATGATGGCTACCTTTGCAGAAATAACAGGAACAAAAGCCAATAACACCGATGGCATTTCATTATTGCCAACTTTGCTGGGAACACCTGCCAAACAAAAACAACGCGAATATATTTACTGGGAATATCCCGAAAACGGAGGTCAGCTCGCCATCAGGATGGGTGATTGGAAAGGTGTTAAAACAGCCGTGCGTAAAAACCCGAAAAATACCGCTTGGCAGATCTTCAACATTAAGAATGATCGTTTTGAAGCGCATGATGTAGCTGCCGAACATCCGGAACTGGCAAAACGGTTTGATGAAATTGTAAAAAAAGAACACCAGGCAGCGCACCTGTTAGAATGGGAATTTCTAGACAACCGCGGGCCTAAAAAAACCGGTTAATAGACCCGTTTAATATAGATATCAGCCGTTATACAGTTTTAAGTTATTTAAGGCGACAATATACCTAACAATTATTGAGTAGTATTAAACACGCTAGTATGTAGTGTTTTAAGAAATAAAAGTTTGTAGTTGTCAATTTGTTTGTTTAGTTTAGTTAAACAAAATTGTGTTTTATGTAAACAATATTTTAACCTTAACTTAACTATGAAAACATTAAAACTTTTACCATCCCTAATTTTGTTAACGGCTTTGTCCATCATGTCTGGGTGATTGGAAAGGTGTTAAAACAGCCGTGCGTAAAAACCCGAAAAATACCGCTTGGCAGATCTTCAACATTAAGAATGATCGTTTTGAAGCGCATGATGTAGCTGCCGAACATCCGGAACTGGCAAAACGGTTTGATGAAATTGTAAAAAAAGAACACCAGGCAGCGCACCTGTTAGAATGGGAATTTCTAGACAACCGCGGGCCTAAAAAAACCGGTTAATAGACCCGTTTAATATAGATATCAGCCGTTATACAGTTTTAAGTTATTTAAGGCGACAATATACCTAACAATTATTGAGTAGTATTAAACACGCTAGTATGTAGTGTTTTAAGAAATAAAAGTTTGTAGTTGTCAATTTGTTTGTTTAGTTTAGTTAAACAAAATTGTGTTTTATGTAAACAATATTTTAACCTTAACTTAACTATGAAAACATTAAAACTTTTACCATCCCTAATTTTGTTAACGGCTTTGTCCATCATGTCCTGTAAAAAGGCCGGCACGACAATTCAAGAAGAAAAACAAATTTCAGATGAACAATCTTTAGCAAAGAGTGCATTGGTTGTGAAACCTAAAAAGGTTTTGTTTATTGGTATTGATGGCTGTGTATGGAAAGCCATTACGGCCACAAACGCACCAAACCTTAAAACCTTAATGGATCAGTCGTACACCAGTACCAATGCATTGGCCCAGGTGCCTACCTGGTCATCAAATGGCTGGTCGGCATTGTTTACCGGTGTGGGCGTAGCCAAACACAAAGCATCCGATAATAGTTTTTCGGGTTCTGATTTTGTAAACTACCCGTCTTTTTTTAGGCAGATTAAAACGAGTTTACCTGCGTTGCGCACGGCATCAATTGTTACCTGGTCATCGATCAATAGCTATATAGTGGCAACCCCTGATGTAACCGTGAAACAGAACAGCGCAAATGATAATGCTACCGAAACCAGGATTATTCAGGAAATTACCACCAGCAATACCGATGTTGCATTTTGCCATTTCGATAATGTTGATCATGCCGGTCATGCCAGTAATTACAGAACCACAACGCAAATGTACATGGATTCGGTAAAAGCGGTCGATTTGCGTGTAGGAAGGATATTAACTGCTTTAAAAGCAAGACCAACTTATAATAACGAAGATTGGTTAATCGTTGTGGCAACAGATCATGGTGGAGATTTAACTCATGGCGGTGCGAGTTATCTGGAACAAAATGCATTTATCATTTTAAACAACAGTGCCATTGCTCCTCAATTGGTTAATGCTTTACCAACCACCTCAACAGAATCGACGCCGCACAGCATCTCTACTGTTAATTTTAAAACCAATGTTTATGGTCAGTTGCCTACGCTCAGTAGTCTTAATCTTAGTGCAACCAGTAGTTTTACCATCGAGTTTAGGGCAAGGGCAACAACTGCCACAAGCGATCCGGTAATTATCGGGAACAAAAACTGGGCAAGCGGTTACAATAAAGGAATTATCATTGCTAATAGAAACGGGGTAATCAGAGCAAACTTTGGCGATGGCACCCACAGGTTGGATATTGATGGTGTTGATTTAACCGATCAGTTGTGGCACCAGGTGGCGATAGTGGTTAACCGCAGCACGCAAAAAGCAACCATGTACGATGGCGGGGTTCAGGTGGCCGAAGGTAATATCTCGGCAGTTGGCGATTTGCAGAGTAATATTGCCTTTCAGATCGGGCAAGATGGTACTGGAAATTACAGCCCATACTTTACAGGTAATATTTCAGAAATCAGGTTGTTTAAATCTGCACTGCCTGCAACAAGCATTAGCGCTTACAGCTTTACTGCTTTAACTTCAGCACACCCGCAATACGCTAATCTGGTTTTATACACCAAAGGAAACGAAGGAAGCGGAACCACTTATAATGGAAGTTTGGTTACCCCTCAAATTAGCATCCTCACCAAAAACAGCGCAACGGTTACCTGGAGTGCTTTAACTACACCTATATTTAAACGTAAAATAACCGATTACCATGGCGCACCTTACTTATATAGCGTGCCACCAACCATATTAAAGTTTTTAGGAATCACTGCGCCTAGCTATTATGATGGGCAGGCCCTGGTTAATTTCTAAATTTATAAGAAAAAAAAGCTGTACTTGGTTATGGGTACAGCTTCATTATCAATTTACTCCGAGAAATTATTTTAATCGAGCAATGTCCAGGTTTTTCTGGCCTGTACCTGCTGTACAACCTGCTGTTCGGCAACCACAATATTTTCTTTGCGCTGGCCAATATACTCTAATCCACTCAACTTATTCCAAAGCGCCACCAGTACATTCATAAATTCGCTGGCCATTAGCATACTGTTATTAATTTGTTTATGATCGTAAACCAGTTCGATGGTTTTGGCTAATAGCTCTTCAAAATTTCCTGGAGTTACATCTTTCCACTCGTAAAAATACTTAAGCAGTTCTTCTCTTTCACGGGGATCAATCAGTTTGATGGCTGTAAAAAAGATATGAGCCAGACTGGAGAAATAACCGGTTAAAACTGCCGGCGATTCACGGTGTGCTATGTTTCTGTATTCGTAAAATAAACCTGCAATATAATCTACAATTTTCTCCGAGATCAAACGGATATTCTTGCCTAGCGGGGTAATATTATCACGTCCTCCAGTTTTATCAATAATTTTAAAAGCCGCCAGCTGTAAATCATTTAGTAAAACACTAAAAGATTCATAGTATCTGATCAGGGCCGGATGACTGGTTATGGTTGAACTGGGCGGTATATAATTGTTGTTGATCGTTAATCTTCCGTTCTCGTAATAAACCTGCCCGATAGTTAGAAAATAACTGTCGGCGGTTTGCGTGCTTACTTCACTTTCGGGTAAAACGGCAATGGAGTAGCTTTTTGCCAGCTCAGGATAACGGATTGGGCTTTCTTCGGGATTTGGTGTACCTGTTGGGACGCGGTTAAACGGATTCACCACCAATAAAATAACGTAGTTACGCGGCTCTGACTGACCAAAATAGTGGTTATGTACCAGCGTATCCATGTTATCTGATTGTACAATATCAATGTGGCAGCCTTCAGGTGTGATGGCATTACAATATCTTACCCTTACCTCGATATGGTTGGTTGCTTTTTCGATAATCTCAATATCATGCGAACTTTTGTAACCCGTAAACGGCGGCAAGAATCCATAATTGCTATTATTTAAATGTATAGATACGGCATCCCGAACAAAATCCTGTAAATAGAGGTCGCTTACTGTAAAATGATCACTAGAAAGCTTCATGCCATTAATCCAGTTAATGGATTTATATTTTAGCGGCTTTATCATGGTAAATGTTTTTATATAGGTTAGATAAAGATAGCACTTTCTCCAACTTCATTAGGCTTATTTACATTTTCTGAAACGCGTTTGGCATAAATCGTCATTTTTTCGGTAATGCCATTTTCTACAATATCCAGATCCGGATCAATAAAAATATTGCGTTTAAAAAAGGAGGTTTTAATAAAGAAAATCCATTTGTAATTCTCCTGGTCATCGCCTTTAAAAGCTACCGGGCTTTTGGCAAACTTCAGGTTATAATCGTCAATAAATTTATGGAACCAGGTGCCGAAATTCATGTTTTCTACCGCCTTTACTTTTACTTTAAGGGGCTCAGGATCGGTACTTTTTTTATACAGTTCCAGTTCCAGTACCAATAACCTGTTAAAATCAACATGGTCCATATTGATGTCCAGGGGCGTATCAGGATATTTCCAGATTTTATAGATTTCGGAAGGGATGCCAAGCAATGAAACATAAGCCCACCAAAAAATAAGCGGAACAAAAAAGCAGGTAATGCTGCCCGCACCAAACCATCCAAAATTTACCGAGCTTAACCAGTTAAAGGCCAGCTGAAATAAATAAACAGCTAAAATAGCCGAGATTAGTGTGGCGAAAAAGATAAAAATCTTGCGTTCCAGTACGTCTTTTGGGTAATATTTAGTTAACAGGTAAACGAAAACTGTACCCATTAAAAGATAAAAAATACAGCAAATAATATAACCCCAGGGCATAAAATTAAAGTTCAGAAAACCCAGGAAACCTGGAGCAGCTAAAATAATACCGATGAGCAGAACACTTACGATAAGTCTTTTGTTATTAAGAAACTGGTTCTTTTTATTAATGATGGAAAGAACCGCCGTTGAGATAAGGAAAATCAGCGGAAATAAGAGAAAGCGAATAAAAAATGATTGAACGTCCATTAATTTTTATAGATGTGATGTATTACAAATATAGTATCTTTAGTATTTGATTATAATCCTATTTTTTTTCGATAATATAAATTTAACCTATAACAAATAAGCAAGCTTAAAGTTTAAATGAAAAAAGGAACTTTGATTAATAACGAACTCTTTACCGATTATAAAGCCGTAGCCCATGCTGCCGACTTAATAGAGCGTGAAGTAATAGATGCTGATCGTGTTGAAGTTATCCCAATAGGGCCAGATAAGCGTGCTTTTGCAAAAGATATTGAAAACACCAGTACCTATTATACTGAAAGAAGAAGGCACGACCGTATCCGCATCAACACCAATAGAGAAAGTTTATATGATATGCTGCCCGAAGGGCTTTTTCATCGGCCGCCAACAGGCAGTGCAGGGATGGATGAGGAGTCGATGATTAAGGATATCAGGGATAGGAGAGAAGAAGAAAAGCAGGCGAGGTTGTTTTTCACCCCCTTTGATGCTGAAATTAATCATGTAAGGATTATGACCGAGCTTTATGAAAACAGGCTCGATAAAAAAACCACTTATTCTGATTTAAGCCAGATATTCGAATTTGGCTGGGGTGAATTTAACCTATTGAATAAAGAACAAAGCATCATCTGGATGCATCTATTGCCCGAAATTCAACTAAAAAGAAATGATATTGGCTTTGTATCTAAAGTGCTTACCGCCTTGTTTAATTTGCCGGTAAACCTTGTTGATACTACGGCTAATATTGGCCCGTTAAAAATTGCAGATGAACTGCAGATGGAGCTTGGCACCAGCGCACTAGGCATTGATACCATTATTGGCGATAGTTTTATGCCAGAGCATGAGGCTTATCATGTTAATATTGGTCCCACCACACCACAAGAACTGATTGGCTTTATTCCGGGTCAAAAGAACCGGGCCATTTTAGATATGGCGCTGAGTTACCTCATGCCGCTTGATGCGGAGGTAAGTGTTGAGCTGCTTACCGCAACCGATTTTCAGGAAACAGTATTGAGTGCAGATGGTGAAAGCGCCTATTTAGGGTACACGGTATATATTTAATTGCAGGAAGGAACAAAGAAGCAATTCAAATGACGATCATTTAAAGAGATTTATCTCCTTAAGATCCTCTTGTCATTTCACTAACTGCTTACAAACCAGCATATCCATCTTAGCACCTTAAACCATTTTATATACCGTTGGCTTTAATAGTAAGCGGTAATGCACATTCATGGTGCTCCTTAATTTTAATTTAGCCAGGGTAAGGCCAAGCAGTTCTTCCCAGTCTTGCGGCGTAAGGTTTAGGTTATCTGCCGGCTCAATTATAATATCGGTGGTTTTAATAAATCCAGCATTAGGCCTGTTATCCATCACAATACCTTTGGCTAAAGTAATGCCTTTAAGCTTTTGGGCCAATTCGTAACGGCAAAAGTTAATCACGTCTGCCCTGGTAATAATTCGATCTGCAGTAGTTAGTCCATACTTGTAAGCCTGAACGCGGTTGGTCGCATTTAGCCGGCTGCGGCCTCCTTTTGTTTGGCTCAATAAAAAAATGCTTTCTGCATTAACTTTGCTATTGTCGTAGGCCACTAATCGGCTGCCTGCATTAATGTGGTTAGCCTCCTCGGCCTGTGTAACCCAGATATCCAAAAATAGAATATCGGCATCATCAATCGGTTTTAAAACAATATAGCTGGGTAATTCTTTGATATCTTTTAATGCCGAACGGCTCTTTTGCTCAATGAGGGCAATGTTTTGTTCTAAATTTTTGAGCACAGTACTTAAAAAATCAGGACCATAGGCAGAAAAAGAAGCCTTTTCATCTCTCAGCAATTCAAACAGGTAATCGACCAGTTCTTTTGCATTTCTGGTATCGAAACGTTCGGTGCCACCATATCTGATTGAGAACGAACCATCACCCTTATCGTTCTCGTTGGTGTATGGAATTTCGTTATAACTTTTGCCTTTATTGTCTTTCAGATTTTCTACTGCCAGCATTTGGTCCATCGCTTCGGTTTTAATCGGGATGATGTTATTCATCGTTTTTAGCCGGTGTTTTATCTGGCTTAACCTTTTATTCACCACCGGAAATGCATTGATGTAGATATGAAGTTCGTTCAGCATTTCCTGATTGATGGCCGCAGGAAAAACCACTTTAAGCCATTTCACTTTTTCGTCTATCTGGTTTAAGCTGGCTGACTGGAAAATGTTTTCAAAAGCAGCTGGCAATTCTTTGCTTTCATCAATGTTAAAGTCGTTGAGATCGCCAAGGGTAATAAACCTGTTGCTGTAAAACTGGAGCACATCAGCCTTAATCAGATTAAGCAGTTGTTTATGCTGAAAAGGCGCCTCTTGTTTTCCTGTTAAAGGCTCGTCCATAAAGCGTTCGGTATAAGCACTAAGCTCATTGTCTTTGTAGAACCATTTCCCTAAGGATAACAGATCGTAAGTGTTTTCAGGCACCGAATAATTTTTCCAGTCGAAAAATAAATTCAGTTTATTAAAATCCATCCAGTTTTTTATCCCGCTAAAACCAATGTAGATGGTGTTTTTTTCAATTGCTGAGCCGGGTAATGTGTTTAAAACAGGTTGCTTGCTCAATTGCTCAACATTAAAAAGGGTATTTCCGGTAGCAATATATTTTACAGCAGCATTTTGAACTTTTACATGGTGTAAGGGACTAAAGAAAATATCGATTTTTTTTGCCTTATCATTTTCTTGCTGAATATTTTTCTTAAAGGCAAATTGTGTATAGGGCGAAAGGTAATCCTCATCTTCGATTGGCCTGGCATGGATAATCGCATGTGCGGGCAACGATGAGGTGAGATGATCGGGAGCTAAAATGCGGCTGATCTTATCAAAAATTCTATTCTCAAGATTTTTAACATCATTGGCCACATTAAAAAGTTCGTTACTTAAGGCTTCAATAATCAATTTTACAAGCGGATCGAAATCATGACTATCCTTAACGTTCCAAAAATCTTCGGCATTTTTTAAAATTCTGTTCCGGATTTCATCTTTTGATGAATAAAAAACTGGTTTCATGTGTAGAATATTTTGGGCGTTTTAGATTAAGTTGATAGTGGGCTAAGAAATAAAGCGGTATTGAAGAAATATTTTTCTCCTGTGGTTTTTATTAGTGCGCTAACACTAATATCTACCTTTTTTTTAATCTCGGTTATCTTACGCAGTGGGTATACATTTTCGACCTCAGTAATACGTACTTCTACCTCGGTATTATATATCCTGAATTCATAATCAATAATGGATTTTAGCAACGATTTGCGGAATTTTTCCTCCCAAATGCTCTCGCTTACAATTAATTCAAAATCCAGATCCCATATCTCACATCCGAAATCACGATGGAATCTATGCTCTCCAAAACGGGTGAAAATAATCAATTCAATGTGGTTAGAAATCGATTTTCCGAGATTAGTTGCCTGTAGGCCAGCACCTGAAAAGATGGAGTTAAATCTGAAGGGTTTGTTGAAAAAATTTTCAGACATAGATGTTTGGCTTAAAGTTTGTTAAAAGTAAAAGAAATAAAATCGTTTTTAATAACCAAACAACAAATATTAAAAATTGTTATAGTACAATGTTAATTTGAAAAGGTTTGCATGATTTTCAGTGAGGTTGATGTCAGATTAATTACTAGTCAATTGCTATGTGAAACTATTAAATCTATATGAAACCCATTAACGCCACTGAAATTAGGAATTCATATACGAAGTTTATTTTAAACTTTGTTTTCCTAACACTCTTCTCCATTCTTTGTATTTATCTCTTTTTTGCAGCTTCTGATTATGAATACACTTTACTCGATAAAAAAGTAAAAGAAACTGAAAAACTATCCTATTTACGAAAAGATATCAATACCAATTTCGATCTCATTTTAGTCCGCTTTAAAGAGCTTGCCCAATACCGCGATTATAATGCAAACGAAATGAGCAAACAAAGCATTTTATTGGGCGACATTCAAACCGCCAACAACAGGATAAAAGATTTGATTACCAGGAAAACCGAAGCGAGCCCGAGTTTCGATCTTTACGGAAAACTCAATAATAATGTTGGTGCAATGGCCGATTTACAGGATTCTCTGATCAAATCGAGAGGGGATATTCAAAGATATAAAGAACAAATAAACGACTGCCATCGGGCAAACCAGTCGGCAGCGAACAAAATTAGAAATGGCAGATACGGTCGATAATTAAAGATTATGATAAAACTAAGCATAAAAGAAAGACGGGAACAATTCTTGTTTTTTTTAGCCCTATTTGTTTTTACTGTCGGGCTTTTAAGCTTTGGCATTTTTTACAGCGGTACATCCCGGTACGAAATTTCTAAAGAAGAACTGGAAGTTAAAATTAGTGAAAACGAGGCCTTTGAAAATATGGTGAAAGAAACCATGCCTACGGTTGACACCACCTTTAAACAAATTACACGCTATAACCCAAATGTACAGGCGGTATTTTTAAAGAATGATATTCAGCTTTCGTTAGGCTCCATTAAAGCCGCATTTGATCGCAAAGCATCAGATTCACGATACAAAATCTTCGTTCAAACCTCGCAATTGTACGACAGGTTATTTTACGATAGACAAGAACAAAATAGAAATATTACGGATATCGAACTGCACAAAAGGCAATTAGACGACTGCATTACCAACAGACGTCAGCTGCAGCAAACCATATCTGCAAGATAAACATCCCACAACCTATAAAAAACGCTACCTATGTCTGACACAAACACCAAGCAAGTTAACTCAAATTCGCAAGGCTACGTTATTCTCTACATCCTTTTGGCTGTGCTGCTCTTAACAGGCCTGATTTTTTTATTTAAAAGCTCCTTGTTCGAAAAGAGGGCCATTGATGCACGGATCCTTAAAGATGAAATTTATTTAAACGAGGATTTGGTTTTTACCGATAATACACCAAAAGCCACTAAATGGTTATGGGAGTTCGGTAATGGCGAAAAAGCAACTACAAAAACTGGTTCCTATCATTACACCAAGCCGGATACTTATATTGTACGTTTAACGGTAGACGGCGAACTGCGCCAGGAATTTCCAATAACCGTACGAGATACTGTGAAAGCAGCGGTGATCGATAGCGTACTCACCATAAGCGGGCCAACTGCTGGTCTGGTTAACGAAGAAATCAGGCTGGAGGGCGATGGTGAAGGAAAAGATTTCGAATGGTCTTTTGGCGAAACCGGAAGGGTTGATGTTAAGGGAAAAACCGCCCTATATACTTACCGCGCTCCAGGAAAATATGTCGTTAAACTTCGCTCAGATAAAGCACGTAAGCCTGCTTTTTTAACCATCCTGATTACCGATCCCAATGCGGAAATAGTGGAAGATCTGGTTGCACCCGGCGATGGTGAACGTAAAACCATTGATGATATCAGGGCCCGCTTACAGGCCATTGCAAATGGTGCCGATTTCAACTCCAACTATTATTACCTCATTAACAAATACATGTGCAACAATGAAAAAGTAACGGTAAATGTGGAGATGAACGGAAAGAAAAAGCAGACCGATATTTATTCTTATTGCATGGGGCTAACTTTTGGTGGCGAAATAGCCGTTGATGAAGCGCAGTTAACCATTAAGCCCAATTCTACCTGTGCCAGTTTGTTAAACATTAAGCAACATTCGGGAACAGCCCAGCCTGCGGCAACAGCAACTACTGATGCTGCGGCGAAAACAAAATAGATTAACATCTGAACCTAATTTTAAAGCTCATCTACAATATTATGAAAAAATATTATGCCTTAACCATCCTGTTTTTAGGAATATCCTTTGCGTATGCACAATCGCCCGCATCGTTTGGCAAAAAAGTAAAATACATGCCTAAATCGTATGAAAGGCCAGCCGAAACCATAAATGTTAACGATAATACCAGTAGCAGCAGTTTACCCTGGATTGTTTTTTCCGACCGCGAAGATAATTACACCACTACTGCTCCAGGTGGAAGCCTGATCATGAAAAAAATAAGTTTTATGGAGCCTTTTTATGTTTCAAAAGAAGAAAACGGTTACCTGAAACTAATCAAATACAAGGCGGGAATGATCAGGGGAAGAAAAATAAACGATAAAAAAAGTGCCATCAGTTACGGTTGGATAGCAAAATCTAAACTGCTTTTATGGCAACGGGCATTCTCTAATCAAAAAACAGGTTATGCCGAAAAAGCCATTGGCATTATCAACGGCAAAAATGCACTAACCGAACCAAAATTCTATTTCGATACCACCGATTCGATCCTGGTTTACAATACTCCTGAACTTAAAGACAGGCGCACCAAAGTGCGGTTGCACGAAATTGCTTATATCTACAAAAAATCGGAAGACGGTAAAAAATACTTAATCGGATCTGATGATCAGCTGGTTGCAGATACCGCCTTAAAAAGCATTTACGGATGGGTTTCTGCCGAAGCAGTACACAGCTGGGGAGATCGGTTGTATATTACATCTGTTAAGCCTGGTAATTATGATAACGATGATTCTACTTCAACAGCCATTAAAAATGGAATAAACAACGGAACAGCTTTCGTGGTAGATCCTTTGTTACCAAGAGAAAACCTGATTTTAAGAAGTGTCCCTGTAGTTTCTGATGATGCCGGTGCTTATGCCGTGGGCATAGCTGCCGATGTTTACAATAAAAAGGACAACAAAATATTAACCATTAACGGTTCAGCATTATCATATCAGGATTATTTAAAGCTCCGTAAAAATAAAAGCAAGGTAAATGTGGTTTTTGTGGTTGATGGCGGAAGTCCGATGACCAAATATCTTGCGGGAATGACCAATACCATTGCGTCTTTCGAAAGCATAATGGGCGATTTTGGAAAAGGAACCAAAGTAAATTATGGCGGTGTGGTATATCGTGGCGAAACCGGATGCTCCTTGCAGGGAATTTTTGTTAGTCCGGTTCAGGATGATTATCGCCAGTTGATGACTTTCCTGTCAAACCAGGCTAAAAATACGCTGAGGTGTAATGGCGAAATTACGGAAGAACCTGTTTTTGCCGCACTAAAAGCCGGATTAAATTTGTTTAAAGCCAAAAAGAACGAAACCAATTTAATTATTTTGGTTGGCAGTACGGGCAATGTAGGGGGTACCAATAATTACCTCATTAATGAGCTGAGCGAGCAGGTGGCACTGGCCGATGCCCGGATTTTAGCACTACAGGTTTACAGCGATTTTAATCCGTCATTTAACGATTTTGTAATTCAATCGCGTAAATTGGTATCAGAATCAGCCATCCGCGCTGCTGAGTACAGAAAAAACACGATGGTTAAAGGCGAGGGATTAAAAAGCTTCCAGCCGTATAATACCAGCCTTCAGGATTCGATTTCTTACTATTTGGATTATCCTAAAAACAGTTTAATACAAGGTGGAGTGGTTTTTCCCACTAAAGGATCGGTAAACTCGAACCAGAGTATGACCATTGCTTTACGCCGTTTTGTTAAAGAAACCAATATGGATATTTATAACCAGATCAGTTCTTTAGACAGTGCATTCCGTTTAACAGGTATCACACGCAAAAACCTATCAGCTGATGTAGAAGGTTTATTACCTGCGCCGGTTGGAATAGAAGTAGCCGATCGGATGCCACATAACGCCTTTAAATATTACAATACGGCAAGCCTGTCGGCCGATGTGGTAAAAAACAATCGTTCTACCTTACAGTATGCCATTGTATTAAATAATATGGAATACAAGCAGATTGTAGATGTTTTTTCTATTATGTTAGGGCAAAACCTGCAGGCTGATCAGTCTTCTTTCAGAAGCAAGCTGGTTAAAAATTACGTTAAAATGCCTAAGCAACTGCTGGGCATGAAAATATCATCAGGCGATATTAAAGCGATGACTTTGGCCAACTATATTAAATTGGTAACAGGTTTGCCTTTAAATAACGAGTTCTTGTCAAAATATACGGTAAGCGATTTGAAGAACACGTCTAAAATGCCGCTCGATCAGTTCGAAAGTTATATCAAATTGTTAAGCCAATCGGTGCAACAAATTAAAAGGGCTACGCAGATTGAGCAACAATTTGTTTCAAACGGAAAAATATACTATTACATCACCGAAAATAATTTTAACCCGGCAGTTTTGCCTACAACCAACTAAGGGATATGGCAATTACAAATTTAAGTGAATCGGTAAAAACAGCCCTGCACATTGCACAGTCGTTAGCAAAAGAATACAGGAACGAAACATTTTCTGCGGCTCATTTGCTCAAAGGCTTAATGCATAAAGATGTGGGTTTACGGTCGTTTATCACTTCCATTGGGAAGGATGAAGAATACATTAGTGAGTGGGCTGAAGTCCGGATTGATGAACAGACCAAATCGGCAAGTTTTAGCGATACAGTTAGTGGTTCACCAGAAATTGCCGTTGTTTTTGAAGAGGCTGATAATGTACGCATTAAACTGGGCTTGGATTTAATTACACCTGTGTGTGTGTTAACTGCATTGGCTAAACCCGGAATCGGTTTTCAGCCCGATCAGTTAAAGTCTTTTCCGATAAAAGAACGTGAGATTTTAGACCTCTATGTAAAGGATGAAGAAATTTCAAGGGTAGTTTCGCCAGGTCAGACAACCACTGGTGCCGAAAGCAAAAGTACAGGCAATGCACTGCATAAATATTGTATAGACCGGTTACAACTGGTTCGTGATGGTAAAACTGATCCGATTATCGGCCGTGATAAAGAAACGAGGATGATGATGGAAATCCTTTGTCGCCGCACTAAACCAAACGTAATTCTTACTGGCGATGCCGGTGTAGGTAAAACCGCATTGGTTGATGGTTTTGCCATCGATATTGTCAATCAGAATGTACCCGAAAACCTTAAGCCGGTTCAGCTTTTTGAGTTGGATTTAGGTTCGTTAATCGCAGGTGCATCGTACAAAGGAGAAATAGAAGACCGGTTAAAAAACATCATCAAAGAAATAAAACAGTTTGAAAAAGCAGTGCTCTTTATTGATGAAATCCACACGCTATTGGATAGCAAAGGCCCGTTGGGTGCCGGAATTGGCAATTTACTAAAGCCAGAACTCGCCCGTGGCGAAATCACGGTAATTGGTGCAACCACTATTGACGAATATCGCAAAATTATTGAGCCAGAACAGGCTTTTAGCAGGCGCTTCGAAGTGCTTCAGGTAAATGAGCCAAATGAGGAAAGCACCATAAAAATGCTGCAAAAACTGGCGGTGAAGTATGAAGAGCACCATATTTTAACCATCGAACCCGATGCTTTGGGCGAATGTGTTCGTTTAGCCAAACGTTACATGAAAGACAGGAGGTTACCCGATTCTGCTTTTGATTTGCTGGATAGAACCATGGCGGCAATGAAAATGATGAACGATACCTCCGACGCCGTAATAAATAGCTTGGAAACCGATCTGGAAGCATTAGATGCCAATAAAGATCAATCAGAGGCAGAGCGCTTTGCCGATTATAAATGGCTTTTCTCTTTGCTCCAGAACAAATTAAGTCCGGTTTTATTAGGGCGGCTAACCGACGAAACACAAACAGATGCCTTCGAAACAGCCGATGAATATCAGGGTTACATTAACAGTAGCCTGCAGGAGCTAAAAAAATATGCTGCCGAAAAAAGCAACCGCATTACCAAACAGGATATTGCTTCGATTGTGGCTTATAAAACAGGTATCCCAATGGGAAAACTGCAGGCTGGTGAAAAAGAAAAATTGCTGAATATGGAGCAATACCTGAAAAAACGTGTGGTAGGGCAAGACCAGGCACTTAAAGCGGTTTCTGATGCGATATTGGAATCGCGCAGCGGACTGAACAAAAAAGGACAGCCCATAGGATCTTTCTTTTTATTGGGGCCTACCGGAACGGGTAAAACCGAACTGGCTAAATCAATAGCCGAATTTTTGTTCAACGACGAAAAGGCGATGATCAGGTTCGACATGTCGGAATTTAAAGAAGAACACAGTGCCGCATTGCTATATGGAGCGCCTCCGGGTTATGTTGGCTATGAAGAAGGTGGCTTATTGGTGAACAAAATCAGGCAGCAGCCCTATTCGGTATTGCTATTTGATGAGATTGAAAAAGCACACCCTTCAGTATTCGATACCTTTTTGCAGATTTTGGATGAAGGCCATATGCACGACCGCTTGGGCAAAGAAGGCGATTTTAGTAATTCCCTTATTCTTTTTACCTCAAATATTGGTAGTGAATGGATAGCAGAACAAATTAGCAAGGGTATTATTCCGGCATCAAATCAGTTGATGGAGGTAATGGCAGGGCATTTCCGTCCGGAGTTTTTAGCACGGATTTCAGAAATTGTTCCTTTTGCACCGATTAACGAAAGCAATGTGGTGCGCATTTTCGAAATACAGCTGAGCAGTTTGGTGCAATCGTTAAATAAAATGGGTATCGAATTTGAAATAGCAGATGATGCTAAAAAAATGATTGCTTTAGATGGTTTTACCCCTAAGTATGGAGCAAGGCAGCTATCGGCAGTAATCAGAAATCTTTTACGCAGGCCAATCTCGAAATACATCATTTCAGGCGAACTCAAAAAAGGATCGAAGATACAGGTGAGCAAACATCCTAAAGAAGATACATTGCAATGGAATATAATTCAGCCAGAAGCTGCAACATTGGAACAAAAATTGAGCTAAAACGTTAACTATTATATTATTAGAATAAATTAATCGTAAATCTAAATCTACATACTATGTTTAATTATGAAATTGGTGGTAATGAGCGGAAAATTGATACCTCAGAAGCTTTCGCAGAAATTGCCCACAACAAAACGCTTTTTGTACAAAAACTTACCGATAATGATCCCATTAAACCCGAAAAGGTAGAGGGATTAAAAACCGTAAAAGAGGTATTCGAACATTATAAACCAAATGTTAAAGTAGCTTTCGAAAAGCAAGATGGATCTACCGTGGGCGAAACCCTGAATTTTAACGACCTGGGCGATTTCGGCGTGAAAAATATTATCAATCAAAGTAACTACCTCACCAATGTTAATATCGAGCGAGAAATGTCTTTGAATGTAATTAAACAGTTAAAATCGAACAAAACCTTAAAAGCTACGCTTGATGATGAAGAAACTAAAGCGGCCTTCATAAGTGCTTTGAAGAACTTTGTTGATGAATTGGAGCAAAATAAATAATCTAAACGCTGAGAAAACATGTCAAATCCTCAAGAATTAAAAACAGACCAAAATACAGCTCAGGCAGGTTTTAAACCTGCTGAAGGCAAAACCATAGAAAAAACATCGCTTAAAGATAACTTAGAAAAACTGGCCAGGGTTGGTGGTTTCGATCTGTTAGAAGCAACTGTTGATGGACTTCAGAATTTAAATCCGGAAAGAAAAGCAAGAAAACAGATTTTCTTAACGGGTGATGAAAAGAAGAAGGAACGTGAAGAGTTGAAAAAGAAAATCCAGCTTTGGATAGATGTGCTTGAGTCTTCCACCTCGGTAGCCAATATGGTTGAAAAAAGCACCGAAAAACTCAATGCTGCAGAAGAAAACTTAAATAAAAATATTGGTACAGCGCTCGAAAGTACAAGAGAACTGGAGCAGGCATACCGATCGGTTCACTTATTCTATAAAAACACCGAGTCTGATAAACTGAAAAATGTGGTGCTGTTAAATGCATCAATGGATCAGGTGAAAGATCTCGATAATCCACGTTTTATCGAATACGTAGATGATGAATTAAAACAAAACTACGATCGTTTAGATCTCCGTAAAAATTATTCGTTAATGGTTGTTCCCGGTTATATGGGTTCTAACAAAGTGTTAGAAAGATGGGCTAAAATAGCGCATAACAATAAAGCGATGCTGGTAACAGATTTTGCCGATTTAGACCAGCCTGATGATGTACTCGATTTATTTACTGCAGCTAATTTTACAGGTGGCGATGCCTTTAGATCGAACGTAATTATGACCTGTAACTGGCTGGTAGGTCGTGGTAAGGTAGCAGAAGTAGGTGAGGAAGATGATCTTACCGTTCCTGGATCGGCCGCTCTTGCAGGTAAAATGTATTACACGTTAATGTCGCAGGTTACCGCAGGTAAAAAACATGGTGCAATAAACGAAGTTGACGGTGTAAAATTCGATTTAAAGAAAAGTGAAATCTCTCATTTAGAGCGCGTAGGTTTAGTGCCAATGGTTAACGAATACGGTAAAGTAATGGCTTTTTCGGCTAAAACCTTGTTCAATGGCGACAATATTGGTTTACAGACCTATTCAGTTGTTCGGGTATTCGATTATATCACCAAAGTATTGTTCGATTTCTTAAACAGAAGGGCATTCGAAAACTGGACTTCTAAAACAGAACAGGATTTGCGCAGCCAGATCGTTAAATTTTTAGATGGAATCCAGGGTGCAGATCGTTTAATCGAAAGGTTTAAGATCATGCGTTTTGAGAGAGACGAACTTCAAAAAGACAGAATCCACCTGGATATTCACATCACGCCGTATTTTCCGGCTAAAAGTTTTGTCGTAAAGCTTGATGGCCATAAAGGTGAAGATGAGAATACCACCTGGAATACAGAGTACAATCAGCAGTAGTTTTTTGAGCGCTGAAATAAAAACCCAACCTTAGCGTTGGGTTTTTTTATGGGTTATGCATAACACTTAACAAATTCTTTATAATTTTGTAATGCATCGGCCAGATCAGATTAATCAAAAAAAATGAAGCAAGTACTTATCCTGAATGGGGATATTGAAAAAAACGCATCTACAAATTTCCTGATTAACGCGTATAAGCAAGGTGCTGAAAGTGCTGGCGCAACGGTAAGAGAATTGGCCATCATCGACCTGATATTTAACTCGAACAAGCAGTTTAATAACAGGCAAATTGCCGAGTTAGAGCCCGATCTGCAAAAAGCTTTAACTGCAATTAGGCAAAGCAATCATGTGGTGCTTTTTTGCCCGGTGTATGTAGATCATATTCCGGCAAAGATTAAAGGTTTTTTCGATCGCTTATTTATGCCCGACCAGATTTTTACTACCCAGCAGCAAAACGTAAACAATAACTTTAGCGGCCGTTCGGCGCGGATTGTGTCTATTTTAGATGAGGCAACTTTTAAAGAATGGAAGGCAAATAAAAAAACAACTTATCTCTCGATTAAAAAAGTAGTTTTCGAAAAATGCAGAATGAGCCCTGTGCTCACCAATACCATTGGCGAATTACATTCTCTGGAAAATCATTACAGCCAAAAATGGGTAGCTAAAATGGAAAAATTTGGTGCGCAGCTCATTTAGTCATCAAACTAAGGTAAATTTTTGTCCTAAAACACTACAACTTGGGTGAAATAACTACAGTTATGTAAGTTATTCATGGGGATGCTGTATGTGTAACACTAAAATTATCTTAAAACTTATCCACACTTTTTCCACAATAATATTTGTTTAACTAAGCGTTTAGTATGATTTATTGATTTTGCCCTGGTTTTAAAAATAAGATTATTCGCTATAGATGAGCGATATAGGGAGTTGTTGGCCTGATCTTTGGTTAAAGACATTCGTGTAGCGGAGGCTACAATTAATCAAATTTTTAACCTTTAAATTTTAAAACTATGGCTTTCAAAGCTAGATTAAATTTTTCGGGCAAGGAGTACGATGTGCTTCATTGTGCCTATGCGTTAAACCGCGATGTAGATGCAAAGGGAAGACCTTCTTCCGGAGTTTACGGCGGTACCATCGACATTGAGATCGAATCAACCGAAGACACCTCAATTATCGAGGCGATGGTAAACAACCAGTACAAACCCATTACAGGAACACTTCTGATCAAGAAAACAGAGGAAGATGCCAAAATGAAAGAAGTTAACTTCGAGGATGGCTACATTGTTAAGTATTCCGAAGGAATCAACATTGTGGGCGATCACCCGATGACGCTTAAGTTCCAGATTTCTGCAAGAAAGCTTAAATTAGGAAACGCCGAGCACCTTAACGACTGGCCAAAAGCCTAGAGAAAGGTTGAAGGTAGAAAGGTAGAGGGTGTAAGGTTTAGGGCATGAGGTAAATAAATGCCAAACGCCATGCGCTCCACGCCAACCGCCAACCGCAATTCATTCATTTCAAAACATTTAAACTTACTACAATGGCATTCAAAACCCGTTTAAACTTAGGATCAAAAGAATTTGATGTACTACAGTGCAGCTTTTCATTAAATAGAGACGTCGACGCAAAAGGGCGTCCATCATCAGGTGTTTATGGTGGCACCATCCACATCGAAATCGAATCAACCGAAGATACTTCTGTGATCGAATCGATGGTAAACAACCAGTACAAGCCGCTTTCCGGAACCTTGGTGTTCAAAAAAGGCGAAGAAGACGCAAAAATGAAGGAACTATCTTTCGAAGATGGCTACATCATCCAGTATAACGAGGGTATTGCGGTAAATGACAATACACCTATGACATTAAGTTTTGTGGTATCGGCCCGTAAGCTAAAACTGGGCAACGCAGAACATGAAAACGATTGGCCTAAAGCTTAATCGTAATCAATTATAAAATAAACAAAAGCGACCGGTTTATGCTGGTCGCTTTGAGTTCATCTCTATTTTTATCATCCTAAAACACTAAATAACGCGTTTAGTCTTACAGTCATTAGCTTAAGGCTATCTCAATCAAATTAAAGCTCAACCATGTCTAACCAGTTCAAATATATTGTCGTAAAAAACGATTACCGCCCAGGTAAAGTATTTGGTTTGGTACAAGCACACAATTTTCATCTGAACATACCGCCTATAAAAATAAACTCATTTTTATGAGGTGGCCATGCAAAAAAAAACGCCGCATTAGGCTTAGCTAAGGGCAATTGTTGTGATCAAGATTAATCAATATGGAAAAGAAACTCATAGCAGAAATCAATATAGAGGATAAGGGAATTACTCATTTTGCTTCCTTTAGCCTTCAGCAGGCTTTTAACGAACATCATTATTTCGAGCTGCGTTTTAACCACGATCAAATGGGCGCACCGGGACTGATCAGTTTAGAGGATAGCCGGGATTTTGTAGGCAAAACCTTAACCGCATCTTTTGGTCATTCGCCAGAAGGCATGCAAAATTTTGTTGGACTGGTTTCGAAAGTAGAACTGTCTCAAAGCCATGGTTACCATGGGGTTTTAATTGTAAGTGGCTATAGCCCAACGATTTTGATTGACCGTGGGCCAGATCTTGGGTCTTATTTGGATAAAGATTTAAATGAGATCGTAAAACTGGCCACAAAAGATACTCCTGCCAATGATTTAAAGGTTGTGGCAAATGCAGCCAGAACCTCATCAATCGATTACATTATTCAATATAGAGAAAGCGATTTTGCTTTTTTGAACCGGCTTTCGGCCGAATACCACGAGTGGTTTTTCTATGATGGTAAGCAGCTTAATTTTGGAAAACCCAACACGCAAAAAGAAATAGCTTTATTTTACGGCAGAGACGTTCAGGAAATGCAATATGCAATGGAAATTGCACCGATTAAAAATAAACGCTTCTCTTATAATCCTAAACAGGATGAGATGCTGCAGAGTGAAAGTACAGGAAGTGTTGATGGTACACCCGATTTATCACATGCCGTTAAAGCCTCGAACCTTACTTTTAGTAAAACATTTAATCAGCCTTCAGCCATCCGGGTTGATAACAATAGCGATATTTCAAATCATGTAGAAAATCAGGAAAAAGCAAATGTAAGCGAGCTGTTAAAGGTAACTGCTAAAGGAGATAATGCGGGTTTAAGCATTGGTGGGATTGCCGAAATCACCATGAGTTTACGCAAAGAACTGGCTTTTACATCAGAAAGTTTAGGCAAATTCCTGATTACCAGTATAAAACATCATATCGATGAAAATGGCAAATACCATAACACCTTTGAGGGGAAAATATCGACCACAGAAAGGATACTGGTAAAAAACTTCGAAAAACCACAACCAGATATGCAGCTTGCCGATGTAATCGATAATAACGATCCAAAAGGCCAGGGCCGTATTAAAGTGAAGTTTAAATGGGAGTGCTTAACCAACGATGTTACAGAGTGGCTACGCGTAGTTACACCAAGTGCAGGTATAGGCGATAGAGGAAACAACCGTGGCTATTTTGCCATACCCGAAATTGATGATCAGGTGATGATCGCTTTTGAAGAAGGAAATATTGCCAGGCCGGTGGTAATGGGAAGTGTTTACCACAGTGCCAGTGTAGATAGCAGCCCTTTGATTAAAAACCATTTAAAGAGTATCATTACCAGAAGCGGCCACCTTGTTGAGTTTGATGACGATCCGAATACACAGGGCATCAAAATTACCGACATACACGAAAATATTATCCATATTGATACCAAGGGTAATAATATTACGATAACAGCACTAGAAAACATGACGTTAAACTGTAAAAATATGCAGATTAATGTGCAGGAGAATATGAATACCAAAGTAGGTAAAAATATTGCTGAAAGCGCAGGTGAAAATATTTCTATAGATGCCGGAAACAACATTAGTCAGATTGCTGGTCGTGATATGCAAATCGTAGCCACGGGAGATATTAAGGAAAGTTCTGATAAACGAATGGAATTTGCAGATCAGGAGATCCGCAGGCAATCTGATAACATGGAAACACTTGCGAATAATGGAATCAGCATTTTTAGTGAAAACGATAAAATGACTTTGCAGAGCAAACAGACTGTAGAGCATAATAGTGCAGAAAAATCGATCTCTTTCTAAAGAAATTATTTATGGCCATTACAAAAAGAGCAAAAAATATTTTCATTACTTCCACCGGCGATTATACTGTAAATACCGGAAGTTTAATAGAAATTGCCAATAAGGTAAATATCGAAGCTAAAAATGACGACTTATCGTTCATAAGCCATAAAACAATCCATATAAATGGTGAAGAGGGAATAAAATACAATAAATATGCGCCATCCGATCTGGTGATAGAAAAAAGTGAGTATAAATTAAAAAGTACTTATGCACACGATCAGCTTTGCATTTTAGCCGACGAAATGGGCGAGAAAATGTTTATGTACTGGGCGCTCTATCTTTTCGGCCACGACATTAAACCCGAGGCCTATAGTAAACTATACCGGGCATTAAGTGATAGAAGTTTTCAGGCTCCCGAGATAATTGTGGTAAAAGGTGCAGTTGGGGGGCATAAAGCAGCATATAGCAATAAACGAAAACAAATTCTGGTTTCGGAAAATGTTTTAAAAGAGGCTGTGGCGAGCAACGATGGCAAAACAGTACTTTTTGCCGCACTGGTAGAAGAGTATGGTCACCACATTGATAATTTATTGAGAACAGACTTTAGTCCTGAACCAATTGCTGATGATGATATTATCGACGAAGGGGCCAGGTTTGCTTATAACTTTTTCACCTTTAACATATTTGAAGAAAGTAGCATCACTTATGCCGAAGCAGAAACACCTGAGTTTAATGGAAAACTGGTTGTTGACTTTGCTAAGGAACATGAACAGCTTAAAGCTTTTGTAAACGAAGAGCAACAGTACGATGGTATCCCCTTGGCAGATGTAGAATATTTTGGCGCTGGTTTTCTAGATGCAGCACATGGTTATGGCCATGGCACTATAGAGATGGAAGCACTATTTTCTAAATCACCAAAGATCTTTGAGAAAGATCAGGTTTTACAGATCTATTATGGCAATTGGCTGCGTGATTACTCGCAGATGATTGTTGCTGCAACCATTAATTCATCTGGAGCAGCAAGCCAGGCGAGCAAGAAAGTTGTTCAGAATAATAACCTTAAAATGTCGCATCAAGGATGGGTAGAGTTATTGGAAATTTTTGCTGCAAAGGAATTTGTATATGATGTGGCTGTAGAAGAAGCGAAAAGAACCAAAAAGCCGGTAACCGAAAATTACCAGGCACACCTCAATACCTTTAGGAAAAAATTTAAACAACTTTCCAAAGATGTTTTAGGTGTTTATCGGCCAGAAGAACATATTGATAATGCGTTTAAACTTCCTGATGAGAGTAAAACGCTTGATATGGCCACCGGCAAAACTGTTGCATTTACATACCAAACACCAGAAGGGAGTATCGAGAAAAAATTGTTTTACGGCCAAAGTAGTTCCAGCCCAATCGATCCTGTACGCAACATGAAGATGTATATCCATGGAAAGGGTTATGCTTCAGAAAAATCGAACGCCATAAATCCTTCTGCTGTTACCTATATGAAACAGCAATTAATACTGGCTAGCCGGAAAGGGAAAAACAATGAAGGTTTTATGCATTTTGGTGCTGCACTACATGTTTTGGAGGATTATTTTTCACATTCTAATTTTTTGGAAGTTGCCCTGATTAAAAATGGTGCAAAAATGGTATATCCATGGGTAGAAAAAAAACAAGGAAGGCCAGCTAAAGAAATCCCGATTGTTACTGGTATTTTCTTACTAGATGATACGGTGGCCAGCGTGGCACCAAAAATGGCTGAGGCCATGTTTCCGATTAAGCCCAGGCCTTATGAAACAAGAAAAAAAGGAGAACGTACTTTTGCAGAAGGCTTTATGCTAACTATGCTTACCAATTTATCTAAATCTCAAAAAGGCGATCATACTCAAAATAATGCAACCTATAAAGGCATGGCCATAAGTACCATTTTAAAGAGCTTAAACCAATGGCTAAACTTCGTTGATTGGAAAGCCGACTTTATGGAGAAGAATAAAAATACGGTTTGGGGCAAAGGCATGACTATTATTGATAAGCAAATGAACAGTATGGGGAATAGCCTTGCCTTTGTAATGAATATCTCTTTTAATATTTTTTTAGATATTACTGATGATGGAATTAAGATTATCCAGTCGCTGCCTCAAGGTTATGGCGATAACCCTACGCATACGCAGATTGCCAAAGATGATCCACATCATCCATTACACAAATTAGCCGCAGAGTTGGCCATTATGGCGGTAAGAGATGTAGGAACAAGATATAAAAGTGGTACCAGCGGAGAAACGTTGGCCAACTATGTAGCGGATACTTATTTTGTACATCCGGCTATGGTGCAAAACGAATGGATCACAAAAGTAGATGGTATGTTAAGGGCTTGGATCATTAAAAATGCACCAGTTATTAAACACCTTCAATTTCCTACTGTTTATCATGAGCATGCTCCAGGGGTAATTAGAGATGTCAAAAAGTTTGGAGCAGATGTTGAACAAACTTATCAGAATGCCAAAAGAGAGTTCGAAGCATTTAAAAAAAATCCTGGTGGTTATACACGCAAACAAGCAGTAGAAGTGAAAAAAACCATTGTGAGGGGAGTAACTGAAATGAACGATCAAATGGTCGATAAGATCAACAAAAATCCTACTTTGAAGAGAAGTAACGATTGGTTGTTAGAACAACGAAAAAAAATGGAAAACACCATCGAAAAAATAAAACATATGACCCTTGACTGAAATGAATAAATAATATCTATTGATCAAAGAGTGTATGAAAATTGTGAAGCTAGCACGGGTTAGGCTGAGCTTCATTAACTAAATAATTTACATGATGAAAAAACAACCAATCATAACCCTATTGTTATGTACCATCCTATTTACCAGTTGTCAGCAAATGCAAAAAAAAGAAGTAACGCCTGTAGATTTAAAAGATGCCCTGATTACCATTGATGATTGCGGAATACTGTATAAGGGGAAAAGATTACCTTTTGGTAAAACTTTCAAAGAGTGGGAGAAAGTATTGGGGCAAAAAAGTAGTCGGGAAAAAATTGGAGTTTTTGATGAGCTTGGGCTAGGGCTGAGTGTGCTAGATGAAGTTTCTTATTTCTATATCTTTTTTACCAACCTCGATTCTCCAGATGGAAAAGCTGGCAAACTCAATTTTGCCAGAGATTGGAGGCCATGGAGTGAGGAGGAAAAGGATCTACGAAAAAAAAGTGACGATCCGACAATAACGACTGTTTTAACCGAAGATGAAATAAAAAAGATAAAAGAGGATCAGGATCCCAAGAATTTCTTTTATCCATTTAAAACTTATCAGGGAGTGGTAAACGTACAGGGCGCTCCGGTAAAGGGCGATATGGATTTACAGACTATAAATGCATACCGCGAACAAACCAAAAAGCTCGATAATTTTACTTTTTGGGATCGGAATGTGAATGCCAAGGACGAAACTTTGACTACCAAAGGAGACAACGGAGAGTATTTTCAGATTACTGATAAAGAATGCGACGGTAAATTATATCACATTGTTCTCTATTTTACTGATTACAAGTTGGAATATATAGAGGTTTCCAATTTATCAAAAAGTGAAATGGAAACCTATTATGAGTTAAGGAAGTAACAGGGTATATAGCTGGAGTAAAAATAGAATACATGAGGTAATGCGTGTTTTATGAAAAACAAAATCACTTTTACTATTTTTTTATTAACGGTATGCTTATTTGCCTACGCACAGGGAGAAGATGACAGATTGTACCCATTTAGATCGCCTGTTACTGGCAAAGTTGGCTACATGAATAGTGAACATAAAATTATTGTTCCCGCAATATATTCGGCTGCAATTAAATGTAATTTTTTACCATTGGGCATAGTATCTATAGGTGAACCCAATACCGAAGAAGAAAGAGTTGGTTTAGTGAACTTAAAGGGCGAATTCATATTGGATGTTAAGCTTGGTTACGAATTTATTGGTGTAGGCAATTATGAGGACGGACTCCTTATGGTCGCTAAAAACAATAAATACGGGTATGTTGATTTACAAAATAAAGTTAAAATCCCTTTGGTATATGAAGATTTGGAGATGTTTATAGATGGAATTGCTGCCGCTAAAAAGAACGGAAAATACGGATTCATAGATTTAAAAGAAAATGTGGTAATCGATTTTAAATTCGATCATGTAAATTCTTTTTCAGGCGTCCAAAAGGATGGTCAGGAATATGCAGCGGTAGAGGTGAATAAAAAATGGGGGTTTATTAATAAAAAAGGCCAATTCATTATTCCACCAACTTACGATTATGCAAGAAATTTTAATAATGGTACCGTAGAAGTAAGAAATAAAGGCAAAGTTGGAAAAATCGATATAGCTGGAAAAATTATTATCCCTCTTAGTTATGATTATTTAGACGAAGAGGAAGTATCTGGCGAAACCATTATTAAGGCGCGCATTGATGCACAACCGCAATATGAGTTTTTGTATCATACTGATGGAAGATTTATAAAAAAGAGAAAAATGTACTAACTCAAGTTCGTCAAACAAGTTTTTATGATTGATCAAGCAGGAATCCATGAACAAAAGACCCAATTAATCGGGTGCCCAAACCTGGTTTTATTAAAACTTAGGCCACCGCATTTCAGCCGATCGTATGGGGTTTTGATTTCGTTTACAACTGCTGGCCTGGTGACCACCATGAAATATGAAATGATGGTAACTTATGTGAAAACATTGGTAGATGAGCAGGTAAGGATTTTCAGTTTAGAACGATTAAGCCCTGTTTATATTAACGATTTAGCACCTGAAAGCACATCTGATCAACTGGCTTACGAAACGGGAAAAGTTTTTTATCCCTTACTGGTTCAGGTCGGATTTGATGGGACATTTATCGGGATTTTTAATCATGATGAAATAAAAAAAAGGTGGGTTGAAACCAAAGAAAAAGTGATGGAGTATTTCACCGGCGAAGAAACTGAAAAATATTTAGCTCAAACAGAGCTGATGATCAATGATGACTTTGCACTTGATATCTGTTTCAGGAACGACTGGTTTATTAACACTTTTTTTGCGCCGATTTATAAATCCTATGGCGAGGGGCGTGAGGTAAAAAATGTCAGACGTTTTTCACTTTCACCAAATACCACCCCAGAGCACTTTGATGTTATCGAAAATATAGATCCTTTTCTGAATCATTACAATGCGATAGAAATACACCATAAGGGAAAGATAGACCGAACAGAGCTAAATCTTTTTAGCGATGGTGAAGATGGAGAAGGTATTCCTGTTGAAGCTATTTATGAAGCCGATATTGTACTTCAGAAAGAAACAAAGTCAATCGATGCAATTGTTGCCAATTGGAGCTGGAGCGATGGTCAACAAAAATCGATAACATTACGTGTTTTCAATATGTTCGACGAGCCAATTGATGCTGATGGGATTAATGATAACCTAGGTAACAATCTCATGTTTTTGGATAAAACCGAAAGCCGTAATGGAAGTGGTTTTGGATACTTTTTCAAATCTATTTTTAAAAAAACGAATACAACGAGCTAAGCATATGGAAAAACATTTGGTCGTTCACGGAGCAACATGTCTGTGCAATTTTGGCACCGCTCCAGATAACCTGGTTGTGTTAACGCACAAAAAAGAATATGCCAATGATAAAGATGGCGCCAAAAAGTTAATTGCAAGCACCAAAGATATTGGTTCTACATTACAAAAGAATTGTTTTGGTTCTTGCTCAAAGAAGAATAATAGTCCCTGTACCGCAGTAATTACCGAATGGAGTGCTTTTTATGATAAAGTCACATTAACGCACGGTGGCAATCTGTTATTAGAAGATAGTAAAGCAACCTGCCCGGTTGGCGGAAAAGATTGCATAAAAGTGCTAAAACATGGTCAACAGGCGGATGTTAGTGCTCAAAATATGAAAAAGGCAGATCCAAATGTTCAGCAGGTATTAAACCCCGCAGGTGTTAGTAATCAATCATCTGCTGGTGAAGGAATTGTAGTAACTATAACCAACTAATATGGCTAGAGGAATTAAAAGAATTAGTTGTATACGTGGCCTTTATTATCCTAAATCGAGCAGGCCCAATAGTTTGTATGTAGTAAAACCAGATCAGGGGGTAGTTTTTGCTGTTTCAGAATGGTATCCTGATACGACAGCTGCAGATAAAAGGAAAGATATTACTTGGATTATCCAGACTGCCGATAGGAAAACAATATTGAATCAGATTCTTGCCGCGCCCAATCAAAATTTAAACTTTGTTATTCCCAAAAAGTTATGTGGAAATCTTACCTATTATATCGAAGCAAGTTTAACGGGTAACAGAGATAAAGCAGAAACGGGATTACAAGTGCGGGGTTTATGCACACCGCTGATTGTGTCTTCTAAATGGAGTACGCAGGCTGGTGGCGGAAACATCAAAAACCAGGCAGGCATTATCAAGTACGGGCATGTTGTTCATTTAAATTTACAAACAGAAGGCTTAAGTCATAAAAAATTAATCATCGATGTTTACAATAGGATCGGCTTAAAAAGAAAGGATTATGTTGTAGGCACCTATACTAATGTAGATTGTATAGATGGCGAAGTTAATTTAGAAATTAGGAATACTTTCAGTTGGATGGCCCTCGTTAAAAACATTAAAACAGACGAAGATTTTTATGTAATGGTGAAGGACGCGGCAACCAATCAATACATAAAAGATAGTTTGGGACAAGAATTGCATGCCGTATATCTGAAAGTCAGAAATGAGCCAGTTACCACAGTAATTGATGGGGCCAGAAACAATAAGGTGGCCAAGGTTGGCCAGGCACAACCTAATCCCATCAAATACGAGCAATGTAAATTTAATAAAATTGATGTTAGCGAAGTAGAGATTAAGGATGGTAAAGCTAAATCAGACATTACCAACGTATTTAAGGAAGGTGCAGCCAATTCAAAGGGTAGTGGGGCAATAAGCTACAATACGGTAGCACCAGATCGTACAGTAGGTAAAGATGTCATTGTAGATATAGGGGGATTTAATACGCAGAAATGCGGATCGAAAAAGCACCTTGGAAAAAATGTAATCTTTAGGAACGTTGGTCAGGAACTTGGAAAAGATGATAAATCAATAGTAATTAAAGGACAAAGCACGGTTAAAGAAAAAGTATATTCAGATTTATCTAAATTTAATCTTCTTCCGCTACAATACATCTGGCCAAGTAAAACCACACCCAATCAGTTTTGGTATTACATTAATAGTTGCCGCTATTATGACGAACCAACCAGACCTACAGTTATAGTGAATGTTTATCCAGATATTAAATGGACACTAGAATTTAAATGGAACCACAAAATTGCCTTTGCATATACAGCTGGCAATCAACTCCATCCATATGATATCAATACCGGTGCACGAACTGTACTACTTTCCGAAATGGATCGTACATTTTCAAGAGAAGATGGAGAAATGGCCCAGTCTTTTGAGATGTCGCTGGAGGCCAAATGGAATACTGACAAGCAAAAGCTCGAAGTTGGTAAGGAGTGGGGGGAGAAAATAGCAAAAACGTTAAAAATCTTCAACAAAATGAAGGCCGCTACTGATGTGATTGCAAGATCTCCAGTTAATGGTGGTAAACTGAGCTTTGAAATTAAAGCGCCTGTAATTGCAGCTTCATTGAGTTGGTATGCTGAAAAGCTAGAAGGCAAACCAGATTTAGGCACCAATATAACATTAGGTGTCGAATCAAAACCATTGGTTGAGGCCGAAGGGAAAATAAACCTTTGGAAGATTTTTAGAGAATATGGTCCTAATGCAATATGTCCGGGAGCGGGTACTATTATTAATTTTGTGATAGAACATCTTGAAGGCAATGTTGGCATCAGTTTTATCGTAATATTTACAGGTAGCATAAATGTTAAGGGACAAATACAAGGTAATACCGCAGCTCCAAAGGATACCAAAGGTGAATTAGAAATTATAGGAAAAATACAGGTAACTATCGAATTTAAGGCCTGGGCTAAGGGCGATCTTGGTATGGCAGGCTTTGAAGGTTACCTTACCGCAGATGTAAGCACATTTATTTCTGGCGGGTTAAAAGGAGAAATTAGCAAAGATGGGGTTTTAGGCTACCCCGTTTTAGAATTTGGTGGGATTATTGCAAAATACGTAGCGGTAGGTACAGTGAAATTTGGCATTTTTAAAAGAACCTATTCTAAAGAAGGTAAATATGTAATTGTTGAACCAAATAAGTCTGATTTTAAAAAAAGGTACCTTTTAGGGCCTTATGCCGATAAATAAATTAAATAACATGAAGCGAACAATAATTTCTCTATGTATGTCTTTGATCATTCTCGAAGGATGTAATTCACAAACACTCGATTTGGATAAGATAGACTTTAATGATAACCCTCACCTGGAAAAATTAAAAATATCGAAGGTAGAAAACCAAAAGGGACATTGGGTTTTAAACCAATCAGGCAGTGATGTTGGTTTATCCCTTTCGGGTGTAGAAAGTAGTGTGCAATATACGCTGAGGACCCCAGAGGAGCTTGCCAGGGTAACTTTTAACAATTTACCATTAGATAACATTGGTGCTAAATTGGTAGCGTATAAAGGTAAATTGGCTTTTGCCAGACTTTCTGTAGATAAAAGCAAAACATTCGACTTATTTAACCACCTTAAACAAATGCTGGGGAAACCAGATCAAACATTTGATAATCTGGCCTATGATAAAAACAATGCTGAGGTTAAGCTACTTGAAACAGGTTTAAAAGGAGATGTTAAAATAGTTAAAGATGAGTATGATGATGAAATGATTGCCTATCCCTATCAAAATGTATGGGTTAAGGGCAACCTGATTTATCAATATACGCTGGTAAGGGCAAAAGATTCTTTTTCGAACACCTTGGTTATTATTTCTAAAGAAGCGTTAAATGATAAAATAATATTTGGATATCATAACCCTGAACATGATCCAATTTTAAGTAAATACGCAAAATAAACAAGATAATGAGATTTGTTGAGCCTTACTATTTGGTAGATTTTGATATGTCAATCTGCAATTTTGAGATATTGATTAATGATATGCCCGCTTTCAGAAATACTGATGGGGGATCATTAAATTCACATGTGCCGATTAACCAGTTAATATTGGCTTCTGGTATTCAAAAAATAGCCTTTCGCATTCTGCCATTAAAAGGAGAAACAGTTTTAAGGAAAGACAGTTTCCTTAAAATTAAAATAAATTTATTTGATGCCAACAGCGGCAACTATGATAATCTTGTTGAGGTATTTAAATATGAAACCCCATCCTTTAAAGAAATACAAAGCATTGCCATTGAGGAGTATGGTAACTTTAAAGCCGAGGTGCCTTACCGTTTAGATGGATGGAGCAATTCGCAAACCGTAAAGGAAATAGAAGAAATTGAAGTCAGGGCTACGGCTTTCCTTAAAAAAGTTCATCAGCAGATGATTACCGATCCTGATGCTGTATTTAATATGTTTGAAAAAAAGTTTTTAGAAGTGGATAAATCCCTTTATTTAAATGATGACAATAAAAAGGGTTGGCAAAATTTACTTACGCAGCTAAATAAGGAAAATTTTACCTTGCAACCATTTCCATCCAATACATATGTAAGGTTATATGGAAACAAGAACGTTTTCGAAGTAGTACGTGCAGATGGTTCGGCAATTATTAGCTATAAAAATGAAGCAAACGATGAGTTTGAATTGCCAATTTATATCTGTCATCAAGCTGGTAAAATCGATTTTGAAATAATTAGATAAATAGAGCGGTTATTGAAATATGCTAGTGTTGTTAAATATCGCAAAACAAAAGCAACTAAATCAAAACACTCAGACATATAATAAATGGTGAAAATTACATTTCGCCATTTGTCTTAAATTTCGTTTCAAAAAGTAACATCTTGCCCAAAAAAGCTACAGTATTTTAAGTTATGTGGTGTAGTGGGAATGAGACGTGCTATTATTTCAAAAAAAATACAATTTTTTTCTTGTCAAAATCTGCGTTCTGATAGTCATGGGACGATATTTTAGAATTGATGGTGTGTGTTAGTCGTTATATATGAGTTACATACGCAATAATTGGCTTAATATTTGGTTTATAATTAATGTAGCGGAGGCTACGATAAATCAAATTTTTAACCTTTAAATTTTAAAACTATGGCTTTCAAAGCTAGATTAAATTTTTCGGGCAAGGAGTACGATGTGCTTCATTGTGCCTATGCGTTAAACCGCGATGTAGATGCAAAGGGAAGACCTTCTTCCGGAGTTTACGGCGGTACCATCGACATTGAGATCGAATCAACCGAAGACACCTCAATCATCGAGGCGATGGTAAACAACCAGTACAAACCCATTACAGGAACACTTCTGATCAAGAAAACAGAGGAAGATGCCAAAATGAAAGAAGTTAACTTCGAGGATGGCTACATTGTTAAGTATTCCGAAGGAATCAACATTGTGGGCGATCACCCGATGACGCTTAAGTTTCAGATTTCTGCAAGAAAGCTTAAATTAGGAAACGCCGAGCACCTTAACGACTGGCCAAAAGCTTAGAGAAAGGTTGAAGGTAGAAAGGTAGAGGGTGTAAGGTGTATATCTCACCTATGCTATTCGCCAACCGCCATGCGCTAAGCTCCAGGCTCGCAAGAATTCATTCATTTCAAAACATTTAAACTTACTACAATGGCATTCAAAACCCGTTTAAACTTAGGATCAAAAGAATTTGATGTACTACAGTGCAGCTTTTCATTAAATAGAGATGTCGACGCAAAAGGGCGTCCATCATCAGGTGTTTATGGTGGCACCATCCACATCGAAATCGAATCAACTGAAGATACTTCTGTGATCGAATCGATGGTAAACAACCAATACAAGCCGCTTTCCGGAACCTTGGTGTTCAAAAAAGGCGAAGAAGACGCAAAAATGAAGGAACTGTCTTTCGAAGATGGCTACATCATCCAGTATAACGAGGGTATTGCGGTAAACGACAATACACCTATGACATTAAGTTTTGTGGTATCGGCCCGTAAGCTAAAACTGGGCAACGCAGAACATGAAAACGATTGGCCTAAGGCTTAAAATTTCAGTAGCCCAGGCCACAGATTTCTATTTGTGGCCTGGGCTTATGTTCTTTCCTTTAATCAAATGGAATAGAATCGCAATAAACATTAAATACCCTCCTCATGGCAGATGTATTTGCTTTTAAAATCAATAAAATTATATGGAGGCTAACAAAAAGATATGTGTATATCTTAATATGGGCTCTTTTAGGCATAGGTTTCGCCGCATGCCAGCAAAATAATAAGAAGCAGAGTGTTTTATCTACTACCGTTAATAAAGATACTTTGGCTTTAGTCAACACAAATAAGCACCTGGAAGGCGAAAAAAATCAAGATCCGCCAAAAGAAATGGTGCATGAGCTTAAAAAGGAAGCAGGGTACATCGTGCTGGTAAATATTACCAGGGTTGACTCTGTTTACAATGCTGAAAAAGTTTTTAGTGCGAAAATATTGAAATCGTTTAAGGGGAAGCTAAAACCTATGGATAGCCTAAAGTATATGGTAATGAGTGACTTAAAATATATTAAATACCCAAATGATACGCTGATTGTTTTTCTCCAGAAGGCTAAATCAACGCTTTCATTTTCTGGAAGCAAGAATGTGTTTTTCTATGCACTCGAAAATGCATCATTTACAAGTACTAAATATCTTGATTCACTTCTAACCAAAAAATAGCATGCCACTTTCATTGCCAAGTTTTACCGATTTAAGGATAAATTACCCCGCAACAAGTAGCGAACTGGTAAAGGCAACAATTGGTGGTGCTGTTAATGCAGCCTACATTACCAATACCTGCGTGGTGAGGATGAGCAGGGCGTTTAATTATCTGGGTATTAATAACAAGGTTTTTAGCCTAAGCCTACCTAGCTGGAAATATACCACAAAACAGGATTTCCTAGCCCAGGAAAAGGTGAAAATCCATGCCATACCCAGTCGATATCCGTATACTAAAAAGTTCGAAACTATTGCTGGAGCTGATCAAAAGCGCTATTGTTTTCGTGTGAGTGAATTTTTCGACTACCTCAACCATAAATATAAAAAACCTGATATTAAAGTGGAAAAAGGAGTTAGAGAGAAATGGATAGCACATCATGATTTAAGGGCGTTTCAAAATAAAATAGACGGCGTATCGGGGATCATCTGCTTTAAAACCCAGTTTAGTGATGCAACTGGCCATTTTACCTTGTGGGATGGCTATAAATGTTTATATCAGGATTATTTCTTAGACCCAAGAACCAGCGGAATTTATTTGTGGATTTGCTAAAAGATCGAATTTATGGAAAAGAAACTCATTGCAGAAATTAACATAGAAGATAAGGCAATTACCCATTTTGCCTCATTTAGTTTAAAACAAGCTTTTAATGAACACCATTATTTCGAGCTGCGGTTTAATCATGATCAGATGGGTTCGCCAGGGATGATCAGTCTAAACGACAGTCGCGATTTTGTGGGTAAAACTTTAACCGCATCATTTGGCTACGATTCTGGCAATTTGCAAGGTTTTGCTGGTTTGGTAACTAAAGTAGAACTTGCACAAAGCCATGGGTACCATGGTGTGCTGATTGTGAGTGGTTACAGTCCAACCATTCTGATCGATCGCGGGCCAGATCTGGGTTCTTATCTCGATAAAGATTTAAATGCGATTGTCAACCTTGCCACATCTGATGTGCCTTCAAATGATATTAAAATAGTAGCCAATGCTGCACGAAAGGAACCTATTGATTATCTGATTCAGTACCGCGAGAGTGATTTCGATTTCCTGAACAGGTTATCGGGTGAGTACCACGAATGGTTTTATTATGATGGTAAACAGTTAAATTTTGGCAAGCCGGATGATCAGAAAGAAATTGCATTGATTTACGGGCGAGATGTACAAAACCTGCAGTATGCCATGGAAATTGCGCCCATCAAGAATAAACGTTTTGCCTATAACCCTAAACAGGATGAGATGCTGCAGAGTGAAAGTAGTGGGCAAAGTAATGGAACGCCAGATTTAGCCCACGCCATACAGGTATCAAATGCCATGTACAGCAAAACTTTTAATCAGCCATCACTTATCCGTGTAGATAATAGCAGCGACATTAAAAATCACGTGCAGAACGAAGAAAAAGCACATATCAGCAATCTTTTAAAGGTAAATGCCAGTGGCGATAATGCTGCTTTGAGTATAGGCAGTATTGCCGAAATTACAATGAGTATCAGAAAAGAGCTTTCTTTTAATACAGAAAGCCTTGGTAAATTCCTGATCACCACCATTGATCACAATATCGATGGTACAGGAAAATATTACAACACCTTCGAGGGTGTGGTAGCCACAACAGAACGCCTTTCCGTAAAAAATTACAGGAAGCCCAATCCAGATATGCAACTGGCAGATGTAATTGACAATGCCGACCCGCAAGGACAGGGGCGCATTAAAGTAAAATTTAAATGGGAATGTAAAACCAATGATGTAACCGAATGGCTGAGGGTAATTACGCCAGATGCCGGAAGCAGCGAAAAGGTGAGTAAAAACAGGGGTTTTGTTTTTATCCCCGAAATTGGCGATCAGGTCGCTTTAACTTTCGAAGAAGGCAATATTGCAAGGCCAATTGTTTTGGGGTCGGTATTTCATGGCAAAAGCGGTAGTGGCGGTAGCTCCAGCAATAACAGCAAAAGTTTAACCTCTAAAAGTGGACATACCTTAACCATGGATGATGGGGCTGGCATGATCATGAAAGATAAAGACAGCAATTTTATTGAATTAGATGGTGCAGGTAAGGCCGTTTTCGAAACTAAAGAATCGATCCTGATTAAATGTGGAGAAAGTAGCATTTTCATGGATAAAACAGGTAAGATCATCATTAAAGGAAAAGATATCTTAACACTTGGAGAAAACATCGGAAATTCTGCAACAACCAGTATCGGCATAGGTGTGGGACCGGAAGATGGAACACCAACCTCTGGCATCGGTATAGAATCACAAACGCTGGATATTGGAACAAAAACGCTTTCGATGAGTGGCGAAACAGAGGCCAATCTGGCTTCTAAAAAGATTAATGTGGGGGGCGAAAGCGAAACAAATATCAGTAGTGGCACGATTAATCTAAACTAATTTCGACATTATAGTTCAATGAATCCGATACAACTGGAACTGTTTAAAATTGATAAACAATGGCAACAAGTAATAAGGCAACATCCATCAGAAACCCTGTTTCTCTGCCTTGGTGAACGGCATGAGGTAAATCTGTTCGAATCCTATTTTAAATACCAATTAACAGAAGAAAGCAGGACCAACGATATGTTCTTGCTTCATTATCAGGAGTTCCGGAAAAAAAATGATTACGGTGAAAGTTTGGTGAAAGAATGGAAAGAGATCTTTGACTTATGGCAGAAAGATACAAGGGCAGGCATTGTCTGGGATGTGGAAACAGGGGAGAACGGAGGAAATTATAAAACCGACGCTTATTTGCCTGTTAGGGCTTTGGTACGGTTGTGTAACCTTTACCCCGATTTAAAATTAAAGAAAATATATGTTCAGCTGGCACCAACTACCATTCACGATGTGGCCGGTCTTAGCGAATGGATTAATGAATGGTGCAGTTGTGTTATAGCATTCGGTAGCTACAATATTAAACTGGTTTATACCGAACATCACATACACCGTACTTTAAAAAAGTTAAAACAAGGGACGGAATTTAAGCTCAATATAAATGTGAGCCAGTTGATGGAGAATGCCGCGGCGCATACTAACCGTGAAAAAAATGATCCTGAAAAGGATTATCAGCAACAGATCCTCATTGCCAGTAATTATTTAAGCAAGGGCAAACATGAACAGGCCAATGTGGTTTTGGAACGGGCAATTGTAATTGCCCAAAAACAAGGATTGCACGAGGCGGTAGTGGCTGCAAGGATTATGCTGGCACAGAGTTTAGCCGTAAAAAATAAAAAAAAAGAAGCACGCCAGCAATACGAAATGGCCTTGGCTCGTGCGGGAGAAAACACAAGTTTAAGTGCCCATATCCACATGAGTTATGGTAGTTTCTTACTGGCACATTCGGGTAAAGATGAAGCTAAAAAGCACTTCGAAAAAGCAATTCAAATCGCAGAAATTATAGCGAACGATTTTATAGCAATGGAATGTACCCGATTGCTGGGGCAGCTTTCTGAAAGTAAAATAACAGGTTCAGCCAAAGCGATGGGTTATTATTTGAAGTGTTTAGAAATTGCCCGGAAAATGCCTGTTGAAAAAAGGCGACAAAGTTCGATGGCTTACACGGCATCGATCATGTTAAAAAAATATGGGGAAGAAAGCCCTGAGGGTAAAAAATTAGATCGGGATATGCGGCAGGATTATGGGGAAGACTGGAAATCAATGGCTGAAGTACCAAAAAATCATGCTAATCCATTATCATAAAAAATATACGGATGAAAAAAGTAAAAGCAAGTAAACCGAATATGTCAACCGATAGGTCAATCAGCCTATCTGCAAGCTTAACCAAAGCCAAACCAAAAGCAGTGGGTGGAGGAGGAGGTATTGCCCCTGGAATTAATCCCCCTGCAGCAAAAAGCACCTTAAAACTTGTGAAAGCTCAAAAGCCTGCAATGGCCAATACAGCGGTACAGCATGTAAGTAAGCATTTTGATGTGGTACTGGCAATCGATTTTCATTGGACAACCATTCCCATTCCGCCGTCCTTTGGTTTTATTCCTTTGCCATTGCCCCATCCTTTTATTGGGATGGTTTTCGATCCGATGGATTACCTGCATTTCAGCATTCCTATTCCAAAATTTGCACAAGGTTTAATTGGTGCGGCCAGTATCCCAATGGGAGGTTCGATTTATGTGCATGGCAGGCATAAAGCCACTACTACGACTACGGTAATGGGTGTTTTGCTTCCATTTAGGCACATCAGTTCTATACCCGTTTATTTTATTGTCAATATTCCTGGCTCACCGCACGAAGGAGAAGTGTATTGGGGCTCTACAACAGTAAAAGGGCAGGGCTCAGAAATGAGTGGCTCTAATCCTGGGCAAGTGCTTACCTGCTGGTGCCCACCCATGGGTTTAAAACCCCTGCCTACCGTACCAGGTAAATTAAAGAAAAATCCATTGGCTTATTTCGCTTTTTATAGCGATTTATTAAGTATGTACGTACAGATCAATACTGGCAAGCCTGTATTGGTTGGTGGCAAGTTTGCCCCACACAATTATACCCTTAAAGAGTATCTAATGCGTTTTGCGGCCATTGGTATTATGAGGGGACTTACCAAATTGGGCGGAGCTTTAGCAAAAGGAGCTTTAAAAGGTGTAAATAAACTTCTGCAGCGTATGCTGGGAGAATCAAACCCTTTGTCAAAAAAACTTTGCCATTGGGGGCTTGAACCTGTTAATTTTGTTACCGGGGCTATGTTTTTTGAGTGGACCGATTTCGAATTGCCTGCAGGCCGGGAACTGGCCTGGAATAATGTCTGGCGTAGTGATAAGCCATACACAGGCATGATGGGTAATCAGGTTTACAATAATTACGATTTATACCTTTACCCCGACCCTGAAGCTGGAATTGTAGGCTTTAGCCACCCAACTGAAAACATGGTGATGCCCTTGCCTTATATAGAGGCATATTCTGGTAAACAGTATAACCGTGCGCAGAAAATCTGGATGGAAAGACCTGATGAAAATACCTGGATACTAACCATCGATCAGGATATTTATACTTATACCCTTTTTAGTGGAGGGGCCGATGGAGATATCTACCGTGTAAGCCATATTGAGTATACCAATGGCAGTCACCTTACATTTTACTATCAGAAGCAGCTTTTATCACGAATTGTAGAAAACTCCGGCCGTGTGCTCGAAATGCAGCATAACGAATCAGGTACGGCAATTAAAGCGGTTTACTACCAATATAAAAATACCAGCGACCTTTTGGTGAGTTACGATTATGACCAGCATGGCAATATGATCAAAGTATACGATCAGGCAGGTAATGCCATTAGCTTTGAATATGATGCGTTTAACCGTGTGGTGAAAAGGACAAACCGTAACGGCATGGCTTATTTCTGGCAATATGACGAAGATGGCCGTGTAATACATTCCGAAGGGAGAGATGGTTTTATGAGCGGATCGTTACGGTATTTTCCCGAAGAAGGTTATAACGAGGTATATTATCACGATGGTAAGGTAGAGCGTTATTACTATGATGAAAATGACCTGGTTTATAAAAAGGTTGATGGCATGGGCGGTGAAACCTGGTATGAATATGACCGCTATAATGAAAAAAAGATGGCTTCAAGTCCGGAGGGTAAAGTGGAAGGCTACGATTATGATGAGCAAGGCAATGTGATCACATTTCATACCACAGATGGGGAGCAATATCATTACGCATACGATGAAAATAATAACCTGATCTTGCGAAGCGATCCGGCAGGATCAAATGAAACCTGGCTATACAATAAACAGAATCAATTGCTTAAGCATGTTCAAAAGGATAACCGGGTTGTCGATTTCTATTACACCGATGAGCAGAAGTTACCGGTGTTTTGCCGTGATAATGACGGCCATGAAATCCACTGGACTTATAACAGTTTAAACCAATTGATTGAATCAGTTTCGAGCGAAGGCAACATCCGCCGTTGGACTTATGATGACTATGGTCGCTTGATTCGTTTTAGCCCTGATCATTACCAAACCACCATTTGGGAACGTGATAGAATGGGACGTATAATCTCCGTGAAAGACTTTGGAGAAGAAACCCTGCGTTTCGAATATGACGCCTACGATCTACCGGTTTATGCCACAGATGGGCATGAGGAATGGCGTATGACATATACACCCATGGGAAATTTAAAAACACAAACCCGAAGCCATAATTTGTCTGGAAAAACTGCTGAAACTTTTAGTTTTATTTATGATAAGTGGGAAAATTTAAAAGCCATTACCAACGAAAAGGGCGAAGAATATATCTTTCTGAGAGATGCCAATGATGATGTGGTGAAAGAAATTGGTTTTGATGGGCAAGAGCAAGAGTACGTACGCGATCAAGATGGGCAAATAATTAAAACGATACAATCTGATGGCAAATTTATTTACCACAATTACGACTTAAGCGGCCGTTTGGTATATAATAGCTTTGAAGATGGAACCTATGAAGCCTTTCAATATAATAAAATTGGGTTGCTCATCACTGCAGAAAACGAACTATCTTCAGTTAGTTTTAACCGGAATTCATCTGGTATGATCACGCAAGAAATACAAGATGGTTATCAGATTAATTACCAGTATGATGTTTTTGGCAATCTGATCAATTTAAAAAGTTCCTTAGGGGCGGATATTAAGTACGATTATGACAACTTTGACTATTTGAATGGCATTGTTGCTAGCAGTAACGGATCAGCAGAATGGATCGCAGCCATTAGTCGTAATAATAATGGACAGGAAACCAGTCGCAGTTTAAGCGGAGGGATTAAAGCTACATTCGATTATGACCATGAAGGTCGCCCCATTAGTCAGAAGGTCGAAGCCAGCCGTTCCATCGCTGCTTTTAAACAATACGCCTGGGGTCCAAATGATAAATTAAATAGCTGTTTAAATAGCATTACGAATGGTAGTATCAATTATAGATATGATACTTTTGGTAGTCTTTCTTCTGCTAACTATAGTGATGACGGTAAAGTGATCTATAAAAACCCGGATGAAACCGGAAACTTATATAAAACCGCCGATCGCAGTGATAGACGTTACGATAAAGGAGGGAAACTACTTAAAGATGATCAGTGGTACTACCGTTACGATGCCAAAGGTAACCTGGTGCAAAAAAGTAAGCGTAATATTATCGGTCTGGCAAAAGAAGCTGTTGTTGAAACAGAAGATAGGGGCTTATTTGGCAAGAAATTAAATTGGGGAATGGCCGACCCTGACATTGCTAATGCTGAAACGCTGGATATCTTAGCCGATGCCCAACCCGACTTACCTGAATGGAAGGAGGGCGACTGGGCCTATGCATGGGCCGCTAACGGCATGATGAAAGCGGTTAAAAGCCCACAGGGCGAAATCATCAGTTTCGAATATGATGCCTTGGGTAGAAGGAAAGCCAAGCTTGTTAAAAATACAGTTTATAGATACGTATGGGATGGTAATCTACTACTCCACGAATGGAATTACCCTTTAAGCGAACGCCCTAATTTAGTGGTTAATGAAGATGGTTTGCTCAGTTATGATAAATCGGAACCACTTGGCAACGATTTAATTACATGGGTGTACGATCAGAATAAATTTACACCAAGTGCCAAAATTGTTAATGAGCAATATTTTTCTATTGTTAGCGATTATTTGGGTACACCTGTACAGGCATTTGACAATGCAGGTAAAAAAGTATGGGACTGCGAACTCGATATTTATGGAAAAATACGTAAACTTAGCGGTGATCCGCAGTTTGTGCCATTTAGGTATCAGGGGCAGTATGAGGATGTAGAGACAGGGTTATACTATAATCGCTTTAGATATTATAATCCAGAGATTGGTGGATATATTTCAAAAGACCCAATTGGATTAGAGGGGGGGATGGCATTGTATCGGTATGTTGATGATACCAATTTATTGGTAGACATTTTCGGTTTAATGCCTAATTATACTGGTATTGGTGATTTGGCTGAGGGAGATTTTGTTAGTGGTTTAGAAAAAAGAGGGTGGAAAGTTTATACGGAAATAAAGAATGGATCTAAAAATGGCATCGATGTGATCGCGCAGCATCCTGTTACAAAAAAGGTCCATGCTTTTGAGGTGAAAGCTAATTCATCTCGTATGTCTGTACTGCAAAAAGACGATAAGTATATACAAAAAATATTAGACGAAATCAGGTATGATCAAAAGCTTAGGGGCAAAAGCGTAACTCCGGAAGTTATAGATGCCGCTAGGAAAATTGATCGGGATATAAAAACCCATGGCATAGAAGGTAGAGAGATAAGATATACTGTTGATAAAAATGGAAAAGCAACAATGAAGAAAATGAAGAACTGGAAACAGAAATATAAATAGTAATGGAACACGAAAAGCTAATTCAAAAATTTAAAAAACAAATTAAAGATTTAAAAACTGAAGCGTTTACGGAGGCCTCTTTAAAAAAAGTTTTTGATGATATAATCAGGTATATTGATGAAGACGTTAAGGATAAAGCGTTTGATAGATTAGCATCAAATCTCACCATGGGATTAGGTGTACATGCTGGCGATTATCCCAAACACCTAATCCTAAATGGAGATAAGGATGGCTGGAAATACATTACCAGATATTTATTGTGGCAAGATCATATACTGCATAAGCTTTTCAATTACAAAGAAGTAAGCTCTAGATCGGTTGGCTGTATTATTGCCCTGGCTACAATATGGAAAATGGAAAAACTGGCTCAGTTATCAAGAGATTATTTTCAGCTTTTATTTAATCAAGATAAAAAAAGTTATACGCATGATGAAACTCATCATTTGTTTGTGGCCACACTTTTTGATCTATACTCAACCAAAAGCATCAACCAGAATTTTTATGATACGCTTCCCAAAGAAGATGTCTACAAAAAGTTTCTAGATCATTGGAACACAGAAAATCTGGAAGTGTTAGCCACTATAATTTTTGATATCTGTGATATGCACATCTATAGTGCTTTAGATCTAAAAGATAAGTTTAGTGAAATATTATCATTAGATCTCATTCCCTATGAAATCAGACTAATTCAGGTATTGAGAGAACAAAACGGATTAGCTATGCCAAAAGTGTCGCACCCGCTTTTAGAAACTCCTCTCGCTGAAATTCCTACTGAAAAACCAGAATGGGATTTATCTAAAGATCAGGTGTTTCAATATCTGATTTCGAAAGAAAAGGCAAATTAAGATAAAAATACAAACTATGAGTTATTCGGTTCAATGTTATCTCTGTGAGGCCATAAAAATAAAAGAGCTCTACGCCAGTAAAAATCAGGCATCTTTTGAGAAACTTTCACGAGCGCTTTCTGAAGAACTGAATAGCTTAGACAACGATTTCGAAGATGAAATCGACTCCCGGAAAAATGCTCAGGAAATTCTGAGAGATTTTATTAATGGAGAGGTTAGGTTCCCTGATTTATCTTTTATGTATGGCTATGTCTACGAAAAAATTTGTGAATACTATGGCGAACTAATTTCACCGCCGAGTGGTGATTTTTCCACTGCTTATTATTGGTCATTACATAAAGAAACGTATAAAATATTTGTCCCGATCCCAACACCAGAAGATTTCCCAGAGATCTACAGTATTTCTACATCAGAATTGTTAAATGAAAGTTACAGATTCCTATCTGGGCCGAAACGTGAAAATATTGATCAGGAATACCTGGAACGTGAAAAAGAAGATTTTAGATTCGCATTCGACACGGCCATTAAACAAAATAAGGATTTAGTGTTTTTTTTATACTAGGCCCCGAGTATGATGTCGAGACCTTCATTATTATTGCCAAAATATGGGTGTTAGCTAAACCTTATCCTGCAACAATAGTTTAATTACATTTTTTAGGGCGGGGTTTCGGTTAGACTCTTTCCAGATCATGTAGAGCTCAGTTCTTTGCGGAATATGTGTAAGCTCTACAAACTTTACGTTTTCCTGATAACCGTATTGCAAGGCGGTGGGCACAATAGCGATGCCCAAACCTTCTTCTACCAGTTTGTAAATGGTGAGTGCGTTAACCGATTTGTGATAGGTTTTGGGTTTAAAACCATGATCCTCGCAAATACTCATCATCAGGTCGTAATAGAAGGGACTGTCATCACTCGAGAAAAAGATAAAAGGTTCTTCGCCTAGTTTTTTTACCGCTTCAAAATTGGCCTTTTTCATGGGGTGGTTTTTAGGCAATACCAATGAAAAGGTGTCCTGGTGGATCATGCGTTTAGAGATGCCCGGTTTAAACTGTTGCATCCGCACAAAACCCACATCAAGCATATCTTTTTCCAGTAGTTCGATCTGTAGCTTATTGGGCATTTCATCCAGATTGGTTCTGATTTCCGGAAAATCTTTATTGAGTTTAAAAATAACTTCGGGTACGATTTTTTGCGCTGCTGAACCTAAAAAACCAATGCGGAGTTCGCCCTGTTTTCCTTCGGTAATATTGCTTAATTGTTTTTTGATGTTCTCAATATGGCTAAACAGAAAATCTACCTCATCTTTAAGGTATAGGCCTGCCGCGGTAAGTTCCACCTTTTTCTTGTTGCGATCGAACAATGGTGCATTAAAAATTTCCTCCATCTGTTTAATCTGCCGGCTTAGGCCGGGCTGAGAAATAAAAAGGCGGTCTGCAGCTTTTCTAAACTTCAGTTCCTCGGCCAAAACCTGAAAATATTTTAAATGCCTAAGCTCTATTTGATAACTCATGGTTATTACATGATGATGTAATTGGTATTTATAGGTATCAAATATAGGGCTTATTTTTGTGTAAAACCTTTCTAACATGAGCGAGCAACAGATTTTTAACTACGGAACAGATCATTTAACCGCTAAACTGGCTTTAGCCATCAGTAATGGTCAAATAAAAGGTGTATTGAGTCAAAGTACCCGCGATAAAGTGCTGGAAAGTAGCCAGGTGGTTGAACGTATAGCGGTTTCCGGTAAAGCCGTTTATGGCATCAATACTGGTTTCGGACCATTATGTACCTCCATGATTTCGGCGGTTGATACCCGTAAATTACAAGAGAATATTCTGAAAAGCCATGCTGTTGGTGTAGGTGAGCCGATAGATAGTGAAATATCAAAACTGATGCTGGTTTTAAAACTGCAGGCTTTAGCGCAGGGATATTCTGGTATTAAAATCGAAACACTCGATCGAATGATCTGGTTTCTAGAAATCGGTGCCACACCGGTAGTACCCAAACAAGGTTCTGTTGGTGCTTCAGGCGATCTTGCCCCTTTATCTCATCTCTTTTTGCCTTTAATTGGTTTAGGAAAGCTTCATTACAAAGGCGAAATTATTGCTACAGCTCAACTTTTACAAGAATACCAGATGAGTCCGCTGCAATTGGGGCCAAAAGAAGGCCTGGCCTTAATTAACGGCACACAGTTTATCGCCGCACACGCCGTTAAAGTGGTGCAAAGGTTAGAAAATGTATTGGATTCTGCCGATATCATTGCGGCAATGATGATTGAGGGTCTACAAGGATCTGAAAAGCCCTTTCATGCACAGCTTCATCAGTTGAGGCCTTATCCGGCAAATAGTGCGGTTGCAGAGCAGGTGCGTAAGCTGTTACAAGGTTCTGAAATTATGAAATCGCATGCCGATTGCGCCAAAGTACAGGACCCTTATTCGTTAAGGTGTATTCCGCAGGTACATGGTGCTTCCAGAACCGCATGGTTACATTTAAAGGAAGCTTTAGAAATTGAACTGAATTCAGTAACCGATAACCCAGTCATATTTAATGATGATTTAACCATTAGCGGGGGTAATTTTCATGGTCAGCCATTGGCTTTACCGCTCGACTATGCCTGTTTAGCTGCTTCGGAAATCGGTAATATCAGCGATAGACGGATTTATCTTTCCCTGGAAGGAAATACCCCCGGCGTGCCGAAATTGCTGATGAAAGAAACCGGATTAAATTCGGGATTTATGATTGTACAATATACTTCGGCAGCTTTGGCCAGCGAAAATAAAGGACTTTGTTTCCCGGCCAGTGCCGATAGTATCCCAACTTCTTTAGGTCAGGAAGATCATGTGAGCATGGGTTCGATTAGCGGACGTAAAGCCCTGCAGGTGATCGAAAACGTAGAGAAAATTTTAGGTATTGAACTGTTCTGTGCTGCCCAGGCTGTTGATTATCACCATCCGTTAAAACCTGGAAAAATATTAGCTGCCGTACACGATTTTGTTCGGACTGAAATTGATCATTTTGAAGAAGATCAGATTATGTACGACAGAATGGAAAATGCCATTCAAATGGTACAGCAAGGTAAAATTGTAGCCGTTGCAGGTGAGGCAGAATCAACATTAACTTAGAATTTAAAATTGCAAAACATGGATTTTAAAGCACAGCTATTGGCAGGTATTCCTTCAACATTACCCGCAAAAAAAACAAGAAATACAGAATTAAGCCACGCACCCGTAAGGAAGGATATTTTAACAGCTGAGGAAAAAAAACTGGCAATTAAAAATGCTTTGCGTTATTTCCCAAAAGCGTGGCACCAGGAACTTGCACAGGAATTTTTAACTGAACTGGAAAACTACGGACACATTTATATGTACCGTTTTATGCCCGATTATGCCATTTATGCAAGAGACATTGCTGCATATCCATGTCTTACCGTTCATGCTGCGGCAATTATGCTTATGATTCAGAATAATTTAGATCCGGCAATAGCACAGCACCCTGAAGAGTTGATTACTTATGGCGGAAACGGAAGTGTATTCCAGAATTGGGCACAGTATCTTTTAACCATGCAATACCTTGCTACGATGACCGATCAGCAAACGCTGAATATTTATAGCGGGCATCCGCAGGGATTATTTCCATCAAATACCGCTGCGCCTCGGGTAGTGGTAAGCAATGGCATGATGGTGCCAAATTATTCTTCGCCTGAAGACCTGGAAAAGTTTAACGCTTTAGGTGTAACCCAATACGGGCAGATGACGGCGGGTTCGTACATGTACATCGGGCCTCAGGGCATTGTTCATGGCACGGCCATCACTTTAATGAATGCTTTTCGCAAAAAGGGTTTTTATGGAAAGGATACTGCAGGCAAAATTTTTCTTACTGCAGGATTAGGTGGCATGAGCGGCGCACAAACCAAGGCGGGCAATATTGTGGGTTGTATTACGGTGTGTGCTGAGGTAAATCCAAAAGCTGCAACTAAAAGGCACCAACAGGGTTGGGTAGATGAGCTGATTGATAATTTAGATGAACTGGTTAACCGTGTGATTGTTGCCCAAAAAGAAAAAGAAACCGTATCGCTGGCTTACATCGGCAATGTAGTTGATGTTTGGGAGCGGTTTGATCAGGAAAATATTGAAGTGGCCATTGGTTCTGATCAAACTTCGCTACATAATCCATATTCAGGTGGTTATTACCCGGTTGGTTTAAGTTTTGCTGAAGCAAACGAAATGATGGCCGGTGCACCTGGACAGTTTAAAGTTTATGTTCAGGATTCGTTAAAAAGGCAAGCCGCAAGCATTAATAAACATACCGGCAAGGGAACTTATTTTTTCGATTATGGAAATGCTTTTTTACTGGAATGCAGTAGGGCAGGTGCAGATGTAATGTCGCCTAACGGGATAGATTTTAAATACCCATCTTACGTAGAGGATATTTTGGGTCCATTGTGTTTTGATTACGGTTTTGGCCCGTTTAGGTGGGTTTGTGCCTCAGGCAACGAAAATGATCTCGATTTAACCGATCAAATGGCTAAAGAAGTAATGGAAGAGATTAAATTGAGTGCCCCGGCAGAAATACAACAACAATTGCAGGATAATATCAACTGGATCAGTGCGGCAAAAGCGAATAAACTGGTAGTCGGCTCAAAGGCCCGGATTTTATATGCTGATGCAGAAGGAAGGGCAAAAATTGCTTTACGTTTCAATCAGGCCATCAAAACAGGCGAATTATCGGCGCCGGTTATTCTGGGCAGAGACCATCATGATGTAAGCGGAACAGATTCTCCTTTCAGGGAAACGAGCAATATTTACGATGGAAGCAGATTTACTGCCGATATGGCTATCCACAATGTAATTGGCGATAGTTTTAGGGGTGCCACATGGGTTTCGATCCATAATGGCGGTGGTGTTGGCTGGGGAGAAGTGATAAACGGTGGTTTCGGAATGGTATTGGATGGAACTGAGCAAGCTGCTGAAAAACTACAAAATATGCTCTTTTATGATGTAAACAATGGAATTGCCAGAAGAAGCTGGGCGCGTAACAAAGAAGCCCGTTTTGCCATCGAACGCGAAATGGAACGGACTGGTACTTTAAAAATTACGTTGCCAAATTTGGTTGATGATGGGGTATTGGATGGATTAGAGATTGACTAAGTTTTTTACCTTGATTGGGAATCACGATTCTCGAAGATAATCATCATGCAATGCGCTTGAAGATTCCCGCCTGCGCGGGAATGACGATGCATTACAAATCTTAGCGCACTTTGCGGTTAAAATGCAAACAATTAACTCAATGGCAAAGTAAAATGAAAAACAGAACCTTTGCCTTCTTCACTTTCCGCCCAAATCCGTCCACCATGTCTTTCAATAATTTCGGCACTTAAATAAAGCCCGATGCCAAAGCCCGAAATGGTATGATTGCCCTGCACGCGGTAATAACGTTCGAAAAGTTTATCAATATCGTCAGGTTTTATGCCTATTCCTTCATCTTTAATCTGAATTTCAACTTCAGTATCATACAATTTGCAGGTAACCTCGATACGTGTACCATTGTCTGAATATTTTAGGCCATTGCTAATCAGGTTCGAAATGACATTGCCGATTTTATTCCGGTCGGCATTAATGTTAACCTCGCATGTGGGGTTTAATATAATTTGATGCGACGATTGTGAGACATAAGTTTCTTCGATGGTTTCTTTCAGCAGTTCATCCAGGTTGAAGTTTGTTTTTTCGATCAGCAGTTTTCCCGACTCTAAACGGGATACATTTAAGAACCCATTAATCATCGTGGTCATTTTTCTGATCTGATTATGCGCTTTATCTAAAGCGATAACGGAATAATTATCTTCGTCTTTTTTAGCTTTACGCTGTAAAACCTGTACAAAACCATTGATCGCGGTGAGTGGTGTTTTTAACTCGTGACTGACCATTCCGATGAAGTCGTTTTTTCGAAGCTCATCTAATTTTTGTTCAGTAATATCAATAAAAAGACCAGAATATTCTGTTGCATTTCCATGCTGATCTAAAAATACACGTCCGGTTGCCCTCACCCATTTTTCCTCGCCATCGATTAAATTGTTAATGGGATATTCCGTATCGCTGGGTAAATGGTTTTTGATGGCATTATCAAGCGCCGAAAAAAGCATATCATGGTAATCCGGATTCACCGCCTTCATAATCATATCCATTTCTGCAGGTTGATCCAGCGGCAGTCCCAGTAACTCTTTAACAAAGCCAGACATGGTAACTTCGAGCGTTTTCGGATTAATGCTCCAAGTGCCCATTCTACCGGTTTCTATCGCTTGTCTGAGTTTTTCTTCACTGTCTGATAGTCTGTTGGTATATTGAATAAGATCATCATGCGTTTGAGCAAGCTCTTCATTTGTAGTGGCCAGCTCTTCGTTTGCTGCTGCCATTTCCATGTTGATACCTTGTAGTTCTTCCTGATAAAGTTTTCGTTCTGTAATATCAGGACTTACCGTCGCAATGGCAATTACTTCATCGGTTTCTTCATTTCGAATGGCAAAGCCATTCCATTCAATCCAAAAGGGCTTTCCTGTTTTTTCATTCCAGAACCGAATTTCCTGTCTGAAAGTATTATTCTTCAAAATGCCGGGTATAATTTGCTCCGCCAGCAATCGGTCTTCAGGAAAAACACAGTCCAGGATTGTTCTGTTCGAGATGTTTGGCCAGCCTAGTTTTTTTAGTGCAGCGGGATTTAGGTATTGGATTGACATATCCAACTCGGCAATGCCGATAAATTCTGAACTTGCCTCGATCAGTTTGTTCAGGTTCAATCGCTCTATTTCAATTAATTTCCGCTCCGTAATGTCAATACAAGAACTAATGTAACCGGCAAACGAGCCATCGGCATGAAAACGTGGAGGGCCACTGGCAAGCAACCACCGGTAATCACCTTTTTTGGTCAGTATCCTAAACTCACCGGCAAAAGGTTTTTTTTCGGCAAGGGCCGAAAGGTAAATATTGACATACCTATCCCGGTCTTCAGGATGAATCAAATCTGCCCAGCCAAAGTCGAGCAGGTCTTTCATTGACCGGCCAGTAAGTTTTACCCACGGTTTATTAAAATAAATGGCTTTTCCACTTTCATCCCCAACAGCAATAAAAATGTCAGTTCCCTCGGCCATGGTTTTGAATCGTTTTTCGCTTTCCGAAAGTTGATTAAAACGTTCCACAACCCTTAATTCCAGCTCGTTGTTTAAAACGTGCAGTGTTTCTTGTGTTTCGTGTAGTTCTTCATTTGTGGCAACAAGCTCCTCATTGGTTGAGGCCAGTTCTTCTACTGTTGCTGCCAATTCTTCGTTTAAAGTTTGTTCACGTTGTAGCGCTTCTTCTTTTTCAAGCGCCCGTTCTACAGCTTCGCGCCGCAGTACCCTTTCACTTACATCGATTGCGGTATGTAAAATACAGATTGTTTTTCCCTGATCATCCTTGATGGCCCTATACTCAAAATCAAAATAGAAAGTTTGTAATTTACCATCAATGATGATATCAGCAGCCGTATCCTTGCCTGAAATGACAAGCCCTTCCAGCCATACTTTGCGGAACATATCGATAAAAGGCTGACCTTTTAATTCAGGCAAGGCATCTTCGAGTGATTTTCCGATCACGCTTCTGTCTTTTCCCCAGATTCTCAGCATGGCATCGTTTGCCGTCTGAATTATAGCTGTTTCGCCAATATGTACAGCGGTGGCCGTATGTGTTAAATTAAAAACTTCCAATAATTGCTCATGGCTTAAGAAGGGGCTTGATTGACTCATGTTGCGTTTTAAGGAATGATTCTAAAATAAATATTTTAACTAATTTTCAAGGTAAATTTAAATCATGTATTTAAACATGATCATTTTTGATATAAACTATATACTAACCATAACCTCCTTAAAAAGGTTTTTAATTATATGAATTTCTGATGCATATTGGGTATTTTTTCTACAACCAAAGTATAAAGTGTTGGTGAGTTTTGACGTGCCTTCCCAAATTACCTTTACCTTTCCTTCTTCAACTTCTTTTTTGCAAAGAAAATCGGGGATAATAGCCAGGCCTTTTCCGCCAGATAAGCAGCGTACAATCGAATTGAGGTTAGGCACGATATAATTGGGGCGGAAATCGGCATGTTTGCCAAAGTTAAGCTGCCAGAAACGTAAAAGATGCTCCATATCGCCGGCAGTTCCATACCATTTTTGCTGTTTTAACCAGTCTTCCATGCCGGCTAAATCTTTCTTTTTAACCAACGAATCAAAAGTTTGCCCATCCGTTTCTATTCCGCCCACCAACACGATGGTTTCGGAAGAAAAAGCCTCATGCTCTACATTAGGCGAATTGCCTTTTTGTGGGGTAATAATGAGGTCTAAAATACCTTTATCCAATTGATCGAGCATTTCAGGGTATTCGCCAAAACGGATAATTACATTAAAAGGAAGTATAGAAATATATTGTTCGAGCGTAATCTGAAAAGTCTCAAAACACATACCCACGCTTATGGTTGGGGTGTGTTTCTCCGTGCTTTTTTGAAAATGTTTTTCGGCATCTTCCAGTTTTCCAAGCGGCTCTACAATAAAATTGTATAACACTTTCCCTTTTTCGGTAGGAATCATTTTCCTGCCCGTACGCTCGAAGAGTTTGTAGCCGACGTAACTTTCTAAAGAACTTAAATGTAAACTTACCCCAGGCTGCGAAATAAACAGATTTTCTGCTGCACCGGTTAAGGTCCCGGTTTTATAAATCGCCTTAAAACTTCGATACCATTCTAAATTAACCATTGTTTTAGTATTATAATTCTGATACAAAGCTATGAATTAACTTGTTTTAATAATAGGTTTAGCAGCGGTAATTTTGTCTTATCAAAATAGAAAAACGAAATGACAAAAATATTCATCATTAACGGAGGACAAAAGTTTGGTCACTCCGGAGGAAGATTTAACGAAACAATAGCGGATGCAACAGCCGATTTCTTTTCCTCATCACCTGGTTTTGAAGTCAAAACAACCAATATCAATCACGATTATGATCCGCAAGCAGAAGTAGAAAAATATGTATGGGCAGATGTTGTAATTTATCACACGCCCATCTGGTGGTTTCAGTTGCCGCATGAATTTAAAAAATACATTGATGTGGTGTTTACCGAAGGACATAAAAAAGGAATCTATATCAGTGATGGCCGTAAAGCAGATAACCCGACAAGGAACTATGGTACTGGCGGAATGTTACATGGCCGTAAGTATATGGTCACCTCATCGTGGAACGCGCCAAAAGAAGCATTTACCTTACCTGAAGAGTTTTTTATGGAAACCAGTGTAGATGATGGCGTATTGTTTGGTTTCCACAGAATGAACGCTTTTACCGGAATGGAAAGGATAGATGGTATCCATTTTCATGATGTAGAAAAGAACGCCGATATGAGGAGTGCACTTACATTGCACCAGGAACATTTGACCCAAAATTTTTTAAATACAGCAGTATATGAGCATTTATCTAACAGCAATAGTTAAGAGTAAAAAAGAAACCATAGCCGCACTAAGGGCTGTGTTATTGGATATGGTAGCCAATTCGCGTAAAGAAGAAGCCTGCATTCAGTATGATCTGCACGAAGCTGCAGGTGATGGTACTTTTATTTTTCAGGAGGAATGGAAAGATCAGGCCAGTTTAGATCTGCACAATGAGCAGCCTTATATTTTAGCCTTTGTGGCACAAGCTGATCAGTTGACAGCTGATATTGTAATTTATAAAACAGCCAAACTGGCTTAATTATAGTTTTGCACGCCTGGCTGTTAACGAAGAACCTGCAGAAGCAATGACAACAAAAGCTACTGCAAAACACTCTTTTAAAGTGAGGTATTCTTGTAAAAAAACGAGTGCAGCTAATGAAGCCATGGCAGGTTCGAGGCTCATTAAAATACTGAAAGTCCGGGCAGGAAGCTGCTTAAGGGCTCTCATTTCGAGGGTAAACGGGATAGCGCTTGATAGTAGCGCAAGCGCTGCTCCTAAACCTAATAACTGCGGATTTAAAACGCTTAAACCACCACCAAAAATGCCAAATGGCAAGATGACCAGGGTAGCGAATAACATTCCAATGGCCACAGCATCGCCTCCCTTCATTATTTTTGAGATCCTGCCGCCCAATATGATATAGGCTGCCCAAAAAATGCCAGCTAAAAGTGCCAGTAACACACCCGCAACGTTTAATCCTGTACTCTTCCATGGGGCAATTAGCGCAATGCCGGCTGCGGCCAATATTACCCAAAGAAAATCTACCGGTTTTTTAGAGCCAAAAATGGCCAGCCCTAAAGGGCCAACAAATTCTAATGTTACGCCTAAGCCGATCGGAATTCTTGCAATAGCCATGTAAAACACCATATTCATTACCCCTAAACAAACCCCATACAATACAACATATTTCCATTGCTTGGCATTTAGTTTAAACAGGTTTGGCCTAAAGGCAATTAATAAGATCACTGCAGATAAACCAATTCGTAACGAAGCTGTAGCAGCAGCACCAATTTGAGGGAAAAGCCCTTTGGCAATTGCCGCCCCACACTGTACACTAATAATAGAGAGTAAAACAGCTGGTATGGGTGGAATATTGATTTTGCTTTTCATTTGGTGCTCGTAAATGAGGCGCAAAATTACGGAATTATAGCCTGCTAATCTTTTAAAATAAAAAAAGGGAGAATCAGATTACGCTAATTCTCCCTTTTCAATCAGATTTTAGGTTATTAACAAAACAGTTCCTGTTCGTCTCTGTTTTCGGTAGGAATTTTCTTTAAGAAATCATCAAATGCCGGGCCTTCATTATCAGAATATATGCCATAAGCGTCTAATATGTACCCGATATTTTTATCCTGGTCTTCTACAAGATATAACACAGAATTATCGGCCGGATCTGAATCTCCTTCGAAGCGATAAGTTTTAACAATGGTTAAATCTTCGGGTTTATAAATTTTGCCGAGTGATTTACTCTGCATTTTACCGTGGTCGGATATTTTTAGTTCGTTATCTTTTCCTTTCAGCCTCAATTTCTCCAAAATTTGACTCAAAGTGTTCATTGCAATTGGCTGTTCCATAGTTATACGATTTTACTTATTTATTAAACAAGTGGCATTCGAAATGGTTTTGGCCATCCTTCTTTTTAAGCAAACTAAATGATTGTCAATCTGTTTCTTATACAAACTAAATTTTTATAAAATGAAAAACTACCTTTTAAGCTTAGCTATAGCAGGCGTAGCACTGATTAGTGCTTGTGCTAAAACCGACAAAGAAATTGCCCGGGCCACCTTAACTGAAACTGCTGATAACACAAAAACCATTGGAACAGCAAAGTTTTACGAATTGAGTGATGGAAAAATTAAGATGGATATCGAGATGAATTTTGCCGCACGTGCAGATAGTAATGTTGCCGTTCACTTTCACGAACATGGCGATTGCGGCAATATGGGCGAAAATACACACGGGCATTGGAATCCTACCAAAGAAGCCCATGGCAAATGGGGATCTGCCGCCTATCATAGCGGAGATATTGGGAACATCATGTTAGATAATAAAGGCCACGCTACGCTTTCGGTAACTACCGATAGATGGAGTGTGAAGGATGGAGATATCAAAAATATTATTGGCCGTGGCATTATTGTACATGGCGGTACTGACGATTATACCACACAACCAACCGGTAACTCAGGGCCACGGGTAGGTTGCGGTGTAATTGAAGCGGTGAAATAAAGTACTTATTAGCGATATTTAAATACTAAACCTGTCAGTCTGAGCCTGTCGAAGACTCTTTGTTTTAAATAATGAAAAAAATGCACTTCGACAAGCTCAGTGTGACATCAGAACTATAAAAAAGCGGTTAAATTTTTAACCGCTTTTTTTATGCAATCTGATCGGGCTTGTCATCATCATTAAAAAACCTAAATTATTATGGCAACTCTAAACGAATCTCAAAACGGCAAGGCCGTAAAAGGAAGAACCAAAAAACCAACACCAAGGGTAGACCTTACCGCAATGGTCGATCTGATGTTTTTATTAACTACCTTTTTTATGCTCACCACTTCATTGGGCTCTTTAAACGCGGCAGATATCGCCAAACCCATTAAAGACGACGGCGCACATATTGAACCGTATCCCGAATCGCGCACCATGACCATCCTGCTCGGCAAAAACAACAAGGCTGTTTGCTACATGGGCACAATAGAAAAGGCAAATATGAAGGTTACTGCGGTAGCCAACATTCAAAAAGAGATCATCGCAAATGAGAAGCTGGTTGCTGAAACCCATCAGCATAACCCGGCTAAATATATGATCGTCATTATAAAACCTAGTAAAACGGCCAGGTTTCAGAATTTTGTAGATGTAATTGATGAAATGAAAATTGCTAATATTAAATCGTATGCCATTGATGATGATCATATTGCAGAAAAAGAGGCTACGTTTATGGAAATGAACGGCATCTAGACCATTGGTTTTTTTAAGATCCCAGCCCTTCATGCAGCGAATAAAAAGAATATAAAACGGTTTAAGGTTAATGAATAAATTGAATATGATAAATGCCACGGTGATTTATCTATAAATATTGCGTTTTTAATGTGCTGAGGCCATTTTTTAAAACTGTATTATAGAAATGTTAGGTTTGTGTTAGGTGTTTAATACTACATCTGTATAGCTAATATTATTACATTCGTTGAAGTGTTTGGCCAAGCATCAGGCGCATCCCGAAAAGCCTTCAAAAGAGTAGGGATCTTAAAACTCAAAAAAATCTAGTATGAAAAGTTTAGAATTAAAAAATCTTGGTGTTAAAGAAATGAACACAACTGAAATGTCACAAGTTGAAGGTGGTGGTATTGTTAACAATACATTAAACGAACTTTTAGCTTCTCTTTCAGGAACTTTAAATGCAGTTGGCGCAGACACTTCAGCATTTTTAAACAAAACAGTAACCAATGTTTTGAAACTTGTTTGGAGTCTATAAGCAATTTATTGTATCCGCTGTCCCGGTTCCGGGATAGCGGATGCTTTACGATTTCAACACTATGGCGATAACCAGCTACTCTACTGAAAGAATTTCAAATACCGCTCTCGTTTACCGTTCCAGAATTAGTAAATCAAGCCAGTTAATTTATATTGTTGCCGTGGCAGCCATTTTAATTGTTTTGATTGCCCTTCCCTTTATTAAAATACCCATTAGTATAAATGGTACAGGCATTTTACAATCAACCATCGAAAAAACCGAACTTATTGTGCCGGTTAATGGCCGGTTAATACAGTACAGACTTTCGGATAATAAAAGACTTAAACAAGGTGATACGCTACTGGCCATTGATGCCGGTTTACCCAAACAGCAAGATGCACTGGTAGAAACGAGTAAAAACCAGATCACTCAATTTTTACAGGATATTCGTACGCTGCTGTCATTTAATGGCGGTTCATCAAGCCTGCAAACCGGGCAATATGTCGCATCCTGGCAGCAGTATGTGCAAGAATTAAAAAATGCCGGTATTGCTAAAAGACAGGCCACCAGCACCTTTGCGCGTTACAGTAAACTTTATCAAAATAAAGTGTTAACGCAATCAGAATACGAAAAATACAAATACGAACTCGAGCAGGCCGAATCGGTTTACTTAATGGTGCGTACCAAATATAAAACCCAGTGGCAAACCGAAGCCAATGGTTACCGCAACGAATTGCGTCAGCTTTCCGGCCAGCAGGCAGAACTTAACGAACAGAAGAAACAATATGTATTGCGTGCCCCGATTGATGGTTCTGTGCAGAGCTTAATTGGTTTGCAGAATGGCGCATACGTATTTGCCAATCAAAAAATAGGTGAAGTTTCTCCTGATGCGGGATTAGCCGCTTATTGCTACATTAATCCCTCAGATATTGGCCTGATTAGAAAAGGGCAGGAAGTGCATTTTCAGATCAATGCCTATAATTATAACCAGTGGGGTTTGGCCGTTGGTAAAGTGATCGATATTTCGGATGATATTGTTATTTTAAATGGTAACCAGCCGGCATTTAAAGTAAAGTGTTTAATGGATAAAAATTTTCTGATGCTAAAAAACGGTTACAAAGGATACCTTAAAAAAGGAATGAATTTTACGGCCCGTTTTAAAGTAACCGACCGCAGTTTATATCAATTACTTTACGATAAGGTAGATGATTGGGTTAATCCAAACTTAATCCAAAAAACATAAAGGCCATGAGTACAAAGGTTAAGCAACGAGATATAACAGATTGTGGTGCGGCTTGTCTGGCTTCAATCGCGGCTCATTATAAACTGGATTTGGCTGTTGCCCGGATCAGGCAGCTTGCCGGGACCGATAAAAAAGGTACAACCGTTTTAGGACTTGTAGAAGCGGCCCAAAAACTAGGATTTGAGGCGAAAGGTGTAAAAGCACCTTTTGATAGTTTATTTAAAATACCTACGCCCGCTATCGCACATATCATTGTAAATGATATCCTGCAGCATTATGTAGTGATTTACAAAGTAAACAGTAAGTTTATAGAGGTGATGGACCCTATAGATGGGAAAGTGCACCGTAAAACGCACGATGAATTCAAAAAGGAGTGGACTGGTGCTTTAGTTTTATTGTTGCCATCAGAAGATTTTCAGATTGGCAATGAAAAAAAATCAATCCAAGGAAGATTTTGGAGTTTGATTAAACCGCACAAAGGCATTCTGACGCAAGTTTTATTTGGTGCTATTGTTTATACTGTGCTGGGTTTATCCACCTCTATTTTTGTTCAGAAATTAGTCGATTTTGTGCTGGTAGATGGTAACCATAATCTGCTCAACCTCATGAGTATTGCCATGATGGTTATTCTGATGGTGCAGTTGTTTATTGGCTCGGCAAAAACAATTTTTACCTTAAAAACCGGCCAGTTAATCGATTCGCAGCTTATTTTAGGCTACTACAAACACCTGCTCCGTTTACCTCAGCAGTTTTTTGATACCATGCGGGTGGGCGAAATTATTTCGAGAATTAACGACGCCGTCAAAATCAGAGCGTTTTTAAATGATGTATGCGTAAATTTTGTGGTCAACATTTTTATTGTTTTCTTCTCGTTCATCATGATGTTTACCTACTACTGGAAACTGGCACTCATCACGCTTACCGTTATCCCGTTGTACCTGGTTATTTATTTTATTACCGATAAATTTAACAAACGTACGCAGCGCAGGTTAATGGAAGATGCTGCCGAGCTCGAATCGCAATTGGTAGAAAGTTTAAATGCAGTAGGTACGATTAAACGTTTCGGGCTGGAAGATCATGCTAACGACAAAACTGAAACCCGTTTTATCAAGTTGCTCCAGGCAGGTTTTAAATCGAATATCAATGCCGTTGTATCGGGTACTTCTACCGAGTTTATTTCGCGCATGATTACCATCGTATTGCTTTGGGTAGGCGCAGGTTACGTATTAAGCAATTCGATTACGCCAGGAGAATTACTATCGTTTTATACGTTGATCGGTTATTTTACAGGACCGGTTTCTTCATTGATCGGGATGAACAAAACCGTACAGGATGCGGTAATTGCGGCCGACCGTTTGTTCGAAATTATGGATCTGGAACGCGAAAGTGATGAAAACCAGATTGAACTGAGTGCCGCTAAAATTGGCGATATCCATTTCGAAAATGTTTCCTTCCGTTATGGGGCAAGGCTGCCTGTTTTCGAAAACCTGAATTTAACCATTCCACAGGGCAAATTTACAGCCATTGTGGGCGAAAGTGGTTCGGGAAAATCGACTTTAATGTCTATCCTGCAGAATATTTATCCTATACAGGCGGGCAATGTGCGTATTGGTAAATATGATCTGAAATACATTACCAATTCATCGCTCCGCAGAATGGTATCGGTAGTGCCGCAACAGATCGATTTATTTGCCGGTAATGTAATTGATAATATTGCCATTGGCGAAGAAGAACCCGATATGCAAAGGATTATTGATATTGCCACTAAACTTGGTTTAATTGGTTTTATTGAGGCTTTGCCCAAAGGCTTTCAAACCTATTTGGGTGAAAACGGAACGTCGTTATCCGGCGGACAAAGGCAACGCATTGCCATTGCAAGGGCTTTATACCGCGATCCGGAAATTCTGATTTTAGACGAAGCCACTTCATCGCTCGATTCGGTTTCTGAGCAACATGTGCAACGGATGATCGAATTTTTAAAGGCTGAACAGAAAACGGTAATTGTAATTACACACCGATCGAGCACACTGAATAATGCGGATAAAATTATTGTATTGGATAAAGGAGTAGTGGTAGAGCAGGGTAGCCATCAGGAACTGAAATACCATTTGGCCTAAACTCACGAAGTTTAGGGGGCAAGTGTAGGGAAAACTTCGTAAGTTAGGCTTACCTCCCTTTGCGTCACCCTGAATTTATTTCAGGGTCTTTCACACAAAAGAAAGTTTTTTGCTGTAAAGGTTTCTGTTGTTAGTCTAACCAGGAAAAATAGTTGAGTAAATATTCGCTTTGTTTTTTGTAAAGCAATTGCAGTAGCTTTTTTTAATGTTCGCCCTGCTTTTCATTACAAGTCCGCTCCCGATGAAAGATCGGGCTTACGGGCTTTTCATTTCAATCAGGTTTAGGTAGGTTAGGCATTTGTTACTATTAACGGCATTCTGCAAGGCTCCAAAATATTTATTTTAAGAATATACCTCGCCTAAGAACCACTGGCCCAGGTTAACTAAACCCGATAGCAGCGGCACGAAGTATAGCGTATAGCGGGACTTTCGAAACCGATGTACTCAGAAACCTGCTTTTCAAAAAAGTGATCAATTATTTTTCTGCGGTTTGCTAAGCCACCAAATGTGGAATCTCTCCGCATAAATTTAGCGCAACAAAAAAGGCGTTCTGCAGATCTGCAAAACGCCTTTTTATATAAATTTATTCGAAGAATTAAATGCCGAACGCAGCTTTAACCTGATCTACGTAATCTAATTTCTCCCAGGTAAACAAATCAACCGTCACTGTTTTTTCTTCACCGTTTGGTGTTCTGAAAGTTTTGGTAACGGTTTCTGGTGTACGGCCCATGTGTCCGTAAGCAGCAGTTTCGCTATAAATTGGGTTTCTTAATTTTAAACGTTGCTCAATAAAGTAAGGACGCATATCGAAAATCGATTCTACAATTTTAGCAATCTCGCCATCTGTTTTACCCACTTTACCCGTGCCGTAAGTATTGATGTAAATACCCATTGGTTTTGCAACACCGATAGCATACGATACCTGAACCAAAATTTCATCGGCCACACCAGCAGCCACTAAGTTTTTAGCGATATGGCGTGTAGCATAAGCCGCACTTCTATCTACTTTACTTGGATCTTTACCAGAGAAAGCACCACCACCATGTGCACCTTTACCACCGTAAGTATCAACAATGATTTTTCTTCCGGTTAAACCCGTATCGCCATGCGGACCACCGATTACAAATTTACCGGTTGGGTTAATGTGGTATTCAATTTTATCATTAAACAAATGTGCATAAGCAGGATTGGCTTTGATAATTCTTGGAATCAGGATATTCACTAAATCAGTTTTGATTTTTGCCAACATGGCTGCTTCTTCATCAAAATCATCATGCTGTGTAGAAATTACAATCGCATCGATACGAACTGGTTTGTTGTTATCGTCGTACTCTAAAGTAACCTGGCTTTTCGCATCCGGGCGTAAATAAGTAATTTCATTATTTTCGCGACGTAAAACAGCCAGTTCCTGTAATAATTTATGAGAAAGGTTTAATGCTAAAGGCATGTAGTCTTCCGTTTCGTTGGTCGCGTAACCAAACATCATCCCCTGATCGCCTGCACCTTGTTCTTCTTTGTTGCTTCTATCTACACCCTGGTTAATGTCCTGAGATTGCTCGTGTATTGCCGATAAAATTCCGCAAGAGTTAGCCTCAAACATATACTCGCTTTTGGTGTAACCAATTTTCTTGATTACATCGCGGGCAATTTGTTGTACATCTAAATATGTTTTAGATTTTACCTCACCCGCTAAAATAACCTGACCGGTAGTTACCAAAGTTTCACAAGCAACCTTTGATTCCGGATCGAAAGCTAAGAAGTTATCAATTAATGCATCCGAAATTTGATCGGCGATTTTATCTGGGTGACCCTCAGAAACAGATTCTGATGTAAATAAATACGACATTTATTAAATAAATTAATGATAAATAAACAAATTAATAATTGCCAAACCCCTTGGAAACAGGTGTTGAAATGATTGAAAGGAGGCATTAGCAATTTTTTTAAGTGGTTGCAATCCGGTCCCGTGGTATCGGGATAGCAAATCAATCCACTTTTTTACTGCTGCAAAATTAGCATATTTTCTTTATTTCAAAAATTATAGATTATTTTGTGCATTCATTCTTACACTTTGCACACAAAGATCAATATCCTCTTTATTATAAACCCTATCTCTGGTGGGAGAGGAAAGTTACGCATCCCTGATTTTATTGATCAATACCTGGATAAGGAAAAGTTTAATCCAAATTTTGTTTTTAGCGAATATGTGGGGCATGCCGGAGAATTGGCAGACGAAGCCGCAACTAAAAATTTTGATGTAATTGTTGCTGCGGGGGGCGACGGTACCATTAACGAAGTGGCCAGCAAAGTGTTAAAACACAAAAAGATTTTGGGGATTTTACCTCTCGGATCGGGAAACGGACTAGCCAGGTTTTTAAGGATATCAAAAAATTTAAGGTATGCACTTTCCCTGATCAATGCTTTTAAGGTGGATGAAATTGATACTGCCGAGTTTAATAACAAATGTTTTTTTAATCTGGCCGGTATGGGATTCGATGCGCATTTAAGTTCGGTTTTTTCGAAAGATAAAAAACGAGGCTTATCCGGTTATGTAAAGCTGGGCTTTAAAGAAGTTTTTAACTATAAAGCACAAACTTATTTGTTAAATATTGATGGTGTTGCATACACCAGAAAAGCTTTCGCCATTAGCATTGCCAATTCTTCTCAATATGGAAACGACGTTTATATTGCGCCTAATGCTTCAGTGAAAGATGGTTTGCTGGATGTATGCATTATTAAACCTTTTCCGATCATAAAACTGCCCTTATTGGGTTATGTCATGTTAAGGGGGAAGGCCGAAACCTCAGATATGATTGAAATTATTAAAGGCAAAAACATTAAAATTACCAGGGAAAAAGCTGGCGCAGTACATGTTGACGGTGAACCCTTACAAATGGGAACAGAAATTGAGGCGGTTGTAAACCCACTCTCGTTAAAAGTGATTGTGCCCTAGTTAAGTTTGGAGTGGAGCGTTTGGCATCGATTAACCAATTGAGGCAATTAACCGGTTAACCCCAATGAACCAATGGCCAGTGAACCAATGAACTTTTATAAAACATGAAACCAAAGAAAAATAGTTTAAGCGATCTTGGCGGAATTATGTATTCTACCAACCCGGAGTTCGAATATGAAGAAGAAACCGATGATACGGTTACTTCACCAAATAACCAGCAGGATTTAAGGGTAATGCTCGATAAAAAGAATCGTGGAGGCAAAGCTGTAACCTTAATTACAGGTTTTAAAGGCCGTTCGGAAGATTTAGAGGTATTGGGTAAAATGCTTAAAACCAAATGTGGTGTAGGGGGCTCGGTTAAAGATGGAGAAATCATGATCCAGGGCGATGTGCGCGATAAAGTAATGGGCATCCTGCAGAAAGATGGCTATAAAGTAAAAAAGGCCGGGGGGTAATAAAGCGATATTGTCTCCAGCTAACCGTCATTTCGAGCGGAGTGCAGCGCAGCCGAGAAATCTATTAATGACAATTTTTCTTTTGAATCAGTCAATCGTAGTAAAGTGCAATATCTTCGAGAAACCTAATTCTTCCCGAATATAAATACTGTCTCAAATCCCTCTTTTACAAGGTTATTCATGCCGTATTCTGTTTTAATGTTTCCTGAGCAGATTTTTTACAAGATGTTTATGAAAAATTAAACACATGAAAAAGATATTCCTTTCTATATACTTGCTCCTTTTTGCTTTCGGAGCAAATGCTCAGAAAAATAAATACAACATTATCTACGCAAAGAACTATTTTTATTATGCTAGCAGCAGTAGTAGTTTTGGATTTGGCTTGTCTTTCACCGTAGATCAGTTTACCAAAACTATCGACTATCATAATGCGATTCAAAATCAACCATTGAGTAATCTGGTTTATTTAGAAGGAACAAAGGAGATTAATCTTTTTGGTTATATAAATAAAGATAGTTTATCCTTTTACAGATACAATATTGTTGAGAATGATGGTAATCAAATTGTTTCCGATGCAGTACCACAAATAAGAAATGTAAAAAGATCATACGGAAATAGAGTTGATGTAGATTTAGGAAAGGTTAATGTCGAGAATAAAAAAATAACCATTAATCTTTATAAGATTACGAATAGAAGTGAAATAGCAACGGTAATTATTTACAATAAAATAATTCAGCCCGCATCTATTTCAATGATTAACCTAAATATCCGCGATAAAAAAGGTGGATACGTAGAATTTAAAAGTAAGGAAGACGCTGCGGCCTTAAATGTAGATGAGACCACAAAAAATCTAATGATCGTGATCAAAAGTACGGATTTGGATTTTATTTATAATGTGTATCTGAAAGATAAATCTACAGGTAAAATCGTCTTCCGTTCAAATAATTGGCTTTACGACTACATTACCCCAAGGGTACCTTACTTATTAATTGGTGCAGAATATTTTAATAAGGCAGGAGATTATGAAGTGCTCATTATCCCTAAACTTTCTCAAAGTTTTGGTTCAAGATCTATTGAAAAAAGTACCACCCGATATTCTTTTCACGTGTATAATGCCAGAAAGAAATATTTTTCCGAAAAAGAGCTTATTATTTACGGCCTCATATTATGCGCAGTATTTGGGGCAATTTTTGGTGCGGCTGTAACCTACATCAAAAAGAAAGGTGCTAAAAAACTGGCTTTACAATACCGGGATAAAGAAATTGCCAAACTCCAATTAGAATCTGTACGCTCGCAGCTAAACCCTCATTTTTTATTCAATGCTTTAGCAGGTATCCAAACACTAATGAATAAAAATGAAACCGACAATGCCAACCGCTACCTTGTTAAATTTGCCCGCTTAACCAGAAATGTCTTAGACCATAAAGATCTCATTAGCTTAACGTCAGAGAAAACCCTATTGGATGATTATTTACAGATGGAACAGCTGCGCTTTGGTTTCCAGTACCAGATCACCGCTTCAGCTGATTTAGATGTGGAAAATATAGAGATACCAGCCATGCTTTTACAACCCTTTGTAGAAAATGCGGTGAAACATGGAATACCGGAGAAAGGTAGTGAGGGTAAGGTCGAAATCAGTTTTACGGCGCAGTTAACCGATCTGATTTTAAGCATCAAAGATAACGGAATCGGCTTTGATGTGAACAAAGAATATACAGGCTTGGGTTTGGCGCTTAGCAAAAACAGAATATCTTTACTTAATTCTATTTACAAGGAGACGCCTTTTTTACTGGATATGAAAGCAGATAAGGACGGAACGATAATTAAAATTACACTAAGCCACTGGTTATAAGATGCGGGCAATTTTAGTAGATGATGAAACGGCCAATTTAGAAAATCTAAAGATTTTATTGGCTAAACATTGCCCGAATATTAAGGTAGTAGCCATTGCCAGTACGATTGATGATGCCTTTAGTGAGGTTAATTTACACCATCCCGATTTACTTTTTCTGGATATCCAGATGGGTAAAACCACTGGTTTCGATTTATTAAACCGGCTTACAGCAAAAACTTTTGAAGTGGTTTTTGTAACTGCCTACGATAATTATGGAATTCAGGCCGTAAAATTTGCGGCCCTGGATTACCTGCTTAAACCCGTAGATCCTGATGAACTAAAGGCCGCTGTTGAAAAAGCCGAAATCAGGACCAAAAGCAAAATACATAGCGAGCAGCTCAACTTTTTGTTGAGTCAGATTAAAAAGAATGAGCCAGGTATTCCGAAAATTGCCTTGCCCCAGCAGCACGAAATCCGTTATGTTTCAGTTGATGACATTGTACGCTGTGTAGCCGATAATACCTATACCTTTTTCTTTTTAGCTAATGGCGATAGAATCCTGATTTCGAAACCGCTGAAAGAATATTCAGATCTGCTTAAGCCGCACGGTTTTGTGCGGGCACATCAAAGCCACCTGGTTAACCCGCGTTTTGTTAAAAGCTGGTTGAAGGAAGATGGTGGAACCTTGTTAATGGATAATGGTGATAAAATCCCGGTAAGTAAACCGAACAGGGAAATGGTAAAAGAAATGTTGGGAAAGTAATCGGCACGATGACGGTTCTTGTAAAATTCTAAAAGCCTGGCGGTCGATTCTCAGGATAAGCCAGCAGATTCTCATTGTTGATTTTTAAATGTATGACAGGGAAGTACTTTCGCTAAACATTTAAATCAATCAACATGAAACAGTTATTATTTTTATTCTTCTTTATCATTTCCTTAGACTTACAGGTGGCGCACGCAGAATTTTTGAATCTTGGTGCGGCAGAGATAATAATGCTTTTGGTCGTTGGCTTTTTTACTTTGACCTTTCTTATAGGTTTTATTTTTTTATGTTTATACTTAATTAAACGTATTAAACCTGTCAAAAATGAGAAATAAGGTAGTCTTCGGATTGGTTTTCATCCTTGCTTATGGTATTCAGCTTGCTTATGCCGATTTTCTAAATATGGGGAGTGCAGAAATAATCATGCTTTTGGTAGCAGGCCTTATCTTTTTTGGATTTTTTGGCGGCATTTTTATGCTGATTTATTTTTTGATCAAAAGAAACCGGAATACGTCATCAAACCTGGCTCCGAATACTGTTGCTATAAATTTTGCCCCTCCGCTTACCTATCAAAGCCCTACAATTGAGGGAAAAGCCGATAAAAAAGAAACCGCAAAAGTAAATACCAGAATTGCTTTGCCTCAACAGAACGAAATCAGATATGTGAATACTGAAGAAATTATCAGGTGTGAAGCAGATAACAACTATACCAATTTTTTCTTTAGTGATGGCGACCAATTGTTAATTTCAAAATCGTTAAAAGAATATGCAGACCTGCTCAAACCTCATGGTTTTGTGCGGGCACACCAAAGCCACCTGGTTAACCCGCGTTTTGTTAAAAGCTGGTTGAAGGAAGACGGTGGAACCTTGTTAATGGATAGTGGCGATAAAATCCCGGTAAGTAAACCTAATAGAGAACTGGTAAAAGAGATGTTGGGAAAGTAGTTTTTTCTTTGATCGTCATTTCGAGGCGGCTTTTTCAGCCCACAGCCTGTTCCATATTTTGAGGAAATCTTACAACAACGGATTAGTGCTTAAGATTGCTTCCCCGAAAAGTCGGGGCAGGCTGTCGTTCCTTCTCGTAATGACGAAATTTTATTTTTAAACATTACATTTTTGTACTTTTGCGGTTATGTCAGTTATTAAACCCTCATTAGCAAAAGGTACCCGCGATTTTTCTCCTGTTGAAATGGTAAAACGCAACTTTATTTACGATACCATTAAAACGGTTTTCAGAAAATATGGTTATGCCGAAATCCAGACCCCAAGTTTCGAAAACCTTTCTACTTTGACAGGAAAGTATGGCGATGAAGGTGATAAACTGATTTTTAAAATATTAAATAGCGGCGAGTTTCTTAAAGATCCTAAAAAGAAATCCTTCGATTTTGCCGATGAGGACAATAGCAATAAACTAATCCCTTTAATCTCTGAAAAAGCCCTGCGTTACGATTTAACGGTACCTTTTGCACGTTATGTGGTCATGCACCAGCACGAAATCACCTTGCCTTTTAAACGTTTTCAGGTGCAGCCGGTTTGGCGTGCAGATCGTCCACAAAAAGGCAGATACCGTGAGTTTTACCAGTGTGATGTGGATGTGGTAGGTTCGGAAAGTCTATTGAACGAGGCCGAATTTATTTTAATCTACAATGAGGCCTTAAGCAAACTGGGCCTGAAAGATTTCAGTATAAAAATCAACAACCGGAAAATCCTGTCAGGTATTGCCGAAATTATTGGTAAACCTGATTTAATTATCGATATGACCGTAGCCATCGATAAACTGGATAAAATCGGTTTAGATGGTGTAAGTAAAGAATTGTTAGAACGTGGTTTTACAGAAGCTGATTTAGAAAAACTTCGCCCGGTAATTTTACTGGAAGGCACCAATGAGGAAAAACTGAGCAGCCTGAAAGCAGTTTTAGCGCAGTCAGCAACAGGTTTAAAAGGCATTGCCGAAATAGAACAGGTTTTTGAATATGTAGAAAGCCTGATTGCTTATGGTTTGCCGTTAACGGCTAAATTAGAGTTAGACATTACTTTAGCGCGTGGACTAAATTATTATACCGGCTGCATTTTCGAAGTTAAAACCAACGAAGTAGCCATGGGCAGCATTGGTGGGGGTGGTCGTTACGATGATTTGACCGGTATGTTTGGCTTGAAGGATTTAACTGGTGTGGGTGTTTCTTTCGGTGCCGACCGCATTTACGATGTACTGGAAGAATTAAACCTTTTCCCAGCCTCTGCAGAAGTTGGCACAAAAGTGTTGATCAGCAATTTCGATGCAGTAGCTGAAAAATATGCCTTGCCCATTGTTCAACAGTTTAGAAATGCAGGTATTTCAGCCGAACTGTATCCAAGTTCAGCCAAGCTCAAGAAACAAATGGCTTATGCTGATGCCAAGAATATCCCTTATGTTATCTTAATCGGTGGCGATGAAATTGCCAGCGGCGAACTTACATTAAAAGATATGCAAAGCGGTGAGCAGAAAAAACTGACTGTTTTAGGTATTCTGGAATTGTTGAAATAAAGTTCAATTAACCACAGAGATCACCGGGTTTTCACAGAGGGCATAGAGGTGGGAGATGCGGTCGTCATCCTGAACTTGTTTCAGGATCTATTTGGCTTAAACCTACCGTCCAATCCGCAATAAAACCGGAAAATGAACATTTTTCTCTGCGTCATCACCCCAGGCTTCTTTTAGTTCGGTAAACATGTACTCAAGCGGATTGCGCTCATTTGCCTTTTTATAATGCTGCAAAGAAGACCAGGTATTTAAATAGCCAATCAACTGGTTAAAATTCCAGGTGCTTTTAATCTGAAAATGAGGCGCAGTAATTTCTTCGAAGGGGAAAGGAATGGTTTTATAACCTTCTTCAATGTAACGGCGTTCACTGTCCCAATATTGGCCCAGAATATCTTCGTAAAGTTTATGTACAGCCTTATCTACCTTTTTATCGATAAACATGATGCCATAACCAATCACTGCGAAAAGTCCATCTGGTTTCAGTGTTCTTTTTACCTCGGCATAAAATGCTTCGAAGTTAAACCAATGGATAGCCTGTGCTACCGTAATTAAATCAAAACTATCATTGCCAACCGAGCTTTGTTCTGCGGGTTCAACTTTGTAGGTGATATTTGGTAACTGTAAGGCATTTTTTAGTTGGTTCTCGCTGATGTCTGTCGCGTAAACTGCATTAAAATGCTGGGCCAACACGCGTGCAACCTGCCCGTTCCCTGTAGCGCAATCCCATGCTGTTTCTTTGTTTTTTATCAGTGAAAACAGATAATCGTACAATTCCTGCGGATAAGTCGGTCTGTAGATAGCGTAGTCGGCAGATTGGGTAGAAAAGTTATCTTTCATTTTATTACTGATTGAGTGCTGAATGAGAGCAGGAGCGAATGCCATCAGAATAACGCTGCGCTTTCTTTATAAAATTATTATATTTTTGATTAACAAAGGTGTTAACGTTAAGTTTCATTCTATCATTCAAAATCCACTCCATCACTCATTCTCTACTATGGAAAAAACAATACATCAAAACGAAATTAAGGATGTAGAATATCGGTTAAAATCTATATTTGGCGGTTCGGTTGGTAATCTTGTGGAGTGGTACGATTGGTACACTTATTCTGCTTTTGCGCTTTATTTTTCTCCTGCTTTTTTCCCAAATAGTAATCCCACTGCACAGCTATTAGATACTGCAGGTATTTTTGCTGTAGGCTTTTTAATGCGCCCTATTGGTGGCTGGCTGTTTGGCAGCATTGCCGATAAACTAGGGCGGAAACGTTCGATGACACTTTCTGTACTTATCATGGCGATAGGTTCCTTAATTATCGGATTAACGCCAGGTTATAAACAGATCGGTATAGCAGCTCCCTCATTACTAATCTTTGCAAGGCTAATCCAGGGCCTGAGTACTGGCGGCGAATATGGAACTTCTGCCACTTACCTCAGCGAAATGGCCACCAAAAAACACCGTGGATTTTATTCAAGCTTTCAATATGTAACCTTAATCGGCGGACAGCTATTGGCGCTGGGCATTCAATTAATCTTACAAAACTGGTTGCTTACACCTGCTGAATTACATGAGTGGGGCTGGCGGATCCCATTTTTTATCGGCGCCATACTTTCTTTCATCGCTTTGTACCTGCGCAGGCATATCGACGAAACCTCGGCTTTTAAAAGCAAAAAATCGGCAGACAAAAAAGGTGGCATTGCGGTACTGATGAAATATCCAAAGGAAGTTTTTACCGTAGTCGGCTTAACCTTGGGTGGAACAATTGCCTTTTATACGTTCAGCACCTATATGCAGAAATTTCTGGTCAATACGGTACACTTGACTAAAGAAACCTCCACAACTTTATCCTTCATCTCGTTATTGGTTTTTGCCGTTCTGCAGCCTTTGTTTGGCCTGTTATCTGATAAAATCGGGCGTAAACCTTTATTAATCGGCTTTGGTGTGCTGGGTACTTTGTGTACCTATCCAATTTTAACCGGCTTAGCTGGAGAAAGCAATACGACGATCATATTTTTGCTGATGATTGGCGCCTTGATTATTGTGAGCGGTTACACAAGCATTAATGCGGTAGTAAAGGCAGAACTGTTCCCCGCCGAAATCAGGGCTTTGGGTGTGGGTTTACCCTATGCTTTAACTGTTGCCATTTTCGGTGGAACGGCAGAATATTTTGCGTTGTGGTTTAAGAATATCGGTCACGAAAATTATTTCTACTGGTATGTAACCGGATGTATTTTAATCTCGCTGATTTTATATACCACCATGAAAGATACCAAACACCACTCTAAAATTGAGGATTAGACTTTTCGTACCATCTGCCTTAAATTGTCCTCGTTTGTAGCGAGGATTATCGAGATCTGCATTTGTAATGCAGATAAGAAAAAAAAATGCCGATAAAATCGCCTTTCCCCTCCGTCCTCGTTGCAAACGAGAATGATATGATTTTGTATTACACCATCTTCCGTGTTAATCGGTGTTTCCGTGGCAAAATGCTGCTGCTATAAGTGAAGTAACCATGAAATAGTCCTCGTTTGTAGGGAGGACTATCGAGATCTGCATTTATAATGCAGATAAGAAAAAAAAATGCCGATAAAATCGCCTTTCCCCTCCGTCCTCGTTGCAAACGAGGACGATATAATTTTGTATTACGCCATTTTCCGTGTCAATCCGTGTTTCCGTGGCAAAGTGCTGCTGCTCCAAGTGGAATAACCATGAATAGTCCCCTTAAATAGTCCTCGTTTGTAACGAGGATTATCGAGATCTGCATTTGTAATGCGGATAAGAAAAAAAATGGCGATAAAATCGCTTTTCTCCTCCGTCCTCGTTGCAAACGAGGACGATATAATTTTGCATTACACCATCTTCCATGTCACTCCGTGTTTCCGTGGCAAAATGCTGCTGCTCCAAGTGAAATAAACCCGACAGTAGCGAAAATCCTTTTTGTTGCTCCTTCGATAAACTCAGGAAAACAGGCACAAAAAGATTGTAGCGAATGGCGGGGCTAAAGGAACCGAAGCGCACTAAGCCCTGCTTTACTTATAATAAAAAAGCATTGTCATCCTGAGTTTTAATTTATGGCATAAATCAGTAACTCAATCCGTGCTTCCGTGGCAAAAATCTTTGCGGGCGTTTACAAATAATTACTCACCTCAATTAAATTCATATCCGGATCGCGGAGATAAATCGAGCTAATTTTACCATTTGCACCACTACGCTCTACAGGTCCTTCTTCAATTTCGATGCATTTCTCTTTTAGCTCCTGTATGACTTCATTCAGTGGGAAATCGGTAATGAAACATAGATCGGCTGTTCCGGGCATGGGTTTGAAAGCTTTTGGATCAATCTCGCATCCATATTGGTGCAGGTTAATTTTCTGATTTCCAAATTTTAAAGCCTTTCGGTTTTCGCCAAATTCAATAATTTCCATTCCCAGGGCAAGGCTGTAAAACCTGCAGGTGCTTTCTAAATTGGCAACCGTTAATACAAGATGATCTAAGTTTTTAATGTCCATAATAATAAATTAGAACTAAAGCATTCGTCCTTTTGTTTTAGCTATAAGGATTTATGCTTTCCATATTTGGTTAGTAAATTATCGACCAACAAAATACTCAATTTTTATATATTTACCATTATGCAAAACCTGCCTCCTTTAGCTGAACGTATGCGCCCTCAAAATCTCGATGAATATGTTGGTCAACAGCATTTAGTTGGAGAAGGTGCCGTGTTACGCAAGGCGATTGAAAGCAGTCAGCTTCCCTCCATGATTTTTTGGGGACCTCCGGGTGTGGGTAAAACTACTTTGGCCTATATCATCTCACAGGCATTGGACCGGCCTTTTTTTAATTTAAGTGCCATCAACAGCGGCGTGAAAGATATCCGCGAGGTAATTGATCGGGCAGCACAGTTAAAAGATAGTTTTTTAGGGCTGCCCATTTTGTTTATCGATGAGATTCACCGTTTTAGCAAATCGCAGCAGGATAGTTTGTTGGGGGCTGTAGAAAGGGGACTGGTGACCTTAATTGGTGCAACAACCGAAAATCCGTCTTTCGAGGTGATTTCCGCTTTACTTTCCCGTTGTCAGGTTTATATTTTAAAATCGTTAACTGAAAAGGAGCTGGCAGGTTTACTGGAAACGGCTATTAAAAAAGATAGTATTCTTTCAGCGAAAAATATTTCCATAAAAGAGCACGAAGCACTGATCCGTTTATCAGGTGGTGATGCCCGGAAATTATTAAATGTCCTCGAAATTGCCATTAACGGCATTGGCGGGAATAAAATTGTACTCACCAACGAAAATGTGCTGGCGCATGCCCAGCAAAACCTTGCCCTGTATGATAAAGCCGGTGAGCAGCATTACGACATTATTTCGGCCTTTATTAAATCAATTCGTGGCAGCGACCCCAATGCAGCGGTGTATTGGCTGGCACGGATGATAGAAGGAGGTGAAGATCCGCTGTTCATAGCCCGCAGGTTGCTGATCCTGTCTTCAGAAGATATTGGCAATGCTAATCCCAATGCACTGCTTTTGGCCAATAACTGTTTTACTGCTGTAAATGTAATTGGGTATCCGGAAGCACGGATTATTTTATCGCAATGTGTAACCTATCTGGCGAGTTCGCCTAAAAGTAACGCCTCTTACGAAGCCATTAACAAAGCGCAGGCTTTGGTTAAACAAACCGGAAACCTGCCCGTCCCTTTGCATATCCGCAATGCCCCAACCAAACTGATGAAAAATATCGGTTATGGCAAAGATTACCAATACTCGCACGGATATGAAGGTAATTTTTCGCCACAGGAATATTTTCCCGAAGAATTAAGCGGCACAAAACTTTACGATCCGGGTAAAAACCCTGCCGAAGAGAAATTGCGTGAAAAACTTAGGCAGAACTGGAAAGACAAATACAAATATTAGTGTAACATTTTCTCCTAAACGCATACTAATAGATAAACCATTAATGATTAACTAATACCTAAACTATATATGCTGAGTACTTTTTTAAGTCATCAAAGAAAATCTTTTTGGCGTTCGCGTAACCGTGGCAGTAGCATTGCCGGACAGGTTGTTCTAGGTTTTTTTATGCTCTACTTCTTTGCTGTTGCTGTTGGAATAGGCTTCGGAATGAGTATTTTTCTTCCAAAAATTTTCCCAGATCAAAATATTCTGACAAGCTTTAACGGCATTATTCTCTATTATTTTGCATTCGATTTTATCATGCGCATGCAGTTTCAGGAATTGCCAACATTGAGTATCATTCCTTACCTGCACCTCAAAATCCAAAAGAGTAAGATCATTAAGTTTTTAAATGTTAAGGCACTGTTCTCGGCATTTAACCTTTGGCCGTTTTTTATTTTTCTGCCTTTTTGTTTTGTTAGAATTTGGGGTGAGCATGGCGCATTGGTTACCATCATGTACATTGTCTCGATATTTTCGATCATGATTTTTAACAACTATATGGTGTTGTACATCAAACGGAAATCGATCACCAATACTTTGTACACTTTTTTAGGCTTGGTGGTTATTGCTGCCTTTGCTGCTTTAGAATATTATAAGGTGATTTCAATCATGGCAGGTTCTGACGTGGTATTCAGGGCTATCGCAGCCCAGCCTTTATATGGTTTTGCCTTTACAATTGCTGCAGTTGCTATCTTTTATCTCAATTCTAATTTCTTGCGTAAAAATTTATACGTAGAAGAATTAAGTACAAAACAGGAGAAAAAAGGCAGTACCGATTATGCTTTCCTTAACCGTTTTGGTAAAGTAGGCGAACTGGCCGCTTTAGAGTTGAAGTTAATCTTACGTCACAAGCGCCCGCGTTCTTCGGTTATCCTTGGATTTTTCTTCCTGTTTTACGGGTTTATTTTTTATAAAGAAAAAGCAATAGACCGCGATGCTTTCGGACAAATGATGTTTGGTGCTATTTTTATGACAGGTGTTTCCATCATTATTTATGGCCAGTTTATGTTTGCATGGCAAAGTGCCCATTTTGACGGGATATTAGCCAATAAAATCAATTTTAAAGATTACATCAGGGCTAAATTTTTACTGTTTACCATTGGCTGTACCATTATCACCTTATTGGCAAGTTTTTACGGGTTTTTAAGTCCGAAGTTATTACTCTTACACCTGGCTGCCTATTTATACAATATCGGTTTTGGTACCGTAGTGGTACTTTATCTGGCTACATTAAACTATAAAAGACTGGATATTACCAAAGCCGCCAGCTTTAATTATCAGGGTACTGGAGCCACACAATGGCTGTTAATGTTTCCATATGCACTTACACCTATTTTAATTTATTTGCCCTTTGGTATACTCAACAAACCTTATTGGGGATTGGTTGCCGTATCGGTTTTTGGCCTGGCCATGTTATTGTTAAGGGGCTTTTGGGTAAATTATATTGCAAAAAGATTAGAACTACAACGTTATAAAATAGCCGAAGGCTTTAGAGAATAATTATGATTTTAGAAGTTAAGAATTTACAAAAAGTTTATGGCGATAAAACCGTTGTAAACATCGAAGATTTGCAGATTGCCCCAGGCGAAACAGTTGGCCTGGTGGGGAATAACGGCGCTGGTAAAACCACTTTCTTTCGGATGCTTTTAGATTTAATCCGTCCTACCAATGGCGAGGTTTTATCGAAGGGCGAAAACGTAATGAACAACGATAACTGGAAAAACTATACCGCATCGTTTTTGGACGAAGGTTTTCTGATTGATTATTTAACCCCTGAGGAGTATTTTATTTTTATCGGCAGTTTAAATAACTTAAGTGTGGCTGATGTTTCTGCTTACCTGAACCAATATGGTGAGTTCTTTAATGGAGAAATATTGAACAGTGGAAAATACATCCGCGATTTTAGTAAAGGAAACCAGAATAAAGTAGGTATTGCGGCTGCGTTGATGCAGAAGCCAGAAATATTAATTTTAGACGAACCTTTTGCCAACCTCGATCCAACTACACAAATCCGTTTAAAGAAACTGTTAAAGGAGCAAACAGGCAACATGACCATCTTTATTTCCAGCCACGATTTAAATCATGTTACCGATGTATGTAACCGGATTATCCTGGTTGAAAAAGGCAGGGTAATTAAGGATTTTAAAACAGACGAAAATACATTGAAGGAGTTAGAGAGTTATTTCTCTGCTTAGTTTTTGTACTAAGAATGATACATTATAGAAGAGTCTCCATTGATCGGGACTCTTTTTTTATAGGTATCGTTCGTGTTTGTAGTAAAATTTGGTCAAAATGGGTCGAAAATACAGTTTGCTTACTTTTTGGCATTGTGTTTGAATATAACGAGTAGAAATTATAAATCTAGATTATTATGAGTATTTCAAAAGTAAGAATAGCGACATTAAGTATAGGGTTAGCGGTAGGTTCAATGGCATTCCAAAGTTGTGATAGTTTAACTAAAACACAAAAAGGAGCTGGTATTGGTGCTGCAGCGGGTGGTGTTATTGGTGCATTAATCGGTAAAAAAGCCGGTAATACAGCAGTAGGTGCCTTAATTGGTGGTGCTATTGGCGGTACAGCGGGAGCTTTTATCGGCCGTAGGATGGACAGACAGGCAGCTGAAATCCAGAAAGCTATTCCTAATGCAGAAGTTATTCGTGAAGGAGAAGGAATTATTGTAAAATTTGATAGCGGTATTTTATTCGATTTCGATAAAACGGCTTTAAAAGATGCAGCTAAAACAAACATCCAGAGTTTAGCTTCTTCATTAAATCAATATCCTGATACTGATATCAAAATTATCGGTCATACCGATAGTCGTGGTACCGAACAATATAACATGGGCCTATCAGAAAGAAGAGCAGCAGCAGTTAAAGCTTATGCAGTTTCTCAGGGTGTACCATCTACTAGATTGGTTACTATTGGTAAAGGTTTTGCTGAGCCAATTGCAGATAACGAAACTGATGCAGGCCGTGCAGCTAACCGTCGCGTAGAGATTGTAATCGTTGCTAACGATGCCTTAAAAGCGACTGCACAAAAACAAGGATAATATTGCAAATTCCCTCTACCTATGAGGTCATTATAAATGCAGCCCCGGTGTACATCCACCGGGGTTTTTTGTTTTCATTTGAGTGTTGTCAACTTTGTCGTCAACCTGCTCTTTAAGTTGACAACGCTGTAATAGAGATACAATTGTGCTGTCTGATGTTGCCATCTGACACTGTTAGTGTATTTACTTTAGTTTTCTGAAAAGCAGGTTCCTGTGTTTGTCGGTTAAGGTAGCCCTGCTATTCACTTCAAGCCTCCACTGCGTTACGGGCTTTCCGTTTCTATCAGGTTTATTTAACATGAGGTGGTGCTGGTTAATGCCCTGCAACTCCAAATAGCTGCGGGAAACGAATGGTTTAATCGGGATAAGCGAAAAGCCCGACTAAACTTAAATAGATGTGAACGGCCTTGCTTTCCAAAAAATAAAAAATCTTGTATCGGGTCTTTTTCATCATTCGTCACCCTGAACTGTAGCGCAGCGGAAAGCTACGAAGTAACCGAGCCTTGAGCGAGCTCACTGAAGGTGATTTATTTCAGGACCTATCTGGCAGGAAAGATGCTGAATCAAGTTCAGCATGACGATCGCGTTAGGTAAAGCGACAGAAAATTGCTCACTAAGAATAGATATCTTCAAAATAACTTACTACAAGCGATTTCATCAGCATTTCCTGCTCGAGCATGGTGTAAGGTGGAATGGCTTTGATTAATGTCCAGTGCGGCCAGCCATCCTGGTCTAAGCCCTCCAGCTCATAAAAGCCCATTTCACTCAATAAACGGCAGGTAGCAATGTGCATCAACTCCTCTTTTTGGCGTTTACTGTATTTCTTTGGCCCTTTGCCCAACTCCTGAACGCCGATTAAAAAAAGCATTACTTTTAAATCAGGAAAATCCGAATCAAATTCCTTTGAAATCTTTTCCTGTAAAACTTTCCACTTGGCATTAATCTCCGACGGCTTCATATCTGGCAAAGATAAGGTAAAAAGGTGTAAGGCCTAAGTAAAAGCTTTGCGGTTTTAACATTAAAGCTTGAATCGTAATTGTATTTTTAGCTACATTTATAACCTATGGATACGAATATCAATAAAACAATTAATGCGGGTTTATTAGCTTACGGCATGTCAGGGAAAGTTTTTCACGCTCCTTTTTTACAGGCACACAGCGGCTTCAATTTAAAGGCTATAGTAGAACGCAACCATAAAAATGCGGTAAATGATTACCCAAATATTACAAGTTACAACAGTGTTGATGAACTGCTGAATGATGAGGAAATAGAACTGGTGGTGATTAATACCCCCAACAACCTGCATTACGAACACTCGAAAGCAGCATTAAGCAGGCATAAACATATTCTGGTTGAAAAACCATTTACGGCAACAGCTGCACAGGCAAAAGAGCTTTTCGAGCTTGCCGATAGCGTAGGGAAACAAATCTTTTTCTACCAGAACCGCCGTTGGGACAGTGATTTTACCTCTGTAAAAAAGGTGATTGAAAGCGGTAAACTGGGTAAGCTGGTTGAAGTTCATTTGCGTTACGATCGTTATCGCAACGTAATCGGCCCAAAGGCATTTAAAGAAAACCCGGTAGAGGCGAGCGGACTTTTATACGATTTAGGTCCACACCTTTTAGATCAGGTAATCTGTTTATTTGGCAAACCATTAAGTTTCCATAAAATTTTAGGTAAAAACAGGGCTGGTACATTGGTGGATGATTATTTTTCGATCCAGTTGAGCTACCCTGATAGTCTGAATGTTTTTGTTACTTCGAGCATGCTGGTGGTAAACCCGCAGGCCGGATTTATTTTACATGGCGTAAATGGAAGTTTTATTAAACAAAGAACGGATATTCAGGAAGAACAGTTGCTGGCAGGTATGAAATTAACCGATCCGGGCTACGGTATTGAATCTGAAAGTAAAGATGGTTTATTAACCACCATTGATGCCGAAGGTCATAAAACCGAAGAGACAATCCCATCAGAAGTAGGAAGTTATTTGCCGCTTTTCGAAGCCATTTATCAGGCGATAAATAACCATAAACCCTATCCCGTTACACGCGAGGATGTTTTAATCCAGTTAGAAATTATCGAAAGCTAATCAAAAAAAATATCCAACCTGTGCCATCTGTTAAATCGATGTAATCCCCTTATCTGTGTAATCCTTATATGAACTCATTGCCATTCGCTTACTTAATTCCTATTTTTCTAATTGCCCTTTATCTTATCCTTAAAAAAAAGAAAGTGGCTATTGATCCTTTAACAGATGTAGATAAAAAGATCCTGGATGATTACGTAGGTTATTACCACAATCTCGATTCGACTGATAAACTTAAGTTTGAGCAAAAAGTAGCTGCATTTTTCAGTACGGTTAAGATAGAAGCTGTAGGTTTAGAAATGACTACCTTAGATGAACTGCTGATTGCTTCGAGTGCCGTGATCCCGATTTTTGGTTTCGACGATTGGCAATACAAAAACTTAACCAGCGTTTTGCTGTATCCAGACACTTTTAACAAAGATTTTCAGTTTGAAGGGGGCGAAAGGAATATTATGGGCATGGTAGGCACAGGTTATATGAACGGACAGATGATTTTATCACGTTCGGCTTTACGTCATGGTTTCTCTAAAAGTGCAGGGAAAGAAAATACCGCTATACATGAATTTGTGCACCTTTTGGATAAATCTGATGGTGCAACTGATGGTATTCCGGAGAATTTAATAGCCCATGAGTATACCTTACCCTGGATTAAAATGATGCATGAGGAAATGGAAAAAATTGAGGATAACAAATCGGATATTAATCCTTATGCCATCACCAACCAGGCCGAATTTTTTGCAGTAGTTTCTGAATATTTCTTTGAAAAACCTGAACAGCTAAGGGATAAACACCCTGAATTGTATTTTCAGTTAAGCCGCATTTTTGCGCAACAGCCTGCGGGTTAATAATAAATTACTAAATGAAAATATTTGCAACAATTATCTGTAGTCTGATTACCATCAGTGCCTTTGCACAGAAAACCTATGTATTAAGACAAAATTATCCAACAGGTTATAAGTACGATTTTACAATCACTTCCGATCAGATTATTAATCAGAAAGTTGCTGGCCGGGATATACATTTAACCCAAAATATCGGAACAGATTATACTTTTGATATTACCGAAGGCCATTATGGCGAAAAGGATATTAAAGTTACCTATAACAGGATTTTCATAAAATCTGTGGCGATGGGCAACACCATGACCTATAGCTCAGATGATCAGGATAGTACCAAAAAGAATCCTTTTAGCGGTTTCAAAGGCGCTTCTTTTTATATGACGGTAACTCCAAATGGTGCGATTAAAACAGTTGCGGGTATTGATAAAATGCTCGATAATATGGCGGCCAGGATGACTAAGGATACCAGTCAGGTTAAACAGATTAAAAATGCTTTAAGTAAGCAGTTTAGCAACGAGGTAATGAAACAAACCATGGAATCGTCGTTTAAAATCTATCCAGACAGAGCCGTTAAAATAGGCGACAGCTGGACCGTTGATACCAAAATGCAGATGGGCATGCCCATTGAAACGATTACGCAATATACCTTGAAGGAAGTGAAAGATGGCATCGCTATACTGGGCGTAAAAGGAACACTGCTATCGAAAGGGAATTTTGAAGTGATGGGCAACAAAATGGAAACAGATTTACAAGGAACCAATTCTGGAGAAACTTCACTTGATATGAAAACCGGAATTGTATTAAATAGCCACCTTCGTGTAGAACTGTATGGTAAAATGAAATCGATGGGGCAAGACATCGATTTCGAAATGCAGGGTATTAATAAAATTGTAGGAAAAGAGGTTAATTAGGTTAACGTTGTAGACCTTATAGGTTTCAAGAACCTATAAGGTCTGATAGCAAATTACAAACTACCTGTTAACGCCACCAAAAACTCCGTTGGAATCTCGATATGCGGAATATGCCCGCAGGCATCAAATTCGATAATTTTAGCACCGATAATTTTGGCTGCAGTCTGTTTCCCTAAAAGTTTATATTGCCCGTGTAAAGCCTGCTGATCAGGGCTAAGTAATCCTTTACCTACAATGGTTTTGTCTTCCTTACCGATAAATAAAACAGTAGGTACCTTTAAATTTTGAAACTCGTACACCACAGGTTGTTCATAAATCATGGTATAGGTTAGTGCGGCAACTTTAGCCCATCGCGGGTAATCAGAACTGTTGGTTACACCTCCGGCAATACTAACCAGGTATTCGTATTCGGGTTTCCAATAAGTAAAGTAAGAGCCCTGGTAATACTTCCTTACACTTTCAGCTGTGGTTTTAAGTTCGGTTTGGTACTGTTGTGCAGTGGTGATATAGGGGATGAAAGTTTTATAATCTTCCAATCCGATTGGGTTTTCGAGTAAGAGTTTTTCGGTTGTTTCAGGATACATCAATGCAAAACGTGTAGCCAGCATACCGCCCATGCTATGACCTAAAACTACTGTTTTCTGAACACCCAGTGTATCTAGAAGTCTTTTATTCCAGGTGGCCATTTGATGGAAGCTGTAATGAATAAATGCTTTAGATGATTTACCAAAACCAATCTGATCAGGTACAATAACGCGATAACCAATATTGGTTAAGGCTTTAATTACATTGCCCCAGTAGTAACCGCCAAAGTTTTTGCCATGGAAAAGGATCGCTGTTTTCCCATTTGCAGCTGAAGTGGGTGCAACATCCATATAAGCCATTTTAATATCTTGTCCTTCGGTATTAATGGGGAAATATTTAACCGGATATGGGTATTTAACGTTATCGAGGGTGATGGACAGGGTGTCGGTTTTTTGTGCTTGTGCCTGGCTAAAAACGAACAGGATAAACGCAAGTAGAAAGAAATATCTCTTCATAATGGGGTAGATGTAAAACTAAAAAAACTAATTGGCCCAAGTTAAACTTTTGCCAATTAGTTAGCTTAAAAATCATGCCCTTTTTGCAAAATCACAGAGAAGATCATGCTTTAAAATAATCTGAATTAATTCTTCAGCATCTGTTTTAAATATTTTACAGGCATGGCTATCGTTGTTTCGTCTGATAAACTTCCCGAAATTTTGCTCACTATTGCGTTTTCAATCTTAACATCAGATTTTCCGAAGGTATTAATGGTTAAATTACCAATGCTAATACTTTCTTGTTCATCTGCATGAATACTTACTGATGAATTTTTACAGGAAATATTCAAATTCTTGTAAGAGTTGATTCTTGAATAAAAAACAGCGCTATCAAGATTTACGTTCAATTGTTTGATGTCTGTTTGATTTATTATTCTTGTTGTTTTTTCATTGCTGAATGTAATGGGTGAGCCAAAGCTTAATGAACCAGATTTTTTTAAATTCACATTTAAAGTGTCAGTTTTTGCAGTTAAAACCAGATTAGAGGAATTATTGAGGTTAAGCTCATCAATATCTGGACTATATACCAGTATCACTATGCCATTGCGATGATTACCCGATCGGTTAAGCTTATCGCCAAAATTGATTTGCAGTGCACCGGTACTACTTACGCTAAAATTGATATCATTTTTCATGTCCGTCGGCACTTTTACCCCTGATTTTGCACTTTTTATAAAGTGTAATTCTAGATAAATTCTTTTTGCATCAGGAATATTAACGCTGTGAAAAGGAGTTTTGATTGGTATTGAAGTTCTGCCAGAAGATTCTTTATCAAAAGGCTCTGCATTTATTTCTTGTTCCTCTACAAAGCTATCGCCGTTTGTAGGCCTATAATTTATCTTGACATTAACTGCCACAACTATTATTGGAATAATAATTAAAAGTGCGGCGAGCGCGGTTAGTAATTTATTACTTGTTTTCATTCTATTAGGTGTTAAAGTTCTCTTTTACAAATGTTTTATATTGATTTTCCAATTCTTCAAAACCAATATTAAGCAGATAAATATTCCTGAAAACCACAGGCAGATCATCCGTAATGAATTGCTGTTTTCTGTAGTTTCTTACATTATCTATGGCCGTTTCATCTACAAAAAAACCAATTCCTCTTTTATTGTTAATGATGTTCTTGTTTTGTAGCAGCTCGTAGGTGCGCATTACCGTATTCGGATTTACTTCCATTTCTACGGCCAGTTCCCGCACCGAAGGAACTTTCTCGTCGGCTTTCCATTTTCCTAGCAGAATGTGTTCGCAAACATATTCTGCTATTTGAAGGTATATTGCCTTGTTATCTCTAAATTCCATATCTATACCTTTTAAAAATTAAACTTCTTTTTCTTTGAGACGAACATAGACTATTAACCAAATAATAAGACTGAGTGCAATTGTTGTCCAAAAAAATGTGGTCAAAACAAAACCTTTCTCGTTGCCGCCAATAATATATTTAACGCTTTTATTTTCTGTTAGCCATGTTGAGAATTTGAGTGTTATAAAAAATACCAGAGCGAAAAATACGGTAACAGATAAGGCGGTTTTGATATAGTGAAAACGATTAAAATACACAGAACCTAAGAGAAAAATACTCGTAAAGAAAAAAGGGAGCGCGAATAAAAATTTAAACTCTCTGTCGGCCGTTAGGTCATCAAAAACAGTACTGAAAGAAACTACAGTAAGCTTACCTGTATTATAATTAATGGCTTTTTTATTTTCCCATAACTCATTAAGATAACTTACAAAAATCGCATCGATTACATAAAAAATGAGCAGATAGCTCAGAATACTAAGGATAGATGTATAAAGAAAAGCACAAAGAAATTTCTCAGTAACTGAGGCAGGGGTCATTAACTCCATAATGGCCTTAGATTTTTGGCCTAGCGAATTAAAGTATGCACTGGCTTCTATGGTAAGAAATAGAAATCCAATCATAAGAAAAATAACTACCCGGAAGCCCAGTTGCACATGTTCATTATCATCCCATCTAAAATAAGAGCTCTTATATCGAGGGATGTTGAAAAGATAGAAACCAACAATAATTATAGTGAGTATTATTAAACTCATGAGGTAAACTTTCCCAAATTCGAGCCACCGTCTTCTAAGCAATAAGCCAAATCGATTGATATTAAAGGTGTTGTTCATGGTTTAGCTGAATAAAGGTTTAAATTTGATTTTTTCGGCAAGGATAGCGTTGAAAAGAAGTTCCATGTCCAATTTACTTTCTTCGTGGTGATAGTTCGGCATTACCGCATTATAGCCCGATAACGATGGTTCTGCATAAAAAATGCTATCGTCTATTTCTTTAACTTTTTTGAAAGTTAATTTGGCGGTAATTTCTTCTACCGATGCTTTTAGGGCAATATCGTTTTCATCAAGCATAATCACGGTATCAATCAGGTTATCCAAATCCCTTACCTGATGGGTAGAGATGATGATACAGCGATCATCTGTCATGGCAGAGGCCATAATTTTTCTGAACTGCGCTTTTGATGGAATATCTAAGCCATTCGTAGGCTCATCCATAATGATCAGCTTAGCCTGAGTAGCTAATCCGAAAGCAATGATGAATTTTTTCTTTTGTCCATAACTCATATCAACCAGGTTATTGCTTGCCGGAATATCAAATTCTTTTAAAAGTCTTGCAAAATAATCATGATCAAAATTTTTGTAAAATGGTGCATTTGCTTTCAGGTAGGCATCAATTTTTACCGATGGCAAATAAAATTCTTCTGGTATAAAACAGATTTGCGCTAAGAGTGCTGGCTGTCTTTTTGCAGGATTAAAACCCATTACATCCAATGTACCACTCTGTGCATACACCAAACCGGCCAGGTTTTTTAATAAGCTCGATTTACCGGCTCCGTTTTTTCCAAGCAAACCGTAAATATGGCCGTTGCTTAACCGCATGCTCATATTTTTAAATAATGGCTTATGCTTGCTGTAGCCAAAATTAAGATTGTTAATGTTGATCATATTACTGTATTAGTTAAATAATACACTAATGTATGATGTTGTTTTGTGATCTCCAAATTTTTGAAGAAAAAAGTTTAGCGATAAGCGAATTGCGGTTAGCGTTATCATGCCCATTGCTCCGCCATGGAAAGGTAAAATATCAGTTTAATAATTGTTGCATTAAAACATCTTTAACTGGAGATTGTATGTTTGTGGAAAGCAAATCACACGATATGTCTAAATTATTTTCTCCTTTTACCATAAAGGATGTAACCTTAAAAAATAGAATTGTTATTTCGCCAATGTGCCAGTATTCTGCCGTTGATGGTTTTGCCAACGATTGGCATTTGGTGCACTTGGGTAGCCGTGCAGTTGGTGGCGCGGGATTGATTATTCAGGAAGCTTCTGCGGTAACTGCAGAAGGAAGAATTACCTATGCCGATTTGGGCATTTGGAAAGATGAACATGTAGATAAACTGAAACAAATTGTTTCTTTCATTCATGATAACGGTGCGATTGCAGGCATCCAATTGGCGCATGCCGGTAGAAAAGCCAGTTGTGAGGTGCCCTGGAATGGTGGTGAGCAGCTAGCCGAAGGCGCGAATAGCTGGACACCCGTTGCACCATCTTCAGCTCCTTTTAAGCCAGGGCAGGTTGAACCTCATGAATTAACCATCTCAGAAATTCAGGATATAGTTTTTGCTTTCCGGGCAGCCGCTCAACGTGCATTGGCGGCGGGTTATAAGGTAGTAGAAATACATGCTGCGCACGGTTATTTATTACATCAGTTTTTTAGTCCGCTGAGTAACAAACGAACTGATGTTTATGGCGGAAGTTTCGAAAACCGTATCCGTTTGGTAATCGATGTGGTGGAAGCCGTACAATCGGTATGGCCGGAGAATTTGCCTTTATTTGTACGTATCTCAGCAACAGACTGGACCGAAGGCGGCTGGAATGAGAATGATTCGTTACAATTGGTGGCGGTGTTAAAAGATCGTGGTGTCGATTTAATAGATACTTCATCGGGGGGAAATGTACCTGATGCTTTTATCCCTGCGGGACCAAACTACCAGGTTCCTTTTGCGGATAAAATCAGAAATGAAATTGGCATTTATACGGGGGCTGTAGGTGTGATTGTTGAAGCGGAGCAAGCAGAAGATATTTTAGAACAGGGCAAGGCAGATTTAATTTTTATTGCCCGCGAATCACTGCGCGATGCTTATTTTCCTACCCATGCGGCTCAGGTACTTGGCGATGATACAGAATGGCCAAACCAATATGTGAGGGCAAAAAGGGAAACGCTTAAGAAGTAACAGGTGATAATAAACCACCATAAATCGTCATTTCGACTGAAGCTTACCGATTTTTCATCGGTTGCGTAACGGAGAAATCTTTAAGCTTATTAATAATCATGGTTCAAAGATCTCTCCACTCCGCATTGCTTCGGTCGAGATGACGACCTTTCTATTAGAAACTGTTAGGAGTAAATAATTGAGGAGGATGCAGTTAACAAGAACAATTCTTCTTAGGTGTACTTTAACAAAAAAGCGGAGCAATCTTCTAGATCAACTCCGCTTTTTTTGTTTAGCAGTGTTTGGGTTAATTTTTATTTAGCCACCGTAAAAGGAATATACAATCCGAAAGTGATGTTTCTACCGGTGTTGTAAACCCCTAAATTGAGGTTTTCTGAATCTAAACGTCCTGGTTTTAACCGGCTCAGTGCATCGTAATATTTGTGATCCAACAGGTTATTAGCAGAAACCGATAGTTTAACCGGCTGTTTACCTAAATTAAAGGTAGCGCCGATACCTGCATTTAGCAAGGTATAACCGCTTGTTGGTGTTTCGAAAACATCATCTACCCGGGCTTGTTTAAATGCAGAGTTAATGCCAACTGATAAGTAAGCATCATTTGTGCCTTTAAGCTTAGGCTCGAAACGTAATTCGTTGCGTAATGTACCCGCTGGTATAAAGGCCAATGGCTTGTTTAAACTGTTGTTTTGTGCATGTACATAACCAAATGTATTTTCGAAATGGATAAAAGGAACCGGATGTATGGTTAAACTTGCTTCTGCGCCATACAGGTTCGCGTTTACCTGACCATAACGGTAAACCGGATAATCATCTCCTTCGGCCATTATTCTTTCGCCATTTGTTGAGGCATAGATAAAGTTGTGGATGTAATTATTGTAAATACTTGCACTTGCGCTGATTAATTTTCCTTCATATTCCAATGCCGCATCTACCTGGTAACTACGCTCAGGACTTAAGTTAGAATTACCAATTTCGTAACGGAAAGTTCCTTCATGTACACCATTTGAAGCTAATTCTGCCGGGTTTGGTGCACGAAATGCAGAACCTGCATTGGCTTTAAAGTTAAGCTCCTCATTAAATTGATGGGTAAAACCCAATGCACCACTTACATTCGAAAATTTGTTTTGAAATGGTGCAAACTGTTCTTCACCATCTACAAATAACTGTTTTCCATTATTTTTACGATAATCGTAACGGGCACCAATGCTAAAGGTGTTGCTTTCCCAGTTCTTTTTCGCGTAGGCAAAAACACCCACGCCATAAGTATCATAATTCGGAATTAAGAATTCGTCATTTGCCTTGTTTTCGCTATGACCTGCATCGGCACTTATTCCAAATACCGGCTGCCATCCATTCGTTTCGTGGATATAGTATTTTAAATCGGCATTATAGGTTTTAAGATCGAAGAACAAAGAAGGATCTGGTCCTTCTTCCAGCTCACGGCGCTGGTTTTGCTGATAGCCAAAATCGGCCTTCAAATTACCATTACCGATAATGAAATTGTTATTTAATGCGATTTTAAAGTGGCGGATATCCTGACGAGGATAATCTAAATCACGGTTTTTAAAGTCTGAGGTAATAAAAGATTCACCATCTTCTTTAACGAAGTTGCCATTTTCATCTAATGTTGGCTCATAAAAACCAATATTATTGCGGAAATTAGAAACGTTTAAATGAGAATATCCCCAGCTTTTGTTTAAACCAACCATTCCACTTAAATCGGTTTCATTAAAGCCAGAGTTCGGGAAATATCCGGTAGGTGTTTTAAAAGAGTAGGCATTTTTATAGGTTCCGCGGGCCCTCCAAACAAAACCGTTTTGGTTGCCGGTTAACATGAGTGAATTAGCAGTAAGCCCATTATTGGTCGAATAGTTGGTAATAAATTCGCCCTTAACCTGTCCTTCTGGTGCGGTACTTGGCTCTAATAAATTAATTACGCCACCAAGTGCATCGGAGCCGTACATTAACGAGGCTGCCCCACGTAGTACTTCAACCCGGTCTGATTTGAACTGATCGATTTCGATACCATGTTCGTCTCCCCATTGCTGGCCTTGTTGTTTAATCCCATCATCTAACGTTACAATTCTATTGTAGCCTAAACCCCTAATTACAGGTTTAGAAATAGATGGTCCCGTGGTGATTTGAGATACACCAGGGATTTTAGTAAGCGCATCGATTAAATTGCTGGAAGGCTGTAACAACTGATCTTTGCCAAGTACTGCCGATGAAGCGCTATTTCTTTTACTGGTGCTGCTGATTAAACTTCCGGTAATGACAATTTCCTTTGTCTCTATCGCGGTAGGTTGTAATGAAAATTCCAATCCACTTGCTGTGGCGAGGTTTACGACCTGAGTTGCTGTTTTATAACCTACATAGTGCACTTCAACTAAATAACTTCCTTTCGATGGAAGATTGTTTATGGTAAATGCGCCGTCGTTATTGGTTACCGCGCTAACTTTTAAATCAGGGATAAAAATGGTAGCACCCGGTAATGTTTGTTTTGTACTGGCATCAATAACCTTACCTTTTATATCTTTTAGTACGGCAGCGAAAGCAGTATTGCTCAATAATGTATATAGAATTACCAAGCCAATAAGCTGTAATTTTTTCATGTGTTGTGTGTAAATAAAAATGAACGAAAAGCCAAAAAAAGAGCTTAATGAAGCTGGTTTTAGTTTCCCGGATAAATAATTTGATTCAGCGCGGATGCGCTATAAGAAGAAAAAATTATGCTAAAGGAGGGCCACGTAAACAGGTGCGCTTTATTTCAGTAAAGGCATTCTTTAACGTGGGTTCTGTACGGTTGAAGATTTTAGCTGATAAGAAGATTCTGTAAATGTGGTGCGTTTGCACATAATTTTTTTCAAAACTGGCATTACAGATCAAACAGGTATCGCCGTGCGCTTGCACGTGGCTTACGTGTTTACAGTGCAATTCTTTTTGTACAACCGGTACGGGATTATGATGGTGAAGAACGCTCCACGGCGTTAAGGCAATAGCAAACACAATCAGCATAATTGCTGATAAATATTTTTTAATGTTTTGTCTATGCTTTTTCAACATGGCAAAAATAGTAATTCCTAGGCAATTATATATATTTACAAAGTAACATTGTATTTATGAGGGTATGACAGGCTATTTAACTCATAATTTAACCATTAAATTAAGACCATACCAATTGTAAAGCTATTTTCGTTATTAGATGTAATCAAAAGAATCTGTAGCTCATGAAGTTTATCCGGAAAAATATATTCAATGCGTTATTTATCATTATTCTTTTGATAATTGTTTTTGTGCCTGATGCAAAAGCATTTTTAATTAGGGGCTTAATTGAAATTGGTTTTTATATACCAAAGATCGAAACGCCTACTAACGTTTCTTCCAGCCTTAGTGGCATCCGGTTTAAGGATGTTAAAGGAAATCTGGTAGATCTGGGCGATTTAAAAGGCAAGGTTATTTTTCTTAATTTCTGGGCAACCTGGTGCCCGCCATGCATGGCCGAAATGCCTTCGATAAACAAATTGTATACACAGTTTAAAGGCGATAAAGATGTTGTTTTCATTTTTGCAGATGCAGATGGCGATTTCGAAAAATCGGGCAAGTTTATGCTTAGTCGTAAATACGAAATGCCAGTTTATAAAGTAGAAAGCAACATTCCTGAACAAATATTTAAAGGCGCTTTGCCTACCACTATTATTTTTGATAAGCAGGGCCGATTATCTTTTAAACACGAAGGAGTGGCCAATTACGCCGATAAAAAGATTGTTGATTTCCTCAATCAACTGAAAAACACAAATTAGTTTCCATCATTAAAAGCTATTCTTAATCCTGGTCTTAATGAAATTTGATGCTGAAATGATATTTGAATTGCAATATATGTAGTTAACTACATATATTTGTTGAATAATAATTAACCATGCAAAACGACTTTAAAATTGAACGGTTAAATAATCAATTCTGCGAAGAGATTATTGGGTTGATTCTGCCCATCCAGCAAATAGAATTTAATGTAGATATCGATTTAGCTGCGCAGCCAGATCTGTTAGACATTGAAAAAAATTACGATGGCTCCGGCGGTGCCTTCTGGGGAGCCAAATTAAATGGAGAATTGATTGGTACTATTGCTTTAATTGCTGTACCTGAGCATCAATCGGTGGCAATCAGGAAAATGTTTGTTAAAAAAGAATTTCGCGGTAAAGATTTGGGTGTTGCGCAGGCTTTATTGAAAACGCTTTTAGCCTATTGCGCAGATAATAAGCTGAATGAGGTATATTTGGGTACCAAAGACATATTGCAGGCCGCCTGTCGCTTTTACGAACGTAACGGATTTAAGCAAGTTGAAATGAAAGATTTACCAGCTTATTTTCCGCGGATGGCTGTCGATAATGTGTTTTATGGTCTGGATTTAAAACCTGTTTAATGGAACAAAATGTAATTGATGCTTCTGGCTTACTGGCTATTTCTACGCGTTTGCAGAGGCTGAGCGATCAGATCCGTAAAGATGGCCTGTTAATTTATAAAGCATTCGGAATCGATTTTCAACCTAAATGGTTTCCTGTGCTCTATACTTTGTATAAAAAATCGACCATGAGTGTGGTTTCCCTTTCAGATGAAATTGGTTATGCACATCCATCTACCATCAGTTTATTGAAAGAGCTGGAGAAAGAGAAACTGATCCGTTCTAAAAAAGACAAGGTTGATACCCGCAAACGTTTGGTTGAGCTCACCGAAAAGGGATCTTCACTTCTTGCTACGATGGAACCCGTATGGGAAGTGATTATTAAAGCCACAGCCGATATTACCAATACACAGAATAACTTAATGAAAGCCATAAATGAGGTTGAAGCCACATTAAAGGAAAAAAGCTTTTTGCAAAGAGCCGAGGTTTATATGAAAAAATGATTGACTGATTGAATTTTGGCTGGCAAGAAAGGTTAATCAATGATTTTGTTATTTTTGCCCCCATGATTTCATTTTTCGAGGCTTCACTTAAGCAACTTTCTATCCACCATACAGGCAATAAACTGCTTGAAGAGTATTACAAATTATCTGATGCGCCTTTAAAAATTGATGATGAAGTGTTGGGAAACCTGTTAATGCAGTATTTCTTAAAACCTTTTGAAAAAGTAAATGAAGTCTATCGTTTTTATCATCCCAACGATAATCTTGAATTGAATGAAGTATTTCATTTCGTTCATGAAATTTTCGAAAACAACGAACTTTTTCACGAAGATTCGCAACAACTTGCCAAACATTTATACGATGTAGCCAATCATCCAAAAATTAAATCGGGAGAGTTGTATGTGGCTTATTTCGAAAAAGTGCAGATAGAAGGTGAACAATTGGATGTGGTTGGGGTTTTCAAATCTGAAACAAAAGATACCTACTTAAAAGTTTATCCTGAACAGGATGGCTTTAATGTAAGTTACGAGCAAGAAGCCATCAGCATTAACAAGTTGGATAAAGGATGTCTGATTTTCAATGTAGATCGGGAGGATGGGTACAAAGTTGTGGTACTGGATCAATCGAAGAGCAGCAACGATTCAGCTGTTTACTGGAAAGATGAATTCTTAAAACTGAAAATCAGGAACGATAGTTATAACCAGACCAATAATGTGTTGGGGGTTTATAAAAACTTCGTCACACAAAAGCTGGATGATGATTACGAAATCAGCAAAGCCGATAAAATTGATCTGTTAAACCGTTCGATGAAATATTTCAAAGAGAAAGAAACCTTTGATATTGAAGAGTTCGGTAACGAAGTAATTGGTAATGCTGAAGGAATAGAATCGTTCAAAAACTACAAAAAAAATTACGAGCAGGAGTTCGAAAGTCCGATAGCCGATCATTTTGAAATCGCCGAATCTGCCGTAAAAAAACAAGCCCGTGCTTATAAAAGTGTGTTAAAACTGGATAAGAACTTCCACATCTATATCCATGGTAATAAAGATATGATCGAGAAAGGTTATGACGATGATAAATCGATGAACTTTTACAAGGTATATTTTAGGGAAGAAGAGTAGGGTTTAGTCATGAGTCCTCAGTCTTGAGTCACGAGTCATAAGTCGACTTTGGACTACGGACTAAATCCTTTGTTGTGCCAATTCCTTGGTCTGTGTCCTCACAGACCGAAACTAAATTTTATTTTCTATTTTTAGTAATGGACAATAATATTTTCAAACAAGATCGCAACTCAAAAATGCTTTTGAATGAAGTATATTTTTGGACAGATACGGTTAAAGATTGGAAAAAGATATTGTCTCAGACTAAGTACAAAACGATATTACTCGATACCTTAAGAGAACTTGTAAGGAGAAAGAAAATTATCGTTTATGCTTTTGTGATTATGCCAAATCATTTACATTTAATATGGCAAATGATTGAAACTAATGGAAAAGAAATGCCTCATGCAAGTTTTAACAAGTACACTTCTCATCAAATTTTTCAGGATTTAAAACTTCATCATCCAGATGCATTGCCACATTTTAAAGTATCTGATGGCGAAAGAAATTTTCGTTTATGGCAGCGTGATCCCTTAGCTATTCTTTTGGATACGCAGGATAAACTTGAGCAAAAAATAGATTATATACATTATAATCCATTACAAGAGCAATGGCAACTAAGTGAACAACCAGAAGATTATGAATGGTCTTCTGCCAGATTTTACGAAACTGGTATAGACAATTTTGGATTTTTAACTGATTATAGGAACCTCCTTTAATTTTATTTCATTTCGGTCTGTGAGGACACAGACCGAGGATTAGAGTCATAAGTCGACTTTGGACTGAAGACTACGGACTGAGGACTAAATCCTCTGCTGTGCTTTTAAGGCCAGGTACTGATTAATTACATTAACCGTAAGCTTTTGTGGCGGGGTAAGGATGGCCAATATGCCATGTTTGTTAAGTTCCTTAACCATTAGTTTTTTCTCGTAGATAAATTTCTCAGCAATGGTTTTGTGATAAATTCCTTCTACATCTTTAGCCGGTTCTGTGCTTAATTCTTTTAGTTCGGTATTTTCGAAAAATACAACCACCAGTAAGTGGTATTTGGCAATTCTTTTTAAATAAGGTAATTGCCTTTGCAGGGCAGATAAACTTTCGAAATTGGTAAAGAAAACCAAAAGACCGCGTTGCTTTACTACGGAACGTACTGCCGAATATAATGCCTCGAGATTACTCTCCAGGTATCTTGTTTTTTCTTTATAAAGCACATTCATGATGCTACCCAGCTGCGAGGCTTTACGATCTGCAGTCACAATGGATCCTATATTTTCGGAGATGGTAATTAAACCGGCTTTATCTTCCTTTAGCATGGCCACCTTTGAAAGGGCAACCGTGGCATTTATGGCATAATCGAGCAGGCTCAATCCTTCAAAAGGCATGCGCATTACGCGTGATTTATCAATAACGCAATATATATTCTGCGATTTCTCATCCGTATAGGTATTGACCATTAAACTGCTTTTTCTGGCTGTAGCTTTCCAGTTAATGGTACGGATATCGTCGCCGCCAACATAATTTTTGATCTGGTCAAACTCGCTGCTTTGCCCAACCTTTCTGATTTTTTTAATTCCGAATTCTGTTAAATAGCGTGAAGCAGCCAGCAATTCGTACTGACCAAGATTAATAAAAGAAGGATAAACCGGTAGAATTTTAGCGCCATCAAAATTGTATCGGCGACTAATCAAACCCAGCGGCGAACTAATATATGCCCTGATGAAGCCAAAATCATACTCACCACGTTTAGTTGGCCGCAGATTGTAGTGGATCGACTTTACTTCAGCAGATTTTAGGTACAGTTTAAAATCTTTATCCCGCAGTTGAAACTGAAAAGGTACCTCATCAATTACCCTGGCATTTACGCCAAAACCATAACTGTTCCTGATTTCGATTTGTATCGGATTTTCATCGCCATTACTCAAACGTTTCGAGGTAATTCTTTTGGCCGCAATCCCTTGGTTGTTTCGATATAGAATAAAAATATCGATAAAAAAGAGCACAAAAATGGTTCCTGTGGCTATTTCAGGGATATCGCCCAGCCAGGCAAAAAAGAACTTCAGCAAAAAGAGCACAACGCAGCACCCTAAAGCCGCAAATAAGCGATCGGTTAGGAATAGATTGGTGTAATATTGCTGAAAGAATTTTTTCAATGTTGTTTAATCGGTTAATTATTTAAACTGGTTAACTGTTAATTGCCAACTGTAAACTGAAAATTGGCAACTGATAACTGAACTACCTCGGTACTTCAATTTTTTTAATAATCTGGTTAACAATGTCGCTTGTGGTTAATCCCTCCATTTCCTTTTCAGGTGATAATAATATCCGGTGCGCCAATACAGGCCCTGCAACGGCAATAATATCTTCAGGTGTAACAAAATCGCGGTTTTGAATCGCAGCAAAGGCTTTTGCACTGTGTACAATGGCTAGCGATGCCCTTGGCGAAGCCCCCAGGTAAAGTGATGAATTGTTCCGGGTTTCATTTACGATTTTGGCGATAAACTCCAATAATTTTGGCTCTACAAATAAATTGCGGATGATTGCCCTGGCTCCTTGTATCTGTTGAACAGATAATACTGCTTTCACTTCGTCTAATAATGTTTTATTCACTAAAGTGTGCTGCGCCATCAAAATTGCAGTTTCCTCTTCCAATGAAGGGTATTTAACCTCTATTTTGAATAAAAACCTATCCAGTTGGGCCTCAGGCAGGCGATATGTTCCTTCCTGTTCAATCGGGTTCTGTGTGGCCAATACCATAAAAGGTTCATCCATGATATAGGTATGGCCGTCAATGGTTACCTGGCGCTCTTCCATTACCTCGAACAAGGCCGATTGGGTTTTTGCAGGTGCACGGTTAATCTCATCAACCAGAATAATATTGCCAAAAATAGGGCCTTTCCTAAATTCGAAATCTCCTGTTTTGGTATTAAATATCGGGGTTCCTAAAACATCCGATGGCATTAAATCGGGCGTAAACTGTACCCTCGAAAATTGTGCATCTATCGATTTTGCAAGCAACTTTGCGCTAAGTGTTTTGGCTACGCCTGGTACACCCTCAATTAAGATGTGCCCATCGGCAAGCAAACCAACAATTAAGAAATCAATAACCTGTTTTTGGCCGATAATGATATTTCCAAGTACATTTCTGATCTGATTTACCGCTTCATTTAAGGCGCTTAAATCGGTACGTGGGTTAAACTGTTCTTGTTCCATTGCTTTGCGTATTTTTATAAAACTGTTCTATACTTTCGTTTAAATTAATCAATTGGGTATCGCTTAAATCGCCCATAGTTGGTGTTTGCATAAAATGTTTGGTCAGGGCTTTGGCCAAGGCTTCATTAATGCCTGTTTTCTCCATCAGTACCTGAGCAAATTTGCTGTCGATATCGTTGGTTTTTAGATAATATCTGGCCCTTAAGTACTCCATAAAGTAATTGATCTTTTTAAGGGCAATATCGAGGTTGTTGCGTTCGTGATAATAAACGCTGCCAACTACATTAACAAAAGCCAGTGAAGAATTGGTCAGCGGATCGGCTATCGGGATAATTCTTTGCCTGCGTTTAATGTCGTACAAAACAAAAATGATCAAACTAAATATGGCCAGATAGTAGGCAAATTCCAGTTCAGGATGTTTAAAGAATACCCTGAGCATATCGGTAGTGCTGTTTTTTTGCGCAGAAAAATACTCATCAAAAATGAGCTGCTTATTTCCGTGTAAATAACTTAAGGTTTTAGCGGCGTATTCTGCACCATATTTATTGAGCAGATTGAAATTGGTGTAAAATCCCGGTTCTGCGATGAGGTAAAGACTGCCTTTTCCGTAAGCATAACGGATAAAATTGGGCTGGCCTTTCCCATTTACGCCGAGTATTGTTGTTTTACTGGTATCAACCTTACTAAAATACTGGCTGCCAATGCCTCTTTCAAAACCATAGTTGGCATCCGTTTTAAATTCTGGATTGGTAAAATTTAAGGTACTTCCTTCAGGCGACATTGCAGTAGAAGTTTGTACTTTAAGTTCCTTCCTTATTTTCCCTAAATCGTAAGTAGCAATAAATACATCATTGCCCGCCTGCATATATTTTATCAGCTGTTCAAGGTCAGTTTTACTAATGTCTGTCTTTTGCGCAACAATTATATAAGCGGTATTACTGAATTTTTTGGATTTTAAAGTGTTGTAAACGGCAGTTTTCGACTGTTGAATACTGGCTGAGGGTAAAATATCTTTAATTCTGTTGTATAAGATATAAGTACCATAAGGGATTTTATCTTTTGTGGCATATGTTGGAGCCCAGTTTGTTGGTGTAGGCTTGTTATACTGCGCAATTAAATAACCCAGGATTAGAATGGAACCAATAATCAGATATAATTTGTAACCTTTCATTTAATCTGGTTGTTAAACTGGTTAAACGATTGGTTGATAGGGTCGAATTTTACTTCATCGATAGGGAAATCGCCATACCAGATATAATCGAACTGCAGGGTAAGCTGGCTAAAATCGTTTCTCAGCTCCGGCTTACTGATTTCCATTAAATAATTATAATTGGTTTTATCGGGCTGCCATTGGATAATTTCGGCATCGCTCAGTTTTTTAAGCGCCCTCAGGTATAAAAGCCTGACAGCTAAACGGAACTTTCTTTCAGCAACTAATCTTTGTAATTCCTGTTCATAATCTATCTCATGAATGTTTTCGGTAATCACATCGTATGGAAGGATGGTTTCTTTTGATTTTTTAGCGAAGATTTTTTCAGCACCGATAATTTTAATTACAATAAACAAGATCAGTGCAACACCAAGTCCGATAAAAATATACCTGGAAAAAATATTAGCTGCGGCGCCCTGAAACAGCTCGCCAATTACATCCCAAAACCATAACCAAAATTTATCCCAGAGTGATAATTGTTGCTGACCTATTTCGTCGTATTGAAACTCTTTTTGCTCTTTGTAATTGCTTATGGCATCCTTATCGAATTTTGATACTACAACCTTACTGCTATCTGTTTTAATTATAGTAGTTACAGGCTTAGCTTTAACAGGTTGTGCATTGCTGATTACCGGAATAAAAAACAAAAGAGAAACAAGAAGATATCGGAATAGCGTGTGCTGCATTTTAATATTCTTCAGGTCTGGTATCGATGGGTTTTTCGGTATTGCCAAAATTAGAAATCCGCTCCATTAGGCCGGTACTTTCTTTTTGTTCAACCAAACTGAAATAGGCCAATGAAATGGTAATGATGGGGATGATGGTAAACACCTGGCATAACGACTGCAAAACAGTTGTAATCATGGTTAATGTTAAAGACATGTGCGGCGTTTTATGGGTAAACATGCCAATCATATTAAATATGCTGGTAGGTAAAATGATCATGCTCATACAGGCATAAACAATAATCCATACAACGATCAGTGTACCAAAGGTAATCCAGAAATTATCTCTAATAATGCTGAAGCTCCTGTTAAATGAATAACCTAATGAACCATTTTCGATTACCATTATCGGGAACATCATGGTAATATAGGGGAATAGCCAGAAGCCAGGTACCAGGCAAAACATAAAGGCAATACATATCAGGATAATTAATAGAATAGAACTCCCAAAAATCCTGAAAAAGTAATACTTAAAGTATCCCCAAACCTCATCAGTAGTTGGTGTTTGATTGCCTTTTTGCACATAGATGGCGATGTAAGAGAGGATGGCAACACTCATACTGGCATAGGTGGCCAAAGAGAATAAAATAGACAAGAAATATTCTAATCCGTATATATTTGAAAAGCCTAAGCCTTTAGTGTTTCTTCCATTACCAATGGTATTGATAATATTAACCATTTTGTATTGTTGCAATAACATGGTTAACATACTGGCCAGCACAAATAAGCCACAAAATGTGAAATATATTTTAATGAGCGGCTTTATATTTTGACGCATGAAGGTAAAGGTATCGTTGATAACCTGTCCGAAATCCCTTCTTTTCTTAAATTCAATTTTCCCTAGCATGTTAATTTAGCGTTGCTTGTTTATTGTAGATTTTTATGGGGTAAATAAATACATACCAAATGATAAAAGCTGCAGAAGATAATAAAATGGACATACTTAACCATAAAGGCATTTCAGTATGTCGCGTAACAAAACTTTCAAAAAATGCTGCAACGATAAAAATTGGGATCAGGCCAATTACAATTTTCAATCCATCTTTGGCCCCTTTTAAAACTGAAGCCATCCTGGTGTAGGTTTTGGGGAATAAGAGGCTATTTCCTAAAATTAAACCAGCGGCGCCTGCTAAAACAATTGCCGATATTTCTAATGTTCCATGGATCCAGATCACCAGAACCGATTGAAAGCCCAAGCCTTTACTGAAAAAGAAATATTGGAAAGAGCCGAGCATCACGCCATTTCTGAATAATGAAACGATGGAACCGAAGGAAAATATAATGCCTAAAACAAAAGTATATAGTGCAACATAAATATTATTAACGCCTATCTGCATAAACATGATAAACTCATTACTCTGTTTATAAACCCCAAACGGATCACCTTTGGCAATGTTTTCATTGGTCATGTTTACATAACCATCGCCCATAATTAATCGCACAAAGGTATCATCGTACTTAGCCGATAGCGCACCAATGGCGCAGGAAACCAGGAAAAATGCCAGGGCATAAAACACCTGTTTTCGGTGTTGCAGAAATATTAAGGGGAGTTCTGTTTTCCAAAAATGGATAAACCGGTTCGACTTTTCCTTTTTGTTTTTATAAACGGATTGATGTAGTTTAGAAGCTAAGCCATTGAGATAGGCTGTTGTTTTCGAATTTGGATAAAAAGTTTTGGAATAAGCTAAATCATTAGTGATTTCGATAAACTGATTGGCCACCTCATCAGGATTTGCCTGTTGCATGGAATCATAATGTTGCCACTTCTTCGAATTCTGTTTAACAAATAATGCTTCTCTCATTTAAAGGCCTTACCAAATCTCGGGTTAAAATAGCTAATTTTTTATGGAAATGAAACCAACATTATTTTCAAATCGCTTAACCAAGCTGAACAAATATACACAGATGAACAATCTAAATATGAAAATATAAGAAAACTTTAGTTTAAAAAAATAAATACTGGTTTACCGCTATTATCTTTAAAAAAAATTATGTTTGAATATGGATAGCATCAGAATTAGCACAGCTCAAAATATTGATATTGATTACGAAATTGCCGGCCTTGGTGAGCGTATAGCCGCAAGGTGTATCGATTTGGCTGGATTTATAATTCTCGCTGTAATTACCCTGGTGGTAATGGGCGCTGCACAAATGGCCATGTCGGGAAATGCTGCCATGGTTATTTTTTTCATTTTCCTGGCTATTTTTGCTTTCTACGATCTGGTTTGCGAAATTACGATGGATGGTCAAACCCTGGGGAAGAAGGTGTTAAAGATAAAGGTAATCAGCCTTGATGGCACACAACCAACTTTTGGACAGTATATTTTTAGGTGGTTATTTCGGATGATTGATTTCGGCTTCCCTTTTGGCTGGGGCGTTGTGGCGCTGGTTTCGGTAGCGATAACCAAAAATCATCAGCGATTGGGCGATATGCTGGCTAAAACCACGCTGATTAAAACGAAACCCAGAACTGAATTTTCTAATGTGGCCTTCAGTTTTAGTTTACCTGAAGAATACGAACCACAGTTTAAGGAAGTGCTGCACTTAAATGACAGGGATATAGAACTGATTCATGAAGTGTTGACCGGTTATTACCAAACCGGCAATGTCGACCTGATTTATACCATGGCAGCCAAAACCAAAGCACGTATTTTTGTAACTATTCCAAATGGGATGAACGAGTTACAGTTTTTAGAGACGGTATTAAAGGATTATAATCACCTTACGGCTAATATGAGTGTTTAGCTAAAAAACATTTTATGTACATAGCTGATCATTACAAAATTACCGATTACGATAACCAATATTCTAAAGATAAGAGGACCTTTTTTGATCTGAAGTTTATACAATAAGCCAGCTGAGATAAATAAAAACAACAGCGGGATGGTAGGTGGATAAAGTGACCAGCTTTTTGATAAATCGCCTTGAAGAAGAGCGATAAAAGATCTTTGAAAGCCACAACCCGGACAATCGATTCCTGTTAATGCTTTAAATGGGCAGGTGATTAAATGATTTTGCAGCCAATCAACCAGGTTGATCGAGCTGCAAAATATAAATATGATAAACATCCTTGAATTAAACTACCGGAGGAGGCGTATCGTTTGGATTATCTTGATTACCGAATGGTTTGTTAAACGGATTATTCGGGTTATTGAACGGGTTGTTACCAAAACCGCCATTTTGTGCTTCTGCTGCCGATGGGCCTAAATATTTAGCATCGCCAAAGCCAAGCATTGGCCAAAATACAAAAGCCAATAGAATTAGTCCTACAGTATATCCCTCTGATTTGCCAAAACTTTTGCTCATTAGATTTATAAGCCAAATCGCAAAAACAGGAGCTGAACAAGGGATTAGTAACCATAAAATCCAGATCATTGGTTTACCTACAATTTCAATCATCACAATTTCTCTATAAATAGGTATAATACAAGCCCAACCTGGTTTACCCGCTTTTTCAAAGGTTTTCCACATTCCTGCTAGAGTAATTACAATCAGGATGAGATAAAAAATTATAGCTCCTGCACCAATACCTGCGGCTATTCCGCTTGATTCATACTCATTCATAATTTAACTGTTTTTAAGGTGATTAATTTAAATAGTTAAACTAAAATAAATTTTTTAATTTAAAAACAGCATAAACAAACGTTTAATTATTTCAACACATTGGCCACTTTGGGTAATAAAGCAGTTGCCCATTCTGTGTACATTTTTCCACTTGGATGCAATCCATCACTTGCCACTAAAGACAGATCGGTTGCTGCATTTCGGGAAGCCGGTGTAATGTTGGTGTAGCTTACGCCAGCTGAAAGCGCGATTTCCTGGTTTGCGGCGTTAAAGCTATCAATTTCATTAGCAATGTTTTGTGTACTTCGTCCGGAGTTTTTGCCAAAAGGTGTAGCACCCCAATCTGGAATAGAAACTACAAAAACCTTACTCTTGTTGCCTCCGGCAAAAGCGATTGCGGTCTGTAACAATTCTGTGAACTCCTTTTTGTAAGTGCTGATGGGGTAAGCCCGGTATTGATTGTTTACACCAATTAAAAGTGTAACAAAGCTATAGGTGCCAGTTAAATTCTCTTTTTTTATACCAATTTGTAGTTCATCGGTAGTCCAGCCGGTAACGGCAATAATTTTTGGATTTGCCACACTACTGCCCTGGGCTTTTAATAAACCCTGAAGCTGATAAGGAAAAGATTCAGGCTGTTTAACCGATTCGCCAATGGTATAAGAATCGCCAAGTGCCAGATAAGTAAAACTATCTTCCCCATTTGGTGAAGTTGTTGTTCGATCGCTAACGGGTTCAATAGGCATGGGCTGTTGTTTTGTACAGCCCGAAGTTAAGAAAGAAAATAAAATGGCGCTTAATAAAATCTTCATAGTGTAATCTACGAAGTAACATTCGGCTTAGTTTTATTTTAGTGCAGTAATCAGTTTTTGTCTGAAAGTAGAATCGGTAATAATACTACCCTCAAAAATTCCAAAATTACCTTCTATCATTAATTTTTCTTTTTCAGTAAGGTTGTTAAAGAAAAATGCACAGGCTAAATTCGATCCCTTTTTTTCTGTTGCATAAAAAGCATCTGTTAAAATAAATGCTGTTGATCCGCCTTTTTGCCCTAAGTGTTTAAAAACAGCCTGGTTGCCTGGGTTCACCATAGGCCATTCCATCAGCTGGTCCAGGATATTTTGAATTTCGGGTTTGAAGTAATTCCTGCTGTTAATCTTTTGCATTATATTTCCGTAATCGGCAGTAGTTGAGGCTACCAATCTATCTGACCATATTTTTTGTATTCTGTGTGGTAAATTTATAGAGCTAAAAGTTTTGATAAATGTTGAATCTGTTTTTAATTTGATGTGATTGGTTTCGCACAGTTTCCGATATTCATCCATTGGAATGGCCTCCAATTGAGCGATCCATTTTTCTTCGTCGATGTTTGCAGGCCTAAGACAGGTCATCAGCGCCCCAGCGGTAAAATAGTAATGGGGGCTATGTTGCCGTAGTTTTAGTGTTTTGATATTACGGTTTATATTTGCTAATCCCAATAAATCTTGAAGATATTCTGTATTGGCATTCGAGCTAAACCTGATCATGCCCTGGGCAACCTGTAATAAAGAAACACTATCTCCTTTTTTCTTTTTTAACGATTTCAGCCACTGAATATGTGCCCCTCCATCAGTAAATGGAATATAGTATTTGTTGAGCTCGCTTATTGCTATATTTTGATTTGCTTTAAATTTTTTAGCCACAACCTGATTAGAAAATTCAATGGCAATCATGGTTTTGGCAGCACTCGCCAAGGGCATCAATTGATTGCTGTTATAATTGAGTACTTCCTTGCCATTCTCAATGAGTACAATCGATGCTTTTTTTGGGTTATCCTTAATGAATTTGATTATTTCATCCAGGTTTTGTGCTGAAACATGAGTTGTAATGAGCACTAAGATGAAGATAGCAATGAGCCTGATCATTAAATAAGCTTCATTTTAAAGAGTTCGGCAATATGATTCTTTAATTTCTCTTTTACTTCTTCCATATCGAGATCGTAACCGAGTTCTTTTGCTAAAGAAGTTACGGCTTTATCATCAATGCCGCAGGGCACAATATTTTTAAAGTAATCTAAATCTACATTTACATTAAAGGCGAAACCGTGCATGGTAACCCAGCGGCTGCAACGTACGCCCATCGCGCATATTTTGCGTGCCTTTTCGTTATCGGCATCTAACCAAACACCGGTAAAACCAGGATAACGGCCCGCTGCTATCCCGTAATCCTTCAAAGTAAGGATAACGGCTTCCTCCAGGGTACGTAAATATAAATGGATATCAGTAAAGAAATTATCGAGATCGAGAATAGGGTAGCCCACTAGCTGCCCCGGACCATGATAGGTAATATCACCACCCCGGTTTATCTTGTAGTAAGTTGCCTGTTTATCTTTTAATCCCTGCTCATCTAATAATAAATTTTCGGGATGCCCGCTTTTACCTAAAGTGTACACGTGTGGGTGCTCGCAAAATACCAGGTGGTTTGGGGTAGGTTTATGGGTATTGTTTACACGGTTTTCTGTTTTAATGGCCACCGTTTTATTGAGTAAATGTTCCTGTTTATCCCAGGCTTCCTGATAGTCTGTTAAGCCCCAATCTGTAAAAGTAGTTGGCACTAAACCTGTCGCAATTGCTTTTTCCGCTGTCTCGTTCATCTCCATTTATGTTAAGAATTGCTGGCTACATAGCCCAACATGTAACTGTCTTTTGTTTTAAAATAATTAACAGTAAGCTCTCGTGTACCTGTTGGCAATTCTACCAACGCATTTAATGAGCCTTCGTTTTTTAGCTTAAAAGGTTTAATATGGATATGCTGTTTAAATTCCAAACCTTTTTTTCCGTGCCACTTATAAATGGCCTCTTTGGCACACCAAGCTACGTATAAGCCATCCGTATTATCTCCGATCTGTTTTTGGGCCAGCTCTACATCGCTTAAAAACTTGTGCTTAATGCTTTTTATTTTGTGCTTAATGAGTTCAATATCAACGCCAACAGGATGTTCTTTACTAATCATTACCGCAGCGTAATCGTAAGAATGGCTTAACGAAATATGATAGTCGAAATTAACCAGATAGGGCTTGCCATGTTCATCAAACTGACAGTCGATATACTCAGTGGTATTCAGCATGGTTCTCAAGAGCAGTCTGGTGCTTAACCAATGCAGCAAGCGCTTGCCGCTGTTTAATGACGAAATAATATCATGTTCATGCTGCTTAAGCTGCAGCCCGGCCAACAACTCTTCTTCCGTTTCTTCAATTTTCCAAATTGCTAAAACAGCATGCTGATCAATATTTTTATTGTAAATTATTGGCATTGATTAAATTGGAGATTACATGCAAAATTATCTTAAATAAATGATAATTTAGGCCAAAAATACGTATAAAAATGATATTATCTGATAGCAGGATATTAGAAGAAATTGAGAAGGGAACAATCATCATTGAGCCTTTTAAACGCGAATGTTTAGGAACCAACTCGTATGATGTTCATTTGGGGAAATACCTGGCTACCTATAAAAGCCGTGTGCTTGATGCAAAGGCACATAACGAAATCGAACATTTTGAAATTCCTAAAGATGGGTACATCCTTCATCCAGGTACGCTATACCTGGGGGTTACCGTAGAATATACCGAAACGCACGGGCATGTACCTTTTTTAGAAGGTAAAAGCAGTACCGGTCGTTTGGGTATTGATATTCATGCAACAGCAGGTAAAGGTGATGTTGGTTTTTGTAATACCTGGACATTGGAAATATCGGTAGCGCAACCAGTAAAAATTTATGCCGGAATGCCTATTGGCCAATTGATTTACTTTGTTGTTGAAGGTAAGATCGAAACGATGTACAATTCGAAAGGTAACGCTAAGTACAACAATAAAACCACCAGGCCGGTAGAAAGCATGATGTGGAAGAATAAGTTTTAATGATTGGTTAACTGGTTAACGGTTTTTGTAATTGTTAAATTGTTAAGATTGCTGAATTGTAAACTGCCAATTTCTCCATTTAAACACATTTTAATTTTTTGGAAAGGGCGCCTGTAACAGGCGGGGGGATAACGGAGGCTTTGTTCTTCCGGGTACTAAACATTGTACCTAAACCCGATTAAAGCGAACACATAGTGAAACGAAGTAAAGCGTAAAGCGGGGCTGATGATGCCAGGTGGTCAGAACCCCTCATTTCCAAATCACCCTGCCCTGAAAGAATGTTTTTTTTGATAAGGAAAGGCAATATGTTATGGCTGTCGGGGTTTATTAACAACGGACACCAAATGCGCAGAATCCTTTCATTTCCGAATCCATTTCGATTAAGCTGTATTTTGCTTTCAACTAAGGATTTAGAAGTGAGACTAAATTTCATGGTATCTTCATAAAAATATGCCTTAGGTTTTGTACCTTGACGCGTATTTATTTGTTACCTAACCACATGAAACTCAAAATTACTCTCGCAATCACTTTTTTATCTCTGCTTGTTGTTTTCGCCGCATTTAAAATGGATGATGATCCGTTTAGTCAGCTTTTACAAAAACTCGAAGATTACACCAGTAAATATCCACAGGAAAAAGTCCACCTTCACTTAGATAAGCCCTATTATGCCATCGGCGACGATATTTGGTTCAAAGCTTATGTTGTAAATACCAAAACTTCGGCGCCTTCAGGCATCAGTAAGATCCTGTATGTAGAGCTGATCAATGAAAAAGATTCGCTAAAAAAGCTGGTTAAATTACCCATTATGGGAGGGATTACCTGGGGTGATTTTAAGTTAACAGATTCACTGGGAGAGGGTAATTATAGAATTAGGGCCTATACCAATTACATGCGGAATTTTGGCACTGAATTCTTTTACGATAAGACCATTAAGATTGGAAATAGCTGGGCTAACAAAGTTTTTACAAAAACTTCTTACAGTTTTACGAAAGAGAACAATGCAGATAAAGTAACGGCAACAGTTCATTTTGAAGATAAAAATGGAGTGGCTTACAGTGAGAATGAGGTAAGTTATGAAGTTCAGTTAGATTATCGTACCGTTACCAAGGGTAAAGTTAAAACAAGTTTAACAGGCGATGCGGTAATTAGCTTCACCAATAATCAATCTTTCCAGAATAAATCGGGGAAGATTATTGCGACCATCGCGCTGGATAACAAACAAAAAGTAATCAAATCTATCCCAATCACCTCCACTTCTAACAATGTTGATGTACAGTTTATGCCGGAAGGGGGAACGCTTGTTGAAGAATTGCCTCAAAAAGTTGCCATTAAGGCCGTTAATGCCGATGGCCGTGGTGAAGATGTAGAAGGAAGTATAATTGATGACGCGGGAAATGAAGTAACCAGCTTTGCAACCAATTATTTAGGTATGGGTAACTTTGTGTTTAACAATCAGGCCGGGAAATCATATTCCGCAAAAGTTAAATTCAAAGACGGATCGGAAAAAACGGTGAAATTACCTGTAGCGGTTAAAAGTGGTTATGCACTTTCTGTAAATGCCTTAGATACAGGTAAGGTGGTGGTTAAAATTATGGCCAGTACCGATCTTGTGAATAGCGATGAACTAAAAGTTGTTGCGCAGCATGGTGGCAATGTATATTATGGGTCGAAAGCCAAAATGGATAAACAGGTATTGGTGGCTAATATTCCAAAGAAAAGCCTGCCAACCGGTATTGTACAGTTTACTTTATTTTCGGCCAGCAATCAACCTTTGGCAGAACGTTTGGTTTTTATTCATAACAAGGCCGAGTTAATTGATGTATCGCTTAACGCATCAGGAGTTGCTACCACAAAAAGAGGAAAATCGGCTTTTACTTTCGATGCGACCAACAGTAGTAAACCCGTTTTAGGTAGTTTTTCGGTTGCGGTTACCAATACAACAAAAGTTGCACCTGATGAAAATAATGAATCGAATATTCTCACCTCGCTGTTGCTTACCTCTGATTTGACCGGGTACGTAGAGAAACCCAATCATTATTTCTTAAAAGATGATCTTCAAACACAAAGGGAGCTCGATAACCTGATGCTTACTCAGGGCTGGAGAAGATTTCTCTGGAGAAATATCATTAATAATGTCGGCCCGAACATTACCTACAAGCCCGAGCAATCTATTACCATTAGCGGAACAATAACAAAAGGTAATAAACCTGTGCCTGGCGGCAAAGTAATGCTGATGGCTACAAAAGGAACGGTAACGATCTTAGATACAGTCACCAATGCAGAAGGAAAATTTGTTTTTGATAATTTAAGTTTTGGCGACAGTACAAAGTTTGTTGTTCAGGCTAGAACTAAAACAGAACGGAAGTTTGTAGATATTAACCTTGATATCGTTCCCGGACAGATTGTAACCAAGAATAAAAATGGAGCCGATATCGACATCAACGTGAATAATACTTTAATGAAATATATTAAAGAAAGTGATAATTATTTTAATGAGATGACTCGTTTAGGCTTGCTTGAGCGGACCATTAAACTCGAGGAAGTAACCATTACAGAAAAGAAAAACCCGGCGAAAAATTCATCCAACTTAAATGGTGCCGGAAGGGCCGATTTTGTGATGACGGCCGATCAGTTATCTACCTGCATTACCCTGTCGCAATGTTTACAAGGTAGGTTGCCCGGCGTAATATTTAGAGGAAATGTACCCTACCTAATGCGTAGTCAGAATATACCTGTTAATATTATTGTTGATGGCATGCAAATGGAAGCCGATTTTCTGGATAATGTTAATCCTAACGATGTAGAGTCTATTGAGCTTTTAAAAAGTATCGGTAATACGGCAATTTATGGTTCGCAAGGTGGCGGGGGTGTAATTATCATCACCACCAAACGTGGTGATGGCGGTAGAAGCACTGCTCGTTATGCTCCAGGTATTGTCACCTTTAATCCAAAAGGATTTACGATTTCGAGAGAGTTTTACTCACCAAAATATGATGCAGAGAGTTCAAGCAGCAGGGCTGATTTAAGAACCACTATTTATTGGAATCCACAGGTTGTTACCGATAAAGATGGAAAGGCACAATTTGAATTTTATAATGCAGACGAGCCTGGAACTTATCGCGTAGTCGTAGAAGGAATAGATGCAGTAGGGCATTTGGCAAGAAAAGTTTATACTTATGATGTTAAATAGAGAAAAATAGATAAATTTGAAATAGTATGCATGCATAGTTTATGCTGCGGTGTATTTATCTTAACATTGGATATTTAGACCTTGATACTAAACATTCAAATCTTGATACTATTTAAAATATGAATACAATTAAAGTAAGTGTTAAAGATCGCCTGGCCACCATCACATTAGATAGAGGGAAATCGAATGCCCTAAACCGTGAGTTGATTACCGAGCTTGACGATATGCTTAAAAATATTACTGCTGATGATAACATAGGCGGTGTAATTTTAACCGGAACAGCACCTTTCTTTTCTGCAGGACTGGATTTGGTAGAACTCTACAACTATAATAAGGATGAGGCTAAATCTTTCTGGCAGTTGTTTTTGGGTTTCACCGCCAATATGGTTTCGTTTAAAAAACCGATAGTGGCCGCAATTAGCGGACATAGCCCAGCCGGTGGCTGCGTAATGGCATTGGCATGCGATTATCGTGTGATGGCAGAAGGACAATATATTATTGGGCTAAATGAGGTACCTGTCGGTATTATTGTACCAAATAGTATTTTTCAATTATATGCTTTTTGGTTAGGTAAAGCCGAAGCCAGTCGTAGTTTGCTTTCAGGTAAACTTTATAGTCCGGAAGAAGCTTTGAAAGTGGGTTTGGTTGATGAACTGGTGAGAAATGAAAGTTTGTTAACGGCTGCCGAGCGTAAGATTAAGAAATACATGGAGCTCGAAAGCAATACCTGGTCGCAAAGCAAATTAAATATTCGCGAGGAATTAATCGCTGCGGTAACTGCAGATCAATCAGCTACTTTAGAAAAAATGTTAGCACAATGGTGGTCGCCGGCAACGCGCCATATTTTAAAAACAATTTTAGCTAACCTGCAACGGAAGTAGTTTTCAATTTACAGTTATCAGTTAGCGATTTACAGTAAACAATTAATCAATTTATACAATTAACCATTCCTACCAATAAAATAATTAACCGATTAACCGAATTTACAGTTGGTTATCGAACAACTTAGCAATTGCACAATACAATTAACCAGTTTAAACAATTAACCAATTAATCAATCGCACTATGTTCAGTTATAACGCACCAATGCTCAGAGAAGACGCTTTAAAGGGAAAAACCATTGTAATTACCGGTGGCGGAACAGGATTGGGGAAAGCGATGGGCGTATATTTCCTGAAATTAGGTGCAAACCTGGTCATCACAAGCAGAAAGCAGGATGTACTGCAAAAAACTGCCGATGAAATGGAAGAGAAAACAGGAGGCAAAGTATTGGCCGTTGCCTGTGATGTTAGAGAAGTAACACAGGTAGAAAACGTACTGGCCAAAACCTTGGAAAGGTTTGGTTCGGTTGATGTGTTATTGAACAATGCTGCAGGTAATTTCATATCTCCAACCGAACGCTTATCGGCCAATGCATTTTCATCCATTATCGATATTGTTTTAAAAGGGACGGTTAACTGTACACTTACCTTTGGTAAACACTGGATTAAGGAGAAACAGGCTGCAACAGTTTTAAATATCATCACCACTTATGCTTTTACAGGCTCAGCCTACGTTGTGCCTTCGGCTTGTGCAAAAGGTGGTGTTTTAGCGTTAACGCGGTCTTTAGCTGTAGAGTGGGGTAAATATGGTATCCGTACCAATGCCATTGCTCCAGGTCCGTTCCCAACTAAAGGCGCATGGGAGCGTTTATTGCCCGGCGATTTAGCCAAAAAGTTTGACTTTAAAAACCGTGTACCTTTAAAAAGAGTTGGCGACCATCAGGAGCTCGCTAATCTGGCTGCATTTTTAGTGAGCGATTTCTCAGGCTATATTAATGGTGAGGTAATTACCATCGATGGCGGCGAATGGTTGCAGGGCGCAGGCCAGATGAATGGCCTGGAGGCAATCCCGAACGAAATGTGGGATATGCTGGAGCAAATGACGAGAAGCGCTAAATGAGGGAAGATGTAATAATGTAAGACGGATGATGGCCTTTACGGGGACACTACCTCATTATCGAGTTTCCTTTTTACATTTAACATCAGCCATCTTCCATTTTCCATCCTTCATTTATTATCTTTGCCGATATGAATATCTTACTTTTAGGTTCAGGCGGCAGAGAAAGCGCATTCGCTTGGAAAATGAGCCAGTCTTCGCACTGCGATAAACTAATTATTGCTCCAGGTAACGGTGGTACAGGAGCTTATGGTACAAACATCAACATCAATGTAAACGATTTTGATGCCATTAAAAAAGTAGTGCTTACCGAAAACATCGAACTCGTTGTAGTAGGCCCTGAAGAACCTTTGGTAAACGGTATTCACGATTTTTTCCTTGCCGACGAAGCCATCGCACACATCCCGGTTATCGGACCTAAAAAGGAAGGTGCTATTTTAGAAGGAAGTAAAGATTTCTCTAAACAGTTTATGGAGCGTCATGGTATTCCTACTGCAGCTTCAAAATCTTTCACACCCGAAACTTTGGAAGATGGCTTAGCTTATCTGCAAAACCATGCCTTACCAGTTGTTTTAAAGGCAGATGGTTTGGCGGCAGGTAAGGGTGTATTAATCTGTACCGAAACCATCGAAGCACAGGAAGAATTAAAACTAATGCTTGGCGGTAAATTTGGAGCGGCAGGCGCAACAGTAGTAATTGAAGAATTTTTAAGCGGCATAGAACTTTCGGTATTTATTTTAACCGATGGTGAAAATTATATCACACTGCCTTCAGCTAAAGATTATAAAAGGATTGGCCAGGGCGATACTGGTTTAAATACTGGTGGTATGGGCTCGGTTTCTCCCGTTCCTTTTGCAACCCCCGAATTTTTAGCTAAAGTAGAAGAGCGGATTATTAAACCAACGGTTGATGGTTTAAAGAAGGATAATATCGATTATACCGGTTTTATCTTTTTCGGACTGATTAAAGTAGGAGAAGAGCCATTTGTAATTGAGTACAATGCACGTATGGGCGATCCGGAAACAGAAAGTGTAATTCCAAGGATCGAGAACGATTTGGTGGAGTTGTTTTTGGCAACAGCCAATAAACAATTAAATCAGGTAAGTTTGGTTATTTCTGAGCAAACAGCAGCTACCGTGATGATTGTGGCCGGTGGCTACCCGGGCGATTACCTGAAAGGCAAAGCCATTACCGGAATCGAAAACTTACGCCATTCGAATGCCTTCCATGCCGGAACATTGTTAGAAAATGATGTAGTGAAAACAAATGGGGGAAGGGTAATTGCCATTACCAGTTTGCAAAAAGATTTGTTCACTGCTTTACAATCGGCAACTGCTGATGCAGGCAGAATTTATTTCGACGGAAAATATTTCAGAGAAGATATCGGGTTTGACCTGGTTTAAAAGCATATAAGTTGAAAAAGATACTGAAGAAGATTTCCGAAACGGCCATAAAACAAGGAGAGTTTAGCTTTACACCTGAGCAGACCGAGGCAAAATGGCTAGGTAATCAACCTGCCACCTTAGCCGAGATAGAAGAAGCTGAAGCAAGATTGGGTATAACCTTGCCAGGTGATTATAAAGATTTTCTATTGATCACCAACGGGTTTACTACACCAAATGAACACGTTGATCCGTCGTTTTCAAAAACAAGCGATGTCGCATTTCTAAAGGATGTTGATTCACAGCTGATCGAAATCTGGACTGAAAATATTGAATTGCTTGATGTGGCAGTTAAATTAGCCAGAAGCATTATTGTTGGAGGAAGAGATGAGGAACAGTATTTTCTTTTAATCCCGCCGGTAATTGAAAATGCAGATTGGGAATACTGGAAATTCGCCTCGTGGATTCCAGGAGAAGACCCTTACGAAGGGCTTGAAAACTATTTCATAAACGTATTGGATTTCTTAAAATCTGCCTGATACGTTTCCGTATAAAATAAAGAAAGTCCCAATTTTTGATTGTGACTTTCTCTTTTAATGCGTATTTCTTATTTTGATTTACTGCCTAATAATTCCTGAAGTTTATCTTGTAAAGCTTGTTCTCTTAATCCTTTAGCAATAATTTTACCTGTCGGATCAATTAAGAAATTGGCTGGAATTGAACGGATACCATACATTTGGGCTACTTCATTCTCCCAAAATTTTAAGTCAGAAACATGTGTCCATGTTAATTTGTCGTCAGCGATTGCTTTTAACCAGGCGTCTTTTTTACCCGGACGGTCTAAAGAAACGCCTAAAACAGTAAAGCCTTTATCTTTAAATTTTTCATAAGCAAGAACCACATTAGGGTTCTCCTGACGGCATGGACCACACCATGAAGCCCAAAAATCGATCAGTACATATTTTCCTTTAAAATCAGATAGCTTTACCGCTTTGCCAGCAGTGTCAGTCTGTGTAAAATCCATGGCCATTGCACCTACAGCTGTTTTTCTTCCAGCTTCGAATATCTGTGCAATGTTTTTACCTGTTGAACTTGCCTTAAGCTCAGGCGAAAGTCCTGCAAAAGCTTTTTCTGCTACAGCAGCCTGATCAGGATCTGAAGCCAGCTGACTAATTGAAGTTAAGCTGATAAATGATTTTGGATTGTTGTTTGCAAATTGCAATAACAGTGGGGTCATTCCTTCTGATGCTTTTTCAAATTTAGCTCTCAGTGCACCTACTAACTCTTTATTTTGTTTTTGCTCTGCTGTATAACCTCTGTATTCTGCATCTATAGCCATAAGCTGATCATTTATCGGCTTGGTTAATGCGTTTAACTTCGCTGCATCAGCATTAACGGGCGAACCTGTAATTGTTGCATTTTTTAATGAATCTGCTGCGGCCAGTTTAATGTTACCAGGCTCTACATAAAGCGATAAAGCATCTAATTTTTCGCCTTGTGCCGGACGGTTAACATAAGGATTTTTGTTTAGGAAAAGACTTCCTTGTGCAGGGCTCAACAATGTTCCTTTAAATGCAAAAGCACCATTTGTTACTGTTGCTGAATCGGTAGTGTTTTTTCCATCACCTTGATAGATTAAATAAACCTTATCTCCGGTTTTCAATCCTTTTATGTCGCCGGTAACGGTAAATGGCTTTTGGGCTAAAGCTGCAAGAGGCAATAGTGCCATTGCAGATAATAATATTTTTTTCATGTAGGGGTTAGTTAATCTTTTGCCAAATATAAAAATCTGTACCGCTAAAACGTAAATCGCTGTGTAAAATTATGATAGATTATTTATCTGAACATAATATTCATCATTACTATACCATCTTACGTCATGGATTTCCAACTTAATATTTTATGCCTGCTACGCTTTTGGTTATCCAAGCCTCCATAAATTAATGTTTTTTCCACTTTTTGCGGACTTGCATTTAACTCAAATTTATCTAGGTTTTTAAATAAATCAGAAGTGATGGTTTGTGTCGCTTTGATTTCAAATGCGGAAAAGCCGTTATCTGTTGGCAGGAGTAAATCCACCTCATTGGTGTTGCTATCTTGCCAAAAGTAATAAGCCGATTATTTTAATTATAAATACAACAAAAGACATTGATATACAACATCAACTTTGAAATTACATAACTTCAACTTTGAAATTACATAGTTTTTTAATTTAATTTTTGGTAGGTTCTCCACCACAAATCAGGCATTTCGCCATTAACGGCAGTCTGATAATCGTCGTACCTGCAAGGTACCAGATGGTAGCGTTCATTTTTAGATTGACCAGATGGATAAGGAACCTGCATCCACCAGCGGTCTGATTTTTTGCTTTTTACAAACATCATTTCCCCCGAACCATCTTTTAAACTGGTTCGATAGATCATAAACTGCGATTTAGGGGTAAGCGGGAAATCCTTTTTACGGGCATAATACCCATCCACAAAGTACCATACCATTTGGGCAAGTAAGAAGGCAGTTTGTCCGTTATTGTCGTAGGCAGGATTAAATTCGTAAAAGCCAATTGAGGTTAATTTATCATTCATGCCGGCATAACGGGCAATGCGACAGGCTTCTTCGCCATCAAAACCGTTTGGCGTGGTGTTCGCATTAGCAGCAGCATCGGCAGAGCGGATAGCACCTATATCGAAGCTAATCATGTTTGCATTGCGGATTATCGGCTCCGTTAAGGTAATGTCCTGGGCAAATTCGCCCAAACGGTGTACGTCGAAATATAATTTATCCATTACGCTCAAACTTTCCTGATTTACAAAATAAGTTTGATACCCGACATTGCTAAAATTGAAAAGGTAATTGGGTTGGTGTAAGAAAATCTTGTTCAGGTAACAATCCGATCGCGTAGCAATTCCCTCATGGTCATCATCGCCAATATCAAATTGGTTATCAATAATAACCAGATCTACTTTTTGCTCTAAATCTTCATAACCCAGGTATTGGCCATAAGTTAAGTCTTGTCCGCCACCAATAATAATCGGAATAATGTCTTTTTTAATCAGCTCCGAAACCACCATCTTGATGGCGATGTAGGTATCGGCAATGGTTGCGCCATGTTTAATGTTGCCTAAGTCGACAATCCTGCTGCTAAAAGCGCCTTCGTTGAGTTTGTAAAATTTCTCTCTAAAATAATCCGGCGCCAGGGCAGCACCTTCATTATTCACAGCACCTCTTCCATCAAGTACCCCAAAAATTGCCAAATCGTAGATATGTTCCTCAAAATCGGGAAACGATTCGGTGTAAATCTGCGCTTTTAACCCCAGCTGACTTGTGAAAAATCCTTGCGTGGGTGTAAAACTATCGGGGTTTATTGGGGAAAAGAAATCCGTTAATGACATATATTTAAAACTCTCGGCTCAAATATCTATTTTTGAATGCGTATTTCCACATATAGCTCGAAAAAAATAAAATGATACTGGTAACCGGAGGAACTGGATTTTTAGGATCTGAATTAATTAAGCAGTTAACCGATAAGGGTTTAGCTGTTCGGGCCTTGAGGCGGGAGAAATCTAAAATTCCTGCACTAATCCAGAATAACCCACTTATTGAATGGTTTGAGGCTGATATTAATGAGCCATCTGCACTGGAAGATGCCTTTACTGGAATCACCAGAGTTTACCACTGCGCTGCATTTGTCTCTTTTAACCCGAAAGATAAAAAGCAACTTTTTCACGTCAACATAGAAGGAACTTCGAACATTGTAAATCTTTGTGCCGAAAATAATTGCCGCTTGTTGCACGTCAGCTCGGTAGCGGCCCTGGGTAATGCTAAAAAAGGCAATAAAATTACCGAGAAAGACTTCTGGGAATACGATGCCAAGGCACATGCCTATGGTTTGTCTAAATACGAAGGTGAGATGGAGGTTTGGCGGGGCATTACTGAGGGTTTAGATGCCATTATTGTTAATCCATCGGTCATTATAGGTAAAAATGCCGGCTTTGAAGGGAGTGGCGCTATTTTTAAACTGGTAAAAGGTGGTTTTCCGTTTTATACCGATGGTGCTTCGGGTTTTGTTGATGTGGAGGATGTGGCCAAAGCGATGATCCTGTTAATGGATGCCGAAGTTTCGGGAGAACGGTATATCATTTCTGCCGACGATTATCATTATAAAGCGCTGTTCAGCGAAATTGCACAGGGTTTTGGCGTTAAAGCACCAACAAAAGAAGCAAAGCCATGGATGCTCGGAATAGCCTGGAGGGCGTTAAAATTTGCATCCATATTTACTGGCAATCAGCCTTCCATCACTAAAGATGCGGCAAAGAGCAGTGTAACCTTAAGTTATTACAATAACCATAAAGTAAAAACGGAAACAGGCATTACCTTTAAGCCGGTTGCCGAAAGCATAAAAGAAATTACCCAACATTTAAGATAATGCCCAAACAGAAAGCCTATTACATCATCGATTTTGATAGTACCTTTACACAGGTAGAAGCACTTGATGAACTTGCCCGAATTTCGCTAAAGAACCACCCCGATAAAGAGGCGATTTTCCAAAAAATTGAAGATTATACCAATTTTGCCATGGAGGGAAAACTTTCCTTCTCCGAAAGTTTAGCGCAACGTGTTAAACTTCTTGAGGCAAATGAAGATCATTTAAAACAACTCATCAAACATTTAAAAAAGAAAGTATCTACTTCTTTTTCGCGTAATGCCGAATTTTTTAAGAAACATGCCGATGAGGTATTGATTGTTTCTGGCGGATTTAAAGAGTTTATTACTCCTGTGGTAAGCCAGTACCACATTAAAAAGGAAAATATTTATGCCAATACTTTTGTAACCACTGGTGATGGTAAAATTATAGATTACGATCATGCCAATCCTTTAAGTGAAGAAGGTGGTAAAGTAAAATTACTTCAACATTTAAAACTCGAAGGCGAGTTATTTGGTATTGGAGATGGCTATTCTGATTTCCAGCTGCGTGAAAGCGGTATCATCAATAAGTTTTTTGCATTTACAGAGAATATTGCCCGTGAAAGCATTGTTTCAAAAGCCGATCACGTAACCCCAAGTTTCGACGAATTTTTATACGTAAACGATCTGCCGCGTGCCATTTCTTATCCTAAAAACAGAATCCTTTGTCTGGTTATTGGTGAGGTTGATCCCTTAACGATTACCATTCTTAAAAATGATGGTTTATCGATTAGGCATAAAACCTCTTTTGAAGATAAGTACGTAAAAGATGTGGGCATTATCCTTTTGGCTGATGGTGAAAAGATAAATAAGGAACAGTTAAAAAATGCAGCTAAGCTAAAAACCATTGGTTATTTAGGTAATGCAAAAAATAAAATAGACCTCGATTTATGTACCAAACAGGGAATTGTTGTTTTTGATGACCCTAAAAATAATCCACGTAATATCGATTTTATCCCGAAACGGGTTGCCGATTTTATGAACACTGGAGCAACATATCTAAGCAGCAATTTTCCTAACTTACAATTGCCGAAAATTGAGAAATCGCACCGCTTAATTCACATTCACAAAAACGTTCCGGGTATTATGGCGAAAATCAACACTGTTTTTGCCAAACACGATATCAATATTGTGAGCCAGTTTTTAATGACCAATCCTGAGATTGGCTACGCCATTACCGATATCAATGCCGAGTACGATAAACAATTGTTTAAATCGCTTAAAAAGATTGAGCATACAATAAAGTTTAGGGTGCTGTATTAATCAGTATCGTCATTTCGAGCGGAGTGCAGCGCAGTCGAGAAATCTATTTTAAAAGATCTCTCTCCCGAAAATTCGGGACTGTGCTTCAGTCGAGATGACCATCTTCCTGTTAAAATCTGTCATTCTGAGTGCAACGAAGAATCTTTTTTAGAGTACTGCCTTTTAGTGCTTCGTTTGTTGTAGATTCTTCACTGCGTTCAGAATGACAATAACACTTTTCTCTGTACGCCCAGCGCCCCACGCGCCCTACCTCAAAAACTGATGGCGCTTCAATAGCAAATGTTTAGGTGCGCCGATGCTTTGTGACCGGTAAATTCCCGTATGGCCTGAAAACAGATAAGCGGTAACACAGGCTAAGGCGATATAGATTCCCGATGTTGTGCCAAATAACTCTACACCCATAAAAATACAGGCCAAAGGGGTGTTCGCAGCCCCTGCAAAAACCGCCACAAAGCCCATTCCTGCCAATAAGCCCAAGGGTAAGGGAATGAAGAAACTCAAAAAGCTACCCAGTGTCGCACCAATAAAGAAAAGCGGCGTAACCTCGCCACCCTTAAACCCTGCACTTAGGGTAAATGCAGTTAAAAATAACTTGATCGCAAATGTATAATACGCTTCTTGTTGTACAAAGGATGCTGAAATAACCGGAATGCCTAAACCAATGTATCGGGTATTTCCGATCAGGTAAATAATGCCGATTAAAACTATTCCACCTATAAACGGCCTTAATGGCGGGTATTTAATTTTGGTGAAAAGGTTTGATAAACCGTGATTTAAGGCCGAGAAAGACCTGGCCACTAGTCCGAATAATATTCCGGCCCCTAAGGATAATAATAAATTAACCGAATTCATCTCCGGTACCAGGGATATGGAATAATGCGTATGACCAACCCCCCATGCCTTACAAATATAATCGGCAATAATTGCCGTGATAAATGAAGGGAGAATAGCGCCGTAGGTTAAACTTCCAATAACAAAAACCTCCAATCCGAATACAGCTCCTGCCAATGGTGTGCCGAAAACAGAAGCAAAACCAGCGCTGATCCCACAGATGAGGATCACTTTTCTATCTCTGGCTTTAAGTTTAAACAGTTTGGTAAACTGATCTGCAAAGGCTCCGCCAATTTGCACCGCTGTGCCTTCTCTTCCTGCCGATCCACCAAATAAGTGGGTAATAATTGTGCCTGCAAAAATGAGTGGTGCCATGATTAGCGGAATCACATTTTTGGGTGATTGCAATTCTTCAATCAAGAGGTTGTTGCCTTTTACAACGCTTGCACCCCAGTAATGGTAAGCCAGGCCGATGAGTAGCCCTGCGATTGGTAAAAAGGCGATTATCCAGAGGTGCTGCTCACGGTAATGGGTTGCCCAGTTTAAAGTTTCTAAAAATAAAGCAGAAGCTGAACCAATAATCCCACCCAGGATTGCAGAGATAAACAGCCACTTTAAAGTGCTAATGAAGAGTAATCCGAAGTCGCGTTTAATAAAATGTTTGATAGACAGAAGAAATCCTTCTGTTAGTTTTTTAACAGGCATTTGAATTCAATTTTAAATAAAAATCGTAGGAGTCATCAGCCTGTTTGGGCGGTTTTGGCGGTACTCCATCGCCATCGTTTCAAATGTATAAAATTTAGTTATTTGTTGCAAAATCTTTATCACCTTTGTGCAGCTAACTTTAAACAATGGATTTCACACCCGAAATAAAAGACAAACTACACCAACTACAGGAAAAGTACACCGCAATGGGGCAAGATATGGCATCATACCTTGATGGACTTTTATATGCCGATTTCTTAACCTATTGGGACTACATTCATTTGGATACTTTGCTGAGCTTGCAGAATCCTAAAACACCCATCCCTGATGAAGAGATTTTTATCATGTACCACCAAATCACCGAGCTTTATTTTAAGCTTGCGCTGCACGAATGCAGACAGATTGCGGAGCATGAAAATTTAACTGTCGAATTTTTTACTGCACGTGTAAAACGGATTAATGCTTATTTTAATGCTTTAACCACTTCTTTCGAGGTGATGGTTGATGGTATGGAAAAAGAACAATTCCTGAAATTCCGCATGTCGTTATTGCCTGCCAGTGGATTCCAGTCGGGCCAGTACCGAATGATCGAAATCTGCGCTACGGATTTTATCCGATTAGTAGATAAAACCAAACGTGAAGAACTAAGTACGGCAAGCATAGAAGAACAATTCGAAAATATTTACTGGAAATTTGGTGCAACCGAACTGGCTTCAGGTAAGCAAACTTTAACCTTAAAGCAATTTATTAAAAAGTATGCGGCACAGTTTTTACAGCTGGCCAAAGATCGTACTTTAACCAATTTCTCCGCTTTATACCATCAGTTGCAAGCAAATGGTGCCGATGTTACTGCACTTGCAGAAGAATTACGTAAGCTTGATTTGTACGTAAATGTAGAGTGGCCTTTATCGCACTATAAATCGGCCGTACGTTATTTGGAAAAAGATCCCGTTGATATTGCTGCAACAGGTGGAACCAACTGGCAAAAGTACCTGCCTCCGCGTTTTCAAAAAAGAATTTTTTATCCGTTCTTATGGACCGGTGAGCAAATGGAAGAGTGGGGTAAAGGCTGGGTGCTTAGTGTACTTAAAACACTCAAAAACAAAGATTAATATTGTAAAAAGCTATTAAAAAAGCCTGTTTTTTCTTAATTTGCGCGAAATAATTAATGACAGAATGAGTGAATTACTGAATTAGATAATTGAGGTGCAAAACACTTCATCATTTCAATCAATCACTCATTCAAAAAAATAAAAGTATGACCGAGACATTAGATATAAAAATCACCAAAGCAGACCAAACACGTTTGACTGTTACTGATTTTTCGCAATTACCGTTCGGTAAGGTTTTTACCGATCACATGTTTACTGCCGACTACGAAGATGGCGAATGGAAAAATTTACAGATTCTTCCTTATGGCCCGATTCCGATGAGCCCTGCAATTTCTGCACTTCATTATGGACAGGCAATTTTCGAAGGATTAAAAGCTTATCGTCAGCCAGATGGAAAGATTAGTGTGTTCCGTGCAGATAAAAACTTCGAACGTTTTAACAAATCGGCGGCAAGAATGTCGATGCCAGGCATACCTGAAGAAATTTTTATGCAAGGTTTGGCGGCATTGATCAACGTTGATGAGAAATGGGTGCCTAATCAGGAAGATTATGCTTTATATATCCGTCCGGTAATGTTTGCAATGGATCCTTATTTAGGTGTTAAAGCATCTGATACTTATAAGTTTGCTTTATTAACTACCCCAACTGGTCCATATTACAGCAGTGCATTAAAGGTTAAAATCGAAACTGAATTTACACGTGCAGATGAGGGTGGTGTAGGCTTTGCCAAAACTGCCGGTAATTACGCACGTTCGTTATATCCTTTCGAGCAGGCTAAAAAAGAAGGTTACGATCAATTGATCTGGACAGACTCTGTAACACATGAGTTTATTGAAGAAGCTGGAACAGCCAACTTACTTTTTGTAATTAATGGTAAATTGGTTACGCCATCAGTACGCAGTACCGTTTTGGATGGTGTAACACGTGATACCATTATCAAACTGGCTAAAGATGCAGGAGTAGAAGTTGAAGAACGTAGGGTTTCTGTTAAAGAAGTGATTGAAGGAATCGAAAACGGAAGCTTAACCGAGGCTTTTGCCGCAGGAACTGCAGCTACCGTAACGCATGTAGGCGAAATGGGCTATAATGGTCAGATCTATAAATTGACCGATCCATCAACCAGACATATTTCTAACGGCATTGCTAAAAAACTGAACGATATCCGTTATGGTTTAGCACCTGACGAATTTGGTTGGAACTGGGTGATATAAAGATCATCACTCCTAAAAATAAACCCCGATGCAATAGCTGTATCGGGGTTTATTTTTTTATAATATCGTCATTTAGAGCGGGGTATAATGTGGTCGAGAACCATGTAGTGCTCAGCGAAGCTAAATCTATTATAGATCTCTCTCCCAAACAGTCTGGACTACGCTTTAGTCGAGATGAAGGATTTCATATAGGATATTGGTAATTTATTTTAGCAAAATTCAGCTCTTTAGACTTCCGGCTTCTGACCTCGGACTTCCGTCTTCTGACTTTTACTATTTATCTAAAATCACCACGCCTTTAGCTTCGAATGCCAGTTCCTTTTTAGGATCGGTAATTTTAGCGACTTCTTCAGGAGATTTTTTAGCGTCTTCTGCATAATGGCGTAAAGTTTCTACAGAAATGCTTTGTTTCTTCGCTATGCCATCCAAAACTACTTTTTTGCCAACTATATCCATTGGCATAAAGAATGCATAATCTTTAAAAGTTACCCGCATTGGATCGCCGTTAGGCATTTCTAACGTCATCCAGCAGCCTTTTTTCTTACACACATCCACTACTTTGCCTTCGATTTTCATATCGGCGGTTTTTTTATCCCCCATAGCAGCTTCCATTTTTGCAGCTGGTTTTACATCACCTGGTTTAACTTCTTCGCCAAATTTTTGACCAGTATATGCGGTTTGAGCAAATGACAATGCCGTAAACAGGCAAAAGCTCAAGCTTAAAATGATTTTTTTCATGATTTTATTATTATCCGGTTATAATCTAATCAAAGTTATTTAAATTTTTTCTAAATAATGGAAACAAAAAATCCTCGTTAACATCCATTAACGAGGAAAATCATCCCTATAATCGTGTAGATCACTTTCTATGATTTACATCTCAATTTTTATAGGCAAACCAGAATCCAAAATTTTAATTTTTGTTTTCATTGGATTTAATATTCTTGTATTCAGATAGTTGTTGTTTTTTACGAGGTTTATTAATGCTCGATGATGTTGTAGAAATGTGGAATATTCTCTGCTTTGTGAGGAATGTTGTTGAGCGGTTTCCCCAACTTTATCTATCCAAAAACAAGACTGAACACTTCTTCTATTTTACTTACTGCTTTAATCTCAAGGTTGTATTTTTCTGTAGCAATTCCTTTCAGGTTGTATTTAGAGATATAAATGGTTTCGAAACCCAATTTGTCTGCTTCGGCAATGCGTTGTTCGATTCTGTTTACTGCCCTGATTTCTCCTGACAGACCTACTTCTGCTGCAAAACAATTTTTTGAAGACACCGCGATATCTTGGTGCGATGAGATGATGGCAATCAATACGGCCAGGTCAATTGCAGGGTCTTCTACTCTGATTCCGCCGGCGATATTTAAGAAAACATCTTGTGTACTTAACCTGAAACCACAGCGTTTTTCTAAAACAGCCAGGAGCATATTCATCCTTTTGGTATCAAAGCCTGTTGCAGAACGTTGAGGAGTTCCATATGCTGCCGAACTTACCAGGGCCTGTGTTTCAATCAACATGGGTCTGGCGCCTTCTAAGGTTGCAGCTATGGCAATTCCGCTCAGCTCTTCGTCGCGCTGTGATAACAAAATTTCTGATGGATTAGATACTTCCCTTAAGCCACTGCCTTGCATTTCGTAAATCCCCAATTCTGCTGCCGCACCAAAACGGTTTTTAATCGATCGTAAAATGCGGTAAACGTGGTGCCTGTCGCCTTCAAACTGCAAAACGGTGTCCACCATGTGTTCGAGGATTTTAGGCCCTGCAATGGCGCCATCTTTGGTAATGTGGCCGATAAGGAATACCGGTACACCGGTTTCTTTTGCAAAACGCAAAAGTTCGGCGGTACATTCCCTTACCTGCGATACGCTGCCCGGGGTTGAATCGATATGCGCTGAATGCAAAGTCTGGATAGAATCTACCACTAAAATTTCGGGCTCCAGAATTTCGATCTGTTTAAATATATTTTGTGTAGAGGTTTCGGTTAAAATGTAACAGTTGGATGATGGGCTTTCCTGGATCCTTTCTGCCCGCATTTTAATTTGCTGCTCACTTTCTTCGCCAGAAATATAGAGGAGTTTCTTTCCTTTTAGGTTTAGCGCAAGCTGAAGCATTAAGGTTGATTTTCCGATACCCGGTTCGCCACCAATTAATACCAGCGATCCTTCTACCAATCCACCACCCAATACGCGGTCTAATTCTTTATCACCAGTTAATATTCTACGTTCAGTTGATGATTGTATTTCATCAACTTTACTTGGTTTGCTTAATTTACGACTAGATGTATCGCTTTTCCAGGTGGGAACAGCAGCTGAGCTTTTTTCTACTATTTCTTCTACAAAGGTATTCCATTGGTTACATGATGGACATTTACCCAACCATTTTGCCGATTCGTAGCCACAGCTCTGACAGAAAAATGCACTTTTTGATTTTGCCAATTGATTAAAATTTTAGATTACGAATTTAACCTTTCTCCTTGATAAACCCTGCAAATTTGTGAAAGCTGTGGGGTTTGAGTTACTTAGATGAACCAGTCGGTTCTAAACCCGACAGACGTGGCAGCCCCCGATTCTTTATCGGGGGTTATAACAAATGGCGGGGCTGCTATAACCCAATGGCTTCTGTATTTGCTTTTCTAATCAATATATGATTTTTAGAGAATACAATTGTTGTTTTTTTGGAAAGCAGGTTTCTCTGTTTATCGGTTCCGGAAGCCCTGCCATTCGCTTTATCCCGATGGAAAATCGGGATGCCCGCTGCTGTCAGGTTTAAATTACTTAGGTTAATCTCCTTTTTTCTAAAACAAGAAAGCCCGGATTTTTAAAATCCAGGCTTTCTATAATGTGTTTTGAGTTATAATTTAATCTCTTCATCTTTTGCGGAGATGAAGTGAAACTCAGTTAAGTAATATGATGATTGTGCCTTAACTTTAATCCATTGGCCATATTTAAAGAACCAGCGGCGTTGAAGGTTGAAAATGCCTTTTGTAATATAAGCTTCGATGTATGGGTGTACGCAAAGTGTTACACCTTTTTCATTCTGCTCTCTTAAAATATAATTAAGGTTGTTCTCAATATCATCCATTAAAACGATACTCGCTTTAATTTCTCCGGTCCCATCGCAGGCCGGACATTTTTCTACCGTAACAATATTCATTTCCGGACGAACACGTTGTCTGGTAATTTGTACCAAACCAAATTTGCTTGGAGGCAAAATAGTGTGTTTGGCTCTATCCAATAACATCAGCTCACGCAAATAATCGAACAGCATTTTACGGTTTGTTGGTTTGTGCATATCGATAAAATCGATTACCACAATACCGCCCATATCGCGCAGGCGCAATTGACGGGCAATTTCTTTAGCCGCCTCTTTGTTTACCTGTAAAGCATTTTCCTCCTGGTTTTCTTTACTGGCAGTACGGTTTCCACTATTCACGTCTATGACGTGGAGTGCTTCAGTGTGCTCTACTACAAGGTAAGCACCACCTGGTAAGTTTACTGTTTTACCAAAAGCATTTTTAATCTGCTTTTCTACACCGAAATGATCGAAGATAGGTTCTTTCTGTTTGTACAGTTTAACGATCTTTTCCATTTCAGGAGAAATATCGTGGACATAAGAACGGATATCATCGTACAGCTCTGGTGTACTTACGTAAACGTTTGTAAAATCAGGATTCAGAATATCACGGATTAACGTTGATGATCTGTCCATTTCTCCCCAAACTCTTTTTGAAGGTTCGGTAGATGGCATTTTTTTAATGAAGTTTTCCCATTTAGCAATTAAATCTAAAAGATCTTTTTGCATTTCGGCAACGCCTCTGCCTTCAGAAACGGTTCTGATAATAACCCCAAAATTTTGAGGTTTAATACTTTCAATAATCTTTTTTAAACGATTACGTTCGGTATTACTTTTAATTTTTTTTGATACAGATATGGTATTGGAGAATGGCACCAGTACCACATACCTGCCGGCAATCGAAATGTCGGAACTTAAACGCGGACCTTTTGTAGAAATTGGTTCTTTGGCAATTTGTACAGGGAGGAGCATGTTTTTACTGAGCACATCAGAAATTTTGCCTGCCTTATTAATATCGGCTTCTAGCTTTAAATTATCTAATAATGTGCCTGTAACCGAGCCATTACGCTTGATCTTCGTTAGCTTAATTAAAGATTGCACCTGAGGGCCCAAATCAAAGTAATGCAAAAAAGCATCTTTTTCATAACCAACATCCACGAAAGCAGCATTCAGGCCGGGCATAATTTTTTTAATGCGGCCTAAATAAATATCGCCTACAGCGTAGTTATTATTGATTTGTTCTTTGTGAAGCTCAACAAGTTGTTTGTCTTCAATCAACGCTATGGTAACTCCGGCAGGAGTCGAATTGATAATTAATTCTTTTACCAACAGCTACAGATTTAAGGCTTTCGCCTATTAACAAATGGATAGTAAATAAAAACAGTGATGTAGCCAAAAAGATATACAATAAAAAAAATCATATAAATTGTTTAAACCTCATAGTGTTTACTATGAGGTTTAACTGGCTTTATCAAAATAAGAAACTATTTTTTCTTATGTCTGTTTTTTCTTAAACGTTTTTTACGTTTGTGGGTAGCCATTTTATGTCTCTTTCTTTTTTTACCGCTTGGCATAGTTTTAAGTTTTAAATGTTTTTATTAATCTGTTAATTAATTTTTATTCTTTAGTTCAGCCACCTTCTTATCAATGAATGAAGATAAGGTTGGGTTAGCCGCTAATTTTTTGCTTGATAGGTAAGCATCTACTGCTTCTTTATTTCTGCCTAAATTTTCTAAAGCTGTTCCTAAATAAAAATAGGCTTCAGGGGTTGGAGCAGTGGCAATTACGGTATTAAAACGAGGAATTGCTTTGTCAAACTGACCTGATTTTATCGAGAACAATCCTAAATTCATATTCGCCTTTACATTTTTAGGTTCTTTAGCCACAACTTCTAACAACATGGCAATACCTTGCATTGGTGCGCCTAGGCCGTTTACTATGGTTACACCTAAGCCTGTTTTAGCTTCAATGTTTGTAGAGTCTTTCTCTAGTGCATTTTTGTAAGATGCATTGGCTTTCTGCAATAAAACAGGCTGCGCTATGCTATCTTGTGTGCTTTCAAAAGCTTTTATAAACTGATTACCTGCAGCTAACCACGATTTTGATGATGGTTCGCCTTGGGCTACAACTTCTAAATACAGTGCAGATGGGGTGATTTGTTCCACATCGTCCCATTTCTGAGCCAGTTGTTTAGCAAGTTCAATCTTTTCTGCGCCATTTGCGCCTTTGTAGCTATTTTCTAAAGCTGTAATGTCTGTAGCCAAATTTTTATTGATCACATTTTTTGCAGCTGTAGACGAAGTTTCGAGGTTTAGTACCGATGTTGTTGATGGAGAAGCTGCTCCGGCCATTTGGCCACTTGAAGGCATTTTTCCATTTTCTTCTGTTGGTTTAACCAAACCCTTAATGTCTCTCGTAAATAAGAATGCAACAAGCAATACAATCGCTCCAATAACAATGGTTTGTTTAGATCTGATGTTGCTATTCATATATTAAAGACTTAGGCTTCTACGTTAATTTTTTTTGAATTACTTTTCACTTTATCAACAAATACTTTTGCTGGTTTAAAGCTAGGAACGAAGTGTTCAGGGATAATTATTGCAGTGTTTTTTGAGATATTTCTCGCAGTTTTTTGCGCTCTCTTTTTAACAACAAAGCTTCCGAAGCCTCTAACGTATACATTTTCACCGCCAATCATGCTGGTTTTGATAACCTTGAAAAATGCCTCAACTGTTTCCTGTACATCAACCTTCTCAATTCCGGTTTTTGTTGATATTTCTGAAATAATATCTGCCTTAGTCATATTTTATTATTTATTATATTATTATGTTTTAATATTACTACTGTTTTGGGGTTGCAAAAGTATTGCTTTTTAATGAGATAGGGAAATAAAAGATGATTTTTTTATTGCCAGACTTATCAGGCAATTGCAAGTTTTTTTTTAATCGGATAAATAGACCGTAATTTGCACCAATGACTTTTCAAAATGAACTCATCAATTGGTACCTAATAAACAAGAGAGATTTGCCCTGGAGGCATACCCGGGATGCCTATACCATCTGGTTATCAGAGGTTATTTTACAACAAACACGGGTAGAACAGGGGCTTCCATACTTTAACAGGTTTTTAGAAAATTTTCCTACAGTTGCCGATTTTGCCAGTGCTACTGAAGCTAAAGTTTTAAAGCTTTGGCAAGGTCTGGGTTATTACTCAAGGGGGAGAAATATGCATGCAACTGCTCAAATTGTGGTGAAAGATTACCATGGAATCTTCCCAAATCTGCATGATGAGCTTATAAAATTGAAAGGAATTGGTGAATATACCGCTGCTGCCATCTCCTCATTTTCGTCGGGAGAAGCGCGGGCTGTAGTTGATGGAAACGTTTTTCGGGTACTCTCCAGGTTCTATGGTTTAGCTACCCCAATTAATAGCCCGGCCGGCAAAAAAGAGTTTTATGCGCTTGCAAATGATTTGCTTTATAAAGAAGACCCGGCTTTATATAATCAGGCGATTATGGAGTTTGGGGCCATGCAGTGCAAGCCAAAATCGCCCAATTGTGGTATTTGTCCGCTTAACCAGAACTGTTATGCATTTAACCAGAGCCAGGTAAATGTGCTTCCGGTTAAAATCCGTAAAGCCGAACAAAAACATCGCTATATCAATTATTTTGTTTGTTTTGGAGGTGAAAAAGTATTAATCAGGGAGCGGCAGGCAGGAGACATATGGCAGCATTTATACGATTTTCCTGGTATGGAAACAATGGAAGCCTACGAATGGAGCGATCCATTATTCGTCGATCAGGTAAAATCTGCATTCGGAGATGAGGCCAGTTTTACTTTTATAAGCGCCAAAAAACACATATTAACTCACCAAATAATCCATGTGCAATTTTTTGCATTAAAAAATTATATATTTAACTTTAGTAAACAAAAGGAACTTAATTGGGTTTCTTTAAGTAAATTAGATGAGTTACCGCAACCAAAAGTAATCCATGATTTTGTTCAGGAATATTTTTATAAGAACATATGGAGTAACTAACCATCTTATTCGGTGCGCATTTAGAAAACGAAACAACTAACCAAAAATATTTATGTCTGGGATTAACAAAGTTATTTTAGTAGGCCACTTAGGCAAAGACCCTGAAGTGCGACATTTAGACGGTGGCGTAACAGTAGCCAGTTTTCCATTAGCTACATCGGAAACATACAACAAAGACGGTAAGAGAGTAGAGCAAACGGAGTGGCACAATATTGTGTTATGGCGTGGCCTGGCCGAAGTAGCTTCGAAATACCTGCAGAAAGGCAAATTGGTATATATAGAGGGTAAGCTAAGAACAAGATCCTTTGAAGATAAAGAAAAGGTTAAAAAATATGTAACAGAAATTGTGGCCGAAAACTTTACGATGTTAGGCAGAAAAAGTGATTTCGAGCAAAGCCCGACTACACCAACGCATCAAAGCTCTGAAGCAAAAATTGAAGATGAATTTACTATTGGGCCATCAGATGAAAATGGAGACCTTCCGTTTTAATTAGGCGTTTAAATACATAAAAAAAGCTACCTGATGAGGGGTAGCTTTTTTTATGCCCTTTTATTTGATGAAGCTAAAATCATGAGGCAAAAAAAAACTCCTGCCAGTCTTGCTGGCAGGAGTTTTTTGTGATCGCACTAAAACCGTTAATTAATTTTAGTGTAGTAAATATTTAACTTGATCTTACTTGCAGTTGCATTGCTGGCACCAATAATCGATCTTTCAGCAGATGTAGCACTTGGTGCTTTCTGAAAATCGGTATAAGATGTAGGGGCCAGGAATGTGCCATAATCTTCCACATCTTTATCAATTAAGCTTTGCACATAACTGGTTACAATAAAGATGTAGCGTTTCTTTAACGAATCAAAATAACCGCCAAAAAGAGATGCACCACCAGAAGCGCTGCTTGAAAACGTTGCATAATCAGGTATATCAGCAGCTTGCTGTGCAATATCCCAGCGGTATAAAGAAAGTCGTTGAGCAGCATTAAAAGGGTATGCTGGCGCACTTTCGCCAAGCTCAACCACTAATTCTGCCTTGTTGATAATTGCTTTTCCGTAAGTGCTCGTAAAACTTGTCAATTGCGGGAAAGTGAGTTTTGTTTTTACACCAGCCAAGCCTTGTAAATAGGTTACATTATATTGTTGCGTTGGATCTGTTGGCGTTGGAACGTCAATTTGTGTTTGTACTGGCGTACCTGTGTAATCGTGTTTAATGTTTGCCGCTACTCCTGAAATTAAAGTTGCACTTCCGCTGGAGTTTGAAACTAACCGGCCTACAGGGAAATTTACACTTGTAGTATCTATCCCGTTTGATGAGTTTGTTTTTTTCCAAACCAGCTGCAGGTAAGAGTCAGTTCCCGAAAAGTTAAGGAATGCAATCCCGCCAACACCTGTAGAAGATGTTTTATTGATCTGTGCATATAAACCTTTAAACGATTCTATAAACTTCGCATCTGTGGCTGTTCCGGTGGTACCTAAGTTTAGTATGGCGTTTTGTATAAATGCCTTGTTTAACGGGATTCTGATTTGCGCAGGTACCGTTTTTAAAGTATCGGCTTTGCCAGTAACAATATCAAATACCTTTCTTTTGGTGTTTGGTGCCAGTTTACCTGTAAAGTTACCTAAGAGCGTATTGTTGATGGCCTGTACATCAGAACTTTTATAAGTTGTAACCTTATTGGCTAACTGATAAACATCAATGCTGTATTTAGAATTGGTGGTATCGCCGTAAAATTTGGTTAATGTAGAGGTTGTATCAATTTTTAATACCAAAACTGCAGAGTCTAATACCGGAGAAGTACCGAAATCGTAACTCGTACTCACCGGGTAAACCGTTAAGGCTAAAGCGGCTTCTGTTTTTCCAAAACTAGGGTCTACCATATATCCCAATGGATAACGGTTTAATCCGTAGGTATTGGCGGCGTCTTCTTTTACAAGTTGAGACTTCACCTGAGATACCACCAGCGTTCCGGTAATGGCTGTAGCCGGATCAACATCTAAACCCACACCATCAGGGTTTTTGCATGATGCAAAAAGAAAAAGACCTATCAACAGGGTTAATAAGTCTTGTTTTGTAAATTTCATATTTAAAATAATAATACCTAATTAAGCAAGTGAAACCAATTCGTCATTCGAAATTTCTTCATAAAAAGTATAGAAGTTTTCAAAATTCTCGGTTAAGTTAAAAGCTAATGTTGGCTTATTGGAATCTTTAACAAATTTTAACACATCTTTATTTAGGTTTTCATCTGCTAAAACGACTGCGTCTGAGTGTGTTATGGCACCAATGTGCATGCTGTCGCAATCAGAAGGCAAGAATGCTTTCGTATCATCTTCAGTCATATTGGCCATCACTGCTTTCTTAGAAAAATTAGGATTTAATTTCTCTGTAAAGCCATCCTCATAAACAGAATATACTACTTTCGAATTTTTAAAAGTAGGATCGTTTTTATAAGTCGTTTTAATGTAAGCAGGTACTAGTGCACTCATCCAGCCATGACAGTGAACGATATCTGGTGCCCAGCCTAATTTTTTAACCGTTTCCAATGCACCTTTACAGAAGAAAACTGTACGTTCGTCATTGTCGTCGAAGAATTTTCCGCTTGCATCTCTGAATACTTGTTTGCGTTGGAAATATTCTTCATTGTCTAAGAAATAAACTTGCATGCGCGCAGCTGGGATGGAGGCTACTTTAATGATTAAAGGATTATCGTTGTCATCGATAATGATGTTCATTCCTGATAAGCGGATTACTTCGTGTAAACGATTTCTTCTTTCGTTGATGTTACCAAATTTAGGCATCAAGATGCGGATTTCGAATCCTTTTTCTTGCATAGCTTGTGGTAATTGGCGCGTGATTTCAGAAATTTTAGTAAGCTCGAGGAAAGGCGACATCTCGTGTGTAACAATCAGCAGCTTCGTTTTTGCCATCTCCATATTCTAAGAAAATATTAAGTTAAATAAAAGATAATGAGCTGCAAAGGTAAGCATAATAATACTATTTATCAATATAGCAAGCATTTGTTTGGTTTCGTTTAGATTAATTTACACCTTTACGGCTTTAATTTAGTTTGTCCAAATTGGAAATATTTAAAACCAAAGCAGCACTTAAGGCTTTTTTAAAACCCTTAAAAGCATCAGGTAAAAAAATAGCACTTGTGCCTACTATGGGTGCCTTGCACAATGGCCATATATCGTTGATAAAACTGGCACAGCAAAATGCCGATATCATTATCTGTAGCATTTTCGTAAATCCAACACAGTTTACAGATCCTAAAGATTTAGAGAAATACCCACGCCCGATCGAACACGATTTGGCCATGTTGGCCGATGCCGGTTGTAACGGGGTGTTTATGCCTAATGTAGAGGAGATGTATCCTGCAGGGGCCGACGAAGCCTGGCACATTGATTTGGGTAATGCCGAATTCCTATTGGAAGGCGAATTTAGAAAAGGCCATTATCAGGGCGTAACACAGATTGTAAAAAAACTGTTTGATGCCGTTGAGCCCGATGTGGCCATGTTCGGACAGAAAGATTTCCAGCAGGTATTAATGATTAAGAATATGCTGGCTTATTTTAAGCTGCCCATCACCATTATTACCTGTCCGATTATCCGCGAAGATGATGGTTTAGCCATGAGTAGCCGGAATATCCATTTATCAGCCGATGACCGCACACATTCGCTCGTGCTGAGTAAATCGCTGCAGTTCGTTACCGATCATTTTAATGAATATTCACTTGCAGAACTGGTAGATAAGGCAAAAGCCTTCTATCAGGATATTGATGGTGTAGAACTCGATTATTTTACAATTGCCAACGGCAATACACTCGAGCCTGCCAAATCAAAAGACGAAAATAACTTAGTTGCCCTGGTTGCTGCGAAAGTAGGATCGACCAGGCTGATTGATAATATGATTATAAAATAAGGTAAAATGGGAGGGGTAAGATGGATGAGGTAGTTATGATCCTTTTTCCATCATCCATTTTCCATATTACATCTCTCTTACATCTTCCGTTAGTGAAACTCCAAACTGATTACTAACTTTGCCGAATGGTTATCACAATATTAAAATCGAAAATACACCGTGTTAGGGTAACACAGGCCGAGTTAAACTACGTTGGCAGTATTACGATAGATGAAGATTTGATGGATGCAGCTAACATTATCGCTAATGAAAAGGTGCAGATTGTAAATAATAATAATGGTGCACGTTTCGAAACCTATGTAATTAAAGGCGAACGCGGTACCGGAACCATCTGTTTAAATGGTGCTACAGCCCGTTTGGCACAGCTTGGCGATATTCTGATCATTATGTCTTACGGCTCATTGCCGATAGAAGAAGCTAAAAAATATAATCCAATATTGGTTTTTCCTGACGATAACAATCATTTGCTAAAATAACCTTGTGATATTCGACCTCAAAACAGCGCTAAAGTATATCATCCTGTTTTTAATAGGAGTAGGGGTTTTATATTTAGCTTTTCGGGGTCAGGATTTAGAAAAGATTTGGCAGGAAATTAAAACTGCCAATTACTTTTGGGTAGTTATTTCTGCTGTTACTGTTTTAATTGCCCATGTATTGAGGGCTTTGCGCTGGCAGATGCTCTATCAGTCTATCCATTACAAAGTAAGTTTCTGGAATGCCTACCATGCCGTCATGATCGGTTACTTGGCTAATCTTGCATTACCCCGTTTTGGTGAAATTGGCCGCTGTTCGGTTATTCATAAAGCAGAAAAGGTACCTATGTTTGCTTCCATTGGCACTGTAATTACCGAGCGGCTTTTTGATGTACTGGTGCTTTTTCTAACCAGTGTAGCCATGGTAACCTTTCAATATGATATCGTTTCCGACTTTTTGTACAATGTCATTTATCTTAACCTCGTTAAAAAATTAGGCGCCATTAATTATTTATGGCTGCTTGGAATTGGCATTGTTTTGCTTTCTCTTATTTTAGTCGCAATCTATTTTCTCCGTCAAAAGTTCAGTAATAAATTCCTGCGGATTTTTGTAAACCTTCGTCAGGGCTTCGGCTCATACAGTAAACTAAAGCAAAAAGGTTTGTTCTTAACCTATACCCTGGGTATTTGGCTATTCTACTCACTTTCCATGTATTTTGCTTTTTCTGCTATCCAAGCTACCGCGGGCTTACATTTTAATGCCGCATTTACAGCCATTGTTTTTTCTGGTTTTGCTATGGCAGCACCAGTTCAGGGCGGTATTGGTGTTTTCCATTGGATGGTTGCCCAATCGTTGGTATTGTATGGCATATCTTTTAAAGATGGTTTAGCCTACTCAACCATTATCCATTCTTCGCAGGTTTTGCTCATATTGGTATTGGGCTGTTTAAGCCTCATGCTGATTTTATTTAAGAGACAAAAAAGTAATTAATTTCCTTAATTGGCCCTGTTCTCTTCTTCACTTTTTTTGTTTTCCATGGCTTTGTAAGTCGAACTGCCAAAATTAAAAGTTAAACTAAAAACCAATCTTTGCGAAGCAAAATAGTGGTAGAAATCGTTATCGATAATGCTTTTCTCTCTGAAAATAAGCCTTCTTTTAATGTTATCGAAAGCATCATAAAGCGTAAGTTTAGTATTGATCCTGTTTTTAAACCAGGCTTTTTGCACGCCAAAATCAACCCCATAAACTGGAGCCATAATATAAAGTCCATTGCCACTTTTCGATTCATAGGTATAACTTACATCCAATACCCAATTTTTTAAGGTAAAAACCTGGCTACCATTAACCGCATAATTATATATAGGTATTTCGTAAGTATTTCCAAAGTAAGGTGTTAGCTCCTTGTTGTAATAGAAGGTGATGTTGTTATTCATCCGCCACCATTTGTTTATTGTTATGGGGGCGCTTACCTGTAGATTTGCAAATTTTCTGTAGGGTAGGTTCCTGCCCAGAAAAATCAGTTCATTAGTCACTGGATTATATTCGGGATAACGACCCATTGGATCTGTTTCCTTTCCAGCATTTAGCGAAATGTTAAGGCTTTTTCTACTGTAAGACAGCGCGAAAAGACTAGTTGTGGAGGGTTGCAGGTAAGGATTGCCTATCCAATAATGCCGTGGACTGTAATAAAAACGAAAAGGGTTTAACATGGCAAAGGTTGGCCTTGTTAATCGCCGGGTATAACTGAAGCTGAGCTGTTCGCTTTCGTTAAAGGCGTAAGTAATGTTCAAGCTTGGGAGCCACTTTATATACTTTTTTTCTGCAATGTTGCCAGTAGTAATCGAATTGGCTATCGTATGCGTATGTTCTGCTCTTAAACTTAAACTGTAATTAAACTTACTCCATTGGCCGATGTAAGAAAGGTAGCCTGCACCAATATACTCCTGGTAGCGGAACTGGTTACTCCGATTAGGATCTAGGTTAAAAACATCATTGGCAAGTGTATCATAGCGAAGGTTGTTCTGAGTGGTTGTATATGCAAATTTTCCGCCGAATTCCAGTTTACCTTCACCTATTTTTTGGGTGTAATCTGCTTGTGCAATATGAATCATTATACTATTTCTAGAGGTTGTTTCCCAGTGATTTAACAATTGATTGTTAACTAGGTTACGATTCTGGATGTCTTCGGTTTGACGATTGTCAATTTGGGCTAAAGAGGTAATTACGTGAAGTTCGCTATTCTTAAATTGCGCATCATAATTGATCCCGCCTGAATAATTATGATGCTTAGGAAAGGCATTATTAGCGCTTTTAACCAGCGAAATGGTTTGATCTAAGTTAGTGGTTTGGGTAAGTAATTGATTGCCAGACACCGCATTTCTATCCATTTGGTATGTGCGTACAAAAGCTTCAAGGTTTTGCCCTTTTTTTGCCTCATAAGTTACCCTTGCCTGCACATTAAAGTTTTGGTTGGAGGTAACGGTTCTGGTATCGGTAGTCATGGCATTTGTATTGGCTAAATACTGCAAAGAATAATACTTATAAAAAGTGCTCCCGCTGGTATGACCCAGCTTTAAATCGTACACAAACCGGTTTGTTTTAAGCACCAGGGATAAATTATTATCCAATAAACTGTAATTATTTCGTTGAAAGCGAGTATTATAAGTGCCTCTTAAACCTAAAGACTGATTTCGCTTCAGTTTAACATCGATAATTCCCTGATATTCCCCATCATACTTAGATGAAGGCTGGTTAATCATTTCAATAGATTCGACCATATCTGGCGACAAACTGCTTAGGTAAGAAATGATTTCATCGCTGTTCATGTTCGCGGGTTTGCCGTCAACAAATAGGGTCGGAGTTGCTCTGCTTGCCATTAAGATTGTTCCATCCTCATTAACCTGCAGACCAGGTAGTTTCTTAAATACGTCTAACAAATTGGAGGCGGACTTGAAAAACACATTGTTGGCAATACCGATTTTAATCTGACCATTTTGCTTGCTAAAATTTGGTGCTCCCCCTGTTATGGTTACTTCTTGGAGTAGGTTAGCGTCTTCATCCATTAAAATGTCGCCCACATCTATTGTTTTTGGGTTATTCTGATTGATGAATAATTCTTTTTGTGCCTTTTGATAACCAATTAAAGTAACCGACAAGATGTATTTTCCGTTTAGCAGACCTTTAAATTCGAAGAAACCGGTGGTATCACTATTGGTATGTTTGATCATTGTTGGATGGTCTTTATCGGCCAGAGCCAAATTGGCTAAAGGTATTGCCTGGTTGGTTTTACGGTCAATTAATCTTCCTTTAAGCGCTTGTGCATTTAAAAATAGAGATATAAATAAGAATAGGCATGATAGCAATGTCGGTTTCATCTTCGTGTGTTTGGATTTGCAGAATGCTCCAAAACTAGAAGAGAAGGATAGCGAAGGGGTTTTGAATCTCAGATTTGGGCGTTCGGAATTATAAAACGAGACCAGATTTAGTTTGATGAAACAACTAATAGTTGTTCCTTATAGTGCATCGGGGTGGTTTGTTTATGTTTTTTAAAAGCGGTATAAAAAGTAGATTTAGAGTTAAAGCCCACCTCATATCCAATTGCTTCGAGCTTAATGCCTCTGTCGTTAACAATCAGTTCGCAGGCTTCGTTTATTCTAAATTCATTGATGTAAGCGGCAAAACTTTTGCCTAAATTGTCATTGAGCAATTGCGAAAGCTGGTGACCCGAAATGTTAATTTTTTTGGCTAAATCATTTAATTTAAGGTCTGGATTCTTATAAAGTTCCTCTTCTAAAGTAATCTTCTGCAGTCTTTCTGTTAGCGTTATAGCCTGCTCTTCGCTAATCTTCTTGTTTGCATAACGAACCAAATCCTGATCGCCCAAAAAAAGATTGCTGGTTTTCCTCCTGCTAATAAACAAAAAAGTGTTTAGGTAAAGAACGGTGGAGAAAAATAAGGCTCCACTAATGCAAGGGCCGTTAAAAAATGAAAAGATAGAAAGCTTAAATGCCGCCGGAACTATTATATTTCCAATAAATACAGATAGTAATAGTGTCTCTGTTGTAGCAATCTTGCCGCCTTTGCTGAAAACTTTGGTAAAAACAGTCCTGAGCAGCCAGGCAGAAAATACAATATAAACGGTAAATTGTATAGAAATTATTCTTCCGATATAATTTTCCCATACATCAGGATTGCTGTCATACGGTGCAATGATACTTGTGATTAAAATTGCTAAGATCCAAAAAAGATATGTCCCTTTCCATATGACATTAAATTTCGAGCCTTGTCCCAATGCCGATTTAATAAAATAAAAAAGCGAGGGGCCAACCAATGAACTTCCCAAAATGCCTGTTTGGATATAAATGCCAGGTAAGGCCGGATAGAAATAAAAAAGAAGAGACTTGCTGATCTTTAGGCAAAGGGACACAAGCAAAAGCCCAAGAAAAAAATAAGCAGCAGACCGGGATTTTTTGAAAAATAACAGATACGTACTAATGATAAAACCATTAAATGCGCCAAGGGCACTAAAGAAAAATAATATTTGCTGCCCTAGGTTCATTTAGCAAAAATAACAATCATTATGCTAATGCCAAATATATGATAATCAATACTTTTATAGCTCGCGGATGTTTTGAGCGGGTAAAAGTTTTGGTAGTAGCCTCGCTGCCAGTTTTTAACATTTAGGGCGTAATTTTTTTAATGTATGCTTAGTGCTGATTAATGTTGAAGTTACTTGTGAATTAAGTTTAAAGTTTATATCTTTAATTAAACGCTTGTAATACAGATTTTTATATGTTAGCCTCTCATGTCAATATTTTTTACTCCCCAGTTTTAATCTAATCTGTACCACATTGTATGAAATATAATTTGGTTAAGGTACAATGACAAGCTTTTATTTTTAAATTTTAGGTGAATAAGGTGTAAGTAGGTTTTTTCATTGCCACATGTTATTTCTGTATGGTATCAATAAAAACGATTGCATCAATTTATGATTCTGTTTCAATGAACCGCCAATATTCTGGCCAATCATATAAAAAAGCAGAAGTGATTTAGGAAGAAAATATTGCGAAATAATTAACCGACCATATTATGAAAAGAACACTCTCTCAACACATTGACCCTAAAAATGGTCCCAAAAGAATTTTATCACTGGACGGAGGAGGTATAAGAGGGGCACTAACATTAGGTTATTTAAAAAAAATAGAAACTGTTCTCAGAGAAAAAGAGCAAGATGAAAATTTATTACTTTGCGATTATTTTGATCTAATTGGGGGTACTTCAACGGGTTCTATTATTGCCGCTGCTTTAGCAATTGGAAAATCTGTAGATGAGATCAAGGATTTGTATATGGATTTGGGGGGTAAAATCTTTGGGCAAAAGCATAGCTTTTGGAATCCTTTGGAAACCTGGAAATTCTTAAAAGCTTCCTATGATTACAGGGCACTCGAAGAAAGTCTAAAAAGTGCATTTGGAAATATTACAATGGAAAGTGATCGGATTAAGACCGGATTGTGCATTGTTGCCAAAAGAGCAGATACCAACAGTGTGTGGCCATTAATCAATCATCCAGGGGGAAAATATTTTTATAAAAATAAAAATATACCACTTTGGCAAGCTGTTAGGGCCAGTAGTGCTGCGCCAACTTATTTTGCCCCACAAATGGTTGATGTTGGTGATGGAGATAGGGCTGCTTTTGTAGATGGAGGTGTAAGCATGGCCAATAATCCTGCACTAACGCTGTTGATGGTGGCAACACTTAAAGGTTTTCCCTTTGGTTGGGAAATGGCAGAGGATAAATTAACCATCATATCGGTGGGCACAGGCTATAATATTTTCAAAAAACAAACTGGCGAAATAGAAGAAGCCTGGATGAAAACCTGGGCGCAGAATGTACCCGATATGCTGATGCAGGATGCAAGTTGGCAAAATCAGCTTATATTACAATGGTTGTCTAATTCGGCTACGGCGCATTCAATTGATCGCGAAATAGGTATGTTAAAAGATGATTATATTAGTGGAAAACCATTGTTAAAATACCTGAGATACAATCTCCCCATTACAGAAAATGATTTGAATGGCTTAGGAATGGCAAAAAATTTTAGTGAAACAGATGTTATAAGTTTAATTGAAATGAGTAATGCCAAAAACAGGGAATTACTTTATGAAATTGGATGCGCTGCCGCTTCGAAAGTTTTAAAGGAACATTTTTGATTTTCAACTGAGCGTTTGTAAGACTCTAGCAGTTAATCAATCTGGCAACTATTTAATCATTTACTTACATTGAGTAGCTAATACATTAAAAATATTGCAATGTATATAGTTCCCTTATTATAACGGCTGATGACAATTAGAGACTGTTTTGCCAAAAGTTTATAAAGATGTACAAACGAGCACCCGGAGCCTCTCGATGTGCTGTCTGACGCAGATCAGAATATTGAAATCGCTAAAATCTGTAAAAAATATTGAGACATTAAAGTCTAGTTTGAAAATATGCCCGATCCGATTAAAATATTCATTTCTTATGGGCACACAGATGCTACATTATATATTCCTGACTTACTAAAGACAGAATTTGATGAAATAGTTAGGGAATTTAATGAATTTGATATCCAGCTTACCTTAGATACTTACTTTTTAAAAAGTGGCGATAAATGGGATGAAAAAATAAAAAGGGAAATTGAAAGTGCACAGGTAGTGCTGTTTTTGATCAGTGAGAAATTTCATCAATCAGAATACATCAAACATAGGGAATTTGCTGTTGCAATTAGACGTGAAGATCTTTTTATTTTACATGATAAAATATTTGAATGTGATAACTATGAGGCACTTAGGGCCTTTCAGGCAATAAGCCTATATAATAGGCCTTGGTTTCCGATGAAGGAATCGGAATTTAAACTGGATAAACAAAACCGTGCACAGATAAAGCTTATCGCAAATACATTATACAATGCTATAAAACTACAATTTAGGGATAAAAATGCAAACCAAATTGTAACCACAAAAATTGCACCAGATCTATTGAAAATCAAGATCAACAGGGATAAGGAGTTCGGAAGTTTTAAAAATATGGTTAATGGCTTGCCTATCAGGAATTGCAATATTTTTTTTTACGAAGGCAACAAATACGACCGGCCACAATATTTTAATTACAGATTGGATAAAGAGGCTTTGGGGAATAATAGCTCACTTATGAGTGCAACCAAAGATGATTATATCGATCTATATGCTTTAAGTAGCTATCATAACGAGCAGCATCTTTTGGCAAATTTTATTGCAGAAATCAAAAGGCTGTTTTGCCTGGTTGATCCAGTAAGCCGCGATTATAAAGATAGCCGTGAGATCATTAATGGGTTATATGAATTATTGAGGCTCAATAAAATATCCAGGCAGATAATCCCATTCCGGATTACTTCAGAACACCTTTACGAGGACAGTTACCTAGCAGATTTCTTTACAATATTGAACCTTTTTTTCAATCACAACGATCCCAGTTGTACCGGTATATTTCTATATTTTCTAATTAGGTGCGAGGAACAGAATGCTAAACAAACTACTCTGTATAATTATCTGGAGAAGCAATTTGGCTTAAAGAATTGCAATGTATTAGGTGAGATAGCGGAAGAACATCTTGATAGGTGGACCGAATTGACCGATCAGGATGTTTTAATCCAGGATAAAATAAAAGCAAAAGCGATAAAAAATTTAAAGCTGATAGAAATCAGTTTACCTGCAAGATTGGGGAAAATAGAAAAAGCATTAGAAGATGCGTTAAACGATTTTAATTAAATAATTATGAAAATTATAAAATTAACACAAGCTCAGGATATTAACACTTACCAACCATCCAAATCGCTAACGGCGGTATTAAAAATATCTATTTCATTGGGTAGGCCTTTGTTATTGGCTGGTAAGCCTGGAGTTGGTAAAACACAATTTGCCCACTGGTTCGCTAATCAGGATAGTAATAATTTCAATAAATCTGTTTTACAATTTAATACCAAATCAACCTCCATTTTTTCTGATCTATTTTATGAGTATGATGCCGTTTCGCATTTCAGGGATGCCAATATAAGCCGCTCAACAATAGATGATAATAATAAAACAGCTGCCGATTATATTACTTTAACAGCTTTAGGTTTTGCTATTGTTTGTGCAAAAGGACTGACCGAAAATAACGAGGGGGAATTGGATAGGATTATCAGGCAATCACAATTAAAGTTTAAAATAGAAGAATTAAGGCGAAAGTCGGTGGTTTTAATTGATGAAATAGATAAGGCCCCCAGAGATTTTCCCAACGATTTACTTTATGAAATAGAAAACCTATCATTCACAATTAAAGAGATTAATTTATCAATTAAATTAACCGACGAAGAAAAACAAAATATTGTTGTCATTTTAACGAGTAATGACGAGAAAAATCTACCTGACGCATTTTTAAGGAGATGTATATTTTATTATATAGATTTTCCGGATGAGAAAGAACTTAAAACAATAGTATTAAAAAAACTTAGCATTGGCCTTGAAGAATTGTCTCAAAAAGAAGAAGATGGCTTTAATGAAAAGATAGCATGGTTTATTAAAATATCAGAAGCAAAAAATGTAGAGAAAAAACCTTCTATATCCGAGTGCATAGATTGGGTTAATTTTTTAAAGGAAAATAAACTGCTCGATAAGGGGCGTACTGAGTGTGAAAATTCCTTTTCGATCTTATTGAAGAAAAAAGGGGATTTGGATGAATTAAAAAATATACTTCCGGTGACAAAGAATTTAACTATTTGAGGGTAACCTATCAAAATGCCAATCCATAATCAATATACCATTACGCCTGCCCTTGTAGAAGAGTTCCTTTACATTACATTAAAGGGTAAGGGATTTTCTATTGATATTGATGATTATGTTGTAGCTGCTCAAATACTTCGGGGAGTTGATGATGTTAAAGAATCACTGGATGAGATTAAAGTTGCTTTGGCGGCAATAGTATGCCGGAATGCCGAGGAACAAAGGCACTTTTATACCTTATTCGATTCTTTTTTCAGTGAAAATGAAGCACTTTTTTCGAGAAAGCAAAAATTGGAGAAGGAAAGGCTATATAAAAAGAAAAAACGATTTATTTACTATGGTATTTCTGCTACACTTATTGCTATCTTTCTATTTCTGACATTTGCTCCGGTTTTTAAAACCGAAAGCTTATCCACAGGTGATTTTAAGCTTGATTCCATTTCTGATCATCACACGGTTGGCATGCCGTTAAAAATTTCGGTTGCCGATAATTTCTTAAATGACAAACAATTTGCAGCCAGGCAAACATTAGTGGAAAAACTATTTAAGCCTAAATTCGATTCTACAGATTTAAAAACTACTTGGAATTTACAGGATACCACCTTTAATAATAGAAACGTAATTGAATACCGGTTTGCGAAGCCAGGGACCAAAAAAATCGAGGTCTGGTTTTCTACCCCGAATGGTGTTATAAAAAAGAGTAGCAGTCTGTTGATTTGCGATTCGCTACCAGAAATAAGTTTTTCGGGTAAGAAAATTGTTAATAAAGGTGATACGGTTACATTAAAAGCTGGAGACGATCAGTATAAATCCGTTAAATGGACTATCGGAGGCCGTGATACCATTACCAAAAACAATGTACTTCGATACCATTTCGATTCTGCAAAAACATATCTCATTGGTGGAAAATACTTAAATCAGATCTGCCCCCATGGCCTAAATCAAAAAAGTATTGATGTAAAGGATTTAGATAAGTTTTCAATAATTAATACACAAACAGATCAGTTAAAGGCATTAACATTTAAGGAGCTAACCTCGCTGTTTTATACATTGTTCTGGATAATTGGGATTCTGTTTTTATGTGTTTCGCTTTGCTATTTTATACCGTTCTTATATAGGGTGTATGAAAATGCTCAACTTAAGCTATACGAAAAAATCTTTCCGAATAAACAACCAGAATATTTAGAGGCGACTGAATTACCGACTTTTTTGGGCGCTAAAATGCCCGTCGATATCCAGTTTTTTAATAAGGATATATTTATCCGTGGTAAAGATGCAATTGTAAAATTGGCTTTTGATTTAAGGAAAAAGATAGAATCGGAAGTATTTATCTTAAATTTGAGAAAAACAAGTAAGGCAACCATTCAAAATTTTGGTTTATTCTCACCGGTTCTACAAAATAAAAATATACAAAGAAGTTATCTTGTCATAATTGATAAAAGTTATGTTGGCAGTCCCCAGGTAAAACTTTTTCAATATTTGGCTTCTATGCTACTCGGGAGCCAAGTTGAATTGAATGTGTATTATTATATAAAAAGCCCCTTAAACCTTTTCCAAAAGCAGGCTCACGATACAGTAAGCATTAATTATTTGAAAAACCGCCATTATCAATCTGTGTTGATTGTTTTTGGTGATGGGTATAACTTTTTGGATGATCAATTTCCTGAGGTATATATTCCGGTCAGAAATGAATTCTCTTACTGGTCTAGTCGATTGCTTATTACACCTATTGCGGCAGCCGATTGGTCGCTTAACGAGAAAATTCTGGCTTCATTTTTTAATGTATTGCCTGCTGATAATATAGGCTTGCTAAATGCTTTTGAGGTTTTACTTAACGAGGTATATAATCAGAAAATTATAGGCACATCTTTATATCAAACCTATTCTTCCAAATTTATCGAATTCGAAGAAATAGAAGAATTAAGTGCCTATATAAATGATGAGCGGATTTTTCAATGGATTGCTGCAATTGCCGTTTATCCCAAAATTAATTGGGAGGTTATTGTTGCCATAGGTAACTGTTTGGATAATGGTTTGGTAACGTACCAGAACCTGTTAAAAATCTGCAGGATTGATTGGGTACGGCAAGGTGCTTTTCCTACAAAAATCCGTTTGGAGCTGTTAAAAAAGCTAACGCTTGAAAATGAAATTAAAACGAGGGAGGAGTTAATCAGGTTACTAGAAGAAGATTCTGAAAATGACCAAGAGTCTTTTGCAAACAACGAAAAAATAATGCAGCTTATTGTAAATAAGTTTGTTTTATATAGCCATAAACCATCAAAGTATCCTGCATATCAAAAAGAAGAAAAGGAGTTTTTAAAGTTTTACCAGAATGGGAAAATCGGTGATATTCCATTAAAGATTTACCTACAGGGTGTTCATCCCAAAAAGAATACCGAAAGTTGGGGTAATCTGTTGCCAACAGATTCAAATAATGGAGATAAACTGTTGCGCTACTATAATAACCAGGTCGTGCTGCCAAAAGATGACAATGTTAAAAAGAAATTAAGGAATGCCCTCCTAATGGCACTAATTTTTTTAAGTGTTTTATTGTTCTCGGGAGCTTTTATCGGGTTTACCAAGCCAGATTTGCCGCAACTTGTTAAAACGGAATTTGCAACTGATATTGTGAACAATTGGAAAATCCTATTAGATAAAAATGATTGTTATTTAAAGCTTAATCCTTCAAGGTTAGTCCTGTCCAAAAATGGAACAGTGTTACTCGATACAGCTGTTTCTGTAGATACCTCTAAAACAAAGATCGATACCCTTAACTTAACCGGTTTTGAAAAGGTAAAGGGAGAACAGGTAGAGTTTAAACTGATATCGAAAGAGAAAGGTACAGTTACCGGAAGTTTTAAGATAGACAGTTTACAAAATCATCTTCAAATTTTTAGACCGGATTGTTTTGGAGATGACCCTATTAATCATGCAGTTTACCTCCGCTATTATCCCGAGCGGTTGCGCGATAGCATGAAAATTTTCCAGGATAAGTTGATAAAAGAAAATTATTTTGTCAATCCTAATCTGGACCGGGAGCAAACGAACGTAAGCGTAGTAAGATATTCTGCTAATTATGATGCCGATAGAGCAGATATGGTAGCAATGCAGGCCACAATCTTTTTTCATCAGGATATTAAGATCGAAAAAGTTAATGCTACTTTGAATAATCAAATAGAGGTTTGGATAAAAGGAACTGTTGATACCGTACAGATACAATATAATGCTGCTGACCAAAAAGCGATTGCGGATAAATTGAAAAAAGATTTAGAAGCAGTGGGTTATTACGTTCAGCAAAATGTAATGGGAGCATTCGATTGGGGCAATGAGGTGAGATTTTATCAGGAGAGCAATAAAGATAAAGCAACTGCATTATTGAAAATCGTCAGAAATTCTACACTTGGTAGCATGACAACTCATCAATTGCAATTGAGCCTGCCGGAAAGAAATAAAAACATCATAAAAATTTGGCTGAAGGACTTAAAAAAGCCAAAAGCCTGTAGTTCTTTTCTCTCAGGTAATAACTATAATATATATTATGAAAATGATAATAATGCTTTTTCAATAAACGATGAAGGAACTCGATTACTGACTAGTTTATTGAAAAGATTACTTGATCAACCTAAAGCCACTGTTAGTGTCTCTGGATTTGTCAACATCGCATCTACAAATGATGCCAATTTAAAACTGTCAGAAACATTAGCAAATAGTGTTAAGAGTTCTTTAGTTAGTGGAGGAGTTGATACTAAGAGGATTAATGCAGCGGGATATGGTAAAGATATAAACGGAAGTGATGAAAAATGTGGAAATAAGGTTGTTATTGTTGTTAAAGAAGAGCAGGCTAAAGTTAGTTCGGTTGATTCACCTCTTTCTATTAATAATGAATCAACCCAACCTAAAGACAGTAGCTATAAGATAGAAAATACATATTTAGGCTTTAAAAATAAAATAACTGGGCGCAAATATCAAAACATCCCACTTTTAAAACATAATATTACGTTAACCCTTAACTCGGAACCTACAACGAATGCCTTGAATGTAAATTTCCATTACGAAATAAGAAATGATTTATGCACAGGGCCAATATCTGGAGATCGAAGGATTACTGGGATTAATAAACGAACATTATTATTTGAAGCCTGTGGCACTAAGTTATATATTATAATTACTTCAATTAAGGCGGGAGTTGCCTATTTTGATGCAACTGTAGAGACCAATGAAACGGTACCGCAAGTTAAACGCTAGCAATCATATACCTTCGTAAAAATAAATTACTATGCAGCCATAGTAATTCGGATCATAAATGCTACATTTGATTTACTAACCTTTTATACATAAATGTTATGCATTTTGAATTAAGTGAAGAACAATTAATGATCCGGCAGGCTGCCCGCGATTTTGCGCAGCAAGAACTAAAACCTGGCGTAATCGAAAGAGATGAACATCAGAAATTTCCGGCCGAGCAGGTAAAAAAACTGGGAGAACTTGGTTTTTTGGGGATGATGGTGAGCGAAAAATATAGCGGGAGCGGACTCGATGCCATTTCTTATGTGCTGGTAATGGAAGAGCTTTCTAAAATAGATGCCTCTGCTTCAGTAGTAGTTTCGGTAAATAACTCATTGGTTTGCTACGGATTAGAAGCCTACGGTAGCGAAGCTCAAAAAGAAAAATATTTAAAGCCATTGGCGGCTGGAGAAAAAATAGGGGCTTTTTGTTTATCAGAGCCCGAAGCGGGATCTGATGCTACCTCGCAACGCACCACTGCTGAGGATAAAGGTGATTATTATCTGTTAAATGGTACAAAAAACTGGATCACCAACGGAAGTACCGCATCAACTTATCTGGTTATTGCACAAACCCATCCTGAGTTAAGGCATAAAGGTATCAATGCTTTTATTGTAGAAAAGGGAATGGAAGGTTTTACGGTTGGACCAAAAGAAAATAAACTCGGTATCCGCGGATCTGATACCCATTCTTTAATGTTTAACGATGTTAAAGTACCAAAAGAAAATAGGATTGGCGAAGATGGCTTCGGTTTTAAATTTGCCATGAAAACTTTGGAGGGTGGAAGGATCGGTATTGCGGCCCAGGCTTTAGGTATTGCGCAGGGTGCTTTCGAGTTAGCCACACAGTATGCCAAAGAACGTAAATCATTCGGGAAACCAATTTCAGAACATCAGGCCATCGCTTTTAAACTGGCCGATATGGCTACACAGATTGAAGCCGCCAGGTTATTGGTTTATAAAGCCGCCTGGTTAAAAGACCAGGGTTTGCCTTATACACAAGCGGGTTCTATGGCCAAGCTGTATGCCTCGAAAGTGGCAATGGATGTAACCATCGAAGCGGTACAGGTACATGGTGGTTATGGTTTTGTGAAAGAATATCACGTAGAACGCTTAATGCGCGACGCTAAAATCACCCAGATTTACGAAGGAACTTCTGAGATTCAGAAAATGGTGATCTCAAGAGAAGTGATAAGGTAGTCGATTAGTCCAGAGTCGGTAGTCCTTAGTCTGATACGACTCAAGACTATAGACTCTGGACTCCAGACTTATTCTTTCTCTCCAGCTACAGCGCTAAATACCGCTTTAATCAGGGCTACAACAATTGCTAAAAATGCCGCAGAAATAAAGCCTGAAGTACTAAAAGAGGTCATCATGTTATCAACCAATAATACCATTAAAACGGTGATGATAAATGAAACCAAACCCAGGGTAAGGAAATTAATGGGGAAGGTTAGTAACCTTAAAATAAAGCCAATTGTAGCGTTGGCCAGGGCAATTAAAACAGAGGCGATAATCGCACTGCCATAGCTATCAATATGTACACCGGGCACTAAGAATCTTGCGCCTATAAAAAACGCCAGTCCTGTTAAAAGGATTTCGATAATAAATCTCATAATTGTTTATTTTTGTAAATGTTTAAATGCTTTTTTAAATACCAGGCCGCAATTGTTATTGCCCTATTTGCACTTTCATGTTCGAATACAAACAACAGGCCAATAATTAAGTTTTCTGAGGATAGTTCATCAATAATAATTAAAAATATTGATGAGGCGAGTCTGTTACAGGTTAAAAATGCCTATCAGGCTAATGCAGATACACTTAATCTGGTTTCTGTTTTGATAAAACCAGGCGATCTGGACAGTATTCAGGATGAGCTGGGAGTGCCCGGTAAGGTTAAAGTACTTGGCGATTCGCTCGTATTTAATCCCGATCAGCCTTTTCTTAAGGGTAAAGAATACCTGGTTGAAAGTTACATCGGAATAAAATTTGCAACTGCCGGCGATCTGATTATGGGGAAGGGTAAGCAGAACTTAAAAGCGCAGCGACAAACACTTAAGCGGTAATAATCAGCATAATAATTAGCGCAGGTGTTTGATTTTTTCTAAAAAATTACTACATTTGCATCGTAATCGAAGAAAAGAGAAGGGGACAGTGTCCCCTTTTTCTATGAAATCAGGTTAAAATATGCAGGTAGAAAAGAGAGTTGCAGCCCTCGTTGAGGAAAAAATAGCAGATCGGCCAGAACTGTTTTTGGTTGAAGTAAAAATGTTGCCAAACAATAAATTAATTATTCATGTTGATGGCGACGAAGGCATTAGCATTCAGGATTGTGTGGCCATAAGCAGGCATGTTGGTTTTCATCTTGAAGAAGAAAACGCAATTGAACAGGCTTATAATTTAGAAGTTTCTTCACCGGGTGTTGGTGAACCTTTAAAATTAATCCGTCAATACAATAAAAATATTGGCCGTACGGTAAGCGTTAAGCTGAAAGAAGGATTAAAAAAGGAAGGAAAACTGCTTGCAGTTACAGAAAATAACCTGCTGATTGAAGAATCGGTTAAAGAAAAAGGGAAAAAGGCAGTAGCAATTGAAACAGCTATTCCGTTTAATGATATATTAGAAACAAGTGTGTTAATTTCATTTAAGTAAAAATGAGTACTACAACAATTAATTTGATCGACTCTTTTCAAGAGTTTAAAGATTTCAAAAATATAGATCGCCCAACAGTGATCAGTGTGCTGGAAGAAGTTTTTCGTAGCATGTTGCGTAAAAAATACGGAACAGACGAAAACTGTGATGTTATCGTAAATCCGGATAACGGGGATTTGGAGATCTGGAGAACGAGAAAAGTAATGGAAGACGGATTTTCTGAGGATGATGATTTAGAGATCGAGCTTGCTGAAGTTTCTAAATTAGACAGCACTTTAGAAGTTGGCGATGATTATATCGAGCAGATTACTTTAGAAAGCTTTGGCCGTAGAGCAATTTTAGCTGCACGCCAAACTTTGGTATCTAAAGTATTGGAATTAGAGAAAGACGAAATCTTCAAAAAATATAAAGATAGAGTAGGTGAAATTGTAACGGGTGAGGTTTATCAGGTTTGGAAAAAAGAAACTTTGGTTTTAGATGATGAAGGTAACGAACTTTTAATGCCTAAAACAGAGCAAATTCCTGCTGATTATTTCAAAAAAGGCGATTCGGTGAGAGCAGTAATCTCTAAAGTAGAAATGATTAATGCCAATCCGAAAATTATCATTTCGAGAACAGCACCAGAATTTTTGCAACGCCTGTTCGAACAGGAAGTTCCTGAAATTTTCGATGGTTTAATTACCGTTAAGAAAATTGTTCGCGAACCAGGAGAACGTGCTAAAGTTGCCGTTGAATCATACGACGATCGTATCGATCCGGTTGGCGCATGTGTGGGTATGAAAGGATCACGTATCCACGGTATCGTTCGCGAGTTGAAAAACGAAAACATTGATGTGATTAACTTCACCAATAATATTTCATTATACATTACCCGTGCTTTAAGCCCGGCAAAAATCACCTCTATTAAATTGGATGATGAGACCAAACATGCATCGGTTTACTTAAAACCAGATCAGGTTTCATTGGCAATCGGACGTGGCGGACACAATATTAAGTTAGCTGGTAAATTAACTGGTTATGAAATTGATGTGTATCGTGAAGCTGGAGAAGAAAGCGACGAGGATGTTGATTTAGAAGAATTCTCAGATGAGATTGATAGCTGGATCATTGATGAATTAAAGGCTATCGGTTGCGATACTGCTAAGAGTGTATTAGCACTTACAGTAGAAGATTTGGTAAAACGCACCGACCTTGAAGAGGAAACCATTAAAGAAGTGGTTCAAATTTTGAAGTCAGAATTTGAATAAGTGGTGTAATTGCCAAATAAACACTACTTTTGTATTAAATAAAAAACAATAACAGGAGCTAAATGTCAGACGACAAACCAATCATTTTAATTAAAGCTATTAAAGAACTTAATATAGGCATGGGTACGGCCGTTGAGTTTTTAAACAAAAAGGGATTCTCTGCCGAGAAAAGCCCTATGTTTAAACTTACGGGAGACATGTATAATGCCTTATTGAAAGAGTATCAGGGAGATAAGATCGTAAGAGAAGAAGCCAAACAAATAGTGATTGGTAAAATACGTCGTGACGAGCCTGAGACTGAAAAGCCAGTAGAAGCGCCGAAGAAGAATACCGATTTTGAGAAAAATGAAGAGATTTTAATTAAAAATGCTCAATCATTTACCCCTCCGGTAGAAAAACCAAAGGTTGTAGAAACACCTAAGGTAGAAACGCCAACACCAGCACCTGCGGCAGCAGTAGAGCCAGTAAAAGAAACTAAGGCAGAAGATAAGGTTGAAGAAACTGGATTACCAGGAGTTAAAATTGTAGGAAAGATCGATTTAAACGATCTTAACTCAAAAACACGCCCGGCTAAAAAAGAAGAAACACCTGCTGCACCAGCACCTGTTGCAGAGCCACCAGTGGTTAAAGCACCAGAACCTGTAAAACCAGTTGAGCAACCTAAAGCGGAAGAAAAACCGGTTGAGGTTAAAAAGGAAGAAGCGCCTGCTGCACCAGCACCAGCTGCAGAACCGCCAGTGGTTAAAGCACCTGAGCCTGTAAAACCAGTGGAACAACCTAAAGTGGAAGAAAAACCAGCTGAAGCAAAACCGGTAAGCAACGAGCCTGAGGTAATTAAAGCACGTACCGTTAAATTAACCGGTCCGAATATTATTGGTAAAATTGTTTTACCAACAACACCGGATAGAAGAAACGGCCCTGTAGCATCATCTAGCGATAGTGAAGCCGCTAAACGTAAGCGTAAACGCAAAAAAACTCCAGGAGCTCCAGGTCAACCAGGCCAACACGGTGGTCAGGGCCAGCAAGGACAGAATAATCCTGCAGGTCAAGGTCAAGGCCAGGGTGGTGCGCCAGGACAACCTCGTCAACCTTATCAAGGTAACAGACCAGGTGGCGGTACACCATACCAGGGTAACAGACCAGCCGGACAAGGTGGCACACCTTATCAGGGAAATAGAAATAACAACAATAACAGACCAGGTTTCCAAAATAGAAATGCTACACCAAGCGGACCTAAAGAAGAACCTACTGAGAAAGAAATTCAAGATCAGATCAAAGCAACACTTGCCCGTTTAAGTGGAGCTGGTAAATCAGGTAAATTTGCACAACGTGCTAAATTGCGTCGTCAGAAACGTGATGATGTAGCATCGAATGCAGAAGAGGCTGCAAATGAGCTTGAATCGCAATCGAAAATATTAAAAGTAACAGAATTTGTTACGGCTAATGAATTAGCGAGCATGATGGATGTACCAGTTACCAAAATTATTGGTACTTGTATGAGCCTTGGTATGTTCGTTTCCATTAACCAACGTTTAGATGCTGAAACCTTAACCATCGTTGCAGACGAGTTTGGTTATGAAATTCAATTCGTTAAACCAGATGAGGATGAAGAAAATGTAATTGAGGAAGAAGATAACGAGGCAGATTTAATCGAAAGAGCTCCGGTTGTGACGATTATGGGTCACGTCGATCACGGTAAAACCTCATTGCTGGATTATATCCGTAAAGCCAATGTGGTAGCTGGTGAGGCAGGGGGTATTACCCAGCACATTGGTGCTTATATGGTAACTACGCCAACCGGTAAAAAAGTAACTTTCTTAGATACGCCAGGTCACGAAGCCTTTACAGCGATGCGTGCACGTGGTGCTAAGGCAGCAGATATTGCCATTATTGTTATTGCTGCAGACGATGCAGTGATGCCTCAAACAAAAGAGGCGATTAACCACGCACAAGCAGCGGGCGTACCATTGGTATTTGCTTTCACTAAAGTAGATAAACCAGGTGCAAATGCAGATAAAGTACGTGAGCAATTATCGGTAATGAATATTTTGGTTGAAGATTGGGGTGGTAAATATCAATCACAGGAAATCTCAAGCAAAAGCGGCTTAAATGTTGATTTACTTTTAGATAAAGTATTACTAGAAGCTGAATTATTAGAACTGAAAGCGAATCCGAATAAGAGAGCTACAGGTACTGTAATTGAGTCGGCATTAGATAAAGGACGTGGTATAGTAACTACAGTATTGGTTCAGGCAGGTACATTAAGAGTTGGAGATCCAATCTTAGCAGGTAGTTACAGCGGACGTGTAAAAGCATTAACCAACGAGCGTGGTGCTAAAGTAGATTCTGCAGGACCATCACAACCGGTACAGGTTTTGGGTATGCAGGGTGCGCCTACAGCAGGTGATCGATTTAATGCTTTAGAAAGTGAAACCGAAGCACGTGATATTGCAAACAAACGGATGCAGTTACAACGTGAACAGGGATTACGTACACAGAAACATATTACTTTAGATGAGATCGGTCGTCGTTTGGCTATCGGTAACTTTAAAGAGCTTAATATTATCGTTAAAGGTGATGTGGATGGTTCAATCGAGGCATTAGCCGATTCATTATTGAAACTATCAACTGAGCAGATCCAGATCAATATCATCAGTAAAGGTGTTGGTCAGATTTCAGAATCTGATGTATTGTTAGCTTCAGCTTCAGATGCGATTATTATTGGTTTCCAGGTTCGTCCATCAACAGGTGCACGTAAACTTGCAGAAGCTGAGCAGATCGATATCCGTTTATATTCTATCATCTACGATGCAATCAACGAGATTAAATCGGCGATGGAAGGTATGTTGGATCCGGAATTTGAAGAGAAAATTGTGGCGAATGTTGAGATTCGCGAGACTTTCAAAATTACTAAAGTGGGTACCATTGCAGGTTGTATGGTATTAGATGGTAAGATTACCCGTAACAGCAAAATCCGTATCGTTAGAGATGGTGTTGTCGTGTACACAGGTGAACTGGCATCGTTAAAACGCTTTAAAGATGATGTGAAAGAAGTAAATAAAGGTTACGAGTGTGGTTTAAACATTCAGAACTTCAACAACATCGAAGTTGGCGATATCGTAGAAGCTTACGAACAGGTAGAAGTAGCTAGAAAACTGTAATTCTACAGGATATTATATAATTAAAGTGGCCTCTTGAGGCCACTTTTTTTGTGCCTCAATATTTAAACTTAAATAGGCACGGTTAAAAATATTCGGTTTTAAGCTGAAACTATATAATTCATAAGGCCTATTCTTTGTTAAAAACATTAGCATAACGCAATCAGCTTTTGTATCTTGGGCCAGCACTTACCATTTTATGTTGCTGCACTGCATTTACTAATCATTAATTTATTTTTACCAAATAGCCAGGAACAATTTCCTGGTATGTAATTACAATCTACCTTGAATAATACAAAAAATTTTCCCTTGCCACCACTTGCCATATTTGTGAAGGGACTTTTGATAAAACATACGTTTTTACCGAAAAGATGTTTGGATTTAATGATGAATTCAAATATAATAAGTGTGCCTCCTGCGGATGCTTGCAGATTGCAGCATTTCCTGCAAATATCGAAAAATACTACCCGCCATATTATTATTCTTTCACACAGGAAATTCCCGCACTGAAAAGACTTCCGTTAATCAAGCGGATTTTCGGCGCCCGGCGATTGAGAAAACGTTATAAAAGAAATCTGGATGTCCTTAAATATCTAAAGGAAATTGATGCCAAAATAACAGATCGTATACTCGATGTGGGCTGCGGCAAGGGCTTGCTCATCTGTGAATTGTTTAACCAGGGATTTGAGAAAGTAGAAGGAGTTGATAAATTTTTACCCCAGGCAATAAATTATAAATATGGCGTAAAAGTTCAAAAGAAGGAACTCGAAGAACTTAGTCCAAATTATTATAATCTGATTATGATGAACCATGTTTTAGAGCATATGGCTGAACAGGAGGAGTCTTTGGCCGCATGTTATAAGCTGCTCAAGGATGATGGCTGTTTGATGGTCAGAATTCCTTTACTTGGTGAGGCATGGGAACGTTATAGCGGAAATTGGGTACAATTAGATGCGCCAAGGCATTTCTTTCTGCATACTTTAAAAAGCATTAATATTCTGGCACAGAAAACTGGATTCGAAATCAGGAAAACGATGTTCGATTCAACCAATTTTCAGTTTCTGGGTAGCGAGCTTTATGAGCGTGGTATCCCATTGTTTTCGGAGAGTGATGATTACAATTTATATCCTTTTGACAAAATATTCAACCCTGAACAGATACAGGAATTTGATAAGATGGCAGAGGATCTGAATCGAGAACAAAGAGGCGATTCTGGTGTTTTCTATCTATACAAAAAGAAATCTATTTAATTTACGAAAAAAACGGAATGTATCCTTGTAAAGAAAAAGTTATGTTGTTTTAACATTTTTTATGGGTAAAAAGTCATTCTAAACCATTCTTTTTCCAGAGTTTTGTTTTTTGTCCTGTAATGAGTGAAATAGAAAATAACGTAAGTGGAGTAGTTAAAAAGAAAAATTTCGATTTCGTTGATACCATAAGATGTATCTCAATGATCGGAATTGTATTTGAGCATTGTGCCGTTGTTGGCGATCCTAAAACCTCAAATTTATATTTGGGCATGCTGCACGTGTCTGTAATGCAGTTCTTCAAGTTTGCCACAATTGCTTTTTTTTTAATTGCAGGTTTTTTGATCAATCACAAATTTACAGAATATACGCCCGGGCAATATTTAAAAAACAGATTTAGAAATACAATTAAACCATGGGCCTTTTGGTTACATGTTTTGTTGTTGTGGAATATCGGAGAACTTTTATTTAAATATGTGAAATACCGTGGCGATTATGAAATGCCCGGTAGTTTCTTATCCTACATCGGCGACCAGTATTACCAGGTTATTTTCTTTTCCAGCTTCTGGTTTATCCTGAATTTTTTAATCTGCATCTCCATTTTATTGCTTTTTAAACGGTATATCTATAAAATATGGTTTGGCGTAATATTGGGATGCATTTCTTTGTTTTACAGTTTCAACCTATATCATGGATGGATTATTACCAGCCACACAACGGCCCTGTTCGGTTTCGTTTTCTACTTGTGGCTTGGGGCGTATGCAAACAGATATTATGAGCAGCTTCTTGCGTTTATTAAAAGAATATCAATGTGGTGGTTTATCGGAATTACCTTTTTTTTCTTCCTTTTGGGAGATATAGAGTCGTTATATTTAAAATCGCTTGCCATTGATGATATTTACAATACCTTGCGTATTTCAAATATTTTATACTCCCTTAGCTTTTTCCTCATACTACTCAAGGTTGGTTCGATCAATTTTGTCAATAAATATCTAGATCCAAGAAATACTACTTTTGGCATTTATTTATTACATCAGATTATTATTTTCCATGTATTGACAGAAATTTTTAGACCTTTTAAAATCGATATAAACAACATTACGCTTTTACAGGCCACCGGATATACCATATTAAGGTTTATTATTACTTATGCCTTAAGTATGCTGATTGTTCTGCTCATTAGGCGTACTAAGTTTAAATGGTCAATCGGCGTATCTTAATTCAAAAAAAATGATTCACCTAATCATTACAACTGCTAACATCCAGGAGCACTATTCAGAAAGAAAAGAGCAATATCTTAGCTCTATCAATCAGGCATTGAAATTCAGTTATTTATTAGATAGCTGTACAATTCTGGAATGTGTTTCTGCGCATGAAGATTATCTCGATAATTACAATACCTATTACAGTAAAGTAAAAAATGTATTTCCAGAAAAAGGACTTAACGAAATGCAGCATTTAAAAGACTTCATAGCGCAATCGTCTTTTCAGCCTAACGATACCATTATTAAACTCACAGGGCGGTACTTATTAGAAGATAGCACCTTTTTTAATAAAGTACGCTTACTAAGCGATTTTTTTGACAGCATTTTTAAGGATGACAGTGATATTTATGAAGGTAAGGGCTACCATACTTTTCTGTATGCCATGAAGAAAGATCGTTTTTTACAAACGATTAATTCGTTAGAGTTTTCTAAAACAAACCTCGATCCTATTGAATGGGGAGTAAAAGCTTTTTTAAAGGACAAAGAACGGAACTACCTGCTTAACAGACTTGGCGTAAAAGCATTTCAGGGTGCCTATGGCGAAAAGGTATTTAGCAGCTAATAAACTAGCGGCCCAATACCTTGCTTTTTAACCAGCGCTTAAATCTTCGCCTTAAGAGATTGTGTTTCCTCCACCTTAATTCTAAGCTAAAATCTCTGTTGAATACGGCATAGTCAGCCTCTTTTTCTGGCAAAATATATAGTGGGTGACTTAATTTTCCTATATTTTCTAAAGGAAGATTGGCATAAGGACTTGTTAAGTTGGTGGTGTGTGTACCATCATTTCTAAAGCCGATATTACTAATCAGGTTTGCGTTGGGATTAATGCTAAGGCCATTATTAAAATAATTTATTAAAGCCAGCTGATAATCCCAGGTATCAATTTTTCCATTTTTTAGGTTATGAAAAATTCGCTTCCAGTCTTCGTTGATAAACCTATCTGTAAAAATCTGATCTAAGTGCTGATTGGCTTCCTCTTCGTTATAAAGTGAAAGTTCTTTATCATAATCTTTCCATACCCTTCTCCAGCTTGCCCAGCCCCAAACATGTGTTTGATTGGCAAAGTAATAACTGTTATTTCCCCATTTTTTTCCCAATTGGTGATCGCTGCCCGCAATATGTCTGATTCTGGTGTCGAAACGATATTTTTCAAGTAATTCATCGCAATAGCTAAAAAAATCAGTGTTCGGAAGGCAGTCATCCTCTAAAATTATTCCCTCTTCTTCCTGCTCAAAAAACCAGGTGATAGCAGATGATACCGCTTCTTTACAGCCTTTATTTTCTGTACGGTAAAGTGTAATCAGCTCACAAGGCCAATCGATCTTAATCTGATCTCTTGTTTCTTTACATAAACTAATATCGTTTTCATTTGCTGCTCTGGGGCCATCTGCGGCAACATATAATTTTGAAGGTCTTACCTTTCTGATCTGTTCAAAAACTTTTGCCGTAATATCAGGCCGGTTAAAAATTAGAAATAGTATGGGTGATTTAACTTGATATAAATTCATGATTATCCAAACTTACGATAAATATTTATGGTCTGTTCTATAGATTTTTCTATCGAAAAATGAGTTAACCGCTCTTTACCTTTCAAACGTAACGTAGCGCAAAGTGATTGATCGCTTACTACTTTTTCGATCTGATTGCGCATGGAATCGATGCTATAAGGATCGAAATAAACAGCAGCCTCTCCGCATACTTCCTTAAAACAACTGGTATTGCTCGCGATCACCGGACAGTTATAATGAAATGCTTCCAGTAAGGGTAAACCAAAGCCTTCGTAAAGAGATGGAAATACAAATGCAATTGCCTGTTGGTATAACGACAATAATTTGGCATCTGTTACACTTTCCTGGCTAACCTGTGCAGATATGTCATGCTTGGCTAAAAACGCTGTTTCTTCTGGTTCGAAAGTGCCACCTCCGGCACATACAATATTTAATGTTGCATCTTGTTTAAGCAATGGCACAACAGCTTCGATAAAGCCAAAAAAATTCTTGTATAGCCCCCGCTCGCCGACAAACAATAAATATTTTTGCGGAATATTAACGATTTCACTTTTTTCTACAGAAAACGGTTGAAAGCCGTGATGGATTACGGAAATTCTTTCGTCTGGAATATTAAAATATTGTTGAATATCGTTCTTCGTAGATTGTGATATGGCAATAATATGTGCTGCTTTTTCGATGCAAATCCGTTTATGAGTAGCTAATACATCATCTGTACCGAAGTAATGCGGGAATTTTTCATGGATCATATCATGAACAGTAAGTACAAAAGGTTTCTTCAGGTACTTTAAAAAATACGGCTCATAATAGGTGGGATGAAAAACATCGAAATTATTTTTCCGGAGGATGTACTTAGAATATTTTTTATTCCATTTATAAACTTTCTTTTGTGTTGGAAGTAATAGTTTTCCAAGTTTTTCACCTAAAATGCCAGGATCGTTCTGTATATAATGATTTGGACTGTATAAAATACTGATGGAGGAGGCATCCTTGTTATCACGTTTTAAAGTATGGTAAATATTTGCAAAGTAGCGGGAAATACCACCAAAACGTTGAAGTGAAAAAATTTGATGGTCAAATAAAACCTTATTCATGAATTAAACTTGATTTTTGTTCTTCGGTAAAAAAATAAGGATAATGCTCATCAAAGCTTTTAATATTTTATACCCTGATTTATATTTTTTGATATGCAGAAACTGCTGAAATCTTTTCGATTTTAACGCTGTAATGTCTTTATAATCATCAATAAATAACGGGAAATATTTAGCAATAGTTTGATCTCTTTCTTCGTGCATCAATTTGTGATTGGTTAATACAGATGAAATGCCTGACACATCGTATTTGCAGATTACCTGATCAAGGTGCAGATAGGGAATATTCATTTTGCATATCGCATAAATAAAAAATTCCCAATCAGAAACAATTTTATAGTTCTCGTTATAGAGAAACAGTTCATCAAATAATGTTCTTTTTATAAATGTTGCCTGATGGGATAGGTTGTGCGCTAAGAAAAAACTAAAGGAAAGTTGATCAGGATAAGTTCTTTTAATTTCACCCTCAGGCTCCAGGTATATTGCATCACCATAATAAAATCCAAACTGGCCATCTAAATGTTTTTCTACTATTGCTAAGGTGTTTGGTTCTGCCAGCACATCTCCACTGTTTAAAAAAAGAAGATATTCTCCACTGGCTCTTTTAATTGCTTTATTCATGGCATGGTAAACACCATGATCTGATTCAGATAAATAATGGCTTAACTGATGTTGATACTGATCTGCAATTGCTGTACTTCCATCGGTACTGGCACCATCAATAACTATAAATTCAAAATCTTTCCAGGTTTGATTTACAACACTCAATATGGTTTTTTCTAAACCATATTTGTTGTTGAAGTTTATCGTTATGATGGATATTTTCTTACTCATTTTGTAGAAATATTAAGATAAATCTAGTTTATCCAAAAGGTGTTGTATCTTTTCTGAAACAACTGGGGGTGTATATTGCTCAATCGATTTTACTGCATTTTCCTGAATTTTTCTCCATAATTGCTCATTTTGATACAGTTGAATAATCTGATTAGCAAAATCAGAAGCTTCATCGGCAATTAACGCGGTTTCTTCATGTATTAAATCCATTCCCTCAACGCCAATACTGGTAGAAATTATAGGCAATCCAAATTCTAAACTCTGACCAATTTTTCCTTTCATGCCTGCGCCATATCTTAACGGTGCAACAAATACCCTGGCATTTAAAAAATACGGGTCTACCTCTTCTAAAAAACCAGGAACAAATACCTTTTCGCTGGCGAGTGCATTTACTTCTGCTGAAGGATAGCTGCCCAATAAGTAAACAGGGACATCGCCTAATGATTTCCAAACCAAAGGCATAATATCTTTAATAAGCCACTTAACAGCATCAACATTTGGTTCGTGCTTATAGCCGCCTATAAATACTATGCCGCTCCGTTCAGCAAAAGTTTTTGTTGATGGCGACTTTATTTCGTGAATATTTGGAATAACGTAAACATTTTTAATGCCCTCCTGCTCCAATAATAATTTTTCGGTATCGGTAACGGTGAGTGTAGCATCTGCATGATTGGCTAACTTCAGTTCTAGTTTTTTGAATTTTAAGGCCTTCCGAAATAATTTTTCATTTCCTTCATTTTTAGCCTGCCGTTGCATCCGTACATAATGCAAATCCACAGTATCGAATATTATGCTGATTTGCTTATTCGACTTTATAATTTTTTGAAATTCAAGATTCAGCATAGGTCTCGAAATCCAGGCATAATCTATGCTAAAAAGCAGTGCTTTAAGCTTTTTTAACATCCCTTTCCGATCGGGACTGAGCTGAAGCACCAGCACACCAAGTTCAGCGAGCTTGCTGGCATAAGGTTCAGTTGAAAGGCCATCATTAGGGAGAAAAACCACATTAAGATTCATTTCCCTGAAAATCCTGATGAGTTCAAACAGCCTTTTTGAGCCAGACGATTTATCATATTGAGGAATATCATCGTCAATAACCAATATTGTTTTTTTTGATGGATCCAGCTGTTCATGATCTGCTGTTGCCGTCTTTTCTGCTGCAGTAAACCATGATCTTATTGTGTTCAACATATTAAATTGCTTTTTGCTTACCAGTTAAGCTATCTCCTGGCAAAAATATAATTTTAATTTCTGGAATGTACCATTATGACCTGGAACTCTCTTTTAAGATCATTTTAAAGTGGCTATAAAATGATCTTTTCCGTATGAAAAATAGTTGCCTGGCATGCATTAGCAAGGTGCTGAATAGCTTTGTAGAGAAGTTTTTATGTTTAAGTTCTTCATATCCAGCTAATAATTGATCGATCAATTTTGCTAAAGGATCAGGTATTAACGGGTGACTTTTAAATAAATTCAGGTGTATGATCCTTAAAGCTTTTGGATCTGTTTTGTCATTTTTCGTTGAGCTTTCATCATGCTTGCGATGTTTAACCAACTTGTCGGTAATGAAATTTATTTTTCCGGTGCATGCTGCAGTATAGGCCAGCCACCAATCGTAATACAAAGAACGATCAAAAGGAGGGCTTAGTTTTAACAAATCGCGTTTGATCAGACAGGCATGACCAGAGATACAATTGTAATAAATTAAATTTTGAGCACAGTGGCCTGAAACGAACCGATGGTGCGAAGTCGTACGCTTGTGAAGAGACTGATCATTTTGGTCGATATATTCCGAGTCGTGGTATAATAGCAGGTTATCGCCTATATGTTGTACGGACAATGAAATTTTATCTTTAAGCCAGATATCATCTTGATCAGCAATGGCAATATAATCGGCTGTGCATAATGATAATGCTTTTTTAAAGTTTTGATTAAAGCCTAAATTTTGATCGTTTAAAACTAACTGTAAGTTACTGTAGCGTTTTTGGTATGTACTGAGGATATTTAAGGTCTTGTCTGTTGAACAATCATCCACCACAATAACTTCCAGGTTTGGATAATTTTGGTTAAAAATAGAATCTAACTGTTTGGCCAGATATTTTTCTCCATTATAGGTGCATAAAGCAATTGATACAAGTGGGAGCTCTGCTTTTATCATTTTGCTCTCTTCTTTAGCCCATTCCACATTCTTACAAAAAATAAGGAAATAGGGTTGCCCAATAATCTGCCTAAAATTGAACCCGACAAGTGAAATACGGTAGAGTTGGTTTGGATCCACCTCGACCTGAAAAAGTGATTGTATTTTTGAATTAATGACTTTCGTATAAAGAAAAAATGCTCATCCCTATTCCCCCTGCTTTTATGGATCAGATTAAACGGAATAACATACGTCGTGTAGCCATTTAATTCGCCTTGCAGTACCAGATCTGTAGCATACAAGTGAAATCCCTTTAAGTTATTGGAAACCTTTAAATGAGCTGAGTTCTTAACTAAAATAAAATTTTCATCAATTGCTGAAACCTTTAAAGGGAAATTCCCCTTATTCATGAAAGTGCCATCGGGATATGAGATATGATAAACAATATGGTTTGGGCCTGCCGCGCCTGCATTTCCACAAATACCCCAGTTTGGATCTTTGATATCAAGCTGCTTTAAACATTTATTCAGCTCTTCTATACCATCTTTGTTTATTAATATGTCCTGATGGCAGATGATAATATATTTGCCCTTTGCCTGTTTTAAAAATAAATTAATTGCAGAAAATGCATCGAACTCATTAGCCTTGGTATTATCTGCATATAAATATTCACAGCTTTTTTCATCAAATCCTTTGTTAAGAAATGAGTTTAACATTTCTTCGTATTCTGCTTTTCTGGTTACGAGTGTACATATCGAATATTCGTACTCATAAACAGGTAAAGAAATTGATCTGGCTAAATTTAAAGCTGTACTCATAAAATTTAATCTGTAAAAGCCTGCATATCAATTAAACGCTTGTACAAGCCATTTTTTGCCATTAATTCGCTATGGCTTCCGGTTTCTACCACACTACCTTTATCAATCACAACAATTTTATCCGCATGTTGTATTGTACTTAAACGGTGTGCAATTACTATTGATGTGCGATTTTTCATTAAATTATTTAAAGCATCCTGCACTAATTTTTCTGATTCAGTGTCCAGTGCAGATGTCGCCTCATCTAAAAGCATAATCGGCGGATTTGCCAATACTGCCCGCGCAATGCAAACGCGTTGTTTTTGTCCGCCAGAAAGTTTATTGCCTCTATCGCCAACCAAAGATTGATAACCATTCTCTGTATTCTCGATAAAATCGTGTGCATTGGCAATTTTTGCTGCTGCCACTACTTCTTCCATGCTTGCATCTGGTTTTGCAAAGGCAATGTTGTTAAAAATAGTATCGTTAAACAGAAAAGACTCCTGGTTAACGGTTCCCATTTGCGCCCTGATGCTCTCTACAGTAAGTTCTTTATAATCGTGGCCATCAATTTTAATCGCTCCAGACTTTGGATCATGAAAACGCGGAAGCAGATCCATCAATGTGCTTTTACCTCCTCCAGATGGGCCAACCAAGGCCAGTGTTTTTCCTTTCTCAATATCAAAAGAGATGGATTTTAGAATTTGTTTTTCCCCATAGTTAAATGATACATCCTGCAGACTGATGACGTTGTTAAAACCATCAAGAACTTTCGCATCGGGTTGATTAACAAGTGATGGTTTGGTATCGATTAAGTCTAAAACACGTTCTCCGGCAGAAATTCCAGAATGGATTCCGCTAAATGAATCGGTTAAAGCTTTAATAGGCTGCATTACCTGAGAGAATGTTGCCAGGTAAACCACAAAATCTGCCGCTTCAAGATCTCCCTTTCCGCTTAAAATCAAAGTACCGCCATATAATAAGATAAATACGACAACCAAAACCCCGAGTGTTTGTGATACGGGTGAGGCTAGTTGTTGCCTTCTTGCCATCTTTCTGTTCAGGTAAGAATAAAACTTGTTTTCGTCATCGAACTTTTGCTTCATTCTTTCTGTAGAATTAAAGGCTTTAATAATCTTTATTCCACTGAGCGATTCATCTAAAAATCCAATCATCTTTGCAAAAGATTCATGCGATTGCGTTGCCTGCTGCTTTAATCTTTTTACTATTTTGCTGATAATAAAGCCAGATATTGGGATAACTAATAATGAAAACAGGGTTAATTTCAATGAAATGGAGATTAAAACTCCCACAAAAAACATCAGTTGTAACGGTTCCTTAAAAACCACCTGCAGGGTATTGGTTACAGTAAACTGAACCACCTGCACATCTGACGCTACTTTTGAAATGATGTCGCCTTTGCGCTCATTATTAAAGTAGCCCACGTGTAAGTTCATTACATTATTAAAAACAGTTTTTCTTAAATTTAATAAAGTATGCACGCGTAAATCTTCCATAAAACGCTGGGAGAAATAACGGAATAAATTGGATAAGAATACCGTTACAATAATCACTACACAGATAATTTGCAATGCATGTATTTTGTCGTGCGCAATGATGGCATCCATGTAATCATTAAATTTACCCAGAAAATTTAATGAACCCGTAGCTTTATCAGGTTTAATGTCGGTAACCGTTTTGCCGAGAAATAAAGCCTGCATCAAAGGGCCCAGCAAGGTGAATAGAAAAGTGTTAAAAATTATGGCGAATAACGTTGCAATAATATAAGGTATGGCAAATTTTTCGATGGGCTTGGCAAATGATAATAAACGAAAATATGTTTTCATTTTGATATAAAATGGAATAAGTAAAATGGAGAAATGTAATGAAACAGCTCCAAAAAAATCTAATTAAAACTTGGCAAATGTACGGTTTTCAAATATACCTTGCCGGTTTTCAAAACCCAGTGGGTTTAAAATTACAATCGGTTAATTTTCTTGGTGCTAACTGATTGATTGATAATGGTCATTATATCCGAAACGTTTAGGTTTGAATGATATTTCTGTTTCAGCGTATCAAGCCTTGTTCTACTGGCATTAATGCGGATCTGATGAGCTAAATAGTCTTGGTAGCTTTCCAGTACCCAGGTTTTGCCGGTAAGCAATTTTGGAATCAGTTCGGTAAAAACCTGTTGAAGTGGGTAAAGAACCTTTCTTAGCCCGTGTAGATGGATACCCTGGAGGATGTAACGGTTTCGATAATAAATCTTTTTAATAAAATTAGATTTAATCTGCGTTTTGGTACTGCCACTTACATGGTGAAAACAAAACGATTGGTGTTCGTAATAACATTTCCAGCCCAATTGCCAGGCACGCAAGCTCAGATCGAAATCTTCTGATGAGAAAGGAGAGTAGATTTCATCAAAACCACCTAGTTCCTTGAGCTTTTTTGCGTCAACCAAAGCATTGGCGCCAGATAGATAGGCTGTATAAACATTTTCATCTGCTGAATTTTCGCTGTAATAAAATTTATTTGCTTTAATCCGGCAACCACCATAGTATAAAAAACGGGCAGCATCCTCAATCCTGCTTTCGTCGAAACTCATGATGCGGGCCATCACGCCAAAAGTATCAGGTTTGTTAAAATATTTCCACTGGTGCTCAAAATAATCTGGTGTAAGCTTTACATCAGAGTTTAAGAGTAAGATTAATTCATGTTTGGCTTCCCGGATACCATGATTACAGGTATAAGAAAAACCTCGGTTCTGATCATTGATCAGCAGTTTTACCTGCTTGTAATTTTCTTTGACAAAAGAGATGCTGTCGTCCTTTGAGCCATCATCTATAACAATAATTTCAAATTCTGTACCCGCATTTTGAGCAGCGGCAAAAACTGAAGGTAGGTATTGTTCCAGCAGATGCTTGCCGTTATAATTAGGGATGATGATCGAAACACTTTTCTGCATCTACTTTACAATTTTATAATTCCGGTATTCGAACAAGCGCATACCAGTTAAATCTTCAATTTTTTGCAAAACCCGCCTGCGAAAATTCATTTTTGGGGTTTCCTTGGTTAAATCTTTATCAAATTTCCAGTTTGCAGCCTCAATTCTTGCCTGCATTACTTTTGGGTGAGTGCCTTTAAAATGAACCAAACGATCGGCATTGTGCATATCATAAGTTTCCTGCACGGGATAATTCTCTTCAATCCATTCTTCTGTTTGATAAAACTGATTAAAGTTTCGCACTTTACCTTGTAATCCTTTTGGTGGTTTAACCCAGCCATAATGATAAATGTAAGCATCGATTAATTTAACCTTAAGTTTTCTGTCGTTAATTCTGAAGCCTTGTGCATCACGGTAAGATTTTACGCCGGGTAAATTTTTTATCACCCGAACTTCTCTTCTATACCAGCGCCTGGATTCAGCCAGATAGTCATAAGAAGCATAAAAATGTTTATATTTTAAAAGTAAGGCCTCAACATTATTGTTGTGAAGCTCTAGCTCCATTTCTTTTTTAATCAGGGAAAGATAATCTTCATGTATGGCCTCATCCCCTTGAATATAGATCATCCAATCGGTATCTTTACTGATTTCTGCTAAAGCCTTATTGGTTTCGTCGGCAAAAACCCGACCGCCCTCTCTGATGCTGTCATCCCAAACGGTATCAATAGTCCTGATTTTAGGATCGATGCTTTTTACCATTTCAGAAGTTTCGTCTGAAGAGTTCCCCAGGGCAACAATAAAATCATCACATAAAGGTAATATGGAAAGTATGGCTTCTTTTGCCGGATAATCGTTTACAATTGCATTTCTTAAAAAGGTAAAACCGGTAACTTTCATTATAGGTGCTTTGTAGCTGATAATTTTGTTTATTTGTACAAAGATAGTTTTATTGATGAATACGCATCTATCCATTTTAAGAGAAGTAAAGGCTGGAAATTACAGGGTTTTGGCAAGGACATTAACCCTTGTCGAAAATAACATTACACCGGCTGATGCGATTTTAAGAGATTTAGATAGTTGGGCTAATGTTCCGGTTTTGGGTATTACAGGGCCTCCAGGCGCAGGTAAAAGTACTTTGGTAAATGCAATAGCCAGTCATTTTGTTACGAAAGGAATGCGCATTGCTATATTGGCAATAGATCCTACCTCTCCATTTAATTTTGGGTCATTGTTAGGCGACCGTATTCGTATGGCTGGGCAATTTAATAATCCAAATGTTTTTATTCGCTCGCTGGCTACGCGTGGTGCTTTAGGCGGCATTTCGGCAAAAACTATCGAAATGGTTGATGTTTTAAAAGCAGCTAATTTTGACCTGATTATTGTAGAGACTGTTGGGGTAGGACAATCGGAAGTCGAAATTGCCGGACTGGCTGATAAAACTGTTGTTGTTTTGGTGCCCGAATCTGGCGATGAGGTGCAGAATATCAAATCTGGTTTGATGGAGATTGCCGATTGTTTTGTGATAAATAAGGCTGATAGGGAAGGTGCAGCTGTTTTCGCCAATAATTTAAAGAAAATCGTACACCAGGGTACGAAGACTATCCCCATATTAAAAACAGTGGCCGATAAAAATACCGGTATTGATGAACTATGTGCATGGATAATCAAACCGCTTACTCCTGATCATAACCGAAAGGCTTTTCTGTTTGCAGAGAAAGCCTGGAGACTCATTCAACATGAGAAAATGAGGGGTATAGATAAAAAAAGGCTGCTAGAAAAAGTTCAGGCAGCCTTGAAAGAAGATGATTTTAATATTTATCGTTTTGCTGATGAATTTAAAGGCTAATCGATTAGTTATTATCAATTAATTGTAAACTACCAACTGAGAACTGACTAACTGTTCATGATATCTTCAATTTCTTCAGCTTCTAGTGGGATATCGGCCATTAAATCTATATTTCCATTTGCGGTGATCAGAATATTATTTTCTAAACGGATACCCAAACCTTCCTCCGGAATATAAATGCCTGGTTCAACTGTAAGGATGTTACCATTAGCAAATGGCGTATATCGTCCCGCAAAGTCATGTACATCGATGCCCAGGTGATGCGAATTGCCGTGCATAAAATATTTTTTATAAGCTGGCCAGGCTGCGGTTTGATTCTTCACGTCTGCTGTAGAAATAAGTCCAAGATTAACCAGTTGCTCCGTCATAATTTCACCAACCTGCTCGTGGTAAGTGTTCCATATGGTTCCTTCGCCAATTAATTTAATAGACGCCTTCATCACGTGCAATACGGCATTGTATACCTCCTTTTGTCTTTGCGTAAACCGGCCATTAACAGGGATAGAACGACTCATATCTGCATTGTAATTGGCATATTCGGCGCCAAAATCGAAAAGTATTACGTCGCCATCTTTACATTCCTGGTTATTATCGTTGTAATGGAGGATATTAGCATTGTGACCAGACGCAATAATAGGGGTATAGGCATGGCCTGTTCCACCCTGGCGGATAAACTCGTGTATAATCTCCGCTTCAATCTCATATTCTTTAACACCGGGTTTTGTAAATTTTAATACCCTGATAAAAGCATCACGGGTTATTGCCGAAGCCTTTTTTGTTAATTCGATTTCAACCTCTGATTTAACTGCACGTAAGTTGCGCATGATAGGTGCCGAACGTTCATAATGATGTAAGGGATATTTTGCCCTCATTTTCTCAATGAAACGAATGTCACGATAAGGAACTTCGTGAGCATACCGGTCATTTTCATTCGTATTTAAATAAATATGTTCAGCATAGTTTACAATACTATGGAGTATGTTGTCAAAATCTTCTAACCAGTATACCGCTTGAATACCTGATGCTGCTTTTGCTTGCTCTTTGGTATACTTGTATCCTTCCCAAACTTTAATGTAATCGTTAGTCTGTCTTAAAAACAGGACTTCTCTGTACAATGGATTAGGACAATCGGGGAATAATAGCAAAATTGTTTGTTCCTGATCAATTCCGGATAAATAAAATAAATCAGGATTTTGCTTAAAAATAAAGTTCTGATCGCCACTTCTAGGGAATTCATCACTTGAATTGAATATGGCTAATGAGTTGTTTTTTAGATGTTTAGTGAAATTATTTCGATTTAAAATAAATAATGACTGATTGATGGTAGGATATTTCATGAAAATGGTATTTTTATATGGGTAATGGCCAAATGTAATAAAATGATTAATTACTGTGAAGTTTGGAACGGAGTTTGTATAAAAGTTTGAAAATTTAAAATTTTGTTTAATTTTGCGATTACTAAAAAATTAATCAATTAAATTGTTTAACCCTTAAAAAAGAAAAAGATTATGAATTATTCTACTTTAAAGAAAAGTGTTGCGCTTTCTTTAGTGGCATTAACAGGAGTTGCTTCTCTTGCTGTCGCTCAGGATGCACCTGCAACAACTTCTGCTACCAAGGTATTTGGTGGTAGAGGACAGTACAGAACTTGGTCTATCGGTGTACATGGTGGTGTTTTAATGCCAGTTGTTGCTATCGGTGGTTCAAACGACTTCAACAAATGGGATGCTAACTTAGGTTACGGTTTAAACATCCGTAAACAATTAGGTCACTCTTTCGGTTTAGAATTAAACGGAACTCGTGGTAAACTTTCAGGTACTAATGAAGGAATCACTTCAGGTGTAAAAGATTTCGAAACTGAATTACAATATGCTGTAGATTTACGTGGTGTTGTAAACGTAGGTTCTATCGATTTCTTACGTCGTGAGAATTCAGTAGGTTTCTTCTTAACAGCTGGTGCTGGTATGTTGGCTTATGCTCCAAAAGTTACTTTATCAAATGGTACAGTATATGACTGGAAAGGTAAAGCTGTAGGTCCTGCTGATGACAGACACGATGCTAAAGATTACGTAAAAGGTTTCTACATTCCAGTTGGTGCTGGTGTTAAATTCAAAGTTTCTGAGCGTGTTAACTTTAACTTAGGTTACACCATGAACTTTGTTGACGCTGATAACTTAGATGGAGTTTATGCAAAAGGTCAAACTAAAGATAAATTCTCTTACGGTTATGCTGGTTTAGAATTCTCTTTAGGTTCTTCTGCTAAACCAAGTTTAGAGTGGACTAACCCATTAGCTACTATGTACGATGAGTTAAAAGATCCAACTTTACGTCAAGAAGTTGAAGCATTGAAAAACCGTGTTTCTGCTGTTGAGAAATCTGTTGAAGATTTGAAAAAAGATACTGACGGTGACGGTGTTGCTGATCAATTCGATAAATGCCCAGGAACTCCTGCTGGTACTGCTGTTGATGGTTCAGGTTGTCCGCTTCCAAAAGCACCAGAGCCTACTGCTGCTACAAGCAATGTAACTGGTTTCGAAAAAATCGGTTTCGATTTCAACTCTTCAGTTTTAAAAACTGAGTCTTACCCTACTTTAGATAAATTATCTTCAGTGTTACGTGAAAACGGTGGTAAAGTAACTGTAAACGGTTACGCTTCAAGCGAAGGTACTGCTGCATATAACTTGAAATTATCTAAAGACAGAGCTAACTCTGTTAAAACTTACTTAGTAAACTCTGGCGTTAACGCTAGTCAAGTTGCTACTAAAGGTAATGGTGAAGCTAATCCAATTGCTTCTAACGATACTGAAGAAGGTCGTATCCAAAACCGTCGTGTTGAAACTGCTAGAAACTAGTATTTCAATATAAGATTTAGAAAAGTCCCGATGAAAATCGGGACTTTTTTTATGCCTTTTAATTTTCTGTGTTAAGCTTTTTAGCTAAGTTTGCATGATGTACTTCTTTAGAAAAAAGGATCCTAACAGGCCAAATAATATCAATCTGAGAATCATGCATTTTATTAATGCATTGGCTATCTTAATTTTTCTTGCAGGTATCATCTATAAGCTTATTCAGTGGCTTGCCAAATAACCCAAATTGTATGAAACAAATTATTAAAACAACTAATGCTCCAGCTCCAATTGGACCATATAGCCAGGCTGTACAAGCTGGAAACTTTTTATTCGTATCAGGCCAGGTGGCCATTAATCCCGAAAGCGGAGAATTAAACATTGGTAATATTGAAGAAGAAACACATCAGGTCATGCGTAACCTTAAAGCCGTTTTGCTTGAGGCAGGCTTAACTTTCGATAACGTGGTAAAGTCTACCATCTTCTTAAGCGATATGGGTACCTTTGCGCAGGTAAACGAAGTTTACGGACAATACTTTACAGCTGATTTTCCAGCCCGCGAAACGGTTCAGGTTTCGGTATTGCCTAAAAATGTTAATGTAGAAATCTCGGTAATTGCCATTGTAGGCTAATTTTGACGGAAAGTAAAAGCAAATATTTTATAGCGGGCATTGTTCCTTACATTATCTGGGGAACAATGTCTGTACCTTTGCGTAACATAAAAGGTTTTCCGCCACACGAAATTTTATACTACAGGATATTTATTTCCATTATCGTCGTTTGGGCTACCATTCTTTTATTCAGAAGGGAAGCCTTAAAAAATGATTTGAATTTCTTAAAATCATTAAACACCCGGAAGAAAACCAGGCTATTGCTGCTAACCATCGTGTCATCATTTCTGATAACCGGAAACTGGTTCACCTACATTTATGCGGTAAATAGTGTGAGTTTAAAGGCCGCAGCCTTTGCTTATATGGTATGCCCACTATTAACTGCACTCTGTGGATTTATCATTTTAAAAGAACAATTAACCAAGGCTAAAATTATTGCCCTGATTATTGCATTTATAAGCATCATCCTATTGGCAACAGGCTCTTTACATGAAGTCATGTGGGCCATTGTCATCGCCTCTTTTTATGCGGTATATGTTATTGTGCTAAAAGTAATTAAAGACGTAGATAAGTTTAACTTTTTAGGCATTCAGTTAATTTTATCAGGGTTCATGATGCTGCCTTTGTATTTTTTTAACGCTGCACCTTTTCCTACTGAAACCTTTTTTTGGGCACATATATTTTTGATTGCCATTGTATTTACCATTATCCCGCTCTTCTTAAATTCTTATGCCCTGTTGGGTATGCCTTCCTCGGCCCTGGGTATTTTAATTTATCTCAATCCTATAGTTGCTTTTACAGTAGCATTTTTTTACTTTAAGGAAAAAATAGATCTGCACCAACTTTTCGCCTATTTGCTTTTGCTGTTATCGATCGTTATTTTTAATGCGGCTTTGCTAAAGAGTGTTGTTTACAAGAAACAGTAAAATATTTTGTTTAATTCGGTATTAGATACACCTGTTGAGTTTTTGAAAGGCGTTGGGCCAAGTCGTGCCGATGTTTTAAAAAAGGATCTCGGCCTGTTCACTTATCAGGATATGCTGGCACATTATCCGTTCAGGTATATCGACCGTACAAAATATTTCAAAATTAACCAGATCAATCCTGATTCGCAGTATATCCAGATTATCGGGCGGGTAATCAGTAAAAAAGTAATCGGCGATAAAAGAGCAAAGCGCATTATCGCTGTTTTTAAAGATGAGACCGGAATCATGGAGCTGGTTTGGTTCCAGAGTTTAAAATGGGTTGATGATAATATCACCGTTGGCACTGCTTATGTAGCTTTTGGTAAACCTAGCATCTTCAACGGAACATTCAGCATCTCACATCCTGAAATGGAGCTGTATCAGCGCAAACAGGTGGGAAGAGGTAATTTAACCTTGCAGCCGGTTTATAACTCAACAGAGAAGCTTAAAAAGTTTAATCTCGATTCAAAAGGCTTACAACGTTTAATTGCCGGCCTGTTGGATCAGATTATTCCCCAGGTTCCAGAAAATTTACCGCCATACATCATTGATAAGTATCAGCTGCCAGATAAAAGACTGGCCTTGCTGAATATTCATTTTCCTAAAAATCAGCAGGATTTAAGCGCTGCGGAAAGACGCCTTAAATTTGAGGAATTGTTCTTCATCCAATTACAGCTTTTACATAATAAGCATTTGCGCCAGTTAAAGTTTAAAGGCGTAACTTTTGAAAAAGTTGGCGAAAAAGTAAACCGTTTTTATAACGAGTTTTTGCCTTTCGAATTAACAAATGCCCAAAAACGGGTAGTTAAGGAAATCAGAATTGATACCCAACGAGGCGTACAAATGAACCGGCTTGTTCAAGGCGATGTAGGGAGTGGCAAAACTGCTGTTGCACTGATGAGTATGCTTTTAGCAAATGACAACGGCTATCAGGCTTGTATGATGGCGCCTACGGAGATTTTAGCCCGTCAGCACTATGCATCTATCACATCGCTGGTAACTGACGACCTGGTGCGTGTTGCCATCCTTACAGGAAACACTAAAAAGAAGGAGCGCACGATTTTGCATGAGCAATTGGAGAGCGGAGAAATCGATATTCTGATCGGAACACATGCCCTGATTGAGGATAAGGTTCAGTTTAAGAATCTGGGGCTGGTTGTGATTGATGAACAACACCGTTTTGGTGTGGAGCAACGCGCTAAACTTTGGCGGAAAAATATCATTCCGCCACATATTCTCGTGATGACCGCTACACCCATTCCGCGTACTTTGGCCATGACCTTATATGGTGATCTCGATGTTTCGATCATCGACGAATTACCTGCGGGTAGAAAACCCATAGAAACCAAACACCTTTTTGAAGGCCAACGCCTCAGGATGTTTGGTTTTATGAAACAGGAAATTGCCAAAGGAAGGCAGGTTTATATTGTTTATCCTTTAATTAAAGAAAGCGAGAAATTAGATCTTTTACATCTCGAGGCTGGCATTGAGCAGCTGAGCTATCAGTTTCCTAGACCGGATTACCAAATGAGTATTGTGCATGGACAAATGCCCAATGCGGATAAACAGTTCGAAATGCAGCAGTTTATTGATGGTAAAAGCCAGATTATGGTGGCTACAACCGTAATAGAAGTGGGCGTAAATGTGCCTAATGCTTCGGTTATGGTCATTGAAAATGCAGAGCGTTTTGGACTTTCACAGCTCCATCAGCTGCGCGGTAGAGTAGGCCGTGGGGCAGAACAGTCTTTCTGTATATTAATGAGTGGGAATAAACTGAGTAAAGAAGGCAAGATCCGCTTAGAAACAATGGTAAGGACCAACAATGGTTTCGAAATATCAGAAATAGATTTACAGCTCCGTGGTCCTGGCGATATTACCGGAACACAACAAAGCGGTGTTTTAGATCTGAAGCTTGCCGACCTGGCCAAAGACCAGATTATTTTATCCGAAGCACGGAACACCGTAATTGAACTTTTTGAAGACGATCCGCAGCTGGCAAAACCCGAAAACGCAATCTTAAAAGCCTACCTGCAAAAATTAGAAAGAGGTATTTCTTTCGACAAGATCAGTTAAAGCACCAATCCACAAATTTTCTCCTTATTTGCAATAACATTTAGTAGTGTATTATTTGTACTACTTTGCGTAGTTGTGTAATTGTTTTTTTACGATTCAGCCCCTTATAATTATTATTCTACCCCCTTTTTTAATTTTCTAATATTCCTATCTTGCGTGTAACCAAATATGAAATGTTGAGCCGGCAAGTCCAAAACTGGGTATGTCGTACGCAGTGATTTTCATTCCCTGAAAATTGTTTTTAAGTAGCTATGAGGGATTTCATATGGTTAATGATGATTTGTTGATATAATCGGAAAGGGCCTTAATTTTTTTGATGTTAATGTGGTGTAAATGATTATATCAATAAGTCATGTTTAAATGATTTGTTTAAAGACAATTCAATATTACTGAAGTGTATTAAATTATCATACAACTATTATCTAACCAAAATAAATTGAAAAACTATGAAAAAAAATCTATTGAGGACTTTTGCCAGAAGTAGCATGTTTCTTGTTTGCGGTGGTTGTCTCGTTTTTTCTCCACCTTTCAGCATGTCTGCCAAAGCATCATTGCATGAAAAAGAACCTTTTGATTTTTACAGACCTCCACTTCAGGACATCATTGTGAAAGGACAGGTTACTGACGCCAAGGGACCTATTCCGGGCGTAAGTGTGAAGTTAAAAGGAGGGGCTGCAACGACAGTAACAGATGGTTCAGGTAAATTTAGTATCAAGGTACCTGAAGATGCAACTCTGGTATTTACTTATGTAGGCTACGTTGATCAGGAGATTCAGGTAAAAAACCAAACGAGCATTAATGTACGTTTAGTAGAAAACAACCAAAACCTTACTGAAGTAGTTGTAGTAGGTTATGGAACGCAAAAGAAAGCGGTTGTATCTGGTGCGGTTGCCGCGGTTAAAGGCTCGGAGCTGGCCAAATCTTCTTCTGTGAACTTAACCAATTCGTTAGCCGGCCGTCTACCAGGCGTAACTGCATTACAGGGAAGTGGCGAGCCTGGTTACGATGGTTCTACCATTCGGATCAGGGGTATAAACTCACTCGGAAATAACAATGCTTTAATCGTAATTGATGGAATTCCTAACCGTGCCGGTGGAATTGAAAGGTTAAATCCGAACGATATCGAAAGTGTATCCGTTTTAAAAGATGCTTCTGCGGCCATTTACGGTTCGCAAGCGGCGAATGGGGTAATCCTCATTACCACTAAATTGGGTAAATCGGGCAAACCTCAATTTTCTTACGATTTTAGTTATGGTTTGCAGCAACCTACAAGGACACCAAAAATGTCAAATTCGGTGCAATATGCTGAGATTTTGAATGAGTTGAATATTTTCGGTTCTGATCTTAATCCGAATGAATGGTCGGCAGCCTGGAATAGCTTCAAAACTACAGGTACTTATTTATCTACCGGGGGTAAAACGATTAATGCAGCCTATAAACCAGACGAAATCAGGAAATTTGGTGATGGCTCAGATCCTTTAAGGTATCCTAATACGGATTGGTTTAAAACTGTTTTTCAAACCTGGTCACCTCAGCAAAGACATAATGTTCAGATTAATGGGGGCAGCGAAAATGTGAAGTACCTGGTCTCGCTAGGTTATCTCGATCAGGATGCATATTATAAAAATTCTGCTACGGGTTATCAGCAGTACGACATGCGTTTTAACGTGGAAGCAAAAGTGAGTAAGTATATTACCACCACATTAGGAGTAACCGCACGAGAGGAGAATCGTAATTTTCCTACCGTTAGTGCAGGTGATATATTTAGGTTTTTGATGAGGGGACGGCCTAATGAAATAGCCATATGGCCTAATGGTTTGCCGGGCAGGGATATTGAATATGGTTACAATCCGGTGGTTTCTACTACAGACTTAACAGGCTATAATAAAGATGTTAGGGATTACTTTCAAACCACAGGTAAGGTGGAGATTAAAATTCCAGGTGTAGACGGTTTAAAAGTAACGGGAACTGCCGCTATCGATAAATATTCCGGAAGGCAGAAAAACTGGCAATTACCATGGACGCTTTACGATTGGGACAAGAAGACCTTTCAGGCAGATGGGGTAACGCCTGTATTAACGGGTACCATAAGATCTCAATATACTGACCCACGGCTTAGAGAAACTGCTGGCGGTCAATTGGCCTTAAATTTAACGGGTATGATCAATTATGATAAAAAGATTGGTGATCATACCATCGGTTTAATGGCGGGTGTAACCCGTGAAAAAATCACCAACGATGGTTTTACGGCGTTCAGAAGATATTTCTTGTCATCAGCAATTGAGCAATTATTGGCAGGTGATGAGAAAGAGCAATCGTTAGGGAATAACCCTGGCGACCCTAATAATTTATTTAACCGCGCACGTTTAAGTTATTTCGGAAGGGCAGGTTATAATTATAAAGAAAAATACCTGGCCGAATTTCTTTGGCGGGTAGATGGTTCCTATATCTTTCCAACAGCCAGACGTTTTGGTTTCTTCCCTGGCGTATCGGTAGGATGGCGTTTATCTGAAGAACCCTTTTTTAAAGACAATGTTAGGTTCGTAGATAATCTAAAACTGAGAGCTTCGTGGGGCCAAATGGGTGCTGAAGCGTACTTTGGCGATGCCTTACAGGAGTACCAGTACCTCAGTTTGATGAACTTTGGTACCTATGTTTTTAATGATTTAATTACAAAGTCATTAACCGAAGGCAAGGTACCCAATTTAGATTTCGGATGGGAAGTTGCTAACAATACCAACATTGGTTTGGATGCATCCTTTTTGAAAAACAAGCTCTCTCTTGAGTTTGATTATTTCTACAATAAACGTACAAATATCCTGATCAGCAGGGGCAGTTCTGTTCCGGAAAGTTCAGGTATAACAGATCGCTTGCCACCTGTTAACCTGGGTAAGGTAAATAACAAAGGTTTCGAATTTAAATTAAGTTATAATGACCATGTAGGTGATTGGAATTATGGTGTGAGTGTTAACGGTGGTTACGCCAAAAACAAAATCATATTTTGGGATGAAACACCAGGTGCCCCAGAATGGCAACGTTCTACCGGTAGGGTAACCAGCTCGTGGCTGGTGTACGATTATGATGGTGTTTTTAAAGATCAGGCAGAGGTTAATGCCAATACGCTTAATTATAGTGCACTTACCGGTAACCTTCGTCCTGGTGACATGAAATTTAAAGATATTAATGGTGATGGTAAAATTAACGCGGATGATAAAGTTCGTTTAGATAAAAACGGTACGCCAACCTTCACAGGAGGGCTAAACTTGAATTTACAATATAAAGGATTTGACCTTTCTGTGCTTATTCAGGGGGCAACAGGAGGGATGCAAATTGTGGGGATAACCGAATCTGGAGATATCGGCAATTTCCTGGAATGGTCGTACCAGAACCGTTGGAGTATTGAAAATCCAAGTTCCGTAAATCCGCGCTTATCCAATAGAGGGGCTACATATTATACCGATAGTAATAATGCATTAAATAATACCTATTGGTTACGCAGCAATAATTACATCAGACTAAAAAATGTCGAATTGGGTTATACCTTGCCAACCACCCTGGTTGAAAAAATCGGATTAAATAGTGTAAGGGTTTATGCAAACGGACTCAACCTCGCTACACTTGATAAAATCAAGATATGGGATCCTGAATCTACCAATACAAGTGGTCAGTACTATCCTCAGGCCAGGGTAATTAATATGGGAATTAAGGCCGTTTTTTAAATGTATAACAGTTTATCAACGATAATGAAACCATCATGGTATATAGATTATTATCATAGCTGCCTGCTAAAGGCGGGGCTTCATTGCAGTTGAAAATAAATTTAAAAGGATGAAAAATATGAAAGCAACAAACAAAAATATAAATCTGTATCTATTGGTTTTTATAACTTTTCTTGCAGCTTCTTGTAAGAAAGATTTTATGGATGTAAACCCGCCCGATAAAATATCTTCGGAGCTGGTTTGGAAAGACCCTGCGCTTGCACAGGCCTTCGTAAATGATATCTATAATGGTTTGGGAAATGGTGGTTTTTCTGAGGAAATGCTGGCTTCTGTTTCAGATGAAGCTATGTTTACCCACCCCACAAGGGGGATCGATTTAGTTAATAACGCTACCATTAATCCATCTACATTGGGTTGGGTGAACGATACCTGGGCTTATAAACAGATGTATAATCGAATCAGAGCCTGCAATACCACTGTTGAAAGAATTGTTGGCGGCGATAATACACTCTCCAGTCAATCTTTAAAAGATCAGTTACTTGGTGAAGCCTATTTTTTACGTGCTTATTTTTATCAGCAGTTGTTGCGTTATTATGGAGCCGTACCCATCATCACTAAGACATATGCTTTAACTGATGATTTTAAAATAAAACGTAATACTTACGAAGAATGCGTGAATTTCATTATTAAAGATTGTGATGAAGCCAATAAGCTGTTAACAGGTAAAACACTCGATAAAGGTCGCACTACGGCACTTGCTGCTTTGGCGCTAAAATCCAGGGTACTGATTTATGCTGCAAGCGATTTGCATGATAGAGCGAAGCTTAATGCTAAAATTCCAGGAATAGCTGCTCAAAAATTAGATTTCCTGAGTTATGCGAGTGGAAATCAGGCTGACCGTTATAAGTTAGCACAAACTGCTGCTAAAGCCGTTATGGATTTGGGTACAGGCTACAAATTAAATCTTTCTGCTCCCGCTTCGGTAACAGATGGCCAGTTAAATTTTAAGAGTATAGCTATGGGTGGAGCGAGTAAAGCACCAAATATAGATGCATCAGCTGCAGCTGAACTTATTTTTGCCCGCTATTTTATCATTCAAAGTAATATCAAACATGCACAGCAAAATGGTCCGAACGGTTACCACAACTGGGCAGGTAATACACCAATAGGTTTATTGGTTGATGATTACGAAATGGCGGACGGGACAAAGTTTAGCTGGAATGATCCGGTACAAAAGGCAAACCCTTATGTAAACAGAGACCCACGGTTTTACGCTACAATTTTATACGATGGTGCCGGTTGGAAACCCCGCGATAAAGCATCAGGTAATGTTGATCCTGCCAGTCAAATCCAAACTGGCGTATATGATTTAATGGATAACAATACGAGGATTGACTTTAGAGGCTTAGATACACGTGCAAGTTCGATTGAGAATTGGAACGGTAGCTGGACAGGTTATTACTACCATAAATTTATTGATCCGGATCCAACTATTGTTGATGCCTCTATGTCGCAAAATGTGCCCTGGCCTTTCTTTAGGTATACAGAAGCGGTATTCAATTACATCGAAGCCAGTATTGAGCTTGGCGAATTGGGTAATGCGACCAACTGGTTAAATAAAATCCGTTTCAGAGCAGGTATGCCAGCGGTTACCGCAACCGACCAGGCCGGACTTCGGGAGGTTTACCGCCACGAGCGCCGCATCGAAATGGCCTATGAGGAACAACGTTATCACGATACACGCAGGTGGTTAATTGCGGGCGAAACATTAGGCAGAAAGGTTACCTATATTAAAGTTACCGGTAAATTTAAGCCGGGTAAAACCATGTCTGCGCCTTACCATTATGACCCTACTGTATACGATTATACTTATAGTCCGGTTGTAGAAAATGCACAGGAAAACAGAAGCTGGGACAATAAACTTTATTTCAGGCCATTTAGCCGCGATGAAGTAAACAAGAATAATTTGCTCGAGCAAAACCCGGGTTACTAAAAAATGCGCTTAATAACCCGATGGATATGTACAATCATATTCATCGGGTTTTTTATGCAATAACATATTTTTACTTTTTAATAGAGAAATAAGCAATCTTAAACCTTTGTCTATTCCTGTATTTAATTTTCAAAGCTTAGTTTTGCATATAATTTTTTTCCTGTGGCAGATTCAGACCCCAATTCGGTTATTTCAAAACCAGATCCTTACGCCGCATTGCGCTTTAGGGAGTTCCGCTCTTACCTAGGCATGCGTTTTTTCTTCACTTTTGCCTATCAAATGCAGGCGGTAGTGCTTGGAATTTATATTTATCATGTAACCAAAGATCCATTGGCTTTAGGATTTGTAGGCCTGTGCGAGGCTATTCCTGCAATAGGAATTGCGTTGTATGGAGGTTATGTTGCAGATAAGAGTGAAAAAAGAGGTTTATTACTCAAAATATTTGGAGGCGTATTTCTTTGTACCCTCATTATGCTGCTGGTAACATTGCCGCAGTTCAACCTTCGGCAGATCGATATCATTTTTACCCTGTTTAATTTTAAGGTTAACTTGATCGCATTGATTATGTATGTACTCGTGTTTGGAATGGGTATATCAAGAGGGTTTTTCGGACCAGCCACATTCTCTTTAATGGCTCAGATCTTGCCAAAAAACCTTTACCCAAATGCAAGTACCTGGAGCAGTTCGAGCTGGCAGATGGCCTCTATTTTAGGGCCGGCAATAGGCGGGATGACTTACGGTTTCTTCGGTATTACAGTAACATATATTGTAATTATTTCTTTTGTATTTATAGCCCTCATTTGTATTTTCTTTTTAAAAGCTCATCCTCCACAGTTTGTGCCTAAAGAAAATATTAAAGAGAGCTTGCTTAAAGGAATAAATTTTGTGTTTAAAACCAAAATGATGGTTTGGGCGATGAGTCTAGATTTGTTTTCTGTATTTTTTGGCGGCGCGGTAGCCATATTACCCGTGTTTGCCAATGATATACTAAAAGTTGGGCCCGAGGGCTTAGGCTTTATGCGAGCCGCTGTTTCTGCAGGATCTGTTTTTACCATGCTTGCGATGACTCGTTTTTCTCCAATGAACAAACCTTGGCGAAATTTATTGATTGCGGTAACTGGTTTTGGCTTAAGCATCATCTGCTGGAGTTTATCTAAAAATTTCTATTTAACACTCTTCTTCCTCTTTTTAGAAGGCTCTTTTGATAGTGTAAGTGTAATCATCAGATCAACCATTATGCAATTGCTAACACCAGATGAAATGCGTGGGCGTGTATCGGCTGTAAACAGTATGTTTATTGGATCGTCAAATGAAATTGGCGCTTTTGAGTCGGGCCTTACCGCAAAGTTAATGCGTACCATCCCATCAGTGGTATTTGGAGGAAGCATGACATTGGTCATTGCTGGCATCACCTGGTTAAAAACGAAATCTTTAACCAAGTTGAGTTTGCAGGATATTAATGAGCAGACCACTAAGGTTGCATAGTTTAGGGTCGTTAATCTAAAAAATGCAAATGTTATAATCTTCTTCATGAACAGAAAAGCAATGGTGTGCAAGGTTTTTCGGTAGCCCTGCCTTTCCTTCAATCTTTTTGTTAATGGTTTGAGGTACCTGTTGATTAGCTGTAACAAAAAGGATTTTCGTTCAGTCAGGTTTAGTTTAATCGAGCCGCTGCTGTTGTTAATGATTGAAAAGAGCATGGCGCTCAAAATCAATTCCTTTGCCATCTAAACCCGATGGCACGGATGCCGATAAAAGATTATTATTCTTTTCATTAACAATTATCGGCAGGAGGAACAGCGGGACGGAACCAAACCGAAGAACTATTGGTCTTGCTTTCCAAAAAAAAATATTCAGCTAAGAGCATTTTAGCTTTTTTGAAATAAAATGGTCCGCGAGACACGGACCATGGCGAAAATTAAAACTTCTTATTCTTACCCCAGATCAAATAGATAATCGAGCCTAGAAATGGAGCGAAAAGGATTATGATAAACCAAAGCACCTTTACCGAGAAACCCATGCTGCTGTTTCTCGATATATGGTACAATGCGGCTAATATTAGCGCCAGCCAAAGTATGGCTGCTATAATAATGATCATTGCGATCTGGTTGCTTTCTGCTTGTGCTAGTAACATAATAAAGATATTGTTCCTTAAGCTTCAACAACTCTTTCGCCAATTTGTTGGCGCCACATGGCCTGGTACAACCCGTTTTGTGCAATTAATTCTTCATGCCTTCCTTCTTCAATGATGTTACCTTTTTCCAGAACATAAATTTTATCAGCATGTTTTATGGTCGATAAACGGTGGGCAATCAAAATGGTAATGTGATCGGTTAAATCTGATACCGAACGGATGGTTTTGGTAATTTCTTCTTCCGTAATCGAATCCAGCGATGAAGTAGCCTCATCAAAAACCAAAATATCTGGCTGACGGAGTAATGCCCTGGCAATTGATAAACGTTGTTTTTCGCCACCAGAAACTTTAACGCCACCTTCGCCAATTAACGAATCTAAACCTTTATCAGCTCTGGCTAAAAGTGTCTGACAGGCAGCTTGATTGAGCACTTTATAACATTCTTCATCCGTAGCATTCGGGTTAACGAACAACAGGTTTTCTCTTATCGTACCTGAAAATAACTGGGTGTCTTGCGTTACGAAACCAATTTTCTCGCGTAAGGCATCCAAATCGATATCGTTGCTTGGGATGCCATTATATAAAATCTCACCATCTTTTGCCGGATATAAACCAACCAATAGTTTTACCAGTGTACTTTTTCCAGAACCCGATGGGCCAACAAAAGCGATGGTTTGCCCATGATGGGTTTTAAACGAAATATTATCTAAAGCATTTCTATTGGCGGTTAGGTGTTTGAAACCAACACTGTTAAAGGTGAGGTCTTTAATTTTTGCAATTGAAGTCGGATTCTCTGGCTTCTTATCAACCGGCGTACTTAAAATCTTTTTAAAGTTACCCAACGAAACTTCTGCTTCGCGCCAGGTTAAAATTACATTGCCCAGCTCCTGTAGCGGTCCGAAAAGGAAAAACGAGTAAAAAAGGAAGGAAAAATACTGTCCGGCCGAAATCGTATTGTCGAAAATAAGCAAAAGCAGCACCAGCACCATTGTACTTCGAACCAGGTTAACGGTAGTGCCCTGAACAAAACTCATACTGCGCACATATTTCACTTTTTTAAGTTCTAAGCCCAGAATTTTGTAAGTGGTTTTGTTCAAGCGGTCAATTTCCTGATCGGCCAAACCTAAACTCTTAACCAGTTCAATGTTTCTTAAAGATTCAGTTGTTGAGCCCGCCAAAGCTGTGGTTTCGCCAACAATAGAGCGCTGGATGGTTTTAATTTTACGACTTAAAAACCAGCTTACGAAACTGATAATCGGGATAGCCGAAAAATAAACTAAAGTAACTTTGTAGCTTACCGAAACCGAATACACGATAACGAAAATCATCCCGATTAAACTGACAAAAAGAATACTAATAAAAGAGGTAATAAACTTTTCCGAATCTAACCGTACTTTCTGTAAAATACCCAGGGTTTCACCACTACGTTGATCTTCGAAAACCTGATAAGGCAGTTTTAAAGAATGCTGCAAGCCATCGGCATACATTTTCGCACCTACTTTCTGAACAATCACACTGGTGAAATAATCTTGAAAGTTTTTAGCAATACGCGAAACCATGGCTGCGCCAATAGCCAGCCCGATTAAACCAAGAGAACCCCAAAGGTACTGGTTGTAGGTTAACGAATCTTTTTTATTGATAAAGCGGTCTAAAATGCGACCGGTGATATATGGATCTAAAAGTGAAAAACCAATATTTATGCCTGCCAGCAATAGCGCTAGGGCCACAATCCACTTGTGGTGTTTCAGGTAATTAAGTAATAATCCCATTAAGTTTTGCTGTTTGTTAATGCAAACATAAAAAAAGGGAACGGATAAAAATCCATTCCCCTCTTTTATGACTTTAAGCTAAGAAAATAGCTAAATCTTGTTTAAAATCCGTAACGTAAACCGATTTGTATTTGCCAAGGGTTACCCGATGGAGTAACGATGCCAGTGTTATTTACACGGTAAGTATAAGCTTTGTTTGTCGCATCAAATGCGCTAACCGCATATAAAGCCTGGTTGCCCAAAGTTTCATTTACACCCCATTTTTTGTTAAGTAGGTTTGCAAAATTAAATACATCTCCGGAGAATTCAATACTATGCTTTTTATTCAATTGTAGTTGATAGCTTAACTTTAAATCAACAATGCCAAAAAAGTCATTCACGCCGCCATTTCGCTCAGCTATCTGACCAGAATATTTGTTAATATAATCTTTTAAACTTTGGCTGGCGTCCGGATTATCCAATAATGCCTGTAAGCCTGTACGAACGTTTGCAGGAATATTTTGATTGTTTCTATCGAATACAAAAGCTAAATCATTTGTTGCCACAAAATCTCCATTAATATTACCGCCAGCCAATAAGCTATATCTTGTTCCACCAATACCAGAGTAACGAACACCTAATCTAAAGCCATAAAAACTTGGCGACGTGCCATAAATAACAACCTTATTACGGAATTGATTATCTGAATACGACATCTTGCTTAAATCTCTTGGATCATCTTTAACAGGTAGAGATAAAGTAGCAGAGTTTGCCACGTTGCCATTATATGATGTATTATCTTTTGTGTCGTTATAAGTATAACTTGCAGAGATCTCTCCATCTTTAAAGTAGTTCCAGGTTGCATCTAAAACTACAGCGAATTGATTTACTTTACCTTTGCTATTTAATTCCAACACACGACCGAATTGATTGGTTAAACGGCCGCCTTTCCAATCGGCAACACCATTACCTGGAGCAACACTTGCAATTGGTACGAAAACACCACGGTTACCTTCATTAGGTAGTGTAAAATATGGGTTGGCAGCCATGTTTCTATCTACATACATGTAGTTATTACGACCCAGGGTAGCATAACCGGTTATTCCTACCTTTAACTTATCGGTAATCAATTTACTGTAAGATAAGTTGGCTTTGTAAACTACCGGAATCTTGGCATCTTCTGCGTAAGTATTAATGGTTGGTACTTGTAACAATGGTAAAGAAGGCGTTTGCTCGCTTCCGTTTCGGTAACCAATAAAGTTTGGTTTTGGTACATCAGCACCAAAAACATCAACTGTTGCTAAATGTTTACCATCAAAGGTTAAGTTGTTAATGGTTACATAGTTGTTCACGTCCGAGCCGAAAATACCTGCTCCGAAACGAACAAAGTCTGTTCGGTTTTCATTAATATCCCAGTTAAATTGAATTCTTGGTTGAATTAAAAATTGTTTTAATTCATGGTCTGTTCGCACACCAATAGCATCAAATAGTTGCTGATTAAGGGGCGATTTTGGATAAGTGCTATAATCAATACGTAAACCACCTATAAAATCTAAACCTCTTGCTAATTTAGTTTGCATTTGGCCGTAAACAGCAGCGTTCCATATACCGGCTTTAACAGTTGGGTCTGCAACCAAAGGTACTTCACGATAAAATCTGTTTGGAGCAAGGTTATTAAAGTTTGTAATCGCCGGAACTTCGATCTTTTTTGTAGGGTCATTTGGAAAAGCAGGATCTTGAATCTGAGAAGTTGAGTATTCGAAACGGCCATTAACTTCACTACCATAAAGAGATTTTGCATTGGTATACATCACATCAACACCAAATGTATATTTAACTTTATCCGTATTATAATAAAAATTATCTACCAATTGAAAGACATTATTGGTAAAACCTTCTTGTCCGAAACGGTGACCACCAATTTGTATTGCCGTAGAGATACCCTTGGTGCCATCGGCAAGGTCAGACTTTATATTTCCTACAATTGCTCTTGGAATGGCACCTGTTAATTCATCATTTTGCGTACTCGCCTGGAAAGTATATAAATGTTGTATTTTTAATTCGTTAGTGATTTTGCTGCTGATGGTTGAACGTAAAGTTGCCAATAAATTATTGTCGACATTTTTATCGTTACCGTAACTTTCGTAGAAATTTATCGTGGTGTTATCTGCTAAACCTAGCGGGTTTCTATCGTTTGTGTAATTATCGCGAATGGTTAATAAATTTCTGTCATTAATTTGCCAATCTATACGGGCAAATGCAGCATCCGAACCACGCTTTTTATCGAATGAACCATATTGAGGGGTATTTGCTACTCCATATTTAGTACGGGCAACATCCAAAAACTGCGCTAAAGTACTATTGGTGATTCTGAAACGTGCTTCATCAGCGGGGCCGTTAACATCGGCAATAATTAATGGGCGGGCATCTTTCTGATGATCTAAACCAACGAAATAATGTAATTTATCTTTAATAATTGGCCCACCTAAAGTAAAACCGTATTGATAAGTAGAGAAATCATTATCACGTTTTACGCCTCTAATATCATAACGGCTGGCTAACCAATCTGCACGGCCATAACCAAAAGCGCTTCCGCTTACTGTGTTTGTACCAGATTTAGTTACAGCGGTTACTGTACCGCCTCCGGCTCTGCCTAAAGTAACATCATATTGATTGGTTACGACCTTAAACTCGCGGACAGCCTCAATAGAAATTGAATATGGCGCACCACTGCGACTCGTGGTACTACCAGCTGATGTTGGGTTTTTAGCATTCATTCCATCAATGGTATAATTGGTTGATGAACCTAACTGCCCCGAAATATTTCCGCCACGGCTTAAAGGAGATAAATCCATTAAGTTAGAAAAATTACGCCCGTTTACAGGTAATTGGTTCATGGTTTTGGCCGAAATTTCTGTAGAAGCACCAAAGTTTTGAACTTTGTTCCTCAAACCTGAAGCCACAACCTGTACCGCGTCTAAATCCTGCGAAGCTTCCTGCATGGTGATACCCACCTTAACCACATCGCCAAGGTTTAACATATAACCATTCCTGGTTTGCTCGCCAAAGCCTACATAAAGGGCTTTAACCGAATAAGGGCCACCCAATGGAAGCTCTTTAAAAGTATACTCGCCCTGGGCGTTGGTAGATGTTTTAGTGGTGAAACCTGTTGAGTTGTTTCTGATTTGAACCGAAACCCCGGGGATGGGTTTCTTTTGCTGATCGGTAATTACACCCGAAATGGATGCCTGGGTTGTTTGTGCCATTGCCGAATTGTTGGCAAAGCAAAAGAGCAACAATACTACAATAAGTAAATTTTTCATCATCATTTGTTTTTTAGGAATGATGAAGCTTGCCTGAGGTTTTTTGTATGCCCTGGCAGGTTTCATCGTGAATAGTTTTCTGATTTTTTATGATGACAAAGATGTTAATGTGCTGTTAACTGAATTCTGATTTAATATTAATAATAGGTTTAGCCCTTGGTGGTTTTTAGGCCTGATGTTAAAATAAAAAACGGCCAATAAATTAATATTGGCCGTTTGCGTTAAACTGGTGTTAACTTATTTCTTCTCCGCGATATATTTATCGCTGAATTTTTTATCCAGTTGTTTATGTAAATTATCCAGGTTGATATCTCTCCCCTGAATAAAAGCCTGCTCCACCTTGTTGGTGCGCATATCTAAAGCATCACCAGCAGAAATAAAGAAAGTGGCGTCTTTGCCCGTCTCAATACTACCTGTGGTTTTATCTACACCCATGGCTTTGGCCGCATTTAAGGTAATGGTTGATAAGGCTTTTTCTTTATCTAAGCCCCAGGCGGTAACCGTACCCGCCATAAAAGGCAGGTTGCGCTGTTGCCAGTAACCATCAATACTCAATACCACATTTAAACCAGCGTTGGCTAATACTGCCGCGTTTTTGTAAGGCATATTAACATCATCGTCATTGTTATTGGGTAAAGCATGAGGCTGTTTCACCACCAGCGTAATATTGTTTTCTTTTAAGAAATCGATAATCAGATAAGCTTCATCTGCACCGGTGATTACTGGTGTGATGCCAAACTTCCTGGCAAAATTAACTGCCGCAACGATATCCTTCTGGCTCTCCGCCGCGATGAACAATTTTTCGTTACCCGCGAATACTTTTTTCATTGCTTCGAAACGGGTATTAATTACTTCTGGTTTACCCATTTCCGAATAGGCATTGGCTTCGGTAAAGAAGGAGGTTAGCTGTGCAATGGCTGCCTGTGTTCTTTCGGCTAAGCTTTCCGGCGATTGCTGTGGACGGCCGAAACCACCAAAGCCACCCCTAAAACGTGGGGTAACCGGCCAGGTCATGTGCATGGCATCGTCGGTTTTAAGCGCTGCATCTTCCCAGTTCCAGGCATCAAGCTGCACCACTGATGAGCTGCCCGACACTGTGCCACCCTGAGGGGTTGGTTGTGCCATTAATACGCCATTGCTGCGTAATGTTGCCGGAACTTTCGAATCGGTATTGTAAGCGACTATAGAACGGATGTGCGAATTAAAATCGCCGATTTCCTGAAAATCCAAAGTTGCTTTAACGGCTTCAATTTCTGTTAAACCCAGATTGGTGGTTGCAGCAATAAAGCCTGGGTAAATGTGTTTACCTGTAGCTACAATGCGCATAACATCATCTTGTGGTACCTGTCCGTTGGCGGTAACCGAAATAATTTTCCCGTTCCCAAAAAGGATGGTGCCGTTTTCGATCACAGTTCCGTTGCCTACGTGTACGGTTGCACCCGTAATGGCGATGGTTTTACTTTGCTTTTTAGCTGGCGAAATGTTTGCCTGCGCAAAACACATCAGGCTTGTTGCCGATAAAGCCAGACTGAATAAATATTGTTTAGTGTGCATGTTCTTTCTCGGTTAATTCTGCTGAATAGTTTTCTAAAGTTTCGCAATTGTACAGGCGTGGGGCATCACCCATTGGGCGTTGTGTACGGCTACCTTTGCTTTTACTCTCTAACATCTTTTGGATCAGACGTGCTTTTTCTGCCTGCTGTGTTTTAATTACCTGTGCATCTTTTTCGATATCCCAGTAAGCAATACCATCTACAAAAGTTTTCTCTGCCCTGGCATAAATAGAAAGTGGATTAGCGGTCCAGATCACTACATCGGCATCTTTTCCTGCTTTTAAACTGCCCACTTTATCGTCGATGTGCAGCATTTTTGCCGGATTTAAGGTTACAAACTTAAAGGCATCTTCTTCAGGAACATTACCATATAATACCGATTTACCTGCTTCCTGGTTTAAGTGACGGGCCATTTCTGCATCATCAGAGTTGAAAGCGGTAGTTACGCCAACGTTATGCATGATTTTTCCATTGTAAGGAATCGCCTCGGCCACTTCGTTTTTATATGCCCACCAATCAGAGAAGGTTGAGCCCGCAATGCCGTGTGCTTTCATTTTATCGGCTACTTTGTACCCTTCTAAAATGTGCGTAAAGGTATTAATCTTGAAGCCTAAGCTATCGGCTACATGGATTAACATGTTAATTTCGCTCTGTACATAAGAGTGGCAGGTAATGAAACGTTTGTTGTTCAGAATCTCCACAATGGCATCCAATTCTAAATCTTTACGTACACTGTTCCCTTTTACCGATAAAGCTTTTTGGTATTCTTTTGCGCGGGTAAATTCATCTACAAAAGTTTGCTCAACACCCATACGGGTAACCGGGAAACGGGCACCTGTACCGAAATTACTTTGTTTCACGTTTTCACCCAGGGCAAATTTAATGAAGCCGTCAGCGCCTGCAAATTTCAATTCCTCCGGCGATTTCCCCCAGCGCAGTTTAATCAATTGCGATTGACCACCAATCGGATTGGCCGAGCCGTGCAAAATTTGTGAAGTGGTTACACCACCAGCAAGCTGGCGGTAAATGTTTACATCTTCGGAGTTGAGGATATCAGCAACGCGTACTTCAGCAGAAACCGATTGTGCACCCTCATTAATACCACCAGCACCTGCAATGTGCGAGTGCTCATCAATAATACCAGCGGTTACATGTTTGCCGGTAGCATCGATCACTTTTGCGCCGCTTGCCGACAGGTTTTTACCAACCGCTTTAATTTTTCCATTTTCTAAAAGTACATCCGCATTTTGGAGTATTCCATCTTTTTCATTCGTCCAAACGGTGCCGTTTTTGATTAAAACCGTTTCTTGCTTTGGAAGTTCCGTGCTTCCGAAGGCTGAGAAAGGATAAATCACGGGGCCTAAAGCCAAAGTAGTTTTTGGTTCTTCTTTTTTAGGTGTTTCTTTCGCTGCTTCTTTATAGGTTGCGGTAAACTTTCCGCTAGTACCATCGGCCAGCGCCGATTCGCCTTTAATCGTAACCGGGTTTGCCGAAGTGATGTAACCACTTAAACGAACATCACCTTTTGGGTTCTTCTTTAAATTGAAATTAATACTTACCCAATCGCCGTTTCTGGTAAAAGTCGCCGTAGTTTTTACACTATCTACACCAGTTCTTTCAATTGCAGCGGTCGAACCGCCACCTGTACCCGTAATTTTTAGGGTCAAGGCGCCAACACCATCAATATTTAGGTTGTAGGTGCCACGTATATCACCCACATCCATTTTGTTTACAATGAAACGTTTGCCCTGTACCCAGTTTTCGAAAATAATGTTTCCGTTTTTGAACAGGTTATCAGAAGAGATTAAAAAGTTGGCTACTTTTCCTTTTTCCAATGAGCCTACCTTATCGCCAATGCCCAAAAGTGAGGCAGGGATTTCGGTAACCGATTGTAAAGCTTGTTTTTCGGTCAGGCCATTTTCTATCGCTGTGCGGATATTTGCCCAAAAATCGCGGCTGTTTTCTAAGCCAAATGCCGTTAGGGCAAATTTGATTCCTGCCTTTTCTAAACTTGCCGGATTGGTTGGTGCCAGTTCCCAGCCCTTCATTTGCGATAAACTTACGTTTCTGGCTTCTGCAGGATCTTCCACATCATATGCCTTAGGGAAAGTTAAAGGAATAATTAAACTTGCACCTGTGGCTTTAACCTCATTTATCCGCTGGTATTCATCGCCGGTCGATTTAATGATGTATTTCTTGCCAAATTCTTTACCGATTTTATCCGCACGGAGGATATTCTGCCATCCATCTACTTCGAAAATTTGTGGAATGGTTTGTTGCTTGCCAAATTCATCTAACGAGATATTATACTCGTCTTTTTGTTTGCCATACCATTGTGCATCATAATAGGTTTGGCGTAATAAAGCAATCGAACCCATTAACGAAGTCGGGTAATCGTTTGACGATGTTCCTTTATTGAACGAATAATTTGCTGCGGTCTGGTCCTTTAAAAATACGCTGTTATCTGCGCCTTCATTTAAAGTTACAGCTGCCGAAACACCACGCGCTATACCATCGCGGTTAATTACGTTTACACTACCGAAGCCTACCTTACGTAGTTCATCTGCTTTTTTACTGTCGGTAGAAAAAATGTTTTTTACATAAGTTTCTGGCCGGATAGATTCGTTCCATCCATAAGCGCCTTTTTTGGTCGATACGAAAATAGATTGTCGCTGACCTCCGAAACCACGCTGTTGTGCAGGCACTTCGCTAAGGCCATAACTGCTAAAGGCATCAATTAAAGATGGGTAAACAAATTTTCCTTTAAGATCGATTACAACATAGCCTTTAGGTACGGCTAAACCAGCACCAACACCTTGAATGGTTTGTCCTTTGATTAAGAGTGTGGCATTTGTAAGGGTTTGGTTGGCATTAACTACTATGGTTGCATTGGTAAAAGCAAACATTCCGGGTCTGGTATCAAAAGAACCGTTAACAGGAAAGGAGGTTTGCTGTGCAAACAGAAATGTAGTAGAAAATACCAGCCCAATGGCGAGTAAAATTTTCTTCATAATAAGTTTAGTGTTTAATTTGTTTAAAACTAATATAAATAAGCGTTCATTCTGCTGAATATCCTATTTTTTACAATTAATGTCTATTTTTGACTAAACATATTTGATAAAAATGTACAACATCTTAAAATCTGCGCACTCCGGATGGCGCTACATCGTATTAATTCTACTGGTTATTGCTGTAATCAATGCTTTGTCGGGCTGGTTTGGTAATAAAACTTACACGGAAGGTAACCGCAAGCTGAATGTATTTACACTGATCAGTGCACACATTCAGTTGTTGATTGGTCTGGTATTGTATTTCTTGAGCCCCTTAACCAAATTGCCAATGAGCGATGCTATTGGTCGCTACTTTAAGGCTGAACATACCGCTATGATGATTATTGCAATTATTTTAATTACGGTTGGTAATGCTAAATCGAAAAAAGTGGCTGATGCTGTTGCAAAGCACCGCACCATTGCCGTTTTCTTTGGATTGGCGTTGATCCTGATCATTGTTGCCATTCTGTTGATGGTTAAAGCTGTGCCGGGAAGATCGTTTTTTGGGGTATCATAGGCAGAGCGCCAGGGGTATGGCGCAAAAGTGTAGTAAATGAGGATAATTTTATGCGATAATCGACTTTGAACTGCCGATTAGCGAATTCCGACTGAATTTATTTTCATTATTATTTCCATTTTTCAAAATTCTTTATATTTTTGTTGCTCATGATCAACAATATACATACATGGCTTTGGCAAAGTAATTCGAATGAATTGCGCTGGCTGCGTATGAACAAAATATAGTTTATCAACCTAAACCTTATTAAAGAACCATTAAAGCCCGGCGTAGAACCACACGCCGGGCTTTTTATTGTTAAAAAATACGAAATGAAAACCTTAAGCCTTGTAGCTTACACCATTTACCTTTATCATGTATAAAATTAATACGACTTACAAAAAAATGCTTGCCGATACCACAACGCCAGTGAGCATTTATTTACGCTTACGTGATGTGTATCCTAACAGCATCCTGTTAGAAAGTTCTGATTACCACAGTAGAGAAAACTCAATGAGTTTTGTTTGTGCCGATCCTGTTGCCGGAATTATTTTAAAAGGATCGCGACTGGAGACTTATTTCCCCGATGGCGCTGTAGAGATTACTGAAAGTAAAAACCTGATTGAAGAAATTGCCGATTTTAAAGATAAATTCAGCGAAACGGAATTGCCGGAGATCAAATTTATTTCGAGTGGTCTGTTTGGCTATTTTACCTGGAATGCTGTACAGCATTTTGAAGATATCAAATTTACTTCCGAAACGCCCGAAGGTGAAGAAATTCCGGAAATGCAGTACCACCTGTATCGTTATATTATTGCCATCGATCACTTCAAGAATGAAATTACGCTTTTCAAAAATACTTTCGAAGGAGAAGAAGAGGGAGGCCTGGAAAAAATGGAATACCTGATCCAGAATAAAAATTACCCTGAATATAAGTTTCAACTGCGTGGGGAGGAAAGTTCGAACCTAACCGATCAGGGTTTTATGGATTTGGTAGAGAAACTGCAAAAGCATATTTACCGGGGTGATGTTTTTCAGATTGTACCTTCCAGAGCATTTAAGCAAGCCTTTTCTGGTGATGAATTTAATGTTTACCGTTGCCTGCGTTCGATAAACCCATCACCTTATCTCTTTTATTTTGATTATGGCAATTTTAAACTGTTCGGTTCTTCACCCGAAGCGCAAATTACCATCAAAAATAATTCAGCCAATATTTTCCCAATTGCTGGAACCTTTAAACGCAGCGGAAACGACATTGAAGATGCAGAACAGGCCCGTAAATTAGAACAAGATCCTAAAGAAAGTGCTGAACACGTTATGCTGGTTGATTTGGCCAGAAACGATTTAAGCAGACACTGTAACCGCGTAGAGGTAAAGTCTTTTAAAGAGGTACAATACTATTCGCACCTAATCCACCTGGTAAGTAAAGTGAGCGGTCATTTGCAGGAAAACGTAAGTGCTTTTAAAGTTGTTGCCGATACTTATCCGGCAGGTACCCTAAGTGGTGCGCCAAAATACAAGGCCATGCAGCTGATTGATGAAAACGAAAAACTGGGCAGGAATTTTTATGCCGGTGCAATTGGTTTTATGGGTTTCAACGAAGATTTTAACCATGCCATTATGATCAGGACTTTTATGAGCAAGAATAACGAACTGCATTATCGTGCAGGTGCGGGTATTGTGGCCGATTCTGTTCCTGAAACCGAAATGCAAGAGGTGAACAATAAAATTGCAGCGTTGCGTAAAGCGGTGCAAATGGCAGAGGGGATTTAGGTGAGGTATAAAATGGATGATGTGAGATGGAAAATGTAAATAAAGATATAATGGAAGATATAAATAAGAAAACTGTCCTGGTAATTGATAACTACGATAGTTTTACCTATAATTTGGTGCATTTAATTAACGAGGTAGGCTACGAAGCGGAAGTTTGGAGAAACGATAAATTCGACCTGGCTGATGTAGAAAAGTATGATAAAATTTTACTTTCTCCAGGTCCGGGTATTCCGGAAGAGGCCGGATTGTTATTGGATGTAATCAGAACATATGCACCAACGAAGAGCATTTTTGGGGTATGCTTAGGCCAGCAGGCCATTGCTGAAGTTTTTGGCGGTACTTTATTAAACTTAGGCAGGCCCATGCACGGCATTGCGACACCAGTAACTGTTGTAGATGGTGATGAACCTTTGTTCTGGGAATGTCCGCAAACCATAAATGTTGGCCGCTATCACAGTTGGGTGGTGAGTAAGGATAACTTCCCATCGTGTTTAAAAATTACAGCAAGAGATCATAAAAGTGAAATTATGGCATTAAGACACGAAACTTTAGATGTTCGTGGTGTACAGTTTCACCCTGAAAGTGTATTAACGGAGTACGGAAAGCAGATGATGGAAAACTGGTTAAGTAGTAGTACAACTGTATAAAATAAATTCATCCGGTCGTCATCCTGAACTTGATTCAGGATCTTACTGGGATTAGTTAATGATTAGATGCTGAAACAAGTTCAGCATGACGGATTAGTAAAATGAACATATTAGATAAAATCGTATTACGTAAAAAGGAAGAAGTTGCAGCTGCTAAAGCTTTGGTTTCTGTTCAGGATTTAGAAAATTCAGTGCATTTTAAAAGAACGCCATATTCTTTTAAAGAATTTTTATTGGCAGCAGACCGCACCGGGATTATTGCCGAGTTTAAGCGCCGCTCACCATCCAAAGGTTTAATTAATGGTGTTGCTGATGTTGCCGAGGTAACACAGGCTTATAACGCAGCGGGTGCATCTGCGCTTTCGGTTTTAACCGATGTGGATTTTTTTGGGGGTAAAACCGACGATATTCTGGCGGCCAGGGCTGCCAACCATATTCCAATCTTAAGAAAGGATTTTATGATTGACACGTATCAAATCCTGGAAGCGAAAGCCTGGGGTGCTGATATCATTCTGTTGATTGCTTCCATATTAACCCCTCAACAGATTAATGATTTCGGGAAGTTTGCAAAAGATTTAGGATTAAATGTGCTGTTAGAAGTGCATAACCTGGAAGAGCTGGAGCGAAGCATCTGCCCAAATTTGGATGCTATTGGTGTGAACAACAGAAACCTGGGCGATTTTACGGTAGATATTCAGACCTCCTTTGACCTGGTGAATAAAATCCCAAATGAATTTTTAAAGATTTCGGAAAGTGCGATTAGCAATACACAAACGATTAAAGATCTAAAGGCAGCAGGTTTTAACGGGTTTTTAATTGGCGAGAATTTTATGAAGACTGATGATCCCGGTGTTGCAATAAAGGAATTTGTAGCGCAGATATAGGCTCGTATCTTCGATTAGTCGTCATTGCGAGGAGGAACGACGAAGCAATCTCAATGCGCTGAATTAGTTAGCGATTGCTGTGAGATTGCTTCGTGCCTCGCAATGACGATCATCCTATTCTAGAAAATTCGATAAAAACTTTTATTGCATCCACATGGTTTGTTAATGGATTTACACGTTGGCAAATTCGTATATTTGCCTTAATTACATGGGAAAACAAAAATTTTATGATACTGCCATTGTGCAGGAGCGGGCAATTTTAGTTGGAGTGGTTACACCCGGCGAAAAAGAAGCCCAAACAAAAGAATATTTAGATGAGCTGGCCTTTTTGGTAGATACAGCTGGGGGGAAGGTAGAGAAGGTTTTTACACAGAAAATGCTGAAACCAGAGCGTGCTACATTTGTGGGTACCGGAAAACTGGAAGAGATAAAAGCTTATGTGAAATCGGAAGAAATTGATGTGGTGGTTTTCGATGATGAATTGTCGCCATCGCAACTGCGTAACATCGATCGTGAGCTTGGCGTTAAAGTTTTAGATCGAAGCAATCTGATCCTCGATATTTTTGCCAACAGGGCCCAAACTGCACAGGCAAAAACACAGGTAGAACTGGCACAATTGCAATATGTTTTACCCCGCTTAACGGGTATGTGGACGCACTTGGAACGCCAGAAAGGTGGTATCGGGATGCGTGGTCCGGGTGAAACGCAGATAGAAAGTGACAGGCGTATTATTTTAAATAAAATCTCTTTGCTAAAAGAGCGTTTAAGAAATATAGACCGGCAGAACGAAACGCAGCGTAAAAACCGTGGCCAGTTGATTCGCGTAGCTTTGGTAGGCTACACCAACGTGGGTAAATCGACCATCATGAATATGCTATCGAAATCGGAAGTGTTTGCAGAAAATAAATTGTTTGCAACTCTGGATACGACGGTGCGTAAGGTGGTGATTGAAAATTTGCCTTTTTTGCTTTCTGATACGGTAGGGTTTATCCGCAAATTGCCTCACCATTTGGTAGAATGTTTTAAATCTACCTTAGATGAAGTGCGTGAAGCCGATTTACTGATCCATGTGGTTGATGTTTCGCATCCTAACTTCGAAGATCAGATTAATACGGTTAACGAGACGTTGAAAGATATTGGCGCAATTGATAAGGACATGATTTTAGTTTTTAATAAAATTGACGCTTATGTTTCGCCAGAAGTTGATGATGAAGAGGATGATGGCAAGCTGACTTTAGAAGACTTTAAGAAAAGCTGGATGAGCCATGATAAAGTACCTGTATTGTTTATATCGGCTACAGAAAAAGAAAACCTAGAAGAGTTTAAAACATTATTGTACGATAAGGTTAAAGCTGCACATGTAGCAAGATATCCGTATGATAGTAATTTGTTATATTAGATTAAATTCCGTCTTTGCGATGCGCAAATAAACCTTAAAGGTTTTTAAGCCCTAGAAGGTTTCATCATAAAGGCAATAGATAAATACATTATGGAAAGTAAACGTCAGCAGAAATTTGCAGGAGTATTACAAGAGGAGTTAGCACAGGTTTTTCAGCGTGAAGGTGCTGCATTTTTGCCTAATACATTGGTAACCATTACCCGTGTTCGGGTTTCGCCGGATTTGGCAGTGGCTAAAGTTTACCTGAGCTTTTTTAATACCAATAACACCACACTTTCTATCAATACGGTTAATGCGCATTCGGGCGAGATCAGATATAAACTGGGCAGCAGAATCCGCCACCAGGTTAGGGTTGTGCCAGAACTTACTTTCTTCGTAGATGACACCAACGAATATGTAGAGCGTATGGACCATCTATTCGATAAGATTGCAAAAGAACCCCGACAAAAAGACGAAGACAGCGAATAATCTTTGTGAGGAAGCTAAGGGAACCCGTAAATTTCTTCACTCATTTTATACCGGCATTAATTGCAATTCCGGCAGGCTATATATTGCTTCAAAAATGCAATACTCCTATTGAATATACGGCTGCCTGGATTTATAGCATTGGCACTTTTATCCTGTTTGGCGTAAGTGCGATGTATCATGGCTATCCGGCTACTGATTATGGTGTACGCTTTTGGCAAAAATTCGATCATTGCTGCATTTATTTAATGATCTCAGGATCGTATACGCCAACAGCCTTGCTGGTTTTTGATGGCTGGCTAAGGTGGAGTTTGTTTGCTATCGTATGGATTATCGCTATGGTAGGTTGTCTGCTTAAAATCTTTAACCGATTAAAGAGCACCGCTATTTCTTTATCTATTTATATTTTAATGGGCTGTTTGATTGTGCCTTTGCTACAAAAAATGCTCGGTTCACTACCTGTTGGTGCAATTTTCTGGTTGCTGTTTGGTGGTATTTTTTACATTGCCGGAACTTATTACTACGCAAAGGATAAACAGCTGTTCAGGTGGATGCACAGTCATGAGCTTTGGCACTTGTTTGTAATCGGAGGAGCCTTATCTCACTATATTTATAATCTCGTTTATATATTTAAATAGGTGACTAATGCAAACTTTCGAGCAGCTTATCCGGTCAAATGCTTCGTCGATCCACAAGGTGGTTGATTTTGATGTAAAACGTGATCAGCTTTTAGCTTTAGATTTTACAGCAACCAATACCGAGTTAACGGATGAAATTTTGGATAATACCGATTTGTTTTCGGCCTGGGTAAATGAAAAATTGGCTGATAATAATGCCCGTTACGGAATTGGTGGCTATGATGAACACCGTACCATATATTCGCGAAGTGCTCATTTTGATGCCGCCGAAGAGCCCCGGAGATTGCATTTAGGAATAGATATTTGGGGTCCGGTTGGAACACCAGTCTACAATTTTTACGACGCCACCGTTCAAAGCTTTGCCAATAACGATAACTTTGGCGATTACGGCGCAACCATTATCCTGGTTTATGAAATAGATGGATTTAAGTTTAATGCGTTATACGGGCATTTAAGCCTGGCTTCGTTAAATGGACTTAAAGAAGGTGAATTTATTCCTGCCGGGGCTAAAATTGCAACGTTAGGCCCAAAAGAAGAGAATGGTTACTGGCCGCCACACCTTCATTTCCAATTGATCAAAAATATGGAAGGATTAAAAGGGGATTACCCGGGTGTTTGTAAATTTAGCGAAAGGGAAAAATACCTGGCAAACTGCCCCGACCCGAATTTGATTTTGGAGGCTACGTTTTTTTAACCGCAAAGGATACGAACTTATTATAAGAGTTCAATTAATAATATCTCTTTGAGAAATATCCTTAAAATATTTAATCCTTGCGTCGTCCCTTTCGATTCATCTGAGGGGCTTGCAGCAGGAAAGATGCTGAAATAAATTCAGCATGACGACCGCATTAGTTCCGTGGCAAAAAAACTCCTTCTTCCTCTGCGAAAAACTTTGTGTTCTTTGCGGTTAAACCTGAATAAACCGTAAATTAGTATGATGAAAAATCTGTTCACCCTTTGTTTGCTTTTCTGCTGCTCGCTGGCCATGGGCCAGGTTCAGTTTAAATCAGGTAAAAGTGGTTTTACAAACTTTTTAAGAGAGAATACGATTTATCCCCAGTTTTCGAAAGATAATTGTATCCAGGGAACAGTAAATGTGAGTTTTAAGCTCGATGGCCAGGGTAAGGTTTACTTTTCGAAAATTAGTAAAGGAATTTTGTCTGAGCTGGATGAAGAAGCCTTGCGATTGGTGCGTTTAAGCAGCGGTAAATGGCAGGTTCCGGCTGGTTACGATACTACAGTTTCGATTGTTGCTCCGGTTAATTTTAAACTTTCGGGCTACAATTGCGAAGGAAAATCGAGTGAAGACATTCAAGAAGCCATCCGTACCTATCTGGCTGAAGAAGGTTTGACCAATTCTGTCATTAATTTTTATAAAAATATCGATCAGGCAAAACCCGGGCAAGAGGCTCAAATTATTGCCATTAAAAACCAGCTGGGCATTGATGATGATTATCTGGACGACCGGATAAAAATGGGTCTGAAAAAAATAAAACAGGGCGATAAACAAGGAGCCTGCGAGGATTTCTTATTTGTTAAATATATGGGGAGTAAAATGGCTGATGATTATTTAGCAAAGTATTGTAAGTAAATGAAAAACACCAGCAGATTTTTTGCCTTATTGGATATGCTCAGCATCGTATTATTGGCTAAACAGTTTTGGCAGATTTTAACACACCTGAACGAAATCCCCGATCAGATACTTTCGCAGGCCAAGGTTGTTTTATTGCTGCCCTTATTTGTATCACTTTTCGTATCAGCAACAGGTTTAATCTTGTTTAAAAAATTCGGCTTTATCACCTATTACATTCAGTTTCCATTCCGTTTGGTGGTATGGGTATTTTCTATCGGCTTTATTACTTATCTGCCGGAAATATTAAACCTCGGTGAACGTTGGTTTGATATTTTGTTCCGTATCTGTTTTATTGCCGAATTCTTCAGGCTGTATTTTACCATTAGAATTCACCGTTCATTACCTGGTGGCTATCGGGTCTGATACCTCAGGTAAAACCACGGTTATGGCAGCAGGAAGAATTTCTGCTTCAACCGTATTCACCCTGCCAATGTATTCTCCATCAACCTGGAAGTGTGCTTTGTGTTTCGAAGAAATTTTGACTTCAGCAGTTTGAAAAACCTCTATTTTTTTAGGATTGAAAGGCAGTTTGGTGATCCATATTTTTAATATTTCGAGGTAAGAGTAATCTTTTACCAAAACCACTTCAAACAGATTATCGTCTAACTTTCCATCAGGGTTTATTTTTAAGCCAGAACCATACATGGTTGCATTGGCTATGGCCACCATGGCTGCTTTAGAAGTAACGCTTTCATCTTTGAGCTTCAATTGCACTTCCATTCTGCTGTGGTTCCACAAGGCATGCCAGGTGGCTTTTGCATAACCCCACATCCCGCGTTGAGGCAGGCTATCAAATTTCTTTACCAGGTAAGCATTAAAACCTAAATCGGATAAATGGATACAGATTTCATCGTTAAGTTTAACCACATGGATTTTTTGTAAACGGCCTTTATCCAAAATGGCTAACGCCAGTTCAATATCAGTAGGTATGCCTAATTCTTTCGCCATCCCATTGGCCGAGCCGGCAGGGATAATGCCGATAGGGGTTTCGCTATGCAGTAAACATTCGGCCACCAGTTTTAAGGTCCCGTCGCCACCAACGGCCACTACACGATCTGCTTTTGCACTTTTAATCCGCGCCTTTATCTTTTCTAAAGAGCAGTCTTCTGGTAATTCAAAAAGATCGATCTCCGTATTTTTTGCATCGAAATGGGTAGAAATTACTTCCTTCAAGTTAATGTCATGACTGCCTGAGCCTGGGTTGATGATGAATAATAATTTCATTTGGCTATCTTAAGTGTACATCACAAACAACTTTTAATAAACTCTGTTTTAATATTGATGAATAAATCTGTAAGCATTAAAGTATACCATGGCTATGGCCACGCACATAATTTGGTTGTTTATGGTCATGTTTTTAAACGCAAGGCAAAAACACAGCAGGTTTATAGCAACAATCTCTTTGTTAATATTGCACATCTTTTAAAGCTTTTCATCTTAAAACCCTATGCTTTTGTGGAGGTACGTTTGCAATTTTTCGACCAGACGATTTACAATAAAACCGAAGGAGATGGCTTTTTTAAATTCGAATGGAAGGCCGAAAACGATGTGCCTGCGGGCTGGCATTTTGTTAACGTGCAAGCCATTGGTAAAGACGGGACGGTTTTAAGTGAAGGAGAAGGCAGGGTATATGTACCACACATTACGCAGTATGCCTTTATTTCTGATGTGGATGATACCGTAATGATTTCTCATTCGGCAACTATTGGGCGGCGGTTAAGGGAGCTGTTTATCAAAAATCCGCATACACGTAAAACTTTCCCAGAGGCAGCCAGCCACTATCAGCAATTGGCCCTGTCGCACACCGAAGTAAATCAGCCCAATCCCTTTTTTTATGTAAGCAGCAGCGAATGGAACCTTTACGATTATTTGGTCGAGACTTTCAGATTCAATAAACTGCCTGAAGGTGCTTTCCTTTTAAATACATTAAAACGGTGGAAGGATTTAGTTAGAACAGGTAAAACTGGGCATGAAGGTAAATTATTGAGGGTAATGCGGATTTTAGACGTTTTCCCTAATCAGAAGTTTGTTTTCTTTGGTGATAACTCCCAGCAGGATCCCGAAATTTACTCAAGCATAGTGGAGAAGTATCCAAAAAATATCGAAGCAGTATACATCCGTAATATTCGTCCAGAAAAAGAAGCAAAAACAAGACAATTGCTTAAAATGGTCGAAGAGAAAGGGGTGAAGGCATGTTTATTTAATTATAGTGAAGAAGCGATCGAACATTCTAAATTTATAGGCTTGATCCAATAATTTGGAGCGCAGTTGTTGTGCTCATCGGTTTCAACAGTCCCGCTTTCTTTCCTGCCCCGATGAAGTATTGTGGGCATCCATTCAATCGGGGCTAGGTATAGCGTTTTTTGGTAATGGGAACAGGCCACAGTTCAATAAACCCGACAGCAGCGGGCATCCCGATTTAAGCACTGTCTGTTTTGTCTTTTATCGTGTGCTTGCTTGTTTCACAGGTTTCATCGGGATAAAGCGAATGGCGGGGCTTTCGGACCCGATAGACACCGAAGCCTGCTTTTCAAAAAAAAGCTATCGTCATTGCGAGGCTGGAACTGAGCGAGCCGAAGCAATCTTTTGTCATATTTACAATAGAGATTGCTTCGTCGTTCCTCCTCGCAATGACGAATAGGTGGAAGAAACTATCTTGAAGTTTAGGTTTGAATTAAGAAATCGACTTCCCAAACGGTGTAAAAGCTAAATTCATTAATTTAAAATGCTGGCGCCCGAATGGAATACCCACAATGGTAATGCAAAGCAGGATCCCAAAAAATAAATGTGTTAATGCAATCCAGAAACCACCACATAAAATCCAGATCAGGTTCATGATGGTAGACAGGCAGCCTGTATTTGATGAAGTATCGGTGATTTTAACCCCAAACGGAGCTAGGCCTACAATGGCAAATTTAAAACATTGGATACCAAAAGGAATACCCACAATGGTTAGGCAAAGGATTAGTCCCCCGATAATGTATTCAAAGAAAATAAAGATACCGCCAAAAATAATCCAGATAATATTGCCTAAAAAGTTCATTGTATTTTTTAAAGGTTAAGATTTAATATTGGGTATTTTGTTACAGTTCGTCCATGCATTCTACTTGTATTCTTTGTAATTTAGAATTACACACAAAAGAAACACAACATGAAAAAATTAATTCTTGCAGCGGCAATTGTCGCGTGCTTTGGGCTATCTAATGCCAAAGCCCAAAATGTAAACGGCTTTAAATTAAGCGACATCAAGGTAGAATACATTGAGGTAAAACCGATTTACAACGGTGGCGATACCTATATTGCCAGAATAGATTATGGGCAAAAATTCAAAAGAAATAAAGAATTGAACGTAAGAGACGATGATGGCAATGATTTGCTTTTCAATTCTCAGATGGATTGCCTCAATAAACTGAAAAGATATGGTTATGAACTTTTTAATACCTATACCGATCAGATTGATAAGGACAGCAGCAGGCCTGTGTATGTATTGAAAAGGAAATAGGATTTGTTATTGTAAAAAATAAGAAGAGGCTATATTATTAATACCAATTTGTCATCCTGAGCTTGTCGAAGGACTAGCCAAAATATATTGTAAGGCGTTTCGACAAGCTCAACGTGACAGATCGTATTTTTGTAAGATAGCTTCTTCCTTCTAGCACTCAACCTATATAAAATCGAGTGTATTAAATTTTTTGTTCAGGATATCAGCATTGTTTACATCCAGCCATTTATCTAATATGGTGCCATAAACCTGCCTAAAATCCAACTGGTATTTTAAATCGCCGGTATCCAGATCGCCCAAATTAGGCGCAGCATTAAAAATCCCTTGTTTTTTCAATTTTCCACCAAAAACAAACATGTTATTTGCCGTTCCATGATCGGTACCGTTACTGGCATTTTGCTCTACCCTACGGCCAAATTCAGAGAAAGTAATCACGAGCGTATCTTCCAGTTTATTGTTCGATTTTAAATCTTTCAAAAAAGCAGCCATGCCCTCACTGTATTGTTTAAGTAGATTGCCTTGCTGACCAATCTGATTCACGTGTGTATCGAAACCACTTAACGACACATAATAAACCCTGGTTTTTAATCCTGAAGAAATAAATTTAGAAACCGTTTTCAACTGGTTTGCAAAGCCTGAAGTAGGGTAAGTGGATTTAGACTGGTAAATTTTAGATGTATTCTGGATATAATTGGCAGAAGATGAAGTTTCGATCATGGTTTTGTATAAATAACCTAAATTATCTTCATCTAAATGTTCCTTGTCATTCTGCAACATGGCTTTAAAAAACGGATCGTTTGTATTGCGGAACAAAGCCGCAGGATCTTTTAAGGCAATTCCTTTTTTGGTTTGCCCTTTCATGGCCAGAGAAAGTGAGTCGTCAACTTCTATTGCGGTATAGGGAAATTTGCAGGTCTGGCAATTGCTATCTAAATAGCGGCCAATCCATCCGGTTGATAAAAACTGATTGCTATCGCTCCCTGTTTGCCAGATATCCATCGAACGGAAATGCGATCGGTCGGGATTGGGATAGCCAACATCATTGATAATGGTCATCCAGCCTTGATCATAAATTTCTTGCAAGGCGGCCATGTTCGGATTTAGCCCTTGCATATCGTTCAGTTTAATCACCTCTTCAGGTTTAATGGCAATACTTTTTCTTTTTTGATAATAAATATCGTTTCCAAAAGGAATAACCGTATTTAAGCCATCATTTCCGCCAGAAAGCTGTACCACAACCAGGTTTTTATAAAGACTCAGCTCATCAAGTGCCATGGCCTCCAGTGGTTTCATAAAAGCCGGAACGAATAGCGAACCAGCTGCAACAAATCCTGTATTTCTTAAAAAGTTTCTTCTGTTCATCTTGTTAATGTTTTGGTTCACTTGTTCATTAGTCAATAGTTCATTGGTTTGGGCGCTTAGCTAATGGGCTCTTCACCATCAACTATTAACTGTTCTCTAGCACAACTGATACTCGGGCATGCTGGTAATTTCTACTGCCGTACTCCGCAATCCTTTATTATCGCTTACCATCGTTGTGATTTTAGCGTTTAATTTGGGCTGCAATAAAAATTCGGTAAGTTCCAATGGCGTTAATCCCTTTGGTAAGGTATTTAAAAATTTAGGCCAGTCTGCATTTGCGTTTACATACGATTTTGGTTTCATGTTGGCGTTTGCATTGCTGGTAGCTGTCCGGCTTAAGGCAATTACGGCCTCATCTTCAGGATCAGCTTTACCGCTGAAATCGATTTCCCCATCATTTAAAACAAGAGAGGGAATGCGCATCCTTAACATTAACGATGAACTATCAATCCAGCTTTGTCCGCCAGGCCAGCCTGCAACATTAGGTGGGTTAAATAAATATTGTCCCAAACTGCTTTGTAGCTGTATTAAAACCTGCGGTTTGTTGTAGGTAACATAAAACTCGCGACTTAAGCCCACTAAAAATTCGGCTGGTGACTTAATTTTTGTGCCTACATTTTCAGGGCTATAGAACCACTCAGCTGTAAACATTTTTTTCATCATCGAGGCGATGTCGTATTTCGAGTTGTAAAAATGAGTAGCAAGTTCTTTAATGTGCGCCTCGTTTGGATTATCATTTACGAAGAATTTATATACTTTCCGGGCGATAAACTGTGCGGTTTCTGGTTTCTCGAGGATAATATCGATAATGTTTTCGCCTTCAAAATTCCCGATTTTACCAAAGAATGTTTTTGTTCCGGCATCGTGCAGATTTTGTCTGAAAATAAATGAGCCGTCCTTGTCGTACATCCAGCCGGTAAATGAGCGTGCAGACTCTTTAATGTCTTGTTCGGTATAATTTCCCCTGCCTAAGGTGAAAAGTTCCATGAGCTCGCGTGCGAAGTTCTCATTTGGTTTACCTTTTCTGTTCTGCTGGTTATTCAGGTATTGCAGCATTGCCGGCGACTTAGAGACCTCAACCAGTAAAGTTTTAAAGCTCCCTAGGGCATTTGTTCTTTGAATATTGTTTAACTGTTGCGCAAAAAAAGGGTTGTTGCTGCGGCAGGCAAAATGGCCATGCCAAAAGAGCGTCATCTTTTCCCTTAGCGGGGCATCGGTATTGATCATTTTGTTAATGAAAGCAATATTCAGGTCGCGGCTTACTTCGTTTTGCTCGCGCACAATCTGCTGGCGCATTTTCTTTTCTTCATCGGTCAGGTCTTTTTTTGAGTATAAACCCGCCTGAACCAGAAGCTGGCGCTTCGATTCGTAATCGTTCACTAAATTGATGGGATCGTTTTTTTGAGAATCTTTAAGCAGATTATCCACCACCTTATCGATGTTTTTCCTGCTTAATTTTTGTAAGTCTGCATAAGAAACCCCGAAACCCGCCCGGTTATAAAGATGTTTTACTTTTAAGAAATTATCTTTTGCGCTCATAATGGACTGTTTTACAGTATGACATATTTAAAACGCCAGGGTTTAATCTTTGTTTTCTTTCTTATTTTTGTTTATGTTTTTTCAGTTACCAGATGATCACCCGGGCTTTCCTGACCCGGCCTTGGCAGAAGAGGATGGTTTATTGGCTATTGGGGGTGATTTAAGTATGGAGCGGTTGTTAATGGCCTATTCGAATGGAATATTTCCATGGTTTAGTGAAGGTGAGCCCATCCTTTGGTATTCGCCACACGAGCGATGTGTGATTTATCCTGATCAGATCAGGATCAGTAAAAGCATGCGTAAAATTTTAAAGCAGGAAGTTTTCAAGATTACTTTTAACCAGGCTTTTGTCGAAGTGATCCGCAATTGTGCAACTACTGAAAGGAAAGGGCAGGATGGCACCTGGATTACCAACGAAATGCAAGCGGCTTACATCAATCTCCATCAGCAAGGTTATGCGCACAGTGTAGAGGTTTGGCGTGCAGATCAACTGGTTGGCGGCCTCTATGGTTTAAAAGTAAACCGCGTTTTTTGTGGCGAAAGTATGTTTAGCCATGTAAGTAATGCTTCTAAAGCCGCATTGATTTTTTTAAGTAAAATGAATATCGATTTAATTGATTGCCAGTTACCGAACGATCATTTAATCAGCTTAGGCGCCGAAATGATAGACAGAGAAACATTTATGGGTATTTTGAGAAAAGACTAATCTTTATTCTCTAGCGATTGATGTATAGCCCGTTCAATTCTGGTATCAGGTATAAACCAAATGGCCGCAACAATTACATACATCGAACAGCCAATCCATGGGTTTATGAAGCTGAGCCCAATGCCCAATGCATAAAAAACTAACGAAATTTTCCCTTTACTATCGTTGCCTATTGCTTCAACGACAAGCGAATGTGCACCCTCTGTTTTTTTAATCGTGATAACTAAGATTAAGTAAGCAATTGCCGCTAAAAATAATACGATGCCGTAAGCCACCACCGGCCAAAAGGCAAAGTGATTTTCACCCATCCATCCGGCCGTAACCGGGAAAAGTGATAACCAGAACAGTAAGTTTAAATTAGCCCATAACATTGATCCGCTTACTTTTTTTACGGCATGCATGAGGTGATGATGGTTGTTCCAGTAAATACCTACGTAGGTGAAACTTAAAACATAGCTGATAAATTTCGGAATAAGGGGCTTTAAGCTGGCCAATGTATCGCCATGCTCCGGTACTTTAATCTCTAAAACCATAATGGTGATGATAATTGCAATTACGCCATCACTAAATGCTTCTAATCTGCCTTTGTTCATAAAATTCAACGCTAATAATCTGATGCAATTATCCGTCAAATTATCTTATAAAACAAAACCTGCAAGCTTTTGGCCTGCAGGTTCCTTATTGTTGTTTTCTTGTAGCGATAAAATCGCAATTTTCAATAATCCTCTTTACAAACGAGGACTATATTATTGTTTTGTTGAAATTATAATTCTCTAACCCAAATGTTTCTATAACTAATCGCAGGACTTGGATCGCCGTGATCTTGTAATTTAATTGAAGAAGGGCCATGTTTTTTGTATTCAGGAGCACCGATATATCTGGTTTCGCCCTTTAATACAAAACCATTCTGTAAAAGCACGCCGTTTAAAAATACGGTAACACTAGCTGGTTTTTGTACGGTTCCATCTTCGTTAAAACGTGGTGCGTTCCAAATGATATCGTAATATTGCCACTCACCTGGTTTTTTGTTGGCATTAGCTAATGGAATCGCTTGTTTATAAACACTACCTGTTTGTCCGTTCACATAAGTCTTGTTGTTATAAGCATCCATAATCTGGATTTCATAACCATTATCACCGCCGCCGGTTGAGGCTAAAAATACCCCGCTGTTGCCACGGGCCTGACCTTCGCCCGATATGTTTTCAGGGATTTTCCATTCCATGTGCAGCTGGTAATCGGTAAACTTTTTATTCGTTTCGATGTTGCCAGTCCCTTTTTTAACGGTGAAAAATCCATCGTCGATTGTCCATTCGGCTGGTTTAGATGGATCTTTAACTGAATGCCATGCATCTAAATTTCTGCCACCAAAAAGAATGGTTGCATCAGATGGCGCATCCTGAGGCAATTTACCTGGTGTAACAACCTTTGGAACGGGTTCCCAAACCTCGGTTGTTTTTGGGTCTTTGGCAGGATCTGGTTTTTTATCTTGTGCCATCGCTTGCCCTGCAAAAAGCGCAGGAATAAATAATAGTGTATACTTGTTCATGATTGTGGTTTAACTTTTTAAAGTTAACCAGTTTATTAAGAAATGGAAATTTGGTATTTAAAATTTTACCCCAAATCGTCAACAACGTAAGTTTCGCTAATAATTACTTCATCAGGAGCAATGTCTGCACTACGCTGTTCTGCCAAATCGCGCATTGGGCAATAACCTGTAATGCCGCGGTACAATAATCCTGCACCAATTGCGGCTCCGGTTAAACCAATTACCGGATGCGAAAAAATGCTGGTGATACCTTTAAAAAGTAAATATGTTCCTGCCGCGCCAGATAACCAGCGCTCAGATTTTGAAACGTTTTCGAATAATTCCGGATACTTCCAGGCTTCTTTAACGTTATTTACAGCAGTATTAAAATCTTGATTTGTCATGATGGTAGAATTTATGTTCTACTGTATAACAAGTAAGAGGGAATTGAGTTTTGAAAAGAAAATTAAATAGTGGCATTTGCCACGGAGGCACAGATCAACACGGAAAACTTTACTCATTAATGAGTTATAAAACAACACGTCTAATTTCGAGGGATGGCTTTCCGAAGTTTAAAATGAGTCCAACTTTACACCCTGAGCATCGGAGATAATTTAGGGTTTGTGCCATATCCTCGTTCGCGATGCCGCTTTTTGACTTGATTTCTAGTATTACCGAATCGAATATGATAAAGTCGGCATAAAAGCTATGTGGTAATAAAATACCTTTGTAATAAACCTGGTATAATTTTTCTCTTTCGTAAAAATATTCTCTGTTTTTTAGTTCAATACACAATGCATCCTTATACACAATTTCAAGGAAGCCGCATCCCAAATCACTATGGATTTCTAGAGCTGCATTAATAATCAGGTCTGTTTCGTGTTTTAACGGGAAGTTTGATTGCCGGATTTCCATACCAAGTGATTTAATAACAATTTAAACTTATTAACTTGGGATGTAGCTAAAAGTACTGAATCTATAAAAGAATTCAAATCCTGTTTCCGTGCCTCTGTGGCAATTTCTGGTGATTAATTCAAAATATCACGTATATCTTCCTTGCTGAGCGATTTAAAGAAACTCTCTTCAGTGGTAATTAAAGAGTTGGCAAGCGATTTTTTGCGGTTTTGCAAGGCCAGTATTTTCTCTTCAACGGTATCTTTTGCGATGAATTTGTAAATGAAAACCTTTTTATCCTGCCCAATACGGTGCGTTCTGTCGATAGCTTGTTGTTCTACTGCAGGGTTCCACCATGGATCGAGGATAAAAACATAATCGGCCTGGGTTAGGTTTAATCCCACACCACCCGCTTTTATGGAGATTAAGAAGACCTTTAATTCGGTGTTCTGCTGAAATTCGGAAACAATTTCGCCACGGTTACGCGTTGCACCATCCAAATAAGCAAAAGGAATATGCTCCGCCTCAAAATGTTTTTTGAAGATATCCAGGTGTTTTACAAACTGAGAAAATACTAAAACCTTATGTCCACCTTTAAGCACATTATCCAGTGTGTGGATCACGTTTTCAAACTTTCCAGAATCTGAAACATAAGCCCCGTCAATCATTATGGGGTGATTGGCCAGCTGGCGTAAGGCGGTTAATCCCTGTAAAAGCTGCACCTGTTTCTGCGCGAAAGTTCCATCGTCCATGCTCTGCAATAAATCGTTGCGGTAGGCTGATTTTGTTTTCTCGTAATAAGCAGCCTGATCTTCGCTCATGTCGCAGTAAATTACCTGTTCCGTTTTAGGTGGTAATTCTGCCGCCACTTGCTCTTTGGTTCTGCGGAGTACAAATGGCTTGATAATCGATTGTAGTTTGCGCGCTTTTTCTTCGTCCTTTTTCTTTTCTATCGCTTGCACATATTCTTCGTAGAAAAATGCCTGCGTACCCAATAAACCCGGGTTTAAAAAGGTTAACTGCGACCATAAATCGCTTACTGAATTTTCTACGGGTGTACCGCTCAAAATCAGTTTATGTTTCGATTTTAAGCTTCTCACGGCTTTGAACGATTTTGATGCCGGGTTTTTAATATTCTGACTTTCATCAAGAATAATGTAGTTGAAATAAAAGTTTTTCAGTTCATCTACATCCACTCGGGTTACACCGTAGGTGGTAATGATAATATCGTAATTGGCAAAATTGGCTACATCTTTATTTCGGTTGGTACCCGTGTGTGCCAGTATTTTAAGCTTTGGTGTAAACTTTTTAGCCTCCGTTAACCAGTTGTAAATTAAAGAGGTAGGCATGATGATGAGCGAGGTCGTTTGCGTTTCAAGCAATTGATCGTCTTCCTTCACTTTTTGCAGCATGGCTAATGTTTGGATGGTTTTACCCAAACCCATATCGTCGGCCAAACAACCACCGAAATTGTATTCGCGTAAAAAGCTGAACCAGTTATAACCGGCTTTCTGGTAATCGCGTAAACTGCCCTTAAAATGAACAGGCATTTGTGTATCGGCAATATCTTCAAAATCTGATAAGCGCTGCAATTTACGTTCGAGTGTCACGTTAGCTAAACTATCTTCGGCCAAATCGTTGATTAAACCGATATGGTGTTTCTTTAATTTCAGCGTTTTTCCGGCCTCTGCCAAACTGAACAAACTACCATATTGCGTAAACCATTTATCGGGAATAATGGCCACTTCGCCATCGGGCAATAAAAATTCCCGCTTTTTGTGTAGGATATGTTGTTTTAGCGAAAGAAAAGGAATCTGGTATTTTCCGAACCATACCACGGCATGGATATCGAACCAATCGTTTCCTTCTTTAACTTCAAGATCTATTTTGCTGGCACCGAAAACAAATTTTTTCTGGCCTGTAGCCTGTTCAATTTCGTAACCTGCTGCCTGTAAAAGTTCGATATGTTCGTTTACCCAATTAATGGCTGCATAACTCGGGTTTTCATCAGCTGAAATCACTTCCAGGTTGCTAAACAGCGAGCTTGTTTTTTTTAATCCTAATGATAATAACAGATTGAACTGTTTTTTCTCCCATTCTGCCGAACGTTTAATGCGGTGGAAAATATAGTTATCGGCCGTTTTTTCTAAACGTACGGTTACTTTATGCGCATTTTCTACAGGGAAAATATATTCGCCGTATTTAAAGTACAACTGAATCTGAGAAAGTCCGCCATCCACATACAAAACTTTAATTACAGGTGTGGCTTCAAACTGTTCGGTTCTGATTTCGAAACCTTCGGCGTACACATGGTGTTTTTCAATTAAAGGGGCAACAAACTTTTCAAAGTAAGTAGCTTCGGTTGTTTTGGGTATGGCAATAAAGCGTTTATTTAAAAAGGGTTGCAGTTTTTTTCCTTCAATATCCTGATCAAAAAAGTACAGTACATCGTTAAGCAATAGCCACGCAGGTTTGTTACTGATAATCTGCGCTTCTTTAAACATAAATTCGATGCGTAGATTCTGATACTTGATGGTCGGGAAATAACGTGTTTCCGTTTCATTTCGGCGGAAATGAAAAAGAATAGAGGCGGGTTCATCGGCCAGTTCGATTTTACGTTCTACCGGCCAGCCATCTTTGTCCATTACATAAAGCTCGTTTTTAACCTTTAAAAGCTCTAAAGCTTCGGCAAGTTTCTTTTCGATTTTAGGGCGAACATTTTCGTAAAATTTATTGTCGAAAATTTTAGTGAAAAACTCAGTTGGCCTGATTAGTTTCTTGTAATATTTTTTAATCAGCGAGTCTTGCTCAATGTCATCTAAAATCTTGATCAGCTTATAATCAATATCACTTAAACAGGCATTAAATTCTTCTGCGGTATGTGTGAAAATCCGTTGATAGGTAAAAGAAAAATCTCCTTGTGGATTGAGCTGAACAACGTGAGGTTCAATTAAATAGCCCAAGTACTCATGTTTGCACAAAGAGTACACCACTTTACAGGCTTTAGAACTATCGACACGTAACATTGATTGGTTTAAAATTTTTTCTAAGCTAAGCGCTTAAAAAACTTTAAACTTACAATATTTTGAGGTTACATCAAAAGAAGTATCGGTTTTTGAAATAAAAATTATCAGTTTTTTCTGGAAATCTTAAAGAACGCGTAAATGCTGCTGTTGGATGGAGCGCTATTTGAAGTTAACGGGCAGATAAATATTAATACTTTATAATTGGCTACAACTTATTATCTTAGTCCTTGTATTGATAGGCTTTCTTTATCAATCCATTAACGCATCACTAAGGTTTAAATGAAATTTTTTTACGCGCTCTCTCTGTTTGCCTGCTTACATTTTTGTAGCTATGCGCAAGAAATCCCCCGGAGCACCCAATATATTTTTAACAATATTTTGCTGAACCCTGCACTATCGGGAATAGATAATTACACAGATTTAAAAATAGGTTTACGTAAACAGTGGAGTGGATTAGAAGGTGCGCCAAGTACGCAATACCTTTCTTTAAGTACCGCTATTGGCGAAGATTTTGTTCGGAGCAATGTAAACTCATTTGCCGGGAATGGCGATAATCCAATGAGCAGAAGTTTTGTAAACAGCTATACGGCAGCAGAACCTCACCACGGAATTGGCCTGGTGGCCATGACTGATAAAGCAGGATTAGTTCGGCAGACCAATGTAAACTTAACCTATGCCTATCATTTGGGTATTACAAACGAAGTAAATTTATCAGTTGGTTTATCTGGCGGATTTAAATCAATCAGTGTTGATGTGCGTGGAATTATTGCTGACGAGTCGGGTGATCCTTTATTCTCTGCCGATTACAACAATAAAATCAGACCCGATATTGGTGCAGGTATTTGGCTGTATAGCCCAAGGTTTTTTGCTGGTGTTTCGGCAAAACAGCTTATCGGAAATAAAAGCAGCATTGTCAATAACCAAGTTAAAACCAGCCCATATCAAGCGGCTACTTTTTACGGAACCGCGGGCTATAAAATATTTCTGGATGAGGATATCGCAATGATCCCGTCTGGTTTGATTTCGTATTGGGCCAACTCTCCGGCTACTTTTGATGCGAATTTGAAATTTGCCTATCAGGATAAATTCTGGGTTGGAACCAGTTTCAGGAACAACGATTCTTTTTCACTTCTGGCCGGGCTTAACATTGCATCGTTAGTAAACCTGAGTTATTCGTATGATGTAAATACCTCAGGTTTACGCTCGGTAAATAATGGCACGCACGAAATTGTGCTGGGTATTTTATTAAATAACCGTTATCAGGTAGTTTGCCCGAGCAGGCAGTTTTAACGTAAAAGGGTTATACTACCACCCAATGGTTTACATTCGGCTCGCAAATCGATCACATAATAATAAACACCTGCCGGTAATTCCTTATCCCTAAACCTGCCATCAAAAGGTTTGGTGTAATTGCCGATTGATTCGTACACCAATTGACCGCCCCGGGTATAAATTTTAATGTTGGTGCCTTTAAAATCTGGTAAACCCCTCACTTGCCAAACATCATTCATCCCATCACCATTTGGGGTCATGGTATTGGTAACCTCTAAATTGTCGTGTGTTACCTCTACATGTACTTTGGTAAATTCGCTGGTACAGGAACCCAATTTTCGCCGCACAAAATAATCGGCTGTTTTGGCGACTTTAAATTTAAATATCCCGTTGGTGTTTTCTAAAAACGGTTTGGTATCATCAATTTTTTCAAAGAGCTGGTAAGTTCCTTCTTCTGGTGCAATTACAGGTAAAACGATATCAGAAACATAACAAACACGTAGGTCGTTAATGATAGGAGCCAGGATTTTAAAAGGTTCGTCTACTACTGTATAAGCCTCGCTGATCGCATAACCACAAGATGTTTTGTCTTTTACCTCTAAGCGATAGGTACCTGCACCAACATTAATCAGATCCTGGGTATACTGAACGGCTTCGCCAGCTTCGTTTATCCATTTAAAATCATAGCCTGGTACACCACCAATTACCTGAATGCCTTTAACAGAACCTCTCTGTAAGGTACAGCCATCTTTAATTACGGTTGCAGTATTGGATACGATGTTTAGTTTTGGCGTAATATTAATAGCATAAGGTCCTAAAACTGTTTCGCAATTGTTTACATCATAAGCGAACATTCTGTAATTTCCTCCCGGCAAATTTTTCAGTTCAATAATGTTCCCTGTTTTGGTTGCTCCGGCAACTGTAGCGCCTGATTCATCTACCCATTTAAACAATGTTGGAAGAACGGAACTGAAGTTTAAGTTGATACTTCCGTTAATGAGTTCACAGGTGGTATTATTAACGGTTGGTGTAAAAGTATAAACCGTTGGTGTTAATGCATCCACCCTAAAAGGTCTGTCTAAAGTGCAGGTATATAGCGAATTGCTGGCCCTTAAGGTATAAGTTCCTGGTGCAAGGTCAATCATTTTTATAGACATTCCGGGCGAGTACGGTCCTTTTTTAATGCTTTGTCCGGTTGGGCTTAACCACTCATAGGTATCGGCATTGGTAATCGACACACCATCAATAACACCATTGTTAACACCGCATCGGGCTGGTGTAACTGTTCCTCCGTTAATGGCAACATCACTATAAGTACCGATAAAGAAAGATGAAGAAACTGGCGAACATTGACCTTCATCAGAAACAGATAAGGTATAGTTACCGCCTCCTACATTTTCAAGATCCAGCGTAGTTGATACCACATCTGTACCTAAAATCCCTGTGATCGGATCACGTTTAAACCATTTGTAGCTTAGGGTACCCGTTGCATCTGTAATGGTAATACCTACAATAGCCCCGTTTTCTTTACCACATGCTGCAGAAGTAGTTTTAGTGGGATTCCCAATTTTAGGTTGAGGTTTCCTTTTAACCGTTATCGGATCAGAATCTAATGAGCAGTTTGCCTCATCCGATACTTTTACGAAGTAAGTACCTTCAGGTAAACTAGCGGGGTTACTTCTGCTTACCACAGCATTTGTTGCCGCATTTATCCATTCGTATTTTAGCACACCTTTCCCTCTTAAAACCTCAGCGGTAAAGGTAAAAGTAGTTTGTCCACACGCAGGCGAAACCGGCAGGATAGCAGGTTTGGTTAACTTTTGATCTTTGATGATAAACACCGATGGGAATGCTTTACAGCCATCATCAACAGTTACTTCGTAAGTGCCGACATCTAAATTAGAGATGCTCTGTGTATTCCCTTTAGGTACGCGACTACCATCGGTTTCTATTTTTACCCAGCTAAAAGTGAATCCCTCACGCACTTCGGGAATGGTGATTGATCCGTTAGCACTACAGGTTACAGGCTCAACTATAGCTTCATTTGGTAATAATTCAGCCGTAGAGAAAGGAGAGGTGGTGGCATTTAACAAACTGGCTGTTGCGGTAACCATACCGCTAAGGTTTCCGTTGTATTCCCAGCGGCCATCGCTACCGGCTTGTACGGTTGCAATATAGGTTTTGCCTTCGCAAATACCCTGGCAGTTTACGGTATAGAATAATTCTACTTCTGAGTTAGGGGTAGCTTTACCCGAAACATAATCGCTGCGTTTTTTTAGCACCTGAATATATGGTTGCAGTATGCTTAATGTTTTTCCGATCCCAAACGTTTTATTGCAAAAGAAACTGTTTCTCGTAATTTTTACAGGCTTTGACGACACCGTTTCGACACCGAAATTGTTGTTCGCAATTAAGTTCGCTTCAGCTGGTGTTGCCCCACCAATAGTTCCGCCTGCACCCAACTCTATTTTTACGCCAATACCATTACCCATTACCACGGTTCCGGCGGCATCGGTGCCTATGGCATTACCGGTTAGAATAAAGTCTGAATTGGTAATCGAAACGCCTGTAGTTCTGTTTCCTCCGATAATGTTGTTCCGCACATAAAGTGCTGTATTGATGGCGTTAACTTTTAAACCTGCAATTTCTAAAGCGGAAGAAGAAAGAAATATCGGTAAGTCATGGAAATCTTTTTTGCCCGTATAATCAACCCCGATTTTGTTATTGATCACATTAACATCAAACCTTGCGTTAGTGGAGTAGGATGATCGCGTGATGTCAACATTAATCCGGTTTGCGGCAATTACGTTCCCTTCGCCAGCATTATCTCCTCCAACATCCAGTGCACTATCGTATAAATTGGCCGAAATACCAAAAACATTTGTATTGGGGGTTATTCCATCGTATATCACCCCGATTAAGTTCGATTGGATCTTGATTTTGGTGGCCGTGATGGTGGTGAAAAAAAAGTTGTTCTGAACAATGATACCGTTAATATTTCCTCCAATAACATTTCCTTTCCCCGGTGCCCCAATGGTAATATTATTTGCACGATAATCGATCACAATTCCCGAGCCTTGCGCCATATTTACATTTTGTAAATTATTAATGGTGGCAAAATTCCTGATGTACAGACCATAAACTTCAACCCCTGTAGTTTGGACCTGCGTGGATGACGACTGGCCAATTACCAGCCCCGAAAATGTGGAATTAGGATATTCTGGCTCTAAAATTACCTTGGCTCCTGAAACGCCAAGTGCCGGCCATGCTGCCTGAGAGGTGCCATCAATAACTACATTTGAAGAGACAATAGGTAGTGCTGAACGCAACCTGATGGTGCGGTTAGCGTTGTCGCTAGGTGTACCCGGTAAATTAAAGTTAATGGTAAATGTAGTTACTCTATTCGCTATGGCGGCTTGTGTCAATGCTTCCCTTAACGTACCAGGACCGCTATCGGCATTACTGGTTACTACATAAGTTTGGGCGTAGCTATTACTAAAGAAAAATAAGCCGGCAAAGAGGGCTAGAAGTTTTGAGAAGCGCATAAAATTGTTTGGTACAGCCAAAATACAAATAAACTATTTAGTGGCTAGCGTTTTAGTGAAACAAACCTACATTATTTTTCTTAAAAATAGTTGGCACACGTATACTGGTTTAGAAATGGGTTTATGTGAAATAGTCAAGTTAGAAAATTTTCGCATTCCACTATTTTACTTTGATTTCGCGCTGCGCAGGGCAGGGAGGTTTCAAAGTAGTTATGAAAGCTCGCTCCCTACGGCGGGAAGCTTTCATGACCTTAATGATTTCGTGCCTCCATAGGTGGGAAGGTTTCATGATCTGTAGGATGGTTACTCCGTAGGGAGGAGGGTTCTACAAACACTAGTTTACCTCCTTTCTAAGGAGCGAAAGCAAATCAGCCTAAAACAAAAAAGGCATCCTGAAACCCAGAATGCCTTAAAAATTGGTTAATTATTTTTTATTTCCAGCCACCGCCTAATGCACGGTATAAGTTTACAACCGACTGTAGTTTTTGTAATCGATCGTTAATACCACTTAATTGAGCTGTTAACAAACTTTGTTCTGAAGTTAATACATCCGTATAGTTTGTTGCCGAACTGTAACGTAATAATTCTTTGGTAAAATCGACTGCTTTGGTCAAAGAAGCGATTTGTTTTGCCCTTGTTTCTTCTTTCTCTGAAGCGGTTTGATAAGCATACAATGCATTTGATACTTCCTGCCCACCGGTTAACAATGTTTGTTGAAAGTTATAAAAAGCAATTTGCTGATTAGCTTCAGCTGTTTTTAAGCGGGCCTTGTTTGCTCCTTTTGCAAAAATGGGCTGCGTTAAACCACCAACCAGATTATAGAAGATCGATTTGCTGAAGAAATCCTGTAATTGCAAACTTGATAAACCACCTGCTGCAGTAATGGTTAAAGCAGGATAAAAGTAAGCTTTCGCTACGTTTGTGTTTTCAAAAGCTGATCGGAACCCAAATTCAGCGGCTATCACATCCGGACGGTTTTTTAACAATTGTGCAGAAACGCCGGTTTGTAAATTCGCGTAAGGGGTCTGTTGATCTAAGGTCGTGCGGTTAATCGCATTTGGCGCTTTAGCAACCAAAACACTAAGCGCATTTTCAGCTTCTTTAATGCTTCTTTTTAAATCGGGCAAGGTTACCTGAGCAGCGTATAAATTGGCTTCACTCTGTACCACTGCTGCACCATTAACTACAGCTCCTTGTTTTAAGGCTTTCATGGTTTCAACATCCTGCGTTCTTACCTTAATGGTTTGCTCGGTAATGGCCAGTTGTTTGTCCAGCGCCAATAAAGTGTAATAATTGTTGGCAATGGTGGCAATTAACTGGGTTTGAACAGCGCGTTTTGCTGCGTCGCTTTGTAATAAAGTAGCGTAAGCGCCACGTTTTGCACTGCTTAATTTTCCCCAAATATCAGCTTCCCAACTGGTACTCAATTGTGCTTTATAAGTTTGGGTTTCCAGATTGATGTTAATCCCTGCCGGAAAATTCTGCGCTGCTGCCGAAGCTTTATTGTCGGTTACATTTACATCAGCCTGTAAGCTGGGTAATAATGCCCCGCGGCTTTGTATTAAGGTAGCCTCGGCTATTTTAATACGCTCGATCGCCTGTTTCAGGTCTAAATTTTCATTTATTCCTTGTTGGATCAGCGACTGTAAAGTGGTATCCGAGAACAACGTTTTCCATTGCAGATCGGCAATAGTGGTTGTATCTGTTGTATTGTTATCACGGTATAAACCTTCGCTCTTTAGCTGCGGGCGCTCGTACTTTTTAGTTACGCAGGCGCTTAGGCTGAGGATGGCTAAACCGATTAATATGGAATGCTTATATCTAAATTTCATGATTTTCAAATTAATGTGGATGGTTAGTCGCTAACTCATACTCTTCCTCTGTTTGTTCGCGATCAATGCCTTCCTCAAATGGAGATTTGTTACTTATTTTTTCCTGCAAGGTTTGGAAAACAATAAACAAGGCAGGGATTACAAATACTCCGAATATAGTACCGATTAACATACCACCTACAGCTCCGGTACCAATTGAGGTATTACCTGCTGCACCAACACCTGATGACAACATTAAAGGCAATAAACCCAGGATAAAGGCAAAAGAGGTCATCAAAATCGGGCGTAAACGTGCAGTTGCACCATCAATAGCCGAATTCACAATGCTCATTCCCTTTCGTCGCCTGTCTACCGCATACTCTACAATTAAAATGGCATTCTTGGCGAGTAATCCAACCAGCATGATCAGGGTAATTTGTGTATAAATGTTATTGTCTACACCAAAGATCTTATCGAAGATGAATACACCAGCCAAACCAATGGGTAGTGAAAACAATACTGCCAACGGTAAGATATAACTTTCGTACTGTGCTGAAAGCAGGAAGTACACAAAGATTACACACAGCAGGAAGATGAAAATCGTCTGACTGCCACTGCTTACTTCTTCACGTGATAAACCTGAGAACTCATATCCATAACCTGTTGGAAGGTGGATTGCCGCTTCTTCCTGAATGGCCTTAATGGCGTCACCAGAACTAAAACCTGCATTAGGGTTACCCGTAACCGCAATTGAAGTATACAAATTGAAACGTGAAATAGCCTGTGGACCGTAAACTTTTTCGAGCGTAATAAACTCAGAAATCGGTGCCATGGTTCCGCTTGAATTACGAACATAAATATTGGTTAAACTTTGCTGGTTGGCACGGTACTTGGCATCTGCCTGGTACATTACCCTGTATTGTTTACCAAACTTATTAAAGTTTGAGGCATAAACACCACCATAATAACCTTGTAGAACACCTAATACATCGCTAACGGTTAAGCCAGCCTGTTTCACTTTCGCCACATTAACATCAATCTGATATTGCGGGAAATTCGGGTTGAATGAGGTTGATGCATATTGAATCTCAGGACGTTTACTCAAAGCCCCTAAAAACGCATTACCTACTTCGTTGAATTTTTTAATATCGCCACCGGTTTTATCCTGCAACTGGAATTCGAAACCACCACCGGTACCAAAACCCTGAATGGTTGGCGGAGCAAAGAAAATGACTTTTGCACCTTTTATACCGGCTGCCTTTGCAAATAATTCACCAATAATGGCTTTAACATCGCGTTTGCGTTGATCCCATGGTTTTAGCCTTGCGATAACCATACCATAAGAACTACCTGAACCACTGATCAAACTTCGGCCAACAACCCTAAATGTAGCTTCTACCTCTGGTACCTTACTTACAATATCATTGATTTTTACAATAATTTTATCCGTTTCTTCCTGTGAAGTAGAAGGTGGTAATGAAATGTCAGAAAAAACTGTTCCCAAATCTTCGTTTGGTACGAAACCTTTAGGCGTAGTATTCATAATCCATACCAGCACCACCGCGAAAACAGCAATTCCTAATCCTGCTAACCATCTCTTTTTACCCAAAAAGCCTACCGAACGTTTATATTTTTGCGTTACGGCATCAAATGAAGTATTAAAAGCGGTATAAAAACGTTGTAAGAAATTTTTGCTTTTTTCGTGATCCTCTGCATGTGGTTTTAAAAACATGGCACATAATGCCGGACTTAAGGTTAAAGCGTTGATCGCGGATAAAATAATTGCGATAGCCAGTGTTAAACCGAATTGTTTATAGAATACGCCTGATGAACCCTGGATAAAACTTACCGGGATAAATACCGCCGCCATGACCAGTGTAATCGAAATAATCGCACCACTAATGTCATCCATCGCATCTTTTGTTGCTTTTTTAGGATCTTTATAACCTGCATCAAGCTTGGCATGCACCGCCTCCACTACCACAATGGCATCATCCACCACGATACCGATGGCCAGTACCAATGCAAATAAGGTTAACAGGTTGATGGTAAAGCCGAACAGACTCAGGAAAAAGAAGGTACCAATAATAGCTACCGGAACACTAATTGCCGGGATTAAAGTTGAACGAAAATCCTGTAAGAAGATAAATACCACCAGGAACACCAGAATAAATGCTTCGATTAAGGTGTGAATTACCTTTTCGATTGAGGCATCTAAGAAGTTATTTACGTTAACAACCGTTTCGTAGTGAACACCTTTAGGGAAAGATGTTGCTGCTTTATCTAAAGTTTTGATCGAATTTTCGATTACTTCTTTCGCATTCGAACCTGCTGTCTGACTAATGGCAATACCTAAAGCAGGTTTACCATTAAACTTTACATAACTCGCATAACTTTGTGCACCAAGCTCTATTCTGGCCACATCTTTTAAACGAAGAATTTGTCCGTTTGCATCCGCTTTAATAATGATGTTGCTAAACTCGGTTTCCGATTTTAAACGGCCACTATATTTTAAGGTGTATTGAAAAGCCTGATTGCCCTGTTCACCGAACTGACCTGGTGCAGCTTCTATATTTTGCTCAGCAAGCGCTACACTTACATCGTTTGGTACCAGGCCATAAACGGCCATTACTTCTGGCTTAAGCCAGATACGCATGGTATAATCTAAAGTACCGAATGCACTTGCATCACCCACACCACTAATCCTTTTAATCTCTGGGATGATGTTAATGTTGGCATAATTCTGTAAAAACTTCTGATCGTATGATGGATCATCACTGTAAATGGCAAAAATAAGCAAGTTACTCGCTTGTCTTTTTGCTGTAATTACACCCGATCTGGTTACCTCTGCAGGTAATAAACTGGTTGCTCTGGCTACACGGTTCTGTACGTTAACCGCCGCTAAATCGGCATTCGTGCCCAGTTTAAAGTTAACGGTAATGGTTGCAGTACCATCGTTACTGGCGCTGGAAGTCATGTAGGTCATGTCTTCCACACCATTTATCTGTTCTTCCAGCGGAACAACAACACTACTCATTACCACATCGGCATTTGCCCCCTGGTACGAAGCCGATACCTGAACGGTTGGCGGTGCAATTTCGGGGTATTGCGAGATGGGTAAAGTTACAAGGCCTAATACACCTAATATTACAATTATAATGGATATAACTGTTGATAAAACGGGCCTGTCTATAAATTTCTTAAACATAATTAATATGGATTACACTGCTGTAGTGTGATTGCACTGACTATATTGTTATTTTTTTATTTCAGCATAAACTGAATCGGTGTTTTTTACCTCAGGTTTAATTTTAGTTCCGTCTTTTAATGATTGAAAACCTTCTAAAATAACTTTATCACCTGCTTTAAGTCCCTTGGTAACTACGTAGAAATTACCTTTGGCCAATTCCATCACTTCGATTTGGGTATTGATCACCTTTGCCGAATCGCCTAAAATGTAAACGAATTTCTTGCCCTGTAAATCGATGGTCGATTTTTGAGGGACCAAAATTGCATTTTCAACGTGCTGTGGAATTCTAACCGATGCACTTGCACCGTTTTTTAATAAGAAAACGGGATTAGGAAAGGTTGCCCTTAAACTTGCGGAACCAGTGCTGGTGTTAATCTGCCCATTGATGGATTCGATTTTGCCGTTCTGTGCATAGATGGATCCGTCAGCAAGAACCAAACTCACTGCAGGGATGTTTTTCATCTGCTGGGCAAGCGTATTGCCTTTATAGGTATTGGAAAAATCTAAAAGCTGTTTCTCATTTAACGAGAAATAAGCATAAACTTTCGAAGTGTTAGAAACAGTGGTTAAAGGTTGTGTGCTTGAGCTGCTCACCAAACTTCCGTTTCTGAACGGGATACTGCCTACAACACCATCGACAGGGCTGGTAATTGAAGTATAACCTAAGTTAACCTGTGCGTTTACCAGTTCTGCTTTTGCTTGTGCCAATGCCGCTCTTCTGCTTTGAAGGGTTAACTGCGCTGCATCCAGATCGTATTTGCTAATGATGTCTTTCTCTACCAAAGGTTTGGTTTTGTTTACCGTAAGCTGAGCAGCATTTACGTCAGCTTCGGCACTGCTAATCGCGGCTCTTGCTGTTCTAACCTGTTGCTCATATTGTGGAGCATTAATGGTGAAAAGTAACTGCCCTTTCTTCACTACCGCGCCTTCATCTACCAATATTTTTTCGATAAAACCATCAACTTTCGGACGGATATCGATGTTTTGAATACCTTCAATGGTTGCTGGATAATCAGAATCTAAGGTTGTATTTTGTGTGTTTACTGTAAAAACAGGGTAAGCTTGCGGACCAGCTGCTGCAGCAGCGGCAGCTTTTTTAGCTGCATCGTTATTTCCGCAGGATGCCAAAAGCATACCAATGCTCACGCTAAAAAAGAGAGTTGTTACTTTTCTCATGGGTATTTCTGTGTGTTTAAATTTAAATTTCCGGAATTAAGGGCGTTGTCAAAAAAATAGGACTTCGATTTTCGCCGATAAATGCCCAAAAATAGAGCCTAAAAAAAAATAAATCTGTCCGAATTCTGTCATTTAATCAATCGATTGATTTATTTTGCGATTGAAAACAGATCGGATTTCCTTTAAATTGCTGTTATAGATGGTGTTGTCGTATTTTTTAGCATGAAAAACAGTGTGTAAATATCTTGCGACAGATGTTAAAAGCTGTTAAATTCAAAGGAAATATACGATTTTATTAGAATAAATGTTGCCTATTTTAGGCAATAAAATACATTTATGGTGTCTGTTTTACACGGGATGTTCAGATAGCGCTTGACCTATCAGGTTTTTGAATCTTCGAGGTTTGAAAAGAAGATTATCCCATTTCCTGACAATAGTCCTCGTTTGTAACGAGGATTAACGAAAACTGCATTTGTAATGTGGAGTAATATTGATCTATATTGAATGATAAATCTCCCATGATCTTAGGACGAGTGAGATTTAAGGAAGGCGATGAAATCGCTCATCTCGTACGTCCTCGTTATAAACGAGGACGATGTAAGTATTTGAAGCAGCAAATATATTGATGCTGTCTGTTTTATATGTGATGTTCAGATCGTGTTAAACCTATCATGTTTTAAAACCTGACAGGCCTGAATGATAGTTCTGAAAAAGAAAACTATTCCACTTCTCCTTCAAAAACCAATTTGGCCGGGCCACATAAAAATACATTGGTAAATTCCTTACCATCGTAATCAAATTCTATTTTAATATCGCCACCCAAAACTTTAATGGCTGTTTTAATGTGGCCGGTCTGATTTTTATGTTTAGCTACGGCCATCGCTACAGCGGTTACTCCGGTGCCACAGGCATAAGTTTCATCTTCAACACCGCGCTCGTAGGTACGCACAAATAAATGATCACCCTTGTCTTCTACAAAGTTTACATTGATACCTTTTTCAGCATAAGTTGCATTGTAGCGAATGTTTTTTCCTGCCGTAAAAACATCAAAGTCTTTTAAATCGCTTTGTAAAGCAACATAATGTGGCGAGCCGGTATTCAATATATAAGCTTCGCCATCTTTGGTAATGGTATCTACATCAATCATTTGTAAATCAACCCATTCGCCATTTTCTGAAATTCTGGCATAATGTGGGCCATCTACTGCCAAAAAGTTTGTTTCGCGGTCGATAATGCCGAGCTGTTTGGCAAAGGCAACAATACACCTGCCACCATTTCCGCACATGCTGCCCAGTTTACCATCAGCGTTAAAATAATGCATCTCAAAATCATAATCCTCATGTTTGGTAATGAACATTAATCCATCGGCGCCAATGCCAAATCTTCTGTGGCATAATTGTTCAACTAATTGATTATCAATATTTTTTAACGGACTCATGGTGTGGTCTATTAAAATAAAATCGTTGCCTGCGCCCTGGTATTTAAAGAAATTAATTTTCATGAAAGCTTCATTTTTTAATGCAATATTTGAATTGCAAAAGGTAATAAGCGGATTGTGTTTTTTAATTTAACATTTTTTAACACAAAACTAAGTGCTTTGAGGATACAAATATCGTTTATATGGTATTAAATTTGAATAAACTTACAAAAGAAAATTTGAGCAGATAAAAACTGCCTGAGCATTCTGCTTAAATCAAAGTGAAAGTGCTCTCGCAAATAATAACATTTAACAAATGAATATTATAAGCTAACCAAACAATTAGCTAGCAAATCAGCTTATAATAAATCATGGCTTTAAAAAACAATATAAACACATGAAACCATTAAAAGCTATCTAAATTAAAAGTAACGTTCAGCTTTTAATAGCTTCATGGCCATTAAAAAACAATATATAAACACATGAAAAAAATATTAGGCATTACCGTGTTGGCTGCTTTTATAGGTGGGGCAGCAGCAATTGGAGGTTACAAACTATTTGAGCGTAACCAAACAGGCAGTACAATTACTGAAAAACAGAATTTATACTTTGCCAATAATCCGCTTAAGGTATCATCAGCGGGTACGACAGATTTTACGCAGGCAGCAGCAGTAGTTGCACCTGGTGTGGTTCACATTAAAACCACGTATGCGGCACAAAGTGGCGGTGGCAGAAGTTCGTCTCCATTTGATATGATGGAAGATTTCTTTGGTGGTGGTGGCCGTCAGATGCAACGTCAGCCCAGAGCGGCATCGGGTTCTGGTGTAATTATCAGTCAGGATGGTTATATCGTAACCAATAACCACGTGGTAGAAAATGCAGAGAAGGTTGAGGTGGTTTTAACAGACAGACGTAAAGTAGAGGCGAAAGTAATTGGTCGCGATCCGAATACAGATTTAGCTTTAATTAAAGTTAATGCAACTGGCTTACCTGTAGTAAAAATGGGTAACTCAGATAATGTGCAGGTTGGAGAATGGGTTTTAGCCGTTGGTTTCCCGTTAGATTTAAATACTACGGTAACGGCTGGTATTGTAAGTGCGAAAAACCGTAGCATTGGTATTATTGGTCGCGAGCAACAAGGTAATGAAATTACAGAAGAGGAATATCGCGAATACCAACGTACGGGTAAAAGACCGGATCGTCCGGCAAATACCAGTATCGAATCATTTATTCAGACAGATGCTGCCATTAACCCGGGTAACAGCGGTGGTGCCCTTGTAAATGCAAACGGCGAATTGGTGGGTATTAACTCGGCTATCGCATCGCAAAGCGGATATAACCAGGGTTATGGATTTGCAATTCCGGTTAACCTTGCCCGTAAAATTGTTGATGATTTTATGAAATATGGCTCAGTTAAACGTGGTTATATCGGTGTTAACTTTGTACCGTTAAGTGGTGAGGAAAAACCTGAAGGCATTAAAACTAATGAAATCAGTGGTTTATATGTGAATGATGTGGTTGCGGGTGGTGGTGCTGCTGCGGCAGGTATCAAATCGGGCGACGTAATTAAAAAAGTTGACGGTGTTGTAATCAATGATTCGCCTGATCTTCAGGAAAGAGTTGGCCGTTTAAACCCAGGCGATAAAGTTAAATTAACGGTGTTACGCGATGGTGCACTTAAAGATTATAGTGTAACGTTAAAAGGCGAAGCCAGTGTTGGTTTAACTGCGAAAAATGCAACAAGCAAAGGTGCTGAGGTTTCTAAATTAGGTGCAACTTTTGCTCCGGCTACTCAGGCACAGAAATCGAAATATGGCATCAACAGTGGTGTCGTAGTGACTTCTGTAACCACAGGAAAAGCTTTTGATAATATCGGAGTTGAAAAAGGTTTAATTATTACCAAAGTAAATGGACAACCTGTAAATTCTGTAGCTGATGTGCAAAAAGCATTGCCTTTAGGCAGAAACAACATGGTGAGCATTTCGGGTGTTGGCGAGCAGGGTTCGTATAACTACAGCTTCCCAGCACAGTAGTTGATTTGATAAAAAATAGTTTTTAAAAGCGTCCCGATATAAAAATCGGGACGCTTTTTTTTAATCCTGATGGATCGGTTCGTGATTAGCATGGCAAGCGTCTGCACATTCTTCGCAGGCAACAGCGCATTGCCTGCAGTGTTCATGATCGTGTTTGCCGCATTCAGCCGCACAAAGTCTGCATATTTCTTCGCAGAGCAATAAATATTGGTGCCCGATAATTGAATCTCTTTGCAACAATCTGGCCGCCTGAGTACAGATATCCGCACAATCCCTATCGAGTTTAATGCAATCAATCATCATGTTGATATCTTCCTCTTTTAAGCACGACGATGCACAGTGTTCGCAAGCCAGTGCGCAATCTAGTAAAGCCTGGATCAGACCATAGTTGTTTCTCGTTTCCATATCGTTAAAGATTTTGGTTATAAATGTTTTGTTTATTAATAACCTGCTGGAAATTAAACTGTTTTAAAAAAATAGAATTGGTGCTGATCCAGATTCCATCGCATGACGTCTGCGTTCAGAATGACTGTTTTACGCGAAGGCCATATGTTAAAATATCTTAAATAACAGGTTGTTCATCCAATTCTTTGTACTCAAACTAATATTCATCCGTTTTTCATAATCAAGATTTAGTTTCGCTATTTACCGATTGGTATTCAGCGTTTACCGATGCCCTGTAAATTATTTTTATTTATTGTTCCATATTTGAATCAGCAACAAAAAACCGAATATTATGGCTTTAGCTCGTATTAACCTCAGCGTAAAACAATATTTCAATTTCATGTGCAGAACAGATTTTGAAAGAAGGATATTTCATGATACGTACAAAGAATTTCAAAAAAGATCAAAAATATACAGTCTGGACCACCATCTCCACACCTTTTCACAAATGCAGCAGGCTAACGGAAAGGCAAACTCGCTGCACCAAAAACTTCAATATTCAGTAATGAATACGCTAGAAGCATTAGAGCATAAAATACCCGTTTTGAACGATCTGGAAGATCATCCGATTCTTTTCGATTGGGCCGAATTACATATTTATGCTTCCGACCTTTTAAATAAAGCCGCACATGTAGTTTCGATCACCTATACCAGCCCGAAATTAATTTTACACGAAATCATTGGTGATTTGCTGGTCTTAAGCTATAATGATAAAGCGGACGAAACATTAGTGATAAAAATTACCGACAACCTGATGGTCAATTATGAGCAACGCGAAAGCCTGGTTTATAGTTAATTTAATCTTAATTTCTTTCCGGATGCTTATCCATAATAAATGGCGGGAGGAAGTACTTTCTGCTTGCTGGTCTTTACTTTTTCAGGCAGAAAAGCAGAGGGGGAGAGACCGTTTTGGATGTATTTTGTGGATAAAACTCAGCTATTGATGAATTAAATCGGGCTGCTAAACAGGGCTTAAAGGGCAAATAGTCAATATATTTAGCATTTATTTATATAATAAAAAATAAAAAATTGATTTATAGGTATTTAACTCTATCTTTGAAACAAATTAAAATACAATATAATGCAACAAGGAACAGTAAAATTTTTTAATGAAACTAAAGGTTTCGGATTTATCACTCCATCTAATGGCGATGCCGAAATTTTTGTTCATGCTTCAGGCTTAATCGATAACATTCGCGAGAATGATACCGTAAACTACGATGTAGAAGAAGGTAGAAAAGGCCTAAACGCGGTAAATGTTAAAGTAGCTTAAGAAAACTCAAACACATAAATCGTAAAAAGTCCCGATGCAAATCGGGACTTTTTTTGTGGAACCAACTTTTGGATTGTCGGTGCCCACACTTATCTGCCTGCCAAATTTTTGCTGATCTCATCGTCAACAAAATCTAAAGAAAGATCATTGTTGGTTAATACAGTGCCGTTTTTATCCACTAAAAAGAAGTAAGTAACATTATAATTGCTCAGATTTTTTGCATTGGGCGATTTCGCTCCCATTAGATCTGAATATTGCGGCCAGGTTAGGTGGTCATCCTTGATTACATTTACCCACCAGTCTCTTTTCTTATCGAACGATACCCCGATAAATTCTACGTCTTTATTTTTATACTTTTCGTATAGCTTAACCAATACCTGATTGTTTTTTCTGCTTTTCCCGCTATAAGAAGTCCAGCAGATAATCAGGTTTACCTTTTTAAGCACACTCAGGTCGAATTTTTTTCCTTCCGGATTTTCTCCTTCAATGCCGGGCATTTTACTTCCGGCCATCATCTGGTTAGCCTGTTTAATCTCTTCTAAAAGATTTTTGCCCTTTTTGCTTTCCTGAATATCCTTGTCTAAACTGTTAAAAATGGATAAATAAGTTTTGGGTTCCGAATCTGCCCTGCCTAGTTGTTCTAATAAAAAGAGGCTGTGCGCAGAACCGGGATATTTTTTAGCAAAGGCCTTTATGATGTCCATTTGGAGCAAGATTTTTTTCTCTCTCCAACGGTCTGCATTTTTTGCCTTTTCTATAATGTTGCTTCTTGAGGCCTGGTCGAATTCCAATTCAGCGATATCCAAACTGTCGAGCAGGTTTTTGCTCATCTTGTCTTTTAGCTTATAGAAGTCAAGAAATTGTTCACCCTCCTGGGTTGGAACGCTTTTTAAAGGATACGAATTGATGTTTTTTGCGTCAAGAGTGCCTTTGAAGTCGCCTTTGTCAAGATAGAAATAATATTCTCCTTTGCGATTGCCATCCTCGGTTTTCAAAGTAGCATAACCTTTTATTGGAATGTTGATTTTAAAAGTCTGATTGCTGTTGGTGATGTTTTCAACTTTCAGTGTCTCGCCCTTTTCAGCGTTTTGGATGGTGATCACGGCATTAGGGCCAAAGTTTTTGGTTTCGAGGTTAAATGTAGCAGGAGCTGGGTCGCAGGCAGATAAGAAACCTGCTAATAAAGTAAGTAAGTAGAGCTGTTTTTTCATGTTAATAATTTGACAGAGCAATATAACGAAAAGATTAGTTATGTTTTAATGAAAATAAGTTCAAATCAATCTTTTATCATTAAGAAGTTGAGTTAGTTAAGAAGAAAATTATTATTTTAGTTATGGTAAATAGTTTCTTAATGATCTGATTTATCTAATCATACCCTAATTCTGTGTGCTTGATTAATAATGTAGAGTGCATCTTCTTATTTTAATTATTTAGGGAATGACTAAAAAAGAGGTTATACAATTATCCTATGAAATAACAGGATTAGCAATTAAAGTTCATAAAGTTTTAGGGCCAGGCTTATTAGAGCACATATATGAACGTTGCTTAAAATATGAGTTGGAAAAAAATGGATACGCTGTTTCTCAACAGTTTGAATTGTCCATCATGTATGACAATTTAGAGATGGATTTAGATTTACGGCTGGATCTATTTGTTAATAATTGTGTAGTAATAGAAATAAAAGCAATCTCTAATATTCTACCCGTTCATCAGGCACAACTATTAACCTATATGAAACTTCTTAATGCTCCCCAGGGGTTGTTGATTAACTTTTTTACAGATAATATTACCAAGAGTATAGTGCCACTGGTTAATGATTATTTTAAAATTTTGCCAGATGAGTGAAATATCAGAAGTCATTGATTATTGAATCTTAATGCCCTCAATTTCTTAATGGTAAAGCTGTTTGCCATAATAGTTTTTTTTGGTTAATGCCAATATGAAACCTTAAATAATCCCATAATCTTTCAATTATTTCCGAATATGCTTTAGAATGTTTCTAAATAAATGTTTTATCGTTGTTTTGTCATATTCGTTTATAAATTAAACTCATAATTAGATACTTTTGCAAGAAATTTAGATATAAATCCTAATCAAATGAGTGGTTTCGGAAATGCATTTTCTTCTTCTATCGGGAAGAAATTCATCATGGGTATTACAGGTTTGTTCCTGATACTTTTTTTAATTGTACACTGCGGTATTAATGCTTTAATTTTTATTAGCGACGGTGGTTTAACATTTAACGTAGGCGCACATTTTATGGCCACTAACTGGATTATCCGGACTGGCGAGATTGTGTTGTTTATTGGTTTACTTGCGCACATTTTTCAGGCGTTACGTTTAACGTTGCAAAATCAAAAAGCACGACCTGTTAAATATGCCGTAAACGATGGTAAGGCAAACAGTAAATGGTATAGCCGTTCTATGGGCTTGCTGGGTACACTTTTGTTGATCTTCCTGGTGGTTCACCTAAAAGATTTTTGGGTAGTTTCTCGTTTTACAGGAATCCCAACGGTTGATGCCAACGGACATGAAGATCTTTATGCGGTAATGAAAGAAAAATTTCAGGATCCGGTAAGGGTTGCCGTATATATTTTGGCTATGTTTTCTTTATGCTACCACTTATTGCACGGTTTTGCTTCGGCATTCCAAACATTAGGATGGAACCACTCAAAATATAACGGTATCATTAAAGGAGCTGGCGTTTGGTATTCGGTTATTATTTCGATCCTTTTCGCAGCCATGCCGATTGCAGTTTATTTCGGTCTTATTCAATAATTTTTAGCACAAAAGATATGTCAGATATTAATTCAAATATTCCAGAAGGCGAATTAACCAGCAAATGGACAAAATATAAGTCTTCTGTGCCTTTGGTTAACCCATCGAACAAAAGAACTATTGAAGTAATCATTGTAGGTTCGGGTTTAGCAGGTGCTTCGGCAGCAGCTACTTTGGCTGAGATGGGTTACAAAGTAAAATGTTTTTGTTTTCAGGATTCACCGCGTAGAGCACACTCAATCGCTGCTCAAGGTGGTATCAATGCAGCAAAAAACTATCAGAATGATGGTGATAGCGTTTATCGCCTTTTCTATGATACGATTAAAGGTGGCGATTACCGTGCCCGCGAAGCCAATGTGCATCGTTTGGCCGAAGTAAGTGCCAACATTATAGATCAGTGTGTGGCACAAGGGGTGCCTTTGGCCCGCGAATATGGTGGTTTGTTAGATAACCGTTCATTTGGTGGTACACAGGTACAACGTACTTTCTATGCTGCAGGTCAAACTGGTCAACAGTTACTATTAGGGGCATATTCTGCTTTAGAACGCCAGATTGGTATGGGTAAAGTAGAAATGTATACCCGTCATGAAATGCTTGAGGTGGTTAAAATCGATGGCAAAGCACGTGGTATTATTGCCCGTAACTTAATTACAGGAGAAATCGAACGTCACTTCGGTCATGCAGTGGTATTAGGAACAGGTGGTTACGGTAACGTATTCTATCTTTCTACCAACGCGATGGGAAGTAATGTTACAGCGGCCTGGAAAGCGCACAAACAAGGTGCTTATTTTGCAAACCCATGTTATACGCAGATCCACCCAACCTGTATCCCGGTTTCTGGCGATCACCAATCTAAATTAACCCTGATGTCTGAGTCGTTACGTAACGATGGACGTATCTGGGTTCCTAAAAAGAAAGATGATAACCGTAAAGCTTCAGAAATTCCTGAAGATGAAAGAGATTATTATTTAGAGCGCCGTTATCCTGCTTTTGGTAACCTGGTTCCGCGTGATGTGGCCTCTCGTGCTGCAAAAGAGCGTTGTGATGCTGGTTATGGTGTAGGGGCTTCTAAATTAGCCGTATACCTGGATTTTAAAGCCAATACAGAACGTTACGGTAAAATCGAAGCTTCTAAATCAGGTAACCACAATCCGGATAAAGAAACCTGTATGCGTTTGGGTACTGAGGTAATTAAAGCTAAATATGGTAACCTGTTCGATATGTATGCGCAGATTACTGGTGAGAATCCTTACGAAACACCAATGCGTATCTATCCTGCGGTTCACTATACCATGGGTGGTTTATGGGTTGATTATAACTTAATGACATCTGTACCAGGTTTATATTGTACAGGTGAAGCTAACTTCTCCGATCACGGTGCCAACCGTTTAGGTGCATCTGCTTTGATGCAAGGTTTAGCTGATGGTTATTTCGTTCTACCTTACACTATTGGTGCTTACTTATCAAAAGAGATTTCGGTAAAAGCAATTCCTACTGATCACCCGGCCTTTGTAGAGGCTGAAGAAAGAGCAGTTGGTATTTTAAATACACTGATTAATATTAAAGGAACCAAATCGGTAGATCATTTCCACAAACGTTTAGGCCACATTATGTGGGAGAAATGTGGTATGGCCCGTAACGAAAAAGGTTTAAACGAAGCCATTCAGGAAATCAGGGCTTTACGTGCTGAGTTCTGGAGCGATGTTCGCGTGCCTGGAACGGCTGATGAGTTAAACACCGAATTAGAAAAAGCCGGCCGTGTTGCTGATTTTATTGAGCTGGGCGAGTTGATGTGTATTGATGCTTTAAACCGTAACGAAAGTTGTGGCGGTCACTTCCGTGAAGAGTATCAGACAGAAGAAGGTGAAGCACTGCGTGATGATGAGAACTATGCTTACGTAGCTGCCTGGGAATTTAAAGAAGGTGTAAACTTCGAACTTCATAAAGAAGAACTGAAGTTTGAAAATATTAAAGTAGCACAAAGAAGTTATAAATAGTGATGCGCAGTGCGTTAAGCGTTAAGCGGTTATTCGCCGAACGCCGAACGCTAACCGCTTACCTAAAACCTCAATATCATGAGTACAGGAAATATGAACTTAACGCTAAAAGTTTGGCGTCAAAAAAATAACAATGCCAAAGGTGCTTTGGTAGATTATAAATTGGCCGATATTTCACCGGATATGTCTTTCTTAGAGATGTTCGATGTATTAAACGAACAATTAATTAACAAAGGTGAAGAGCCTGTTGTATTCGATCACGATTGCCGCGAAGGAATTTGCGGAATGTGCTCGATGTTTATCAACGGCCGTCCACACGGACCAAAAGATTTGGTTACTACCTGCCAGTTGCACATGCGTTCTTTCAAAGATGGTGATACCATTGTGGTTGAGCCTTGGAGAGCAGCAGCTTTTCCGGTAGTAAAAGATTTAACGGTAGATCGTTCTGCCTTTGATAGGGTTATCGCTGCTGGTGGCTTTATTTCGGTAAACACCGGTAACGCGCAAGATGCGAACAACCTGCCAATCCCTAAAATGCAGGCAGATGCGGCTTTCGAGGCGGCAGCTTGTATTGGTTGCGGTGCTTGTGTGGCAACTTGTAAAAATGCTTCAGCCATGTTATTCGTATCGGCTAAGATCTCTCAGCTGGCATTGTTGCCACAAGGACAGCCGGAGCGTTACCGCAGGGTACAAAGCATGGTTGCGCAAATGGATGCTGAAGGTTTTGGTAACTGTACCAATACCGGAGCTTGCGAAGCTGAATGTCCTAAAGGAATCTCTTTGGAAAACATTGCCCGTATGAACCGTGATTTTGCTTCTGCAAAATTTATTTCAGAAGAAACCGTTTAAAAAATATACTGTGCACCCAGTTTAACAGCTGGGTTCTTGAGCCTCCACATTGTGGGGGCTTTTTAGTTTTATGGTGTCTGTATAACCATTTTCATCTAAATCAATCCGCGATTATCATGCTGAATTTATATTTCTTTGAGGTGTATATGGTCTAACTTTTGTTATAAACCAGGAATAATAATGAATTAAATTTTGATAATTTATGAGCAAGCCTGTGATTAAAACGGATACGCATTTAACATTTGCCAGCCCTTGTGAAAACATATGAAACTTCAGATTTTAAAACCGAAACCTTGCACAACAAAGTTGCCCCGAAATAAAAGTTTGCGAAAGTTGTAATAATCTTATGTTTGCATATTAAAATTTTACGTTATTAGAAATTTTATTCTGTAATATTTGCATATGCATTAAAATTTTTCTAAATTTAGTCCTCCGAGACAGGAGAGAAAACATAAAACCCCGGCAATTTTGCTGGGGTTTTGTGTTTGGAGCGCAGTCATGTAATCTGTTTTTACTTCAGGGCGAAATTAATAGCGATGTTATATTTTACCCTTACAGGCACTCCGTCTTGTAAGGCAGGATTCCAGCGTGGCGACTTGTTTAATACCCTTAATGCTTCTTTATCCGTTTCTGCTGATAGGCTTCTAATGATCTGAATATCGCTTAAAGCACCATTTTTTTCGACTATAAAAGAGGCGAATACCTTGCCTTTTGTCTTATTCCGCTGTGCTGCTTCCGGGTATTTAATTTCGTGACTTAAGTATTGATAGAAATTTGAAATTCCACCGGGGAAAGCCGGTTGTTTTTCAACGGACACATAATCATAAACTTTATCGGAGTTATTCTGTGCCTTAGCCAAATTATAACACATGGCAATGCCCATTAGGGCTAAAAAGATTAGCTTTCTCATTCGTTTTTTAATTAAAGGTTTAATTATTTAGTTTTTCTTCTGGGTGGGCTTAGATTTTTTTGTGGTGATAATTATTACCCCATTTTTACCCTTATCGCCATACAATTTTAGTGAAGCCGAATCTTTGAGCACCGTTATTGATTCGATGGATGCTTCATCTAAGTTAGGGTCAGTAACTTCTTTCCCATCCACAACATAAAGTAGCTTCGCCCTGGCATCAAAATCTCTTTTTAGTAAATATCTTCTTTCTGAAGGTGTATCAATATTAGGTATTGACGGGCGTATACTGAATCCAGATACTTTACCCTTTAATTGAAGTTCGTCAGGTTTAACGGGCTTGTTTTTAAGCCCATAACCGACTGCATTATTTTTGGTTTTAATTTCGATCACACCTGCTAAACCATCAGTACCATATTTACTTAGTGCCGTATTATCTTTATAAATACTAACAGATTCAATATGATCAGGATTTATTTCGTTTAAAGCCGCGTTTCCCCTGATGTACTGTTTGTTTCCGTCTATAACAATCAAAGGCTCTAACGCATCAGTAGTCCGTACGCCTCTTATCGTAATTTTGCTAGCTTTAGTGCTGTCTTCTTTTTGTGCGAAACCAACTAAACTGAAGCACATGATGATGGTAAAGCTGAGTATTGTTTTCATATGGGATATTGGTTAGAATTTCCTTTTGAGATCGAAGAAATTAGTGTTTTTATCTATGGCAAGCTCTTTTTCATCAGGATTGCGGAAAATGTTATTTTTTGTTTTGCTGGTAATTACAATTGCTCCAGCTTTAGCTCTTGGTCCATACAAATCTGTTGCTGCCTGGTCTTTTAAAACAGAAATTGATTCGATGTTATTTGGATTTATAGCGCTTAATTGGCTATTGTTTGGTAACCTCACGCCATCTAAAATGATCAGTGCCTCTTGATTTACACCATTTCTAAGGGTAATCCGATTGGTAGGTATACTGCTTGTTTTAGTTTCTTTTAAAGGGTCGTTGAGTGTGAAATTAACATTGATGTTGTACTTTACTCTTACGGCTAGGCCATTCTGGATGCCTGGGTTCCATTTTGGTGATTCTTTTATAACCCTCATCGCTTCTTCATCTGTGCCCATTCCTAAACCGCGTGTGATTTGGATATCTGATAAAGAACCATCTTTTTCAACCACAAAACTGAGAAAAACTTTGCCTTGCACATTATTCTCCTGCGCCAATTTTGGATACTTAATGCTGCCACTCAAATATTTATAGAATTTGGTTATACCACCCGGAAATTCTGGCTGTTTCTCAATCGAAACGAAATCATATACTTTATCTGTATTTTCGGATTTAATAACGGTGGTTTCTGCTTCGGCGGTTTTAGGCAGATAAGAAATGATGTTAATCTTATTCAGATTTACATATCCGCCTGATTCAGGTAATAATTTATTCTTAAACTCTTCTGAAGATTCTGGAATTTTAAAACTTACCGTTAAAGCATATTTGCCATCAGCTACCGTTTTAAATCCTTTGTAAGATAAAATAGCTTTCATCACTTCTTCATCGCAACCTGACCCGAGTTCAACATTTGATGTAATGTTGGTAACCCTGCCACCTTTTAAATTAAATTTTATCTGTGCATTACCTTGTACCTCATCACTGCTGGCTGCGCCTGGATATTTAATATTTCTTAATAAAAACTGATAAAACCCTTTCCAGTTTGCATCTGTCTTGCCATCAACCGAAATTTTAGGTGCTACCATTATCTTCTCAGGAGTAGTAACCATGTTTTCAACAATCTCGATCGGTTTCTCTAAAGGGATCTGATCGGTAATAGATAACAATTTCTCGTTTTTACGAACAGTGGCAGACGAAAACACAATGAGTAAGGCAAACAGGGGAATAAAAATTCCATACTTCATAATAGCGATCTTTTTAGACCGCTCTTTATGAAGCATGAAAATTCTTTTTTTGATCAATGATTTATCTAAAAAGCCATTGGTTAATGTATTTGGTGAAATACCAAAAGACTTACTTAATAATAACATGGCATATTCGGCTTTATCACCCTGAAATTCGGCAGCTAGTTCATCAGCTAAAAACTCGTGGATATTTTTAATGGCTTTTTTATAAAGGTATATAACCGGGTTTAACCAGGTAATAATCCCTATGATTTCGAAAAACAAAATATCTGCTGTATGCCATTGTTTGATGTGTGCTTCTTCATGAATATCAATCACATCCATTTGTGGTAATTCCTGATCAATTACTTTTTTGCCAAAAAAGGAGAAAGCTGAACCAGCTTTATTTACATTAATGAGTTTTTTAACTGCAAATAAGTTAAATACCAATCTACCTAAGAAGAACAAAATACCTGCGCAATAAATATAAACGAATGCATTTCCCCAGTTAAAACCGGTATTATGCTCTGTTACAATTGTTGCCTGTGCTAATACGGCTTCCCAATTAACTGAAGTATAAACCTGTTGTGCCGCTTTCTGCTCCGTTAGCCATTCTAAACGGATAAAAGGTATGCATAACGACAAAACTCCCGCAGCCACTAAATAAATGCGGTTTAAAGTGAAGTAGGTCTCCTTATCTAACAGTAATTTGTAAAAACCGAAAAAAACAATTAAGTATAAGTTCACCTGTAATAGGTAGTGGGCAAAACTCATTTTGGCTTATGTTTAATTTTGTTAATCATTTTTAAAATTTCATCAACATCACTTAAATCCAGTTTTTCTTCTTTAACGAAGAAAGAGAACATACTCTCTACCGAATTCTCGAAGTAATTGCCCAGCAGTTTTTCTGTTGCATGGCGTTTATATTCTTCTCTGCTGATTAACGGATGATATTGGTGGGCCTTACCGAAGGCTTCGTGGCCAATAAAACCCTTGGTTTCTAAAATTCTAATAATGGTTGATACCGTATTGTAGGCAGGTTTAGGGAGGGGTAGCTCATCAATCACTTCTTTGACGAATGCTTTTTCCAATTGCCATAAAACCTGCATAATCTGTTCTTCGGCTTTGGTTAAATCTTTAATTTCCATAATAGTTAATAATAATAAGGATGATAGCAAATAAATTGCCTTAACTAAAGTTAAAACTAATTAGTTAGTTATCCAAATTTTATTTAATAAATTATCAGGAAAAATTAATGCGTGCAATCCTTTGTTCTGCTTTAGGATTTTTCTCAGCAAAAAGCAATAAGACTTTGCTATTTAATTTGTTGTATTACAGTCTGTTATGTTGATTTGTTGTGGAGGGAGCTTAGATCGTGATCAGGTTGTTTTTGATACCATATACCACTAATCCGGTGCGCGATTTAATATTCAGTTTGGCAAAAAGTGATTCACGATAGTTATCTACAGTGCGTGGACTAACATTCATGAGGTCTGCAATTTCCTTATAAGTAAGTTCTGTGCTGCAATATTGTAAAAATGTAAGTTCCCTTGCGGTGAATACAGGCTTTTGGTCGCTGTCTTTCAGTGCCACCAAAAGTCTTCCCGATACCAGTTCGTTTACATAAAAACCTTTATCTACGATTACTTTAATGGCAGTTAGCAGATCGGATGGTGTTGATTCTTTAAGCATGTAGCCTCCGGCGCCTGCTTTAAGCATTCCAATAATCGCTTTTTCATCTTCAAGCATACTTAAGGCAAGCACATGTACATGCGGATGATTCGTTTTAACCCATTTAGTTGCTGCAAAACCGTCCATTACAGGCATATTGATGTCCATTAATACCAGTTGAACCCGCTGATGATTGTTCATTTTGGCCTGGAGATCCAATCCGTTTACCGCCTCAAACGTTATATTTATTTCATCAAATTCTTCCAACAGGCTTGCCAATCCGGAACGGAAAAGCGTGTGATCATCAACAATAGCGATAGAAATACTTTGTTCTTGCATACAATTAAGGGTATGGAACTTCTATTGAGATGGAAGTGCCCTCGCCTGGAGCCGAATTTAATATTAATTTTCCATTGATCATCTCAATTCTTTTATAAATAGAATTTAAGCCCATCCCTGATTTTTTTGATTTAATTTCTTCAGGCTCAAAACCAACTCCATTTTCTGCAATTCTCAGGTATAAAATATTGTCTGCCAGGTGTGAATCGATCTGGATACAGGTTGCCTGGGCATGTTTGATGATATTATTGATAACTTCCTGTAATAAACGAAGAATGATCAAATCCTTATCTGGTGATGCAATTTGCAGGTCAACGAGCAGGTTGTTAATCTTTAATTCATAAGTACCAGCTTTATTCAGCCAGTTAATTTCCTGATCGATGGCATGGCCAAGGCCATTTTCTACCAGTTGCTCTCCATGTAATAGTTTGGCCAACTCCCTTAGTTCTTTAATGGATTTATTAACAAGTGCCAATGAATTGTCGATTTTTTTCCTGGCTTTTTCTCCATCATTTAAGTTTACAGAATTTAAGGTGAGTGTGGTAAGACTGAGTAACTGGCCAACGTTATCATGTAATTCTGTAGCTATACTCTGCATGGTTTGGTCTTGTACTTCAACCCGGGTTTGAAGCATTTCGGACTCAAATTTTTGCTGCATATTCTGTTTTTCCAATACATGATTCTTTTTATGCCGATTGTACGATCGGATGTATAAAATCAAAAACACAGGTACAAGCAGGAATATTAGTGTTGAAATGGCAACTAAGATTGCAATTTTTGCTGTTTCATTCTGCATATAAAGGAATATAACCAAAAACTATATAAAATAAGGTTTAATACGATGTAAATACAATATCTTAAGGTATAATAACTTATAATCTTAACGGTAAACAATCCATCAAAGATGTTCGACATGGTGCTACCAAAGTAGTAAAATAAAACGCCTGTTACCCACCAAAATTGGGGATGTGTTTTGATTTCGATAAAGTTTTCATCCTTTAACAGTAAATAATAATAGTACAGACAATAAAGTGTGAAAAGGACCGACATCACACTAATGGTAATCGTATTCGGATCGGTAAAGGGATGGGTGATAAAAAAGCTAAAATAAAGCAAGTACACAATACCCGAACCTATAATAAATATAGGTTTGGGATTGGTGTACTCTTTTAAGCAATGGTAAAGGCCATATAATATTGTGCTGATTTCAAAAAATATAAAAATATTAAAGAGCCATAAATTGTGTATACCTCTAATAGCCATATAAGCAGCGGCCTCTTCAGTAAGTAGTGCAATGGCTAAATAGCAGGTAATTACTTTTCCAAAGGCATTTTTATCTTTCCATAGTATAGCAATGGCAGCTATTAAGCAGATTAGTTCTGCTATAATTATAGGAGAGAAGTACCTCATTGTTTATAATCCTGTTCCTTCGCACATATCAGGGCAGCCCTGCCCTCTATTCCCAATATCATCAAGATTATCCTGGTGTTCGTCGTCATTGCTCTCGCATGCAATAGTTGGCACCAGTAATAAGGTGTTTCTACCGGTAGATCCACTTTTTACACCTTCAGGCAAAACATCAGTATACTGCGCAAAATAAAGCCTTAACCCATCATATTTTCCTTCGCTCATTGCTTTTGCAATTTCTAAGATCTGTTCTGCCGGAAACCATACTGCTTTGGTGAAAGATTGTGGAAATTTTCTTGCCTCTACGGCATAGGCATCAACCATGTCCTGCGCAACCTTCTTATCGATAGGTTCCGAATTTAATTTTTGACTCATAAATTTATTGTTTGATTTTCTCTAAAAATCGATAATAATAAGGGTTCCGACAAGAAATATTTGCAATTAAAATACCGTAAAAATACCCTTTTATTTAGGGCTTTTTGTGCTAACACCCAATTACGACCTACCACTACTTTTGGTATACAATAGCAACTCAATAATTTGTTATTGTAAACAATGAATACGGTCTATCCTATGAAAACAAATATTTTGGACTTATTTTAAAATAAGTCTGTTTTTATCAAGGCTTGATTATTAGAAACATTAACCATTTAATACTTTCAAAATGATAAATAATATCCTACTACAGGAAAATCATGGTTCGATTAGCGAAAGGGAGGTCGAAATTGTACACCTGTTATCAATGGGTTACAACAGTAAAGAAATTGGTGAAATGCTTTTTATCAGCGAGCATACGGTTAATACGCACCGAAGAAATATGGTAAGAAAACTTGATCTTAAAAATTCTTATCAATTAATTGTTTGGGCGTTTAAAGAAAGAATATTATCTCTTTAGAGATTTTAAAATACACCATAACCTCTCACTTTTAAACAATATAGCCTGCTATTTGATACTAAAGTCAAATCAGCAGGCTTTTGTTTATACTGTATTTTGGTTTAAGGTCTTGCGGGTTGTGGAGCAGGTAGTTCTTTTCTTGGAATTTGTCCCTCGCGCTGCGAAGTATTGTAAACAAAAGAAGCAATAATAGTTGCTGCTTGTTTTAAATCATCCTCAACAAGTCTATCATAGGTATCCATATTGCTATGGTGGGTACGGGTATTGTAATCGGCAGGATCCTGAATAAATTGGAAACCCGGGATGCCTATTGCATCAAAGGCCTGGTGGTCAGTACCGCCTGTATTATTGAGCGTGATGGTGGTTGCACCAAGATCGTTAAATGGTGTTAACCAACTTTGGAAAATCGGACCAGCCGCTGCATTGCCTTGTAAATAAACACCACGGATTTTTCCTGTTCCATTATCGAGGTTGTAATAAGCTGATATTTTTTTCTGATCTGGCGTTAATACCATGGTTTTCGGATCGCCAAAGTGTTTTGCTACATAACCCCTTGACCCAAATAAACCTTGCTCTTCTGAGCTCCAAAGTGCAATACGGATGGTACGCTTTGGTTTAAAATCTATCGCTTTTAAAATGCGCATGGCTTCCATCATTACCGTAGAACCTGCCGCATTATCTGTTGCACCAGTTGCTGCATGCCACGAATCGAAGTGCCCGCCAATCATTACCACTTCATCTTTTAGTTTTTTATCTGTCCCAGATATTTCGGCAATTACGTTATATCCTTGAGGATCCTGGTCGTAAAAAGAGGTTTTGATGTCGGCTTCAACTTCTACAGGCTTGCCAGCGCGTAATAGGCGCAATATATGCAAGTAATCTTCTGCTGCAACTTCAAGTTCAGGCGATACTGGTTTTGCATCTAAAGCATAGGAAGCGCCGTTGCTGGTGAAAAAGGTCCCCTGTCCTCCACGGGCATAAGTTAAAATTAAACCTACTTTCTCTTCAACCAACATGGCACTCATTGCCGCACGGATTTCGCGCATTTTCGCCATCTGCGCCATTCTATCGGCCATTGGTCCCCCGGCCGGGCGTTGTCTTGGGCCTGCAGTTTGAGGTTTTGCTGCGGCCATTTGTGCCAATGTAGTATCGGCATAGCGCGAAAAATCAGGTTTAATGCCACTGGTAAGTGGGGTACCCTGATCCATCATAATGATTTTTCCGGCCAATTTACCTTTATATTTCGCTAAATCGGCAACACTATCGGCCTTGATTAAAATGACCTGCGATTTGATCGGGCCATTTGTGCCAGGTGTCCATGCTTTAGGAGCGGCAATAATGGCGTGATAGTAAGGAAGTGTGGTGGCTGCATAGTATTTATCAATCTGCCAGCCTTTTCCAAAAGTTCCCCATGCTTCGAGGTGCGCATTTTTTAATCCCCAATCGGTTAGTTGTTTCACTGCCCAATCTTGTGCTTTTTTTAATCCCGGAGAGTTTGATAAGCGGGGACCGCTTACATCTGTTAAATTAAAAGCAATATCCATTGCCTTCGAATTTTCTAAACCTTCCTTTCTTATTTTTTGTACTACAGCTGCATCAGGGGTGTCTTGTGCAAGCGCTGAAAAGCAGAGGCCAAAGACCAATGCCGTGATTGTAAATCTTTTGATCATTTTATGAATAATTTGGTGGTTGATTTGATCTAAAATACACTTTAAACCACTTCAAATTATTATCCAATGAGATTTTTACATGATTACCTTATCTAAGGCAAGAAATTTACAGATTGATACTATTTTATACTCTTTTTGGTTACGATAAAATAGCCTATAATGAAAAGAATAGCCGCATAAATTAAACTTGTCCATATTTCCTGTGTAAAAACCGGAAAATCCAGCGGATCGTCTCCTTTTTTTACCCTGGTCATCTTTAAAGCCAAGGCAGGTAATGAATAAGGAATCAGATAGGCGTATTTCCAGCCTACATTTGCCGTAATAATGCCCATTATAGTTCCAACAAAACCAATGCCCATCGGTTTAAGAAAATCGCCCCATATCAAACTCAGGATAAACTGTAGCGATAAAATGCCTAATGATGACAGGAAAAGTTTAGCATAAGAGTTGATGAGGATGTTTTGTGGGTTATATTGATTGAAATTATATTTTGGCACCAAAACTTGTAGTAAATGGCCAAAAGCAAAGGTTAAGGAAGCAAAAAGGAATAAACAGATAAATATTAAAAATATCGCATAAAGGTATTTCGCGGCATAAATCGAAAATTTATTTAAAGGCTGAGCAAATAACATTTTCCAGGTATCGTTTTTATGTTCGATATTATTAACTGAAAAAGCCATAAATATGACGTAAAAAGGCATGACCAAAAAGCCCATTACGCCAAGTGCTGCACCACTATACTGAGCCCACAATATCATGGGAGGATAATGATTGGCGAGAACTTTTTCGGAACTGGAATAAAAACCAAAAGTGATTAAGCCGCATATGATCAGCGGTAACAATATCGCTGCCCAGAAAGCCAGGGTCTTTCTTGATTTGTAAAATTCTGAAACTAAGGAAATATAAAGAGCGTGCATGTTAGTTTGTTTTAGTAATATCAAGGAATAAGTTTTCGAGATCTTTTCTTTGCTGATAAAGACTGCTCACTGTAAAACCGTTTTGAATGAGTAAAGTATTTAGCTCGCCGCTATTTTGCGATGAAGTAAATGGAATAGTAATTACCCTATCGGTTTTTGAAGCAATTTCATAACCCGACTTTGTTAAAAAGGAACTTGCACTTTCAATCTTGTCTACCTCGATTTCGAGCATAGGTTTACTCAGTAAATGAAGTTCGTTAATCGTGCCCTGAAATAATAATTGCCCCTTGTTTATAATACCAACATGAGTTGCTGTTCTTTCTATTTCTGCCAATAAGTGGCTTGAAACCAATATTGTTTTTTGATGTTTTGTGGCTAAATCGATCATCAGATTTCGAATCTCAATGATGCCATTTGGATCTAAGCCATTGGTAGGCTCATCCAGTAGTAATAATTCTGGGTCTGAAATTAATGCCTGAGCAATGCCCAGCCGTTGTTTCATGCCTAATGAATATTTATTGGCTTTTTTATTGGCTGCTTCAGTTAAGCCCACCAGGGCCAGCATTTCATCAGCCTTATTTTTTTTAATGCCCAGTAGAATACAGCGGTTAATTAGGTTTTCTTTTCCCGTTAAATGACCATAAATGGCCGGTTGTTCTACTAAAGCGCCTATACGTTTAAGGGTCGCTATGCGGTTACTGTTTATTTCTTTACCAAATATAAAAACCTGATCGGATGGCGACTTCAGCAGGTTCAGCAGGATTTTTATGGTGGTTGTTTTTCCCGCCCCATTGGGGCCTAAGAAACCATATATACTGCCTTTTGGTACTTGTAGGGAAAGATCTTTTACTATAACCTGGTTGCCGAAGTTAAAATTTAGACCTACTGTTTCGATAGCGTAATTACCCATAGTTCTATTTGAAAATAGCACTAACTTGTTTCACAACAGAACCAGATGTTTTGGTTGGTTTTACAACTATTTCTGCATCATTCTGATTGGTGTTAACGGTAAGGGTTAAGATAATCATCATAAATACAGGTAATAATAAAAGTAAAAATGGTGATGTGTTTGCTAACTTTTTCATGATCGATAGTTTTATTTGAGAGGCTGTGAAGTGATCATCAGCCATTACTGCTTGATTGTTTAAGTTGATTGCTGATGATGTTTTCATTTTGTTTTCGTTTTGATGATTCAAAGAAACTCAAGAAAATCAACCTGCTAAAATCTATTATACCAAGTGTTCAAGATTCTAGATCAACAGACATTTTTGGCGTTTGTCGATAAAATTTGCCTATTGGGCCGTTGGTAGAAAAAAAATGCCCGTTGGTAGATTGTGTAAGTAAATCGATAAAACTTTATTTATTTTGGATGCATGAAGTTAATATGCGTCTATTGAACGGATATCAGCTCCATAACCATTTAATATATTTCTAATGAAACAGAGTAAAGGGCCTTTAATATTACATGCTATTTTTTGGACAATTATCTTAATGATTATCGTTGGTGGCAATATATTCGATACCACCAAGCATACGATGAAAGATTATTTTATTAGCTATGTGGTTTATGGTATCATCAATATTTCTATTTTCTACATTAACTATATCTTTTTAATTCCTTCGTTAATTAAAAAAAGAAAAAAATACCTCATATATGTTTTAGCATTCTTATTGTTGATTGCCGTATCAGTTGTTGCTAAAACCGCCATCGCAGTATTGTATCCAGATGATGTATTGACTACGGTAAGTGCCAAAGGAAAACGAATGGAAATACCTGTTCACAACTTTGTGATTCTGGTTACATTTTTATCGGGTTTTTTCTTAATCTGTAGCTGCATTATCAAGTTTACGATCGATTGGTTTGCAAGCGAAAGGATTCAACGTAACTTAGAAAGTGAACGCCGTGAAATGGAACTTCAGTTTTTAAAGTCGCAGTTAAACCCTCATTTTCTTTTTAACTCGCTTAATAATATCTATTCCCTGGCTTATCAGAAATCAGACAAAACCGCCGATGCCATTATGAAGCTTTCGGAGATTATGCGCTACATGATTTACGAGAGTAATACGCCAACCGTAGCGTTAAGCAAAGAAGTAGATTATTTAACCAGTTATATCGAGCTGCAAAAAATAAGATTTAAAGATGGTGCCTATATCGAACTTACCTTAAACGGCGAAATTGATAATCAAAAAATTGTACCCCTGATGTTGATTTCGTTTGTAGAAAATGCTTTTAAACATGGTGTGGTGAATGATCCGGCCGAGCCTATTAAAATCAATATCATTGCCAACCAGAAGATTTTGCATTTTAGCGTAGTTAATAAAAAGAACCAGCAGAATAAAGATGCACAGGGCGGGGTTGGTTTAACCAATGTAGAACGACGATTACAATTGGTTTATCCTGATAGATATAAATTAAATGTTGTAAATTCGGCTACTCATTATACCTGTGAACTGATGATTGACATATAATCCAAAAACCGGATATAAAAATCATTAATTAAAATAATAACCTAAAATGAACCTAAACTGTATTGTTGTTGATGATGAGCCTTTAGCGCTTGATATTTTACAGGATTATATTTCGAAAGTGCCTTTTTTAACCATGGTTAAAAGGTGCGAAAACCCAATTGAGGCTTTGCAGATTGTTCAGGGCGGAGGGATTGATCTTGTGTTTTTAGATATTCAAATGCCTGAGCTCACCGGAATCCAGTTTTTAAAAATTGCAGGCAGTAAATGCCACTACATATTAACTACCGCTTACCCGCAATATGCTTTAGAAAGTTACGACCTGAATGTTTCAGACTATTTATTAAAGCCAATTGCATTCGACCGTTTTTATAAGGCAGTAGAAAAAGTACATAATCAGGTAAAACCAGTTGAGGCACCTGCAAGCGTAGCACAGCCCATCGTTACACCTGCACCATTTTCAGGCTCGCCAAATCCTGTTCAAGATTATATTTTCGTAAAAACTGAGCATAAGATTCAAAAGATCTATTTGCACAATATTCTATTTATCGAAGGTTTAAAAGACTACATTTCGATATTTACGAAAGATGAGCGTGTAATTACGCTACAGAGTATGAAGAAAATGGAAGAAGCCTTACCTCAAGGTCAGTTTATCCGGGTGCACAAATCTTATATTGTGGCTGTTGATAAAATTGAAAGTATCGAGCGTAGCCGCATTACCATCAACCAAAAAATTATTCCTGTTGGCGATACCTATCGTGATGAATTTTTCAGGGTGATCGGGAATAAGAATATTTAGGGAATAGGTAAAATGTAAAATGGGTGATGGAAGGTTAGACGTTTAGCGTTCACCGATTAACCAATTCTAACAATTAGTCGGTTAAACTTACAGTGTAGCAGGCTGTGCCATTGGCTGGCCTAAAACTTTCCTGATTTCGTTTTCTACTTCTAACGTAATTTCATTTGGTGTTTTTACGCCTGGTTCAATTGGCTTTAAAACCGTCCATTTTAAGGCATTTCCTGTGGTTAAGGGAAACATGCCAAAGCGAACAATTTTCCATGAATTTTCTATAGCCACCGGAACTACCAGCGCATTGGGTACTACTTTTAATATGGTAGCGATGCCTCCAAACTGGAATGTTTTCAATTGACCGTCTTTCGAACGCGTTCCTTCTGGGAAAATAACAGTGCTCCAATTATTCTCTTTCATTCTACGGCCCAGTTTGATGATTTCGGAAATCGCCTGCTTGTTGTCTTTCCGGTTAATGTTTGCCCCACCGCCCAGGCGCAGGTTAATGGATATAGATGGAATGCCTTTGGTAAGTTCAATTTTCGAGATGAATTTTGCGCTGTGTTTTCTTAAAAACCAAATTAACGAAGGGATATCGTACATGCTTTGGTGGTTAGCGGCAAAGATAATGGGCCTGTCTGTAGGTAAATCGTATTCATTCTTAAAACTGATCGAATTGAACAGAAAAATCTGGCAATAGGTCAGGAAAAAGTTGAGGATATCTACCGAAACTTTATGTGCTTTGTAGCCAAAAAACTTATAACAGATCCATTGGATAGGATGGAAAATGCAAAGCATTAATCCAAAGAAAATATAAAAAACAGGGGTTAAAATATATCCGAAAAGCTTGCTCATCTGGTTGATTGAATAGGTGGCAAAGATAATAATAAATTATTCTGGTTCTTTGAAGATGAACTTTTCTTCATATTCAATTTCAAATGCTTTTAAAAAACGCGTGTATTCCTGTACAAAATTTTCCTTTTTATGGTGCTGTTCCTGGTTTTGGATATACTGAATAACCTGTTGAATATGGCTCTTTGAATACGAAAACGCACCATAACCTTCCTGCCATGCAAATTTTGTCTTGCAAAATCCCTGATTGTTAATCCATTTTGAACTTTCTGTTTTTACATTTTGAATAATGCTGGAAATAGACTGATGTGGTCGTAAACCAATGAAAATATGGATGTGATCAGGCATGGAATTTATCTGTATCATTTTATGGTTATTTGCTTGGAATATCCCTGTGATGTATTTTAATAGCCTTTCTTTCCAATCTTGATGAATTAATGAAGCACGAAATTTAACAGCAAAAACGAATTGAATGTGCAGTTGGGTATAGGTATTAGGCATAGCGTTTAAATTTAAATTAACATCAAACGTTCTACCGGGGATTTTGTCTCTGAAAGACACGGGTAGGTTTATTCTAGGATTGCAATCATTAATTTAAATTAGGTATAATTTTTTGAATCGTATAAAATGTAGAATTTTTTATTAAACACGAAACGTTCCTACGGAACGAAAATTACCATTTACATTATTTTCTACCTAGGATTTGTCCCTACGGGACAGCGTTGCTTGTTAAAGAGATTTTAACAGTATTTTGGATTGAGTTTCTACTGGAGGAAAATTGCCGTCTGCAATTCAATCGAGGATGCAATATCTTTTTTGGTTTTATATGTATTTACAAGGCCTCAAATTTAAATTATCAATAATGATGTTAGGAAAACTATCTATAATTTCCCTACGGGACAGCGTAGATTGTTAAAGAAATTTTAACCATCTTTTGAGTTAAGTCCCTACTGAATGAAAATTACCATCTGCAATTTCTATCTATGAAATGTCCATGTTGGACACTAATAATTTTAGAGATAGTTTAAAAATTAGGGATGGTCTTAGCAATTTAAAACAAGTTGCTTGTATTGAAAAAGCCGCGATGCAGTATCTTTTTTGGCATTACATGGATTTTACAGGGCCTCAAATTTAAAATTATCAATAATGATGTCCCATCGGGACATCTCCTTGGTAGAAAAACATGAAATGGTTTTTATGTTCCGTTAGGAACATTTGGTGGTTATTGCAATTACAATTCACCATTCAACATCATCAGTTTGGCTTTTAAGATTGCAGCTACGCTCATCGAATCGGTAATTTCTCCATTCAAAACCATTTGATAGGCTTCATCAAAAGGCAGTTTTTTAACCACAAGTTCCTCTGTTTCTTCAGGCATGGCAATGCCTTGTATGAGGTCGGTAGCAATATAGATAATGCTTAATTCGTCGCTTACCGAATTAGAAAGGTGCATTCTTTGGATCTCTTTCCAATTTCGGGCACTCATTCCTGTTTCTTCTAACAATTCACGCCGAGCACTTTCCAATGGTGCTTCATGAAACGGCCCGCCACCTTCTGGAATTTCCCAGCTATATACGTTAATTGGATACCGGTATTGACCAACTAACCAGGTATTATAATTTTCATCCAAAGGAAGGATGCCAATAGCGAGATTTTTAAAATGAACCGTGCCGTAAATCCCTTGTCCGCCAGATGGATTGATTACCTGATGTTCGGTTAAACGAATCCAGTTGTTGTCGTATTTTGCCTCGCTCTCTAGCGTTTTCCAGGGGTTAATCTCTTCCATGCCGCAAGATAACAAATATGATTTATTACTGTGGTTTTACAGCTGGGGGCGGAGGAGGGATTTTATTTACAGTAATTTTAGTAAACCTATAATTCAGGCTAAAGGTGAAGTTTTGGGTGTTGTTTGTCGAATAATTCTCCAGTCTGAAATTCTGCCCTTCATTGTAAAAAGTATTGGTTCTGTTCCCTAAAATATCATTTATCGTGATGCGAAGGTTTAACCGGTTACCAAAAAAGACTTTCCGTGCCGAGAAATTAGATGTCATTGAACCTTTGTTCCGGCCTTGCGCATTGGTGTTGTTGGCATAATTTAAGTTCGATTCAAAGGCGGTTTTAAGTGGTAATTGCATGGATAAGCCTATTGCTCCTCTAAAACTTAGGCCATCCCGATTTAACGAACTGTTTAACTGTGATTTATAATTACTTTGGATCACACTGAAATTTCCATTGGCCGATATCTTATTGGTAGGGCGATAATTTCCAATTAAGATAAGCGATAGTGAATTGTTAGTTCCCACATTATCATAAGTGCTTTCAGATCTCGCGGTATTAGATCCTGGAATTAAGGTAACCGTGCGGTAACGCTCTATAACACCCTGACTGGTTGAATAAGAAAGCCGTGGATTAAACGACCATTTCTGGCCAAAAGCCCCAAAATTAATATCAAACTGGTGGGTATAAGCCGGCGATAGATTAGGATTTCCGTAGGAAATATTTAGCGTATCGACATTGTTTACCTGAGGATTTAAGGTATTTTCCCTCGGACGGTTAACACGGATACTATAGGTGGCGCCAATATTATATCGTTTGCGGTAAAACCGGTTTAAAGATACATTAGGAAAAACACTCAGATAGGGTTTCACATTGTAATTCTGACCAGTAGATAAATCGAAAGCTACGTCGGTAAGTTCTGCTCTAACGCCTGTTTTAACACCCCAGCCTACTTTGCGGTAGTTATAAGACGCGTATGCTGCAGCAATATTTTCATTGTATAAAAACTGATTCGATAATTTGTTATTACGCACAAACTGTTGAGTTGCAAAATTAAAATTCTCGATCAGGAGATCATTGTCGTTCTTTCTGTAATTAAAAGCCAGGCCTGCCTCAATGCGATCGCGTTTGTTGAATACTGGTTTTTCGTAATCTAAGGTTACATTTAAGCCCCTGTTCCCGGTATTGTTATTGTTTTGCTGTAAAGTTGGGGCCGATGTGCTGGGTTGGGCATAAGAGGTGCTGTAATCCCTAAAATCAATGCTTTTGTTGGTGTTGAAATTTAGACCTAAAGATATTTTACCTCCACTAGTATCGGTCTGGAGATCGTAATCGGCATTAAAAACAAAGTTATTGCTGTTGCCTTTGCCCGTATTATGCTGATTGCGTAAACGGTTTTCTATCTTTTCTTCGCTTAAATAATGAAGATCGGTGGTCGAATTTGAATTAGAATTGTTGAGGTTGTAATTGGTTGATAAGCGCAAACTTTGTTTTGGACTAATGGTCCAGTCTAAGCCCATTCTAAAATTTCCGCCGTTGTTATGGTTGCGGTAAGCGCCATACTGGTCATAATAGAAAGTTGTATCAGGGAAAAAGTTTTCGCGGAAATTATGGCTATCACCTTTGCCAACATTATAACGGTATGCTGCACTTCCGTTTATGGCATAAGATTTTCCGCGGTAAGAAGCATTTGCATTGGTATTGCCATTGCCTTGCAAGCCGCTCGAAATGCCAACATTTCCATTAAAACCAACTTTGAAGCCTTTTTTCATCACAATATTGATGATGCCTTCGCCATCTCCGCTGTATTTAGATGGTGGATTGGTCAGGACTTCTATTTTATCAATGGCATCAGAGGGAAGCACATTCAGCAGGTCAGCAATGTTGGAGGTCATGTAGTCTGACGGTTTGCCATCAATAAAAATTCTGGTATTTCTTTTTCCGGCAATGGTTGCATTGCCATCAATATCTACCTGTACCATGGGTACGTTTTTTAGTACATCTGTTGCCGTACTGCCTTCGGCCAATAGTGTTGAACCCACATTGTAAGTAACGCCATCGGCACCAAATTCGATAGGTGGTTTCTGAACGGTAATGGTTACCTCCTGCAAAGAGTTTTGATCAGAACTTAGTTTTAATGCACCAAGGTTTTTATCGAAATCTTTCTCTGTGATGGCTATTCCATTTACTTTTAACGGCGCATAACCCACAAAACTTACCCTAATGCTATAATTTCCGGGTTTTAGATTTTTAATGCTAAAATGGCCGTCCTCATCTGTAGCGGATGTAACTACAGGCTGTTCAGATCCATCAATATAAACAGATATGACGGCCGATGGTATGGATAACCCACCAACTTCTTCAACCACTTTTCCGCTGATTACGCCTTTTTCTACAGCAAACGCCGCAATGGCGTTGAGTAAAATTAATAAGGTAAAGCAAAGCTTAGGTAAAAGTTTTTCCAATATCCGATTAGTTAAAAAAAGGTGCTTAGCAATATTCTTCTAAGCACCTTGGTTATTAAAATGATCCCTCATCAGGACGGTTATCCTGCTGATCGTCTTTCTTCTTTTTAGCACCCGTAAATGTTGTTTTCCCAAACCGGTAAGAGAAGGTTAAGTTGCCCATTGTTCCCTGCATCTGTCGTTCAAAATCAACAATTGTTGCTTTGTCTTCTGTGGTCATGCTCCATCTTCTGGTGTTAAATACATCCCGAACATTGAAACTTAAAGATGCTTTTTTGTTTGGGAAATCATATTTGGCTCCACCATCAATTCCGTACATGGCGTTGCGTTTTCCCTGTGCCATTACTTCTGGCGCACGGTAATCGCCGCGTAATTGTAATGAAACATCTTTAACAACCGTTAAATTAGCCGTTATGTTGGCATTCCAGCTAAATCCACTGCTCGATGCAATATCAAATCTCGCATCTCCGGCAAATTTTGCCTGGTATAAGTTTACATTGGTGGTAAAATTTAAAGCTTTAATCAGATCAAAACGGCCAATCAATTCTACCCCACTGTTAATCTGGTGCGATAAGTTTTGAGGGGTTGACGTAATGATCCCGTTAACTGGCGTACTTCTTACTCTTTGAATGACATCATTGGTTTGACGGAAATATAAACTCGATGTTAAGGTTACTTTTTTCCAGTATTTGCTATAACCCAATTCGAAAGAGTGCACATCTTCAGGTAATAAATTTGGGTTACCACCTCTGTAGTTTAAAGGATCTGAAACATCTAAAAACGGATTGGTATCCCAGGGACGAGGGCGGTTTACACGGCGGGTATAACTCAATTGAAGCTGATTATCGCCCTTTAGTTTTTGTGTTAAGAAAACACTTGGATATAACCTTTTGTAGTGGATATTTCCTTCTGCAGTAGTTAACACATTGTTTGTATAACCTTCCAAGTGGGTGTCTAAACGCGCATCTTCAGCCCTTAAACCCAATTGGTAACCAAAATCTTTAATCTGGTTCTGGTAGTTTAAATAAAGTGCATGCACCTGATCTTTGCTATCGAAACCATTAATCAACTTGTTGTTACGTACATAAACCTCCGTATTGGTTGGAATTGAATCGGCATATTGATCGTTATTTCCTAAGCGGATCTGACTGCGGTAACCTACTTCAACTTTACCTGCTTTACCAACAGGTAATGCATAATCAGTCTGGATGTTGTAATTGGTGTTATCCCCTGTATTAAAAACACGTTGTAAACTTAAAGTTTCATCAATCGGCACGCCATTTCGGTTCGTGGTATTGGTGCTGTAAGTCTGGTCGTTGTTATTTGTTCCGTGCGAATAGCCAAAGTTGAACGTTAACTCTTCTTTAGGCTTACTAAACTTCTGAACGTAATCTAAATTCAAATCATAACTTTTTCCGTAACCATCATTATTATTGGTTCTGTTGCTCAATAAAACTGGCGACTGGTTTGAATTTAACTGTCTGATGTCAAGCAACTCATTCCGCTCATTTTCCCTCGAGTTAAAACCGCCGGATAAGCTAACGACGCTTTTTGGTGCCAGATAATAATCTAGCCCCGCTTTGGCATTGTGTCCCCTGTCATTAGAGGTAGAAACCGTATTCTGATTGGCGAAAGCTGTTGAGCTGGTTGGTGTTTTGTAGGTGATGTCTTGAAAACCACCGCCCACACGGTTGCCGTAACGGTAGCCATAATTGCCATAAAGGTTTACTTTGCTATTCTGAAAGCTTAAGTTGGTGTTGGCATTATAATTATCGCGGTTACCTGCAGTTAGTGCAACTGAACCGTTAAAACCAAGTTTTGTGTTTTTCTTCAATACAATGTTGATGATGCCTGATTGCCCTTCAGCATCATATTTAGCTGATGGGTTGGTAATTACCTCCACACTTTCGATAGAGCTTGCTGGGATTGACTGAAGAATCTGCGCTACATTACCGCCGGCAATTAAAGATGGTTTTCCATCAATTAATACTTTAACGCCTGTAGAGCCACGTAAACTCACATTACCATCCATATCGGTAGAAACAGAAGGGACATTCTGCAATAAATCGCTGGCTGAGCCACCTTCGCTGATTACGCTCTGGTCTACCGCGAAAATCTTTTTGTCGATACCCATTTGCATTGCCTGTTTCTGGCCTGTTACGGTAATTTCACTCAGCACATTTCCTTTTGCAGGATTCATTTTAATCTCGCCGAAGTTTAAGGTGCCGGTTGCAGCGGTAATGGCAACATTATCCCTAACCATGGTTTGGTAGCCTACAAAGCTTATTTTAAAGGTAAAGTTTCCGGTAGGGATATCAGCCATTACAAAAGCACCGTTAACATCCGTTTGCACAATTTTTGCATTTTTGGCCGTAGCCTTATCAATTAAAATTGCAGTAGCAAATGGAATGGTTTCTTGTGTTTTTGCATCTTTAAGTATTCCGGTAATTTTTGCTTTTCCACTTGTTTGTGCGAAAAGGTTAAATGATAAGCTTAAAAGTAAAAGGGTGATCTGTATTGTTCTCGATTGTAAAAGTCTCATTAAAAAATAAAATTTCGTATGTTTTTATAAAGGGAGACAAAGTAACGGCAACTTAGTTTAATTAAGGAGCCGTAACTATTTTATTACAGCCATTTTATAGTAATATTTTTGTGGGTAATGCACAGTTGACAGCTAATAATTTGCGGTTTTCAGTTTTGCGGAAACAATAAAAGAATATTACAATTGAACAATCTGCAAAATGTTACTTTTGTTCATTATGAATAAGATATTAATTGTTGATGATTTACACCCTGCATTTAAAGAGCAGGCTATTGCCATGGGCTACGAGGTTGATGATGAACCACAAATCACCCGTCAACAAACATTAGATAAAATTAAAGATTATACCGGTATTGCTGTCCGGACAAAATTTAGGATTGATGCCGAAATTTTTGCTGCAGCCCCAAATTTAAAATTTGTGGCCAGGGCAGGAGCAGGTCTGGATAATATCGATGATAAAATCGCTTTTGAAAGAAATATCGAACTGATTAACGCACCTGAAGGCAATTGCGATGCCGTTGGCGAACATGCTACTGGTTTACTGTTATCATTGATGAACAACTTCCGCAGGGCCGATATCGAAATCAGAAATGGCGTATGGGATAGGGAAGGTAACCGTGGCTACGAATTAAAAGGAAAAAAGGTAGGGATTATTGGTTATGGTTTTATGGGACAAAGTTTTGCAAAGAAGCTGGCGGGTTTCGAGGTTGATGTAATGGCCTATGATAAATACAAAACCGGCTTTTCTGATGCTTTTGCCCGCGAGGTAAGCATGGAAGAAATTGTGAAACACAGCGATGTGCTGAGTCTGCATATTCCCTTAACCGCCGAAACCAAACAGATGGTTGATGATGAGTATTTCTTTCATTTTAAAAAGCCCATTTTCTTTATCAATACGGCAAGGGGTGAAATTGTAAATACACCGGCAGTGTTGAATGCCATTAAAAGCGGAAAGATTTTAGGTGCCGGACTGGATGTATTACAAACAGAAAAATTCCCGGCCCTGGGTGAACAAGCTTGGTACAATGAACTTAAAAATAACGACAAAGTGATTTTAACGCCACATGTTGGCGGCTGGACATTCGATTCGTACCGTAAAATTTCGGAGGTTTTGGCCGAGAAGTTAAGCGGGCTTAGTTTCTAGTGAGCATAATGCTGAATTATTTTGGTTTTGGAAAGCAAGGGCACTGCTAGTAGTCAAGGTTCTGTCCTGCTTTCCATTACTTCCGATGAAGAATCGGAATCATTACAATCAGGTTTATATTTTGCGGTTGCAACCTGCAAACCCTAAAATGAACTACTGTTTCTGCCATCTAGCCCCGGGTGAAGCGTTACCCTGCAGGGCTGAGGTACGAAGCCCAAAGTGTATTAGCGAAACACGGGAGCCAATTCATTTTCTTGTACTGGCAATGCGCTCAAAAATAAAAGTTAATCGCTATTTAAACTTAATTTTTATAGTCTTAGGCCTAAAAAAAAAGGTATAAATCTCAATTTTATTTTCTTAAATTGGCTATACAATCTAACCAATTTTATCATGCCGAAAGATCATTTATATTCAACTACAGTTACTTGGACGGGCAATAAAGGCTCAGGTACAATGGATTACCGTTCGTACGATCGCGATTACGTAATTTCAGTAAAAGGGAAAGCCGATATTTCCGGATCGTCTGATTCAGCTTTTCTGGGCGATAAATCTAAATATAATCCTGAAGATCTGTTACTGGCATCTATATCAAGCTGCCACATGCTCTGGTATTTACATTTATGCTCTAAAAACGAAATTGTAGTAATCGATTATAAGGATGAGGCTGTAGGCACCATGGAAGAATCGGCCGATGGCAGTGGCAGGTTTAGAGAAGTTACGCTACATCCTCAGGTTTTAATTGCTGATAAAGCACATTACGAACTGGCAGCATCGCTGCATCACGAAGCCAATAAAATGTGTTTTATTGCCAATTCGTTAAATTTTCCGGTTAAACACGAACCGGTTCTCAGTTATTAGTTAACAGTTTTCAGCTGGTCGATATCGAACTGTCAACTATTTAGCTGACTAAACATTACCCTTATCGTTCGCGTTTGTAACGAGGATGCAGGAGAATGGCGATTTTATCGCCATATGTATGATTAACCGCATTACAAATGCGAATCTCGGTAATCCCCGTTGCAAACGGGGACTATAAAGCTTGTCGCTTACAATAAAAGTTTTCAGTTGGCCGTTTACGGAACTGCCAACTGAAAATTGCGAACTGTCAACTATTTAGCTGACCAAACATTATCTTTTGGTGTAGCGTCCATGTAAATGCCGTTATCCAAACTGATTGATTTTACTTTTTTAGTAGTATTAAGCGTTACATTCACTTCTTTTTGGTTTGCCTTCCAAACTGCTGGTGTTTTGTGGATGGTGTCTGTTTTTCCATCGCTATACGTAACCACCACATTAAATGGAATGGCAAAACCGCCAACATTTTTAATGGTTATAGTCGATTTTCCTTTGGCCGGTGTTACTTTGGTAATGGCTAAATCGAGGTAGTTGTTGGTGAAGAACCAATTCTGGAAAAACCAGTTTAAGTTTTGTCCGGACCCTGCATTCATCGAGTTAAAATAATCCCATGGAATTGGATGTTTGCCATTCCAGTTGCTCATATAGTTATGTAGTGCTTTTTTGAATAAGTCATCTCCTAACATATCTTTAAGCGCCAAATAAGATAATGAAGCTTTCCCGTAGGAGTTATTCCCATAACCTGCACCCGAAACCTGGTCAGACATTGAAATAACCGGCTGGTCTTCTTCAGTAGATTTATCGTTAATGTATTTGTTTACCCTGAAACTTTTGTAAAATTTATCGGCGGCTTCTTTTCCATGTTCTGCAATGCCGATTAAATATTCGAATGTGGTGGCCCAGCCTTCATCCATATAAGCGTAACGGGTTTCGTTAATGCCCATGTAAAAGGGAAAGTATGTATGCGCCACCTCATGGTCTTGAACCAATTGTGCGAACACCGGATCACCAAATTGAGAATCGTTAACCATCATAGGGTACTCCATATCGGCAAAACCTTGAAAAGCAATGGTTTTTACATAAGGATAGGGAATGCCGGGCCAATTGTTCGAGAACCAATCTAATGCATTAAGGTTGTATTTAACCGAGTTGATAAAATCTGTTCCGGTAGTTGGGTTGTAGGCAGCCTGTGCACTTGCACGGCGGTTGGTCTTTTTATCTACAATAACACTTGCTCCGTCCCAAACATAGTGGTTGCTCAGTGCAAAGGTGACATCGGTAATGTGTTTTACTGCAAATTTCCAGGTGTTCCAGTCTTTTTGCTGCGTTACTTTGCCGTCTTTCATTTCCTGTTCGGTAGCGATGTGGATGACTTCATTACCATTATACGATTTTTTTAAACGGGCAGAAATTTCTGGCTGTAACACTTCATCAGGGTTCAGAAAATCGCCGGTTGCATAAACCACATAGTTTTTAGGGGCTTTAATAGCGAATTCATAATCGTTAAAGTCGTTATAAAACTCTGCCCTATCGGTGTGTGGGATGCGGTCCCAGCCGTTATAATCATCATACACCGAGATACGCGGATAGCTATAAGCCACAAAAAATGAGTTTGGATCAATCTGCCCCTCGCGACCGCTTTCTTTTGATAAGGGGTAATCCCACTCAATTTTAACCGTGATTTTCGATTTCGGTAACAAGGGTTTGTTCAATTTTACGTTTCCTACTGTTCCCCAATCTTTACTGTCTACCTGATAAGTTTCGCCATCAACAGAAAAAGAGATGATGTTTAAACCTGTACTCAAAAAGCCTTCGCTTACTGCACCTCCTCTGGGCGAAGTTGGTTTGTGTAGGTTGTTTACAAAACGGATAGCCAGGGTTTTTAAGGTATCGGAACTGTTATTGCTGTATAAAATTTCTTCTTTACCGCTCACCACTTTGGTTTCGGCATCTACCTTAATATCCATGTTGTATTTACCGTGGTTTTGCCAATAATTGGGGCCAGGTTTTCCATTCATGGCACGCGTGCCCTTGCTATATGCTGCTTTAATATTTCGGGGCATATAAAGCTCCTGGGCAGAAACGGTATAAGCACCCAAACCAACGAGCAGGGCAATAGAGAATAACTTTTTCATTTTTACGAATAATTTTAGCTAAAATATAACTAATGCTTGAATTTTGAATAAGTGTATAAATGAATGTTACCATTGTGGTGATTCTTGCATATTATAGCCTGATTAAGCTTTTAACGATTGAATGAGCGCCTGATTAATTGAAAAAGCTTAATTTTTCATCATTTTAAGGGGTTAATTGAAGTTCCGAATTGATAGTTGGAAGTCATAAAAGCTTAAAATCTTGGTCACTTCTTAATTTTTTATTTGCTTTTGTAATTTCCACATTTTATCTTCGTTATAATTGAAGCAAGACTATGTAGCAAACCAACTATATAGTCTTGTTTGTTTTTTATAGCGTTTGAATAAAATTAATAGAGCAATGACAGAGGTAACATACTACACCCAAGAGGGGTTAGATAAATTAAAAGAGGAAGTTCATTATTTAACAACCACCGGTCGTCAGCTAATATCTAAAGCAATTGCAGAAGCAAGGGATAAAGGTGATTTATCGGAGAATGCAGAGTACGATGCTGCCAAAGAAGCACAAGGTTTGCATGAAGCAAAAATTTCAAAATTAAAGAATACCTTGGCAAACGCACGTTTAATTGATGAGTCTAAATTAGACTTATCGAAAGTACTTGCCTTATCGATTGTTAAAATAAAAAATGTTAAAAACGGCGCAACCATGACTTACCAGTTGGTAGCCGAAACAGAAGCCGATTTAAAAACAGGAAAAATTTCTGTTAAATCGCCAATTGCACAAGGTTTGTTAGGTAAATCGGTAGGCGAATTTGCCGAAATCGAAGTGCCTGCAGGTAAAATGCAGTTCGAAGTTTTAGAGATATCGAGATAAGCGAATAGCGTTTGGCGATGTGCGTTTTATCAATCGCTTACCGCCAAACGCATAACGCTAACCGCCCAGCCCTTACACCTTTTAACCTTCCACCTTATGACTATCTTTTCAAAAATTGTTGCTGGCGAAATCCCTGCACATGTTGTTGCTGAAACTGTAGAATATTTAGCCTTTTTAGATGTTCAGCCTTTAACAGCGGGCCATGTTTTGGTTATTCCGAAAATTGAGACTGATTATATTTTCGATATGGATGAAGATCTGTATGTGGGTTTGTGGATGTTTGCCAAAATTGTAGCGAAGGGTGTAAAAATAGCTTTCCCCTGCAAAAAAGTGGGCGTTTCGGTAATTGGACTGGAAGTGCCGCATGCACATATTCATTTAATCCCGATGAATAATGTAAGCGATATGAATTTTAGCAAAGAAAAACTGAAGCCAACAAACGAAGAACTGGCTGAGGCTGCCGAAAAAATTAAGCAAGCCTTACTGGAAGTATAAAAAAGGCCGGCTGTGAAAACACCAGCCGACCATTCTACCCGCCTAACCCAAATATTTTTACGGCGCCGGAGCAATTGTAGCATTTAGCTGTAATACCGGCCAGGTTAAACCTGGCCCTTTTCCGATTACGATGCCGAGGTTATCTCCTCTTTTTACATCTGATATCCAGTAATACAAAGGCCATCCCTTATAGGTTAACTGTTTTTTGTTGATGGTGGCTACAGTAATTACGCCTACATCAGCTTTTACTATCGCTGACGGAACGTTAAGCACTTCAGATTCGTACACTGGCCAAATACCTTCTTGTGTTGCACTCTTGGTATAGGTATTTACACCATTTTTATCTGGCGCAAAAGCATACAAAGTACGGCCTTTGTTATCAGTTAAGTAAATGGTTTTGCCATCGCCAACTGCATAGGTGCTGGTATAATTGATATTGTTCGCAGTCAGTTGTGCATTGGCCAGCATTAATGAATAATCGGGTTTAGCTACAAACCAGATTCCAGCAACACCATCCCCTTTAATTTCGCCTGCTGCAGCATCATTTGCATAATAATAAAGCGGATAACCACGATAAGTACTTTGTTTACGTCCATCGGCACGGGTAACTTCACCAACTTCGGCCTTGTTCAGGTTTAAATCTGTACTGGCATCGGCAGAATAATAAAGTGGCCAGGTGGTTTCGCAACCCCCGGTACAGGTTGGCATGCCGGCAGCATCAGAAGCAAAAAAGTATAAAGTTTTGCCATCTTTATCGGTTAATACTGATCCGAATTTGGCATCGGCTGCCAGTTGAATTCCCTTTTTGTTAGATGCAGGTGGCGTTGTCGGTTCGTCTGAACTATTTTTTTTGCAGGCACTAAATACCATGGCCACACACAATACAGCCAATAGGTTTCTTTTTAAGTAGATTAGCATAAGATTTTTTTGTTTTTAGTTTTAACTTTAATCATTAATATGCCGGTATTACGCCACCAGGTTGTAAATGGTTGCTTGCAGAAACGAGAATTTTAGCCAAACCGAACGAATCATAATTATTTTAAAAAAAATATTTTTTTGAGGCAACCTTTTGTAAATCCTCATCGTAATGTGTTTTGAAAGGAGAACTTGTGACCGCTAACCGCGATAGAGAAGATATTATTATACAAAAGCATATTCAGGGCTGCATTAGAAATGAAAGGGATAGTCAAAAAGCGCTATACAAACATTTCTATAGCTTTGCTATGGGTATTTGTTTGCGTTATGCAAACGATCGGTTGGATGCTGCGGGAATACTGAACGACGGCTTTTTTAAAGCTTTTAAAAACATCACTAAATACGAACCTGGCAAGGCTTTTTTGCCCTGGCTTGGGCGTATAATAACCAATACAGCTATCGACTATTATCGTGCTAATCTGAAATTTGCTGATCACGTAGATATTCTGGATCATGAAAATATTGCGCAGGTAAGTTCTGTGTACGATAAGTTAGCTTACCACGATTTATTGGCATTGGTGCAAAAGTTAAGCGCAGGTTATCGTACCGTTTTTAATCTTTTTGCCATTGATGGATATACACATGAAGAAATTGCCGAAATGCTAGGGATATCGGTAGGTACATCAAAGTCGAACCTGTTTAAGGCCAGGCAAAAATTACAGGAAATGTTAAAAGCTACAGAGGCGACAACTTACCAGGTAAGGAATTCGGAAGTAGACAGGAACCTTTTACAGGTAAGGTTAAACACAAATATGCAATGAAAGAGGGAAAAGATATAGATAAATTATTTAAGGATGGATTGGAAAATCCCGATCTTCCTTTTAATGATTTAGATTGGGATAATCTGGAGGAGAGATTGCATCCAGCACCAAAAAGGAGGGTAATGCCGCTGATTTGGTTAACTGCTGTGGCTGGGATAGCCGCAATGTTACTGGTGGTGTTTTTATTGGTTAAGCCAAATGGCGATCAACCTAAAAACAATCCACTCGTTAAAACAGATACAAAAATTAACAATAAAGAGCATAACAAACCTATAGAGAATAAGGGAGATTTAATCGAAAAACAAACCAATAACAATACTTCGTCAGGGAATGGTGAAAGAACTTTATTGGCCGGGAATAAGAGGAATAATACAGTTGCGAATGATGATAAAGTGGCTGAAACAAGCCAGGTTAAAGCTGGTTTTTCTAAAGTTTTGGAGGGTGGTTATATCCATCAGAACCTTTTAGCCAATACCCTGTATAATCCGCAAATAAGCGTTCAAGCCAAACGAGTAGAACTAGAACAACAAAATCTGGTAGTTACCCTTCCGCAAAGAAAACCGGAGAAAATGCCAACGCCTTTGGTTAGGAAAGCGCCACGCTTTGTTTTAAGTATCCTGGCCGCACCCGATTTAACCAGTGTGCAAAATTCAGGTAAAAGTAGCTTAAGTGGCGGTTTTGGTGTAGAAGCTACGCTTTTCTTAACCCGGAAATTAAGTGTTACGACCGGCGCAGTTTATGCCAAGAAAATTTACGATTCAGATTTTAGCCAGTATAATCCCAATACCAATTATGTTTTTAAGGTAGATCCGGCAAATATCCATGCCAATTGTGATGTAATCGATATTCCAATCAATGTGAACTATAAGGTTTTTGATGGCCGTAGAAATTCGGTTTCAGTAAGCACAGGTTTATCCAGTTATTTAATGCTGAAGGAAAAATACAGCTATTCTTATAACGGAGCTTATCAGGGGCCTCAAAGTTTCGAAGTAAAAAACCAGAATCAGCACTATTTAGGTGTAGCCAATGTTGGGGTGGAGTTTCAGCACAAAATAAATAATAATTTAAGCATCAGCGCTAAACCTTTTATGAAAATCCCGTTAACAGATATAGGTTATGGAAACTCTAAGTTATCATCAACAGGTGTGGCTGTTTCGGTAAATATGAACCTGTTTAGAAAGAATTAATGCTTAATGTTGCGGATGGGATCGGGTAGGGGCACAAAGCCTGTTTCGCCGGGAACCGGTTTAAAGCTTTGCTCCAGCCATTTAGTTTTGGCTTTTTCAATCAATTCCTTGTCTGATGCAACAAAATTCCAGTAAATAAAACGTTCTTCAGGAAAAGCTTCACCACCGAAAATGTAAACCGTGGTGTTTTCATGCATGGTAAATTCGCAGAGTTTGGCATCGTTGGCAATTAAAATTAAACGCGGTTCAAAAATATTCCCTTCACTTTCAATCGCACCTTCTAAAATATAAAGTGCACTTTCGCCAAACAGGTAATCGCCAATGTTTAACTTTTGCTGCTTAGTGCTTTTTAACTCTAAAAAATATAAGGGACTGTAGACCGGAACCGGAGATTTATAACCAAAAGCTTCTCCGGCGATTAATTTAAAATCAACACCATCTTGTGTCCAGCTTGGAATGTCTGCCCCCTCTACATGGCAAAATTCAGGTTCCATTTGTTCTAAATCTTTAGGTAAGGCTACCCAGATCTGTAAGCCATGGAGCATTTTATCGGTATGACGGAGGTATTCAGGAGTTCTTTCTGAATGTACGATACCGCTACCCGAGGTCATCCAGTTTACCTGTCCAGGTTTAATCACAATATCCGAACCCAAACTGTCTTTATGTGTAATTTCGCCCTCGAACAAAAAGGTTAAGGTTGATAAGCCGATATGCGGGTGTGGTGGAACATCGAGGTTTTCATGATCGCTCAACGCGGCAGGACCCATGTGGTCGATAAAGGAAAAAGGACCAACCATGCGTTTCTCTCTGAAAGGCAGTAATCTGCCAACCATAAAATTGCCAATATTTGCTGGCCTTTCTTCGATAATGAGTTTAATGTTCGACATGGGATAATCAATTTTTTGATGACGTGAATTTAAGGAAAAAAATGCTAAGGCAGATGGTTTGGTAATATCTGTTGGCGCGAAAAACTAGTTTGTTCTTGGAAAGCAATAACAGAAGCTTTTAGGTTGTTGTTTTTCCGCTCCCGCTTCTCCCGACTTCATGTCGGGATTTGCTTTGAGCGGGTTTAGGTGGCTAGGGCAATGCTACTGTCAGAAGTGAAATAAACCCGACCGACAGCGTTATCCTGATTTTTTCTATCAGGATTAAGCAAAGGGCGGGGCTGGAACAACCGAAGTAATACGGGTACTGCTTTTCAAACTATCAAGAAAATTTCCGTGCCCTCTGTGCTTCCGTGGCAGAAAAATTTATTTCTGAATGCAGTATCATGGTAACATCTGATGTTGCGAGTAGATCTCTCCATTTCGCTACGCTTCAGTCGAGATGACGAAACCCATTTATCAAAAAAAGCATCCCTTTCGAGATGCCTTTCTAAACTTAAAAAGAAAATAGGATTTTTATACCAGTTCCATTAAAGCCTCTTTGCTAAAGCCTTTTAATTCTTCTGTGCGGTTATATTTAATTTTTTCTACCCAGTTCGGGTCTGCTAAAAGCGGACGGCCAACTGCTACTAAATCGAAATCACCTCGATCCATTCTGCGTACCAGCTCTTCCAGGGAACTAGGTTGTGAACTTTGACCAGCAAATGCGCCAAAGAAATCGCCATCCAAACCAACAGAACCTACTGAAATTGTTGCTTTTCCGGTTACTTTTTTGGCCCAACCGGCAAAATTTAAGTCAGAGCCTTCAAATTCAGGTTCCCAGAAACGGCGCTGCGAACAATGGAAAATATCAATTCCGGCTTCGGCTAATGGGGTTAACCACTGCTCCATTTCCTGTTCGTTTTTAGCCAGTTTGAAGTCGTAAGCAGCAGGTTTAAATTGTGATAGACGTATAATTAAGGCGAAATCTTCACCAACTCTTTTACGTACTTCCTTAATTACTTCAACACCAAAACGGGTACGCTCTGCTAAAGTTTTGCCACCATAAATATCGGTACGGTTATTTGTGCCGTCCCAGAAAAACTGATCAATCAGGTATTGGTGTGCACCATGTATTTCAACCGTATCGAAACCCAAAGCTTTAGCATCGGCTGCTGCCTGGCCAAAAGCCGCAATGGTATCTGCAATGGCAGCATCGGTCATCGGTACCCCATTTTCAAAACCTGGTTTGTTTAGGCTTGATGGTCCTTCGAAAGGTGTGACTGGTAGCCAACCCGATGCATGGTTATCCATAATGCCCTGGTGCCAGATCTGCGGGCCCATTTTACCGCCAGCCTGGTGTACACTTTTAATCACGTTTTCCCAGCCTGCTAAAGCTTCAGTACCGTAAAAATGTGGTATGTTAGGGTCTGCAGAAGATGATGGACGGTTAATTACGGTTCCTTCTGATAAAATTAAACCCACTTCACCAGCTGCCCTCTTAGCGTAATAGGCTGCAACTTCAGGCGTTGGCACGCCACCAGGAGAAAACGAACGCGTCATTGGCGCCATTACGATTCTATTTTTGATATTTAATGTTTTAAGGCTAAAAGGCCTGAATAAACTATCTGTGTTCATATGTTTTTAAATTATAATTCGGTATTGATGATTTCGCTTAATTTTTCTAAGCCTTCTTTATTGCGTTTGTAATAGGTCCATTGGCCTAAGCGGGTTGAACTGATTAAATCGGCACGCTGTAAAATAGACAGGTATTCGGAAATGGTACTTTGCGACAGTCCGCTTTTAAGCTGAATTTGTCCAACGCAAACACCAACATTTTCAAAATCGGCATTGGGTTGTTCCGGAAAATGTATTTCTGGCGCTTTTAACCAGCCTAAAATCTGTAAACGTGTTTTGTTCGAAAGTGCTTTAAATATTTCTACCTGATCCATGGCACAAATGTATATCGACTTTTCCCGATATGCCAATTAAAAGAATAAAGTTTACAATTGCATGTAAAACTTAGTGATGGGAAAATGAATGATGGTATGAGCGGAAAGATTTTTGTTGAATATTATTAATCGATTTTAGAGAAGGGGCGTCATTCCCGCGCAGGCCTATCGTGTGCACACCTACATTAGCCTGTATTTGTTTTTAGTACATATTCTAATACGGTCGTCATGCTGTCCCGAAGCTTCGGGATCAGCATCTTTCCTGCAATTATGTGATACTAAACACAAATATTGACGTTTCCACTCTATGCCACGGAGGCATGGTACTTTGGGAGCGCCAAAGTACCCAAAGCGCTCTGTCAATCCAGCAATGGGCCTTTTACACAATCCTTCACGCATCAAAAAAACAGCGGCACTTCGTTTTGTATTCAACACTTAGTAAAGCTTTGAATTAGCCTCTATGAACACAAAACCACTGCGTTTTAGGTTTGGCAATGCTGTTCGTTCTTTTCTGCAACTGTTTTTTTGATTTCTCCGGCCCTTGGGATTGACGGTGTTCTTCGGTTAAAACGATGGATTATTTAAGGAAGCTAGCAAAGCGCCTAAAGAATAAAATCAAACGATATGTTCACATGATAGGTGCAGGCGGGGATCTTAATGCAGCATACAAAACCTAGATCGAGATCATATCTTCTGTGCTTCCGTGGCTAAGATTAACCTGATAGAAAAAATGGTCAAAAAAGAACGGGGATAAATCATACCGACCTATCCCCGTCATCTAAATTAACGCTCTCATATATATAAACAACCAAAAAGGTGATTTATTATATTTGATGTAAAATATTTTTTTATTTTTTTGCTGCAGGCTTTTTTGCGGCTGCTTTTGCTTTCTTTTCCGCTACTGGAGTCTCTTCAATCGCTTCCACTTGTTTCTTTGCAGGTGCTTTGGCTTTTTTAACTTCTACAGTCGGTTCTTCAATTTCTTCAGCTTTCTTTTTAGCAGGTGCTTTTGCTTTTTTTACTTCGGCAGGTGCTTCTTCAGCTACAACTTCTTTCTTCTTAGCGGGAGCTTTCGCTTTTTTAACTTCCGTAACCGGAGCTTCAGCAACAGGTTCTTCTTTAATCGCTACTGCTTTTGGCGCATGGTCTTGTTGCAGGTAGTTAGCCAGGATCTGTCGTAAATATACCTCTGGTTTAGGCATATTGATGATGGTTCCAGGTTCTTTATCCTGAGATTGCTTGATGTAAGCCGATTTAATTTTGCCCCAATCTTTAGAGTAAAGTCTGATAAACATCTCTACAAATTGTTCGTCCGTATATTTTTTAGGCAACCTACCCAGCACTGCCTGAATTTTTTCTTCTTTTTTATGTAATACCGCCATCGATTTTATTTTGTACAAAGATAGACGAATTTTATCATTATCAGTTTTTTGCTTTTTTCGGTAAAAATGGATGGTACAGGCGATTAGATTTGGTGGTTAAATTGGCGTACTCATTTCTGCTTCAACCGATTCGGTTCGTCTGTTTTTAACTAACCTTTCGCGATGTTTTAGTCCCCAATCCCTTAATTCATCAATTACTCTTTCAAGCGATTCGCTGTAAGGGGTGAGCTCGTAAGTTACCGTAACCGGAGTGGTAGAAAATACCTTGCGGATTACAAATTCATTTAATTCCAGATCTTTAAGTTCTTTCGATAATATTTTGGGTGTAATTTCTCCAAGCGATTTCTGGATTTCATTAAAACGCTGCGGTCCTTCCTGTAAAGAAATAATCAAAGGGAGTTTCCACTTACCATTTAACACATAGAGTGCATCTTTTACCGCATTTAAACTTGCAGTACAGGTTTCTTTATTCCGGTGTTCTTTTCTTGGGCCCATGGTACAAAGGTATAAGCTTTCGTAAAGGATAGCACTATCCTTTGGGATACTAGTATCTTTTAGATAGTAAAACTACATAAGTTTGCATCAAAAAAAAATAATATGAAAACAAAAACAATCAAAATTATTTATTGGATATCAACCGCTTTAGTTTCGTTAATGATGACATTTTCGGCCTACTCGTATCTGACCAATGAAAGCATTAAACAAGGTTTTCATCACCTTGGCTTTCCTGATTATTTCAGGGTAGAATTAGCCATTGCCAAAATTTTAGGTGCTGTTGTATTATTGTTACCGATAAAAGGGTTATGGAAAGAATGGGCATATGCCGGTTTCGCATTTACATTTATTTCGGCATTTATCGCACATACGGCATCGGGCGATCCGATCAATAACCGCGTTGGTCCGCTTGTATTTTTAATCGTGTTATTGCTGTCGTATTTTACCTATCACAAAGCGAAAACAGCATCCATTTAGATGAGATATTGAAATTTTTCAGCGCCTATAAAACGATTTAGCTGTGTTTGCAACAAATTAATTGATAAAGGCGGATCTTCCGTCTTTTTATTTTAATTTAGGTTACTATGCGCGTATTTACCCAATATTCTGGCCTGTTTTTAATCTTTATTGTAGCTGTTTTAACCGCTTTTACCGATAAACCCAAGCACAAGAAAGCTGCTGATAAAAGACCTAATATCATTGTCATCCTTGCCGATGATCTGGGGTTTTCTGATATCGGCTGTTATGGCGGAGAAATTAAAACACCAAATATCGATTACCTGGCTAGCCAGGGTATCCGTTTCAGAAATTTTTATAATACCTCCCGTTGTTGTCCAACACGTGCCGCCTTATTAACAGGGCTTTATAACCATAATGCTGGCATTGGCGAAATGACTACCGACCGTGGTGAAGCAGGATACCGTGGTGCCATTACAAAAAATACAGTAACATTGGCAGAGGTTTTAAAAGATGCGGGATACAGGACGGCAATGTCGGGTAAATGGCATGTTGCAAATACCATAGAACAACCTACACCGCAAGCGCAGTTAGATTGGCTAAACCATAAAACATCTTTTCCTTTGTTTTCTCCAATTGATCAATACCCAACCAGCAGAGGCTTTGAGAAATTCTTCGGAACACTTTGGGGCGTGGTCGACTTTTTTGATCCATTTAGTTTGGTAAGTGGTACAACCCCGATTAAAGATGTGCCTAAAGATTACTACCATACAGATGCCATTAACGATACTGCCGCGACTTACATCCGTGAATTTAGCAAAGGTGATCAGCCATTTTTCCTCTATGTAGCTGAAAATGCGCCACATTGGCCATTGCAGGCAAAACCAGAGGATATCGCGAAATATAAAGATACCTATAAAGTTGGTTGGGATGCCATTCGCGAGGCGAGGTATAAGCGAATGGTTGCGATGGGATTAATCGATCCTAAAACAGCTCCTTTATCTCCACGCAAATCGACTGTGAAATGGGAAGTTAATCCTACAAAGGCATTTGATGAAATGGCAATGGCTGTTCATGCAGCAATGATTGACCGGATGGACCAGGGCATTGGGCGGATTATTAAAGCCCTAAAAGAAACCAATCAATTGGATAATACATTGATTGTGTTTTTGAGTGATAATGGTGCAAGCCCTGAAGATGCGATGCGCTATGGGCCAGGTTTCGACCGTCCAAGTGAGACGAGGGCTGGCGAAAAAATTGCCTACCCCATTTATAAGAAAGTAATGCCGGGTCCGCAAACCAGTTATACCTCAATCGGCCCAATCTGGGCAAATGTAGCCAATACGCCCTATCAACTGGCAAAAGCACAATCGTATGAAGGTGGTGTGCATACGCCGATGATCGCCTTCTGGCCAAAAGGTATTGCTGCCCAAAAAGGCAGTTATAGCAATCAGGTAGGGCATGTCATGGATTTTATGAGCACTTTTGTCGAACTTGCCAACGCGAAGTATCCCGCCAGCTATAAGGGTAATGCCATTAAACCAATGCAAGGCATGAGTTTGGTACCTGCTTTAAAAGGAAGGGTATCAAACGGACACGAAATCTTATTTAACGAACATTTTAACGCCAGTTTTGTGCGCTCGGGTGATTGGAAAATGGTTAATCTTTCTGGCGATTCTACCTGGCATCTCTATAACATCAAAAATGATCAGACCGAATTGAACGATGTTGCTGCTCAGCATCCTGATAAGGTAAAAGAGCTGAATGCAAAGTGGCAAAACTGGGCAAAGGAAAACTTTGTACTACCTAAGAGATAAATTAAAGTTGATCATCCTTGCCTGAAGGCTTTTTTATCAACTGCTTGCCCGGATTCTTGGGTAGGTAGACATCAATAATTACTTTTTCCAGTCTTTTTGCATTTTTTTATAGGCTTTCTTACTAATTTTTGATTTCTTCTTAGACCTCGACTTCCCTTTCTTCTTTCGGGCATTAATATTGTTTACCAATGAATTTTTAACACCGAGCTTATTCTTTTTCCCGCTTTTCTTTTTTTTATTTTTTCCTTTTTTCTTTTCTTTCGCCATAACCCAGTTATTTACTAATTAATTAACAGCAAATTGTAATAAAAGTTCTGATAAACCAGTTGAGCTTTTTAACAAAGTAAATTGAGCCTTAAAGCAAAGCGCTGACTTGGTTATCAACCTACCTTTGATTCATAAAATATAGAAAAAATGAAAAAAGTTTGGTTTATAACAGGAAGTTCCCGTGGATTGGGTCGCGACCTAACCGCACAGGTATTGGCAAAAGGTGATTTGGTTGCAGCAACAGCAAGAAATACCGATGCCTTAAAAGATTTGGTTAAAGAATATCCGGATCAGATTTTTCCGCTTACTTTAGATGTGACCGATTACGATCAGGTACATTTGGCGGTAGAATCGGCTGTAGCCCATTTTGGTAAAATAGATGTTTTGGTTAATAATGCCGGCTTTGGTATTGTTGGTGCAGCAGAAGCTTTTACTGAAGATCAGGTACGCAGCCAGTTGGAAACAAATTTATATGCACCGATCGAAATTACGAGAGCGGTATTGCCATTTATGCGCAAGCAACGTTCGGGCAGAATTCTTCAAATCAGCTCGATAGGCGGGCGGGTAGGTAATGCCGGAGTAAGTATTTACCAGGCAGCAAAATTTGGGTTAAGCGGCTTTAGTGAAGCCCTGGCAAAAGAGGTAGTGGATTTAGGGATTTATGTAACCTGTGTAGAACCTGGTGGTTTTCGTACCGATTGGGCTGGTGCCTCAATGTCATATGCACCTCGCGTTGAGGGCTATGAATCTACCGTAGAAAAACGCTCAGATTTTTTCCAAAGTGGTCACTTCATACCGATGGGCGACCCGCAAAAAGCAGCGAAAGCTATGCTGGTACTGGTAGAAAACGATGAGCCGCCGGTACACCTGGTGTTTGGTAGTGAAGCCATTGGCATGCTTAAACATGCTGATGCTGCCAGAACTGCCGAAATGGAGAAATGGATGGAGGTAAGTTTATCAACAGATCATGATGAGGCGGAGAATTTCCTGGCAACGGACCTGGGTAAATCTTTTACAAAGGGATAATTTGGGTACGTCATTCCCGTGCCGACGGGAATGATAACCTTTCACCATAAATCCATAAATTTGATCAAGATGTCAAATCAAGAGAAACGTCCCAATATCCTGTATTCGTGTTATGCCCAGAAAAGTAGCGAGGGCGAACAGTTTATTCCCAATCATTCGCTGGGTTTGGTTATTGCAGGTACATCAGAAATTTTTATCGGAGGGGAGAAGTTTGTGTTTTCGGATGGCGATTTTCGTTTTTTCAGGCGGAATCAATTAGCCCGGTATACCAAATATCCACCAGTTGGGGGAGAGTTTAAATCCATCAGCATCAACATTGATCAGGATATTTTGCACAGCATCAGCAATGAATATGACCTGCACCTGCAAAAGCCCAATCACGATCTTAAAGGTTTGGCACTTGAAGCAAACAGTTTGCTGAAGAATTATATCGATTCGATATGGCCGTATTTAGACGGAAATAATGGATTTAACCAGGCTTTAATCGATTTGAAAGTTAAAGAGGCGGTAATGATTTTACTGCAAACCAACCCAATATTAAAAGATGTGCTTTTTGATTTTTCGGAACCCGGGAAAATAGACCTGGAAGCCTACATGAATGCCAATTATAAGTTCAATGTAGATATTAGCCGTTTTGCTTACTTAACCGGAAGAAGTTTGGCTACGTTTAAAAGAGATTTTGAGAAGATTTTTAACCTTTCGCCTAACCGCTGGCTGCAGAAAAAACGCTTGAATGATGCTTATTATCTCCTAACCGAAAAAGGCTGGAAATCATCAGACGTATATCTGGAAGTTGGTTTTAAAGACCTGTCTCACTTTTCTTTTGCATTTAAAAAAGCTTATGGCACGGCGCCTTCAAAGATTGGTGTGTAGTATGCTGTTTTCCAATATAAAAGAGGTTGTGTCATAAAGATGGTTTTACCTCAGATGCTGTCATGTTGAGCCTGTCGAAACACCTTAAGGAGTAACTTAAAAGGCCCTTCGACAGGCTCAGGGTGACATCTATATCTATGATATAACCTCTTTGAAAATTTAATTTCGTTATTAAACCTTTTTTGGAGGAAGATCGAAGGCTATCGCCTCGTGTTCGAAATGGCCGTTATGTGCACCGTCGCAAAAAGGCTTATTTTTTGATAAACCACAACGGCAGATCGAGAGTACTTCTCTACCCTGTAAGCCATAAGTATTTCCGTTTCTATCTACAATTTCGAAATCGCCCTCAATTTTAACAGAGCCGTTATTGTTAATGGTAAGTTTTGTTTTAGACATGTATGTGTTAGTTTAGTGCAAAACTAAAACATAGAAACCGCAATTTTTCCTCAGTTTTCTATTTAGAAACATTCTCTTCTTAACCTAAGCCTCTTTTTTGATGACGTAGGCAGTCATGTCTGTTCTGATTTCAAATCCCAGTTTATGGTAGAGTTTAATGGCTCCTTCATTATCGTTTCTAACGTGCAGAAAGGGGATTTCTGAGCGGAGCAGGATCCGTTTAATCTGTTCCTGTAAAATCTTAAAGGCATAACCCTTGCCTAAATGATCAGGATGGGTACAAACTGCACTTATTTCGCGGTAAGGACTAGGATGAAACCGGTGCCCGGCCATAGCAGCCAATTTTCCATCCACAAATATGCCCGTGTAATTGCTAAGGTTAATGGTTTTGGCCAGAAAAGGTCCTGGTTTGGTTAACTCCACGAGATCGAGCATTTCTGCAACATGGTCTACGTCAAGGTCTGTTATTTCCGTTGCATCTGCTATTGGCATTTCCTTGCCCCGGAAAATAAATTGGAACATGTCGATATGGGTTAGTAACTTCCATTGTTTCGGTATCTCGACCGGTGTTTTGGAGAAAAACACGAAAAGGCTATTCGGAGCGCTGATCTGATGAAGGGTGTTCAGATTCTCCTGCGAATTATCTTTTAAGCCGGCAAATGCGGTGATATCTTCATGATAATATTTTACCTCATCATGGCCTTTTGCAACAGGGCTATGACCAGATGTTAAGGCATAATAAATTGGATTATCCAATAGGTGTTCCATTGGGCAAAGATATTAAAAGCTAAATCAGACAAGGGTAATTTTTGGAACGATTCATCCAAAATACGCCTGGTCGCGCAACTATTGGCTTAAAAAAGTTTCCGCCAAATGTGCCGTCATCTCAATCGTTTTGTCGCTTACATCCGGATTCAGGTTTTCGCCGATCATGGCGCCATGCACACCGGGCAAGATAACCAGCTGTGCATTTGCAATCAATCTCGACATTTTTACCACATGTTCTGGCCTGATTACATCCCGATCGGCCACCATTAAAAGCGTATTGGAAGTAATTCCCCTCAGATCGTCATCGCTCAGGTCGGTAAAATCGAGCATGCGCTGTTTATCCTTCTCGAACATTGTCTGCAGTGCATTTTGATCTGGGTTTACGGCTAAGAAGGCTGTTTTAAGTGGCTCCGGCATATGATCGATGGTGGCATCTCCAAAGCCATTATAAAAGCCTTCAATTAAACCTTCCCGTTGGTAATTGGCCGAAATAACAATGATTTTATTCACGACTGCGGGATGATGTGCTGCGATATGCAAAGTGGTTGTTCCGCCGTTACTAAAACCCAGGAAATTGGCTTTTGCTATTTTTAACTGATTTAATAAAGTAGATACGTCCTTTGCATCCTGCTCAAAAGACTCTGCCTGGTCACGGTCGCTGGTACGCCCATGGGCCTGAAGCTCAACTGCTAAAACCTGACCGGATTTTGCCAAATGCGGAATAAGTCTGCCAAAGGTAGATTGAATGGTAGAACCACCGCCATGTATCAGTACAAGCGGGATTCCTCCCTCGCCGTAAATTTCATAATACATGTTAATGCCATTTACCTTTTCATGTCCTGCTTTTTTATATGTTTCCATCAGTCTCGGTTTTAAATTTTTGCTATACAAATCTAAATAAGCTATCTGAAAATAAGGTGCTGATAACAGACAAATTTAGGGGGATTTGAGCCAGGTGGAATCTTACTTTCTAAGCTTTTTTGCTTTTTTGATGTAGGCACCTAAAAATTGATCAATACCAGTTGCCGCATATCCCAATAACCGGGAGTTTTCGCCCAGCTCAGAAGAAACTATGGTTGTTTTTTCTCTAATTTGGGTCATGCAATAAGTGTTTATGGCCTGTTGCATGGGTAAGGTGATATATTGTTTGGCCCCGGCAATTTTGCCGCTTAAAATAATCAGTTCGGGATTGAATAACTGGATAAGCACAGCTATTCCTTTGCCCATGTAAGTGCCAACATTGGAGAGCAGCTGAATGGCGTATTGGTCACCTTTATTCGCGGCCTTAATAATCAAAGCGGGTTCAATTCTTTCGAGTTCTTCGTTAGAAAGTTTATTAAGCATCGAGTTTTTACCCGATAATATCCCTTCTTTTGCCATTTCAGATAGGGCGTTTCCTGATGCAATGGTTTCGAGGCAGCCATGTTTCCCGCAGTAACAAAGAGCGCCATTCTCTACAAAAGGCATGTGGCCCAATTCGCCGGAAAAGCCACAAGTGCCTTGCCTGAGTTTACCATCCATTATAATGCCTAAACCCACGCCCCAATCCATTAACAATACGAGTACATTTTTTTTGCCCTTCGCCATTCCGTGCGTAAACTCAGCCATTGATGAGCCATTCACATCATTTTGGATCACTACAGGCATATTCAGCATTTTTTCAAATGCAGCAGTTAAAGGTATGTTTTCGCCATCGCTTAAGAAATAACTGTAGTTTTCTCCTTTTTCCGCATCGATTAAGCCCGGCATACCAACACTACAGCCAATAAACTGTTCACGCTGAATGCCTGCAGATTTTAGAATATCCTGAAGGTGGCTGTGTAAAATATTGAAGAAATCGGTCCTGCTTTTTGAAATGGGTACTAAAACCGTTTTAACATCGAGCACAAAATTATAGTTGTTATCGATGATGGCTATTTTAGTATGAAATAATTCAATATCGATACAGAGAATCAGAATCTTTTTATCCTTTAAACGGTAAAGATCGGGTTTTCGTCCGCCAATGGATAAACCATAACCCTTTTTTTCTACCCAGCCTTCATCAATTAAACCAATCAGAAGTTTCAATATACTCGGTGTACTCATTTCCATGATTTCGCATAAAGTAGAAACTGATGAGGCGCCTAAATTGAAAAGATATTTGATGAGCTTGTGTTTTTGAATAAACTGTTTATCGCTGGTGTTTGATGTTAGGTTATTTAATAGATTAAGATTCATGTTGTTAATTGCACTATTTTGATAAATATAGATAACTTCTATTAAAATTTTATTAAAGTTTTTTTAATTCGTAAAGAAATCAACGATGTTTTGTCTTTATAATAATTTCTTATTAACATTAACCTTGTAATTTTAATCTAACCAAATCGATAAACCAGATGTTCCGGCACCCTAATGCTTTTGGAACCAAACTATCGTATAAGTTTTTTTACAACACCAATAAACAAATGAAAACTAAAGAAGAACCACAAAAAGACCAGAACACCAGACGCGATTTTATCAAAAAAACTGCAATTGGCCTGGCAGCATTTACTATTGTCCCTAGGTATGTATTGGGTGGGCAAGGCTATCTTGCCCCAAGCGATAAATTAACCAAAGCCGTAATCGGCGTCGGCGGAATGGGTAGAGGCCATTTTGGCTATGAGGGTACCCAGGTTGTAGCCATATGTGATGTAGATCAGAACCACCTTAAGCTAGCGGCATCGATGTTAGATAAAGGCGTAAAAACATTTAGTGATTATAGAGAACTTATACAATTACCTGAAGTAGATATTGTACATATTGCTACCCCGCCACACTGGCATGGTATAATGGCGGTAGATGCGGCAAATGCAGGAAAAGATATCTGGTGCGAAAAACCAATGACCCATACCATAGGCGAAGGAAAACGAGTGGTTGAGGCGGTAAAACAACATGGTAGAATGTTTAGGTTAAACACCTGGTTTAGGTTTAAAGATACTTTTTACGGAATGGGTACAACTGTAAAACCGATTAAAAAACTGGTTGATAGCGGCATGTTGGGCTGGCCATTAAAAGTAACCGTAAGTAAACATACCGGCTACGACTGGAAGTTCTATTGGGTGGGCAAAGATCATTTAGAGCCTCAGCCCATACCACCAGAATTGGATTATAATGCATGGTTAGGCCCTGCACCCTATAAACCTTACAATGCCCACAGGGTTCACCAGACTTTTAGAGGTTACTGGGATTATGATGGTGGTGGATTAAGTGATATGGGACAACATTATATCGACCCGATACAATATTTTCTGGGTAAGGATGATACAAACCCGATTTCTGTAGAGGTTGATGCCCCACAACAACATACCGATGCGGTAGGCATTTGGCGCAGAATTACCTATACCTATGCCGATGGCTGCCAGATTATTCTGGATGGTGAAGGTAAAGATACCAATGTACCTTATATAGAAGGACCAAAAGGTAAATTATATCCGGGTTTTAAATCCGACATCCCTGATCTGGAACGTAAACTGGCGCAATTCCCTGATCCTGATCCGGAGATTGTAGAATTTTCAGAATCGGTAAGAACCAGAAAAAAATTCGCTTTAAATGAAGAGAACGGACACCGTTCATGCAACATTGTAAATATTGGTTTGGCTGCCCTAAGATTGGGAAGATCGTTAAAATTCGACCCGGTTAAGCAAGAATTCGTAGATGATGAGGCGGCTAACAGATTGATTAATCCCGTAATGCGTGCACCATTTTCTATTTAAAACATCCCAAAATACGACGATCATGAATAAAAAAATATTATTGGTGCTGTTAGCCATTGTAATGCTTTCCAATGCATTATTTACGGTAAAAGCCCTGGCCCAGGATAAAAAAGACGAAAGAACGACCACCACACGTATTGCCGATTTACTGGCTCAATTACCAGCCAGAGATGCTGCCCAGCTGGAACGTAACATGAAAGAAGTGGCCGATTTAGGTGAGGAAGGATACGTAACCTTAATTAGTGGTTTAACCGCTTCAGCAAAAGGAAATAACGCGCTTATTGAGTACGCCGTAGGCGGTTTTACGGCCTACGCTACAAAAAATGGCCAACAGAACTTAAGGACTATGGCTGTTAGTGCCTATTGCAAATCGCTGGCTAAACTATCCGATAAACAGAATAAAGCATTTATCATCAGTCAGTTCGATTTAGTAGGAAATGATGCTGCGGTATCTTGCTTAACAGATTATTTAACTGACGAGCAATTGGCAGATGAAGCATCTAGAGCACTAGCCAAAATTGGTACGGCCTCTGCTACAAATGCATTAATTAGTGGCTTGAGTAAAGCCAACGGTCAGGCCAAAATTGCTATTGTAGAAGCATTGGGGCATACTAATGCTAAAACAGCATCAACCGCTATTGCGCCATTGGCTACCGGAACAGATAAAGCATTAACCAAAGTAAGTTTGTATGCTTTGGCCAATATTGGTGATGCATCTGCTAAAGAAATTTTGGTAAAAGCTGCTGAACAAGCAGGTTATAAATACGACCAAACCAATGCGGTTGCAGCATTATTGGTGTTTGCACAAAAGACCCTGGCAACAGATAAAAGCGGAGCAGAAACGATAGCTAAAACCATATTAGAAAAAGCAACAGCTGATGATCAGGTAAATGAACGCATTGCGGCCTTAAAATTACTTTCGGCAGCACAAAGTGATCAGCAGGTTTTGTTAGCTGCCATGGCTGATAAACAGTTCGAATATCGTGCAGCTGCGGTTAAATTTGCTGCTGATGGTGTAAATGATACCAATAGTGCAGCCTGGGTAAGCCAGTTAAAAAAGGTGGATGCCCCAACTCAGGTTTCTATTTTAGATATGCTGGCGAATAGTAAAGCAAAATCTGCATTGCCGGCCGTACTCAAACTAATTAAAAGCGACGATCAACAGGTAAAACTGACTGCAATTAATACAGCCGTAAAACTAGGCCAGGAAGAGGTTATAGACGACCTGTTGAAGTTAATGGGCAAAGGAGATGCTGCAGATATTGCTGGCATTGCTAATGGTATTTTAAGAATAAAAGGCGAAAGCGTAGCCACTAAAGTTGGCGCTTATCTTCCGAAAGCTAAACCAGAAGTTCAGGTTGCTTTGATTAATATATTAGCTGCCCGTGCAGCCACAAGCCAAACTGAAGTAATTTATGCTGCATTAAACAGTAAAAAACCTGAAGTGAGAAAGGCAGCATTTCTTTCTTTAAAAGATGTTGCAGCAGCGGAAAATAAAGCACAATTATTTGATCTTTTAAATAAAACCACCGATGCCACAGAACTAACTGCTGTACAAGATGCCATTATCGCTTCGGTAAAAGGATCAGCGGATAAAGAGTCGCAAACCAATGCTATCCTTCAGCAAATGGGTAATACACCTGCTGATAAAAAAGTGCTGTTTTATAAGGTGCTGGGTAGCCTAGGTGGGCAGACGTCGTTAAAGTCAGTATCAGAAGCTTATGCCACAGGCGACGATGCGACTAAAAAAGCTGCAATCGAAGCGCTTTCTTCATGGTCGGATGCAGGCTCTACGGATGCATTGATTAACATTGCCCGTACGACGACCAATCCAGACTTTTTGAACCAGGCGATTGTGGGTTACTTAACTTTGGTAAGGAATACAAAGTATCCTGCCGAACAGCGTTTACTACTCTTACGCAACGCAATGGCAGTGGCCAAAACCCCTGCACAACAACAGCAGATCCTTAAAGATACCGAACAGGCTAAATGTTTTAATGCCATCGTATTTGCAGGTCAGTATTTAGATAATGCTACTTTACAACAGGCTGCGGCCAATGCGGTGATGAACATTACCATGGCCGGAACCTACAATGGCGACATTGTAAAAGGCCTGTTAAATAAAACCATTGCTGTAATTACCGGAGGTGATGCGGGTTATCAGAAAGAGGGTATGCGTAAGTATATTTCTGAAATGAAAGCCGGCGAAGGCTTTGTTCAGGTTTTTAACGGCAAAGATTTATCGGGTTGGAAAGGACTTGTGGCCGATCCGATCAAAAGATCTAAAATGGATGAAAAAACTTTGGCCGAAGCACAAACAAAAGCTGATGCCGAAGCAAAAGAAAGCTGGAAAGTAATTAACGGTGAACTGCAGTTTCAGAGTCATGGCAATAACCTGGCTACTGTTAAAAAGTACGGCGATTTTGAAATGCTGGTAGATTGGAAAATCATCGACGATAAAAAAGGAGAAGGCGATGCGGGCATTTACCTGCGCGGTACACCACAGGTACAAATCTGGGATCTTGCCCGCACAAAAGTGGGTGCTCAGGTAGGTTCCGGTGGTTTGTATAATAACCAGACTAACGAAAGTAAGCCACTTAAAGTAGCCGATAATAAGTTAGACGAGTGGAATACCTTCAGAATTTTAATGAAAGGCGACCGCGTTACCGTTTATCTGAACGGACAATTGGTTACCGACAATGTAATTTTAGAAAATTACTGGAACAGAAGTTTGCCAATCTTTGCAGAAGAACAGATTGAATTACAGGCACATGGATCGCCAGTAGCTTACCGTGATATCTACATCAAAGAAATTCCCCGTCCAAAACCTTTTGAGCTGAGTGCACAAGAGAAAAAAGAAGGATACAAAGTATTATTCGATGGAACCAACATGCATAGCTGGACCGGTAATACCACCGATTATGTAATTGAAGATGGAAATATCGCCATCCGACCTAAACCAGGCAAAGGATCAGGTGGTAACTTATTCACTAAAGAAGAATTCAGCGATTTCGTTTACCGTTTCGAATTTCAGTTAACCCCGGGTGCAAACAACGGTTTAGGAATCAGAGCGCCATTAGAAGGCGATGCAGCTTATGTGGGGATGGAATTGCAGATACTGGATAACGATGCGCCAATTTATAAAGACCTGAAAGTGTACCAGTACCATGGTTCGGTTTATGGTACTATCCCGGCCAAAAGAGGATTTTTAAAACCTACAGGCGAGTGGAACTACGAAGAGGTAATTGCAAAAGGATCGAAAATTAAAGTGATCTTAAACGGCACCGTAATTTTAGATGGCGATATCGAACCCTTTAAGAAAAACGGAACACCAGACCATAAAGAACACCCGGGTTTATCACGTGAAAGTGGGCATATCGGCTTCCTGGGCCATGGTTCTCCTGTGCAGTTCCGTAACATCAGGATTAAAGACCTGAGCAAGAAAGCGACAGATCAGAAAGAAACAGATGTAAAAGCTGCGGGTAAAAAGAAATAAGTTAAATTAGCATCATAACAAGTTAATAATGATAGAAGATAAGGCAAATTCGAAAACCGAAAATTCGAGAAGAAACTTTATTAAAACAACAGCACTTGCCGCCGCTGGATTTATGATCGTACCCCGCCATGTGTTGGGTGGGCCGGGTTTTCTGGCACCAAGCGATCGTTTGCAATTGGCTGGTATAGGCGCAGGTGGCAAAGGAGAGAGTGATATTGCCAGTATTGTTAGGGGAGGGAAAACTGATGTTGCTTTTTTATGCGATGTAGACGATAGAAGGGCGGCAAATTCTTTAAAAAACTTCCCAAAGGCAAAATACTATAAAGATTACCGTGAGTTATTGGATAAAGAAGGCAAAAACATTGATGCTGTAACGGTATCCACACCCGATCATACCCATGCGCAAATTGCCATGGCTGCCATGCAGTTAGGCAAACACGTATATGTTCAAAAACCTTTAACGCACGATATTTATGAAGCCAGGATGTTAACCGAAGCGGCAAACCGCTATAAAGTGGTTACGCAGATGGGTAATCAAGGTGCTTCAGGAGATGGGGTAAGAAGACTTCAGGAATGGTACGATGCAGGCAGGATAGGTAAAGTACATACCGTTTACTGCTGGACTAACCGGCCTGTATGGCCGCAGGGTATTTCATGGCCAACAGGCAAGGCCGAAATACCAAAAGAACTCGATTGGGATTTGTGGTTAGGTAGTGCACCATACAAAGAATATGTAAATAAACTGGTTCCCTTTAACTGGAGGGGCTGGTGGGATTATGGTACCGGTGCCATTGGCGATATGGGCTGTCATCTGGTAGAGCCTCCTTTTAGGGTATTGGGTTTAGATACGCCTATCAGTGTAGAATGCAGCGTGGGCAGCGTGTATGTAGATGAATTTAAACGCGCCTATTTACCGGAAAGTTGTCCGCCATCAAGCCACGTTATTTTAACTTTTGCCAAAACGCCAAAAACCAAACACGAGGTTCAGGTGCATTGGATGGACGGTGGAATCAAGCCCGAGCGTCCGGAAGAATTAGGTCCTAATGAAAGTTTTGGCGATAACGGTGTGCTTTTTATCGGTACCAAAGGTAAAATGATCTGCGAAACCTATGGCAAAAATCCAAAGTTACTGCCACTGTCGCGCAACGAATCAGATAAAACGAAAATTACTATTCCACGTATCACTAATCAGGAAGAAGGCCACTATACTCAATTTGCCGAAGCTGCCATTGCCGGTTATGGAAAAATGGAACTAAGTTCGCCATTTGAAATCGCCGGACCACTTACTGAAACTTTATTGATTGCCAATCTGGCCATTAGAGGAACAGATGTACAGCGCAGAGATGCAGCAGGTAAAATCAGTTATCCGGGCCGAGATATCAAAATGCTTTGGGATAAAGTAAACATGAAGGTGACCAATTTTGATGAGGTAAACCAGTTTGTGAAACGCGAATACCGCAAAGGTTGGACTTTAGGCGTTTAATTTTGAAAGCTATTACTTTCAACTTTGAAGCGTTCAACCTTAAAACGGTACAACTTTAACTGTATGTCAACAGGAAATAAGAATTTAAAAGTATTAGTGGTAGGCTGTGGCAATATGGGTGCTTCCCATGCCACGGCTTATCATACCTTACCAGGTTTTGAAATATGCGGCTTGGTTTCGACGGGTAAAAGCAAAGAAAAACTTAATGAAAAATTAGGTGGGCAATATGATTTGTATACTGATTTTTACGAGGCGCTCGAAATAACCAAGCCCGATGCCGTTTGCATCTCTACCTATCCCGATACACACGAAGCTTATGCTATCAAATCTTTCGAAAGCGGTTGTCATGTGTTTATCGAAAAACCATTGGCTGATAGTGTAGCAGGTGCAATAAAGGTAGCAGAAGCCGCAAAAAAAGCAAACAAAAAGTTGCTCGTAGGATATATTCTCCGCTACCATCCATCCTGGGAAAAATTTACTGAGCTGGCTCAGGAAATGGGAAAACCTTTAGTAATGCGCATGAATCTGAACCAACAGAGCCATGGACCTAAATGGACGGTACATCGTAACCTGATGAAGAGTTTAAGTCCCATTGTAGACTGTGCCGTACATTACATCGATATCATGTGCCAGATGACCCGATCGAAACCTGTACAGGTGAGTGCCATTGGAGCAAGACTGACTAACGATATACCGGAATGGAATTACAATTATGGCCAATTGCAGATCCGTTTTGAAGATGGTTCTGTCGGATGGTACGAAGCTGGCTGGGGCCCGATGGTAAGCGATAATGCTTTTTTTATTAAAGATGTTTTTGGCCCGAAGGGATCAGTTTCCATCACGGCTAAAAAAGCAGGTGCCGCAGGAAACTCTGATAACATTGATGCACATACCAAAACCGAATCGATTAAAATACATCATGCCGATTTAGACGAACATGACGAATTCAGCAAAGCCGATAATTGGGTAGACCTTACTGATGAACCCGATCATCAGGAATTGTGCAACCGTGAACAAAGGTATTTCTTAAAAGCAATTACGGAAGGTATCGATTTAACCAATGCCACTGACGACGCTGTAAACAGCCTGAAGATTGCTTTTGCCTGTGATGAATCGGTGAAAACTGGTGAAATGATCCGCCTAAAATAAAATTCTTGCACTATTTCTACTACTACGATCGTCCTGCTGAACTTGTTTCAGCATCTATGTGTTTAGCGAATTCAGAAATAGAACATCTTATGGAAAGACTTGGTTAGTTTTTAAGGAACCAGACCTAATCGGTTGATAGTTCAAAAGGTACTCCCCAAGTCTATCCATATTTTCCTTTAACCCCTCCTCCGCTTTATGCACTTTAACTATCGTTTCGCGCATCTCCGCGGTATCGAATAACATTGTCCAGTCTATCCGGCTATCTTCACCCTGTGCTTCAAAAAGAACTGTTGTAAAGAAATGTGGGTTAAAGTGTTCGAACACAATTTTTTTAAGTGGAATAATCTCTTTAAAAATACTGCGGTTGGCATAGTCTTTATCATCAGGCCCATGTAAAGTCAGTTTCCATTCACCGCCCGCCTGCAAATCCATTTTATGGATGGTCGCACTGAAGCCTTTTGGTCCCCACCAGTTTTTAAGGTGATCGGGGTTAGTCCAAACCTCCCAAAGCAATTGAATATTTGCTTTGAAAGCTCCCTTAATCTGCATCGATCTGTTTTCTGTTTTTTCCATTACAGCAATTTTTTACTCTGATCATCTAAGTTAAAAAATATTGCACAGACATTAACGCAGTATGTGCGTGGGTATTTCTCACTTATTTTTAATCTAAATTGCTTTGATTCAGATTTGTTTTTTTTATATAATTACAAAATGAAATTTAAACTATTAATTCTCTCAATTCTTGTTTCTTCGTCTATTCAGGCACAAACAAATTTGAACCCAGGTTGGGAATATTTTTTTAAAAACAACCGGACAGCAGCACGCGATTTTTTCACTAAGGCAGCACTTAAACCCGCATTTTCTGATGAAGCGAATGTTGCGCTATCTATGATGACAGAAATGGATCGGCCGGCCAATGAAGGTTTTAACTACCTAAATAAATTATCCAATACTTCTAAAAACCCGCAGTCATACCTTGTTGCACTTTGGAGCGATTTGCCTAATAATGCTTCGAGGATAAAAACGGCGGAGCAATTGGAGTTTTATAAAAAACTGGCGACAAGAAAAGATGTTGATGGTACCATTAATGCATTGGCCTATGCATCATTAGGTTCGCATTTCGAAGAAAAAAAACAATACACCGAAGCCGATCAGTATTTCAATAAAATAGGCGAAATCGAAAATTGGTTAATCACGGGCGAATATGAAAATATTTCGACCAGTGGTTTCGATAAACCTTATGATGATATTTTAGCCCACCCAGAACTTAATTATGTTTTTACCGGTAAAAAGAACCGCAAATTTAGCTGGAGAACAGTGCCTTATGTAAGACATGATAAATGGTTCGATTTTACCTATTATAACACTTACGAAAATGCATTACAGTTTGCCCAAACTTTTGTTAATGCACCCGCAAGTACCACCGCACAATTAAGAATTGGCGTATCCGGATCGGTAAAGGTTTGGGTAAACGATCAGCTTTTAATCAGTGAGTCTGAAGAAAGAAATAACGACCTTGATGCCTACATCGTACCGGTTAAATTAAACCAAGGCTACAACCGCGTTTTGGTGCAGATAGGCGAGAGTTATGCTGGCCGATCGAATTTTATGCTGCGGTTAACTGATGCCAACGGAACGCCATTAAACAATCTGTCTACTACGAGCACGCCGCAGGCATATTCAAAAGAAACAAGTCCGGTTCCTGCGCAGCTAAAACCAGTTGGCTTTAAATATTTCGAAGATGCCCTAAAAGCAAAACCACAAAGCTATTTAAATCAGTTAATGATGGCCAAGCTTTATTTGCGTTTGGGAAATGTGTTCGATGCAAGGTTGATTCTCGAGAAACTTAAAAAACGTTTTCCCGAAAGCACCTATCTCAACCTGATGATGATAGAACTGTTTGTTAAAGCCGATAACAGAACAGGTATTGAAACACTCAGGGAAGAAATTAAAACACACGATCCGGAATGTTCTTTGGCTTTAGAACTCGTATACACGGAGCACTTTCAACAGAATGATTATGTGCGTGCAAAGGAAGTTCTTGCTAAACTGGAGAAAATTTACGGAGAGGATGAAGCTGTGCTGCTGAAAAAACTCAATATACTCGGTCAGGAGAAAAAGCAACCTGAAATTATAGCCCTGGTGGAGAAAATTTATCCTCAATATTTAAGTTCAGCTGATATTGTCAATTTAAAATACCTGATTGAAGTGCAGATCAGGAAGAACCCTAAAGCGATTGATATTTTGCAGAAATATATTGATGAGAATAACGATTACAAGGCCGCTAAATATGTAGCAAAGTTACATTTGGATAAAGGAGAAACCGATGCCGGTATTGATATTTACAAAAAGGAATTAGCGAACGATCCGATCGGATTTGCAATCTACACCGACCTTGCAGGTATTTATTATCAGTTGCAACAATACGATGAGGCTGAAAAATTATATTTAAAAGTACTCGAAATTGATCCTAACAATGCATTTGTATATTCTCAGTTAGGTACGCTCTACAATGCAAATAAACAGAAGGAGAAAAGTGTTAAAGCATACGAAAAGAGCTTACAAATCAACCCTAATAATTACACGGTTATCCAGTTGTTAAGAACACTTCAGGATAAAAAAGCCGTATTCGATTATTTCGACAAACCCGATGTTAAAAGCCTGGTGAGCAAGGCGCCGTCTAAAACCGAATATCCCGATGGGCAGGTTGTCGTTTTAAATAATGAAGTGCAGAAAGTTGTATATGAAAATGGCGGATCGGAAGAGAAGCACTTTTTTACAGCAAAAATATTAACCCAAAAAGGACTGGAAAGCTTTAAAGAATATTCGATTTCATACAACAACGATCAGAATTATGCTGTAGAAATAGCGGAGGTGATAAAAGCAAACGGAATAAAAGTTCCTGCCGAAACCAATAATAACGAATTGGTGTTTACAAACCTCGAAATTGGCGATGTGATTAATATCCGTTACAAAATCGAAAATTTCCATGTCGGGGCAATGTCTACACACTTCTGGGACTCTTTCTATTTTAGCGATGGTTTAGATAACCTTAACATTAAATATTCATTGTTAATCCACCGTGATAAAGCCTTTAAATATGTGTTTTCACAACAGGATATTGCGCCGGTTAAAACAGCGAAAGATGAGTTTGACCTGTATGTATGGGAAAAGAATAAACAGGAAGCTTTGAGGTATGAAGATAAAATGCCTCCAATGGATGATGTAACCAATATGCTTTATTTATCATCTATACCCGACTGGAAATTTATTGCAGATTGGTACGACAATATTGCATCGGCTAAAGCGCGGAGCAGTTATGAAATAAAAACAGTAGTAAACGATTTGTTTGCCGGTAAAAGTAATTTGGATGATTTAACCAAAATCAAGATGATTTATAATTACATCATTACCAACATCGCATACAGTTCAGTATCGTTCAGGCAAAGTGGTATTATTCCTCAAAATCCATCAACGGTTATTAACACCAGAATTGGCGATTGCAAAGATGTATCTACGCTATTTGTGAGTATGTGTAAGGAGGCTGGAATTACAGCAACGCTGGCTTTAGCCAATACCAGAGATCGCGGACAAAATACATTATTGTTGCCTAGTATTGAATTTAACCACTGTATTGCCAAATCTACCATCGGAGGGAAAGATTACTGGGTTGAGCTTACTTCGGGAACCTTGCCTTTTAATACTTTCAGCAATACATTTTTGGGTTCTAATATCCTCGAAATTAATAAAACAAGCACGGCGTTGACCAAGTTTAATCCTGGTATAAGAGGAAGAAATATGATGGGCTACAAAACCGAGGTTAAACTGGAAAATGCCGACATGACGGTTAAAGAAACCAATTGGAATACTGGATCAATGTCTAGCTATATCAGAAGTGTTTTTAACGATTTGAGCAGTGCAGATCAAATTAAGAAAATGAAAGAGGATCTAACCAGTATTTATCCTGAAAACGAGATTTATAACCTTACTTTTACCAACCTCAATACTTCAAAATCGAGTTCAGATACTGTTGGAACAGCCTGTTCATATAAGTTGCTCAACGTCAGTAAAAGTGTAGCGGGCATGTCGATATTCTCTATTCCATGGTCAAACAAGTCTTATGCAACAGCCTTACAGGTGGTTGCGCCACGGAAATTTGGTATCGATCTTACCCAGCTTTTTGGTGTAGATGAGTCTAATCAGGAATTATCATTAGAACTTCCAACCGGAAAAGCGATGGTTCAGCCTTTTAAAGCTGTTCAACTGAGTAATGATTTTGTTGATTTTAAACTCGAAAGCGTACAGCAAGGGAATAAACTTGTTTTAAAACGGACTTTTGCACTAAAGAAAGATTATGTTCCTTTAGATAAGATCGATCAGTTTAAGGCTTTCTATAAAGAAATGGCCGACGCCGATGATCAGCAACTGGCCATGAAATAAAATGAGCTATTGGTAATTCACTTCGAATTTGTCACATTAAGCTTGCCGAAACGCCCTTTAAGATATTTAAAACAGGTCCTTCGGCAAGCTATTGTGACAGATCCCAAAAAAAGGTCGTCATTGCGAGGAGGAATCCCGAATGTTCGGGAAAGCAACCTTTGCAAAAAAATTATACCTCTTTATTTTTTCCTTTTATTTCTATATGCTTTAGGCGACATCCCCATTTGACGTTTAAAAAAGCGGGAAAAATAAAACGGATCACTCATGCCAATTTCTGTTGTGATCTCTTTTATGCGCATAGGGGTAAACATCAAATACTGACAGGCTTTTTGGAGTTTAAGGTGATTTACATATTCCATAGGCGGATACCCTGTTTTTTGCTTAAACAAAAAAGATAAATGAGAAGCAGAAATATTTAAATCAGTGGCCATCTGCGTTAATGATAATGTTTGCTGAATATTATTCGTCATATAATCAATCGCTCTGTTTACAATACCCAGATCCTGGTTAGTTTTGTCGATATCGAACTTATTTTGGTAGGCAAAGCTTCCTAAAAAGTGATAGAAGCAAAGGCTGGAATACTCCATGTTTTCAACACTGTAACCACGCTCAAGCTGATGGTATATCGTGTCGAATAGTGCTATTCTTTTTTCAGAATAATGGATAAATTCTTTACCGTTATTTAGCCGTAAACTGATGTCATTTACGATAGAATCGGCATTTTGGCCGGTAAAGTGTGCCCAATAAATAGTCCATGGATTATTTCCAACGGTACCATAAACATGTTCGGTACCTTTAGGGATGATGAAAAAATTATTGGGTTCTATCTCATAAACTTTTTTGTCTATTTTAACCGTTCCCCGCCCTTCTGTACAGTAAATAAGAATATGTTCATTTGTGCCATTTGCCCTTTTTCGGTAATGAAAACGTGCTTTAGGGTAATAACCTATACTGTTTACGCACATGCTGTTGATTACACTATTGCTTGCGCAAGTTTTGGATAGTATTTTTTTTGGCACTATTACGGCCTTTTGCCCCTCAAAACCATCATTTTTTTTTATCATTCTATTTTTTTACAAGAAAGTAAGAAAATCCATTATTATCCTCAATCCGTGCATTGAAATGTTACCGCGGTATACTGATGTTTGTGTATGTTTTGTATTTATCAATAACCAAATATATGCACACAATGTCTCAAAGCAAATTTAATACGGCTTACATCACTTTCATCTCCTTACTTGCGGCAGGCGGGGGTTATTTATTCGGCTTCGATTTCGCCGTAATATCAGGCAGTTTACCCTTTTTAGAGAAACAATTTCAGCTTACCCCTTACTGGGAAGGTTTTGCAACCGGCAGTTTAGCTTTAGGCGCAATGGTAGGCTGTCTGATTGCCGGTTATGTGTCTGATGCGTATGGACGTAAGCCGGGGTTAATGATTGCAGCATTTGTGTTTTTAGCTTCGTCCTTAGCGATGGCTATGGCGCCAAACCGTGATTTTTTTATTGTTTCCAGGTTTTTTTCCGGCATAGGGGTTGGCATGGCATCCATGTTATCGCCCATGTATATCGCCGAATTGGCACCTCCAAAATTTAGAGGGCGACTGGTTGCCATTAATCAGTTAACGATTGTATTGGGGATATTGATTACGAACCTGATCAATTATACGTTAAGAAATACTGGCGACGATGCCTGGCGCTGGATGTTTGGGCTTGGGGCAATCCCATCAGGTATCTTCCTTATAGGCATTTCAATACTCCCTGAAAGTCCGAGGTGGCTAGTACAAAAAGGTAAAAACGAAAAAGCACTTAAAGTTTTAAATAAGATCGGGAATCATGAATTTGCTGCCGATGCTTTAAAAAATATAGAGCAAACCTTGCAACGCAAATTCAATGTGGAGCACGCAAGTATATTCAATAAAATGTATTTCCCTGCAGTGATGATCGGTATCGGTCTGGCTATTTTTCAGCAGTTCTGTGGCATTAATACCGTTTTTAATTACGCACCTAAATTGTTTGAAAGCATAGGTACCTCGCAGGATGACCAGCTTTTACAAACAGTGTTTATTGGAGCGGTAAATGTGATATTCACGATTTCGGCCATGTTTTTAGTCGATAAAATAGGAAGAAAACCATTAATGCTGATCGGGGCAGGTGGTTTGGCCGTTTTGTATGTGCTCATCTCTCAGTTGTTGGCATCTGGCTCTACCATGGTTTCCTGGTTTTTATTGAGTGCCATCGGCGTTTATGCGGTTTCGCTGGCACCGGTTACCTGGGTGCTCATTTCGGAGATATTTCCAAACAAAGTGCGTGTAAAAGCCACTACCTGGGCTATACTGTGTTTATGGGGTGCATATTTTGTGCTTGTATTTACCTTTCCAATTTTATTCGATTGGCTCAAAGAAAGTATTTTTTACATCTATGCAGCAATCTGCACTTTAGGCTGTATTGGGATCTGGAAATTTGTTAAAGAAACCAAAGGAAAAACCCTCGAAGAAATCGAAGATATACAGATGGTACATTAAACCTGGTTTACTATAAAATAATTACCGCACTCAACAAACCATGCAGATTAAACCTGCAATGCAATAACATTACTATTTACGATTAACACTTTATATACAATATGGAAGTAAAAGCCTGGGAAGAAAAAGTAATTATCCCTACCTATAAAACGAGCGGGCCAGACAAGAATCCAATGTTTCTTGAAAAGAGAATTTATCAGGGAAGTAGCGGCACGGTTTATCCTCACGCTGTAATAGACCAGGTATATGATGAAAAGGTAGATCAGGAATATCTTGCTGTTTTTCTGGAAAACGATTTTATTAAAATCATGATTTTGCCAGAACTGGGTGGACGCATTCAGATGGCCTACGATAAAACAAATGATTATCATTTTGTTTATTACAACCAGGTTATAAAACCAGCGCTTGTGGGTTTAACTGGCCCCTGGATATCGGGAGGAATAGAGTTTAACTGGCCCCAGCATCACCGTCCCAGCACTTTCGATCCCATAGATTTTACGATTGAAGCACACGCCGACGGGAGCAAAACCGTTTGGGTAAGTGAAATTGAAAAAATGTTCCATACCAAGGGGATGGCTGGTTTCAAATTGTATCCTGAAAGTGCTTACCTCGAAATTACAGGTAAACTTTATAACAGAACGGCATTACCGCAAACCTTTTTGTGGTGGGCAAATCCGGCGGTTGCAGTAGATGAACATTATCAATCTGTTTTTCCACCGGATGTAACAGCCGTTTACGATCATGGAAAAAGAGATGTCTCACTTTTTCCGATAGCTAAGGGGACTTATTATAAAAAGGATTATGCACCAGGTACCGATATTTCATGGTACAAAAATATACCTGTGCCTACCTCATTTATGGCCGTAGGTTCTGATTTCGATTTTGTTGGTGGCTATCACCATCAAAAACAAGCAGGAATTTTACACATTGCCAATCACCATATTTCGCCGGGTAAAAAACAGTGGACCTGGGGATCTGGTAACTTTGGGCAAATGTGGGATAAACATTTAACGGACGAAGATGGGCCCTATATCGAAATAATGACAGGTGTTTATACCGATAATCAGCCAGATTTTTCGTGGATTATGCCCAATCAGGAAATAACTTTTACCCAATATTTTCTGCCTTACAAAGAAATCGGTTACGTTAAAAATGCTACAAAAGATGCCTTAGTTAACTTAACATTTAACGGCGACACCGCAAATGTTAAAGTTTATGCTACAGCCATTCAGGATCAGGCCAATATTACCTTGAAGTTAAAAGGACAAATCCTTTTTAGCAGCCAGGAGAACCTATCACCACTTAAAGCTTTCGAAACCACCATTAAACTGCCCGAAAACTATGTTGAACAAAATATAGAATTGATGGTCAGTAATTCGGCAGGGGAAAAATTAGTGGTTTATTCGCCAATAGCGGTAAAGGATGTAGATGTTTCGCCAGAAGCAGCCAAACCCTTAGTGGCGCCTAAGGCGATGAAAACGAATGAAGAACTTTACATGGCCGGACTTCATTTAGAGCAGTACAGACACGCCACCTATTCGGCCAAGGACTATTATGAAGAAGCGCTGAAACGGGATGATACCGATATCAGAAATAACAATGCATTAGGCTTATATTATTTTAGAAGAGGGCAATTTGCCGTTTCTGAAAAGTATTTTCAAAGTGCAGTTAACACCTTAACCAGGCATAATCCAAATCCTTACGATGGTGAACCCTTATATCATTTAGGATTGAGCCTGTTATATCAGGATAAGCTTAACGATGCTTATGATAAGTTTTACAAGGCAGCCTGGAATGTAGCACAGCAAGACAACGCTTATCTGCAGTTAGCCAAAATAGAAACCATTAGAAATAATTGGAATGAGGCCCTGCAATTGGTAGATCGGGCCCTGATCCGAAATGCACATGGTTTTAAAGCAAGGCACTTAAAAACATTGCTGTTACGCAAATTACATAGATTCGACGACGCGGCGAAACTAGCTGCCGAAACATTATCGATTGATCATTTTGATTTCGGGTCTATCTATGAATTATCTTTAATCCATCAGCAAAACCCTGCTGAAAGCCAGAAATGGGTAGAGATTTTAAAAGAAAGATTAAGGGATAATGCACATAGCTACATTGAAATCGCCATCGATTATGCGACCTCTGGCAGGTATGAAGAAGCAATTGCTTTATTGTTGTTATGCGAAAATAAAGAACAGCAACCTTTATACTTTTATTACCTGGCCAACTATAACGCCAAATTAGGTAATAAAGAAAAAGCTCATCAGTATCTGTCCATGGGCTTTGAACTGGGGCCGGATAAAGTATTTCCCAATCGCTTAGAGGATATTGAAATCTTAAAATTTGTGACCAAAGAAAATCCACAGGATGATAAGGCATTTTATTATCTGGGCAATTTATGGTACGATAAAAGGCAATATAAAGAAGCCATAAACTGCTGGAATGCGTCGGTAAGTATAAATCCTGATTTTGCCTCAGTAAACCGTAATTTAAGCATCGCTTATTATAATCGGGATAACAATGAAGAGAAAGCATTGTCTTTCATGGAGAAAGCATTTTTTAACGACCCCACAGACGCCAGGGTATTGTTGGAATTGGATCAGCTGCATAAAAGATTAAATTATTCCATTTCTTACAGATTGACTTTTCTGGAAAAATATAAAGCACTCCTATTAAACAGGGATGACCTGTACCTGGAGTACCTCACATTAAAAAATCTAAACGGAGATTTAGATGAAGCCTTAGCATTATTAACCAGCCGTAAATTTCATCCTTGGGAAGGTGGAGAAGGTAAAGTAAGTAAACAATATGTTTTTGCAAAAGTAGGTTTAGCAAAAATGGCCATTAAAGAAGGCGATTATACCGGGGCGATAAAATTACTGAATGATGCAACTGGATATCCTGAGAATTTGGGCGAAGGCAAGCTGTACGGTACCAGAGAAAACGATATTGATTATTGGCTGGGCGTAGCATACCGTAATTTAGGTGATCAAAAAAATGCAGAAGCATATTTTACCAGTGCAAGTGCAGGAGATATGGAGCCAACTGCGGCTATATTTTACAATGATGCACAACCCGATGCCATATTTTACCAGGGATTGGCCTACCGTGAGCTGAAGGATAATCTTGCTGCAAATGAAAAGTTTAATAGCTTAATCGATTATGGAAAACGCCATATGGATGACAACATTAAGCTGGATTATTTTGCCGTATCCTTACCCGATCTGATGATTTTTGATGATGACCTGAATAAACGCAACAAAGTGCATTGCCTGTACATGGCCGCATTAGGATATACTGGCCTGGAAGAAAACAACCTTGCAGAACAAAGTATAAACGAAATATTGATGCTGGATAACGGACATCTGGGTGTAAGGGCAATAACCAATCACACCAATTCAGTTAAAAACTGATCTTATATTACAAACCAAAGCATCATGAGCATATCGTCCACAAAAAGGAATGGTAAATGTTCATGATGGCTTAAAACCATAAAAAACAACAGATAAAAAATGAAAAGATATTTTCATATAAAAGGGTTTTTGATTTTTATAATTTTCATCTTTCTCCACTTAAATAGTAGCGCCCAGCATATCATTTCATTAGCCGGTAAATGGTCTTTTGAGTTAGATCCCGATAGTCTGGGTTACAAACAAAACTGGTCAAAAAAAGTACTCCAAAAGTCGATACAACTACCCGGTACTACCGATCAGGCTGGATATGGAACGGTTACCAAAGGTTCTGATTATGGAATACTTACCCGTGCACATAAATATGTCGGACCAGCCTGGTATCAAAAAAAAATAACCATTCCTGCGGCATGGAACAATAAAAAGGTTAACCTTTTTTTAGAACGTGTTTTATGGGAAAGTAAAGTATATGTTGATGGCAAAGAGGTTTCAGCCCTATCACCATTATATATTGCACACCAACATGCTTTGGGTAGGCTAAGCAAAGGTGTACATACCATTACCATCTGTGTCAATAATGATATGGTTCATAATATTGGCGATAAAGGCCATGGCTATTCAGAATATACGCAAAGTATCTGGAATGGGGTGGTAGGCCGTATCGAGCTGCAAAAACAGGAAGATGTTGCCATTCATACAGTTAAAACTTATCCCGATCTTTCGGCAAAAAGCCTGCGGTTAGAGGCCTTGATCAACAACTCGCTGCAAAAGAAAATGCCACTCATCCTTACAGCTACCCTAAAAGATCAGAAAACAGGGAAGGTAATCCGTACGCAGCAACAGCAGGTAGTGGCAAAGCCTGGCCAAGCGAAATACGATATGGTTCTTAATCAATTAAAAGGAGTTAATGCCTGGGATGAATTTGACCCTGCTTTATATCAGGTTGCCCTGCAAATTAAAAATGGCATTTCGGCTGCATCCTGGACTGATGTAATCGGATTTAGAAAATTAAGCACCACGGCACATAAAATTTTAGTAAACGACAAAGTTTCGTACATCAGGGGGAATTTGGATTGTGTACACTTTCCGCTAACCGGTTATCCCTCTACCAATGATAAAGATTGGGAAAAGATTTTTCAAAAGTACAAAGACTATGGCCTGAATACGGTCCGTTTTCACTCCTGGTGTCCGCCGGAAGCTGCCTTCAGGGTTGCCGATAGAATGGGTATTTACATCCAGGCTGAAGTCCTGTGGATCGATTGGTGGATGTCTAAACCCAATCCAGACCGCCCGGAAATGGACACAAAAGGTTTTCCGCAGGGTTTAGGGAAAAATCCCAGTGCCGATAAATTTGTACAGGAAGAAATGAAGCGTATAGTAGATACTTATGGCAATCATCCATCTTTCCTTTTCTTCTGTATTGGTAATGAACTCGGAAATTCTGATTTTACAGTAATGCAGGAATGGATTAAAAAAGTAAAACAAGAAGATCCACGTCGCTTATATGCTGTTTCTACGGCCAGAAAAATCACCCCGGTTGACGATTATATGGTTACCCATAATATCCCCGGCGTAGGTGGTACTTATGGTAACAGCATCAATAAAACCGATGCCGATTTAGAAAAGAATTACGGCAAGGCTACTATTCCGATCATTGCACACGAGGTGGGGCAGTATCCTGTTTATCCCGAATGGAAAGAAATTGATAAATATAAAGGCGTTTTAAAAGCACGTAACCTCGAAGGCTTTAAAGAAATGGCGCAAAAAAATGGCATTGTAGGTCAGGATGCCGATTTTCATCAAGCCAGCGGCGCTTTGCAACAATTGTTATATAAAAATTTAATAGAGAATGTACTGCTTGCACCATCGAGTGCTGGTTTTCAGCTGCTGAGCATGCAGGATTACCAGGGACAGGGTGAAGCTTTAATCGGTTGGTTAGATGCTTTCTGGGAGGATAAGGGGATAGCCGATCCTAAGGTATTCAGACAACATTCAAATGCCGTTGTACCATTAATCCGCATTAACAGTTTTACATTTACGGAAAGCGATACCATCAAATTATCAATGGAGGTGGCCAATTATTTCAAACAAGATATTGGTGCAAAACTGAACTGGCAATTAACGGATGATGGTGGACATGTAATTAAAAGTGGTACAGCTTCAACAGACCGTTTTCCACAGGGAACATTAACCGCGGCCGGACAGTTGACCATCGCCTGTAACAGCTTTCCTGCGCAAGCAAAAAAATATACATTCAGCCTGCAGCTTGCGGGCACAGAATACCGCAATTCATGGCCTTTGTATGTATTCCCAAAAACGCCTGAAATCATAGGTCATAATGCAGTTTATGTAGCTTCCGAATGGGATAATAAAGTTGATAGTGTTTTAAATAATGGTGGTAAAGTATTACTTCTGGCCAGCAAACTGGGTACCAAAAATACAGCTAAGCCAGTTTCTTTTACCCCACTTTTTTGGTCGAGTAGTTTTTTCCCTGGACAGGGAAATGAAACTTTAGGTTCACTGATTAATACCCAAAGTGAAGCCTTTAAAAATTTCCCAACTGATGGTTTTGCCAGTTGGCAATGGTATAAAGCGGGTAGTGGTGCAAAATACTTCGATCTATCGGCAATGCCTGAAGCCTTTAAGCCATTGGTACAGCCCGTTTCCGATTTTCATTACAATAAAAAGCTGGGCAGTATATTCGAAACCAAAGTAGGCACAGGTAAACTGCTGGTTTGTGGTTACGATTTAACCAAAAAAGAAAATGCCTATTTACAGCAACTCAGGTATAGTTTAACGAATTATATGCAGAGCAATGCGTTTAATCCAGGCCAGGCACTTCCAGTTGAAAAACTTAAGGTCATCCTGGCAAAAGTGCCGACAGCAGAAAATCAGAGTTTATTGCCCGATCAGTTTAAAAATGCCATTCTTTATTTAAATGCAGGGAAAAAAGCCGGTACAGCTAAAAGCGACTGGAATAATACGCTGGATGAAGTTGTGGTAAACAAAGGCTTTACGTATGAAGTAAGTGGCGCTAAGGTTTCGAAAGAGAATGAAAAGGGCGGCTGGTCGTCAAGACGGATGAATATTAATATTGCTCCGCCAAATGGAATAAAAGGGTACATCTACCTGCATTTCACCAACCCAAATGCTTCAAAAACATCCGGTATCGTTTCTTTAGAGGGTAGGGAATTGGCCATTGGTGAAATACCAGCTGCGGGCAAATGGATAAAAGTATTTATGATGAGGGAAGATACTAACGATGGAAAGTTAAATATAAACGTAACTGCCGAAGGTGGCGCCAGTATTGAAATAGATCAACTGGTCGTGGTACCAGAAGATTAGTTGCTCATGATATAACTAAAGAACCAATTACTAAATATATTTTTAGATGAAGAAATTATGGTTTGCCTGTTTTTTTCAACTTCTCCTCATCTCAGGCGTGGTTGGACAAGGCAAAAACAAAACTGCAATTGACGAAGCGCAAATAGATCTTGCCGGAACCTGGTTGTTCCGAATGGATTCTCTTAAAGTAGGGGAACAGGAAAAATGGTACAGCAAGCCTGCTCCATTTTTTCAACAAAAAATACAATTGCCCGGTACTACTGATGATGCCGGTTTAGGAAATCCCCTACAATTGAAACCTGAGCTTAAGCGCGCTGTAATGTTGCATTTGTGGCGTAAATTTTCATATGTTGGGGCAGCTTGGTACCAAAAAGAAGTAAATATTCCTGTATCCTGGAATAACAAACAAATATCACTGCTGTTAGAAAGAGTAATCTGGCAAACGGATGTATGGATTGATGGGAAAAGCGTGAATGTACAGGGTGAAAGTCTTAGTGCACCACATGAGTTTGATTTATCAGCTTTTTTGAAACCAGGAAAACATACCATTACCATTAGGATCGATAACAGTAAGAAATTCGATATTGGCGATGGACATGCCTATTCAGCCGAAACACAGATTATCTGGAATGGTGTAATCGGGAAGCTACAGCTGATTTCCCGGCCAAGCATTTATATTAAAAATGTACAGGTTTTTACTGAAGAAAAATTAAAACGGATAAAAGTTGTCAGCGAGATTGAGAATAAGTCTGGTAAAAAAATTACTTCAGCACTTCATTTAACCATAAGTAATCAGGTGAAGTTTAAAAATGCACCTGTTCCGGTATTGCTGAAACCTGGTATAAATACGGTGGTGAATTATATGGCCATTCGATCGGCCATTAAAAAATGGGATGAATTTAATCCATCATTATATAAGCTAAATGCAACGGTAAAATATGGCTCTACAATACATAGCACAAGTGCCAATTTTGCTTTTAGAACATTGCGTAGTAAGGGCTCACAACTGCTCATCAATGATCGGCCTTTGTTTTTAAGGGGAACCTTAGAATGCAATATTTTTCCATTAACCGGGTATCCGCCAATGGAAAAAGCAGGGTGGAAAAAAGTTTTCGAAAGCGCAAAGGCATATGGCTTAAACCATCTCCGTTTTCATAGCTGGTGCCCACCTGAAGCAGCTTTTAGTGCGGCTGATGAAATGGGCTTTTACCTGCAGATCGAATTACCCGCATGGTCGCTTAAAATAGGAACCGATAAATTGGCTGACGATTTTTTTGATAGGGAAGCCAGTAGGATCATCCGGTATTATGGTAACCACCCATCGTTCTGTTTTTGGAGCATGGGCAACGAAATGCAAGGCAACATGAAATGGTTAAGTGATGAGGTTGTTAAATTAAAAGCGCAAGACCAGCGGAGGATGTATACCACTACTTCCTATACCTTTGAACGGGGATTTGGCGATTGGCCGGTAACAGCTGATGATTATTTTATTACGCAACGAACCAAAAAAGGATGGGTACGGGGACAAGGAATTTTTGACGTTGAAGCACCTTCTTTTAACAAAGATTATACTACATCGGTAGATAGTTTGCCCGTTCCACTCATCACCCATGAGATTGGACAATATGCTGTGTATCCCAATATCAATGAAATCTCTAAATATACCGGTGTACTTGCTCCATTAAACTTTATGGCCATTAAAGATGATCTGGAAAAGAAAAAAATGATTTCGTTAGCTGGTGATTTTACAAATGCCAGTGGGAAGCTGGCCGTACTCCTTTACAAAGAAGAAATTGAACGGGCGCTTAAAACCAAAGGAGTAAGTGGATTTCAGTTGTTAGACCTGCACGATTTTCCGGGACAAGGAACTGCACTGGTAGGTATCCTTGATGCATTTTGGGAAAGTAAAGGTTTAATTAAACCAGAAGATTTTAGGAAATTCTGTGCGCCAGTTGTGCCCCTGATCAGATTTGAAAAGGCAACTTACACCAATGATGAAACCTTTAAAGCTAAAATCGAGGTGGCTAATTTTGGCGCGGCTCCCTTAAAAAATGTAAACATAATCTGGCAGATTAAAGGCGATAACAATATGCAAATTGCATCGGGTAAAATAAGCGGTACAAATATTAATCTGGGAAATAGTTCCGTTGTAGGAGAGATTAATGCTGTTTTGACTAAAGTAGATCGGGCACAAAAATTAACGGTACATGTAAGTATTGAAAATACGCTATACAGCAACAATTGGAATATCTGGGTGTACCCTCAAAAAGTGGAGCAAGTAGTTAGAGATGTTATTTTTACTGCCGATTACCAGGAGGCTGCGGATGCTTTAGCACAAGGGAAAAAGGTGTTGTTAAATCCAGTTAAAGAAAAAATAAATGGTGTTGAAGGTAAATTTGTACAGGTTTTTTGGAGCCCGGTTCACTTTCCTAATCAGCCGGGTACGATGGGCTTGTTGATCAACCCGCAACATCCTGCTTTTGAAAACTTCCCTACTGATAATCATACAGACTGGCAATGGTGGGACCTTTGCAAAAAATCAACAACGTTGGAGCTCGATAGTATTGGTTTAGCGCCTTCGGCCATTGTGCTGCGAAATATTGATAATTTTTTTAAAAATAGAAATATGGCCAGCATAGTTGAAGCAAAGGTTGGCAATGGTAAGTTATTGCTCTGTACAATGGATATCAATACCAATATTGCCAATAGGCCAATCGCCAGGCAGTTAAAATACAGCCTGTTGAGGTATATGGAAAGTGACAAATTTAATCCAGTAACCGTATTAGAAAAAGAGTGTTTTAAAAAAATAGAAAAATTGCCAAAGCAAAAATAGTATAAAGAAGAAACGTGTTTAACGGTTATTAACTCCCTTTTTCCGCCAGAGCCAAATTAAGAAGCCTGTAATGGGGAGTGAAGCCGTAATTAATCCAGCGAAAAACACAAGAAGTTTGCCCCAGAATCCAAAAATACTTCCGGTGTGCAGATCGTAATTAAGTGCTTTTACTTTATCTAATGCAGGTAGGGAAGAAAATGATTTCCCCTTTAATAATAATTTACCGCTGTAGCGATCAAATCTATATTGAACCTTCTGATGGATTCGCTGAGGATCAAGATAAGCCGAAACATTAACTGTTCCTCCTTTGGTAACCGGAAGATTATAAAGGAGGTAGGAGGCCTCCTTACTCAGCGATTTGGTATTTGAAAGAATAAGGTGATTTGGCGTTGGTCCGGCCAATGATGTGGTATCTGAAAAAATCTTTACTTTTTTATCGGATACCAGATCAAACGACCACATCAGGCCGGTAAGCGAAATGATTAACAATATTAAAAAAGCATAAAACCCGAAAACCTGGTGCAGATCGTAATTCAGTCGCTTTGCTTTCGCATCCCATTTTACCTGAAGCTTTTGTTTCCAGAAGTTCATTTTCCATTTCTTTGGCCACCAGAGTACAATGCCTGAAAGGAGTAATATCACGAAACAAACTACCGACCAACGGATGATAAAATGACCAACAACATCTCCAAGGAGCAAAGTACGGTGAATGGAAAGCACCACATTGAAAAACTCCTTGTTGGCGTCTTCATGAAATACAATTTGTGCGGTGTAGGGATTTAGGTATACTTTTTCAAAATATTTCTCTGCTTTGTATGCCCTGAACATGTAGGTTCTATCCGGCGATTGCTGTATTTCTACCCTGGATATTTTTTTAAGCCCACCGAGCTTTTTTTGTGCAACAAACAAAAGCTGATCGAATGATTGCTTTTTTGCGCCATGTGGAATATCTACATATAATCTGTCATGATACAGAACAGCTTTTAATTCATCAGAAAACGAATAAATAGCGCCTGTTAAACCGATTACAAACACCACTAGCCCGGATGAAAGTCCGAGCCAGAGGTGTAATAAGTAGATGATTTTTTTAAAACCTGTACGAAACATTGGCAACAAAAGCTCTTGGCATCTGGGCACTCAATACGCCCTGGCCGGTAAAGTACAATTGATTAGTAAGATTATCCACCTTAAATCCCAGACGATATTTTCCAGTATCATAAAATGCGGTTGCATTCATCATCACATATGATGGAAGCGTGAATATCCCGGTTACAGCAGAATTAGAGGTTAAATGTTTGCCTACATAATTTGTACCCAATCCAAGCCCCAATCCTTTAAGCTCTCCTGAAGGAAGAACATAACTGATCCAGCTATTAATTAAGGTGGCAGGACCAGCAGAAGCTGGTCTTCTGCCTTCGAGCGCAACAGTAGCTTTGGTCAGTTTACTGTCGTTGTAACTATATCCGGCAATAATATTTAATCCCTTCAACGGATTGGCGATCAGTTCTAATTCGACACCTTTACTCCGCTGCGTGCCATTTTGAACCGTAATATTATAAGTTGTTCCACCTACAATCAAGTCCTCGTTGCGGGTTAGATTATCCACTTTAATATCATATACGCTGGCAGTGAAGCTTAACAAACCATTAAACAGATCGGTTTTTACTCCTGCCTCAAACTGATTAGCATGCTGCGGTTTAAATGTACCCGATACACCAGCGCCTTCAGGCTGTGTAACAGGTGCTACGTTTGCAAAACCGTTCATATAATTTCCAAAAACAGATACCTGATCTTTGATTACATGATAAACTAAACCTAGCTTTGGCGATACAGCCGTTTGCATGTATTTGCTATTGGTAACAATGGTATTGGTGGCCTGGTTCAATGTACCTCTGTTCTGGAAACGATCAACACGTAAGCTTAACATGGCCAGTAAACGGTTGGTAATATTCAGTACATCCGAAGCATAAGCGCTATAGATATTGCTTTTTCCAATGTTCTTAGTTGGTGCTGCGGTACTTGCTGCTAATCTGGCCTCAACAGCCGCTCTCGAAAGTTTTACATAATTCGGATCTGATGGATTTAATCCACTTACGTTATCAAACACCAGGTATGGCGAATTGTTATTGTTTATCGTTTGGTTAAGGTAATCGAGACCAACAATTAATCTATTTCGAAGCCCCAGTATCTTAAAATCTCCGATAAAATTCTGCTGGATATCACTCGCGGTATTTGTCGAGTTTTGAAGACTGATATTCCGTTCTAACATTTCATCGCTGGTAGCACCTCTGATAAATTCATATTGGTAAAAGCCATCCGATTTTCTGGAATTGCTAGAATAAATGGTTTGTGAGCGCCATTGATCTGAGATCTGGTAGTTTATTTGTGCCTTAATGTTTACGGTTGGGTTTTTCATGGTCAGATCGTTCGAGTTGTAAGATCTTTTCCAATCAAAATTTAATTCTTCCGGTGTGGTGGCAATAAACTTTCTTACCCTGTTTAAAAAGATTGTTGATGAACTGGTTGCCTCTGTTTGATAGAAACCAGCGTTAAGGCTGAGTGTTAAACGGTTCGATGCACGGTATTCTACCGCAGGGGCAAAAAATGTTGTCCTTCTAAAACCAGCATCCTGAAAGCTGCCCTGGTATTGGTAAGCCGCGTTCATCCTAAATAATAACTTCGAATTCTTTTTAGCTGGTCCGTAAACGTCGGCTGTTATTCTGTTTAGTCCGAAGCTTCCGGTAAGATAAGATATCTCTCCACCAGCCGTATCAATAGGCTTTTTGGTTACAATATTGATCAGGCCACCAAACGATACCACTGCGCCGCCAAAAAGTGTTCCTGATGGGCCTTTAATCAGCTCAACCCGTTCGATATTGGATGGATCGATTTCACCATTGGTTTGCGATGGTAACCCATCAACCAATGCAGCTTCGGTTCTAAAACCTCTCATACTATAATACGATGCACCATCAGTATTAATGCCCCTCGATCCCTGAATTTTATAAACCCCGGGAGAATTTTTAAGCGCATAGCTGAAATCCGTAATCATTTGTTCGTTTAACAAGGTTTTTGGGATGGTGGTATAAACCTGAGGGTTATCTAAATTTGCCAATGGCATTTTTGCTGCCGTAGTGGTTTTTTTTACCGAAAATCTATTGGTTTCACCGCCATTAATCACTACCTCATCCAATTGTGAATGGCTTTCGCGTAAAGTAAAATCAGCGCTAACTTTCGTGCCAGCTTTGATGTTGATTTCTCTGCTCTGACTTTCTAAGCCAATATAGCTAACGAAAAGTGTATGTGCGCCTTCTGGTATATCACGAAACCGGTAATTCCCATCAGCGTCAACAATCGTAGTGCGTAAGCGATCGAGACTAACACTTACAAATTGGGCAGGTTTTCCTTCTGCAGTAATTACCTTACCGCGAACTTCGCCCTTAGCCTGTTGTTTAATGGTAATGTCTTTCCCGCTAGCCGTAAAGGTCAGTCCGGTTTTTTTAGCTAATTCGATCAGGATTTCGTTAACCGATAAAGCTGATGGTGATAAGGTAATGGTTTTGTCCAGCTCAGTATTGAGATCACTGTAGATAAAATTCAGGCCTGCCTTTTTTTCAAGTTGTTCAAGTGCGGCACGTAATTTTAGTGTTCGTGGAGAAATGTTTACAGTTGCCTGCTGAGCAAAACTATTGCTCGAGAGCAGGAGGCATAGCAAAATACAAAAGGCTGAGAGAACAGACTTTAAATTCATAAATTTGTAATTGATCATTGATTGTGAGAATTGATGGTAATTTTAACTACCGGGGTGTTGACGCACTTCCGGTAGTTTCTTGTTTAATTTTTATTTATAGATTTCAATATATTTTCCTGAATTTTTAAAGCGATAATCAGAAGCCCGCTCCATAAGTTGCAGCACTCTGCTTATAGACTGTTCTCCAAACTTTCCGCTAATGGGTTTATCAAGTTGGCAGCTGATTTTGAATTTAAATCCATATCGGTTCTCGAGCGTTTCCAGTACCTCGGGCATAGGTGTATCATTAAAACGGATCGTTCCGGTTTTCCATGCTGTTACCGCACTGGTATCTACCTGAGTAATGCTTAAAAGATGTTGATTGTGTTTATTGAAAGTTAAACTTTCACCTGGTTTTAGGATACTCAGCGCACCATTTTTCGGTTGGAAACTAATCTTGCCCTGGGTAAGGGTAACCTCAAGAACAGGTGCTGATTTTAGATTGCGCACATTAAACCTCGTTCCAAGGACCTTAATTTCACTGTTGGCACTATTTAAGATAAAGGCTTGTGCGGAATTATGTCGTATAATAAAGAAGGCTTCACCAGAAAATAGCGTTACATTTCTTGTGGTTTTGTCGAATTTACTGGGGTAAGAAATTTGACTTCCTGGTTGAAGTTCTACTTTGCTGCTGTCGGGCAGGGTAATGGTACTGGGTTGCCCAAACGGGGCATTAAATACTATATTTTGCGTCTGGTGTTTCTGCTGGTTAAAGAAGAAAAATCCAGATGCCAGCGCAAGACTAGCAGCTATCGATCCATAGATCAGCCATTTGAAATTGATTTTTCTTTGAATCGGCTTTAGGTGAGGCTGAATGGCTGAATAAATCTCCGCCTGAATACGCTCATCCTCAATTTTTGATCCTTCAGGGAATTGCTCGTCGGCAAGCCATAACTCAACTTGCTTTTGCTCCGAAGGGCTGCATTTGCCTTTAGCATACCTTTCCAGTAAGTCGGCATCGATATCTTCCATACCTATATCTACCCTTAAGATGGGATTACCCTACGCGAAATCTGAAAAATATTTTATTTGAGGATGATTGGATACTTTAAGCAGGGTTGAGAACTGCCCTAAACTCCTTAAGTACACGCGAAATATGTTTTTCAACCGTTTTTACAGCTATTCCCAATTCTGATGCAATTTCTTTATAACTCAGCTGCTGTTCTCTGCTCAGTAGAAAGATGCTTTTGGTTGGTTCTGTCAGGTTTGATATAAACACTTCAAGTTCTCCTGAAAGTTCTTTATCAAGCAGCATCGCCTCCGGATTGTATCGTAAAGCTTCAATATCGCTACCAAAGTTTACATCCGTAATTTCTTCCTGTTGTTTCTTGTTCCTGAAAAAATTAAGAATCTGATATTTGGTACACCGGGCAAGGTATTTGGATGCTTCTACCTCATTTTCAAATGTGATTTCCCTTTTCCAGATGGATAAGAATATATCCTGACAGATATCTTTAGCGATTACCTCGTCGCCACATTTTGATAGCGCTAAACCATAAACATTGCCCCAATGTAGATTAAAGAAATCGATAAATTGCTGGTTGTTCATATCTGTTTGGAGGATATGCGGCAAATATAAGCTTATTTAGACTTGTTACAAATAGTGGCTGTGTTTTTATTTGAATCTTGGCAAAGATTATACCCATTGCTATTTCATGGAGCATAAAAAAAGCACCAACCTTTATCAGATTGATGCTTTTCGTAGCCCGTAGGGGAATCGAACCCCTGTTTCCAGAATGAAAATCTGGCGTCCTCACCCCTAGACGAACGGGCCATTTTCAGTATTTTAATTTCCAGTTATCATTTGCAATTAAAACTGCCAATTGATAACGACCAACTGAATTGGTAGCGGGGACACGACTCGAACGTGCGACCTTCGGGTTATGAGCCCGACGAGCTACCAACTGCTCCACCCCGCACTCTATGTTGTCATTTAACCTTCGGGTTATGGGCTCACCGAGCGTACTCCCGAAGTTTCGGGACTCCACCCCGCACTCTCATGTATTTTTAAGGAATACCAACCTTCAATTTTGCAGTGTTGAAACTGATAAAAAAAACCGCTCAGCTCTTGTAGCGGTTTCGTAGCCCGTAGGGGAATCGAACCCCTGTTTCCAGAATGAAAATCTGGCGTCCTCACCCCTAGACGAACGGGCCATTTTCAGCATTTTAATTTCCAGTTTACAATGTGCAATTAAAACTGCCAACTGAATTGGTAGCGGGGACACGACTCGAACGTGCGACCTTCGGGTTATGAGCCCGACGAGCTACCAACTGCTCCACCCCGCACTCTATACAACTCGTTTTTTTCTTTGAATTAAATCCTTAACTCTGTTTCCGAATTGGAATGCAAAGATATAATTCGTTTCTTTGTGCTGCAAATTTTTTTTAAAAAATATTTTAATGGCGCATAAAGCAGGTTTTGTTAGTATAATAGGTAAACCAAATGTAGGTAAATCTACCCTCATGAATGTGCTTGTAGGCGAGCGACTTAGCATTATAACTCCTAAGGCACAAACCACAAGACACCGCATTTTAGGGATCGTAAATGAAGAAGAATATCAGATCGTTTTCTCTGATACTCCGGGTATAATTAAGCCAAAATACAGTTTACAAGAGAGTATGATGAGCTTTGTTAACGGATCTTTGACTGATGCGGACGTACTTTTATTCGTAACCGACATTAATGAAGAGCACGATGAGGAAGACGTTCTGGAGAAAATTCTGAACCGTAATATCCCAACAATTGTACTCATCAATAAAATCGATAAAGCATTACAGGAACAGGTTGACGAGAAGATTGCCTACTGGCAGGAGAAGCTAAATCCGGTTGCTATTTATGCAATTTCGGCTTTACATAAACACAATGTCGACGGATTATTGGACCGCGTACTGGAAATGTTGCCAGAACATCCACCATATTATGATAAAGAAGATTTAACCGATCGCTCAGAACGTTTCTTCGTTTCGGAGATTATTCGTGAAAAAATCTTCCTTAATTATCAGAAAGAAATTCCTTACAGTACCGAGGTCATTGTGAAGAGTTTTAAAGAAGAAGAAATGAAAAACGGTAAAGGTGCCATGATCAGGATTACTGCAGAAATTGTGGTAGAACGCGATTCACAAAAGAACATTTTAATTGGTACAGGCGGGAGTATGTTGAAAAAGGTGGGTACCGAGGCGCGTTTAGAAATCGAGAAGTTTTTAGATAGCAAGGTTTTCCTGGAAATGTTTGTTAAAGTAATCCCTGACTGGAGAAGCAAAAAGAATTATTTAAAAAGCTTCGGTTACGATAATTAATTTCGAATTTTAGGAGATGAAGAAAAGTTTAACGTTTCTCTTGCTGTTGATCGGTACAACAGTTTTTGCCCAGGAATCAAACAATGGTAAAAAATTGTGGGCAAAATCTATCCTGAATGAAAAAGCACCAGATTTGGTTGTGGAAAAGTGGATTTCGAAACAGCCTGATACCAAAGGTAAGTTTGTATTAATCGATTTTTGGGCAACCTGGTGCGGGCCATGCCGGGCATATATCCCTACATTAAATGATATTCAAAAGAAATACGCTGATAAAATGGTAATTATTTGTGTTTCTGATGAAGCAGCAGAAAAAGTAGAAGCTTTTAATAATCCTAAAATCAACTATTTTGAAGCCATTGATACGAAGGGAACGGTAAAAGACTCACTTCAGGTTAAAGGTATTCCGCATGCTATTTTAATTGATCCGAAAGGAATTGTAAGGTGGGAGGGATTTCCTTTATTGCAGGGAAATCAATTAACCGAAGAAGTCATAAAAGGACTTTTAGAGAAGTATAAAAATTAATATTAATAGAGGTTACGAAAAATAACCGTACCTTTGCAGCCCGAAATAAATCGGTTAGTAGTTGATAGTCAATGGCTGATAGCCAAATAGTTTGAGCAGCTTGCCTAAACACCACGACCATTAACTATAAGCCATTAACTATCAAAAGAACACCCATGAGTAATATTATAGCCATCGTAGGCAGGCCAAACGTAGGCAAGAGCACCCTTTTTAATAGACTAACAGAAAGCCGTAAGGCCATTGTAGATGATATGAGCGGCGTAACCCGCGATAGGCACTATGGTGTGGGCGAATGGATAGATAAACAATTTACCGTAATCGATACGGGTGGTTACGTAGCCAACTCAGAAGATGTTTACGAAGCCGCAATCCGCGAGCAGGTAATGATCGCCATCGAAGAAGCCAGTGTTTTGGTTTTTATGGTCGATGTAACTACAGGCATTACCGATTTGGATGATGATATTGCGCAGGTATTGCGCAGAAGTAATAAACCGGTTTTCGTTTGTGCAAATAAAGTAGATAATACTGCATTATATAACGAAATCCATACTTTTTATGGTTTTGGATTAGGCGAAGTGTATCCATTGTCATCCATGACAGGTTCCGGAACAGGAGAGTTATTGGATGAAATTGTTAAAAATTTCGAAGATATTGCGGAAGAGGAAAACCAGCTGCCTAAAATTACCATTGCAGGCCGCCCTAATGTGGGTAAATCTTCTTTGGTTAATGCATTAATTGGTAAAGAACGTAATATTGTTACCGCAAATGCAGGTACAACCCGTGATTCGATTAAAATCCATTATAACCAGTTCGGTCATGAATTTATGTTGATCGATACCGCCGGATTACGTAAAAAAACAAAGGTTAAAGAAAACTTAGAGTTTTACTCGGTAATGCGTACCATTAAAGCTTTAGAAGAGGCTGATGTTGTGGTATTAATGATTGATGCGGTAGAAGGAATCGAAAGTCAGGATATTAATATTTTCCACCTGGCCGAGAAGAACAAAAAAGGAATCGTAATTCTGGTTAACAAATGGGATTTAATTGAAAAAAATACCCAAACCATGAAAGCTTTCGAGGAGCAGATTCATGAGCGTATCCGCCCGTTTACCGATGTGCCGATCATTTTCACATCTGTATTAAACAAACAACGTATTTTCAAAGCCATTGAAGCAGCTTTAGAAGTTTATAAAAACCGTAGCAAAAAAATTCCTACATCTAAATTAAATGATGTGATGTTGCCATTGATCGAGAAATTCCCGCCACCGGCATTAAAAGGAAAACACATTAAGATTAAATACATCACACAGATTAATGCCACTTCGCCAATGTTTGCCTTTTTCTGCAACTTGCCTCAGTACATTAAAGATCCGTATAAACGTTTCATTGAGAATAAATTAAGGGAAAACTTTGATTTTTCCGGTGCACCGATCCAGATTTATTTCAGACAGAAATAAGGTAAGGTTGAAGTTTAAAGGTAGAGGGCGTAAGGTCAATATACCTACAAATCAACGTATTTAAAACAGGGCTGTTTCTTTGAGAAATAGCCCTGTTTTTGTTTGCTCGTCGAGAGTTGTAATCTCGTCGCACGGTGTTGTGGATTTGCAATCCACCAAAAGCCAGGATTTGTCAATCCCGGCTAACAGATAAAAATTTACCCTTACCTTTGCCTCATGCAATTACAAGTTCTAAATAGCCAGACAACTGATATCGATACCATTTTCGAATTTTATGATATGGCTATAGCTCATCAAAAGAAAGTGTTTAACAAACACTGGCAAGGCTTTAGCAGGGAAATGGTGCAGACCGAAATTGATGAAAACCGTCAATATAAAATTCTGGTAGATGACGCGGTAGCCTGTATATTTGCTGTTACCTTTAACGATAGCTTGATTTGGGGTGATCGCGACCACGATGCGATTTATATCCATCGGATTGTAACCCATCCCGAATTTAGGGGTTATTCTTTTGTGAAAGAGATTATCAAATGGGCCAAAGATTACGCAGCAAAAAACAACATTAAATTTATCAGAATGGATACCTGGGCCGACAATGAAAAACTGCTCGAATATTATACGGGTTGTGGTTTTGATTATGTTGGTGTGGTAACCATGGAAAAAACTGATGGATTACCAAAACACTATGAAGGAATTAGTTTAAGTCTGTTTGAAATTGCTTTATAAAAACTGGAATTTTTATAAAGCAATCGTCTTGCTGAAATAAACGATCGTCATGCTGAACTTGTTTCAGCATCTCTCATGTAAAAAAATAACCTTTGGGTAGATCCTGAGATAAATTCAGGATGACGGTAACTACATAGATTTCCTTTGTTCGTCGGGATTTATAATCTCGTCACACTGTGCTATGGATTTTAAATCCACAACAGACTAAGCTTCAAAGACGGGATTGCAAATCCCGACTAACGTAACAATTGAAACAAGTTCACCATAAATGATCGTCATGCTGAACTTGTTTCAGCATCTTTCATGTAAAAAAATAACCTCTGGGTAAATCCTGAAATAAATTCAGGATGTTGGTAAAATTTACTTCAACTCAATCTTCCAGCTTAACATATCATCAACTTCTCCAATATGGATAAAGTTGTTTTTTTCCAAGATAGAATAGGAGGCTACATTATCTTTCGTGGTGGCCGCAAAAACAGATTTTACCTTGGGCTGCTCCTTTGCCCATTCTATTATCCTGCCAACGGCTTCAGTCATAAATCCTTTCCCTCTAAATTCTTCGTAAGTGCCATAACCAATTTCGATTTCGCCATTGGGATCGGGCTCACCAACAAAACAGATATCGCCTACCATTCGATGATCGGGTTTGGATATAATCGTCCATAAAGTATGGTACAGGTAATCTTTATCCTTATCGAAAACGTTGGGTAAAATGGTTTGTTCCAGCGCATCGTGGAGAGAAGGCGAAATGTTTTTCTTTGTTGGCAAAAGGCCTAACTCCTGTTCAAGGGAATGATCATCTTTAATATATTTTAAGAGCTGATTGTGTGTTAAGGGTTTTAAAATGAGGCGTTGTGTTTCTATCATTTTTGAGATTGTTAGACAGACTAATATAATACTTTGAGTTTTGAATAACCAAAATTTTAGAACAAGCTTTTGTTAAGAAAGGATGTCCTGGATTTCTTCAAATGCGGGCGAAATTAATAAACCTTTATTACCTGGCCTGTTACAATACCCAGCACACTTTTCTCGTAGGCTTTGACTACTTTCTCCATAGTAACTGGAATTTCGCCGGGAAATGAATCGAAATAAGCGGGCGAATCTTCAACCACATTAGGGCTGATGGCGTTTATACGAACCCCGTTTTTAAGTTCCGGAGCAGCCGCGAGGACAAAAGAATTTAACCCTCCATTTATTGTGCTTAGTGCGGCGCCTGCTGCAACCGGATGATCGGCCAATATGCCCGATGTTAGCGTAAATGAGCCACCTTTATTAATGTAGTGCTGACCGATAAGCACCAGGTTAACCTGCCCCAATAGTTTATCCAGCAGACCGGTCTTAAATACTTCCCCAGTCATTTCACTTACAGGTGCAAAAGGGCCTTTCCCGCTGGTACTAATTAGTGCATCGAAAGGACCTATCTGCTCAAACATGGCTTTGATCGATGCTTCATTGGTAATATCTACCTGAACATCGCCTTTGGTATTTCCTACACGGATTATCTCGTGTTTTTGCGCAAAAGCTTCGGCTACTTTTTTGCCTAGTGTACCTGTTGCGCCTACAATTATTATCTTCATATAAAGCAGTTTAATGTGCGAATACTAATTTAGCATCGTTATTAAACATCAGCTTCATTAAAATGTTTGTATAACATGTTAATCCTGCAACACCATTTCAGCTTTAAGATCAGCAATTAAAAGATCGATATGTGATTGCATGACGTTTGGCATACAGATGATATGTGAATGTCCCTGCTCTGCTGCCAGCTGCCATTTTTTACAGATGTTTACAGATGGGGTAGGGAAGTTCACGGTGATCGCATTCACATTCCGCCAGGCTGCAATACCAATCGCTTTAAGTTTGTTTTCTGTATAAGCTGCTGTTGCCAAACTGTGCATGGCCCTACTTTTTAATCCTGCTAAACCCAAGCGTTTAATGCTGTGCCATAAAAATAAGGGACTATGGCCATTTCTGGATCCGGTAATGGTGGTATCAACACTTCCGATATAAGCCACCGAACGGGCAATGCGGTCACGGTTCGATTTTTTGGCCACCACTACTCCGCAAGGCATTGGCGAGCCAAAAAACTTGTGACCACTAATGGCAATGCTGTCTGCGCCATCTTCAAAGTCGAATGCAGGTCTTGGCTCAATTAAGGCGCTGTAGGTACCAGAAAGGGCCGCATCGGCGTGAATATAATAATGTTGGATAGCCAGTTTTTTTAAAATGCTTTTAATTTTGGCCACATCATCACGCGCTTCAGTCATGGTGGTGCCAATATTGGCCATAATAATAACAGGCATATGCCGGTTCATCCTGATAGTGTGCTCGAGGTCTTCGTAATCGATTTCTCCGTTTTCCTGTGTGCGGATCACGATGTTCGACATATTGAGTAGATGCAGGTTTTTTTGAACGCTATAATGTGTAGCTTCAGAATAATAAACCATTCCTTTTGGGTGTAATTCGCGGGCAAGGTATAAGCCATATAAATTGCCTTCTGAGCCGCCATTGGTTACATAACCCCACCAATTATCAGCAGGGGCACGGAAAAGTTCGGCAAAAAACTGCACTACTTCTTTTTCCAGTTCACGAGAGCCTACGCCATAGGTTGATGTAACGAAAGGATCGCCCAGGTTGTTCATCGGATATTTTAAAAAATCGGATAATGCCTGATAGTCGAAGTCTTTTGAAACAGGATAACCTAAAAATAAATCGGTCTGTTCCTTAACCTTTTCTAATAGATCATTTAATACCTGTTGATCCTTTTCCTGTAATTTGCTCGCTTCCATAAAAAATATGATTTACGGGCAAAATTAACAAAACAAAATATAGTATTATGGTTAGTGTTTAATTAAGAATATTATGTTGTATTATTTGGTTTGGTCGAAATTAAAATTTAATTCTAGCTATGCATTTATCCTCCATGAAATATAAAATATGGCTACTGAAGGTTAAGGAGTGCTTGCCTTACCGCATTGTCGGTCTGGTTTGCTGCCTTGTAGTAGCCCACATCGCCCAGGTAATAGCGACAAAGCAAAGCTTTAAGGTCGTTTAAGATCACATTTTTCGAATTGTATAGCTGGAAACGATCTATTGTTACATTTTTGCGTTGGAGAAACCCGATAAAGTCTTTAAAGTCGTTATCGTTCATGGTAAAAATATTGATGTTCTGCTCTACAAAACTGGCGCTGTACTTATTGGTTAGGACATTAAATACATAATCAGAAAGTACTTTCTTGCTCACCAGGTTACTGTAAAACTTATTGTAGCCTGTTGTATCTAATTTCACAAATACATCTGGCTGGATACCACCAATGGGTTTAATTTTTCTGCCAGGCTGAACGTTTACCCCTTCAGCTTTCTCAATAGAATCCTGAAAAGAGGTACGGTCTCCGGTAAGCTCTCCATCCATCATGCGTTCGTCTAATTCATGTTTGTAGGCATCATAACCTTTTTTATACGATTTTTGGATGCTACGCCCAGATGGGGTATAATATCTCGCGATGGTTAAGTTCAGCGCTGAGCCATCGCCAAAGGCAAATTGTTCCTGTACCAAACCTTTACCAAAAGAGCGGCGGCCAACTATAATCCCGCGACCCAAATCCTGAATGGCCCCAGCTACAATTTCGCTGGCAGAAGCGGTATTTTCATTAATCAACACTGCCAGTTTCCCATTTTGAAAAGCACCTGTTCCGGTAGAGAAATAATCGGTACGTGGTTCGTGCTTGCCCTGTGTATACACGATAAGTTTATTCTCTGCTAAAAACTGGTCGGCCAAACCTGTAGCTGCAGTAAAATAACCACCGCCATTATCACGTAAATCAAGAATCAGTTTTTTCATGCCCCTTGCTTTCAGGTTGTTAGCAGCAGCAGAGAAATCGTTATCGGTATTGGCGCCAAATTTACTAATCCGCACATAACCTGTTTCGTTATTGATCATGTAGGCGGCATCGATACTACTGATGTTTACTTTTCCGCGGGTAACCATAATGCGGTTACTTTGCGGAGCGCCCGGGTGTAAAAGCACTACACTCACACCAGTACCTGATCTACCTTTAAAACGACCGGTAAGTTGATCTTTGGGCAGGTTTCGTCCGCTTACCACAGCCGTATCAATACTCAGGATTTTATCGCCCAATTTAATGCCCGCCTGGTAAGCCGGTCCGTCTTTAACCACACCGGTCACCATCATGGTATCGTTAAGCATGTAATATTCTATGCCTACACCTTCAAAGTTCCCTTCCAGGTTATCGGTCATATCTTGCGCATCAGTTGGTGGCAGGTAAACACTATGCGGATCGAGTTGGTGTAAAACGCTATCGATAGGTAAATTCTGAAGCGAATCGGTATTGATGTCATCAACATAATTGCCGTTGATGATGTGTAGGATTTCGTTTAATTTTTCGTCGCTATTGCTGGCTAGCTGAGGACTCTTTTTAATGCCAAAGCCTTGATCTTTAATAAATTTTATGCCCAAAAACATACCCACTATTAAAATTACAGAATAGCTTACAGCGATCAGTATGTTATTTCGGGTATTTTTTTTCATCAGCGTTACTGCAAATTTATGAAAATTAGCGAGTTGATATATTTTTTAACTGCATTTTCATGTCTTTTGTTTATAATATTTAACATTAATTAACGCGGGGAAGGCTTCACTTGAAATTTATGACAGATATTTTTGGGTTTTTAGCGCAGTTTTTAGAAAGAATTTACCGAATTTTATCAAAATTAAATTTATGAATAGAGTTACCGAGCAAGAATCTAACTATGACCACATCGATCAGATGTCGGTGTTAGAAGTTTTGCAGGGCATTAATAACGAAGATAAAACTGTAGCATTTGCAGTTGAAAAATCTTTGCCTCAGATCGAAAAATTAACTTCGGCAGTTGCCGAGCGCATGAAAAAAGGTGGTCGTCTTTTTTATATTGGTGCAGGCACGAGCGGACGTTTGGGTGTAGTAGATGCATCAGAATGCCCGCCTACATATGGTGTTCCTTTTGATTGGGTTGTCGGAATAATTGCCGGTGGCGATACTGCAATTAGAAGAGCAGTAGAATTTGCTGAAGATGATGCCGAACAAGCCTGGAAAGATCTTCAGGAATTTGAAATTAATGAAAAAGATTGTTTGGTTGGCCTGGCCGCATCGGGTACTACACCGTATGTAATTGGTGGTTTAAACACGGCACGTAAGCATGGCATTTTAACGGGTTGCATTGTTTGTAATATCGGCGGACCTATTGCTGCAGAATCGGATTTTCCGGTTGAAGTGGTGGTTGGACCTGAGTTTGTTACCGGTTCTACACGGATGAAATCGGGCACTGCACAGAAACTGGTGTTAAACATGTTAAGCACTACTGTTATGGTTCAGCTGGGGCGTGTTGTGGGTAATAAAATGGTTGATATGCAGTTAACCAATCATAAACTGGTAGACCGCGGTACACAAATGGTTGCCGATGAGTTAAATATTGGTTATGAGGAAGCCGCCGAATTGTTAACCCGTTACGGAAGCGTGCGTAAAGCAGTTGCAGCAAGACATTAAAAAGGAGAAAATGTTTGAGTGATAGAATTAAAGAATGATTGAGCTTAGCACAATATCAAACATTCACTCATTCATAATTAGAAAGAAGTATGCACGAAATTGAGCCTTATTATCAGTGGAGAGATGATTACATTTCGGCAGAAGATGAGCGATCGCCATTTTACAATACCGAATATTCAGAACTTTACTTCGATAAGCAGATTTATAACTTTTTATTGCACCCGCAGTGGGACGAATTTGGTTCGAGTACCCTGTACATGAAGGTGTTATATGCCGATTACGATCGCAGTTATGCCATTATCGAGTTTATAGGCGAGTGGAATGATGCCATTAATAATGATATTATGCTGCTGAAACGCGATATTTTAGAGCTGATGATGGATGAAGGTATTAATAAATTTATCCTGATCGGAGAAAATGTGCTAAATTTCCATGCTTCTGACGATAGTTATTACGAAGAATGGTTTCAGGAAGTAGAAGACGGCTGGATTGTGGGCGTAAATTTTCAGCAACACGTTATTACCGAGTTTCGCGACAATAACATCGATTATTACATTAACTTTGGTGGTGCTTTTGACAACCTGCCATGGCGCACCTTAAAACCTTTACAGTTCTTTAAAAAAGTTGAAGAACTGCTGACAAAAAGATTAAACTAAATATTTATTTTTATATAGTTAAATACACAAAATTTAAAATGGAACAACAAAATTATCAATATCAGGACAACAGTGTTTTTGTACAGGAAAAATCTGCATCTAAACGTTTCTTCGGAAATGTTTTCTTATGGATGTTCGTCGCACTAGCTGTTTCTACAGTTGCAGCTTATTTTATCGCCAGTACACCGGCGGTATTGGATTATCTTTTATCCTATAACCCACAAACAGGTAAGGGCGGCTTTACCGTTTTAGGGTACATCGCAATATTTGCTCCTCTAGGGTTAGTATTCTTAATGGGTGCTGGTATGCAAAGAATGTCTTATCAGGCATTAATTGGTGTGTTTTTGCTTTATTCTATATTAACAGGAGTAATGCTCAGCTTTATCTTGTTAACTTACTCCTTGCCATCAGTTGTAATTAGTTTTGCTGCGGCTGCTGCGATATTTGCGGTAATGGCAATAATGGGATATACCACAGATACCGATCTAAGTAAATTTGGCCCTATATTATTTGCAGGTGTAATTGGTTTGGTGATCATCAGCATAATCAATATGTTTTTAGGTAGCTCAACATTGGGTTACATTATGGGTTTTATCGGAGTGGCGATTTTTACTGCATTAACTGCGTACAAAGTTCAGGAGCTTAAAAGAATTGGTGAAGGATTAGATGAAAACGGAAACACTTTAGGTGTAAATGAGAGCAAAAAGCTAGCAATTATGGGTGCGTTGTCGCTTTATATCACTTTTATCAACTTGTTTTTGTCGCTGTTACGCATTTTCGGTAACAGAAGATAAACCTAAATAACAGAACAATATTCTTAAGGCTGCGCAGTTTTGCGTGGCCTTTGTAATTTTATTTGGTAGCGAAGCGATAATTTTTGGAATTGATGTTGCTTTGTTGCATTTTTGTATGCTTATTAAGAAAGACGGAGGGATTAGACCCAACGAAGTCTTAGCAACCTGTAACCATACAAGGTGCTAAATTCTATTCTGCAAATAGCGGAAACAGATAAGTTTAGGATTACGATTCACGTACCAACTTTTTAAATAAGCCTTTTAGGATGTAATAATGTATAATGGAAGATGTATGATATGTCTTGCCATTTGCCATTTTCCATCCCACATTTTACACAACAAATGGGTATAAGAGAAGAATTAGAAAAACGTATTTTGGTGATTGATGGTGCAATGGGTACCATGATTCAGCGATATACCTTAACCGAAGAAGATTTTAGAGGGGAGCGATTTAAAAACCATCCCTGTGATGTAAAAGGCAATAACGATTTGCTCAACATCACACGTCCGGATATTATTAAAACAATACACCTGGAGTACCTGGCGTCTGGTGCCGATATTATCGAAACCAACACGTTTAGTACACAGCGCATTTCCATGGCCGATTACCAGATGGAAGACCTTTCTTACGAAATGAGTTTCGAAGGCGCGCGAGTGGCAAAAGAAGCCGTAAACGAGTTCATGGCTGCAAATCCAGACCGTAAATGTTTTGTGGCTGGTGCTATAGGCCCAACAAACCGTACCCTTTCCATGTCGCCTAATGTAAACGACCCTGGTTTTAGGGCGGTTTATTTTGATGAGCTGGAAGCCGCTTATTACGAGCAGGTACGTGGTTTGGTTGATGGTGGTTCGGATGTATTATTAATCGAAACCATTTTCGATACTTTAAATGCTAAAGTGGCCATTGTAGCCATTAAAAAATATGAAGAGGTAATTGGCCGTAAACTGGAGATCATGATTTCCGGCACCATTACCGATGCCTCCGGAAGGACACTTTCAGGTCAAACTGCCGAAGCTTTCTTAAACTCTGTCATGCATGCAAAACCATTAAGTATTGGTTTTAACTGTGCTTTGGGTGCTAAAGAAATGCGTCCGCATATCGAGGAACTCGCTGCAAAAGCAGGCTGTTATGTTTCGGCCTATCCAAATGCAGGTTTACCAAACGAATTTGGTGCTTATGATGAACAACCGCACGAAACGGCACATTTGGTTGATGACTTTATTGCATCAGGTTTTGTGAACATCGTGGGAGGCTGTTGTGGTACTACACCAGAGCATATTGGCTGTATTGCGAAAAATGCAAGGAAAGCGGAACCCCGCAAAATCCCGGTATTGGAGCCTTACATGCGTTTAAGCGGATTGGAGCCTGTAACCATTACTCCGGAAAGCATTTTCGTGAATATTGGTGAAAGAACCAATATTACAGGATCTCCTAAATTCTCTAAACTGATTTTGGGTGGCGATTACGAAGCTGCACTGGCTGTTGCTTTGCAGCAGGTTGAAGGCGGTGCGCAGGTAATTGATGTGAACATGGATGAAGGGATGTTGGATTCAGAAGCCGCGATGACTAAGTTTTTAAACCTCATTGCTTCTGAACCGGATATTGCCAAATTGCCAATCATGGTCGATTCATCTAAATGGTCGGTTATCGAAAATGGCTTAAAATGTTTGCAGGGAAAAGGAATCGTAAACTCCATCTCATTAAAAGAGGGTGAAGATAAATTCCGCGAAAGCGCCCGCAAAATTATGCAATATGGCGCTGCAGTGGTAGTTATGGCTTTTGATGAGCAAGGTCAGGCCGATAATTATGAGCGCAGGAAAGAAATCTGTAAAAGAAGTTACGATATCCTGGTAAACGAAATTGGTTTCCCGGCAGAAGATATTATTTTCGATCCGAACATCTTAACCGTAGCAACAGGACTCGAAGAGCATAACAATTATGCCGTCGATTTTATAAATGCCACCCGTTGGATCAAAGAAAACCTGCCTCATGCTAAAGTGAGCGGAGGGGTTTCTAACATTTCTTTCTCTTTCAGGGGAAATAATACCGTTCGCGAAGCGATGCACTCTGCATTTCTTTATCACGCCATCCAGGCTGGTTTAGATATGGGGATTGTGAACGCCGGAATGTTGGAGGTTTATCAGGAAATTCCACCCGAATTGTTAGAAAGGGTAGAAGATGTGCTCTTAAACCGCAGAGACGATGCCACGGAGCGTTTGGTAGAATATGCCGATACCGTAAAATCGAAAGGTAAAGAGGTGGTTAAAGATGAAGAGTGGCGGAAAGGTTCTGTTGAAGAAAGATTATCTCATTCCTTGGTAAAGGGAATTGTAGAATACCTGGATGATGATGTGGAAGAAGCCAGACAAAAATATGCCCGCCCGATCCAGGTGATCGAAGGACCATTGATGGACGGGATGAACATTGTAGGTGATTTATTCGGTGCGGGAAAAATGTTCTTGCCTCAGGTGGTAAAATCGGCAAGGGTAATGAAAAAAGCCGTAGCTTATTTATTGCCGTTTATCGAACAGGAGAAATTAGATAATCCGGATCAGGATCAGAATTCGTCAGCAGGAAGAGTATTAATGGCGACTGTAAAAGGTGATGTGCACGATATTGGGAAAAATATTGTGGGCGTAGTACTGGCTTGTAATAACTTCGAGATTGTTGATATGGGCGTGATGGTTCCGGCACAGGAAATCATTAAAAAAGCCAAAGAAATAAATGCCGATATTATTGGATTAAGTGGATTGATTACGCCATCACTAGATGAAATGGTTCACTTTGCCAAAGAAATGGAGCGCGAAGGTTTTACCATTCCATTAATTATAGGTGGTGCCACAACCTCAAGAATCCACGCTGCAGTAAAAGTAGCACCAAATTATTCAGGACCTGCTATCCACGTGTTAGATGCTTCCAGGAGTGTTACCGTTTGCAGCACCTTGATGAATCCGGAAACAAAAGATGAATATGTAGCAGGCATCAGGGCTGAATATGATAAGGCACGTGAAGCGCATTTAAATAAACGATCGGATAAACGTTTTAAAACACTGGAAGAAGCCCGCGAAAATAAGTTTAAGATCGATTTTCAACCCAACTTACCTGTTCCGGAATTTACAGGAACAAGGGTTTTCGATAATTATCCTTTAGAAGAACTGGTTCCTTATATCGACTGGACACCATTTTTCCATACCTGGGAACTTCGTGGCAGTTATCCGAAAATTTTCGACGATAAAAATGTAGGCGACGAAGCGAAGAAGCTTTTTGATGATGCACAGACTTTGTTAAAACGCATCCTCGACGAGAAACTGTTAACAGCAAGAGCTGTAATCGGTTTCTGGCCAGCAAATACAGTAGGAGATGATATTGTTTTGGAAGTCCGGAGTCCGGAGTCCGAAGTCGGAAGTCTGCCTGTCGACTCAGGACTGAAGACTGAGGACTCAAGACTGGTAACTATTCACACCCTCCGCCAGCAGGCCGAAAAAGTAGATGGACAGCCATATTATGCTTTGTCTGATTTTATTGCGCCGAAGGAAAGTGGCATTCAGGATTATTTTGGTGGTTTTGCAGTAACGGCAGGTATCGGGATTGATGAACTGGTCAATGAGTTCGAATCGAATTACGATGATTACAACAGCATTATGGCCAAAGCACTGGCCGATCGTTTAGCTGAGGCTTTCGCAGAACGTATGCACGAACGTGTCCGTAAAGAATATTGGGGTTATGCACAGGATGAAAATTTGAGCAACCAGGAATTGATTAAGGAAGAATATGCAGGTATCCGTCCGGCGCCTGGTTATCCTGCCTGCCCGGAGCATACTGAAAAAGGAACTTTATTCCAGTTACTTGATGCGGAGAATAAAATCGGATTGCACTTAACCGAAAGTTATGCCATGTATCCAACAGCGGCGGTAAGCGGATTTTATTTCGCGCATCCCGATTCGAGGTATTTCGGTTTAGGGAAAATCACCAAAGATCAGATTGAAGATTACGCCATCAGAAAGAATATGCCGGTTGAAGAAGTGGAACGGTGGTTAAGTCCGAATTTAGCTTATTAACCCCCAGCCCCGACAGGGAAGGGAATTGTATACAAATTAAAATTTAAAGTCCCTATTATTCGGGATTAGGGTTATGAAGATTACAGACCATATAAAAAACGCAAAGGGTAAAACCTTATTCTCTTTTGAATTATTACCGCCTGTAAAAGGACAAAGCATACAATGGATTTATGATGCGATTGAACCACTATTGGAGTTTAATCCACCATTTATTGATGTGACTTCACTCCGTGAAGATTACATTTATAAAGAACAGGCCAACGGTTTGTTGCAAAAGGTATCTTACCGTAAGCGTCCGGGTACCATTGCCATTTGTGCAGCCATTATCCATAAATATAAGGTTGATGCTGTTCCACACCTGATTTGTGGTGGGTTTACTAAAGAAGAAACCGAAAATGCATTGATCGATTTACAGTTTTTGGGTATCGATAATGTGCTGGCCTTACGAGGCGATGCACGTAAGGCAGATGGAAATTTTGTTCCTACACCAGGCGGGCACTGTTATGCGACAGATCTGATCGAACACATTAAAAACCATAATGAAGGTAAATTTTTGCACGAAGATGTTGAAACCTTTAAAAGCGATTTCTGTATTGGCGTTGCCGGTTATCCTGAAAAGCATTTCGAGGCACCTAATATGAGTACCGATTTTAAATACCTGAAAAAGAAGGTAGAGGCAGGAGCTGAATTTATTGTGACGCAGATGTTTTTTGATAATCAGAAATATTTCGATTTCGTAAAGAAATGCAGGGAAAACGATATCAATGTACCCATTATACCAGGATTGAAACCCATCAGTACCTTGTCGCAGTTGAATGTGTTGCCTAAGATTTTTCATATCGACTTACCTGATGAGTTGACCGATGCGCTATCGCATGCTAAAAACAATAACGAGGCAAAAGAAATTGGTACAGAAGCGATGATTAAACAATGTAAAGAACTGATTGATTTTGGCGCTCCGGTATTACACTTTTATACCATGGGTCGCCCTGAGCAGACGAAAAAGATTGCAAAGGCTATTTTTTAGCCTAAAAAGCATAGTCATTGCGAGGCACGAAGCAATCTTAAAGCGCTGGGTTAATTAGCGATCGTTGTAGGATTGCTTCGTGCCTCGCAATGACGTATTTTTCTTTATTCCATAAACATTATCATCATGAATAATTTAAATACCGACCAACAAAACCTTGATGCCATCTTAACAGCGGTTAAACAACAGGGCATAGATTATTTAAATCATATTCATCAACGGCCAACAGCCGGTAATACAAAAGTTGAAATCATCCGCGATTTAAGCGAGCAGGGATCTGGTGGCATCGAAGCACTGAAGCAGTTTAACCAACGTTTTGAACCTATTATGGTGGCCTCATCCGGTCCCAGATATTGGGGCTTTGTAACCGGTGGAACAACACCTGCGGCCATCGCCGGCGATTGGTTATCAACGATATATGATCAGAATACGCAAAGTGCCAAAGGTAATGGCGATGTTTCGGCGATTATCGAACTGGAAACCATTCAGTTATTACTTTCTTTATTTAACCTGCCTAAAGATTTTTTCGGTGGTTTTGTAACAGGTGCTACACTTTCTAATTTTACCTGTCTGGCTGTTGCCAGACAATGGATTGGCAAACAATTTGGGAAAGATTTCGCCAGAGAAGGCTTGTCGGGCAATGTAAAAGTGTTATCTGCCACACCACATTCATCAGCCATTAAATCTTTATCGATGCTGGGTTTGGGAAGCGGCAATTTTATTCAGGTAAACGTCATGCAGGGCAACCGCGAAGCCCTGGATGTTGACGATCTGGAACTTAAAATACAGGAACTAAAAGGAGAACCTTTTATCTTAATTTCTAGCGCCGGAACTGTAAATACAGTAGATTTTGATGATTTTGAAGCCATCAATATCTTAAAAGAAAAATATAATTTTTGGTGGCATATTGATGCCGCTTTTGGTGGTTTTGCCGCTTGTTCGCCTAAATATAGTCATCTGCTTAAAGGCTGGGAAAATGCCGATAGCATTACCGTAGATTGCCACAAGTGGTTAAATGTACCCTACGAAAGCGCTGTGTTTTTGGTGAAAGAAAAACACCAGTTGCTGCAGGTAGAAACTTTTCAGAATTCTAATGCAGCCTATTTGGGCAATCCGATGGAAAATTTTAGTTATTTAAATTTCCTGCCTGAAAACTCCCGCCGCCTAAAAGCTTTACCTGCATGGTTTACACTGACCAGCTACGGAAAACAAGGCTATCAGGAAATTGTAGAAAGTAATGTTGAAGTGGCTTTACAGTTTGGCGATTTCATTAATGAAAATCCAAACTTCGGGTTGTTGGCACCAGTACGCTTGAATACCGTTTGTTTTTCGTTAACCGATGAAAGTTTAGTGGCAACATTCCTGAATAAATTAAATGAAAGCGGGAAAGTATTTATGACTCCTACCTTTTATAATGGGAAGAAAGGAATCCGTGCTGCGTTTGTAAACTGGAGAACGTCAGCTGCTGATGTGGAGCTGGCCATTGCCACAATGCTCGAAATTCTTACAGAACTTTAACCTTAAAATTATTGTTTTTAAGGCTTAGGACTTATATTTGCAGGAATGAAGTTTTATGTCCTTAAATACATCCTCATTAGCTGCATAGCACTAGCTTTTTTCTTGAAAGTGAGCCATGTGGTTTCGTATTTAAGCTATTCTGCCGACAATGTTGAACTTTTGTCTACAAATGACGACGCAACAGAGAAAGAAGAAAAGAAAGTGGAACCCGAATATGCCATTCCACAGATCCTGTTTCACGGCGATATGAATTTTACCCTTCAAACTTCAAAAAAGGTAGTTATTCCTGATCATTCGTTTCAGCTGGCTTACTTTCCGGAGGTTTTAACACCGCCGCCTTCCGTATAAACCCATCTTTTTAAGTTTATTTTCTGTTTCGCAAACGCGGAACCAATTTTCTATTTCAAAAATTACAACCTAATATATATGAAACGAGCAATTTCATTTGCAGTGCTGTTAATCGCTGCCTCTTTAAAAATCAGTGCACAAGAAGTGGTGCAGAACAATGTTAAACCGGTAGAAAATGCCTTAGGCCTGGTTACTAAACTCGAGCCGGTAAGTTTTACCTATGATAAAGCCTGGGCTGAGAAGTTGAAGTTATCTGCTAAACCACAGTATGGTTTTGTTGGTGCCGATGCAAAGGCAGCCGTTCCGGGGATCGTTTCGGTGCAATCAAAAGATTACAGTTCCGGAAAAAATGCTTTTAAAAGCGCCACCATTACCAAGGTAGATTATGAAAGTTTAGTGCCGCTTTTAGTGGCCAGTATAAAGGAACAACAGTTACAGATTGAAGCATTGCAACGCGAGCTGAAAACATTAAAATCGCAAAGTGCTAAATAATAAAATGAGTCGTCATCTCGACTCAAGCGCAGTCCCGAACGTTCGGGAGAGAGATCTATCTCTTTAGATTTCGTTCAGAAGTTGGTCCGGATTTGTAATCCGGACCTTTGTCCTTCTGATTTATAATCCGATTTAAGCTTTAACATTGGTTTTTTATTAAGGATTAAAAATCCTTAGCTCTGTGGATGGGATTGCAAATCCCGACTAGCAGTGAGTATGAAATAGGCATACTAATCTTATAGTACGTCATTCCCGCGTAGGCGGGAATCTTAATGCCTGTTACCTGCATTAGGATTCCCAATCAAGTTGGGAATGACGAACTTTCGAAATAGATTATATTTTACTTACTACCCTTTAAGCAAATACTTTTTAAATCCTTCAAAATCTACTCCTAACTGATCAGCATGTTTCGGTTTGCTTTCTAAGGCTTTTACCTGCTCAGGGATTTCTATTTTAGCGGCGATATCTGCAGGGAAAATATCAGGGAATTTACAGGCGTGTGCCGTAGATAAGAAAACAGCTGCACTTTCGTCGGTTGGGTTTTCCCTTCTGTATTTTTCAACTGCCAAATAAGCAATCGCGGTATGCGGACAAGCCACATAGTTTAATTTGCTGTTTATTTCTTTAATGCCTGCTAATGTTTCATCATCAGTAAAACGGTAAGCAGTAACCACTTTTTTTATGGCTTCCACATCCTGATGAAACAGATCCATAATGCGCACCCAATTGCTTGGCGCGCCAACATCCATGGCATTCGAGTAGGTTTGGGTCGATGGCTTAGTTTCATAAACACCACTTTCTAAAAAGCGTGGAACGGTATCGTTAACATTGGTAGCTGCTATAAACTGTTTAACAGGCAATCCTAGTTTGTATGCCAATAAACCTGCGCCAATATTCCCGAAATTTCCACTGGGTACCGAAAATACCACGTTTTTAAAACCTTGCTTTTTCAGTTGGGCATAAGTATTGAAATAATAAAATGTTTGTGGAATCAATCTCGAAATGTTGATCGAATTAGCTGAAGTCAATCTAAATTTAGCATTCAGCTCATCATCAGCAAAAGCCTGTTTCACTAAAGCCTGGCAATCATCAAAAGTTCCTTTTACTTCAACAGCCCTGATATTTTCGCCGTTGGTAGTTAGCTGCAGTTCCTGTATCGGACTCACTTTCCCTTCCGGGTAAAGTATGGTTACCCTGGTATTGGGTACACCCAGGAAACCTAAGGCTACTGCGCCACCAGTATCGCCGGAAGTAGCAACCAGGACATCTAAAAGTTGTTCGCCATCTTTTAAGAAATAAGCCATCACGCGACTCATAAAGCGGGCACCAAAATCTTTAAACGCTAAAGATGGACCATGGAACAACTCGAGAACGTAGGTTTTGTCATCTAATTTAACCGCTGGTGCTTCAAAATTAATGGCATCATCAATTAAAGCTTTTATATCTTCAGCTGGAATTTCATCTTTTAATAGGGTTGAAGCTATTGTGTAAGCAATTTCAGGTAAAGTGTGTTGTTCAATATGCTGGATAAATGCATAATCCAATTGAGGGATTTCAACAGGCATGTATAGGCCTTTATCCTGCGGCATGCTGTTAAAAACGGCTTCTTTGAAAGAAACACGTAAATCTTTATTGTTGGTTGAGTATAGTTTCATTTTGAGGTATAGGGTTTAGGGGTGTAAGGTTTAGGGTTATGGCGTCGAGTACAACCCTATGCCCTAAACCTTACACCTTAGGCCTTATTTACATCACTTTTGGTCCTTCGGCATTAACCGGAGAAACAAAAGCTTTGCTGTTAATATTTATTTTGTGTAAATGTTGCTGTTGCGATTTGGTTATTTTTCTGGCCGTTTCTTCGTCTTTGGTTAATGAGAAGACAGATGGCCCAGAACCTGAGATTCCGAAACCGATTGCGCCGTTTTCCATTGCCAGTTTTCTCATTTCTTCAAAACCTGGTATCAAGATCGAACGTGTTGGCTCTACCAGAACATCTTTCATGCTTCTGCCAATCAGATCAAAATCATTCATAAATAGTCCACTCACTAAACCTGCAACATTTCCCCACTGCGTAACGGCATCTTTTAAGGCCACTTTGCTGCGGATCATTTGTCGTGCATCTTTAGTCGGTACATCTACTTCAGGGTAAACAATTGCGGCATACATGCCGGCAGGAGTAGGTAAAGAGATTACATCAAGTGGATCGTAACTTCTTACCAGTACAAAACCACCTAACAAAGCAGGGGCAACATTGTCGGCATGACCATAACCACAGGCAAGTTCCTCGCCTTTCATCGCGAAAGGAACCAGCTCTTTAGTGCTTAATAAATCGCCCATTAATTTGTTAATGGCAAATAAGCCGGCAACCGTACTGGCCGAACTTGAGCCCAGGCCGCTGCCAATCGGCATTTTCTTATGCAATTCAATTTCTACGCCTACATCTAAACGGTTGATATGCTTTAAGTAATGTTGTACACTCGCACTTACGGTATTTTTCGCTGCATCTAAAGGCAATCGGCCATCATCGCCGGTAATTCTTTTGATTACTACCCCTGGGGTATCAGTAAATCGCATTTCAACTTCATCACCAGGTTCATTTACAGCGAAACCCAATACATCGAAACCACAAACTACGTTGGCAACGGTTGCCGGGGCAAAAACTTTTATACTATTTTTCATTATTAATTGCCTTAACTATTTATTTAATGTACCTACATTGATGATATCTGCAAAAACGCCTGCCGCGGTCACTTCCGCACCTGCACCCGGGCCTTTTACCACCAATGGACGCGATTTATACCGGTCTGTAGTAAAAGAGATAATATTATCACTTCCAGATAACATATAAAAAGGATGACTGTCATCAACCATTTGCAGACTGATTTCTACATTACCATCTTCCAGTTTGCCGATGTAGCGTAAAACTTTTCCATCTTTAGCGGCTGTTTGTTTCAGGTTCTCAAAATAAGCGGCATTAGCCTGTAATTCTGAATAGAAATCTTCTACTGAAGATGCATTTAAACAAGCTTCTGGCAAAATGTTATCGATTTTCACATCACTGGCTTCTAATGGATAACCGGCATCGCGGGCAAGGATCAGCATTTTACGCATAAAATCTTTTCCATTTAAGTCGTCGCGTGGATCTGGCTCGGTATAACCCAGTTCCTGCGCTTCTTTTACGGTTTCATAAAAACCGGCCTCGCCTTTGAAATTATTGAAGATGTAAGAAATCGTACCGGATAAAATGGCTTCAATCCGCGCTACCTTATCACCGCTCATCATCAGTTCGCGCAGCGTACGGATAATAGGCAAACCTGCACCTACATTGGTTTCATAATAAAAATCAACACCGAATTTACGGGCCGTATCTTTAAATGATTTATACTGGGCATAATCTGCTGAGTTTCCCTTTTTATTACAGGTTACCACTGAGATACTGCTCTCGAATATGCCTTGATAAAATTCAATTGGCGATTCTGCAGCGGTATTGTCGACAAATACACAGTTCGGTAAGTTTAGGGCTTTCATTTTTGCCACAAAACCTGCTAAATCTGCGGGTTCACCCTTTGTATTCAGTTCAGTTTCCCAGTTTTCTAACGAAAGACCATCGGCACTGAAAATCATTTTGCGTGTATTGCTAATGCCCGTTACCTTAACTTGTAAATCGTTATTGGCTGCCAGGAATGGCATCTGCTCCTTTAACTGGTTGAACAAGGTTTTGCCAATATTTCCGGTACCTAAACAGAAAACGTTCAATGTTCTTTTCAGGTCGGTAAAAAAGGCATCATGTACTGCATTTACTGCTTTCGATAGGTCATCTTTGCTGATAATTACCGAGATGTTATATTCTGACGAACCCTGAGCAATAGCCCTTACGTTGATACCGTTACGGCCAAGCGCATTAAACAAACGTCCGCTCATGCCTGGGGTACGTTTCATGTTTTCACCCACAATGGCTAATACCGCTAAATTATTCTCTACTTCCGGCAGTTCTAGTTTTTTAGCATCCAACTCCAGTTCAAATTCTTTTTTGATTAAAGAAATGGCCTGCGAAGCATCTGTTGGTTTAACCGCGAAAGTAATGCTGTGTTCTGAGGAAGATTGCGTAATCAATACGACGTTGATCTGTTCGCGCGAAAGCAGTGAGAATAACCTCCCGCTAAAGCCTGCTTTACCCACCATGCCACTTCCGGTTAGGTTGATGATGCTGATATGATCGATAGAAGAAATTCCTTTTATGGGTAAACTGGATGCTTTTACATCGCTTTTAATATAAGTTCCTGCGAAATCAGGTTCGAAAGTATTTTTGATCACAATCGGAATCTTTTTCATAAAAGCAGGGATCATGGTTGGTGGATAGATCACCTTTGCGCCGAAATAACTCAGTTCCATGGCTTCCGTATAACTCAGCTCGGGTAAAGAAAAAGCCTTTTTCACCATGCGCGGATCAGCAGTCATCATGCCGTTTACATCCGTCCATATTTCGATCTCTTCTGCATTTAAGGCTGCACCCCAAACCGCTGCGGTATAATCAGAGCCGCCTCGGCCTAAAGTTGTTACCCTGCCGGCAGCATTGCTCGCTATAAAACCAGTAACAAAAAGTACTTTGTCTTTATTTTCCTGGTAAAAATTGTTGATCAGCATTTCGGTCAGCTCAGTTTCAACTTTCGCTTGCCCAAAATTACTGTCGGTTTTAATCAGGTCAGATCCATTAACATAAAGTGAATCGCCGATGTTTTTCGAGGCAATATGGCTGATCATAAAGGTAGAACAGCGCTCACCGTAGCTCAGAATCTGATCTTTGGTCTGCAAGCTCAGTTCGCGCAGATTGGCCACTGCCTGTAACAGATCTTCCAGCTCGTTAAAAAAGATTTTTAATCGCGTAAACACAGGGTTTTGTGCAGCCGCAGGTAAAAGCGAGCGGATGACAGCAAAGTGTTTTGCTTCGATTTCTTTTAAATGAGTATCGTAATCTTCATCACGCTCAGCCATCTCGGCCATTTCGGTCAGTAAATTGGTTACACCACTCATTGCCGATAATACAACTACCGGGCTGTTCTTCTGTTTTTCTTCGCCAACCAGGCGTAAGAGGGTTTTAATGTTCTCGGCCGAACCTACGGATGTGCCGCCGAATTTAAGTACTTTCATTAGTTTATATTGGTTTTAACTGTTTGGTACTGCGCAAATTATTTCATCGTTTGTATTGTTGCTTGTGCAGGTTTCATTCAGCATGGGTTAAAAAAAAAGCGTCCCGATTTTCATCGGGACGCTCTCTGTGTTTTATGTTTTTTCAATTTACAACAAATTAGCCCCGCTGGTTTATACCGGTGGTAATAATAATTGTTGTAATAATTGAAGTGTTAAAATTCATCTCGTCTTGGTGTACTTTGTACACCGTAAAGTAGAAGATTATTTTTTTAAAATGCAAATGTTTTTTGAATTTTATTTCGAAATTTCTATCGAAACGTTTAAACAGATGAAATAGCTGTATTTTTTGAACCCGAAACCGAATCATTCCCCTTCCTGGGAAGTGTCAGTAAGGCAGTTTATAAGTAGTTTTAAAATCTTTAGAAAAGGTGCTTTGGTAATGCTTCGGTAATGGCAGCCCTGCTAACCACTATAGTCCCGATGGCAATGCTTTTCATCGATGGAGAAATCGGGAGCTGCCGCTTTTATCAGGTTTAGTTAAATTTGGGTTGAGGTGTTATTTAGGTTTGTTACCGTTCTGGCGCATATTCATTCCCCTTCTTTGGAGGGGTGCCCGCAGGGCGGGGTGGTAAATGAGTAAGTATAATTAATTCAAAAAAATATATACTCCATGAATACAAAAGGCAATACTACCCATAATAACCACTGGTAAATATTTCTTGAGAAAGAATAATATAAATGCTATAATGTTAGCAAAAACCAAAACCGAACTGATGTAGATATAAGGTTTGGCTACTTCATAAATAATGTCGTTAGGGATAAAATCACTAACCAACTGCATTCTAATCTGTATTATTGGGACTATATTCCAGATTAATAGCAGGAATAAGATTGTTAATGAGATAATCGATAAGCTTTTTAAGCTATTATTGCCTGTCATTTTTTTTGATATTCGATATTTTTACTTTCAATAGGATGATCTGTCTGGCTTTCAATTTCACACGAAAGCACATTATAAAATTTCACTTCATATTTGGTATTGACGAGATCTATCCATTTTTCCCAATCTTCCATGCTTGTATCTTTAACATAGATATCCCTTGAGGAGCCATCAATATAATATATCTTTTTTCTAAGCAGTTCCCAGTTCATTAATGATCATGTTACTGCATAAAAATATAATCTTTAATTCATTTCCAAATATTATGTTAATCTTTTAAAACTGTTATTAAAGATTGTGAGTACTTAAACCCTTATCAATTAAAAGTTTAAACCAGCAAAACCGTTTTAGCAGATTTTACTTAGTGTAATTTTTTAATTTTTTTTACCTTGTAAAATGGCTTGTAAATATCTGTAAATAAAATGTTTACATAATAGTGTATTTGCTACAATATGTAAAAAATTACGCTTCAAAACTAGTTTTTGTGGAAGATAAGTATTTACCTTTGCTGTACTAACTAACTTATTGTTATGAGCAAAAAGAAACTGCAAACGCCAGATTTAAGCTATTTAAATCTAGGTGGAAACATTGCTGTAAAGTACCAATTATCTCCAGCGGAATTAATTGATGATGCCTTATTAAATAAAGAGGGTACGCTGGCCGCTTCAGGAGCGCTGGCGGTTGATACCGGAAAGTTTACCGGACGTTCTCCTAAAGACCGTTTTATTGTATGCGACGAAGTAACCGAAGATCAGGTTTGGTGGGGCGATGTCAACATTAAAATTTCTCCGGAGAAATTCGATCAGCTGTTTTATAAGCTAACCAATTACCTTGAAGATAAGCAAATTTATGTCCGCGATTCTTCGGCCTGTGCCAATCCGGATTATTCAATATCGATCAGGGTAATTACAGAAACGGCTTATCAGAATCTTTTTGCTCATCATTTGTTTATTCGCCCGGATGAAGATCATTTGGGTATAACACCACCAGAGTGGACTATTATTGCTGCACCAGGTTTCCTGGCCGATCCGGCTATTGATGGAACCAGGCAGGAAAACTTCTCCATCATTAATTTTACCAGGAAAATGATTTTGATTGGAGGAACAGGTTATACCGGCGAAATTAAAAAGGGAATTTTTTCTGTTTTAAACTTTATCCTGCCAGTATATAAGAATACCCTTTCCATGCACTGCTCGGCCAATGTGGGTAAAAATGGCGATACCGCTATATTCTTCGGTTTGTCAGGCACAGGAAAAACGACCTTATCAGCCGATCCCGAAAGAGGATTAATAGGCGATGATGAACATGGCTGGGGCAAAGATTCGGTATTTAACTTTGAAGGCGGTTGTTATGCAAAATGTGTAGATTTAACTGAAGAGAAAGAACCTCAAATCTTTAAGGCGATCAAATTTGGCTCCTTGCTAGAAAACATTAATTTTTTCCCAGGTACGCAGGAGGTTGATTATACTAATATCAGTAAAACGGAAAATACCCGTGTGGCCTATCCTATAGATTATATTGACAATGCCATTTTACCATCAATAGCGGCTGTTCCGAAAAATATCTTTTTCTTAACGGCAGATGCGTTTGGGGTATTGCCGCCCATTTCAAAATTAAATGTAGAACAGGCCATGTTCCACTTTATGAGTGGTTATACCGCCAAGGTTGCTGGAACAGAAACAGGGGTAACAGAGCCTCAGTTAACGTTTTCAGCTTGTTTTGGTAAGGCATTTTTACCCTTGCATCCATCTAAATACGCCGCGTTATTAGGTGAAAAGATGGAAAAACACCAGGTAAACGTATGGTTGGTAAATACAGGTTGGAGTGGCGGGGCCTATGGCGTAGGTAAAAGGATGAAATTAAGTTATACCCGGGCAATGATTACAGCTGCCTTAAACGGAGATTTAGATCATAATAAATATAAGCAGCACCATGTATTTAAATTGATGATGCCATTAAATTGTCCGGGAGTACCAAACGAAATTTTAGACCCCTCTAAAACATGGAGCAATCAGGAGGAATACTTTTTAAAAGCCTACGAACTGTCTGATGCCTTCGCCGAGAATTTCAAGCAATTTGAACTGACAAAAGTACCAAAAAGCAGACACGAAGCGTTAAAATTATGTTAAATGCACTTTAAAATGCATTTTTTGAGCGAAAAATTTGCAATTCGATTTTTTTTTAGTTTTTATTGTGAAAGAATTGCCTCGGCTGGGGCAATTTTTTTGTTATACACCCTTGGTGATTTACCGAAACTAAATTCTAAGTAACGATTTAATTGCTTATTGATTTATTAATTTGTAATTTAAAATCAATTTATAAATTTGTTTTTCGCAACAATTTCGGATATGAAACGTTGAGTGTATTACAAAAGAAAAAAACAGCTAAAAATTAAAAACAAGAACTAAAACTAAAATTTCAAAAAAAATGGCAAACGCACCAAAACCAACAACTGTTAAAAAAGAGAGCTCTTCTAGTGCTTCAAATGTATTTGCAACATTCGTTATTCCAATTTGTATTATCATTGGATTCTGTGTTTGGAGATTCGTATTCGGAGAAGGAAGTAACTTTATCGATGGTGACAGAGAAAAATTACCATTACCTGGTAACTATCTTGGAACAGCTTACAAAGGAGGTCCTATCGTAGCGATCTTAGTTGGATTACTATTAGTAGTAATTGTATTCTCTATCGAACGTTTCATCGTTATTGGTAAAGCAAGTGGAAAATCTAGCTTAGATACTTTCATTCGCAAAGTACAAGGTTTATTAAGCGCAGGTAACATCGAAGCTGCAAAAGCTGAGTGTGATAAACAACAAGGTTCAGTTGCTAACGTAATTAAATCTGGTTTGAAAAAATACAGCGAAGTTGAAGCAGATACTAATATGGATGTAGAGCAATCAATCGTTGCTATCCAAAAAGAAGTAGAAGAAGCTACAGCTTTAGAAATGCCAATGTTAGAGCAAAACTTAACGGTAATTGCAACTTTGGTATCAATCGGTACATTAGTAGGTTTATTGGGTACAGTAACAGGTATGATCCGTGCATTCGCCGGTTTAGCAAACTCTGGAGCACCAGATCAGTCAGCATTAGCGGTAGGTATCTCTGAGGCATTGATCAACACTGCGACAGGTATCTTGGTTTCTACTGTGGCAATTATCATGTATAACGTATTAACTTCTAAAATCGACAAGTTAACTTACGCTATCGATGAGGCTGGTTTCAGCATCGTTCAAACATACGCTAGTTCGCATAAATAAGAATTTTGAAAAAATTTTTACCGGCTTTATGGAAAACCGGAAAAAAGATCATCATTATTAAAAACTAGTAAAAAATATTATGCCTAGAATTAAAGTTAAAAGAACAAGTACAGTAACAGATATGACTGCCATGTGTGATGTGGCATCATTGTTACTTACTTTCTTCATCTTAACTGCTACAGCAAGGCAACCAGAACCTCTAGCCGTTTCTACACCCTCATCTACATATGAGTTTAAAGTACCGGTAGAAAACAATGCGATTTTAACAATCGGACAAGGTAAGGTATTCTTCGAGGTAGCAGGAAATAGAGTAAGAGCAAGAACATTAGAACTAATGGGCGAGCAGTACAGCGTGAAGTTTACACCTGAAGAAATTCAACGTTTCTCAGTAATCTCAACTTTCGGTGTGCCTTTTGCAAACTTAAAAGGTTTTATAGCCATGAACGGATCTGACCGTATGAAACCAGGAGTACAAAGAGGTATTCCTACCGATTCTACAGACAATCAGTTAAATGCATGGGTGTTAAATGCTCGTAAAGCAACTAAAGAGATCAACAACGTAGACATGCGCGTTAGTATCAAAGGTGATGCTAAAGAAGAATATCCAGTTGTGAAAAAGATTATTGATGTGCTTCAGAAGCAAAGTGTAAACAAATTTTTATTGGTTACTAACTCTGAAGCTAAAAAGAAATAAGAAATGGCAGAATTAAATACAGGCGGGAAGAAAGCCACACCAAGGGTTGATATGACTCCAATGGTGGATCTAATGTTTCTTTTGGTAACCTTCTTTATCTTAACAACATCAATATCTACACCACAGGCGATGGATATTGCAAAACCAGATAAAAACGAAAAGTTACCTGAAAACAGATTAGAACTGAAAGCAAGTAAAACCATGACCATCTTATTGGGTAAAAAAGATAAGGTAGCTTGGTACATGGGCGTAGCAGGTGAAACTGCACCAAATATCGAATCTGTATCACAAGTTGGGGAATCTATTGTTAAAAATAGAAAAACAGCTGATGCTTCAGGTGTTCCGGGAGACTTTGTTGTGTTGGTAAAACCAACCTCAGGATCTACTTTCCAGAACTTCGTTGATATTATGGACGAATTGGAAATTCTTAAAGTTAAGGTTCGTCAGATTGATGATGATAATATCCTTGATAACGAGAAGCAGGCCATGAAGGAACAAGGAATTTTATAATCAATAAAAACCAATAGTTATGTCGAAGTTAGATATATTCAGAAAAGAATGGCTTGAAGTGGTTTTTGCGGATAAAAACAAAAGCTACGGTGCGTACCAATTGCGTAAAACCAATGGTGCAAACACCACAAGAGCATTAATTATTGGCTCTGCAATATTTCTAGTGTTATTTTTCTCACCTAAAATCTATAGCCTGATTAAAGGCTCAATGGACCATGAAGATGAGCAGTTAAAAGCACAGGAAGTAATTTTAGCGCCACCACCACCAGTAGATCCTAAAACACCACCTCCACCACCGGTAGAGCCACCTCCACCGAAAGTAGACCAGGTGAAAATGCCACCTCCAATTGTAAAACCTGATATTGAGGTTCGTGATGAACCACCTACAGTTGAAAAGTTGAAGGAAGCTGATCCAGGTCAGAGAGATATCAAAGGTGATCCAACAGCTGATATTGTTATCGCTGAACCAGTAGGTGAAGGACCAAAAAGAGAAGCTGCCGTTGCGGTTGATGATAATAAAGTTTACGACTTTGTTAGTATCGAAAAACAACCAGAATTCCCTGGAGGTATTTCTAAGTTTTATGGATACTTAAGTAAAGCAATTAAGTACCCGCCAATGGCACAAGAAAACAACGTTCAAGGTAAAGTGTTTTTATCTTTCGTTGTGGAAAAAGATGGTAAATTAACTGATATCACAGTTACCCGTGGTTTGGGTAGCGGAACTGATGAAGAAGCCATCCGTGTATTAAAAGCAAGTCCACGTTGGAACCCAGGTATCCAAAATGGTAAGCCGGTAAGGGTAAAATACAACATCAACGTTAACTTTACATTGAACTAATAGTAGATGTTAAATTTTGATATCTTTAAGCAAAAATCGCCTAAACAGCGGTTTTTGCTCATTTTAGGCCTTATCATGTTTGTCTTTTATGTGGTATTGGGGCTTGCATTTATCTTTTGGGAACCCATAGCGTTACGCTTAAGCTCTATCCCGCACTGGGGTAGGATCGCAATTGGAATCTTCTTAATTATTTATGCTTTTGTAAGACTATTAAGCCTAAGCAGGCGAGACTAATCCATGAGAAATTTCCTTTTTATATTCTTAATCCTGGCCCTTGTAAGCTGTAAACGTAAAAACAAAAGCGAAGCAGTTAAGGAAACCCGCACCAGCGGTACACTTAAAATGCTGGTTGATGAAAGCGTTGGCCCTATTGTGCAAGATCAGATTGATATTTTTAGTCTGGACTATCCACAGGCAAAATTCGAAACCACAGTAAAGCCAGAGGAAAAACTTTTACCTGCATTTTTAAACGATAGTGTAAGGGTAATTGTGTTGCCAAGGTTATTAACCAAGGCCGAAGAAAAATATTATAACCAGCGAAGTATAAAAATAAACACCTCACGTTTTGCTGTAGATGGTATTGCTTTAATTACAAATCAGGGCAATATCGATAGTACAATTAACGTTAAAGATGTGATTGATATATTACAGGGGAAGAAATCAGATAAAAAATTGGTCTTTGATAACGCTTATTCAAGTACCTTTCAATATTTTAAAGAGTTGGCCCATATCAGCCAATTTCCAGCCTCAGGTGTTTACTCCAAAAATTCTAGCAAAGAAGTAATTAAACTTATTGCAGAAGATAAAAATTTTATTGGTATTTTGGGCGTGAATTGGATCACGGGCAAAGATACGGAGATGAGTGAATACCTTTCTCAGATAAAAGTGTTGGGGGTAAAGAATGTAAAAGGCAAGGTAGGAGACGATCAGTACTATAAACCAACTCAAGATAACTTAATCAATGGTGTTTATCCTTTCCTAAGAAATATAAATATTATAGATTGCGAAGGAAGAGATGGTTTAGGCACAGGATTTGCAACATGGTTAAGAAGTCAGAGGGGACAATTGATTGTACTTAAATCTGGACTTGGCCCGCATAAATTAATGCCAAGACAAATTAACCTGACAAAAGGAAATTAAATTAAAAATTATAAATTGAACCACGAAGTAAATCTAAAGAGACACTTCATTTTTATTAAATAAAAAAACAGAATATCCGATGAAAATTTTAAAGAAAGCAATAACCTTAAATGTAGGTTTGGTGTTGATGGGTTCTGCAGTTTTTGCTCAAGATTTAAATGACGCGAAAAAAGCCATCGACGCGGAGCAGTATCAAAAAGCATCATCAATGCTTAAATCGTTGGTGAGCTCAAAAGCATCAGATGGTAATAACTATTACAATCTTGGTTTGGTTTACTTGAAAACTGGTTATATCGACTCAGCTAGAGCCGTATTTACCAAAGGTGTTACCGCTGATCCGAAAAACAACTTAAACTTAATCGGTTTAGGTGAAGCAGATATGTTGTCTAATAACCCAAGTTCTGCTAAAACTAATTTCGACAAGGCAGTAGCTTTGGCGCCTAAAGATTACAAAACTTATTTGTATATCGGTAAAGCCTATTTAGCGCAGGATAAACCTAGTGATGATGTATCTAAACCTGATTTCACTAATGCTTTGGCTAACATTACCAAAGCAGATGAATTAGACTCAAAAGATAAAGATGCAGAGGTTTTCCTGGCACAAGGTGATGCCTATGCTTTACAAAAGAAAAACTCTGAGGCATTAGGTCCGTATATGCGTGTTGGTGATGTTGATCCTAACAACAGAAGAGCTAAAACGCAGATTGGTAAAATGTATAAGGAGTCTAGGGCTTTTCCTGAAGGCGAAAAAGAATTACAAGATGTAATAGCTGCTGATGCAAACTATGGCCCTGCTTATCGCGAGTTAGGTGAATTATACTTACAATGGAGTAGCTTTGGTACAGATAAGGAAAAAGCAAAAAAAGCGATTGAGAATTACAAAAAATACATGGATTTAACAGATAAATCTTTAGAATCTCAATTACGTTATGCGCAATTCTTATTTTACGCAAAAGACTTTCCAACTTTGGAGCAAGTAGCATCGGCGATACAAGCACCTGCTAATGATCCTAAGAGTGCTATTGTATCTAGGATGAAAGGTTGGGCAGCATATGAGAATAAAAATTATCCAGCTGCACTTACAAGCATGAGTGATTTTTTTGCTAAAGAGAAAGATCCAAACAAAATTCTTGGATTTGATTATTTATATTTAGGTAAAGCTCAATTAAAAGCTGGTCAAGATAGTTTAGCATTAATCAACATCACTAAGGCTGTAGAAAAAGATTCAACGAATGCTGATGCATTAGCTGAAGTTGCTAAAAGTTTTTACGATGCTAAAAAATATGCTAAATCATCTGAAATTTATGAGAAAGCTATAAAGGCTAATCCTAACGGAAAAGGAGCTTTATATAACTATTACTATAATGCAATGGCGAATTATTTTGACTATGCAGCAAAATTAACTGCAAAACAAAATCCTTCAAAAGATATTTTAGTAAGAGCCGATTCTTCAATTGCTAAAGTAACGCAACTAGCTCCTGAAACTTATGATGCATACTTAACAAGAGCACGTATTAATAGCTTATTGGATGATGAAAAAGAGCCTAAAGGCCTGATGCTTCCTTTCTATGAAGAATACATTAAAAAGATAACTGAAAAACCAGAATTAGCTACCGCAAATGCTAAAAAACTTTCTGAAGCTTATGATACTATTGGTGGTTTTTACTACTATAAAGACAAAGAAAAAGCTAAAGAATATTTTAACAAAAGCGTAGCTGTATATCCTACTGGAACTTTCGCAGCAGCTAAACTAAAAGAATTAGCAGCTCCAGCCCCAAAAGGTAAAGGCAAATAATTAAAAAGTTAAATAATTTAGAAAAGGCAGAGTTTGGTTACTCTGCCTTTTTCTTTTACTTTTGCATCATAAAATAAATAATATGCAAGCGCAAAGTTCGGCTATAGATTTTTTACCAATTATATTTCAAGTAATTGTTGCTTTAGGTTTTGTGGTAACCACGCTGGTTGCTACCCACTTTTTAGGTCCAAAACGTAAAACGAGCGATAAATTAGAAACTTTTGAGGCTGGTATTAAATCAGTAGGTAACGCACGTCAGCCTTTCTCTATTAAATATTTCGTAGTAGCCATCTTATTTGTACTGTTTGATGTAGAGGTTATCTTTATGTATCCATGGGCGGTTAATTTCCGTACCTTACGGATGGATGGAATGATCGAAATGTTCATTTTCATGGGGACATTATTGCTAGGTTTCATCTACGTGATCAAGAAAAAAGTTTTAGACTGGAACTAATCAGTTAGCAATTTTCAGTTCACAACAGGCAGTTTTTAGTTCAATTTTAGAACTGGTAACTGCTAAATGGCAACTGCAAACTGAAATGTGTATCACTTACACTAACTCATCGCAATTTTTTTATTTAGAAAGGTTCTAAATCGAGTAAAGCTAGTTTGTTTGCCTTTAAAATATTGTAAATTTGTTGCTCATTCTGCAAAGGGATGAGCATTTTTTGTTTATAAACATGAGTGAAATTAATATAGTTGATGCGCCTCCAGGAATAGAAGGATCTGGCTTTTTTGCCACTTCTCTTGATAAAGTGATTGGTTTGGCCCGCTCAAATTCATTATGGCCTTTACCTTTCGCAACCTCTTGTTGTGGAATCGAGTTTATGGCAACCATGGGTTCTCACTACGATTTAGGTCGTTTCGGTGCCGAACGCTTAAGCTTTTCTCCACGTCAGGCAGATGTTTTAATGGTTATGGGTACCATCGCTAAAAAGATGGCCCCGGTATTAAAACAGGTTTATATCCAAATGGCAGAGCCACGTTGGGTGATGGCAGTTGGTGCTTGCGCAAGCAGTGGTGGTATTTTCGATACTTATTCCGTATTGCAAGGTATTGATGAGGTTATTCCTGTGGATGTTTACGTTCCGGGTTGCCCGCCAAGACCTGAAGCTATTTTAGATGGTTTCCAGCGTATTCAGGATTTAGTGAAAAGTGAATCGGGTAGAAGAAGAAATTCTGATTATTACAAAGAACTTTTAGGTCAATACGGCATTAAATAATGGAAGAAACGACGCTAAATAATAATATTCTGGCAAAGCTTAGCGATAAGTTTGGCGAAAAGGTAACCGGAGTTTCTGAACCTTATGGTTTATTGACTTTTGCAACCACCAAAGATTTTATCATCAATGTATTATCGTTCCTTAAAAACGATTTAAGTTTTAATTTCTTAACCGATATTACCGCAGTTCATTATCCTGGTAAAGATCATGGTATTGCAGTGGTTTACCATTTGCACAACATGGTGGAGAAAGTTAGGATTAGGATTAAGGTTTTCATCTCAGAACAAAATCCAACTATCCCTACGGCAACAACCGTTTGGAAAGGTGCCAACTGGATGGAACGCGAAACTTATGATCTTTTCGGGGTTAAATTTGAAGGTCACCCGGATTTACGCCGTATTTTAAATATGGACGATTTAGGTGTTCACCCAATGTTGAAACAATATCCATTGGAAGATCCGAACAGAGTAGATAAAAAAGACGAATTTTTTGGAAGGTAAACTATGAATCATAACCATCCGGTATTTACAGATAACGACCCGCAAAGTGAGCTGGTAACCCTAAATTTAGGCCCAACACACCCTGCAACACACGGCGTTTTTCAAAACGTTTTGCAATTAGATGGCGAACGTATTGTAAGCGGCGTTTCTACCATTGGGTACATTCACCGTGCATTCGAAAAGATTGCCGAACATCGCCCGTTCTATCAAATTACACCACTTACCGACCGTTTAAACTATTGCTCATCGCCTATTAACAACATGGGCTGGCATATGACGGTTGAGAAGTTGTTAAATATTCAGATGCCGAAACGTGTAGATTATCTTCGGGTAATCATCATGGAACTTTCGCGTATTGCCGATCACATTATCTGTAACACGATTATTGGTCAGGATACCGGAGCAACCACCACTTTCTTATATCTTTTTCAGTTTCGTGAGCACATTTACGAAATCTTCGAAGAAGTTTGTGGCGCACGTTTAACCACAAATATTGGCCGTATTGGTGGTTTCGAAAGAGATTTCAATGATATTGCCTTTGCCAAAATTGATAAGTTTTTAAAAGAATTCCCTAAAGCGTTAAAAGAGTTTGAAAATCTGTTAACACGTAACCGTATTTTTATTGATAGAACGGCTGGTGTTGCAGAAGTAACAAAGGAAACTGCTTTAGAATACAGCTGGACCGGCCCGTTATTGCGTGCTACCGGTGTAGATTATGATGTTCGTGTAAGTGATCCATATTCTTCTTATCAGGATTTCGACTTTGAAGTGCCCGTTGGTACAAGCGGCGATATTTACGACAGATATTTAGTGCGTAACGAAGAAATGTGGCAAAGTGTTCGCATTATCGAACAAGCGCTGGTGAAGTTAAAAACAGAACCAAAAGGTATTTTCCATGCCGATGTTCCTGAATTTTATCTTCCTCCAAAACAAGAAGTTTACAACAATATGGAAGCATTGATCTATCACTTTAAAATTGTGATGGGTGAGATTGATGCACCAAAAGCAGAAGTTTATCACGCTGTAGAAGGCGGAAATGGTGAATTAGGATTCTATCTGATTAATGATGGAGGCCGTACACCATATCGTTTACACTTCCGCAGACCAAGTTTTATAAACTACCAGATGTTTGCACCAATGAGCGAGGGCATGTTATTGTCTGATGCCATTATCAACATGAGTAGTATGAATATTATTGCAGGAGAATTAGATGCTTAAAGTAGAAGAACAAACACCTGTAGTGTTTTCATCAGAATTGCTGGCCAAATTTGATGAGGTAAAAAGCCGTTATCCTGAAGGTAAGCACAAATCAGCTTTGTTGCCATTATTACACTTGGTACAGGCCGAATACCTTTGGGTGAGTACACCAGCCATGGATAAAGTAGCCGAATATTTAAATATTCAGCCAATTGAAGTTTATGAGGTCGCAACATTTTATACCATGTACTTTTTAAAACCACAAGGTAAATATGCCTTAGAGGTTTGTCGTACTGGTCCTTGTTGTCTGGTTGGTGCCGAAAAAATATTAAGCCACTTGGAAAACAAGTTAGGTGTTAAGGAAGGTGAAGTTACTGCTGATGGTTTATTCAGCTTTAGAGGCGTTGAATGTTTAGCCGCCTGTGGTTTTGGCCCGGTATTGCAAATAAGTCCGGAATATACTTTCTACGAAAACCTTACCGAAGCCAGTGTAGATAAATTGATTGAAGATTTGAAAAATAAGTCCTAAGTCGAAAGTCTTAAGTCGAGAGTCGTTTTGACTCATGACTATGGACTACAGACTATAGACTATAGACTAATTAAAATGTCTCGAAAACTGTTACTTGAGCATATAAACGTACCAGGCATCAATACACTTGAGGTCTATCGCCAAAAAGGCGGGTACCGTGCTGTGGAAAAAGCCCTTAAAACTTTAACGCCTGAAGAGATTGTTGAAGAAGTTAAGAAATCAGGCTTACGCGGTCGCGGAGGTGCGGGTTTCCCAACCGGGATGAAATGGAGCTTTTTAGCTAAACCAGAAGGTGTTGCACGTTATTTGGTATGTAATGCTGATGAATCTGAGCCTGGAACTTTTAAAGACCGTTATTTAATGACCTACATTCCCCATGCTTTAATTGAGGGAATGATTGTATCAAGTTTCGCATTAGGTGCCAAGGTTTCTTACATCTATGTACGTGGCGAGATGATGCCTCAGATCCGCATTTTAGAAAAAGCAATTGCTGAAGCTAAAGCAGCCGGATGGTTGGGTAAAAACATTTTAGGAACTGGTTACGATTTAGAATTATATGTTCAGCCAGGTGGTGGTGCTTACATTTGTGGCGAAGAAACTGCTTTGTTAGAATCGCTCGAAGGCAAAAGAGGTAACCCACGTATTAAACCACCATTTCCGGCAATTGCAGGTTTATATGGTTGCCCTACAGTGGTGAACAATGTTGAATCGATTGCTGCAGTGGTACCGATTATCAACGATGGTGGCGATGAATATGCAAAAATTGGTATCGGTAGAAGTACAGGCACAAAATTAATATCGGCATCTGGTAATTTAGTAAAACCAGGTGTTTATGAAATCGAATTGGGTTTACCGGTAGAAGAATTCATCTATTCTGATGAGTATTGTGGCGGTATTGCCAATGGTAAACGATTAAAGGCAACGGTTGCGGGTGGATCATCTGTGCCTATTTTGCCTGCTAATTTAACCTTGAAATATGCTAACGGCGAGCCTCGTTTAATGAGTTACGAATCGTTATCAGAAGGTGGATTTGCTACAGGAACCATGATGGGTTCAGGCGGTTTTATTGCCTTTGATGAAGATCAGTGTATCGTTAGAAATACATGGAATTTTTCACGTTTTTATCACCACGAAAGCTGTGGACAGTGTTCACCTTGTCGTGAAGGTACTGGATGGATGGAAAAAGTGCTACATAAAATCGAACATGGTCATGGCAGCATGGAAGATGTTGATTTATTGTGGGATATTCAACGTAAAATTGAAGGGAATACCATCTGTCCGTTGGGTGATGCAGCAGCCTGGCCGGTAGCCAGTGCCATCCGTCACTTCAGGGATGAATTTGAATGGCACATTAAAGAACCTGTTAAGAGCCAGAGCCAAAATTACGGTATCGCAAATTATGCAACACCGATTGAAAAAGCTCCGGTAACAGAAGAGAAATAAAATCTTAAGGTCACATTTTGCGACCTTAGAAAAATAACTTAACACAATGAGTATATGTAAATGAAAGAACCGATATCACCCGAAATCATCCCCAACGAAGTAATAGTTAATAAAATATATCTTTTTAGAGGAGTTAAGGTGATGTTAGATTCTGATTTGGCAGACCTCTTTGGCGTTGAGACTAAGAAGTTAAAACAACAAGTTAGAAGAAATATAGAGCGTTTTCCGGAGCACTTTATGTTTGAGCTAACAAAAGAAGAAAACGATGTCTTAAGGTCACAATTTGTGACCTTAAGACATGGACAACACTCAAAGTACCTTCCGTTCGCATTTAGCGAACATGGTATTTTGCAACTGTCGAACGTTTTGAAAAGCAGTAGGGCAGTAGAAGTAAGTATTAAAATTATTGATGTGTTTGTACAACTTAGAACGATGGTTTTAAGCAATACAGAAATAAGGCTGGAATTAGAAAAGATTAAAAAGAAGGTCGATAATCAAGATAAAAACATTGAAGTGATCTTCAGATATTTTGATGAACTATTGGAGCAGAAAGCACAGCCAAGAAAGCAAATTGGCTACAAAATCTCGAAAGAGAAATAATAAATAAAAAAGATTGCTTCTTGCCTCGCAATGATGGTGGAAGTAGAAAAAATAAAAAGAATATCATTAACCATGAGTGAAAAAGTTAAGGTTACGATAGATGGGATAACAGTAGAGGTTGATAACGGAACAACCATTCTGAATGCTGCAAGGCAAATCGGAGGGGATATTGTTCCGCCAGCAATGTGCTATTATTCTAAATTACAAGGCAGTGGCGGTAAATGCCGTACCTGTATTGTAAAAGTGACTAAAGGTTCAGAGAAAGATCCTCGGCCAATGCCTAAGTTGGTGGCTTCTTGCCGCACAACCGTAATGGATGGGATGGAAGTGCTTAACATTACTTCACCAGAAGTTTTGGAAGCACGTGCAGGTGTTGTAGAGATCTTATTGATTAACCACCCTTTAGATTGCCCTGTTTGCGATCAGGCAGGCGAGTGCGATTTACAGAATTTGGGCTACGAACATGGTTTGCAAAAAACACGTTATGAGTTTGAGCGCCGTACTTTTGAGCGCATCGATATTGGTGATAAAATCCAGTTGCACATGAACCGTTGTATTTTGTGCTACCGTTGTGTTTTCACAGCAGATCAGATTACCAACAAACGTGTACATGGTATTTTAAACCGTGGCGATCACTCCGAAATTTCTACTTACATCACCCAGGCGGTTGATAACGATTTCTCAGGAAACGTAATCGATGTTTGCCCGGTAGGTGCTTTAACCGATAAAACTTTCCGTTTTAAAAACCGTGTTTGGTTTACCAAACCAGTTGATGCACACCGCGATTGCGATCACGAAAAATGCAATGGTAAAGTAACCCTTTGGTATAAAGGAGCAGATGTTTTACGTGTTACTGCACGTAAAGATCAGTTTGGAGAAGTAGAAGAATTTATTTGCAATACTTGTCGCTTCGATAAAAAAGCAACTGCTGATTGGGTAATTGAACACCCAACACACATTGATGATACTTCGGTAATTGCATCAAACCACTACGAAACATTAAAACCTTTGCATGTTATTCAGCCAAATGAGGCGTTACAAGCTGCAAATGAAATTGAATTACATAAAACAGTTAAATACTAATGGATAGCGCTTTTGTTATAGAAAAATTTATCCTGGTAGCTGTAATTTTCGGCATCAGTTTAGTTATTGCCATGTATTCTACTTATGCAGAACGCAAGGTTGCTGCATTTTTACAAGATCGTTTAGGACCAGATAGAGCTGGCCCCTTTGGTATTTTACAACCACTGGCTGATGGTATCAAAATGTTTATGAAGGAAGAAATTATTCCTACAACATCAAACAGATTTTTATTTATCGCTGGTCCGGGCCTGGCTTTGCTTTGTGCTTGTATCGGTACTGCCGTTATTCCATGGGGTAGTCCTGTTTTAATTGCCGGCAAAACTATTCCTTTACAGGTTTCAGATATCAATGTTGGTGTTTTATACATTTTCGGCGTAGTATCTTTAGGTGTTTATGGTGTGATGATTGGTGGTTGGGCTTCGAACAATAAATACTCTTTGTTAAGTGCCATTCGTGCAGCTTCTCAGAACATCAGTTATGAAATTGCAATGGGATTATCGATCATCGCTTTGCTTTTAATGACAAATACACTAAGCTTAAAAGAAATCGTTGATCAGCAACATGGATGGAGATGGAATGTCTTATATCAGCCACTTGGATTTTTAATCTTTATGGTTTGTTCATTTGCCGAAACCAACCGTGCACCATTCGATTTACCGGAATGTGAAACGGAATTAATTGGTGGTTACCATACTGAATATTCGTCAATGAAATTAGGATTTTACCTGTTTGCAGAGTATATCAATATGTTCGTATCATCTGCGGTAATGGCGGCTTTATACTGGGGCGGTTATAATTATCCTGGTATGGACTCAATGGCTATATGGTTAGGGCCAACCTGGGCACCGCTTTTTGGTACAGCAGTTTTCTTCGGTAAAATATGTGCTTTCATCTTTTTCTTTATGTGGGTACGTTGGACCATCCCTCGTTTCCGTTACGATCAATTGATGAATTTAGGTTGGAAAGGTTTAATACCTTTGGCTATTGCCAATATTATAATAACAGGTGTTGTGATTGCGATTATTGAGAAGTTTTAATTATGGAATCATTAAGTAATAAGAAAAAAGTACTGGAACAAAAGCCATTGAGCTTTATGGAGCGGATGTACCTGCCGGCAATTGCCAAGGGCATGGGCATCACCATCAGTCACTTATTTAAGAAAGAGGCTACTGTAAGATATCCTGAGGTAGAACGCGAATTCTCCACCAACTTTAGGGGGATGCACTCGCTAAAACGTGATGAGAATGGTAAAGAGCGTTGTACTGCCTGCGGTTTATGTGCTCTGTCTTGTCCGGCTGAAGCCATTACCATGATTGCTGCAGAGCGTAAACCTGAGGAGAAAGATTTATACCGCGAAGAAAAATATGCTGCAACTTACGAAATCAATATGTTGCGCTGCATTTTCTGTGGATTGTGTGAAGAGGCTTGCCCAAAAGAAGCAATTTACTTAGATGGACCGATTGTACCTGCTGATTATTTACGTAAAGATTTCATTTACGGAAAAGACAAGCTGGTAGAGGCGCCATTGGAAATGAAAAAATAATAAGATAGAATCGTCATGCTGAACTCATTTCAGTATCTATCAAGCCAGATCCTGAAATAAATTCAGGATGACGAAGACATAAATAAAATTGCCCTCCCAATAATTGGGATAACAGTACCACCGTAATGATGGTAAAAACAAATAAATAAATAAACAATTAATGAGTACACAAGTATTCTATTTCGTAGCCACATTAAGTATCGTCTTTTCGCTGATGGTGATTTTTGCAAAAAATCCGATCCACAGTGTATTGTACTTAATCCTTACCTTTTTTACCTTCACCGTGCACTATGTGTTATTAAATGCACAGTTTTTAGCGGTGGTAAACTTTATTGTTTACATGGGGGCGATAATGGTTTTGTTCCTTTTTGTACTGATGCTGCTTAACCTGAACAAAGAAACCGAACCGAGTAAATCGCCGCTGATCAAAATCGTGGGTGTAATTGCCGGCGGTTGTTTAGTTGTAACCTTAATTGGTTCTTTAAAATCAGCCAGTATTACCAGTCCTTTGATTTTGAAAAATCCAGGATTAGGATTAGTAGAAAATCTGGGTAAGGAGCTTTTTGGCCCATTCTTATTACCATTCGAATTGTCATCTCTATTACTATTGGCAGCAATGGTTGGAGCCGTTTTATTATCTAAAAGAGATGAGGTAGAAGCATAATGGAAAATTTATTCACACAAGCAGCAGGCGTTCCGCTAAACCATTACATCTATTTAAGTGCCATTATTTTTTCTATTGGCGTAGTAGGTGTACTTACACGCAGAAATGCCATTGTAATTTTTATGTCGGTTGAGCTGATGCTTAATGCGGTTAACTTACTTTTAACAGCATTTTCAGTTCATAATAATGACCCATCAGGGCAGGTTTTCGTATTCTTCATTATGGCTTTGGCAGCTGCAGAAGTTGCAGTAGGCCTGGCAATTATTGTAATGGTTTACCGGAATACGAAATCAGTAGATATTAATGTTTTAAATCGCCTTAAGTGGTAAATATATAATAAGAATGACAATAGAACAATTGATTTGGTTGGTTCCGTTACTTCCTTTTTTAGGGTTTGTAATTAATGGACTGGGCAGAAACTCTTTATCTAAAGGACTTGTTGGTATCATCGGAAGCGGCGTGATTTTAGCCTCCTTTATCATCAGCGTAGTTATTTTCTTTAGTTTACAAGGCGATACACAAAAATCTCACGAAGTATTTTTATTTGATTGGATTAGCGCGGGTACTTTACACATTCCATTATCTTTCCTGGTTGATCCTTTAAGCTCAATCATGCTTTTGATTATCACCGGAATCGGTTTCCTGATCCATTTATATTCGACCAGCTACATGCATGATGATGCGGGATTCGGTAAATTTTTCGCTTACCTGAACCTATTTGTATTCTTCATGCTTTTATTGGTATTGGGTTCAAACTACATCGTGATGTTTATCGGTTGGGAGGGTGTAGGTTTATGCTCTTACCTGTTAATCGGTTTCTGGTATACAAACAGCGCTTATGCATCAGCTGCTAAAAAAGCTTTCGTAATGAACCGTATCGGCGATTTAGGCTTTTTATTAGGGGTATTCTTAATCTTCACCACTTTTGGTAGTGTAGAGTTTGCTAAAGTTTTCCCTCAGGCTGCGAATATGTTGCCAGGTAATGATACTTTGGTTTTAATCACCATTTTATTATTTATTGGTGCCTGCGGTAAATCGGCACAGTTGCCATTATTTACCTGGTTACCAGATGCAATGGCCGGACCAACACCAGTTTCGGCTTTGATCCACGCCGCAACGATGGTAACTGCTGGTATTTATATGATTGCCCGCTCGAGCATATTGTTCGATCTTGCACCGCTTACCCAGCACATTATTGCTATTGTCGGTGCAGCTACAGCATTAGTTGCTGCAATTATTGCCTTAACACAGACTGATATTAAAAAGGTATTGGCTTATTCAACCGTATCTCAATTGGGATATATGTTTTTAGGTCTGGGCGTTGGCGCTTATACAGGTTCATTCTTCCATGTTTTAACGCATGCATTCTTTAAAGCATTATTATTCTTAGGGGCAGGTTCAGTTATTCATGCCATGCACCATGAGCAGGATATGCGCCACATGGGTGGATTGAAAGGAAAACTTAAAACTACTTTTGCCACCATGATGATCGGTACGATTGCTATTGCAGGTTTACCACCATTCTCTGGTTTCTTCTCGAAGGACGAAATTTTGGCACACGCTTTCCAGGCTAGTCCAATACTTTGGGGAATCGGAGTTTTAACCGCATTCTTAACGGCATTCTATATGTTCAGGATGATGTTCCTGACTTTCTACGGAAAATACCGTGGTACACACCATGCAGAAAGCCACATCCACGAATCGCCAACAGCGATGACTTTACCGTTAATCATTTTAGCTATTCTTGCTGCAATTGGTGGAGCAATCAATCTTCCGCACGTTTTTGGTGGAAACGAGTGGCTGGCACATTGGTTAGCAGGAGCAGGTGTTGCACAACATGAATTAGATCTAAGCCATGCTACAGAATATACTTTAATGGGCGTTTCGGTAGCCGCCGCGGTAATTGCTTTACTATATGCTTATACCCGATATGTAAAAGGTGCACATGTTCCGGTTGCTGATGAAGCGCCGCGTTCGGCATTGGCAAAATTATCATACAATAAATTCTATTTGGATGAGATTTACGATTTACTGATCACTAAGCCATTAGATGCACTTTCGAAATTCTTTTACAGGATTATCGATAACAAGTTTATTGATGGAATTGTGAACGGACTGGGATGGAGCACAAACGAAGCCAGTAAAGGCATCCGTTTGTTGCAAAGTGGAAACGTAGGTTTCTATATATTTATGATGGTATTCGGTATCATCGCATTACTATTATATACATTTAGTTACATATTATAAAAAGGGTTCAAAATTAAATAATGGAACAACTTTTACTACTTATATTTCTTCCGCTTGTAGGTGCAATCGTTACTGCATTTGCGGGTAAATCGGCTAAAATAGTTTCGACCGTATTTTCGGTTGTTTCTTTAGGTTTAGCTTTGGTTATCGCCTGTAATTTCATTCCAAATGCAAGTACCCAGTTTGAGGTTAATTTGCCATGGATTGCAAATTTGGGTATCAATTTCCACGCTGGTATCGATGGCATTAGCATGCTTGTGGTATTGCTAACTAATTTATTGGTGCCGATCATTATTTTATCGAGCTACAATCACGAGTATAAAAATCCGGCTGCATTTTATGCCTTGATTTTATTTATGCAATGTGGCCTGTTATTGGTGTTTACGGCATTAGATGCGTTCTTGTTTTATATCGGATGGGAAGCGGCATTAATTCCAATCTATTTTATCTGTGCCATCTGGGGAGGAAAAGACCGCATAAGTATCAACATGAAATTTTTCGTGTATACCATTGCAGGTTCGTTATTTATGTTGATGGGTATTATTTACCTATACCTTCAAAACCCGGCACACAATTTTGATATTCAGGCTTTTTACGCTTTAAACTTAGATAGTGCACAACAGGGATGGATTTTCTGGGCTTTCTTTATTGCCTTTGCCATTAAGATGCCAATTTTTCCTTTCCATACCTGGCAGCCTGATACATACACCGCGGCTCCTACACAGGGAACGATGTTATTATCAGGTATCATGTTAAAAATGGGTATCTATGGTGTAATTAGGTGGTTGTTGCCAATTGTTCCCGCAGGCGTTCACGATTGGGGACAAGTAGCGATTGTTTTGTCTATCATCGGTATCGTTTATGCTTCGATAATTGCTTTTACACAAAAAGATGCAAAACGTTTGGTCGCTTATTCATCTATCGCCCACGTTGGATTAATATCAGCGGGTATCTTTGCTTTCAACCAGCAGGGGATGCAAGGTGCAATGGTGCAGATGTTGAGTCACGGTATTAACGTAGTAGGTTTATTCTTCGTTTTAGATATTATCTTTTCTCGTGTTAAAACAAATAAAATTGAAGAGTTGGGCGGAATTGCTAAAGTAGCACCTCAGTTAGCCCTTACTTTTCTGATCATTGTATTAGGCACTGTAGCACTGCCGGGAACAAACGGATTTATTGGCGAATTTTTATTGCTGATGGGCGTTTACAACTACGGCATTTGGGCTGCAGCTATCGCAGGTTTAACCATTATTTTTGGTGCAGTTTATATGTTACGCATGTACCAAAATGTAATGCTCGGCGAAACCAACAGCTTAACCATCACCTTCACCGATATTAAAGGAACTGAAAAATTGGTTCTTTATACTATATGTGCATTAATTATTGTTTTGGGCATTTATCCAAAACCGGTTTTGCATTTAACAGAGGCATCTGTACAACATTTATTAGAACAGGTAAATCAAAAATTAAACACAGTAAATTAAGCAATGAATATTATTATAACCATTAGTATAACAGCTTTTATAGTGCTTTATGCAGGTTTGTTTAAGGCAAATAAAGCGTTATTACCACTTACCGTTGTTGGCTTACTTACTGCACTGGGATTTACTTTTTGTGCATGGAATAGCAATGCTGTTCATTTCGGCATGATGCAGACGGATAATTTCGCCCTGGCGTTTTCCGGAATCTGTATTATCGGTACACTTTTGATCTTTTTATTAACACAGAACTATTTCCACGCTAAAAGCGATAACATAGCCGAATATTATACCCTGATTCTTTTCGCACTGGCTGGAATGATCATGATGGTATCGTATAAAAATATGGCCATGCTATTTGTAGGCTTAGAAATCATGTCGGTGAGTTTATACATTTTGGCAGGTATCCGTAAAAAGGATTTTGCCTCTAACGAAGCTTCCTTAAAGTATTTCTTAATGGGTGCTTTCTCAACAGGCTTCTTATTATTTGGTATCACTTTGATTTATGGCGCTACAGGGTCATTTGATCTAGACAAAATACAGGCTTATCTGGTAAATAGTCAGGCCATTTCACCAATATTTTATCCAGGTGTTATCCTGATGATGATTGGTTTAAGCTTTAAGGTTGGCGCTGCCCCTTTCCATTTCTGGACTCCAGATGTATACGAAGGTGCTCCATCTTTAATTACCACCTTCATGAGTACGGTGGTTAAAACTGCAGGTTTTGCTGCTTTCCTAAGATTATTTGCTGGTGCACTTGCTCCACTTCACGATTTTTGGGTTGCACCCCTGATGGTGATTGTGTGTTTAACCTTATTCATCGGAAACGTAACTGCGCTATTCCAGAAGAACTTCAAACGCATGCTGGCTTACTCGAGTATCTCGCATGCTGGTTACCTGTTATTTTCGCTTATCGTGTTAACCAAAAACTCTGGAAACAACGTATTGGTTTATGCGGCAGCTTATACCTTCGCATCAATTATCGCTTTTGCGGTATTAATATTAGTGAAACAAAAAACGGGTAGCGATAGCTTCGAAAGTTTTAATGGTTTGGCTAAACGTAATCCGCTAGTTGCATTATGTTTAACTGTAGCCATGCTTTCATTAGCAGGTATTCCGTTAACAGCTGGTTTTATCGGGAAATATTTAATGTTCCTGAACGTAATGACCGAATATAAAACCTTACTGGTTGCATTTGCGATTTTAAATGCATTGGTTGGCTTCTATTATTATTTGAGAGTAATTGTGGCCATGTGGTTTAAAGACGGCGCAGAAACAGCGCTTTCAACCCCAGTACAATACAAAGTTGTATTATTGGTTTCTGTGGCAATTACACTAATTTTAGGTATTTATCCTGCAATTATTTTAAACCTGATATAGGTATGCTGTTGTTTAATAATTATTTGTAGTTTTACGAATAATTGAATATGCACGATTTTTGGAATAACCTGCATCAGCTACTTGACCCCGAGAAAGTATTGAGGGAGGGTGGATTCTATCTAGTCGTATTCGTTATCTATGCAGAAACAGGCCTGTTTTTTGGTTTTTTTCTTCCCGGTGATTATTTATTGTTTTTAGCGGGAATGTTTGTGGCAACAGGTAAGCTGGATGTGAACATTGCGGTACTCCTGGCAGGTTTATGTATTGCAGCCATTTCCGGGAATTTTACCGGTTATTGGTTCGGACGTAAAACTGGTCCGGTATTGTACACCAGAAAAGACAGTTTCTTTTTTAAAAAGAGATATTTAAAAGCCGCAGAAGATTATTATCATAAACAAGGTGCCTTTGCGTTAATAATGGGCCGATTTGTACCTATTGTTAGAACTTTTGCACCGATTTTTGCAGGGGTAGTAAAACTAGACTTTAAAAAATTTGCTTTATATAATGTTGTGGGTGGAGTACTTTGGATCTGTTCCTTAACTTTGCTCGGTTATTTTTTGGGCAAAAGATTTGAAAAAGAAATTAACGATTATTTATTATATATTATTATTGGCTTTATCCTTATTACAACTATACCATTATTAATTACCTTTGTAAAAAGTAAAGTAGTGAGTGGTCCTGAAGAGGATAAAACAGATTTAAATTAAAAATGGCAAAAGACGATCATCACGCGTGGCATAGCGTATCTCCTGGACATAACGTTCCAGAAATTGTAAACGCAATTATTGAAATTCCAAAAGGTTCAAAAGCAAAATACGAAATAGATAAAGAATCTGGCTTAATTAAGTTAGACAGGGTTCTTTTTTCATCAGTAATGTATCCTGCAAACTATGGTTTTATTCCGCAAACTTATTGCGATGATAAAGATCCATTAGATATTTTAGTACTTTGTTCGGTAGATGTTTACCCAATGACATTGATTGAAGCTAAAGTAGTAGGTGTAATGCATATGGTTGATAATGGCGAACAGGATGATAAAATCATTGCTGTAGCTGCTCACGATATGTCTGTAAACTACATCAACGATTTAGATGAGTTGCCTCCACACCAAATGAAAGAGATTGTTCGTTTCTTTCAGGATTATAAAGCATTAGAAGATAAAAATGTAACTATCGAACATTTACTTGGTGTTCGTTATGCGCATAAAGTAATTAAAGAAAGCATAGAACTTTATAACACAACATTTAGAGAATTAGCTTAATGGATTTACCCACGGTCTGTTTGTTTTTAAATTTAGAGCTAAGTGCAATCCTGCCCACAAACGTAGTTTTGGTTGCTTTACAGGAACCTGATACCACTTCTGTAGGCTGGCGATTATTCTTTGCATTATTTTTGGTGTTACTTAACGGATTTTTTGTTGCAGCAGAGTTTGCAATTGTAAAAGTTCGGGCATCACAAATTGAAATTAAAGCAAAAACGGGCAGTCGGGTAGGCAAAATGGCCAAAGGGATTATTCATAATCTCGATGGATATCTGGCCGCCACACAGCTAGGTATAACGCTTGCATCGCTTGGCTTAGGTTGGGTAGGTGAAGGCGTTATGCATACCATTTTCAAAAATCTTTTCGATAGTTTGGAATGGGGATTGAGCGATGCTTCCATCCATACCGCATCTACCATTGTTGCTTTCTCGCTCATTACGATTATGCACATTGTATTTGGTGAATTGGCACCAAAATCTTTCGCCATCCAAAGACCTGTAGCGACAACGTTATTTGTTTCAATACCACTTCAGTTATTTTATGTGGTATTTAGACCATTCATTTGGACGCTAAATAGCCTTGCTGCTATTATCCTTAAACCATTCGGAATTGACACTTCCAGCGGACACGAATCGCTGCATAGTACCGAAGAACTTCAGTATTTATTAGACCAGGGTAAAGAAAGTGGTGCATTAGATAATAACGAACATGAGCTGATTAAAAACGTATTCGATTTTAATGAGCGCGTGGTGAAGAATATCATGGTTCCCCGGACTAAGATTTCGGGTATTGAATTAACTTCTCCAAAAGAAGAAGTGATTGATACGATTATTAAAGAGGGCTATTCCCGCTTGCCGGTTTACGATGATATTATGGATAAAATTGTAGGAATTATCCATGCAAAAGATATCTTACCATTGGTTGCCGCAGGTAACCAGCACTGGACTTTAAACGATATCATCAGAAAACCATATTTCGTTACAGAAACCAAAAAAATCAACGATCTGATGAGCGAACTGCAAAGTAACCGCATACAGATTGCTATTGTATTGGACGAGTTTGGCGGTACAGCAGGTATGGTTACCTTAGAAGATATAGTTGAAGAACTTGTAGGAGAAATCCAGGATGAATACGATGAGGAAAAACCACTGGTAGAAAAAGTGTCTGACAATGAATTTATCGTAAATGCATTTGCAACAGTGTATGATGTAAATGAACATTTGCCTCACGATTTACCAGAGGATGAAGATTTCGATACCATTGGCGGATTGGTTTCTCACGTTTTTGAACGTATTCCTGAGGTCGGCGAAAGCAACGAATCATATGGTTATCTGTTTACTATCCTTAAGAAGACAGAGCAGAATATCGAAACAATCAAGTTAGAATTGGTGATCAATAAAGCAGATATGGTTGATAATCATTAATTTCAACTATGCATATTTTTTATACACCAGATATAACCCAAAATACCTACACACTTAACGAAGAAGAGAGCAAACACTGCGTGAGAGTGCTTCGCCTGACCGTAGGCTCGATTGTTAACCTGGTTGATGGGAAAGGTGGTTTTTATACAGCTGAAATCACTTCCGATAATCCAAAAAAGGTTTCTTTAAGCATTTTAAAAGTAGAAACGGAGTTTCATAAAAGAAACCATTACCTGCATATTGCTGTTGCACCAACTAAAAATATCGACCGTATCGAATGGTTTTTAGAGAAAGCAACAGAGCTGGGGATTGATGAAATTACACCAATTATTACCGATCGATCGGAGCGCAGGGTAGTTAAAGAAGACCGCCTCAATAAGGTAATCACTTCTGCTGTAAAACAATCAATTAAAGCTTATCATCCCAAATTAAATGATGCTATTTCTTATGATGCTTTTTTAAAAGAATCATTTGATGGTGAAAAACTAATAGCGCATTGTATCGATAACGGAGAGAAAGAATATATATCCAAATTGGTAGCTCCACATCAAAAATATTTAATTCTTATCGGTCCGGAAGGAGATTTCACACCTGATGAAGTTAATTTAGCTTTGAACAAAGGCTTTAAAGCATTAACTTTAGGTGATAACAGGTTGCGCACAGAAACGGCTGCTTTATCTGTTTGTTTTGAAATCAATTACCTTAACCGATAATCAATTTGAAGTTTTCAGTTTTTAGTTTTCAGTTTCCGAAATTCAGGTTTATTGCTTTTGGCCTTGGCCTTTTAGCTTTTTGCTTTGTGCTGTCTGCTTTTAGTTCGTTACCGCCAACCTACCGGATGGCCAAATTAAAGTATAATGGTGGTGGCGATTGGTATGCCGATCGAACAGCCTTACCTAATTTAATTGCCTACTGTAATGCCAATCTGAAAACTAATTTTTATGCAGAAGAAAGCATCGTTGAAGTAGGCTCAAAAGAAATTTTTAATTACCCCTTTGTTTATATGACTGGCCACGGAAACGTCGTTTTTAACGATCAGGAAATTAAAAATTTAAGGCAATACCTTACCGGCGGTGGTTTTCTTCATATAGACGATAATTATGGATTGGATAAATTTATCCGTCCGCAAATGAAAAAAGTATTCCCAGAACTTAGTTTTGTTGAATTGCCTGCCAACCATGCTGTGTATAACCAGAAATTTAAGTTTCCGGGAGGCTTGCCCAAAATTCATGAGCATGATAATAAACGACCGCAGGGATTTGCATTGATATATAAGGGAAGAGTAGTTTGTTATTACACCTTTGAGTGCGATTTAGGGAACGGTTGGGAAGACTTTGGTACTTATCCTGAAGATACGCAGGAAACAAGGACAAAGGCGCTAAAAATGGGCGCAAATTTAGTTCAGTACGCTTTAACTCAGTAGCGAATGTATAAAGTAAAAGTAAACGACCAGTTTTTATTCGAAATTGAACATAACGAATCGGCCTTGCTGGTAAATGGATATCCGGTTCAGCTTAATTTAAGTACGATGAGTAATCGCAGTACTCATGTTTTATATCAGAATAAATCTTTCAATACCGAAATCGTTGAGCTGAACAAAGCAGATAAAACCTGTAAAGTAAAAGTAAACGGTAATATCTACCAGATTAGCATCGAAGACCAGTTTGATGTTTTGTTAAAACAACTCGGCCTCGATAATTTAACGGCTAATAAAGTTTCAGAAATTAAAGCCCCGATGCCTGGTTTGGTACTAAAGGTTTTGGTTGAAGAAAATGCTGAGGTAAAGAAAGGGGATAATTTACTGGTGCTGGAAGCCATGAAAATGGACAACATCCTAAAATCATCAACTGATGGCGTGGTGAAGAAAGTTTTGATTAAGCAGGGCGATAAGGTGGAGAAGAATCAGATCTTGGTTCAGTTTAAATAATTTTTGCCTCTGAAGTACGTCATTTCGAGCGGAGTGAAACGAAGTCGAGAAATCTGTTTAGATAGATCTCTCCATTCCACTGCGTTTCAGTCGAGATGACGAATTTCGGTTGAATTATTCAAGTTAGATATACCAAAATATAACTGTAAAAAAAAGTCCCGATTTAATGTCGGGACTTTTCTTTTTTATTTACCTCTGCTAACCCGGTAAGGTTTTTGAGGAGGGTTTTTAAAATTTCTTTTGCCTGCAGTGCTAATTTCGGGAGCGCCAAGCATCGTCATGGCACAACGGAAACCAACTTCTGCTGATGATTCATCTTGTTGCATAAAACGACGAGTTGCCGGATTTAACCAGTAAGCCATATCATTCCAGGATCCACCTTTGTAAACTCTTGATTTATCGTTTACCAATGTTACACCTTCTTCATTTAACAAAGTGTTTTGTCTGTCACGATAGCCTCTTTGATCGGCCTGATAGCTGGTTGATGCTACCGGAGATTGCGGATCAGTCGATTTTGAAATCGAATCAGAACGTTTCGCCTGCGCTTGTTTTTCTGCCCAGGTTTGTTTTCTTCCGGCATAAGCATTTTCCTTAATCGGATTGCCATATTTATCCAATGCAATTTTTCCGCTTTGCGAATCCTCTAATTTTTTATTGGTGAAGTAGTTACCACGGTAAGGGTTAAATGCATCTGCATCGGTAAATGTACCTGTTCTGTAAACATCATTAACCCACTCATTCACGTTTCCAGCCATGTTGTATAAGCCGAAGTCGTTTGGAGTATATTGAATAACCGGAACAGTTAAATCTCCTTTATCATTTAACGAACCGCCAACACCCATATAATCGCCAGGTGCTCTTTTAAAGTTGGCCTGGATCATACCTCTGGTTTTCTTTTTGGCCGAACTAACACCTAAACCATTCCAGGGGTAAATTTTATTCTGATTGATGTTTTCGTATTCTGTATTACCAATTAAACCCAAAGCAGCATATTCCCACTCTGCTTCTGTTGGTAAACGGTACGGCTGCATAATTACACCATCTTCAAGTGTTGCATTTCTTCTAGGCTGGTTGTTTCTTCCAGTACCTGCAGCTGCCGTTCCTCCAGCTGTAGTTGTAGCAGCACCAGATTTTGTATTGTAATCGATTGGTGCATTTTTACCTTTATCATCATACTGGCCATTTAAATAGGCATCAGTATTGAAAGGTTTGTCTGGTTTTGGAGTGGCCGCTGCTGTAGTAGCAGTATTGCTTTTTCCATTGCCGGCTAAAGTTTTATAATCAGTTAAAATTCCTTTTTCACGTAGAATAAATTCGTTAGCTCTCGAAGTTCTCCACTCGCAATAACGCGATGCCTGCTCCCATGAAACACCTACAACAGGGTAATCACGATAAGCCGGGTGTCTTAAATAATTATCCACATAAGGCTCGTTATAAGATAATGCACGGCGCCATACTAAAGTATCAGGAAGCTCATTATAATAAAACTCACGATCTTCAGGATAGTTATATCTGATCCAGTGTAAGTATTCTAACCAATCGGTATTCGATACTTCAGTTTCATCCATGTAAAAAGATGGTACCGTAACCTGTCTTTTGTAGTTGTAAATGTTTGGTTCAACACCTGCAACCTCGATGGCACTACCACCAACAACTAAAACTCCACCTTCGATTGGAATTAAGCCAGGCCCCGGAGCCCTCTTATATTGAGTAGCTACAGCAAAAGCACCAGATTGGTTATTTTTGCTTTTCCTATCGGCATAAGGAATACCTGTTTTGCTGGAACTATTCCCTCCTTTTGAGCTACAGCTCGTAAGTAGGGCGGCTAATGACAAACAAGTAAAAGAATATAGTAATAGTTTTTTCATATAATTCGTTGGGAATATCGTCCCCATGGGGATTCAACCGATAAAATTAAACAATTTTAAATGAATATATAAATAATGTGATAATAAAATATCGATTATATTTTTGAGTGATAACGTATTATTTTAAAGCGTATTGTGTCTGTTTACTTTTTAAGTTAAATTTAGGCTAAATAATTATAAATAAGCAAGATAAAAAGATAAATTGGTCATCAGAGCTTGGAGTAAATAAGCTATAAACTTATAGATATAATTACATTTATTAAGGTTCAGCCCATATGAATGATTAATATTTCTACATTTTGGGATCACTAGCACATAAAAGAGTAGCGTACAAATTTATAGTGTTGTAAATAAATTAATCCATATTTGATTGAAAAATTGCGAAGATCAAATTGATAAATTGAATTAATATTTTTTTACAGAAAAAAATAAAACACCTGAATTACAATGCTAAGTGCTTATTAATTATAGGTTTATATTTTGTGTAGTCACGCAGGTATGTAAAAATCGTAGGTTTAATTAGTAAATAATCATAGAATTCGTAATTTGGTGAAATATAAGTTTTGGTTTTGCGTTACAGAATATATTCTCCAGTTATTGCTAAATACCAAAATCTAAAATTACGTACCTTTAAAGGATGAATTTCAAGTACATCAGTAAACTTGCTTTTTCTGCACTCTCAATGGCCTTGGTGTTTGGTAAAACAAATGCTCAAGTAACCATAGGCAATACCCAAACAAATGGTAGCGAGGCAAACAATATAGTAACAGCAGTTCCATTTCTGCTGATCACACCCGATGCCCGTGCCGGTGCAATGGGCGATGCTGGCGTGGCCGTTGCAGGTGATGTAAACTCGGCCAGTATTAATGCCTCTAAACTTGCTTTTTTAGATAAACCTTATGGTTTTTCAGTTTCATATAGCCCGTGGTTAAAAAGTTTGGTGCCTGATATTAATCTGGCTTATTTAAGTGGTTTTTACAAACTGGATGACCGCAATACCATTGGTGCATCTTTAAGATATTTTTCTTTAGGCTCAATCCAGCTGACTGATATCAACCAACAGGACCTGGGCATTTCCAATCCAAATGAGTTGGCTTTTGATGTTTCTTTCGCCCGTAATTTTGGTAAAGAGTTCTCCTTGGGAACCTCATTAAGATATATCTATTCAAATTTAGTTTCGGGTCAGTTTGCATCTTCCGGACAAGTGCACAGCGGAAATGCGGTAGCAGTTGATGTGTCAGGATTGTATAAAACGACTACAACGTTATTTGGCAAACAGGCTGTTCTTTCTGCCGGTGCCAATATTTCCAACATCGGAACGAAAATGAGCTATTCTGATGGTGGAGAGAATTTCTTTTTACCAACCAATTTTAAACTGGGAGGGGCGTCCACCTTCACGATGGACGATTTTAGTACCCTAACCTTTGCACTCGATTTTAATAAATTGTTGGTGCCAACACAACCCATATACGATTCGAACAATAACATTGTCAGCGGAAAAGATCCAAACCGCTCCGTTCCAGCAGGTATTTTTGGGTCATTTACTGATGCCCCTGGTGGTTTTAGTGAAGAATTAAAAGAAGTTGGAATTTCTACAGGATTGGAATATTGGTACAACCAGCAGTTTGCGGTTAGGGCCGGTTACAACTACCAAAGCCCAATGAAAGGCGATAGCCGTTACTTTACCTTGGGCGTTGGGTTAAAATACAATGTTTTTAATATCGATTTCTCTTATTTAATTGCAAATGCACAAACTAGTCCGCTTGCAAATACCTTACGTTTTGGTCTATTGTTTAACTTTGGCGAGAATAAAAGCAAAAGATAAAAAAGACTAAAGCAAAATATAGATGAAAATTAGAGTAGGTTTCGGATTCGATGTACATCAGTTAAAAGATCAGCATCCTTTTGTTGTTGGTGGGGTTACATTAGATCATCATAAAGGTGCTTTTGGGCATTCGGATGCTGATGTTTTGCTTCATGCCATTTGCGACGCACTTTTAGGTGCAGCCAATCTTCGTGATATTGGTTTCCATTTTAAAAATACCGATGATCGATGGAAAGGCATCAGTAGCATCATCTTATTAAAGGAAACGGTTAAATTACTGGCCGAAAAAGGATGGCAAATTGGCAATATCGATGCAATGCTTTGTTTAGAAGCACCAAAAATTAACCCTCATATTCCTGCAATGCAACAAAATATTGCCGAAGCCATTGGGATATCTACTGACGATATTTCGATAAAAGCAACTACCAATGAGCAAATGGGCTTTATCGGCAGGGAAGAAGGTGTTGTTTCTTATGCGGTCTGTCTGATAGAAAAACCTTAACCTACACTAGAATTTTCGGGCACTTAAGTAAGAAATCGGTAAGCCTATACAGAAAATCAGAATCACCACATTTAAAATTGCCCGTTCGTAATGAAATGGTGCCGCTGGGATTTTGGTTAGCGGAACAATCAATAGCGTCATGATCGTCCAAACAATAATGCCATAGATTATTCCTGATAGGATGATATTCTTTCTTAAAACAGTGGTTTTTGTTGATGCTATGGTATAAACTAAGGCAAAACTAAAAGCAATAAAGTAATGGAGTGCCAGGCCAATAAGGGCTGTTTTAATTCCTCCGCTAAAAGCTGCTGGTCCCAGAATAGCACTGGCGATGTATTGAAATACACCCATAAAATTCATCTTTCCTAAAAATATAACTGCTGCCAATCCATCTAATGTTCCGGCAATAAGTGCAATCAATAAAACCTTTTTAAATGAAAATGGCATTTGGTTAGATTTTTCCATTAACAATAATAATGTTTTTTTTTAAATAGCTTGTTATGAATTGTTTATGTTTTTTGTTGGGGTGAGGGGTAGATAGCGAACAAAGAAGCCAAGTTTCAAAAAACTTGGCTTCTTTTTAAATAGTCTTTCCATTAAGACCCTGAAATAAATTCAGGGTGACGCAGCGATAAATATTACGCTAACTGGTCTTTTACATTCCCGGTCCGCTTTAGCGTTCCCCAGGTTTCCAGCTCACCTTTTATGGCTTTTCTGAACGAGCGGAATAGTACAACATACATTAACTGTCGCCAGAAAAACCGTTGCGGGAAGATGTAAAGTAAATTCGTATACTTCTCTTTTTCCATGCGGAAGGCGATAGCTGCAAAAATCATATCTACAACAATAAAGATAATGTAATAGAAAAGCACTTGACCAAAACCGTTATGCAGGCTTAAAATTCCTGAAAACCCGGTTAGCGTTAAATTATTGATGGCACTTAACGAAAACAGACCACTGATTAAGGAGATAAACATGAATAGATCGGCCAATGGCGAAAATAATGGTAAAATGATCTGATAGATCAAAATATTTGGCATGCCTACCATTCCAAAATAACCATATTTCTTATTCAGTAGTGTTTTTCTGTTTTTCCAGAAGCTTTGCATTACACCAAAACTCCAGCGAAAACGTTGTTTAAGCAACATGTTTATCGTTTCGGGTGCTTCAGTATAAGCAATTGCAGTATCACAGTTTTTTACGCGGTAACCTGCTTTCAAAATACGCATGGTTAAATCGCAGTCTTCGGCCAGGGTATCAATGGTAAATCCGCCGATTTCTACGATTACATTTTTTCTGAAAGCGCCAATTGCTCCTGGTACAACCGTAATGGTATTTAATAAGTCGAAAGCACGCCTATCCATATTCTGTGCAGTGATATATTCAATAGACTGCCATTTGGTAATGATGTTGTTGGCATTTCCAACTTTCACCGTGCCAGCTACTGCCGCAATTTGGTCGCTATAAAAATAACGCATCAGTTCGGTTACTGCATCATCTTTTAGCTGGGTATCGGCATCAATACACACTACAAAGTCAGTACTGGCCTTTGATATGCCATAATTTAAAGCCGAGGCTTTACCACCGTTTGCCTTGCGAAACACCTTTACTTGCGGGTGGTTACCAAAATGTTGATCAATAATTTCAAAGGTTTTGTCTTTTGAACCATCATCTACAAAAATCAGTTCAAAATCGGGATATGTGGTTTTTAAAAGACTATTAATGGTTTGCACAGCAGTAACCTCTTCATTGTAAGCTGGAATGATGATACTCACTTTTGCTGATGGATTTGCTATCAACTTGCCGGCATGCTGTTTTGCCCTTTTTCGCTGCCTGATCGCCAGATAAGCAATAAAAATGGTCCTCAAAATGGCAAGTACAATGGCCACAGAAAAGATGATGTTTAAAATCATGTTGCCGTAGTAAAAGAAATTGATGAAAAAATAATCACCGGAGCCTGAAAAACCACTATTTGCGGTAGATTTTACTGCAGGCATGAGCTCTGATCTTTTTTTACCCATTAAATCGCCAACTGTTGTAAAAGTATAACCCTTGGCTTTGAAGAATTTTATAATCCGGGGTAAAGCGGCAACAGTTGCTTCGCGATTTCCGCCTGCATCGTGCAATAAAAGAATATTGCCATTGTCCTGCTGCTTCACTACTTCATTAAATATCTGATCAGCAGTTTTTCCAGGTTCCCAATCTTCAGGATCGATATATTCACCAATATTGATGTAATTCTCTTTACGGCTCTGGGCAACCGGCAAAATTTCGGAAATGTTTTGGGGTTCGGCATCGGCGTTAAATGGTGCCCGGAACAGAATTGTACTGTGGCCGGTAACGGCTTCAATTAACCTGCGGGTAGCATTGAGCTCGAACTTTACCCGTCTTGGTCCGATGGCCGACATATCAGGGTGGAAGAATGTATGGTTCCCAATCTCATAACCATCATTATATTCCTGTCTCAACAATTCCATGTTCTGTTCAGCCATAATGCCAACGACGAAGAAACAGCCAGGCACTTTCTCCTGCCTTAAAATATTTAATATTTGTGGTGTGTAAACCGGATCGGGACCATCATCAAAGGTTAAGGCAATTTTCTTATCGGCCTCTCCAAACCTTTTAATTACGTATTGCTCTGGTAGTCGGGTATATTTTTGATCGGCAATAGAGAAATTGTCTTTATTTAAAGTGAATTTCACACTGCCTGGTGTGGGGGTAGAAATCAGATCCAGAATTTCGCCATCGCCCAAGTAGGAGATGCCTCCCATGTTTAATGAGGCAATTTTGCGTAAATCGAATGGTTTTTTCTTTAATGTATCCAGACTAAGGTCATTAGAAATAAAAGACCATAAACGTTTGTCTTCAGAGCCTAAACGCCATAAGGCTATGCCAGCAATATCCCAGTCATCAGCCTTGCGGATTAAATTGAAATAGGTTGCCGCATCAGTAAAGTAAACCTCATGTTTTATTCCACTGCCATCGTTATAAGTATAGTTTAAGTTGGCAGAAGCCGGATCGTAGTTTATTTTACTTTTATAATTAACAGCACTGGTCATGGCATCTTCGTAGGTTACTGATTTACCCACACTATTTTTTGGCCAGTCGTAACCATAGCAAGCCAGGGCCAGGATTACTTTGCTGGCATCAACTTTACTGCAAATGTCATCCAGTTTTTCTTCCACCCATTCCTGATGAGAAATATCGCCCGCATTACTTTGCTCGGTATGCTGATCATAAGCCATCAATACAATATAATCGTTATATTTTTGAAGAATTTCGGGTTTATAATCATCGTTTTCTGGTGAAATATCCTGAGAAACAATCAGTTTTTCTGCATGAAACTGGCTATAAAGGTTTTTCATGAAAGCATTAAAACTGTCGCTGTTCTCGAGGTTCAGTTCTTCAAAATCGATATTAATTCCTCTGTAACCATATTTTTTGGTAATGGCAATCAAATCATAGATGAGCTTTTGCTGCGCGGGCTGATCATTTAATAACCGCCTTACCGCTGCACCATCCCAATGATCTTTATTGTAGTTTGAAACCACTGCAATAGCCGACTTTTTGGCTTTATGGATTACTTTCAAGGCAGCAGTATCTGCTTTATCAACAATAGAATCGCCGTTTAAAAAGAAAGATTCTGTAGCCACCATATCCAAATGGCCGATGTTCCTTTTAAGATCAGGTAATGATTTGCCCACTGTGGAAGCCCAGCTCACATAAAAAGCCATATTTATGCGTTTGCTGTTACCGCGATGGGTTAGAATACGATGCTCCCGGTCTCTTTTAATTTTTTGAAGCTTCGACTTTTCGATCGTGAAATCCCGATACTGTTGCGATTTTTTTAACTTCTCTAATTGTTTTTCTGTTAAGGGTGTATTGGTATTTATAAAAGGCAAATTTGGTGCCTGTACCGATGATAAGGTATACACCACGCAGATAATTGCGCCTATGAAAACTAAAAAAAATGTGCGGCTTACCCAGGTAAAGGTGTGCCAGCGTCTTTTAGTCTCAGTTTGAAATATTTGTTTTCCGGACATTTTTCTTTTCTGATTTATTAATCAAATGTCACTAACGAATATGAAGATTGTATGAATGCTAAATTGGAATGGTTAAGATGATTGATCGTTTGGCTTGTTTTGAAATACTGATTTTATCTCTCTATTTATCAAGGCAATAGGATGTCTTCTGGATCTTTACATCATTACGAATTTAAGGTAGTAAGGTTATCTTGCATAAATTGAAACGGAGACATGAGGAAAACGAAAAAAGCATGGTCATTCTGAGAGGTCAGCTTTAGGAAAATAAGGGAGTTGGGATGACTGGTTTTTCGTAAAATCGCCATTGGTAATCTTAAAGTGCTTGCTATAAGTTTGCCCTCTGCTCAGTCTTGCGTCGGTTAGCCACCAAATGGCTCTTACTTTTTCCTTGATGAAAAAGTAACAAACCTGAGCGCAGCGAAAGCATGCCTGCCTTAAAAACAACAACTACAAAGGCATAACTGAAAGGCTTGCATCGTTTTTTATCTGATAATGTTGCTTTTATAGGTATAAAAGATTGCTGCGCAATTTCTTGTAAAAACCTACGAAAATCTTTATTACGGCAGCCTCTAGGCTCTGGCCTCACTCATCCCACAACACTCGCTTGATTCTGCCTTGGGCTGTGATGGGATGAAAGTGGAAGCAAAGATTTCCGTGCTTTTTCCTGCGAAAATCTGCTATGCCGGATAGCAGCGTGCAGAGGATCTGTCATTGGTAGCCAGTCGATGGATAAATGTTTTTTGTTTTCAACTATTAGAGGTCTCGGACAGGCTCAGACTAACAACATTTATGCTTACTTAATGAAATTGAGTTATCCTTCAAAATATATCTACAAAAAAAAGCCAGCATTTTTTAAAATTTGCTGGCTTTTTTATCTATATGATGGATGGACGATTTTCTTTTTATTCTTCTAAATAACCGAATCGACCCTGGTTATAATCTTCAATGGCCTGGTGAATTTCATCCTGGGTGTTCATTAAAAACGGTCCGTATTGAGCAATGGGTTCATTTATAGGTTCACCGCTTAAAATCAAAATCACACTGTTTTCTAAAGCATTGACCTTAATCTCCTCACCTTTATTTTTGAAGTAGACAAATTGATCGGCTACCACGGTTTCCGATCCGTTTATTATAATCGAGCCTTCAATCACCATAAATCCGGTGTTAAAATGCTCAGGAAAGTTAAAAGTAGTTTCACCACCTTTATTCAGTCTGGCATTATAGAGTTCAATAGGGGTAAAGGTTTTTGCATTACCTTTTATGCCTTGATAGTTACCGGCTATAATTTCAATTTTTCCTCCATTTTCGGGAAGGTCAAGATGAGCCATATCAGCCTGTTTAATTTCCTGATAGCCGGGTTTGCCCATTTTATCTTTGGCTGGCAGGTTAACCCAAAGCTGCACCATTTGAAATGGACCGCCGGCTAAGCTGTATTGTGCTTCGTGATATTCTTTATGTAATATACCACTTGCAGCAGTCATCCATTGTACATCACCCGGGTAAATCACACCGCTGTTTCCGGAACTATCGTGATGCGCAACCGCACCATGATAAGCTATTGTTACGGTTTCGAAACCCCGATGTGGATGAACACCTACGCCCCTGGGTTCCTTCCTTGCAGAAAATTCGATCTTTGAGCCATAATCCATTAAGAAAAACGGGCTCATATTGATTTTATATCCGCTTGGGAAAAAATTATGTACCCTAAAGCCATCGCCAACCATATGTGGCGCTGGCGCTTTTAGTACTTTTTCTATTTGTTTTGTTTCCACGACCTTCAAATTTAAATAAGGCATGGTGCATAGGGCATGGAGCTATAACCCCATGCTTAATTTCCCTTTGCGCTATGCTTATACACTTTTTACAAACTGTAATTCGCCTAAAATGCGAACTTCTTCACTTACCATTACGCCACCAGTTTCTAATGCAGCATTCCAGGTTAAACCGAATTCGGAACGGTTAATTTTTCCGCTTAAAGTAAAACCTGCTTTGGTATTTCCCCATGGATCGGTAGCAATACCACCAAATTCTGCAGTTAATTTTACTGGTTTGGTTTCGCCTTTAATGGTTAAATCGCCTTTAACAATATAGTCGCCGCCATCTTTTTCTACTGAACTAGATTTAAATTCGATGTGTGCAAATTTTTCAGCGTCGAAAAAATCTCCACTTTTTAAGTGATTATCACGGTCAGTATTTCCGGTATCGATTGAATTGATGTCGCCTTTGAAAGAAATTTCTGCATTTTCAAATTCATCACCTTCAGATGATAATTCTGCTGAGAAAGATTTTAAACTACCGGTTACAGTAGTAATCATTAAGTGTTTTACTTTAAATTGTAATTCGCTGTGGGTTGGATCTAATGTCCATTTTGTAGTTGCCATATCTTTTGTTTTTTGAGATGTTTAATATTTACAACACAAAAGTACAGCGCAGGTTTCGACTACAGATTGATGTATGGTAAGTAATGACAGATGAAATGATTGCGTTATTGAGGGAAGGATTGAATGTTAGGATTTAACAAAAACATTCAATCTATGGTCTGAAGTGTTTATTAGCCAGCTCCTTTCTTACACGGCTTAACGATTCAGGCGTAATGCCCAGATAAGATGCGATCATCCATTGCGGCACACGGAGCGTAAGGTTAGGATAAAGTTTAATAAAATCGAGGTATCTTTCTTCCGCCGTTGCACTTAATAACATGTTGATTCTTTTCTGCATAAAGCGGATCGAATTGTTGAGCAATTTAATTTGCATGGGCTGTAAGCAGGGTACTTGTCTGGCTGCTTCTTCCATAAAATTGTTGGGCATTAACACCGCTTCGGTTGCTTCAATGGCATCGATAAAAAATATTGATGGCTCATTGTTCATGTTGTTGCGGTCAGAAACCAACCAGTTTTCGGGGGCGAACTGGAGAATGTGTTCTTTGCCTTTCGCGTCAATTGAATACGCACGCAACAAACCTTTGCCTACAAAATATCCGTGTTTGAAATTATCGCCGGTATATTGCAATATTTCGTTTTTCTCGAATTTTTTAACCTTTAAAACAGATGATATGCTTTCGAACTGTTCATCAGTTATTTCTATTTTTTCCTGTAAGTATTTTTGGAACTGATGAATCATAAAGGTGGGATGTTATTTTTTTACGGGCTTAATATCGGAAAAATCTACACCACATTTGCAATTACCACCACATCCATCTTTTTTTACCTGTAGAGATTTAAAAACCAAACGGCCAACATATACCAATGCTACCGCAAAAAGTAAAAAGACTAAAATCGTTTGAATATCCATAATGCAAATATAAGTGCTTTTAGGAGTACGGTGTTCAGATGAATGTAAATTATTGAGATACGGTTTTATCACCGCGGCAACCGGGTTTTTTATCTTGAATAGATGAATTATTATTCCTTTCGTTATAATTCATGTATCTACGAACTTTTTTGTTTGCCACGGAATCACGGAAGGAGCATATCTGTGTAATCTCTGTGGTTAAGAAAACAAGAACTATTCTTCCAAAAAGCCAACAGTACCGCCAACCCAGTCGAAATCTGCATTGTAACGAACGCCAATCATTTTGCCTTTGCTTAACCTGGCCAGATTGATGCAAAGCTGAGGCTCACCTCCATCGGGCCATAAGTACATCATTCTTACTTCTGCCTTTACACCACCATCAGGCGCCTGTACGGCTGGCTCGTAATTTACTTTTCTTTGTAAAATCCAGTTTTCGGGATCTTTTATATTGCTAATGTCTGTTTCGCTAACATCGATAATTACGCCCATGCCAGCAAAAGAGAATAAAGGCTTAAGTACGTAGTTTTCTAAATCTTTAGGGATTGTATTTAACTCATTTAAAAAACGTGTTTCAGGTACAAATTCGCTTTTTAGAAATGGCATGGTGTACTTGCTGATGCGGTAAAACCAGTTGGGGTGCGTTACCCATTCCACGTCCAGCTCCTCACGCGGATCGAAACTGTTTTTGAAAATTTCAGTATTGTCGGCCACTTCATCAAAAATCAGGCGGTTATAAATCCTTTTTAACAGGATCTTTTTGCCATCTTCTTCGTAAAAGAGTTGTTTGCCTGCTTTTTTAATGTCTTCCAGTGCCAAAATTTTAATACCAAGCATGTTTTGGGTAACCAAAAAATCGATAGCCGTTTTCTGGTTAAGTGCATCTACATCCATTAAGGCCACTTCTTCTGGCTGATGCTTACCAATAATAACCTCTTTAAGCAGGTTGATGTACTTTTCTTCGGTAAATCCGTTTAAAAAATAATTAACCGAATGGTCAATTTCGAAACTGCTTTGAAACGTTTTGGCCAGATGATGCTGAAAGCCATATAAGGAAGGAAATCCCTGCATTTCGATTAACATGGGAACAAGTTCTCCCCCTTCATTTTTACATATGCCAAAATCGAAGGTTAAAAAGTGAGGCTGTTCATTTTCATTGGGCACATTCCAGCTTACAGGAATTGATTTTTGCGTGAGTTCCTTAAAGTTAGGTTGCTTTATTAATTTTATGATTTCTTCACCCGCTGCAATCAGTTTTTCTTTTAACGCTTTAGGTAAAAAAACTGGCGTTTCTGCCACACGAAATGGAATTGGTGGATAGCCATTTTGCAATTCGGCAAGGAAGTTTTGATACTTCTCTTCGGTAAACTGCTGGTTATATTTTTGGCGTTGTGAAGGTATCATGTATAATGTGTTGTTTAGATTTTGCCAAGTAGTGCGTCCTTATGTAGTTCCGTCAGTTTTAAATCCAAATCTGACATAAAACTGCATTGAATTATTTTTACTATTTCATTTCTATTGATGGTGTTAGGATTTCTTCTCACTTGCATATAATGATCTCTTGTAATTTTCATAGTGAGTTTACCAATTGAGATATATTCAATCTCCTGACGGAGCTTCATTGCTATCCAGTTAAAAATCAAACAAGTCAAAATCCCTGTCAAAGCAAATTTCCAATTAAAGAAAAAAGCTACCAATGAGATTATAAAACCACCAATAATTAAAAATATTAGCCAAGTTTTCATTGTTAAAAAATTAACTGGTATACCTAGTTCTTTTTGAAATGCTTTTATTTTCTTCCTACGACCAATCCTAGGAAAAACTTCATCAAGGCGAGTCCTAGGGGTAATACTTTCTCTATCAATTTTTTGTGAAACAGCGATGGCACTTCGGATCTTATAAAAGGCTTGTTGAGAGGTACAACTTTCTTCATTCTGATAAGCAATGTTATCTTGGAAAACCTGGCAGATATCTCCAAATGTTTTTGTTTCTGAAAAAGCATCAGATGACAAATTGAGTTCAAAAGCTTTTGCTATGTAGCCTAGTGTATCTTCTACATCCCGTAATTCGATATCTTGTAGCTTATAGTCTTCTACCGCTTTCATGAGTGTTAGTTCTATGCCTCTTGTAAATTCCCAATTGCTTTTTGTAAGAAATTAGGTAAAATAACACTTTGCGTCAGCACAATCCTTGCCGGATCGTCTAAACTGTTTAACATATCCAGGTATTTTTGTTCGCCATGCATATCAACAATAGCCTTTTTCTTTTCCTCCTGAAGCAAATACATTTTCATGCCTACCGGATCAGCTTCTGGATGGAACTGTGTGCCGATAATTTCATCAGAGAAGCGGATCGACATCATACAGCGTTCTAAATCGACATGTTTACGTTCTTTTTCGATGGCCAATAATTTAGCGCCTTTTTTCTCGAAAGCAGCAAAATCTGGTTCGATAACCTGCCAGTCTCTGCTATCGACTGAAAAGAAAGGGTTGGTGATGCCATTAAAAATTTCGTCTTTTTCTCCATCTTCTGTTAAGGTGATGGGGAAAATACCAAAAGCATTCGAGCGCCTTTCGGTTACATTGCCCAATTCATATTTTCTGCAAGCCAACTGGAAGGAATGGCAGATCAAAAAGGCATACTTTTTTCTTTCGTCGTTTTTATGGTTAAAAGCTTCTATCTGATCTAGGAGGTGAAAGAAATCATTTTCCCATTGTTCACCCTTACTTTCAACCGGACTTCCTGGCCCGCCACTAGAAATATAAGCATCATATCCGATGCCTGGTATTTCTCCTTTTTGCCTTAAATCAAAAATATCAAAGCTTAAATCGATATTGTTTTCGTTTTTAAAACGGGATAAAATTTCCTGAATCCCCCGCATACCCTGATTAGGTGCACCGTTATTCATGTCAATAACGGCCACCTTTAAGCTACTTTTATCCATTATAAAATTACTTTGCGCCTATAAGTGTTTGAGTAGTAATATAATCTACCACCGCCTCAAAGTTACCAGTTTGTTGGTAAACTGCCAACTGCCGGTCTGCGCCTGTGCCATGTTCGAGGATTTTATGCACATAATTAATATCATCACGGCAGCCTAAATCATCTACTACATCATCCACAAAATCCAGTAATTCTAAAATAAGATTGCGGCAGTTTACTTCCATTTCTTTTCCAAAATCGATTAGATTTCCGTCAATTCCATAGCGTGCAGCCCGCCATTTATTCTCGTTAATTAATGCTCTCGAATAACTGATAAATTCCATGTTCTGCAACCGTAATTTGTACAGTTTGGCACATAAAGCCTGAAATAATGCAGTAAAAGCCATGGTTTCATCAATTAACATCGGGCAATCGCAAATGCGGAATTCAACGGTATCAAAAAACGGATGGACACGAATATCCCACCAGATTTTTTTTGCATTGTCCATGCAATTGGTTTTGATGAGCAGTTTTACATAATTATCATAATCCTCGATGCTGTTAAAAATATCCGGAATACCGGTGCGGGGAAATTTATCGAAAATTTTAGTGCGGAAAGATTTGTAACCTGTATTTCGTGATTCCCAAAAAGGAGAATTGGTTGATAAAGCAAAAACGTGCGGTAAAAAATACCTCACCTGGTTGGCAATATGAATGGCCAGTTCACGAGACTGGAAACCTACATGTACATGCAGGCCAAAAATGAGGTTAGAGCGTGCGGCTTCCTGCAGTTCGTTTACAATCTCATTATAGCGTGGATGTTCAGTAATTAACTGTTTTTCCCAGTGCGAAAAGGGGTGAGTGCCAGCAGCGCCAATTCTTAAGCCCTGTTCGCCAGCGAGTTGTGATACGGTATAACGTAGCTGAGAAATCTCTTTACGTGCCTCGGTGGTTGTTTTGCAAATGCCAGTTCCAACTTCTACTACAGCTTGGTGCATTTCGGCCTTAACCTGGTCTTTGTGGATTTTTTGTGCAGCCTCTACAATTTTTTGGTCGTGAGAAGTAAGCTCTCTGGTAACGGGATCAATTACCATGTATTCTTCTTCTATGCCCAGCGTAAACTCGTTCATCCTGATATTGATTAAAATTTAAATCCCAATTATTTTTTTTGTGCAGCTTTTTTAGGCTTTGCTGGTGCTTTTTCTGCTGTTGCCGGTTTCTTTGGTGTAGCTTTAGCCTTTTCCGTAACAGTAACTTTCTTTGGCGCTGCCGCTTTAGCCACCTTTGGTGCAGCCTTAGCCATTAGCGGTTTACCACCAACCGACGATTTAATGTATTCGCCCCAGGTTAAGTTATCTTGTCCGTCTTTTTGCGCTTTAGCCCTTTCAATGGCATAATTGGCTGTGGCTTCTACTACCCAGTCAAAATTTTCCTGACCAACGCTTTTAATGTCGGCATCTGGTGCGGGGTTACAGAAATCAATCGCAATAGGCACGCCATCCCGAACAGCGAATTCAACCGTATTGAAATCGTATCCTAAATATTTACATAGTTTTAAGGTGTATTCTTCTACGGTTTTAAGCAGTTTTGGATCTGGCGATTTACCTTCTGTTGCATAGCGCAAATGATGTGGGTTCCGTGGATCGTACTGCATAATACGCACGTATTTTCCACCTATGCAATAACACCTGAAATATTCTTCGAAAATAATTTCTTCCTGCAAAAGCATCACCAGTTGTTGTGTGCCGCTATGTTTATCAAAAAAATCTTCTTTATCATGCAGTTTATAAACATCTCTCCAGCCCCCACCATCGTAAGGCTTCATATAGGCAGGAAAGCCAGTGTATTCAAAAATGGCATTCCAATCTAAAGGCATGGTTAAGTTCGAGAAAGATTCTCCAGTGGTTCCTGTAGGGTGTTCCCGTGATGGGATTAAAGCAGTTTTGGGTACGGGTACACCAATTTGCTCAGCCAGTGCATTATTGAAAAATTTCTCATCAGCACTCCACCAAAATGGATTGTTGATTACGGCAGTTCCGGTAATTGCGGCATTTTTTAATGATGCACGGTAGAATGGTACATCCTGCGAAATGCGATCGATAATGACCGAATAACCTAATGGTGCATTCTGAAATATTTTGTCGATTTTAACAGCTTCGGCAGTAATGCCTTTTTCTGCTTTTTGATTGATTCTTTCGATTACGGCTTCAGGAAAAGAGCGTTCCTGTCCAAATAAAATCCCTATTTTTTTCATCGTTTTAAATTTGTTTTTCAATGGTGATTAAGCGATCATGAGCAGTGTTGCTGGCTGTACTTGTTTGCTCATGATGGTTTCATTGGTAAATTTTAGTTTAATTGTTTAACTGGTTAATCGGTTAATTGTTTTAAAACTGTAGTTCTTGCTAAGTAATAGACCCGGGATGTTGGTCTTTAGCCTAAATAATTATAATTGTGCGATATAATCCGGAAACATTTCTCTCCAGATGGGCCAATCGTGATCCGCATTTTGCCTGATATCAAGCCAATGGTCGATGCCTTTTTTACTTAAAATTTCTGATAAACGTTCATTGTCGCCCCTGCACATATCCCGATCGGTTGTACCCAGCACAATTTTCATGTAGTGTAATTCAGGATTACTGTTGTTCAGCAGGTTGTCAACAGGGTTGTTGAAATAAACATCATCATTGTAAAAACCATCCAGCTGTCCAGAAATATCGAAAGCGCCACTCATGCTAAACATATGGCTAACCAGCCAGGGATGCCTGAAAGCGAAATTAGCAGCATGGTAACCGCCAAAACTACAGCCGGCAGTAATAATTTTGCTGTGTCCGGTTTCATGTCTGGCCAAAGGTGCTACTTCTTCCAGTAAATACTTGTCGTACCAGATGTGGTTTTTAACCCTGTCTGCAGGATGAATACTTTTGTTGTACCAGCTTAATTTGTCAACACCATCTGGGCAATAGATCTTAATTTTTCCTTCGTTGATAAAACCCTCAACAGAATCGATCAACTTAAAGTCTTTATTTTCAAAATATCGACCCATGCTTGTCGGGAACAGTAGGATAGGGATACCACCGTGACCAAAGATGAGCATGTCGATTTCGCCACTTAAATTCGGGCTGTACCATTTCTTATGTTCTTCTTTAACCATAATAAAAATTGAATGACTTAAGGTATAAATTAAAATCTACAAAAAGAATAGCTTAAGCCGTAAAAATGATACAAATCGAAAGGCAATTGTAAAAAATAACCTATGATAATTAATAGTTTACGGAGATTTGTACCTTTGCACCCTAATTCTGAGGCGATAGCCATGTGATAGGGATTTTGATTATGATGTACACCACAATTTTATCGGTAAAAGTTAACACCAGCCACTTTAAAATACCCTCAGCTTATTTAAAGCATGAGGTAGAAATAGATATTTATACACCTGAAGGTATTTTAGGGAATGAAAAAATAGAGCTTCTTTTATTAAATGATGGGCAGGATGTGGCCAAAATGGAGTTTAGCCGCATTTTAGAAGAAGCCCACCATGGCAAAAGAAACCACAGGTTAATTGTTGTGGCCATTAGGGCATCAGCCGACCGATTAATGGAATATGGTGTTGCAGGCGTTCCTGATTTTAAGGGCCGCGGGGCAAAAGCTCACTTGTACAGCGATTTCGTGATCAAAGAACTTTTACCTTTCGTTAAAAAGAAAATTGCGATGCCAATAACCGGTAAAGTAGGTTTTGCCGGATTTTCTTTGGGCGGTTTATCTGCTTTTGATATTGCCTGGAACAATCCTTCTGCTTTTGATGCCGTTGGTGTTTTTTCTGGTGCATTTTGGTGGAGAAAAAAAGATTTGGCCGAGGGTTATACCGATGCCGACCGTATTATGCATGCGCAGCTGGAAAGTACTTCTACCAGTCCGGATATGAAATTCTGGTTAATGACTGGAACGGAAGACGAGAAGGCCGATCGGAATAAAAATATGATCATCGATTCGATAGACGATACGATTGATGTGGTTAAAATACTCTTAAACAAAGGCTATAAAAGGCCTGACAATGTTTTTTACTACGAAAAAGTAGGCGGTAAACACGATGTTCCCACCTGGGAAAGTGTAATGCCGGCCTTTTTAGATTGGGCATTTGAAGTTTAACGGTTATATCTTCGCCAAAAGCGCACTCATTTTTAAACTGAGTTTCTTAGCCCCGATTTCGTTAAGGTGATCGCCATCGTAAAAATCCTGCGCATGGAATGAACTATCCTGCAAAAGATTGAAGTACCTGACTGTGGAGTGAAAAGTATTCAGTTTTTTAATGGTAGAAAGCGTAGTTTTCAACTGGTTTTTGCTTAAATGTGATACATAAGATTTATAAGCCGGACTGGTAAACAAGACCACCTTTATATGCTTGTGCTCGGCAAAGGCGATAATTTCATCCAGTAAATGCAGGTTAGTTGAATATTGTAGATTATCTTTCGCAGTGTGTCGTGCTGCGGCTGTTACGCCACTTTTGATTAAGTCTTTGTGATGAATCGCTTTGTAGCTCGAACCCCAACCCAGGCTGCTGCAGCTAATGTCATTTTCCCCTCTAACATAATGGTTTAAAAGCCGGCTTAAATTGATGTCGAGTTTATTGCTCAGTATTTCCGTACTGTTAAAAATTTTATGATCAGTATTGATGTCGTAATAAATGCGGTAATTTTTTGCCCGCCAGGCTTCAGGACTATTTTCTAAACGGCCATAAAAGGAAAAATAATCAACAGGGATGACAATGTATTTTAAATGATCCCATTGTTGGCTGTATTTTTTTAAAATTTCCAGATCATAATCAAAGGATTGCGAAATGTAACTCGCGTTAAAGCTCGATTTGATGTATTTCGGATCGATGCCATAATAGACATGAGAGCTGCCCAGAAACAAAATACTTACCTCTTTGGCGTGATGGTCGAGGTAACTTTTTTTGTACTCGTAATCGTTTGGAATCCTTCGAATCAAAACTTCGCAAAAAACAGCCAGAAAGAGAATGGGAAGCAGAAAGATGGCGATAGATCTAGTGAATTTTTTCATAGCTAAAATTGAAAGTAAATGAATTGTTGTTCGGCGCCTGCGAAAAAAAATATAACCAGCACAAGGCCGTAATAAATACCCCATCTAATTGGTCTAGGCCACGATAATGCAAATCTGGCAATGGCATATTGTTCCATTCTGCCATTCCATTCTATTAAAATAAAAAAGGCCAATAAGAGAAATAGTTTAACCGGCAATATTTGGGGAATACTGAAAAACGACTCAGAACCAATGGCTGATATGATGTTGAAAGCATGCTGTACCGAATTTGCTCTGAAAAAGATCCAGGCGAAAACAGTTAAACCGAAGGTTAATACAATCGCTGCAAATTCTTTTAAGCTTGGGAATACGCTTCCTTGAGCAACGGTATCCAGGTTCGATCGGTTAGTATTGAAAACAATCGAGGGCATAATGTACAGTGCGTTTAATAATCCCCAGATGATGAATGTCCAGTTGGCGCCGTGCCAAAAACCGCTCACCAAGAAGATGATAAACGTATTCCTTACTTTTATCCAGGCGCCGCCTTTGCTTCCACCCAGTGGGATATACAAATAATCCCTGAACCAGGTGGATAACGAGATATGCCATCTCCGCCAGAATTCGGCAATATCTCTGGAGAAATAGGGATAGGCAAAGTTTCTTAATAGCTCAATCCCAAATAACCGTGCTGTACCCAAGGCAATGTCTGAATAGCCAGAGAAATCCCCATAAATCTGAAAGGCAAAAAGGATGGCGCCCAGCAATAAAGTGCTGCCCGAATATTCTCCGGAATGATTAAAAATCATATTGGCGTAATTGGCACACTGATCGGCAATGACGATTTTTTTAAACAAGCCCCATAAAATCTGTCGTAAACCATCAATCGCCCTGCTGTAATCAAAAGATCTTTCTTTTTTAATCTGAGGAAGCAAATGCGTGGCCCGTTCTATGGGTCCGGCAACCAGCAGCGGGAAAAAACTCACAAATAAAGAATAATCAATAAAGTTCTTTTCTGCCGGTATACGGTTTTTATAAATATCGATTACATACGACAAACCATGAAAAGTATAAAACGATATGCCCACAGGTAAAATAACTTTTAACGTCCATGGGTTTACCTGAAGGCCAAAATTTGCAATGGCATCGGCAAAAGAGTCGGCGAAAAAATTGTAGTATTTAAATATCCCTAAAAAACCCAGATTGATGGAAATGCTCAGCCAGAACCAGAATTTTTTAGACTTGCTGTTTTTACTTTCCGTCATTTTTAAGCCGGTGAAATAATCCAGTAAGGTGGAAAAAATGAGCAGGAACATAAAACGCCAATCCCAGCAGGCATAAAAGAAATAGCTTGCCCCCAGCAATAATATATTTTGAGATCTTAAACGTTCTTTTCCCAAAACCCAGTACAGTATAAAAACTATGGGCAGAAAAGCAGCAAAGCTAAAAGAGTTAAACAGCATAGCGTTGAGGTTAATACTTCGTTTAGGAATAAAATTAACGCTTTGTGCCGTCCGATTAATACGGGGGGTAAATTTGTACGCAGAATTGCTTAAAATTGTAAAATACCTGTATAGCTACTTCACGGTATTTCTATCGCTGTATTTTAGGAAAATACCAGTATCGAAAATGGTCCACAAACAGCTTCTTTGTCCGCATGCTTTTAGTGCTGCATTAGCCCAGGTATTACAGGTTTTGAAAATGCTGTAACTCCCCTTTGCCTCATAAAAGGCATCGCCAATATCGTAATGGATATTCGATTTTACATTGATCAAATGTCCGGCTTCATCTTTTTTGAAGCTATTTAAGATGTAATCGATCAACTGTCGATATTGCGTTTTGCTGATGCTAATTTTCTTACAGTCCGCATCTTCCCGAATGTTTTTGTAGTAAGTGGTGTGCATGGCAGATGTGCTTAAGCCTGAAATGGCCCTGAGCCCATTGCTGAGTTTAAGGTCTGAAAATTCTGGTGTTTCCAGGTAGAATTTCTTGTCGCCCCAACCCATCGCCAGGTATTGATAAGTGCTATCGGCCTCCAGCGTATTTTGGTAACTGATTTCTTTTGTCCAGTTCATTTCTGCGCTTACCGCCGGAACGATAATATCAGTATGTACGCCGTTAGTCATAATATATATGTTAACTTCCTTAGCGTTTGTTGGATTGGCATTTATAGTGATACGCGAACAAGCAAAAGCCGTTAAAAAATAAAATCCAATCAGCATGATCAAAGCAATGCAGCATCTGCCAGCATATTTTAAAAACCTTTTGTTCATTTCGATCGGATTATTTTATCCTTAATACAGCATTTAAGTTTTTGGTAACCCATTTGCTGCGGGATATCGATTTTATTGATGGCGGCATCGAAAAACATGATTTTTTGCGACTTCAACTAATACCTACATTCACAGCATGATAAAAGGACTGTTTGAAACCCATATTTATGTTGAAGATTTGGCAAGATCGATCGATTTTTACAGCAATACCCTGGGCTTAACACAATGCCATTACGAAGAAGAACGCAGAATTGCATTTTTCTGGATAGGGAAACCAAAAGAAGCGATGCTGGGGATCTGGGAAAAACCAAAAGTTGAGGTTGATGTCAGGCATTTTGCCTTTCGTTGCGACCTGGAAGACGTACTGCACAAATCGATTAGTTTTCTCGAATCTAAAAACATAAAGCCCTATAACTTTCTTAAAAATGGAAGCCACGAACCTATGGTTTTCGCCTGGATGCCAGCCCTGGCCATTTATTTTAATGATCCTGACGGGCATGTATTGGAATTTATTGCCATTTTAGAAGGAGAGGCCAGGCCAGAGTTGGGCGTGACTTCTTACCAGGATTGGTTAAATAGAAATATTTAATGTAATCTTATTATAGAATTGTCATCCTGAGCTTGTCGAAGGATCTATGAATATTGCTTAAAGCATTTCGACAAGTTCAATGTGACAATGTTCATAACAAATAGTTTAACCGGAAAATTTCCGCAGGGCTTCAGCTGTTGAGCCCAAAAAATTAATGTGTTTGCCTTTGTTACTTTCGTAAATAAAATCTTTGATGCTTTTGCTTTGATATGGACTAAAATCGCCAATAATGGCCAGGCTTACCCGGTAATTTGAAAACTTTTGGAGAATTTCTCCGGCTATCCCGTTTTTAAGGTCAAAGAAATCGGGCGTGATATTGCGTTCGTGGATAATAATTTTATCAAAACCCTGGTAATATAGGTTCCCCAATAAATCTAATCCATCTTCTGCATGATTAATGATGATTTCTTCCGAAATGAGCTCGGCAATATTGGTATTGTTTATGGTGTGTGATTCAATTTTCATCGGTAATTTTAAATAGGCGGATAAAGGTAATGATATTCATTTCCTTGCTGCTAATATAAATTTTGCTTTTAAACAGAACATCTGGTAAAAATCTGTTTATTCTATTTTAGAATTTTATAGCGATATTAGCCTTTAAAGCTAATTATCCTCCCACAACCATGCAAGAAATCGATATTGTTGCTTATGCCTTTTCTCAGTTTGCTAAAATGGACGCCGAAGCGTTCGAATCCTCAAAACCACACTGGAAAATAAAACAATATAAAAAAGGCGATTTCTATAACCAGCATAGAACGGTTTGCAAATTTTTAGGATTTATCATCGATGGGGTATTTCGCTCTTATGTGGTTGATGAGAAAAGCGGCGAAGAGAAAAATGTATTCCTATATTCAGGCAACCAGTTTGTAGTAACCTTTAAAAGTTTTATTAACCAACAACCTTGCGATTACCATACACAAGCCATGACTGATGCGACTGTGGTTTATATCCATATTGATGATTTATTGCAATTGTACCAGCAATCTCATCAATGGGAAACTTTTGGACGGCTTTTGGCGCAGGAGGCATTTAACATTGCTATGGATAGGGCCGAGAGTTTTGTTTTTAAAACACCCGAGCAGCGTTACCTCGATCTGATTAAATACCACCCGCAAATTTTTAATAATATTCCGCTCTATCATATTTCCTCTTATTTGGGCATTCAAGGGCCATCATTAAGCAGGATAAGAAAAAGACTTACAGGTAAATAACGATTTTAACTTAGGTTAAAATTATTGCTGTTTTTAAGCTGGAGATTTGAGGTATCAAATTAAAACTAAAAACAACATGAAAACTTTAAAATCAAAAACAATCGTATTTGTACATGGTCTATTTGTAAACAATAAAAGCTGGGAAAATTGGAAAACTTTCTTCGAAGCTAAAGGTTACACCGTTTATACACCTGCAAATCCATCGCATGAAGGTGATCCAACTACTTTAAGAACCAACATTGATCCAAATCTAACTAAGGTAAATTTCGTTGATGTGGTGAATAACCTTGTGAAATTTATCGACGCCCTGCCAGAGAAACCCATCCTGATCGGACACTCATTGGGCGGTTTAACCGTTCAAAAATTAATGGACCTGGGTAAAGGCGAAGCTGGGGTAATGATTGATGGTGCCCCTCCAATGGGTGTGATTCCATATGAATGGAGTTTCTGGAAATCTAATTTTACCGTGGTTAATCCATTTAAAGGTAATTCTGTTTTTATGCCTACTAAATCGTGGTTCCATTATACCTTCGGGAATACTTTACCAAGAGCAGCATCTGATCAGGTATTTGATGAGTTTGTGGTGCCAGAAAGCAGAGCGATTGCCTGGGGAACCTTAAAAAGTTATGCCAAGGTAGATTTTAAAAAAGCCCACCAACCTTTATTGTTTATCGCTGGCGAAAAAGACCATATCATGCCAGCGAGTTTGAACAAAAGAAATTTTAAAGCCTACAAAAATCCAGATAGTATAACCGATTTTAAAATGTTTGAAGGAAGAGGCCACTTCATTTGTGGTGAGAAAAACTGGGAAGAAGTAGCAACTTATATCTACAACTGGATCAAAAACTAAATTCCTGACAGGTTTACTTAAGGTTTTAAATTAATTCTAACCGGAAAGGCGGGTGTGTAAGAAAGGAAAAACATTGCGCTCGCTTTTCTGTTTAAAAATGAGATAATTACAACATTATCATCATATTAAATAGTGAGAGATATAGTAGAAAATCCATTTCAAAACACTATCTTTGCGCCAAATTTGAGGCGCATTTTATGCAAAAGATTAGAAATATAGCTATTATAGCACACGTTGACCACGGCAAAACTACTTTGGTTGATAAGATTTTACATTCTTGTTCTATTTTTCGTGACAACGAACAAACAGGAGATTTGATATTGGATAACAACGATTTAGAGCGCGAGCGTGGTATCACGATTGTATCTAAAAACGTATCGGTTCAATACAAAGACGTAAAAATTAACATTATTGACACTCCTGGTCACGCGGATTTCGGCGGTGAGGTAGAGCGTGTTTTGAAAATGGCAGATGGTGTACTTTTACTTTGCGATGCTTTTGAAGGTGCAATGCCTCAAACGCGTTTCGTAACGCAAAAAGCTTTGGCCCTTGGTTTAAAACCAATTGTGGTAGTAAACAAAGTGGATAAAGAAAACTGTCGCCCGGAAGAGGTTTACGAGCAAATTTTCGAATTGTTCTTTAACCTTGAAGCCACTGAAGATCAATTGGATTTCCCGGTAATTTACGGTTCATCTAAGCAAGGATGGATGAGTACAGACTGGAAAGTACCAACTACTGATATCTTCGCTTTATTAGATGCAGTTGTGGCTAACATTCCACCTGCACCAATTAACGACGGTACTTTGCAAATGCAGATCACTTCGTTAGATTATTCATCTTTCGTTGGTCGTATCGCAATTGGTCGTGTACACCGTGGTACAATTAAAGAAAACCAACCGGTTACTTTAATTAAACGCGATGGTAAAATTGTAAAATCAAGAGTAAAAGAACTTTATACTTTCGAAGGTTTAGGAAAAATCCGTACTTCAGAAGTAAGTTCAGGTGATATTTGTGCGGTTGTAGGTATTGATGGATTTGATATTGGCGATACTATTGCTGATTTCGAAGCACCAGAACAATTACCGGTGATCAGCATTGATGAGCCAACCATGAACATGTTGTTCACCATTAACAACTCTCCGTTTTTTGGTAAAGAAGGTAAATTAGTAACCTCTCAGCGTATTAAAGAACGTTTATACAAAGAGATGGAGAAAAACTTAGCTTTAAAAGTTGTTGAAACAGCTTCTCCAGATGCCTGGTTAGTTTATGGTCGTGGTATTCTCCATTTATCTGTATTAATCGAAACGATGCGTCGTGAAGGTTATGAGATTCAGGTAGGTCAGCCTCAGGTTATCATTAAAGAAATTGATGGTAAAAAACATGAGCCGATTGAAACTTTAATCGTTGATGTTCCGGGAGAAGTTTCTGGTAAAGTAATCGAATTGGTAACTCAACGTAAAGGTGAGTTGTTAATTATGGAGCCAAAAGGCGATTTACAACACTTAGAATTCGAAATTCCGGCACGTGGTATCATTGGTTTACGTAATAACGTTTTAACTGCTACAGCAGGAGAGGCGATTATGGCACACCGTTTCAAAGCTTACGAGCCTTGGAAAGGTACAATCCCAGGTCGTTTAAATGGTGTATTGGTTTCAATGGAAAAAGGACAAACTACAGCTTATTCAATTGATAAGTTACAAGATAGAGGTCGTTTCTTCATCGATCCTGGAACTGATGTTTACGAAGGTCAGATTATGGGTGAGCACATCCGTGATAACGATTTAGTGGTAAACGTGGTAAAAGGTAAAGCATTAACCAACATGCGTGCTTCTGGTACTGATGATAACACGCGTATCGCACCAGCAATTAAATTCTCTTTAGAAGAAGCAATGGAATACATCCAGGCTGATGAATATATCGAGGTTACACCGCAAAGCATGCGTTTACGTAAAATCTTCTTAACAGAACAAGAACGTAAAGTTAAAGGAAAGCAATTCGCTTAATTCCTTAAACATATACATATTAAAGCCCCGATGTAAATCGGGGCTTTTTGCGTTTTAACGTTAAAGGTTGCTAATGGGTTTACCACCTGAGCTACCTAAGAACATCTGAGCTGGGCACATCATTTATGTTTCTAATTAGAGTTGACAACTTTAATAGTCAATAGGAGCTGAAGTTGTCAATTCTTGTGTTAAATCTTAAACGGTAATAGAAATAATAAGGAAAGCAGTTTTAGTGCATTTTTTAAGGTTAGTCCTTCTTTCCGCTAAATCCCCGATGAAGAATCGGGGGATACCGCTGCAATAAGGTTTAGAACGGTTAGGGCTGTGATTATAGATTGGGTTGATTATTCACCTAATTTGAGCGTTGCCGACTTCAATGGCAGGGGAGAACAACTTAGGGTAAGGTGTTGCTGGTCAGTTAAATCGTTAATCAATGTGCAATTTTTGTCAGCGATTTTTCATAAAACCTGTAGGAATAAAAAAACTAACAATTAGATGGCAATTAATTTTGCGTTCAGTTTTAATTTTGTGTTTTTGCCAGCAAACTAATGATCCACCATCATGATTAATAAAGGGTTATCCAAAACGGGTATATTTTTATTAAATATGCTCTCGCTGTTGCCGCTATTTATTTTATACAGATTGGCGGATGCTTTTTACGTGTTAATATTTTATGTTTTTGGCTACCGCAGGAAAGTGGTTAGGGAAAATCTGGTTAATGCGTTTCCTGAGAAAAATACGATCGAAATCAATGCGATAGAAAAGCGTTTTTATAAATTTTTGTCTTCACTTTTTATTGAAGTGATCAAAATGAAAAGCATTTCTAAAAAAGAATTAAACAAAAGGGTAAAATTTAAAAATACCGATCTGGTAGAAGCTTACCTCAAAAATAACGAAAGTGTACTTTTCTGTTCATCACATTATGGCAATTACGAATGGGTGTGTATGGCAATTGGTTTAAACTTTTCGGGCGAACATTTCCCGATTTATAAACCGTTAAGTAGCGAAGCTTTCGATAACTGGTTTCTGACCATGAGAAGCAAATTTGGCAACCAAATGGTATCCATGCGCCAAACTTTAAGGGCAATCCAATCCAATAAGAATAAACCAACCATGTTTACCTTTGGCAGCGATCAGGCACCTTCAAAAGACGAATCGAACTACTGGACAAGCTTTTTAAATCAGGAATCTTCTATACAACTGGGGATTGAGAAAATCGCGAAAAAAACGAACCGTCCGGTTTTTTATCTGAAAATCAATTATTTGAAAAGAGGATATTACGAAGTAGATTGTGTGCCAATCTGTTTAAATCCCGCCGAAACTGCCGAGTTTGAAATTACCGAAATGCATACCCGCTTTTTAGAGGATATGATTAAAGAAGCCCCTGCTTATTGGTTATGGAGCCATCGCAGATGGAAATATAAACCTGAACCAAAGGTTTCAAAAGTGATGTCAAATGATCAGAATAGAATGGATGCCATGGCTTAGGCTAATCCATTTGTCTAAATATGAAAACTAACATTTTCGTGGCATAATTTTTTAAGGTGCTTTTTAAATTAGCATTTTTAAAATTTCTGGTATGATTAAAAAGGGGATTTCCCATCTGGGAATATTTTTTTTAGGCGTATTATCTTTGTTCCCATTATCTGTTTTATACATACTGGCCGATGGAACTTATCTACTGTTATACTTTGTTTTTGGTTATCGGCGCAAAGTGGTCAGGAAAAACCTGTTAAACGCATTTCCTGATAAAACATTACAAGAGATTATTACGATCGAAAAACGGTTTTACCGTTATCTGGCCTCTCTGGTTTTCGAAATTGTTAAAATGAATAGCATCTCCAAACAAGAGATCGAAAGGCGTTTTGTGTTTAAAAACAAAGAACAGGTCCAGGCATATTTAGATCGTGGCCAGAGTGTATTGATCTGTTCAGCACATTATGGTAACTGGGAGTGGGGTACTTTGGGCATCGGGCTTAACTTTTCTGCAGATCATTATCCAATTTATAAACCCTTAACAAACCCTACGTTTGATAATTGGTTTAAAAAAGTACGAAGCAAATTTGGCAATCAATTAATTGCCATGCGGCAAACCATGCGGGCTTTGCAGGCGAGTAAAGATAAACCAAGCATGTTTAGTTTTGGGAACGACCAGGCGCCCTCGAAAGACGAATCGCATTACTGGACAAGTTTTATGCATCAGCCCAGTTCTGTTCAGCTTGGGATTGAAAAAATTGCAAAACGCACCAATCAACCTATATTTTATTTCAAAATCAATGTGCTGAAACGCGGTTTTTATGAAGTTGATTGTGTGCCGTTATGCTTAAATCCGGCTGAAACCGCTGAGTTCGAAATTACCGAAATGCATACCCGTTTTTTGGAAGAAATAATCAGGGCAAAGCCAGCGTATTGGTTGTGGAGCCATCGAAGGTGGAAATATAAGCCTAAACACCAGCTGCTTTTTGCTTCAAATGAAATACTAAAGCAGGCATAATTTCCTAAATATTTTATATTTGTTGTGATAATGCCTGCCGATGAAAACCTTTAAAAAAATACTGTTAATCCTGATTTATTCGTTTTTCTTATCATTACTGGCATTATTCCTATGGAAACCATATTTGTTGAATGTATTAAAACATAGAACGCCCAACGCCGAAACCTACAAAATTTTCCCACAGGAAATTTCACATAAAAGCGATTCTGCCTTTCATTTTATCAGACCGGCTCAGCAGCGGAACGATTTAGATACACTGCATGTTTTAGATGGGAATAACCAATCTATTCCATTGAAGGAGTATTTAAAAAATGGACAGATCAATGTTTTTATCGTGATCAGGAATGATAGTGTTTTATATGAGCGATATAACTCGGGTTATAGCGACAGTACTTTGACGAGTATATTTTCTGGCGCTAAAAGCATGATTTCTATTATGCTCGGTCAGGCCTTAAATAATCATAGTATTAATAGCCTGAATGATAAAGTAACCCGGTACATTCCCGAATTAAAATCGAACCCTGCCTTTGAACAAATTACCCTGAAAAATCTGCTGGATATGAAATCGGGCCTTGAATTTCAGGATGCGTTGGGCGGAATAGTAAAGGCATTTTTTTCTGATGAGGCTAAATATTATTATACCAATGATATGAAAGCACAGCTGATGAAAGTTAAGCTGGTAAATCAACCAGGCACAGTTTGGAAATACAAAAGTATCGATCCGATTGTATTGGGCTGGGTTTTACAAAAAGCAACAGGGAAATCTATAGCGCAATATTTTGAAGCCAATGTATGGAAAAAAATCGGGGCAGCGTATAATGCAAGCTGGGGATTAGACCAGGTGAACGGTTTGACAAATACCGCGAGCCGTTTTCAGGTTACAGCTATTGATTTCGCTAAAATTGGCCGGTTATATTTAAACAAAGGAAAATACAATGGTAAACAGGTCGTGCCTGAGCGTTGGGTGGATCAATCGGTCAATATTGGTTCAGAACAACCTGCTTCTGCAAAGGGCTGGCAAAAATCGGCACATCATTACCTCTGGTGGATTCCGCAGGAAGGGGATAAAGGAGATTACGCTGCAGAGGGAATGCTTGGCCAAAGGTTATATATGGATCCAAGAACAAACACCATTATTGTGCAGTTTGCTGATCGTGGTGCCGGTCATTATCCTTACCGCAAAATCAGCAGGTATTTAAGTGGTCTGCCGTTTAGCTATCCGAAGTCTTAACCGCAAAGTTCGCAAAGTAATCAGGAGCGCAAATAACGCTACGGATTTTTTCTTTCTTCGCGTAAAACTTAGCGGCCTTTGCGGTTAATTTTTTAAAATAGTACATTGCCGCTGCATGGAAAACAACGATGTAAGAATTTCAAAAAAGAAGCCGATTTTTCCGGTAACACCTGCTTTGCAGAAATATTTGCGTACTTACCAGCGTGAAGCGAAATTACCCATTGGTTATCACGATTTAATGCAGTTTAATGAAGCTTTTCCTTTAATGGATAAGTTTGGTAAAGATTCGCTTTGGGAAGGACCGATATATGCACAGGATTTAATTGAAACCTTACACGATGGTTTAAAAGAAATTTATGCAAACTTAAAAGCATCCGGCAATTTGCGCATCGTTGAGCATAAGTACATCGATAAAATAGAATACTGCACCTTCGGCAATACCCATCCTTTTCGTATCCGCATTGTAAACCGCTTAAATGATGTTTACGATTATTTCTATATTAAAAAAGCCGATGCCTCGCGTATTTATGGTTTAGAAATGGAAGAAATCCTTTCACCTAACCAGGTAAATTATCTTGTTGACGGCAATACCTTAGTAGAAGAGCATATTGCCGGGATTCCAGGTGATGTTTTTACAAAAGGACAGTTGTATACGCCAGAGTTTAACCCCACCAGAATAGCAAAAGAATTTGTAAAGTTTAATGAGCGCTGTTTGATTATGCTTTTGGGTGATATGCGGGCTTATAACTTTGTGGTACAGATTACACCCGATTTCGATGATATCCAGTTCCGTATCCGTGCAATAGACTTTGACCAACAGTTTTACGAAGGAAATTTGAAGGTTTATCTGCCACAGTTTTTTAAAGAAAATCTACCTTATGTAAAAATGAGCATGGAGCAATTGACAGATAAAACGGTACTGCAATACCAGCAGGAAGAACGCTCGTCTATTGTGCATCGGGTAAGGAGCGAACGGCATCGCCTAACCGATCTCCGCGACGTTTCGAATAAAGAAGAATTAACCACACCCGAAAATATCGCGCTCTTAAAACAGAGTATGAGCGATTATTTTAAGGATACAAATTATTTGCGCTGTAAAACCATGACGGATATTATTGAATTGAATATCAAAAATATCATCAGGCAGGTTAAATTGTAAAGCTCCGTGGTAACACCTGACAGCACGCAGAGAAGACAAAAATAAAAACGGCCAGCAAGCTGCCAACCGTTTTTGAGTGAATCTAGAAAGAGCGTCCAAAGTTTTTAGGCATGCTGCCCCTCATGAACACCCTCGGCAAATTCCTCTACAATTTTATCGTTAAAAGCAGGTAAATCTTTTGGTGTACGGCTCGTAACCAAACGCTGGTCTACCACTACTTCCTCATCCGACCAAAGTGCGCCTGCGTTAATTAAATCCTGTGAAATATTCTTTACTGAAGTCAGTTTTCTTCCTTGAACAACATCTGCGTTGATTAAAGTCTGTGGGCCGTGGCAAATCGCGGCAACAGGCTTTCCATCAGCAAAAAAAGACTTTACAAAAGCCAGGGCATCTTCGTTAACGCGTAACTGATCAGGATTAATTACGCCACCCGGTAAAAGTAAACCGTTGTAATCATCGGCATTTGCTTCCGAAATGGTCTTATCAACATCAACCTCTATCGACCAATGATCGTGGTCCCAGGCTTTTATTTTTCCGCTTTTTGAGGAGATAATGTGAACGGTTGCGCCCTCTTCTTTTAACCTTTTAACTGGTTCGGTTAATTCTACTTCTTCAAATCCGCTTTCTGAAAGTACAGCAATAGTGCGGTTACTTAATTGTCCCATAATCTTTAAATTTTTAATAGGTGATATATTAAAGACAGTTAAGAAAAATTATTGTTTTTAGAAATTTGAGATTGCGGTATAAATTAAACCCGATCATCATGCTATCCCAAATCTTCGGAATCTGCATCATTTGGGTAATAGTACTGTCTAGTTAGGATAGATTCTGAAACAAGTTCAGAATGACGACCTGCAGGAGATTAGCTAATCGTTGGTTCTGCGATGTTTTACAAAATACAAGGCCAAATTGCCTGCAATAATGATATGATTAAAAATATTGGGTACTAAACCATAATATTTGGTAAAGATTTTAAAGCGTTCTTTTAAACTTTCGCGGTGTTTTTTCTTGCTCATTCCACCAACCAGATACTTGGCCACATAGCGGTGAACGTTTACAATATTCGAAGCCTTTTTTGCCGCTTTGATAATCCAGTCAATATCGGCACTATATCGATAAGTTAAATCGTAAGGGGTAATAATGCTTCGTCGGATATAAATGGCTTGGTGGCTGATGTTCATGCCATACTTAAAACTCGTCCAGTCGAATTCTTCAGGCGCTTCATGCCTTCTGCGACCTAGATTTTCCCAATTATCATTGTACATTTCGGTTTCGCCGTAATAAATGTCGGCGCCAGGGGCTGTAGCAAAAACATCTTCTACCGTATGTTTATCGTAAATCTCATCGCCTGAATTCATGAATAAAACATAATCGCCAGTAGCTAGTGCCAAACCTTTGTTCATGGCATCATAAATGCCTTTATCGGGTTCGGATACAATTTTTGTAATCCGATCTTCGTAACGCTGCACAACTTGCAAAGTACCATCTGTAGAGGCTCCATCTATTACAATATATTCAATTTTTTTATAGCTCTGATTGAGGACAGACTGAATGGTACGTTCGATATCTCGAACATTATTGTAAACAATGGTGATGACAGTTAGCTTTGGCAAGGGATGGCTTTTTGGTTTGGAGTAAATTTAATAAAGATTGTGCAAATTTTTCTGCCTCAATGTGAAAATGAAATTGGGTAAACATTTGACCTGCGAACCAAGGAATTAAGCTAAATTTATCGTGGTGTTAAACAATTAATCCATCAACTTTTTGAGGGTTTCTACATCCGGTAATAAGCCTTTATAAGCAGATGGCAGTACCTTACTGGTTTTGTAGGTAGAAACACCCATTGCTTTGTTAAAATCCCTGAAGGAGAACTCCACCACTTTGTTGTTTTTTTCTTTGCATAAAATGATGCCTATTGAGGGTTGTTCGTGAGGTTGCTTTATATATTCATCCAGAGCTGAAAGGTAGAAATTCATTTTGCCCATGTATTCTGGCTTAAATTTGCCAGTTTTTAACTCAAAAGCCACCAGACACTGTAAACGTCGGTTAAAAAATAAAAGGTCTAAAAAATACTCTTCTTCTTCTACAATCAACCGGTACTGATTGCCAATAAAAGCAAAATCAGAACCTAATGACATTAGGAATTTTTTAACATTATGTACGATTTCACTTTCTAAAACCCGCTCATCATTTATGTCAGTATCTTCAATGTTGATGAAGTCCAGCAAATATTCATCTTTGAAAGTCTGCAGTGCTTTTTGCCTTATGTCATCATTAGAAATTGTTTTCGAAAAGTTGTTTGGTAAACTACCAGAATTACTAAATGATTTGATTTTGAGGTGGTGTTTTAACGTAGCTAAACTCCAAAATTCGGTTGCTGTTTTTTGGATGTAATATATCTTTTCTTCCAAAGTCTTTGTAGATTGGATTAACTCTACATGATGTGAAAAACTTAGTTTAAAGAAATGATTTTCAATTTGGGCCAACAGTGTTGGGCTAATTTTAACAATCTCATTATCAGTGTTTTGAATTTGGTCCAACAGTGTTGGTCTAAATTCAAGCTGCTCGATTTCAATGATTGATGATTGGCCTATTTCTGATGGCTTGATTATGAAATATTCTTCCCAGAGTTCAAAAAACAATCGCATTCTTTTAATCCCTGTTGCTGAAAATCCTCTTAAGCCAGGTAATTCGGTCTGCAAATCAGCGGAAAGGTTCTCGATAACTTTAGCACCCCATTTTTCTTCTTTAATTTTAACTGAAATAAACTTCCCAACGGCAAAATACAGCGTTAAAAGTTCTTTGTTTACTAAAGTTGCAGCACGATAGCGGCTTTGTAAAATGGCCGACTTCAGGGTCTTAATATTGTCGAGATAACTTTTGCCTGGTTCCATGGTAAGTTTTATTTCGGCTGTAAATCAATCAACGTTTCGTATAGATGGATATGCTCTGCAGCAATTACTTCTTCTGAGAAATCTGTTAAAATACTTAATCTGGCTGCTTTTTGGATTTCTTCTTTATTTGGGCGATGGTAAAGCCACTCAATACCATTTGCCAAATCTTCAGCATTCTGATATTCGGCCAGGTAGCCATTCTGCATGTGTTTAACCATATCCGGAATTCCCCCTGTAGTAAAAGCAACAACAGGGGTAGCACAGGATAAACTTTCCATCACGGTATTGGGCAGGTTATCCTCCAGCGAGGGTGTAATAAATGCATCTGCTGCCGAATAACATTTCGCTAAATGATCATCTTTGTTTATCGTGCCTAAAAAAGTGGTTTTGAAAGGGAACTCAGGCATTTCTGCATTTTCCTTATTTCCGAAAATAACGAGTTCGATATTTTCTTTTTGTATGCCAGCCCTGCGCGATAAAATTTCTAACGCTTCAATTAAATAGGGGGTTCCTTTATGTTTGTCGTTTTTTGAGGGCATAAACCCGCTCATCAACACAAATTTATCTGGATTGATCTTCAGGATTTTTTTAGCTTCTGATTTAACGTAAGGTTTGAAAATTTTAGTTTCTATGGTATTGGGGATTACCGTAGCTTTTCTGGTACCCAATAAACTGCTGAACTTTACCGAAGCTGCCATCCACTTGCTCGGCGCCACGATATGGAAATTTAATTCACCGTATGCTTTCTGTTTGCGCAACCAGGTTTTGTGCGAAATATCATTTTTACCATTGATTTTCAAAATCGGGCAATTACCGCATTGTTGATGAAAGTTTTCGCATCCATAACGCACATGACAGCCCCCTGTAAAAGCATTGCTATCATGAAAAGTCCAAACAATTGGCTTTTCCAGTTCATCAAGCTGCGCTAAAAACTTAGGATTTAAAAAGCCGTGGTTTACCCAATGTAAATGGATAATATCAGCATTTTTAACATCTGGATGGTTAATTACCGAACGGCCAAACCACTGCAAACTGAAAGGGGTTTTTATCGATTTGCTGAGCCATTTGGCAAAATATCTTTCAGATAGGATGTTATAAACGGCCCTGGCTTTTTGAAAAGGCGATTTGCTAAAGGTATCTATTTTCGGATTTTGACCAAATTTATAGTAAACCAATACTTTTGAATCGATTCCACTAGCCTTTAAAGCATCACTTAAGCGCAAACAGGCACGTCCTGCTCCGCCATTTCCATCGTAGGTATTTAGGTGTACTACTTTCAAATCAATCAAAAATACATTTTATTGTTTACGAATATAAAATCTGTTGCGTAATTTCATCTTAATATTTTTTACCGCTTTTTTATTGTAGGATGTATCCTTTAATGTCTAAAATAATCGTCCCTAAGTTTGATGGTTATTTTAAACAAGCTAGGTTAAGGCATCCAAAGCCAAACAAAATAAATCATGATCAAATCCCTGTTGAAATCGCTTGCAACATTCGCATTTTTGTTGCCCATTCATTCCTTAGCCTACGGCCAAACCTACTTTGCGGCATACCCTGCTTTAACGCCCGATGCACAAACAATAGTATTCAGCTATGATGGTGATATCTGGAAAGTACCGGTAAAAGGAGGCGTAGCTTCGAGGATTACCGCCATGCAGGGAGAAGAAATTAATCCTAAAATATCTCCTGACGGAAAGTGGATGGCCTTTTCATCCAATCAGTTTGGTAATTATGATGTGTATATTATGCCTTTGGCAGGTGGTGATATTAAACAATTAACTTTTAACGATGCTGCTGATGAAGTAGACAACTGGGGCTGGGATTCGAAAACAATTTATTTCACCTCCGGACGATATAACTCTTTTTCAAGCTATAAAGTAAGTGTAAACGGTGGTACGGCCGTCCGTTTATTCGATAATTACTTCAATACGACGCATCACATTGCCGAATCGCCAACGGGTGAACTGTTTTTCAGCGATACCTGGGAGAGCTACCGTTTTGCGAACCGCAAACATTACAAAGGTGCCTATAATCCCGATATCCAATCGTACAACCCAAAATCGAAAAATTATAAACGTTATACCGATTATATCGGAAAAGATTTCTGGACTAGTGTTGATCAAAAAGGGAATGTCTTTTTTGTATCAGATGAAGGCAATGAAGAATACAATCTGTACACTTTTATTAGTGGAAAGAAAACAAGCCTGACCAATTTCGATACTTCCATTAAGCGGCCTTTTGTTTCGGCCAATGGAACCACAGTAGTGTTTGAAAAGGATTATCAGTTATATACTTACGATGTGACTTCGAAGAAAACAGAGAAAATCAACATCAATACCTCACGTAATCAGGTATTGAGTAAAGAGCAGGAATATGATGTCCGTGGGAACATTTCAGCATTCGATGTTTCTACTGATGGTAAAAAGATGGCTTTTATTTCGCGTGGAGAGGTGTTTGTAAGTGATGCAGAGGGGAAATTTGTACGCAAGATTACCAACAGTGGCGAACGTGCTTTAGAATGTAAATGGCTGGCCGACAACAAAACGATTCTGTTCAGCCAAACTGCAAATGGCTATCAAAACTGGTTTACCATTACCGGCGATGGTAAAGGTTCGGTAAAACAGCTTACCAAAGACAAGGCAAATGTGCGCGATATCACGTTAAACAAAACCAAAACCATGGCGGTATACCTGAGTGGAAGAAACGAGCTCAAACTGATGGATCTTAAAACTTTCGATGCAAAGACATTGGTAACCGACGAATTTTGGGCTTTACAAAATGCTGCACCAAGTTTTTCGCCAAATGACGAATATGTGCTCTTTACCGTTTACCGAAATTTCGAGCAGGATATTATGGTGCACAACATTAAAGGCAATAAAACCATTAACTTAACCAATACAGGTGTTACTGAAACCGGCCCGGCATGGTCGCCAGATGGCAAGTATATTTTCTTTACCAGTGCCCGTACCAAGCCCTCTTATCCAACCGGAATGGCCAATGCGCACATTTACCGCATGGCATTGAACAATTATGATGAGCCTTACCGCTCTGATAAGTTCGACGATCTGTTTAAAGAAACCAAGCCCACGCCAACAGAAGTTAAACCTGCTGTACCTGAGAAGAAAAACGATAAAAAAGCAAAAACAGATACAACCAAAAAGAAAACTGAAGTAAAACCTACGCCAAAACCGGCAAATGTAATTACCATTAATACACAGGATATTTTAGATCGCATAGAGCTGGTTGGCCCTGCATTTGGAGGTCAATTCGGAACAGATGCTTTTGCCAAAGGCGATAAAACTTATGTTTTTTATGCCTCAAACCACGAAGGTGGTGCACCCGGGCTTTATCGCACGACCATTGAGCCTTTTGAAGCCAATAAAACAGAAAAAGTTGCCGATGGAGGTGATTACTCCATTATCTCGGCAGGGGATAAATTTTTCGTTTTATCTAGAGGGGTAATTAACAAATACAGCTTGGAAAGTAATAAGCTTGATCGGGTAGATCATGGTTATAAATTTACCAGAAACCTCAATGCAGAATTTAATCAGATGTTTTACGAAACCTGGGTAGGTTTGGATGAAAATTTCTATGATGAAAAATTTCATGGTGTAGATTGGGATAAAATGAGGACACGTTACGCTGCTTATTTACCTTATGTGAACAACCGTAGTGACCTGAGGATTTTGTTGAACGATATGTTGGGCGAACTGAATTCTTCGCATATGGGCTTTAACAGTGCAGGGGCAGAGGAACGCAAAAACCTTACTTACATCACCAACGAAACGGGAATAATCTTCGATAATGAAAGCCCTTTAAAAGTTGAACGCATAGCCGCTAAAAGTAACGCTGCCCGTACCGGAACCAATATTTTAGCCGGTGATATTTTAACAGAAGTAAACGGTGTTAAAGTAGATGAAAAAATAGACCGCGATTATTATTTTAGTAAACCATCGTTGGATAGAGAAATGACGCTGACCTTTAAACGTAATGGGAAAGATGTTTTCGTAAACGTACATCCGGAAAGCTCAGGTACTTTGCGTGGAAACCTTTACGATGAATGGATTAGCCAAAACCATAAAAATGTAGATAAATGGAGCAACAACCGGATTGCTTATTCTTACATGAAAAACATGGGTGGCAGCGAACTGGAAACTTTCTTGTTAGATATGGTTGCGCAGGAAGAAAATAAGGAAGCCATTATCCTCGATCTGCGTTATAATACCGGAGGGAATGTGCATGATGATGTGCTAAAATTCCTCTCTCAGCGCCCTTATTTACAATGGAAATACCGCGGTGGTAAAATGGCTCCACAAAGTAATTTTGGTCCGGCAGCGAAGCCGATTGTATTGTTGATTAATGAACAATCTTTAAGTGATGCTGAAATGACGGCTGCAGGTTTCAAACAATTAAAACTGGGTAAGATTATCGGTACCGAAACTTACCGCTGGATTATTTTTACTTCGGCAAAAGGTTTGGTTGATGGTTCTTCTTACCGTTTGCCATCCTGGGGTTGTTATACCATGGATGGTAAAAACATCGAAAAAGAAGGCGTTAAGCCTGATATCTTCGTTAAAAATACTTTTGAAGACCGCCTGGCAGATCAAGATCCTCAACTCGAAAAAGCCGTAGCAGAGATCTTGAAGGATTTGAAATAAGGTTAATTGCTTACCTGTTTAAAGCGGTTAATTACTATAAGTAAAAGATTGTTTTATTGTTGGATTGTTATATTGTAACAGTTCTGGCAATAAAACAATTTTTGTTTTTACCCACTAATCAAACAATAACAACAATTTGGCAATCCAGCAATGTAAACCTTTCAACTTTAATATACTTTCCGTTTCTTTGGGCTTGGAATTATTTAAAACATGGCAAATTTATTAACCGACAGGGCTTTTTGGGTAAATTATTGGGAAAGTAAAAAAGGACTTGCGGTTCAGTTACCTTCAAACTATTTATTTCATCAGCAACTGGCAGATGTTATTCAGCAAAATAATGTTAAAACTGCTATCGAATTGGGCGGTTTCCCTGGTTATTATGCCGTGTTCCTGAAAAAATATTTCAAACTTGATGTTACCCTTTTAGATTATTTTGTCCATCCACCGGTTGTAAATGAGCTTTTAGAAATGAACAGCTTAACCGAAAAGGATATTCACATCATAGAAACTGATCTCTTCAATTACACGCCCGAAAAGCAGTATGATCTGGTACTAAGCTGCGGTTTAATCGAACATTTTAACGATACTGCTGATATTATTAACCGTCATATTGCTTTCGTAAAACCAGGAGGTACTTTGTTTATCACGCTGCCTAACTTCAAGGCGGTTAACGGCTGGTTTCAAAAGAATTTCGACAGGGAAAATTATGATAAACACAATATCGATAGCATGGATCCCGCTTTATTGAAATCCATCTGCGAGCAGGCCGGACTTAAAGAAGTAAAATCAGGCTATTTTGGCCGTTTTAGTGTGTGGTTGGAAAATGAAAGTCAGAAATCGGTGGGTGTTCGCCTGTTTAAGAAAGCCGTTTGGTTAACCGGAAAAGTATTTACAAAGATTATCCCATTCGAAAGTAAAAATCTATCACCTTATATTATCTTAGTAGCGAAAAAAATATAACGCGCTATGTCAATCAGTTGGGGTTACTCGCCTAAAATTGAAAAATATATTCCTTTGGCCGATTTTCCGGCAGATAAATATTTAATTATTGCCAGGCAGGCCATTGAAAACCTGGGATGGAAGTTAAGTCACTTATCAGAAACCGGAATTATTGCCTATACACCATTATCATTTCAATCTTATAGTGAGGAGATCTCGATCCGCATTATCCGTAATTTTGCCGTAGTAAAAAGCGAATGTGTAGGTATTCAAATGCTTTTAAATGATTATGGCAAGAATGATGCTAACCTCGAAAAGTTCTTTCACGAATTTGAATACGTAGAGTATCACCTAAAAGATTCATGGGATGAAATTAGGGCCAAATTTCATGAATGGGTTGCCACTTCGGATGATACTTATTTTGAAAAGGCACCGTTAGCCATTAAAAATAAGATCAAAAATGTTTTCTTCCTGTTTTTGCCTCAGAAAGGCTATATCGTTACCCCAATCCTAGTCGCCCTGAATATTCTTTATTGGGTTCTAATCAGTCTTGTAACTTTTGTTTACAGGCAATACCTGCTAACACAAGCTTACCAAACGGGCTCTAAAGAAAGTTTTGTGGAGAAAATACAGACTTTATCAGTCTACTTTGGTGTAAGTAATAAATTTCTGGTACTTGATGGACAATATTGGAGATTAATTTCAAGCTTATTTATCCATGGATCGTTTTCTCACTTGTTTTTTAACATGTATGCATTAATCTATTTGGGGTTAATGGCCGAGAATAAGTTAGGTTGGAAAAAATTCTTAAGCATTTATTTTTTAAGTGGTATTTGTGGCGGATTGATCAGTTTACTTTTTCACGAATCGGGATATATTTTTGGTGCATCGGGTGCGGTGATGGGCGTAATGGGGGCGCTTATAGCGCTTTTGCTCAATAACTATTTTGAAAAAAATGCAAGCCGGGCATTACTGATCAGCACCGTTTTTGTGACTGCCATAATTATTTTAAACGGATCATTATCTAAATCAACTGATAATGCAACACATATTGCCGGCATGATAGCTGGTTTTATCATCTGCTATCTTTTCAGCTTTAAATTTAAAAGTGAACCATCTCCGAATACGCAATTGCGTTATGCTGGCGTTTTTGTGTTATTTATTGCATTTTCGTTCGGAGTAGCCTTTTTTACACCGAATTATCAAACGCAACAATACAAGAAGTTAAGGGATAGTTTTAGCGATAACCTAATTTCCTTCAACCAACTTTTATATTTGAAAGCATCATTATTAAAAGAGGAAAAACTTAAAGAGGTTAACGATTATGGTATTATCCCCAGCCAGAATAACCTGCAAATTATCAAACAGATGAAGCCGCTTAAACTTAAAGATTTAGAGGCCTACGATCGATCGAAGAAAGCAGAAATTGCCAAAAAAATGGCGCTTGCAGCTGCGCTGATGTTAAGGGATATTCAAGCCGATAGCATAACGAAGTACAGCAAGCAAACATCCAAAGAAATATCGAATGTTGTTGAACTTACTTTCAAACTTAGCGATAGTCTGAGCAGGGCAAATCAAAATTAGTTTGCGGTTTTATATACCCCAATTTCACTCAGCGTAATACAAACCGGAGATTTGGTAATGTTTATTTTTACTTTATTGCTTGTAACAGGGGTATCCAGTTTAATTAAACGTTTCGCGCCAATGCTGGTGCCATCGTAAACTTTTTTCCAGGCATTGTTTTCAAATACCTCAATGGTGTAAGCTTCTATTCGCTGACCCAAAGGAATGTACTCCTGCAGGCTAATGATATCAAATGTTTTCGCTGTTTTTAAATCTACTTCTAAACTTGCCTGATGGATATTGTCTTGTGTTGCCCAGTAACTCTCCCTCTTGCCATCAAGCAGGGTAGCGACATCATACTTTTTGCCCCGGTTATTGCTCGCTTTAATCGACGCGCTTTTGGCCAGGTTATTCTCGAAAGTATGTTTAACCATATTGCCAAAAGTTTTCAGTGCAGCAACATCATCGTCGTGCAGTTGTCCACGGGTATCGGGAGCTAAACCAAGATCCAGACCTGCACCACGGCCAACACTTTTTAAATATAGATCGAATAAAGTTTCAGGGCTTTTAGGCTTTTCGTTGGCATGATAGAACCATCCTTTTCTTAAAGGCACATCGCATTCGGCCGGCATCCAGAATTTGCCATTTCTAATCCCTTCAGGGCTTTGCGGGTAATTCGCCTGGCCAGGCACTGCTACGCTTTTTCCATCGGGTGCCATTGGGGTAAAGGTTGCCCAGGAGGTTGGTGCAGCATGTCCATCTTCATTGCCTACCCAGCGGATATCTAAACCAATATCACTAAAAATATTGGCCATTGGTTGCATTTTGCGTGTAATTGCCCAGGTATTGTTCCAGTCGTAATAAGTGGTGTTATCTATCGAACGTTTTTCTTTTGCCCCACCATAATAACCATCACCGCCATTAGCGCCATCATGCCAGCTCATAAAAAGTTCGCCGAAATTGCTGTAAAGCTCTTTTAGCTGTGCCTGATAAATAGCCAGATATTTGTCTGTTCCATAAAGCGGATTGTTCCTGTCCCATGGAGAGCAATACACACCAAACTTTAAACCGTTTTTACGTACAGCCTGTTCTATCTCTTTAACTAAATTTCCTTTTCCTGCTCTAAACGGACTTTTGCTGATGTTATAATCGGTTGTTTTAGTTGGCCATAAGGCAAAACCATCATGGTGTTTTGCTACCAGAATAATACCTTTTAGACCGCCCGCTTTGGCTGCCTTTATAATCTGTTCGGCATTAAAATCGGTGGGATTAAATGTTTTGGGATCAGCATCACCAAAGCCCCACTCTTTATTCTCGAAAGTAGTTGGTGTAAAATGGATTAAACCATAAACTTCGATATCATGCCAGGCCAGCTGCCTGGTTGATGGCAATGCACCATAAGGTTTAGGTGGCGTTTGTGCATATACAGTTGTAGAGAGCAGTAGAAAAAGAATCAATAAAGGTTTCATTATCATTATGGCTTAGGTAAAACTAAAGTACAAATAATTAGCATTGGTAAGGTAAACGTTAATCAATATTTAACCGCTTGAAAATGTAAATGCAAAATTATTTTTACATCTTGATCGTTACACGCATTCACCAAACATTTAATTTCAGTTTTACGTTAGTTAAGCATGAGCACCTTGATCCAGCATCCTCCCGATGGAGGTACAATATATACAGAAACCAATCTTAGCCAGCTTTTCCCTGAGCCCTTTAATACCATAACGAGCTGTTTTTTCCTGGCTATTGCCGTGTACTGGACGATAAAAATCTGGGGGAATTTTAAACAGCATAGCTTTCTAACCATTGCATTAATTTTACTTTATATCGGAGGAATAGGCGGAACCACCTATCATGGGCTAAGGCGGTGGCCGATCTTTATCATGATGGATTGGATGCCGATTATGCTTTTGTGCCTTTCGGCAGGGGTTTACTTTCTTTCCAAATTAACGAAATGGTATTTTGCTGTTTTAATTGTAGCGGTATATGCTTTTTTTCAGTTTTATGTGAGGCGCCTTTTTAGCAACGGTGATTTTCAGATCTTCATCAATATCAATTATGCTTTTATGGCCGCACTCGTTTTATTTCCTGTATTTGGCTATTTGATCAAAACAGAGTGGAAAAATGGCAAGTGGGTGGGTTTTGCCCTGATTGCTTTCATTTTCGCGCTCACTTTTCGTATTGCCGATAAGTGGGATGTGTTTACAATTGGTACGCACTTTTTATGGCATACCTTTGGTGCTGTGGCTTCTTTCTGTATGCTGAAATATATTTATCTAGTTAACCTGAAAAAAGCCAGATCTTCATAAAATATTCATTCCTGAAAGGTGTAAATTATTTATCTTAGTTCAATATATAACTATTGAAATGAAAAAAATATTGATTTTATGTGCCCTGGTATTGGGCTTAAACTTTGCGTCTAATGCACAAAGTCTTTTAAGTAAAGTTGGATCTGCTGCGGCAGCAAGCACGGGTTTTGATGTGGCAAGTTTAACCTCGGGCATTATTGGAAAACTAACTCCAGCCTTAAGTTTAACACCGGCTCAAAAACCAACAGTAACCACAATTATAAAAGATTTTCTGGTGCAGAAAGCTACCATTATGGCTACTCAAAAAACAGATCCTGCAGCTTATCAAAGCAAATTTGGTAAATTGTTTTCTGGATTGAAATCGAAACTGGGAACAGCTTTAACGGTTGCACAACTGGCAAAGTTTACTTCCTTAAAACCTGCTGCACCAAGCGCAAGCAATGTGCTTTCTCAGTTGTTCTTTTAGGTATTACTGATGGGCTGAGCTTGCTGGTTAATTATTGCAGCAAGCTCAACCCTGATCTTATAATTTTGAATGTGCTTTACTGTAATCTAATTTCTTTTGGTTACCAATAGCATATTCGATACCGCCCCATAAATGGTGCTGAAATTTGTCATCAGCCCAGCCTTCTTTAGTATGGCCCATGCAGGTGTAAAAGGCTCTTCCACCATCAAAGTTATGATACCAGCTAAAAGGATGGAAATCTCCGTTTTTACCACCAGTATATGATTTCTCGTCTAAGGTAATTAGCACTTTAATATCTGGGTTGATATCCTTAAAGTTATACAGCTCATCCTTTCTCATCCATATGGAATCGGTTAGGAATTTAGTTGATGGGTGTTTTTTATCTTTAATAATAAATTTAGCTTCCTGAACGGCTGGATGGCTTGTAAAATAAGCGCCGGCCAATTTGCCATACCAAGGCCAGTCGTATTCAGTATCGGTTGCGGCGTGGATGCCTACATAACCTCCACCTGCCTGGATATATCTTTCGAAAGCTACTTGTTGTTTATTGTCTAAAACATCGCCTGTTGTATTGAGAAAAATAACAACAGCATATTTTTTAAGGTTATCTTCTGTAAACAGATCGGCATTTTCGGTGGTATCCACTTCAAAATGATGCTCGGTACCCAATTTTTGGATCACTTCTTTTCCGGTTTCAATAGAGTTGTGCCTAAAGCCTTTGGTTTTGGAGAACACTAAAACTTTTGCCGATTTTTTAACAGTGGTATAGCTCTGGAATAAAAAAACAGATGCGATTAATAAACATAGAGACAGGTACTTTTTCATTTTTGTTGACTTGGTTAGTGGTGGATAATAGGCCTTAAATTTAAGAAAGTTGTTTGATAATTTCCCTACATCTTTCTTCAACCTGCTTGCAAACAGGGCTAAACAGTTTATTATCCCAGTATGGGTCTGTAACTTCGTCGTTATCAAGGAAAAGTTTAACCTTTTTTCGTTCCTCCTCACTTTTAGCCAGGTTTATAACATCAGCTAAATTATTCCGGTCCATAACTAAAATCAGATCATATCTGGCAAACATCGCGTGGTTAAATTGCTGTGCCCGCTGTTTGCTGATATCATAACCCAGGGCTTTCGCTGCAGCAATACTCCTGTGATCGGGAGCTTTGCCAATATGCCAGTTGCCCGTTCCTGCCGAAGCAATTTCCCAGTTTAAGTGCTGCTCATCTGCCAGGTGGCGCATCATGCCTTCAGCCAACGGCGAACGGCAAATATTGCCAAGACAAACCATTAAAATTTTCAATATTATTGTGCTTTAAAAGTAAACAATAGTCCTTCGACAGGCTACCATACGATAGCTATCGGATGACAGATTTAGAAAATCGGTCGTCATCTCGACCGGAGCAACGCGGAGTGGAGAGATCTGGACTATATTAAAAGATCTCTCCACTGCGGTCGAGATGACGATTTATCTTAATTCGTCACCAAACTCCCTTGTTTTTTTCTAAAACTGACCTCTCAGGATGACGATCAATATTTATAACAAACCTTATTCCTTTTTTTATCCGTAGATGTCGTTTAACATTTTCGCCAGGCGCACACCACCTTTTAATAATTGATCGTTAAGGGTATCAACCCAGTCGAAATTGTAACGGTAACTTAATTTAGCATCTGGCCTGGTAGTGTCGTAAATTTTGTTGCAGATGCCATACGATTCGTAGATGCAGTCTCTAAGACTTGTATTTTGCCAGTTATATAGCTGAATGGCCGAAGGATGGTTGATTGCTTTTGCATATTCGGTATAACTTAACTGCTGATACTCGATCAGTTGCTCATCCCAAACCCTGTGGATATTCGATTTTTCATTAAACCATAACACCGAAATGCGGTTACCGCCCAAATCATCTTTACGGGCAACATGCATCGGCTGACATAAATCGCCCGCCAGGTGAACCAACATGCGCAGGGCTAATTTTTTTTCGGCTGCAGTACTGCTTGTTTTCTTTAAAATGGCAATTAAATCAGGGATTTTATTGTAAAGATTTGGCGTTTTTTCAGTGTCCAGAAAATGATATACACCATTTTTGTCTAATCCTGACGGAAGATTAACAAAATGCCAGTTGTACATATAGTTATAAGTAGAATCCGATTTAATAAAATCACCCCAATTGGCCGACATGGCCAAAGTTTCGTAACCTAAAATACTTTGAATAGCCTTGCGTGTTTTGGCCTTTAAATAGCTATCGGCAATTTCGCCAACTACACGATGGCCAATGGTACCCCATGCATCTGCCTGAATGGGTAAATATGCTAAAAAACCAACAGCCAGCGCAGTGGCTAATTTCTTTTTAATTGATGTTAAAATCATTTTATAATTCTTTTTGTACGCAGGTAACTTTTTCTTTAAGTGTTAGTTTAATTTCGCGCTGATCGCTGAAGCTCTCTAACCATAATGTATCTGCAGATTTCTTTTTGATCAGAAAGTTCTTATCGTACCGGCCAATGCGATAACATCCCGATATTTTTTGTTTATAGTTGGCATGTGTAAAAGTAGCACCAACAAATAGGGTATCGCCTTTTACTACATAAACACCTTTGGCATATTCTTTCCAAATGCCGTTGTTGTAGCAGGAATCTTCGTAAAAATTTACTTTGCTATGGGTAACCATATCAATGTAAACAGAGTCGCAGGAAAATTTGAAATGGTGCTGGGTGTAGTTGCTCAGTTTATTGCTAAAAGCAACAGCATCTTCATTCCAAACGCCTTGCATAAAATCTTCACCCTTGCCCTGTATATTGGGCCTGGGACTACAAGCTACATGTAAGATGGATAATGTAAAGAGGATAATGTAGAAAATCCTTAAACCCGGATGCAGTTTGTTCATCGTATTGTTAATCGATACTATTAGGAAATTGATTATGGGTTACAGTATTCTTCTTAACGGTATTGTAAACCAGAATTAAAAGGCCAGCTGCAAAACAAAGACTGCCTATAAAACTAATGATACCTATTAAAGTATAGTATTTAGCAACTTCGGTGTAAGCGAAATGCCGGTCATTTAATAAAAAAGGCATCAATACGCTGTAAAATAATGTGGTAAGTAAACCAACTCCTGAGCCAATAGCCATTAAAATAGCTTCAACAGTAGTTTTTTTTGTTAAAAAATAACAACAGGTTCCGAATATAATAACTGGTGAAATGATAGATATCAAGTTGATCAGTGTAGAGAGTATTGAATTCATTTTACCTATGTTTTAATTAACTGATGTAGACTTATTCTTTTATAAATAACGTCATTCCCGCGCAGGCGGGAATCTTAATGCAATATGCTTTAAGATTCGCAATTGAATTGGGAATGACGCTCTTTCTAACTTATTTCAAACTGCCAACCATGTCTTCCGGGCGAACCCATTCATCAAACTGTTCATTGGTTAATAATCCCAATTCGACAGCTGCAGCTTTTAAAGTTTTATTTTCTTTATGTGCTTTCTTTGCAATTTTAGCAGCGTTTTCGTAACCCACATGTGGATTTAAAGCCGTAACCAGCATTAAAGAATTTTGTAAATGTTTCTCAATTTCCGGTAAGTTCGCTGTAATTCCTTCAGCACATTTATCGGTGAAAGAAACGCAGGCATCGCCAATTAAACGGGCTGACTGCAATACATTTGCCGCAATAAGTGGTTTAAATACGTTAAGCTCAAAATGACCCGACATACCACCTACTGAAACCGCAACATCGTTACCAATAACCTGTGCACAAACCATGGTTAAAGCTTCTGGTTGTGTAGGGTTAACTTTTCCCGGCATAATAGAAGATCCTGGTTCGTTGTCAGGGATAACAATTTCGCCAATACCACAACGAGGACCAGAACTTAACATCCTTACATCGTTGGCCACTTTCATTAGGGCAACAGCAGTACGTTTTAAAGCACCAGAAAGTTCTACCATTGCATCGTGTGCAGCTAAAGCCTCAAATTTATTTGGAGCCGTAACAAATGGTAATCCTGTTAAATCGGCAATTTTTTTAGCCACTAAAACATCGTATCCTTTTGGTGTATTTAAGCCTGTACCAACGGCAGTACCACCTAAAGCCAGTTCGGCAACCATAACCAACGCATTTTTGATTGCCCTGATGCTGTTATCAATCTGTTGTACATAACCTGAAAATTCCTGACCTAAAGTAAGTGGGGTTGCATCCATAAAGTGTGTACGTCCGGTTTTAACAATCGTACTGAATTCTTCCACTTTTTGGGCTAAAGTATTTCTTAATTTTTCTAAACCCGGAATGGTATTTTCTACCGTAAGTTTATAGGCTGCAATGTGCATTGCAGTTGGGTAAGTATCGTTTGATGATTGTGATTTATTCACATCATCATTAGGGTGAAGTACTTTTTTATCGTCAGCTAATGAACCACCATTTATAACATGGGCACGGTTTGCGATCACTTCGTTACCGTTCATGTTGCTTTGTGTACCCGAACCGGTTTGCCAGATTACCAACGGAAATTGATCATCTAACTGTCCTGCTATAATTTCATCACAAGCTTTAGCAATTAAACCGGCTTTTTCTGCCGATAATACACCCAGTTCGGTATTGGCAAGGGCCGCAGCTTTTTTCAGGTATCCAAAAGCGTGGATAATTTCTTTTGGCATCGAACCTTCAGGGCCGATTTTGAAGTTATTGCGTGAGCGTTCGGTTTGTGCACCCCAGTATTTGTCGGCTGGCACCTGCACCTCGCCCATGGTATCGTGTTCTATTCTGAAACTCATTATATTTTTGATTTTTGTTGTCGCAAATTTAGGTTTTTTGCCTTTTAAAGCGTTGGATTTATGTAAGATATTTAATGGATAACAAAATATATGGCAGAAATGCCCGCATTCTTTTTATTATTCATCCTTAATGTTCAAACTTTTATCCTGGCTGGCCGCTTCTACCAATGAAATCATATTCATACCTTTACCGCAAATATGCAGGGATTAGTTATTAAATCTACAGGAAGCTGGTATAGTGTTTTGGCCGATAATGGCGAACGCTACGATTGCCGGATTGTAGGCAAATTCAGGATTAAAGGACTTAAAACCACCAACCCGATTGCGGTTGGCGACAGGGTAAAATTTGATCTGGAACGCGATAGCAACCAGGGTTTGATCAACGAAATGCTGCCCCGCAAAAACTACATCATCCGCAAATCCATTAATCTGAGTAAGCAGGCGCAAATACTGGCTGCTAATTTAGATATGGCCATGCTGGTGGTTACTTTGGCCTCGCCTCGTACATCTTTGGGCTTTATCGATCGTTTTTTGGTTACTGCCGAAGCTTACGACGTGCCTGCAGTATTGGTGTTTAATAAACTCGATCTGTTTAGTAAAGAAGGTCTGGAGATTCTTCAGGAGTTTAAAGATATCTACGAAAATATTGGTTATGCCTGCTACGAAGTTTCGGCTTTAAAAGGCATTAATATTCCGGTGATTCAGGAATTGATTACGGATAAAATTACCCTCATATCGGGTCACTCGGGTGTAGGGAAATCGAGTTTGATTAACGCATTATTGCCCGATCGCGATTTGAGAACAGGTGAGGTGTCAGACTGGAGCGATAAAGGGCAACATACCACTACTTTTGCAGAGATGTTCGAGTTGCCACAAGGCGGTTTTATTGTCGATTCGCCTGGGATTAGAGAACTGGGTGTAATCGATATCGAAAAGGAAGAACTTGGGCATTTTTTTAGAGAAATATTTAAAACCTCACACAATTGCCGCTTTAATAACTGCAGGCACATTAACGAACCTGGCTGCGCTGTTTTAGCTGCAGTAAACGAGGGCGAAATTGCAGTTTCGAGGTATGAAAGTTACCTGAGCATTTATCACGGAAACGATACAAGACATTAATTGAGTCAGAAGTCGGAAGTCCGGAGTCCGAAGGTATGATGGTGACTGGATACCTCTTAATTGAACGAATTAGATTAAAAACCTTTACAAAAAAATAAGAGATGAAGTTTAAACTGGGAGATTTTGTGCGTTTTGTTGATGAAAAACGTGAAGGTTATGTAACCAAGATTATTGACTTCCAAACTTTGGGCGTTACCGATGAAGATGGTTTCGAAATACCAGTTGCGGTGAGTAATTTAACTTCCGTACATGGTCATGGTGTAGTAGCAGAAGAGTTGGATGCGCCAAAACCCATTCAGGTAAATATCCCCAGCATTAGCAAAATCGAAAACGGCATTTATGTTGCAGTCGCTACCGATGACAAGGCCGGTAATGTGGTGCATTTCCACCTGCAAAACCACTCGCCAAATGTTTTACTGGTAAGTTTAACCACCGAGCGGAAAGAAAAATATGCAGGTGCTTATCATGGCATAATCGAATCGCATGCCTCGGCTTTAGTTTACTCTGCTTCCCTGGCTGATCTTGATCTTTGGCCTGAATTTAATTTTCAGGTTTTAGTGTTTAGCAAAGCCGATGTTAAACCTATCGATCCATTGGTGATCCGCAAGAAGTTTAGGGCAAAAGATTTTAGTACCGAACAAAAGGAGTTGCCTCAGTTGAGAAACAAAGGTTGGCTGATCCGCCTGGACGATCTGGTTCCGGTAAGCATCGATCCACAGAAACTAAAGGAAAGTTTTTTCAAATCAACTGAGGAGAAAAAAACGGTAGCAGCGCCACAAAAAGAAATCGATCTGCACATCGAAAAGCTAAGAGATGATCATCATTTTTTAGAAGCTGATGAAATGTTGCATATACAGATTAATCATTTTCAAACGGCGATGGATGCCGCTGTTGTGCATCATTTCGATAAGATTGTTTTTATTCATGGTTCAGGTAACGGTACCTTGAGAGATAAAATCCATAAACTGATCAGTAAAAATCCACATGTAAAAACATACATGGATGCGCGGAAAGAAAAATTTGGTTACGGGGCAACAGAAGTGGTGTTTAAGTAATACAGGAGGGAAGATGTGAGATGGATGATGGAACGGAGCATTTCTCATGCGGTCCGTCACAGATGAATTGTCATCCCGAGCCTGTCGAAGGACTCAGTGGTAATCTTCTAAAAATCTGCGGGGGAAATCTAAGCTCCTTTAAGAAGTTGCGATCAACTCCAAAACCACCACAATGGCATTATCGCTCAACGCTTCCAGCTTTACCTGCTTAACATCCCAGAGCGCTAAGCCGTCTCTTGTGTGCATCAAGCGGCCTTCAATTTCGAAAGTACCGTCGATGATAAAAGCATAAAACTGATGGTTTGGGCTTTGCATGTTATAAATCGCCTCTTTCTTGCAAGCGAAGATCCCTGCACTTAATTTAAAAGGTAATTTTGGGTTCGAGATAATTTCGAGCAACTGGTTCAGGTTTTTTTCAAAATCGAAAGCGAAAAGCATTTCGCTTGCCCGCATTAAAAACATATCGGTTTTAATCCCAAACTGCATGTAATTAATCACGTCGTTTTGATAGGGATTGCTGATCTCCAATACTTCACCTTTACCCATGTTCAACACCTGTACTTGCCCGGTTTTTATTGCAAATTCTTTTCCATTGGCAATAATATCAATTCCGCCTGTAATGGGCATAAATATTTGAAGAGAATCTTCTTTACAAAGAAAAAAGGTAACCTTTCCGCCAACTATCGATTCATCATTGCATAAAAATAAGGGGCCAAAAGCTTCTTTATGCGCACGGTAATACTTTTCGAAGTTAAAGGTGCTGTACCTTCTTAATGCCGAAGTTTCAGTCAAGCCCCGCTCATTGGCTAAAAAATATCTTTCAGAGGTGTCCATCATTAATCAGCGTTTTTCTATAGGGCATAAAATTAAAAAAGACCCTAAGAAATCCGAACGTCTTTTTGAAATAAAACAATTATTAGGAGCGTACTGAGCTTTTACATTCAATTTAAATATAAGATTGAATCCTGTTAAAAAGCAAAAGCGAAAAATCCGGGAAATTGAGGTACGCTTTTTGCGATGATGTAATTTCTTTTTATAAAAGATTAAAACTAGCTTTGCCGCAATTAATGAAACACCTGGTTACCATATCGCTTGTATTTTTTAGCTTAACACATTTGGCAAAAGCCGAACGCGTTGAAGGGCTAAGGATATTAAACGAGTATTGTAATGAGCATAATATCAGCGTTAATGCAAGTGGCAAAGCCTCGGTTCAACTGAATGAAGACCGTAACCCTTATTTATTATCATACACCACATTAGCTTTAATCGGAACCCAATCCCAGTTAAAAGTTACAAAATATGTGAGTGTAAATCAGGTAATAGCTGATTTAACAATCAGGAAAAAACCGAAAAATAACAGCCCCTAATTTTTTTCTGAAAGGTCTTTTTAGAAGATTTTAAGCCCCATTGATACCAGCAACTGCCAAACTGACTTAAGAAAGACAAATGGCTTGGTTGTTGTAACACACCATTTTTTAATAATAAATACGATTTAAAATATTATAATGTTAGGATTTTTAGCGAAGGTTTTCGGAAGTAAATCAGAAAGAGATATAAAGGCTATTCAGCCATTGGTTGTTAAAATTAACGAACACTACAGTAAACTGTCTGCGCTTAGCAACGACGAGTTACGTGGTAAAACCACCGAATTTAAAGACAAGATTTCGGCTTTTTTAACCGATATTGATGAGAAAATTTCAGCACTAAAAGCTGAAGCAGAGAGCGAAGATTTAGATCTTCACCAAAAAACAGCTATTTATGATCAGGTTGATGCTTTAGGTAAAGACCGCGATACAGAATTAGAAAAAGTACTTTTGGAAATCCTTCCGGAAGCATTTGCTGTAGTGAAAGAAACTTCACGTCGTTTAAGCGAAAATGATTATTTAGAGGTTACTGCAACGCAGTTTGATAGAGATTACGCAGCAAGAAAAAACAATGTTAAAATTGTTGGCGATAAAGCGCAATGGGCTAACAAATGGGATGCTGCAGGAACTGAAGTAGCCTGGAACATGGTACACTACGATGTACAGTTAATTGGTGGTATTGTATTACACAGCGGTAAAATTGCCGAGATGGCTACCGGTGAGGGTAAAACCCTGGTAAGTACACTACCGGCTTATTTAAATGCATTGGCCGGACAAGGTGTACACATCGTTACCGTGAATGATTACCTGGCCCGTCGTGATAGTGAGTGGAATGGTCCATTATTCGAGTTTCATGGCTTAACTGTTGATTGTATTGATAAACATGAGCCAAACTCTGAAGAAAGAAGAAAAGCTTATGCCGCAGATATTACTTACGGAACCAATAATGAGTTCGGTTTTGATTACCTGCGTGACAATATGTCGCAGACACCTGATCAATTGGTACAGCGCAAGCAGCATTTTGCAATGGTGGATGAGGTCGATTCAGTTTTAATTGATGATGCCCGTACACCTTTAATTATTTCTGGTCCGATTCCACGTGGCGATGAACATGAGTTTTATGAATTAAAACCGCGTATCGAACGTTTAGTAAATGCACAAAAAGCTTATGTAACGCAAGCATTAAACGAAGCGAAAAAATTAATCAACGCAGGGAACAGCGGAACCGAAGAAGGTGAAGGTGGTTTAGCCTTATTGCGTGCATACCGTGGTTTGCCAAAAAACAAAGCTTTAATTAAATTTTTAAGTGAAAGCGGTGTTCGAGGTTTATTGTTGAAAACCGAAAACCACTACATGGCAGATCAATCTAAGAATATGCCTAAGGTAGATTCTGAATTGTATTTCTATATCGATGAGAAAAATAACCAGGTTGAATTAACTGAAAAAGGTATCGAACTGATTACACAATCAGGTGAAGATCCACATTTCTTCGTATTACCTGATGTAGGTACTGAAGTTGCAGACTTAGAGAAGTCTGATCTGCCTTTAGAAGAAAAGGTTGTTCAGAAAGATGCTTTAATGCGCGATTATTCTGTTAAAGCAGAACGGATCCACTCGGTTAACCAGTTGTTAAAAGCTTATACTTTATTCGAAATTGATGTAGAGTACATCATCGATGAAGGAAAAATTAAAATTGTTGATGAGCAAACTGGCCGTATTATGGATGGCCGTCGTTACTCTGACGGTTTACACCAGGCCATTGAGGCTAAAGAAAATGTAAAGGTTGAGGATGCTACCCAAACCTATGCAACCGTAACCTTGCAAAATTATTTCCGTATGTACCACAAACTTTGCGGTATGACGGGTACAGCAACAACAGAAGCTGGCGAGTTTTGGTCGATCTATAAATTAGATGTGGTTGAAATTCCAACCAACAGAAATATTTCCAGAAAAGATGAGCAGGATTACGTTTACCGTACCGTTCGTGAAAAATATAACGCAGTTGCTTCTGAAATTCAGTTCCTTGTTTTCCCGTATTCTCATTACGAAACAGAATACGAACTGGATAAAGAAGGAAATCCTAAACTAAAAGATGGCAAACCGGTAATTAAATACGATCCAACAGGTAGGGCTGTGCCTAAGCTTGATGCTAAAGGTGCGTTGATCCCTGCGGTTAATCCTCAAACCGGTCAATTAGAGCCGCAAGCTGGTCGCCCGGTATTGGTGGGTACAACATCTGTAGAGATTTCTGAGTTGTTAAGCCGTATGCTTAAGCTTCGCGGAATTAAACACAATGTATTAAATGCGAAAATGCACCAGAAAGAGGCCGATATCGTTGCCGAAGCTGGTCAGGCCGGAACCGTAACCATTGCAACCAACATGGCTGGTCGTGGTACCGATATTAAATTGGGTGCGGGTGTTAAAGAAGCTGGTGGTTTAGCAATTGTGGGTACTGAACGTCACGAGTCTCGTCGTGTAGACAGACAGTTACGTGGTCGTGCTGGTCGTCAGGGCGATCCGGGTTCATCTCAGTTCTTCGTTTCATTAGAAGATAACTTAATGCGTTTATTTGGTTCAGAGCGTATTTCTGGTATCATGGTGCGTATGGGTATCGAAGATGGTGAAGTAATCCAGCACTCGATGATCACCAAATCTATTGAACGTGCACAGAAAAAAGTAGAAGAAAATAACTTTGGTATCCGTAAACGTTTGTTAGAGTACGATGATGTAATGAACTCACAACGTACCGTAATTTACGCTAAACGTAAAAACGCTTTATTTGGCGAACGTTTAGATGTGGATATGAACAATATGGTTTTCGATGTTGCTGAAGATATTGTAAGCGAATATAAACAGGAAGGTAATTTCGACGGTTTCAAACTCGAAGTAATCAAAAACTTTTCTTTAGATACAGCCATTACCGAAAAAGAATTTACTTCAACCAGTATTCCTCAGTTAACTGAAAGGTTATTTGAAGAAGCAGAAGCTTTTTATGCACGTAAATCTGAAGCGATTATCCAGCAATCATTACCGGTTTTAACACAGGTTTACCAGGAACGTGGCGAGCACATCGAACAGATTGTGGTTCCGTTTACCGATGGTATCCGTGGTATTCAGGTAGCAGTTGATTTGAAGAAAGCCATCGATAACAAAGGAAAAGAAGTAGTTCGTTCATTCGAAAAAACCATTGTTTTAGCTTTAATCGATGATAGCTGGAAAGAGCATTTACGCGAAATGGACGATTTGAAACAATCGGTACAAAACGCAGTTTACGAACAAAAAGATCCATTGGTAATTTATAAAATGGAAGCTTTCAATTTGTTTAAAAACATGCTTAATGCCGTAAATAAAGAGGTCGTTAGTTTCTTATATAAAGGTGGTATCCCGGTTCAGCAAGAACCAGATCAAGTTAGAGAAGCACCAGCTCCGGTAAAACAACCGAAGTTGCAAACAACCAAACAAGAGTTTGGCAGAGAAGAGCCAGGTATCGAGTTTGGTGATACACGCGAGGCTGTTCCACAACAACCAATCCGTAAGGAAGCAACAGTTGGCAGAAATGAACCATGCCCATGCGGTAGCGGTAAAAAATATAAAAACTGCCACGGCGCTAATTTATAAGCTAAAAATATAATTGCTTATCGAGCCCCAACAAATGTTGGGGCTTTTTTTATAACTAAATTTTTAATTCTCAAATTAACACCTATATTTAGTAACGGTCAGTTCGAAATTGGTAGGCAATTTCATTCCGAGAGGAATCCGGCTTTTTACGTTGACATCTTAACGACTTGATATCAAGATATATTTTCGGTATTTTTGATTTATGGAAACAATAACAATAAAAATTCCTGATCAAAACAACTCAGTTGTTAAACAAATGCTAAAAGATTTTGGTGTTACTATTCTTGAAACTTCGGCAAAAGATAAACACTTAGAATTGTCTCCCGAACAACAACAAGAAATTATTTCATCCCAACAACAAATTGATAATGGTCTGTTTGTAACACAATCAGATCTGGATGATGAAATAAATAAATGGCTAAAGAAATAATCTGGTCTCATAAGGCAAAAATTAAACTTTATTTCATACTTGAATTTTATGCCAATAGAAATGGGAATAAAAAATATTCTGCTAAACTTTATAAAAGGTTTAATAAAGAAATCAAACTCGTAATTAAGAATCCGAACTTAGGGATTCAGTTTTCAGATCCAAATATTAGGGGTTTGATTATTTTCGATTTTATTATATTTTATGAGACTAGTGATACTCAAATCATTATTCACACCATTTGGCAAACACATCAAAACCCAGATAAATTAATTGTTGAAATACCCGCACGCTAAACTATTTGCTTAACCCATAAAGAATGCCGATTTTTGCAACGATTTCGGCATTCTTGTTGTTAAGAAGAAAGGAGATGATATTTTATTCATCTGCTCACTAAATGCCGGGGTTTTTACACATGAAAATAATATTAACTTTTATAAGCTGTTTGTTCCTTTTTACTACTGCTTTTGCACAAAAAGGAGAGGTAACGGTTATAAAAGATCCTTTAATCGATAGTTTAATTGCTAAACGTTTGGAAGTTTATAAAACTTCTGGCGAGGTAAAACCCGGAAAACCGATTGTTTCGGCTTATGGTTACCGCGTACAAATTTTTTATGGCTCAGACCGGCGAGAAGTTTTTAGTGAACAAGCCAGGTTTAAAGGTCTTTATCCTAAATTAAATACCTATCTCGTTTATAAAGAACCCAACTATTATGTGCGCGTGGGCGATTTTAGAACGCGGCTGGAAGCACAACGCCTCATAAACGAGCTCAGACCAAATTTCCCGACATTGTTTATTTTTAGGGAGAAAATTAATGCACCAAGTTTAGATACCACCACAAGTAATGATCAAAAATAAAATCCAAGAACTGGCCAGCAACATTTTTAATGATGTAGTAGGCTATCGTCAACATATCCATGCCAATCCCGAATTATCTTTCAAAGAGTTCGAAACTTCATTGTTCATCAAGGATAAATTAACAAAATGGGGCATTGAATATACCGACTGTGCCAATACTGGTGTGGTAGGTTTAATTAAAGGTAACCTGCCCTCCGATCAGGTAATTGCCTTACGTGCGGATATGGATGCTTTACCGATCCATGAAACCAATGATAAACCTTATCGTTCTAAAAACCATGGCGTAATGCATGCCTGCGGACATGATGTGCATACCTCTTCGCTTTTAGGAACAGCACATATTTTAAACCAGCTAAAAGATGAATTTGGAGGAACAATTAAACTGATCTTCCAGCCAGCCGAAGAATTACTGCCGGGTGGAGCAAGTATCATGATTAAAGAAGGTGTATTGGAGAATCCAAAGCCTAATGCTATCGTTGGTCAGCATGTAATGCCATTAATTGATGCCGGTAAAGTAGGTTTCCGTTCAGGTATTTACATGGCCTCAACCGATGAGTTATATGTTACCGTTACCGGAAAAGGCGGTCATGGTGCACAACCTCATCAAAATATCGATCCGGTTTTAATCGCATCACATATTATTGTTGCCCTGCAGCAAATTGTTAGCCGTAATGCCGATCCACGTTTACCATCCGTTCTTTCTTTCGGTAAAGTAATTGCCAACGGAGCGACCAATGTAATTCCAAGCGAGGTAAAAATCGAAGGTACATTTAGAACCCTGGATGAAAACTGGAGAGATGAAGCACACAAACGCATGAAAAAAATGGCCGAAGGAATGGCCGAAAGCATGGGTGGAAGTTGCGATTTTGATATCCACAGAGGTTATCCGTTTTTAATCAATGAAGAAAAACTAACCGCAAACGCGAGGGCTTTCGCCGAAGATTTTTTAGGCAAAGAAAATGTGGTTGATTTAGATATCTGGATGGCTGCCGAAGACTTTTCTTTCTACTCGCAGGTAACAGATGCCTGTTTTTATCGTTTAGGTACTGGGAATGCAGCAAAAGATACGCAATATTCGGTACATACCCCAAGATTTGATATTGATGAAGATGCTTTGAAAATATCCACAGGATTAATGGCTTATATTGCTTTAAAACAACTAGGGAATTAATGATGTAAGGTGAAGGATGTAAGATGGACAACGGCGTTTAATCAACCATAAGACATCTTACATAACACATTTTCCATGATCCATCGTCCATTTTCATTTTACCTATTCCATTTTCCATGAAAAAAGTACTTTTTCTTTTACTGTTAATATCGCTCTTTAATAAAGGTTTTACTCAGGAAATCAACCGTTTTAATCCTGATACCATTAAAACCATTACACTCGATTCGGCAGTAAATATTAAGGCCGAAAAGTTGAATGTCGAAACTTTCATCAGAAAGGTTATGTACGATACTTCTTTTTATCAGTCGTTTAGGGATATGAAACGTTATACTTTTATCGCTGAAAACAGGATTTATAGTTATGACAAAAAGAATAAGGTGGATGGAAAAATTTACCGCAAAATCCGTCATAATAACAGCGGACCTTATAAAATGGAATACCTGGTAAAGCAGGATACCGGTAAGATTTACAAGAAAAACGGTAAATACCAGTTGTATACCGTAGAAATGTTCGATTACATTTTTATGAATGCTTACAATACTGATTTTGTACCGAATGCGCCAAAACCTGACGGAAAGGGTGGAACAAACGAAAGTTATAAAGACAAACTGAAAACATTAATCTTCAATCCCGGTCGTCCGGTAAAAGTTCCTTTTATTGGCAGCAAAACCGAAATATTTTCGGCTAATATGCGCCAGTATTACGATTATGGTTTCACCAGTGGTACTTATCTCGATTCTATTCCCGTGTATCGATTCAAGGTTTCTGTAAAACCTGATTTAAGTAGCTGGACAAAAGATGGCATCATGATCAAAGAGCTGGTTACCATTTTTGATAAACGGAATTTTAACATTTTGGGTCGTTATGTCGACATGAAATACAGCAATATGCTGTTCGATTTTGATGTACAAATGAATATAGAAATGGGCTATTTCGGAGAGGATAAATTACCAACCAAAATTACTTACCAGGGTAACTGGGATTATCCTTTCAAAAAAGAAGAAAGGGCAAGTTTTTTAATCGTACATAAAGATTATAAACTCGAAAAGGGCAAATAAGGATTTGAGGCAAAGCCGTCGTCATCCTGACCTGTAGCGCATTGGAAAGCTACGCAGTATATTTCTTTCAGGTTCTATTTTGCATGAAGATGCTGACCACGTAGTAGCTACAAGGCAATTGAAAACACTATTCTACTTGTAAAATGAATTCAGCATGATCGCGTTGAGATGAGGGGATGAAAATTAATCATTGAGAATAAATATTAATCGAATTCAGGTTATTATCTTTAAACGATTATTTAAACCGATCAATATGCAACTCTTTTCTTCCTTGAAATTTAAAATATCATTTGCTTTAGTATTGTTTACGGGCATTTATGTGCACGCACAGGTATTGTCGTCGAAGCAAATCGATAGTGTGGTAGAGAAAACGCTGAGTACCTTTAACGTTCCGGGGATTGCAGTTTCTGTAATTAAAGATGGTAAAATTATCCACTTAAAAGGTTATGGAGTAAGCTCCATTAAAACCAATAAAAAAGTTGATGAGCATACCCTTTTTGGTGTGGCATCAAACACGAAGGCTTTCACCGCTGCTGCTTTGGGGATGCTGGTTGATGAAAAGAAAATTACCTGGGACACAAAAGTTACCGATGTAATTCCGGAGTTTAAAATGTACGATGCCTACGTAACCAGCGAATTTACCATCCGCGATCTGCTTACACATCGCAGTGGCCTGGGTTTGGGCGCTGGCGATTTAATGATCTGGCCAGATTCGTCAACTGTAGATAAAAAACAGCTGATCCATAACCTCCGTTATTTAAAACCAGTTTCTTCTTTCCGCACCAAATACGATTACGATAACCTGATGTACATTGTTGCTGGAGATGTGGTAGCAAGAGTTTCAGGGATTACTTATGAAGATTTTATTGAGAGCAGGATTATTAAACCGTTAGGCATGACCAAGACGGCAGCTTCCTGGTACCGTTTAAAAGACAAATCGAATGTGATTGATGGCCATGCACCATATCAGGGCAAACTGTTGCCTGTAGGTTTAAGTTTTGGAGAAATCGCAAATGCCGCTGGCGGGATTTACTCGAACGTTACCGATATGAGCAAGTGGGTGATGGCCATGATCAATGGTGGGAAATACGGCGAAACATTGGATAAGAAATTATTCAGTCCTGCTGTAGCAAGAGAACTTTGGACTCCGCAAACCATTATCGCAGGAGGTAATCCGGCAGCTTTCAGTAGTTATGGTTTAGGCTGGTTTTTAAGTAATGTGAATGGAAATTTCCAGGCGACGCATACTGGTGGGTTATCTGGAATTGTAACACAGGTAACCATTCTTCCTGAAATGAAATTGGGCATTATTGTATTAACCAATCAACAATCGGGTGCGGCATTTAATTCGATTACGAATTCGATTAAAGACGGCTACCTGGGTATTAAAGGACAGGATCGGATTAAAACCTATAACGATAACAGGCTTAAAAACGAAAAACAGGCTGACGAAATGGTGAGCAAAGTTTGGAGTGATATTGCAGCACAGCAAAAACTGTCGGTCGCAAAGCCAGATGCTAAAAATTATTATGGCACTTTTCATGATGCCTGGTTTGGCGATGTAAGCATTAGTGAGGTGAATGGCAAGATGCATTTTCAGGCAAAAAATGCTCCCAAATTAAAAGGTGATATGACTTACTACAAGGGCAACACCTTTATTGTAAAATGGTATGATAGAAGTTTAGATGCCGATGCTTTTGTTAATTTTAGTTTAGATAACAATGCTTTGGCAGATGGGTTTAAAATAGAAGCCATTTCGCCATTAACCGATTTTAGTTTCGATTTTCAGGACCTGGATTTTAAAAGAACCGATAAAAAATAATACTAATCAATTATACAATGAAAACATTATTTAAAACGAGTATTTTACTAAGCTTTTGCTTACTTGCATTAACATCAATGACATTTAAACCAAAACGGATTATCTTCTTTGGCGATTCGATTACCCAACAGGGCCTTTCTAAAAATGGGTATGTAACCCTGATCAAAAAATCGCTTGATTCTACCAAATACGATGTAATCGGGGCTGGGATAGGCGGAAACAAAGTTTACGATTTATACCTGCGTTTAGAAGATGATGTATTAAATAAGAAGCCTGATTTAGTGGTTATTTACGTCGGTATTAATGATGTCTGGCATAAACAATCATCCCATACCGGAACCGATTATGATAAATATTTAAAGTTTTACCAGGCTTTAATCAATAAAATTCAGGGTGTGGGCAGTAAGGTGGTATTGGTTACCCCATCGGTTGTTGGGGAGAAAAAAGATGGTACCAATGAGTTAGATGCCGATTTAAATAAATATGCAGAAGGGATAAGAACATTAGCCGCAAAAAATAATCTTCCTGTATGCGATTTGAGGAAAATTTTTGCAGAATATGAAGCGAAAAATAATCCCGAAGATAAAGAAAAAGGCATTTTAACCGTTGATCGAGTACACTTAAACGAAACGGGTAATAAATTGGTTGCTGATCAGTTATTACCTTTGGTGAAGTAGAACACATTCGTCATTGCGAACCGAAGAAGGGGATTGTGCAATGGAGTGAAGCAATCTTTCCAGTTTAACAGATCAAAATAATAATGGAAAGAGGAGGGACCGTTTACATTATAACTAATTTTACCCATACTACATTATATGTTGGAGTTACTTCAGATTTAATGTTTAGGATAAAAGAGCATAGAGACAAGGAATATCCAAAATCTTTTTCGGCTAAATATAACATGGACAAACTTGTTTATTTTTGTTCTTATGATTCGATAGAGGAAGCAATTGCTGAAGAAAAGAGAATTAAGGGTGGAAGCCGAATAAAGAAGATAAAATTAATAGAATCTATGAATCCCGAGTGGAAGGATTTATGGGAGATAGTGAAAGAATGGTAAATGTCGGTTACGTCATTGCGAACTGAAGAAGGGGATTGTGTGGTGGAGTGAAGCAATCTTTCTTGTTTTGGCGTGATAGAATTGAGTACAGTATAGTATGAAAGATTGCTTCGTCGTACCTCCTCGCAATGACGATCTCTGGCACGTCATTGCGAACTGAAGAAGGGGATTGTGTGGTGGAGTGAAGCAATCTTTCCTGCTTGGTGATAACAAATTGAAAATAAAAATAGTATAAAAGATTGCTTCGTCATGCTTCTCCGAGAAATCGGAGCCAGCTCTCGCAATGACGACAATAACAATATATGATCAACCGCGAAACGATAGATAAGATAATGGATACCGCCCGTATTGAGGAGGTAGTGGGGGATTTTGTGCACTTAAAAAAACGCGGAACCAGTTTAATTGGTAATTGCCCTTTTCATGGCGAAAAAACCCCTTCCTTTCACGTATCCGTAACTAAAGGCATTTACAAGTGTTTTGGTTGTGGTAAAGGAGGCGATTCAGTGCGCTTTATAATGGATCATGAAAAATATTCATATCCGGAAGCACTTAAATTTTTAGCCAATAAATACAATATAGAAGTTGAGGAAGCCGAACTAAGCCCTCAGGATGCCGAAGCACAGAGCGCCAAAGAAAGCCTTTATGTGGTTTCGCAGTATGCCGCTGCATTTTTTGTAAAACAGCTGTGGGAAACCGACGAAGGCAGGGGAATAGGCCTGAGCTATTTTAAAGAACGTGGTTTTAGAGAAGATATCCTGAAGAAATTCGAGGTAGGTTATTCTCCCGATGTGTGGGATGCCATGACCCAGAGCGCAACTAACGCCGGCCATAAATTAGAGTTTTTAGAAGCTACCGGATTATCGATCAAAAACGATAACGGAAAAATTTATGATCGCTTTCGTGGTCGGGTAATGTTTCCGATCCATAACTTTACGGGCAGGATTATCGGTTTTGGTGGTAGAACACTAAAAACAGATAAAAACGTTCCGAAATATGTAAACTCGCCTGAGAGTGAAATTTATCATAAGTCGAATGTACTTTATGGCTTATTTCATGCTAAAAAAGCCATCCGCGATTTGGATAACTGTTACCTGGCAGAAGGCTATGCTGATGTGCTTTCGGTACATCAGGCCGGAATAGAAAACGTGGTGGCCTCTTCGGGTACTTCGCTAACGGTAGAGCAAATTAAACTGATCGGGCGTTTTACCCAGAACATTACCATTTTATTTGATGGCGATGCTGCGGGGATTAAAGCCTCACTTCGTGGTTTGGATATGATTTTGGAAGAAGGCCTGAATGTGAAAATCGTTTCCTTTCCCGATGGCCACGATCCCGATTCTTATATGCACCATGTTGGGGCAGGCGCTTTTAAAACTTATCTCGAACAGAACAGAAAAGATTTTATTCTGTATAAGGCGAATGTGCTGCTTAAAGATGCGGGTAATGATCCGATTAAAAGAGCAGGTATTATCCGTGATATTGTAGAAAGTATTGCCAAAATTCCTGATCCCATTAAGGCTTCTGTTTTTATCCGTGAGTGTAGCAGCTTACTTGAAATCGATGAGCATATTTTACTGAGCGAACTCAATAAAATGCGTTCGGCTAAGCTTAAGAAAAGTTTTGATAATAATCAGCGGGCAAATCCATCAGCAAGTCCGAAACCCTATTCTTCTGGTCCGCCGGAGCCGCTTGGTCCACCCGACGATTTATGGGATGATAGCGCAGGCCCGATGGGTCACGAGGCACCTGTAGAAGAAAATGAACATCAGGAAAAGGAAATTGTACGTTTGTTACTGGCTTTCGGGCACGAATTTGTAAACTGGGATAAAATTGATGATATGTACATCGGTTCATTCATCATGCAGAACCTGAGTGATGTAGAATTTGATGATCCACTTTGTAAAAGAATTATCGATTATTATAAATCAGAAATCGACAACGGCAGATTACCTACATCGAACCATTTTGTTAAACATGAGGATAGGGATATTGCCGATCTGGCCATTACACTTTCAACCTCAGAGTATGCTTTAAGTGAAAACTGGTTAAATAAACACCTTATTTATGTGAAGGATGAATCGATGAATTTAAAAGCCACTATTTTAGGCGGTATTTTTCACCTTAAAAAACGTAAAGTCGAAAAGATATTGATGAACCTGTTGAAAGAGATAAAGGACGAAAAGAACGAGGATAACCAAATGATTTTAATGCAGCGTTATGGCGTAATTAAAGGTGTGGAAAGGGAAATTTCTAAGTTTCTGGGTTCTGTTATTGTTAAGTAATGACTGAATAATTAGTTGCCAGTAATGATCGCTTATCTTTAAGTAATTTTACTTCATACGTTATAATAGTATCGTCACCCTGACCTGTAACGCAGTGGAAAGCTACGAAGTAAATTTATTTCAGGGTCTTAATAGTATGAAAGATGCTGACCAAGAAGTAGCTATTAGACTATTAAAAAACAATAGAAATGGCTAATAAAATAAATTCAGCATGACGGTCAACTTAAATAAGAAGCTAAAAGCAATCATTGTAGTAAAATATTAATCAAACTCCAATATTTAATCACTCATGGCATTTCATAATGATTTAGGTAAAAAAGGAGAAAATATTGCGAAGCAGTATCTGGAGGATAAAGCTTATGAAATCTTAGATGAAAACTGGACCTATGGTAAAGCGGAGGTGGATTTGATTGTTTATAAAAATGGTATCATGGTTTTCGTAGAAGTTAAATCACGTAGCTCGGTTGCTTTTGGCGAACCTGAAGAATTTGTGCACAAAGCCAAGCAAATTCAGATGGAATTAGCCGCTAATGCTTATATTGAAATAATGAACCATCAAAATGATATCCGTTTTGATATTATTGCCATTACATTTACAAAGAATAAAAATTATAATTTAAACCATATAGAAGATGCGTTTTGGCCTGAAGATTAACCCCATTAAAAATTTCCTGTTTATCGGAATTGCACTTGCATTGGTAAGTTCCTGTAAAGACAGTTCTACCACAACTTACCGTAGCTTTCTTTCTCCAATGATTGGACTCAATGTGCCCTCAGGAAGCGAATTTGATGTGAAAGTACAGTTTGGAGCTGAACAAAAAGTAGACTCTGTCGTTTACCTGATCGATACGCTTAAAGTGGCTTCAAAAGCAGATACTTCTGCCATCAAACTTAAAACGGCAGGTTTAAAATTGGGTAATCACCTGTTAACGGCCAAAATATTTGGCGCCGGAAAGTCGGAAGATTTAACCTCGAATATTAATGTATTAGCTGCCCAGGCGCCTGTTGAATATACTTACAAGGTGATTAAAACCTTACCTCACGATACCTCTTCGTATGTAGAAGGTTTAGAATATCATGATGGGTTTTTCTATGAAAGTGCCGGTGATTATGGGCACTCCAGCTTGCGTAAAGTAGAGCCGTCAACCGGTAAAATCCTTCAGAAAACAGATTTGGATAAACAGTATTTTGGAGAAGGCATAACGGTAATCGGCAACAAGATTATTCAATTAACTTACCGCGAGAAAGTTGGCTTTGTATATGATAAAGCAAGCTTTAAAAAACTATCCGAATTTTCATACACCACTGGCAGAGAAGGTTGGGGTCTGGCTTTTGATGGTGAAAAAGTATTGAATACCGATGGCTCGAACACCATCTTTTTCCTGAATAAAGATACCTATCAGAAAATTGGATCAATTGATGTTTTTGATCATAAAGGGCCAATTCAAAATCTGAATGAACTGGAAATTATTGATGGGAAAATTTATGCAAATGTTTATACCACCAATGATATCCTGATTATTAACCCCGAAACTGGTGCTGTGGAAAGCAAGATTGATTTATCGGGATTGTTGCCTGCAGATTATTTTAAAACTGACGATGCAAAGGCCAACAATGTATTAAATGGTATTGCTTACGATAAAGCAACCAAAAGACTTTTTGTTGCCGGTAAAAAATGGCCGCATATTTTTCAGATTGAGTTGATTAAGAAATAGCTAGGATCATACTTATAACAGATTGTGAAAGAGTAATCGTCATCTCGACTGAAGCGTAGCGAAATGGAGAGATCTGCTGTGATAGATTTCTCGGCTGCGTTGCACTCCGCTCGAAATGACGGTTTATCGAGCCGGAGTCCCCCCTTCTAATCCTGTTTCTTCGGCTCATCTAAATAACCATTAAAAATAATGGGTTGTTTATTCATGCTGCTTGCTGTTAACGAAGCATAACCATTGGTTGAAATGTTTATCGTAAACCGATAATTTTCTCTTTTCACATCCTTTGTATTAATCTGGATTGTGTACGATCCTTTTTTATTCTTCGATTCCGTATAGGTAAAATCTTTTGAAGTAAATTTAATACCACCCTGTGTAGGATCCATCGGGGCAGAGAAAGATCTGCCATAATAAGGCAGATAAGCAACAATACTGTCTTTGGTAACCCTAACATCGTATTGCGAACCCGATAAGTTGATAGAAGAACCACCCTGACTACCTGGCATCATGGCCAATACTCTGCTAATGTCGTTGTTCGACATCGGCAGGGCAGTGTTAGCAACAAAAGTATAATTTTTATCTGCTACAATTTTTACTGTAGTTTCCTTATTGGTTTGGGCAAAAGATTGAAATCCAAGCGAGAGAAGTGCTAGACTCAATATTAAATTTAAACGTTTCATAATGTGTGTTTTAAATGTGTAACAATTTAAAGATGCACAGACTTGAAAGATTCCATAATAGTGCCAGAAAATGGAAGGTAGCGTAAATTTAACGTTTTTAGTTTTTATATAAAGGGTTTACCTTTTCTGAATAACTCGATTTGTATAAAGGATTACTTTTTTCTGTTGCAGAAGCACCTAAAGCGGTGAATTTATACGTACCCACAGCAAGGTTATTAAGTTCTATCTCACCATTTTCGTTCGTGATTAGCGTAATTAAACTTCCGCCAGGATTTTTGCCACCTTTCACAATTATCCCACCAATTGGTGATCCCGCTACCCGCGATTTGGGATTAGTAGCAGGTACTGAAATGATAAATTTATAATTCCCTGCGCTGGCGTTGTTAAATTCGATTTCCCCATTCTGATTCGTCACTAGTGTAATGGTATGGTCTCCAGGGTTTTTGCCGCCTTTCACTACAATACCGCCTATTGGTTGCCCCGCCACAAAACTGACTTCACCCGTGGCAACATCTAGTTTGCCTTTAATAGACTTCATAAGGCAAGGGAAATGCGATTCAGGGTAATTTAATTTACAGTAATCACAATAATGCCCTTCCGGTGCCTGAACCCTTAATGGTTGCGTATTTGTTTCCTTAGTTTCTGTTGATGTACTGGTTCTTTTAACCTGAGCTTGAATGGTAAATGAAATGCATAGCAGACATACTGCTATAAAAGCCCGTTTTTTCATAATATTTGATTAGTAAGATAAAATTAATCAAAAAATATGGCTCTTGCTAGTTTTTGAAGAGGGATGAGGCAATAACTTTTTTGTGTGATCATTTCTTTTTAGATGCCTTGGCAAAGGGGTTGAAGGCCAGGGCAAGCTTAACCCAGAAATCGAGTTCATCATTCCGGCTCAAAACATCTTCTGATACAGCAATATAACCATTCATTGGTCTGTCGCCCATAATCATCTGCTGCCAGCCATCTTTATGTGAGATGCTTTCTAAACTATTTGGATCGAGCCGTACCATCAAGCTATTCTTAGAAACACCAAGGCACATTTTACCATTAACCATAAAAACAAGTCCGCTGAACATTAGTTTTTCTTCTACATCGGCTATATGCATCAACCGTTCGGCCACGCGAAGGGCTAAGGTTTCGTTGTATGCTCTCATAATTCAGTTGTATGGTCTGTTGAAACAAATTTGATTCCTTTTGATATGAAGAAATTTTTGAGCAGACTAAATTTTTCAGTGCAATTTTCTCCAACTTTTATTTTTTTTGAACTAAACTTCATGCCCAGGCAATCGAAACAGATTTCTATATAAGCAATTACTTTTCTCTCATTGTTAAAGAATAATATAGCATTGTGTGGATCATAACAAGCCGTTCTCTCTATAATTACGCCATATTTTTCGGATATATAACCATAATTAAAAAATAGATCGGTCAGCATATCAATATCTGCTTTAGTAAGCCTAATTTCTTCTTTAACCAACCCACTATTCAAAATGCCTTTTTTCACTGGTAAATGACTTGAAAATTCTGATATCGTATCTTGAAAAGATATTATGGATACAAATTCTGTTCGATTAAAAGGATAAAATAGTTTCCTTTTTGCAGCACTAAATTTATCTCTATGCATGCATTGGGAGTTCTTCTCCATTAATGAATACTGCTCTTCAATTGATAAATTTTCTAATTCTTTATTTTGTGCAAACAACGAACTACACATTAAAAAGAAACAAAAGGTATTTAAGATTTTTAACATGCTTGATGCTTGTGGTGTTCAAAACTAAATTACATCTTTATCAACCAATTTTCAATAATCTGACGTTATTCTTTAAATTTGCAACATGTTGTTAAACTGCTATCAGGAAGAATTATTAGAGGCCGGATGTGATGAAGCTGGAAGAGGTTGCCTCGCTGGTCCTGTTTTTGCTGCGGCGGTTATTTTACCAAAAGGTTTTGTACTGGAAGGACTAAACGATTCGAAACAGCTATCTCACGAGCAAAGAGCTTTACTGAGACCCATTATAGAGCAGGAGGCTTTAGCCTGGGCGGTTGCTTCTTGCGATCATGAAGAGATAGATCGGATCAACATTTTAAATGCTTCGTTTCTGGCCATGCATCGGGCGATCGAAAGATTGCATACCCAGCCACAATACCTGATCATTGATGGCAACCGCTTCAAAACCTATCCACAAATTCCACATAGCTGCATTATTAAGGGCGATGGTAAATATTTAAATATCGCTGCAGCCTCTATATTGGCAAAAACGCACCGGGATGAATACATGACCAACCTGCATCTCGATTTTCCGCATTATAACTGGCAACAGAATAAAGGATACCCAACCATTGCACACCGTAAGGCTGTAATCGAAATGGGCCTATCGCCTTTTCACCGCAAAACTTTTAATGTAAGCGATCCTCAGTTAGAACTGTTTTCAAAAAACGCCTAAAATTTCGTATTTTCACAACATCGTGAAAATTCTGTTGATTACTAAGCGGGTTCCCTTTCCGCCAAATAGTGGTTATCCCATTGTGGTTTATAATACCATAAAAGGTTTGCTGCAACTTGGTGCAGATATTACTTTGTTTAGCCTCAACCCCACAAAAGGACGGATTGATATCGAAGATATATACGATCCTATTTTTGAACAGATTAAATACCACACCTACGATTTAGATACCGATGTAAATGTGTGGTCGGCATTTTTTAATATTTTCACCAACGAATCCTATAATGTTTCCAGGTACTATAGCGAAGATGCTGCGCGGCAGTTAGAAAATCTCCTGCGCGAAAATGTGTTTGATATCATCCAGTTTGAAGGACTCTTTGTCGTGCCTTACCTGGATGTGGTTAAGGCAAATAGCAATGCAAAGCTGATTTACCGGGCGCATAACATAGAGTTTACTTTGTGGGAACGTCTTTCTCATTCAGAAAAGTTTCTTATTCGGCGCAAATACCTAGCTTTTTTAGCGCAACGGCTTAAAGCGTATGAAACGGATCAGATTAACCGTTTTCACCAGATTTTTGCCATTTCCGAGCCCGACCGGCAAAGTATATTGAGGTTTGGCTGCGAAATTCCAATGTCGGTTTTTCCAGTTGCCATCGATCTGGAAAAATATAAGGTAGATAAAACCAAAACCAGTTTCCCTACACTTTTTCATCTGGGTGCGATGGATTGGCGGCCAAATCAGGAAGGATTAGAATGGTTTTTGGATGATATCTGGCCCGATATTGAAAAACTGAATAAAGACCTGCGTTTTTATATTGCGGGGAAAAACATGCAGAAACATTTCTTCGAATACGATTCTGAAAACCTGATTGTAGAAGGAGAGGTTTTCGATGCCGTAGAATTTATGAATTCGAAGGCGATTATGATTGTTCCTTTAATTTCGGGTACCGGCATGCGGGTGAAAATTATTGAAGGCATGGCCATGAAAAAATGCATTATTGCTACAACTACAGCTGCTGAGGGCATCAATTGCCGGCATGGACATGATATTTTAATTGCTGATTCTGCAGATGAATTCTATCGCTCCATTTTACAATGCATCATCAACCCTAAACGTTGGGTAGAGATCGGAGAGAATGCCCGTAAAACGGTCGAAACCGACCACGGCGTACATTTAATTTCCAGCAAAATGCTGAAGATTTACGAAGAATTGGTGCGCGCGTAAGTATATAAGAGTTGACAAATTTTCTATGGACTTGGAAAGAAAAATTGTCAACGCTGGAAATCTCTTAAATAGATGCTGAAACAAGTTCAGCATGACGATTACGATAAGCAGTCTTCTAAAAAACTCCTTAAAATTAACCTCAAAATTTTGTCTTTTTCTTAGTAGTTTTGCCCCACGAAGAATAAAGATGAAATCATCATATTGAGAATTAATAAATTACAATCGCTTCATTATCATAAAATATAAAATTTACGGATGAAAAACACCGCATTAACAGAAAAACACATCGCTTTAGGCGCTAAAATGGTTCCATTTGCAGGTTACAATATGCCTGTTACTTACGAAGGTATTAACGCCGAACATGCAACTGTTCGTAACGGTGTAGGTGTTTTTGATGTAAGCCACATGGGCGAATTTATTCTTAAAGGTGAAAATGCATTAGATCTTATTCAGCGTGTAACCAGTAATGATGCTGCTAAATTATATGATGGAAAAGTTCAGTACTCTTGTTTGCCAAACAAAGATGGTGGTATTGTAGACGATCTTTTGGTTTACAAAATAGACGATAAAACCTATATGTTAGTGGTAAACGCTTCTAACATTGAAAAAGACTGGAACTGGATTCAACAATTCAATTCGAAAGATGTTGAAATGCACAATATTTCTGATCAAACTTCGCTTTTAGCCATTCAGGGACCAAAAGCAGCAGATGCTTTACAAACATTAACTGATGTTGATTTGGCATCAATGGAGTATTATACTTTCGTTAAAGGTACCTTCGCTGGTGTTGATAACGTAGTGATTTCTGCAACAGGTTATACCGGAGCTGGTGGTTTCGAGATTTATTTCGAAAACCAATATGCTGATCAGATTTGGGATGCCATTTTTAAAGCAGGTGCGCCATACAACATTCAGCCAATTGGCTTAGGTGCCCGCGATACTTTACGTTTAGAAATGGGTTTCTGTTTATATGGAAATGATATTGATGATAGCACTTCACCTATAGAAGCTGGTTTGGGCTGGATTACAAAATTTTCTAAATCTTTTACCAATTCAGAAGCATTATTGGCTCAAAAGGAAGCTGGTATTCAAAAGAAACTGGTTGGTTTCGAAATGATCGATCGTGGTATTCCGCGTCATGATTATGAAATTGCTGATGCCGAAGGAAATATTATTGGTAAAGTAACTTCTGGTACCCAGGCACCTTCTTTGCAAAAAGCAATTGGTATGGGCTACATCGCAAAAGATTTCACTAAAGAAGGAACTGAAGTTTTTATTTTAATCCGCAATACGCCAATTAAGGCTAAAGTGGTTAAGTTTCCTTTTTATAAATAAGGCTTGGGGTTTAAGGTTTAAGGCGTAGGACAGATCCTCATAACCTTAAACCTTTCGCCCTTCACCTTTCACCTCTCTTTACATGTCAAAAAAAATAGAAGTTTGTTTAACTCCGGCCTTAATCGACTTGTACGATATAGAACAGAGTATTGTGGTCGTGATCGACATTTTAAGAGCTACTTCATCTATTACTTACGGGATAGATAATGGCGCTGAAGCGATTATTCCTGTAGCTAATGTGGAAGATTGTTTAGCTTATCGCGATAGCGGATTTTTATTGGCAGCAGAACGAAATGGAGAAGTAGTAGCAGGATACGATTTCGGCAATTCGCCATTCTCTTATACCCACGAGAAAGTAAACGGAAAAACGGTTGTTTTAACTACGACCAATGGCACCAAAGCCTTACATTTGGCACAAAAAAGAGCCTATCAGGTTGTAATTGGATCTTTCCTGAATTTAGATTTTCTTTGCGAATATTTGAAAAGCCAGGATAAAAACGTGCTTTTGCTTTGCGCGGGATGGAAAGATCAGTTTAATTTAGAAGATACTCTTTTTGCTGGTGCAGTGGTGAATAACCTGCGTCAAAATTTCGAACATTTTGATGATTCCAGTGTGGCTGCTGAAGATTTGTATGCCCTGGCTAAAGCAGATTTAAGGAAATACCTTCACAAATCATCACATAGCCATCGCCTGGCGCAGTTGAATATAGAAGAAGATGTTGTTTTCTGTTTGCAGCTCAATCTTTGCAAAACCATTCCGGTATTGGAAGGCGAACGTTTGGTGGCCTTAAAAAGATAAAAAATAAAGTGATATAGTCTCTGTTATCGTGAGGCTTTGTTTTATTGACGATAAAATCGCGTTTCTCATCCATCCTCGTTACAAACGAGGACAATATATCGCGGCCTTAAAAGCTAAAATTTAAGCCTAGTAATATGGCGTTTTTTCTAAAATTTGCCCCATTAAATTGAGTTTCTTCAGTTGGCCGGCTATTAAAATAGGCTTTATCTACGCCAGAGTACGTGTTGATGTTATTGATCTTGTAGTTAAGTTCTAACTGTAAACTTTTGTTTAATGGTACAGCCAGATTGATATCGCCACTTAATGCAAAGGAATTTGCCTTATGCGTAAAGCTTACAGGTTTTGCAAAATCGGGGATTAAATTCCAGTTGGCTTTTGCCGAATAAGTATAAAAACCACCTAAAACTGTGGCGCCCACACTAAATTTCTGCGTTTTAAAAACAAATTCTGCTCCGAAATCGAAACCTTTATATCGTGCTTCATAAGTAGAGTTTAAGCCTTTGCTGTCAGGGTTATTTGCACTTTCTAACAGATGAAATTTTTGCTGCTGGTAGGAGAGCCCGGCAATTGGATTAATGTTAAATTGCCCAAACTTTAACAGTTGGTAACTGAGCTGTAAATCGGCATTGTATAAGTAACCTTTATTTGCGTTGAGCAGGTCAAAATAAAATGCACTTTGCCGGTTATCATCTGCATAATCGGTATCTTCTGCTTCACCCTTAACTATGTTGCTGTATTGGTTGGCGGCCTTAATACTGAGCCGGTCGGTGATATGGTATTTGATGTCTAATCCATAACTTGGTCCTTTAATGTTTTTCCAGATCAGTTCTGATAATACATTCGGACTGGTTCCGGCGGCATTACCGGCAATAGACCAATCAAATTTAGATTGCTGAATACCAAAATAAGGTTTTACCTCCCATCGAGGAGATGGGTTTTGTGCCAATGCACTTATGTAAAATAGAAGGAGGGTTAAACAGGTTAAAAATGGTTTGACAAATGAAATCCGTAAAGCAATCAGCATATCTATTTTTTATTTTATAGCAGAAAAATACACATAGTGGCTAATATTACCACTATGTGTAATTATTTTATTTTCTAAAATGGATATACTGAAGCAATAAATGATTTATCAGTAGGTGATAATACGGTATTCCATCCCACTTCGAAATCGCCGATGGTTAATTCATTCGGAACCGAATAGTGCATGATCGAATATTTGTCATAAGCACTATAATTGGTTTGTGTAGTGCTATATTTTGCAAATAAATTATTGTCTACATCTGCCTGGGTCCAATAATTTGGCGCTGCAGCATAATAAGCGTAAACAGCAGGTTTATCCCAAGGAATGGCCACTAATGGGTGTTGGTGCTCATGGATTAATCCTAAAGCATGACCGAATTCGTGGATTACCACGCGGCTATATTCCGAATCTGCTGTACTTGAGGTTAACCAACCGTAGTTCATGGTTGCACCAGTACTAGGTGTTGATTTTCCAATATATGACCAAGATCCATCTCCACTCACAAAACTTACCCTGATTTTAGCTGTATTGTCGTTTGTTACGAAGTTGAATTTGATGTTTGCATATTGTTCCCATGCTTTCGCATATTGGATAACTTTGGCCCTGATGGCTGCCGTGCTTCCATTTAAACTCACTTTGATTGTGGTTCCCGGAGTCCATTTTGTTGACTTTAGAACGGCGCCTCTAGGAGTAGTACCATCTAAAGATCTTTCGGTACAGATCTGGATATTACCAAGCGGATTAACAGCAGTTGTTTCTGGTTTTTCTAAATCTGCCGTTTCTGTTGGTCTTTCTTTTTTACAGGCGAATAATACTGTGGTTAGCGCAAGGGCTGTTAATAAGGTTTTATTTGATTTTAAGAATTTCATGTTTTAGGTTTTTTTAGGTAAAAAAATTAATGATCTGTTTTTACTGAAAATCAAGTTAGAAAATGGTAAAAACAGGAATTCTTCTTCTTTGGAAAAGAATAATTAGGTTGAAAAACATAGATAGACATTTAGGTTTTATTCCTTCGTATTTGCGAAGTATAATCCTAAAGTAAAATATTAATATGTTAACACCAAGAGAATTGTAATATTTTTATTGCATAAGTGTATGTTTTACACTATATTTTTGATGAATATTTTCTATTTATGTGTAGTTGTAGAATTACATTTTTAAAGCCTTATAATTTGGAATAGCTTATTATTTTGTAATTAATTCAGAAATTGTCGGACTATTTTTAATGGTAATCAGGGCTTCTTCGTGTGCCAGCCAATAAATATCTTCAGCACGTTTCATATCGAACGTACTAATGGCGCCTAATCCTTTTGGTTCGATTAACACATTACAGAATTTTGCTTTTCTTTCCATATCGTGGTTTATCGACATTATACCTGCTCGACCCATTAAATTGGTAATACCTGTAATTTTATCAACCGGCTTAAGGTGGTTACAAGAAGAGCCGATAATGAAATCGCATTCATCCATCAAAGGTTCAACCGGGAAATTATTTAAAATACCGCCATCCACATACATCTGGCCATCAATCATAATGGGTTTAAAAATACCGGGAATACAGCTAGAGGCATGAATAGCCCTGATAAGCGGTCCTTTTGTAAAATAAACCAACCGGCCTTCGCTAAAGTTTACGGCAGCAATGGTTAAAGGTATTTTAAGCTTCTCAATCGAATCTTCAGGAAAATATTCCTTTAAAATTAAAGCGGTATTCTCAATATTAATTAAGCCTAAAGAACCTACTGCCGGGCGTACAAAGCGCCAGAGTTTTGTTTTAAGGAAAATATTTAATCCTTCTTCGGGATCTATGCCAGCAGCAAAAAAGGCTCCGGCTATTGCTCCTGCACTTGTTCCACTAATGTGACTAAAGGTAATACCCAAATTGCTAAAGGCCTTTAAAACGCCTAAATGTGCTATTCCCCTAATGCCTCCGCCTGATAATACAATGCCAACTTTCATTCTTTTGGGTTAATGGTTTGAACTGGTTAATCCTTTAACTGTAAACTGATAACTGCCAACCGAAAACTATTTCTGTTGTTTCGGTTTATACTTCGATTGATTTAAAATTTTCTGCGCATCGTTATCTGCCATTAACTGTTGCAAAGTAACATCAGGATGCGATTTCATATATTTTTTAACAATTTGCCAACCCATCCATACACCCAATTTTGGTGCCGAATCTCTGTTTTCACCTAAACCCGGGGTAAAAGGTCCTTCAGATAAAAACACCTGGATTTTTTGGTAATCAGTTTCATACAGGTAATTGTTCTCCAAAAAATATGCCCAAATATCTCCTTCGAAATTTTGTGCCCATTCTAATTGCTGTTGAGTATATCCGATTTTGGTAGAATCGCTTAAGTTTTCGGGTAAAACCTGATCAAGAAAGTATAAAACCTTTCCCTGGAAGATCATTTTAGATAACAGGGTTCTATTGTCGTCAGGCTCTGCAAAAAGTTCCTCGTGGGCGTAGGTTTCGGCTACGCGTGGCACAATATATTCAGGTGCAAACCTCCTCGAAAGGTATAAGGGTACACTTTGCACAATAGCCCTATAAAATTTGCTGTCTTTACCCAGAAACATGTCCAGGCCAATACCTAAGTAGTTATCGCCCACTGGCATTTGGTAAGCGAAACCTGAAGCAAATGAAATAAACTTTGGAACCTTCGCTTTCGGGTAATAGTACTTAATGTATTTGAAAGTTTCGGTCAATCCCTTTTCCTGTGACTTTAAGTTTGGAAAAACACTATCTACCTCTTTGCTCAAATCGGTATAGGCCTGATCGCGGTATAAATTGGTCAACGATTCGGTATTGGAATATTTACTGTCCAGAATCCGGTGGATAAAATCGTCATAAAATATCCCATACTTTGAAGCAAGCTGTTTATCTACCTCAATTACATTTTTGTTTTTCCCTGCAAACAGCTCGTTATCAAATCTTTCGATTTTGATGTTTAGCTGTATATTACTTACATCGGGCCTGTTGTTTTGCCTGCAGGAAATAAATGTGATGGCAAAAAGAAAAATTAGATAAATTTGCCAGTGTTTTACGTTATACATCATGTACAACAAATATATATAAACACCTATAGCATGAAAAGAATATCAACCATTTTAATTTTGTCTGTTTTAAGTTTTGGCGCATGGGCGCAAAACTCACCGTTAACCAGTTATGGTTTTAGGTTAGGTTTAACCGCTACCCCAACTTTTGGCTGGATTAAACCTGAGCAGGGAAAAACAGATGGAATAGCTTTGGGCTTTTCTTACGGATTAATGGGCGATTTTAATTTTGCCCCGAATTATAGTTTTTCTACTGCCTTAACGGTTACCACTATAAACGGCAAGAGTACAGAGGTAGATCCTTCAAACATTATGCGGCCTACGCCTAATGCGGGTGGTACTGTGGTTCCGGTAGCTTACGATTTGAAATATAAACTTCAATACCTGGAGCTGCCTTTAACGGTCAAATTAAAAACGATAAAAGAAGATGGTAAACGCTGGTATGGCCAGTTTGGTTTGTCCAATTCGTTTCTTTTGGGCGCAAAGCAGGATGCTGTTGGAGCTGGCGTTAAACTAAGCAATGAGAAGATTAACGATTATACGAAATTTTACCGTGCCGGATTAATTATCGGTGGTGGTGGCGAATTTGATATTTCGAACAATACCAGCATTGTGGCCGGTTTAACTTTTAATAACGGTTTCACTAATATTGTAACCGATAAAGCCAGAGATGTTAGAAATCATTATTTGGCGCTTAATTTCGGCGTATTCTTTTAATCTGGATATTTGTCCTGATACCTTTACTAACTACTTGATACATTAACCATGAAAATAGCGCTAGCACAACTCAATTACCATATCGGAAACTTCGAAACCAACACTAAAAAAATAACCGAAAATATTCAATTGGCGAAAGATAAAGGTGCTGATTTGGTTGTTTTTGCCGAACTGGCTATCTGTGGTTATCCGCCAAGAGATTTTTTGGAGTTTGATGAGTTTATTGTATTGTGCGAAAGCGCTGTACAGGAAATTGCCAGACACTGTACAGATATTGCTTGTATTGTTGGTCTCCCAATTAAAAACGAGGTATTACAAGGAAAAGATTTGTTTAATGCAGCCTATTTTATCGAAGGGGGAAAAGTTAAAGCCGTGGTTAAAAAAGCTCTGTTGCCAACCTACGATGTATTTGATGAATACCGCTATTTCGAACCCGCCACACAGTTTAATTGTATCGATTTTAAGGGTAAAAAAATTGCACTGACCATTTGCGAAGACCTGTGGAATATCAACGATAATCCACTGTATGTATCTAACCCGATGGATGAGTTGATTAAGGAACAGCCGGATGTGATGATTAACATTGCGGCATCTCCTTTCTCTTATACCCATGATGATGAACGGATTAAGGTGTTGGGCGATAATGCAAAGAAATATAATTTGCCGGTATTTTATGTAAACCAGGTTGGTGCACAGACCGAGATTATTTTTGACGGTGGCTCTTTGGTTTTCGATGCTGATGGAGCTGTGAAAGCAGAAATGAAGTATTTTGAAGAAGACCTTCAGGTTTTTGATCTGGAAGAGGTTGAAAATGTGCGTAATAAATATCCCCAATCTGAAAGATTAACCGATATCGAACAGATTCACGATGCGTTAATTTTAGGTATAAAAGATTATTTCAGGAAATCTGGTTTCAGTAAAGCCGTTTTAGGACTGTCTGGTGGAATTGATTCAGCTGTGGTTTGCGCCCTGGCTTGTCGCGCTTTAGGCCCGGAGAATGTAATGGCCGTTTTAATGCCTTCTAAGTTTTCTTCTGACCATTCGGTTCAGGATGCTTTAGATTTGGTTAATAACATTGGTTGCATGCACGAAATTGTGCCCATTAAAGAAGTTGCCGAAGCTTTTGATCATATATTGGCACCAGCTTTTAAAGGGCTGCCTTTTAACCTTGCCGAAGAGAATATCCAGGCCCGTATCCGTGGCATTATTAATATGGCCATGAGTAATAAATTTGGTTATATTTTATTAAATACCTCGAATAAAAGTGAGTGCGCAGTGGGTTATGGTACCTTGTACGGCGATATGTGTGGTGCCATTGGTGTAATTGGCGATGTGTACAAAATGCAGGTTTTTGAGCTGGCGAGGTACATTAATAAAGAAAGGGAAATTATCCCGATCAATACCATTGTTAAACCACCATCAGCAGAGTTAAGGCCTGATCAAAAAGATTCTGATTCCTTGCCTGAATATGAAATTCTCGATAAAATATTATATCAGCACATCGAAAAGAAACAGGGCTCGAAAGCCATTATTGCTCAGGGTTTTGATGAAGCACTGGTACTGCGGATTTTGAAAATGGTTAATATTGCAGAATTTAAACGCTATCAAACACCACCTATTTTAAGGGTATCGCCGAAAGCTTTTGGTATGGGCAGAAGAATGCCGATTGTAGGGAAATATATGGCGTAGCGGTTGAAAGGTTAGAATGTTGAACTAGCTAATTGTTTAATTGTTGGGATTGCTAAATGGTTATATGGTCTAACCGTTTTAACTACTGGTTACTACAAACTGTGAACTGCCAACTGAAAATTGCCAACTGAAAACTGCCAATTGGTTAATTGCTAAATTGTTTTTAGGTAGTGATAACAACAAACTGTGAACTGCCAACTGAAAACTGCCAATTGATTAATTGCGATTGAGTTGACTTAACGCAAGTTGCCTAACCTCACTTTCTTTTTCAAAAGCGATAATGTGGTTTAGACTTGCCTGATTGTTCATTTTACCAACTGCAATTTTTCGCACTTCTGCATTACCGTCAAAACAGGCAATATGAAATAGGTTTGCTTGATTATCCATTTTTCCAACCGCAATTTTCCTCACCGCAACATCTTTATCAAAGTTTGCAATGTGAAGTAAATTTGCTTGATTATCCATTTTTCCAATCGCAATTTTCCTTACTGCAACATCGTCATCAAAATTCGCGATGTGAAATAAATTTGCTTGATTATCCATTTTTCCAACCACAATTTTCCGCACCGCACCATCGCCATCAAAGCTTGCAATGTGAAATAAGTTGGCTTGATTATCCATTTTCGCAACCGCAATTTTCCTTACCGCACCATCGTCATCAAAGCTTGCAATGTGAAATAAATTGGCTTGATTATCCATTTTTGCAACCGCAATTTTCCGTACTTCTGCATCATCATTAAAACTGGCGATATGAAATAAATTTGCCTGATTGTTTATTTTACTAACGGCAAGCTTCCTTGTCGCCACATCTTCATCAAAACTGGCCACATGAAATAAACCCTGCTCAGAAGTAGTGTCAATGCCTATAGTATTAGTTTTAGCATCTTCAATATTAGCAGCTGTACTAAAGGAATTTTCGTTTTTACTACTTAAAGTGATACAACTGCTTAAGCATAAAACAGTGCCTAAAAATAAGAGAGATCTTTTCATGTTAACTTAGCTTATAAAACTAAGTTATGAAAAATTTTATGTTTTTAGCTGCAATGGTGAACAAGTTGTCATGCTGAGGTTAGGTGCAGATGCTTCGTAACTCAGCATGACAGAGAAGATTTATTTTATTTATGCTAAAGTAGCATCAACAGTAATTGTGGTGTTTAATAATTTAGAGATCGGGCAGTTTTTTTCTGCATCAGCTACCAGTTCATCAAATTTTTCCTGTGTTAAATTCGGAACAGAAGCCGTTAGGGTTAAATGTGATTCTACAATTTCACCTTTAGATGGATCGAGGTTGATTTCGCATTTGGTTTCCAGTTTATCGGCTGTAAATCCTGCTTCGGTTAAGTTAGCTGATAATTTCATGGTAAAACAGCCTGCATGTGCAGCAGCAATTAATTCCTCTGGATTTGTGCCAACGCCTTCTGCAAAACGCGAATTAAAAGAATATTGAGTATTATTTAAAGTCGTACTTTGTGTAGTGATGTTACCATTGCCTTCTTTAATAGAGCCTTGCCATACGGCTGTTGCATTTCTTTTCATGATTGGATTTTATTTTTAGATTGTTTAACACCTAAAGATAAAAATATGTTTGTTTAATGGCGGTAATTCTTTGTTAAGAAATCATCTTGTTAAAATCATTTTAAATCCTATTTGAATAAGCTTTCCAAAAAAAAGAAGCTGCTTCAAAAGAAACAGCTTCCCTTTCATTACGATCTTTTTAGGTTTTTTATCTGATTTTTAAATTATAAAGGGTACAATACGGCAGTTGCCTGTTTATCCTTTGCTGATAAAACAGTTGCGCCACTTCCACATTGTCCGCCGTTCATTAATGATAATGCATCGGTTCCTCCAACGCCTGGTACATTAATGGTGGTAGATTGGTTGGTGTGTTTAAATGAAATGGTATGTCCGAATTCATGTGTGATGGTTCTTTGTCGCTGTGCAAAAGAGTTGTTTTGAATCAGGTTTTTATTAATCCAAACCGTATTGCCCGCCTTACCGTTAGATGTCGATAAATAAGCCTGTCCACATGTAGAACTGCCGATGGTATTATCTACTTTAATTAGAATATCGTAAACAGTACCTGTTGTAATTACAAATTTGATTTTAGAGTTCGGTACGGTATTCCATTGGTTGATTGCAGAATTGATTTCGCTGATCATGCTGTTTATCGAAGGATCGATTTTAACGCGGATATTACTGCTATTGGTTACAATATTTCCATTGTAATACTGTTCTGTTATCGGTTTTCCGTTATCAGCGGGAACTTCCATGTTTTTGCTAAATACGATATCGCCATCAACAACATAATTATCTCCGCTTTCTACAATCTGTGCATCTGAAAATCCAAGATTTTTGATGTAGGCAAGAACTTTTTGATTTTGAGTGGTTTCGTTTTCCAGATCGGCTGGTACCTCATTTTTTTTCGAACATGAGATCACGACTACTGATAGCAATGCAATCAGCGCAGTTTTTTTGAATAGATTTTTCATAGTTTAGGTTTTTGGTTTAGATCGTAATATGCTGTAATTGAGATTACAGCATAAATATAACATAAATAATACAAGTCTGTATTTTTAATACATATTTTTTGTATTTTTAATTAGTATAGCTTGATCTTGTCTTTTGCCCTAATCTACTGGTTGTTTTAGCGTAGTGTTTCTAATCGATTGAAAAAGCAATATGCCTACCCCAATCATGATCGAAATATCAGCAAAATTGAAAACACCTGTCTGGAAGATATAAAAATCCATATGCATAAAATCGGTAACCGACCCATGTACAATCCGATCGTATAGGTTGCCGATGCCTCCACCGATCAGAAAACACAAAGCAATTTGCATACTGATTGGTAAATTACGTTTGGCAAAGAGGAAATATAAGCCATAGCCCAAAAATAGTAATGGCAAGCCAGTTAAAATAATGAGCCTGAAAATATAAGGCATATTATCGCCAAGACTTAAAAACGCACCGCTATTTTCTACTTTGGTTAAGGTAAAACGGTCTTTTATGATGCTGATATGCTCGTAATCGCTAATCTCGGTACGCACAATTTTTTTAGAAATCTGATCGCAGCCAAAATTTAAGGTGAGTAATAATAATAAAACAGACCACCTAAGGTTTTTAAACTGTTGCATGTTTTTATAATTAAAAGTTTAATGATATGTTAATTCCATCTCTGGAATCATTAATTCCTTACTTATCTCCGGTATTAGTTTTTTAAGATATGATTCTTTTTCCTTATCGGCGTTTACGAAATACCAGTTTTTACCAGAGTTGTAAGATATGCAGAGCAGATAATTTATAGCCTTAGCTTTTTTCTCTTTAATTTTCATTTCAGAAATCTGCGGCAGTATACATTGAATTATCTGTACAGATTTTAGTATTTGTTGAGGAGTTCCGACTTTAATATTGATATAGGATATACCTTTATCTGCAACGAAATTCATGGCCTTTCTAAGGACTGCTTGTGCAGAGTCAATTCCACCCATAAGTACAATAATTTTTGGGTGGGTATATTTAAGTAAAGATTGGTAATCATTATTTTTATATGCGACTAACATCGCATTTGATTGTTTATCCAGACTATCTAAATAAAATTGGGCTTTAACTTTAAATCCACCAAATAAGAACAGAAAACAAACTAGTATTTTCATTTTTTTACCCATTTTCTATAAGGAATAATCAAGGATAGGATGACCGCTAAAACACTCAATATTTGTGCAATGATATCGCCGCTTTTTACGTAAAAAGTAATCTCGTCATTTAAATTAATGTTTGCTTTAATGGCTGTTCTTGTCCACCATTTGGTGCATTGTGTAACATCGCCACGTTGATTGATAAAACAGGAAATACCCGTATTAGCCGAGCGGGCCACATCACGGTGGGTTTCAATTGCCCTCAGTTTAGCGTACATCATATGCTGGTCTTTACCCGAGGTATTTCCCCACCAGCCATCGTTGGTAATAATGGCAATAAACTGAGCACCATCTTTAATCTGCATACCAATCCAGTCGCCCCATAAACTTTCGTAACAAACAACAGGGGCGGCACCAATGCCACTTTGTGCATACAATACGCTTGGTTTTTCCTGCCATCCCCAGCCGCTTACACTTCCGCCTAATTGTGAAAACACACCATCCATAAAAGAAAATACTTTAGGAAAAGGCATTTTTTCGGCTCCCGGAACGAGTTTCGATTTATGGTAAAACTGAACATTAGCCGAATTTTCTACCTGCATGGCCGAATTGAAATTATCTAAAAACATCCCGTCAGGATATTTCTTTGCCGATACGGTTTTTTTATCATTGTACCACCGAATGCTTTCAATTCCAGTAATCAGTGTTCCGTTTTTATATTTATTTAAGAAATTTTGTAAACTAATGAAATCAGGATTACTCCGGATTCTATCCTCATCTGCGTAATTTGGAATGGCCGTTTCAGGCCAGATAAAATATTCGGTATTGGTTTGCCCGATAGAATCTGATAAGTGTGTTAATATTTTAATCTGCTCAGCAGTGGGAATATTTTCCAGCTTTTGATAAGGATCGATATTTGGTTGAACCACGACCACGTTACTTGGGGTACCTTTCTGCCCGGCAGTGAAATATTTGGTTAATGAAATACTGATGGGAATAAGTACCACTAAAGCCCAGATTCCTGCGGTTCTTAACCTTAAATAACCGGTTTGGGATTTGAATTTTTTGTAGGCCTCAAATGCTAAAATATTGCTCACCAAAATCCATAATGAACCTCCGTAAACGCCAGTGTAATCGTACCATTGTGCCAACTGGTGCATGCCTGCCAAACCATTTCCTAAAGTCATCCAGGGGAAAGCTAAATCCCAGGTTTGCTGTAAATATTCTAAAGCGATATAAAAAGCAATTAACCCAAGGTAGGCGATTTTTCTGTTGACGTATTTGCCCAAACGATAATATAACCAAAAGGCAAAAGTCATTAAAAGTGCCCCTAATCCGTAAGGAATTAAAGAAACAGGTAGGGCTACTGCCGCGCCATTGTAGGCACTTATGGCGTTATACACCCAGTAAATTGATGCGGTATTCCAAACTAAAAAAGTTAGGCCTGCGGTTAAGAAAATCCTTTTACCCTGTTTTTTGATGTTCGCATGGCCAATGGCTTCCAGGGCGATAAACAAAGGAACCAAGCCAATCAGTAATAATGGGGTGGTAAAGGGCATTGGTGGCCAGGCTAGCCAAAGTAAAAGTGCACTTAAGAGGGCGAGGAGGTAGGTTTGTTTCTTGTTCATTTTAAGTGCTGGCGCAATATTGTCATCCTGAGCTTGTCGAAGGACTAATTAATTATAATCTGGCGTTTCGACAAGCTCAACGTGACAACTCGAGGGGATTAGTTTTACAAACTATCTAAAATATTTGCTTTTTTAGCTTCGTATTCTTCCTGCGTAATGAGGTGTTTATCGTACAAAGTTTTAAGCTTGCGTAATTTTAAGGTGGTTTCGTCTTCCGGTTCTTCAACTACCTCAGCAATCTGGATCACAGGTTGAACGGGTTCTGGAGTTGGTTCGTAAGCCGGAATTTCGGCAAGGGGTTGAGCGTTCAAGCTAATCGGAGATGCTGTTGCACGGTTTTCTTCCAGTTTTTGCTGACGAAGCATTTCCTTATATTCTTCTAATTGCTGATTCGCAGCCTGATGTAATTTACGCGCCTGTACTTTCGGAATAAATTCGGTTACAATATTTTCGCCATGCTGGGGTACACAGATAAATTTAGAACCAAAAAATTCTTCTTTAAACGACACCTCTTTTATGCTTTTCCACGAAATATCCTTGAAATTCATGGTTAAGCCTAAATTACCTGGCTCGCAATAAAAAATACGCTTGTTCGAAATCGCGATGCTATCTGGTAACAAGTTTACTGCCGGTTTTTTCTGTACCGCTAAATATAAAAGTTCTTCGCCTGTTGTTAAAAGGTCGTTTAATTTTCCAATAACTTTTTCAACCGCTTTTGGGTCTTGCTCGTCACTCAGAAATCTATCTATGCTAATCATAATGTTTTTAAAATTGGTGTGTTGCTTATTTTCTGATGCTACTCTTCAGCATCTTCATATTTGTTTTTGCTTTTAATGTTGGGTTTCCCCGCTATGCAAATTACAAATTCTCCTTTTAAAGTATTGTTTTCAAAATGTGATTTTATTTCTACTAAAGTTCCGCGTACGGTTTCTTCGAACATTTTGGTCAGTTCTCTACTTACCGATGCCTGCCTATCGGCGCCCAAATACTGTGCAAATTCCTCTAAAGTTTTTAATAAACGGTGCGGACTTTCATAAAGTATAATGGTGCGGTCTTCTTCGGCCAATTTTTTGAACTTAGTTTGTCTGCCTTTTTTAACCGGCAAAAATCCTTCGAAACAAAAGGCATCTGCAGGTAAGCCCGAGTTAACCAGGGCAGGTACAAAAGCTGTTGCACCGGGTAAACACTCTACGGCAATATCATTTTTAATGGCTTCGCGTACCAGGAAGAAACCCGGGTCGGAAATGGCAGGTGTTCCGGCGTCGGATATCAGCGCAATTTTTTGCCCTTCATTTAGAAACTTAATAATCTCAGAAGTGGCCTTATGTTCGTTGTGCTGGTGGTGCGAGAAAACTCTTTTATCGATGCCAAAATGTTTGAGCATCGGGGCGCTGGTACGGGTATCTTCAGCGAGGATTAAATCGCATTCTTTTAATATACGGATTGCCCTAAAGGTCATATCCTCCAAATTGCCTATGGGCGTTGGTACGAGAAATAGTTTGCCATCCATATTTCAGTTTGCAGTTTACAGTTAACGGTTTGCAGTTTTTTCCAAACTCCTTACCCCAAACTCCAAACTCTTGCTATCTTTGCTTAAAAAATTAAATAATGCTGCAAGTTAACTATATCCGCGAAAATAGAGAGAAAGTTTTAGAACGTTTAAGTATCCGTAATTTTAAACAGCCAGAACTGGTAGACGAAATCATCAAAATAGATGAAGATCGCCGTTCTACACAAACTTCCCTGGATAATATTTCCGCTGAGGCTAATGCAGCTGCCAAACAGATTGGCGATTTAATGCGTACGGGTAAAAAAGAAGAAGCTGAAGCGATTAAAGCGCAAACTGCTTCTCATAAAGAAAATATCAAAAACCTGAGCGATAAATTAAACGAGCTGGAAACGGCTCAGCATAATTTAATTGTGCAGTTGCCGAATTTACCATATCATTTAGTCAAACAGGGATCAACTGCAGATGATAACGAGATTGTTTTAACACATGGTGAACCTGCTCAGTTACCAAGCAAAGCTTTACCGCATTGGGAGCTTGCGGCGAAATATGATATTATCGATTTCGAACTGGGTGTAAAAATTACTGGTGCTGGTTTTCCTGTATATAAAGGAAAAGGTGCCAGGTTACAACGGGCACTTATCAATTTCTTTTTAGATCATGCTACTGCAGCAGGTTATAAAGAAATGCAGGTACCTCACCTGGTTAATGCTGCTTCAGGTTTTGGTACCGGGCAGTTACCCGATAAAGAAGGGCAGATGTATCATTCAACAGTTGATGATTTATATTTAATTCCAACTGCCGAAGTTCCGGTAACCAATTTATACCGTGATGTAATTGTTAAGGAAGAAGATCTTCCGATTAAAAATACCGCCTATACACCTTGTTTCCGTAGAGAAGCAGGTTCTTATGGCGCGCATGTACGTGGTTTAAACCGTTTACACCAGTTTGATAAGGTTGAAGTTGTGCAGATTACACATCCTGATCAATCTTACGAAACTTTAGAAGATATGAGCCTATATGTTCAGTCTCTTTTACAGGAACTGGGCTTACATTACCGTGTGTTGCGTTTGTGCGGTGGCGATATGGGCTTTACTTCGGCCATGACTTACGATATGGAGGTTTGGAGTGCTGCTCAAGAGCGCTGGTTAGAAGTTTCTTCTGTATCAAATTTCGAAACTTATCAGAGTAACCGTTTGAAATTGCGTTTTAAAGGAAAAGAAGGTAAGGCGCAACTGGCTCACTCCTTAAATGGAAGTGCATTGGCGTTACCACGTATTGTGGCTTCGATTTTAGAAAACTACCAAACTGAGAACGGTATTAAAATTCCGGAAGCTTTAGTGAAGTATACCGGATTTGATATTATTGATTAGTCTTAGATAAATCGTCATTGCGAGGTACGAAGCAATCTTAATGCGCTAGCACAATGATGAAGCATCAAATTAAGAATTTATAAAAGGGTGAGATTGCTTCGTCGTTCCTTCTCGCAATGACGATATTTCTCATAAAAAAAAGCTTTGCATTGCTGCAAAGCTTTTTGTTTTTTATATAGATAGATGTGATGCGTATTGATTATAAAATCAGGATCAACAATAAAATGATGATGATGATTGCGCCAACTGAAAGGTAAACACCTCCAGAAACTGCACGGGCTTGCCCTTTTAATTCTCTTAACTCGCTACGTAATGCTTTACGTTCTGCTCTTGTTAAGTTCGATTTGTCCATGTCTCTGATTTCTTCAACACGGGTTTTAATTCTTTCCAGTTTCACGGCTTGTTCAGCAGTTAATTCTGTTGGGTTTTTCGCAGGTTTATCAGCTGCCTGAGCTGAATTAAAACTAATGCCTAAAGAGAAAACCAAGGCTAGCGTGTAGATGAATTTTTTCATAATATCTAATTTTTTAGTGTTCGACCTCTACGTAACAAAAAACCTACCAAAATGTTCTGGTAGGTTTTAAAAAGCCCTGATTTAACAATTAAAATTCTTATTTGATTTCAAAAATGGCATTTACCGTGAAATTCAGCTTAATTTTTTTGAAATCAATTTCAGGGGCGCCAGCCGCATCAGCCATTTCAGCTTTCATTGCATAATTTCTATAAACAGGTTGTATTACATTGTCTCCACCATCTTGTATCTCAATTACACCACCTAATTTATCGCCTAATGCTTCGACCATGTAAGCTGCTTTTTCTTTTGCAGCCAATAAAGCTTTAATTTTAAGCTCTTTTTTTAAGCTTTCAATTTTAGAATAATCGTAGCTTTCAATATTCGTATTGGCAATTCCTTTGGCATCAATCGACTCTAGTATGGCGTTGAATTTATTCAGATCGCTAACTTTTAAACGATATTGTTTGCTCGCTAAGAAATCGGGATTTTTCTTTTTTTCTGTAGCGTAGTTCCAGCTGCTTAAATTGCTAATGGTTAAATTTTCTTTTGCAATGCCCGCTTTTTGTACAGCGGCATACAATTGTTTTTCCAGTTCTGTAATGTCTACTTTTTTCTTGCCGTTTAAGTATTCTTTAAGTGAAATGCCGATGTAAATAATATCGGGAGTTACTTCTGTTTCTGCAGTTCCGCTAACATTAATTTTTCTGCGTAAATCTACTTGTTGAGCCATCGCTGTTGATAATCCTAAAAATGCAACCAGTGCAAGTGCTATTAACTTTTTCATAATGTATTTTCTTTGTGTGTACGTTAATGATGTAAACCGTGCACAAATTCCACACCGAGATTAGAAAAATTTTTATTTTTTTTGAAAATGGACAGCAGTAGTTGATGGCAAAACCTGTCCCGCTATACACTTTAGCCCCGAAGAAAAATCGGGGGCTTCCGTTGCTATCGGGTTTATTAACAAAGGTTTATGCAACTGGCAAAAAGACAATCAGAATAAAACAATTGCTGCAACAATAAGTTTTAACCTGAAAAATATTATTCTTTTTATAGTGTAAATATTTTTCATGTATTTCCTTCTTTGAAAGAACCATTGTTTTAGCTACCTAAACCCGACAGAGCGGATAGCCCGGAATGGAAGCGCAGCGAAATGAGGAAAATAGCGATGGCGGGACCGGATTGGCCTATGCACACTAAAACCTGATTTTCTAAAATAAATAGAAAGAATAAAATTTTGCGCAAGGTTTTATGCTTAAATAGACGGAATTATATATGGTTATAAAACCTAGCGCAGCAGAGTTTTCTGCAGAATTTTAATCATGTTTTGCAATTAGGAATTGCAAAAAGAATTGAATTGTGGTTGTTAAACCTTTGATACTTTAACAGCAGTTGGTCCTTTTTGACCCATTTCTACTTCGAACGTAACTTTATCACCCTCTTTAATCTGAGTGATTAAACCATTTGCGTGAACGAAAATACTGTCTTGTGTTTCAGTGTTTTTAATAAAACCGTAACCTTTACTGTCATTAAAGAATGTAACTGTTCCTTTTTTAACAGGATTTTCATCGATGATGTCTTCTTGTCTTGAAATACCGATCTGAATATCTTCGGTGTTGATTACTTTCTTTTTCTTCGGATCTGGTGGAGTTGAAGAGATGTTTCCGTTTTCATCAACATAAGCCATCATATCTTCAAGCGCTAAACCTTTTTTTGCATTAGCCTGACGCTCTTCTTTTTTCTCTTGTTTGTCTTTTTGTTTTTTTAATCGTTTTTTTTCGTTCTCTTTTTTACTGTATGTTGCCTGAGATTTAGCCATATTTTATTTAATTGTTTTGTTTTGAAAGGTGAGTGGAAAGGAGAATTATACAAAGATAACAATACTAAAGCATAAACACGATTTTATTCGGTTATGCTCTTGTCATTTGGGTTTGTATAGTATAAAGGCACAGATTTACACGGAATTAAGTCTTTTCCCTTTCATAGTCCTGATTTGCAACTAAGATGGAAGGATACGGCCATTTTACCGCTAATGGATAGTTTAATGCATTACAAATGCGGATCTCAGTCATCCTCGTTACAAACGAGGACGATTGGTGAGTTATGGTTTATACCTTTTCCGTGATTTCAGTGTTTCCGTGGCAAAATTTCATTGTAAAAATGAGTGCTTAAAAATTTAAGAGGCTTTATTTATCCATTTATCTTTATCGATCTGATAAACGAAATTCCATTTTAGTGGCTCACCATAATAGGCTACTTCCAATTCAGCAATTTTAAAGGCTCCTAATTTTTCTGTTGCTTTTTGTGAACGGAAATTAGTCGCACCAATATGTAAGATTACTTTATCCACAAATTGAAAAGCATAATCGAGCATTAAAGCTTTTAAAGCCTTGTTGTGCCCCTTTCCCCAAAACTCACGTGCAATAAAAGTATAACCAACGGCAACGGAGTGGTCTGTTTCATCTAATTCGTAGTATCTGGAACTGCCCACAACTTTATTGGTTTCTTTTTCATAAACAATAAAAGCACCCTTCGATTCTATTGCACCCTTAAAGAAATTTTCGAAAACCCCTCTTTTATAGCGGTCTTTGTTGGGATGCTGCTCCCAGATTAGCGGATCGGAAGCTACGGCGAAAAGAGCTTCAAAATCTTCTTCCTTTAAAGGGACTATCGTAATTAAATCGTTTGCCAATGTAGGCTGTAAATCGAAATTCATATGGCTTGAATATAAAAACAGCCGGCTTTGCGGCCAGCCGTTTGTTATTAATTATTAGATTTCTCCATTCCGCTTTGCTCCAGTCGAAATGACGCGCTTATTAATCGACCAAACCTTCAATTTCTACCACTTCCTGGGCCTCTTTCTGATAATCAACTTGATCAATTTCGAAACCAAATAAGCTTAAGAAATCAGATCTGTAACCTGGTAAATCACCTATTGCCGGTAAAGTTTCGGTTGTGGCTTCTTTCCAAAGTTCAGCCACTTTAGCCTGGACATCTTCACGCATTTCCCAATCGTCGATTCTGATTCTTCCTTTTTCATCAACAGGAACAGGGCTGCCGGTATATAAACGATCGGCATATAAACGCTGGATCTGCTCAATTGTACCTTCGTGGATGCCTTCTGCTTTCATTACCTTGTACAACAATGAAATGTATAACGGAATTACCGGAATAGCAGAACTTGCCTGTGTTACCAGTGCTTTGTTCACTGATACATAAGCTTTGCCATCTATATCTTTTAATTTATCGCTGATTTTAAAAGCAGTTGCTTCCAAATCATCTTTAGCTCTTCCAATGGTTCCTTTACGGTATACCGGTTCAGTTAAAGCAGGGCCGATGTACGAATAAGCTACTGTTGTGGCACCTTCGGCAAGCAGATTTTCTGCTTTTAAGGCGTCAATCCACATTGCCCAGTCTTCGCCGCCCATTACTGCAACGGTATTGGCAATATCCTCTTCGGTAGCAGGTTCGATAGAAATTTCGGTCACATTACCGGTGTGGAAATCGACTGTTTTATTGGTGTAAGTTCCACCGATAGGTTTTAAGGTAGAGCGGTGAAGCACTTCGGTATCAGGGTGTTTCCTAACCGGAGATGCCAGGCTATAAATGACTAAATCAACCTGACCTAAATCAGCTTTGATCAATTCAATTGTTTTTTCTTTAATTTCTTTAGAGAATGCGTCGCCGTTAATACTTTTTGCATATAAACCAGCGGCATGGGCTTCTTTTTCGAAGGCTGCAGTATTGTACCAGCCTGGTGATGCAGTTTTGCCTTCAGAAGGTGCTTTTTCGAAAAATACGCCAATTGTAGAAGCGCCAGATCCATAAGCAGCAGTAATGCGCGAAGCCAAACCAAATCCGGTTGAAGCGCCTATTACCAATACTTTTTTAGGACCATCTATAGCTCCTTTAGATTTTACATATTCAATTTGATTCTTTACGTTTTGCGCGCAACCATCAGGGTGTGCAGTTAAACAGATAAAGCCCCTCATTCTAGGTTCGATAATCATTTTTGTTCTATTTTACGTTTTGTAATGTTAAAATAAGTGCAGTTTTAAGCAAATTGAAAATGCCATAATGCCCAAATCTTTAACGAAGATAAATTTTTAATTGTTTAACGTTAAATGAATTTTAAATAATAAGCTTTTACACTTGTTTAATTCGTTTTAGATCTAAATTCTATATTTAGAATATTATCTCTTTTCATATCGGTATCCAGATAAACTATCCGTGTTTTATCGCCATAATAAACGCAAAGCACAGCTGTATTTGGTGGGGTACTTCCTAAATTATCTGCCCTAAACAATAAAGTATTTTTGCCCGGTTGCAATGTTAGGTAAAACCGCTTAGAGGTCTTTTTAACTGCAATTTTTTGATGAACCCATACGTCATTAAGTTTTAACGATACACTGTCTCCATCCTCTACCTGGCCGTCCCAAATTTCAAGTTCTATTTGCTTGTTTTCAACTTGCATATTTGCAATAACATCTGAGTTTCTGTTTATGGGTTTTTCTGGAGTATTTTTTTGCTTTGATATTTCTATGGGCTTATTGCTTATGGATTGGTTATCCGCTAACTTAGGTTTTGAATATGCGCGATAAAACTTAGCCACCAAAAAAGTGGCAAAAGCGTTTGAGCGGTTTGAAAAATCAAAACTGTACATGTTTTCGCTGGTTTTAACAATCAAATTCCCGGTATTTGGCGGCTTGCGACCATAATTGTCTGCAAAAAGTGCAATGGTATTCATTCCTGTATCTAAATGTAGCGCATGGCTAAATTTTTTCTCATCAATGGCATGTTTGTTTAAAATCATCCTGCCATTTTGAACCAATGTTATGGTGTCTGCATCGATCAGCTCTTCATCCTGTATGGCCAGGGTAACAACGCTATCTTTTGTGGTAATTGGATCGTAAATGCCATAATAAATATTATCCTTCCCGGTAGGGGCCACTATCCTGGGAATACGAGGATCTGTCCAGGGCGTTGAATTTGCTTTGGTTAAGGTAATCTTTTCGCGGTATAACAGATCCCTCATATTTACTTTTGAGCTTTCGTAAATTTCATCGCCCTCATCTAAACCGCGCATAAAAAGCCCGAAGTTATCGATCCACATCCGTTGCAAACTCAATTGTGCTTGTCCGGTTTTGGATTTGCTCAGTGTAAGTACACCATTTAGGTAGGGCATCCACTGTTTAATTTTGAAAGGGGTTTCTATTATCGGGTATTTATTTCGACCAATGCCCAGTTGGGTACTGTTTTTCTGAACAAGTAAGAGCTCATAACTAAATATAAAATCGCCATTTGTAATTTTTAAGTTCGCAGGATAAAGCATCTTTTCAGTCGCTTTGCCAATATTCATTTGCACATTAATCGGTAAAGCGGTGGGATAAGGACGATACTTAAAATTCCAGGTACCCGTAAAATCCTGAGCCTTTGCTCCGGTTAAAATCATGATTAACAAAACTCCTAAAAGAAAACGCATGTGATTTTCAATGAATTAAATCTTAAAGATAAGCGTCTAAGCTCTTTTTTAAGGATTAATTTAAAGTTAAATGATTTGCTTTGTTCATTTTCTATTAATTTAGCGGCACACAGATAAAACCGGTTTATCATCTTATGAAAAAAATAGTATTCTCTGCTATGGTGTTGCTCATCATGGTTTCTGGAAAGCTTTATGCACAAACCCAGCATCAAAATTCGGGTTGGTTTATGTTTTTAAATAACACCAAGTTTAATGAAAAATGGGGGCTACAGTTCGATGTTCAAATGCGCTCAGCTGATGATTGGGGTTATTTGAGAAATACCTTAGTGCGGCCAGCCTTACAATATTTCATCAATAATAAACACAATGTAGCCCTGGGCTATTTATGGCAAACCACACAATCGCAATCGGTAGTAGCCGGTAATTCATTTTCACACGAGCATCGTATTTTTGAGCAATATATTTACAGCCACAGGCTAAAATCGGTTTTTGCCAGCCACAGGCTAAGGCTTGAACAACGTTTTATCGGCCGCCCGGACGAAGATGTGTTTTCACAACGTTTACGTTATTTCTTCAGGCTCATTCAGCCATTGCAAAAAACTCAGCCAACATTTACAAAAGGGCCATTTGTAGCTATGCAGAACGAGGTGTTTTTAAATTTGCAGAATAAGGAGAAAATTAACAATAGTGTTTTCGATCAAAACAGGTTATACCTTGCTGCGGGTTATCGTTTTTCGAAACAATTTGATCTGGAAGCTGGGTATATGAACCAAATTACAAATGGCGTTTCGAACAATACGGTTAATCACATTATTCAGCTGGCTGTTTACACGAGGTTTTAATGTTTTAAAGTCATTTTTTGTACAACAACTCTTACAAAATGTTAAAGCTGTTGTAATTGATTGGTCTTTTTGCTCAATTTGCCGCGTGAAAAGATTTACCATTCTATTTTTAGCACTCTTGTTTGGCAAGCGAATGCAGGCACAAGAGATTAAAACCTCTTCAACCAGTAATACGCCAACTTCAAAAAGTTTATTTAACCCTGAGCATAAAAGGAAATTTTCCCGTAAAGGTGATTTTTATTTTCACTGGGGGTATAATAGCTCCTGGTATGGTAAAAGTGATATCAGGTTTCAAGGACCGAATTACGATTTTACTTTAAAGGATGTGGTGGCTCATGATAGACAATCGAAATTAAGCTGGGCTTATTTAAATCCGGGTTTAATCACTGTACCACAGTATAACATCCGTGCCGGATACTTTATCAAAGATAATTACAGTATCTCTATCGGTTGGGACCACATGAAATATGTGATGGATATTCCGCAAACTGTTGCTATCAACGGACATATCGGTACAAATATTTCACATGATAATGCACCTACAGGCGCTTTAGCTGGCGATTATAATGGCCAAAGCATTAACGTGAAGGAAAGTATGCTTACTTATGAGCATACGGATGGATTTAACTATGCCAATATCGAGATTGAGCGTTATGATGATATCTGGGTTGCGCCGGGTGGCAATACTTCTTTAACTTTAGAAACCGGTTTGGGTGGCGGTTTAATGGTGCCACGTTCTGATGTACGTCTTTTTGGCCAGGGTAGGAATAACCATTTCAGCATTTCGGGTTATGGTGTTTCAGCGAAAATTGGTCTTAAGTTTTATGTTTGGAAAAACGTTTATTTACAGAATACCACTAAGTTTGGCGCCACCAATTTAACCAATGTGCATACAACCGGTTGGGATGAGCTGGATAAAGCCAGTCAGAAAATCAACTACATTGAAAATATATCGCTGATCGGGGTTCAGTTTTAAAAGATATAAAAGGAGGCTCAAGCCTCTTTTTTGTTTTAGGTGCAGGTGGTGGGAATCGGTGCACTACAGTTTGCCCGCTGATTAAAGAGATAAACGCTGATTATTTTTGGTGATTATAAATAGCCATGAAAGCAAAGAAGACCCTAAATATTCTGGACTTTCTTTTGGGAGCTTTAATCCTTTAATTTCAGTTGCTAGAAATTACAATTTATCTTTTATCACGATTAAATACTGCATTACAACACCTTCTGCTTTCTGGTTGTTCTGAATGGTTTTATCAAACAAATCAATTCTCAGGTTTTTATAAAGCTCAATGGCATTTTCTAATGAAATAATTAGCGATGCTTTATTGTATTCGGCAATGGTGCCCTTAAGTGAGTTAAAATCTTTGGTAGGGAGCTGCGATTCTACTTTACGCACACCACGTGGCAGGTTGTTATTCTTAATGTGAAGCAGTGGGCCGAACACTACCATTCTTAAAAAGCCAAAGAAATCTAGGGCTTCCAGATATTCACCTCTGCCGATTTTTAGCAGGGCATAATGCATCCAGGTCCAAAAGCGATCCTCAATCCATTGGTAGTCTGGATGAGGGAATTTGGCTTCAGTTTGGTTGAGGATACGCTGTAGTTGGTGATTATGGTCTATTAATAGCGTTGGGTTTTCTACTCTTGATGCAAATTCATCCAAGGTTAAAAACTTAATGTCAACATGTAATAGTGGGTTGTTATAAAGGCAGATCAGTACACGGGATTCTCCAATATGTTCGCCCGTAAAAGCAGAAATCATTTCGCCAAGGCGATTTGCATATTGAAGCATTTTTGATTTGTTAGCTGATACTTTTTCTTTGGTAACTAGAATAAGGTCGAGATCTGAAAATTCGTCGATCTCATTGCTGAGCCAGGAGCCGCCAACGGCTAAGCCGATAACCGATTCATCGATTTTTAATATTTCGGTGGCGTGTTGGGCAAAACGTTGTTGAATCATGGTTAATTTAAGTCCTTTTTTTACCAAATTTACCTTTAAGTATAATAATTACAAAAGCAGAAATAAAGGCGAATAAAAGATCTAAAAGTAGATAAAACGGCTTAAATCCAAAATCCTGGTAACAATTGTCGCACTTTCCAGAAAAGCTATCGTAGAAAGTAAAAGGGAAGCCGTACTGATCAAAACCATCAGATGCAGCCTCCAGCTTTAGTGTTGCTAAAGTAGAAATGATCAATAATAAGATGGTTAGGTATAAGATTGCTTTTATGGTTTTCATCTATATTTATCTATTTTTCAAAATAGATTGCTTCACTCTTGCGCACAGCCCTATTCTTCTGTTCGCAATGACGATCTAGTATAGATCGCTTTACGTCTAACGCCTGACTACTGTCCCTAATCTAACAACCTTCTATGGTAGTTAATTTGCCCCAAATGGTAAGATAAATGTGTGGACAGGTGAACCAGGAAAAATTCGGTTGATGTTTTCTCCTGAAATACCAGCATCGGGTATTCAGTATTGATTTGTTCAGGGGTTATTTTATCAAGTGTTTCACTAACCACAACTAAGGTTGCTTCGATCATTTTAACCAATTCCAGCCTTGGGATATCTTTTAATGAAAACTCCAGTTCGCGGTTGCGGATGTAATTGCTGCCGCCTAGAGTTGCACCAATATAGGTATTGAGGTTTCCGATTAAATGCAGGCAAAGGTTCCCGGCTGAGTTTGCAATGCTTTTATCTACAACCCAAAGCGTAGCTTCGTTTTTATATAATTCAATTTCCGATTTTAATTTGTTAAGATCCCGGTTGAAAAGTGTTTTTAAGGTTTCGGCAAGCATATACAGATTTTAAGGAATGATTTGAAAAGTTGCTAAGCGAATATAAGTATTCATTTTGTGAGAAAGATGCTTGAACAAGTTCGGCATGATGATCGTGTTGGGAAACAGCGCTAATCATTGGTCCTTTGCCCATAAAAAAACACCTGCAAGAAATTGCAGGTGTTTCGCTATCAAAAGGCTTTAATTTATACTTTTCTTACCCCACCTGAGCCAACAACAGTTTTGTCGACACTTGGATTGCCTGAATAATTTACGCTTCCTGATCCGCTGATTAGTGCTTTGATGCTTTCATCTACGGCAATATTAACTGTTCCTGATCCGCTGATCGTTGTTGATAATGTTTTTACTGCAAAAGATTTGCCACCAAAGGTACCCGAGCTGCTGATAACTACTTTAGCATGATCGGCATTGCCATTAATGTTGATTGATCCTGAACCGCTAATTACGCCGCTAAAATTGTCAACATCGGCATTTACTTTTATACTGCCTGATCCGCTTAAAACAGTTGCAAAATCTCCAGCACTAACTTTGCCATTCACGGTCATTGCTCCAGATCCGTTCATGGTTAAACTTTTTAGCGAAGGTGCAGTAACGTAAGCAGTTATTTTTTTGTTTTCGTATTTTCTAGACCAGCTAGTAATGCTGGTTTCCGGACGGATAATGAGTGCATTTCCTTTTACTTCTGTTACAATGGTCGCAATGGCATCGGCATCGCCTTCTAAACGGCAGCTTGCTTTTGAACCTATCGTGATTACGATATTGATTGGGCCTGCACCCGCAACTGAAGTAAAGTTAGCCACATCTCTTTCATCGCTATTGTATTTTGATGATTTAATGTGGGTTTGGTCTTTTGCAATTACATTAATACCCGAGGTTAATGTTAGTGTTGCCAATAATATTGCAAATACTTTTTTCATGATGATAGATTTTATTTTTTTAGATGAATAATGAGCTTTTCTTATAAGACGATGGTTTTGCCGAAAAGTTGCACAAGACGGAATTTAATTCTCTTTTATTAATGGTCTTGGCAATGCTCAAAAGAGAAGTCAAGTTTTTAAAACTTGACTTCTCTGGGATTAAATTATCCTTTTTTGATGTTGATGTAAAACAACGGATCGTGTTTAAAGTTATCGGCATTAATACTGCCATCAATTTTAATGGTTTTCCAATCGTTTGTAGGTTTGATCAAAGTATAAACACCTGCTTTTAGTGTTACGCGCACAGGCATATCAAAACCTTTTACATCTGTTACCCATCGGTAAGAAAGTATGCCTTTATTGATTTTATAGCTTAAAACAGGAATCTTCGTATAACGCAGGTACTGATCGAAAACTTTATCTAATTTAAGTCCGCTTTGTTTGGCTATGTAATTTTCAATCTCTGCAGTGGTTACGGTTTTGTGGTAGAATGTTTTACCCAATCCGCGCAAAACCTGTCTGAATTTTTCATCGTTATTGATCAATTGGCGAATGATACTCACCAAATTTGCACCTTTGGGATACATATCGCCCGAGCCTTCCTTGTTTACGCCATAAGGGCCAATTACCGGCACATCATTACGGATGATTTTCTGTAATCCGATTACATATTCCTCGGCAGCTGCTTTGCTCTCAGTACATTCGGTAAACAATACCTCTGAATAATTGGTGAAACCTTCGTGAACCCACATATCGGCGATATCTTTTGAGGTGATGTTATTTCCGAACCATTCATGGCCGCTCTCGTGGATGGTAATAAAATCCCATTTTAAGCCATGACCGGTACCGCTTAAATCTTTACCTAAATAACCTGGTTTAAACTGATTGCCATAAGCTACTGCACTCTGGTGTTCCATACCTAAATGTGGCGCCTGAACCAGTTTGTAGCCGTCTTTGTACCAGGGGTAAGGGCCAAACCAATATTCGAAACATTTTAGCATGGGTTTAACATCGGCATCCCAATGTGGGCGGGCTTTGGCGCTATCGGTTTGTAGCGCCCAGTAGTCGATACTGAGCTTTCCGTTTTCACCATCATAACTGTCTTGCCAGTGCGCATATTTCCCAATGTAAAAGGTTACGTCGTAATTGTTAATGGGATTACCTACAAACCAATTGTATTGTTTATAGCCATCAGGTTTGTCAACGGTATTTCTCAGTCTTCCGTTAGAGATTTCCTGCAAAGTTTTAGGAACAGTAATGCTGATTAACATACTATCTACTTCATCGCTTTGGTGATCTTTATTTGGCCACCATACACTTGCACCTAAACCCTGGCAGGCCACCGAAACAAATGGATTGCCTGCTTCATCTTTTTTGAAGATAAAACCACCGTCCCAGGGTGGTGTTTTTGCTACCGTAGGATTGCCTGAATAGAAAACGGTGAATTTATCTTTACTGCCTTTTTTAACCGCTTTAGGGAAGGTTACAAACACCGCATTATATTCCCGGGTAAAAGGTAAATCGGCACCTTTGTAAACCACCTTGTCTACTTTTAAGTTATCAAAAAGATCGAACTGGAGTTTGGTAAAATCCTGCGTAGCGGTAAAAGCAAATTCATTGCTGCCGCTAACAGATTTTTGGTCGATATCTATTTTAACATCCAGGTGGTAATAATTAATATCGTAACAGGTGCGCAAAGGAGTCAGTGTGCCACGGAGGCTGTCGGCCCTGGAGTTTACCTGGTTTTTCCCGAGCATCTGTGCCTGTACCGCTGAAATACTGAAGATGATGACAAGGATGAATAGTAACTTTTTCATTTATTATATTTTTGTTAATCGTTAAAAACGATCGCTTATTTATATGCACTTAGAAACGAGCGTAACTTTTTTGTCATTGCGGCGCACGAAGCCTCCCTGTTGCAGGCAGGCAATCCTAATACAATCGCTACACACCGAAAGTTACAAGATTGCTCGGTCACTCAACATGATGGATTTTGCATTTACTTCAACACTGAAACTGTAATAAATGAGCTGTTGTGTACATCATGATAAATTTTGTGTGTAGCTTTCTGGAAATCCTGCGCTTCTGCCTGATAGATGTCCATAAATTTCTGCGGATTACGATCGGCTAACGGGAACCATGAGTTTTGAATCTGAATCATAATTTTATGCCCTTTTTTGAAGGTATGCGCTACATCGGGCAGCGGATAATTGACTTTGGTAATGGCGCCAGGAACAAAAGGCTCTGGTTTTTCAAAACTGTTGCGGTATTTTCCACGCATAATTTCTCCACGTACCAGCATTTCGTAACCACCCATAATCAGGTTTTTAGGATTAGGTTCTGGATTTGGTGCATCTTCAGGGTAAACATCAATCAGTTTAACTACATAATCGGCATCTGTTCCCGTCGTCGAAACCACTAAGTTGGCCAGAACAGGGCCGGTTAAAGTAATATCTTCAGTTAAAGCATCGGTTTGGTAAGTTTTTACATCCGGACGGCGGGCCGCAAAACGCTGATCGTCGATCATGTACTCGCGGGTACGTTTGGCCTGGATACCATCCTGGTAAGGTACCGGATTATTCGGATCGCTTACATATTCATCCCAGCTATCGGTTCTGCCCACTTTTTCGAAACTGAGTTTTCCATTGGGTTGTAAGTAAAGGTTTCTGGTTTCGGTATCTTTTGGTGGCCAGGTATTAAATTTTTTCCATTCGTTGCTTCCCGTTACAAAAATATTGGCTTCTGCAGCATTAAAATCTCCGTCGCCTTTTAAATAATGTTTAAAGAAAGGCAGTTCGTATTGTTGCTGGTAATCGATACTGGTGGTTTTGCCGAAAGGGATGTCGCCGAAATAAGAACCATCACTACGTACCCAGCCCCCATGAAACCAGGGACCTGCAACCAAGATATTATTGGCACCAGGATTCTGTTTCTCAATCGCTTTGTAAGTATCAAAAGTTCCATAGGCATCTTCCGCATCGAAAAATCCCCCCACCACCATCACAGCAGGTTTTACATTGGTTAAATGTGGCGTAATTAAACGTGCTTTCCAGAAGGTATCTAAATTTGGATGTTTAAATAAATCATTCCAGAATTTAATACTGTCGGCAAAATACCGGTCTTTTAAGTTCTTAACCGATCCGGCTTCTAAATAAAAACGATAATTGTCCTGAATAGGGAACTGAAAACCTTTAGGCCCTTTATCTGGCGTAATCGGTTTTGGTCTTGGCACACCAAAGCTGCCCATAAAACTAAAAGCATCCATGAGGAACAAAGTACCACGGTGGTGAAAATCATCACCCATAAACCAATCGGTAACTGGCGCCTGAGGCGAAACGGCTTTTAAAGCGGGATGTGCATTTGGTAATGAAGTGGTAGAATAAAAACCAGGGTACGAAATGCCATAAATACCGGCATTGCCATTATTACCTTTTACGTTTTTAAGCAGCCAATCGATGGTATCGTAAGTATCAGTACTTTCATCGATAGCGGTTTTACTTTTTTTGCCAACAACCTGCGGACGGATATCGGCAAAAGTGCCCTCGCTCATCCAACGGCCCCGAACATCCTGATATACAAAAATAAATCCCTCACGCATCATCGCCGGAAAATTACCCAGGCTCAGCTTATATTTATCTTCACCATATGGTGCAACGGTATAGGGGGTGCGGTTAATTAAAAAAGGATATTTTTTGGTTTGATTTTTGGGTATATAAATGGAAGTGAAGAGTTTAACCCCATCGCGCATGGGAATCTGGCGTTCTATTTTGGTGTAGTTTTCTCTAACATATGCCGAATCGGTTTGCCGGGCCATTAATTCATTAGAAATAAACAGACATAATAACAGACTGAAAATTCTTGTAAGGTTCATTTAAGCTAGTTTTTAGGAATAAAATTTAAATATAGGTGATTAAGGATTGATTAGAAAAAATAGCCCGTAAAAGGTTTGTTAGTTTAAGCTGTAATGATGCAAAATGGAAGAGGTGTGATGTACTATGCCACTATAACCTTTCGTTCGTCATTACTTTATCAAAATTTAGTTAAATAATGTTAAGGCATAATCTTTTAGGAATTTTCATCGTCATATAGATAATCGAAATAAACACAAAATAATGAATAGGTTATTAAATAAAGGATTGGTTGTTTTCGCTGCAGCAGCGATGATAGCAACTTTGAGTATTGAGACTGTTTCGGCACAGCGGCCAAGTAGGAGTGGAGGTTCTTCGAGCGGTGGCAGATCTGGTTCGATAGGCAGCCCATCCAGAGGTGGTGGTGGTATTTCCAGACAACCATCTATGCACGCACCAAGCAGAGGTAGTTATTCGCCAGGCAATGGTGGCCGCCCACCCAGACCGAATTACAGCTATAACAGACCAGGTTATCGCCCTGGTTATGTAAGGCCGGGTTATGGTTATCGCCCCGGATACGGAAGACCTTATTACAGGCCATATTACAGCTATTATAATTTTTACAGACCGTTTTTAGGCTTCAGGATTGGTGTATTGCCTTATGGATATTATCCGTTTTATTATGGTGCTAACCAGTTTTATTATTCTGGTGGATTGTTCTATCAGCAAAACAACAGTCAATACGAAGTGGTCACACCGCCAGTTGGTGCTGAGGTTCCGAATTTACCATCAGATGCTAATCTGGTTACCATTAACGGAGTTGATTATTACGAATACAAAGGCGTTTATTACACCCAAAAAGAAAATGCTGATGGTAAAACCGTATATGTGGTTGCCGGAAAAGATGGTATTTTAAATACAACGGATGGACCGGTTGATACGCATAATATAGGCGATATTATTAATCAGCTGCCAGAAGGATGCAGGGAAGTAACCATTAAAAACGAAAAATATTTTGTTTCGCCTGATGATGTTTATTATGAGGAAATAGTAGATGGAACCAATATCACTTATCGCGTAATTGGTAAGTTGTTTTAATCTTAATTTTATCAGTGTCAGATGGTAACATCTGACACCACTTATATATTTTTGATTCCATTTGAATTGTAACATTGAGCTTGTCGAAACGCGTTGTGGGTATTTAAACAGGTCCTTCGTCTACCTGTCCCGATTTATCGGGAGGCTCAACGTGACAATTCAATATTTATAATACCTCCACTTATCATTTTAATAGATTCGTCATCCTGAACTTGTTTCAGGATCTATTTTCCAATAATTTAGAGTCGGACATTAGCATCTGGTTGTTATTTATCTGATAATACAGAAAAGCCTACATTTTCTTAATGGTATGACTACTGGTTTTTTTATCATTAAGGAGTTAAGATCATTAAGTTTTACTGTGCAGTTGGGTATTACCATCCGACTGTATTGTTTAATACCTATAAGAAAGAGCCTATCTTCTTAATGTGCTCAATTTCGTAATGGCATGACTACTGGTTTTTTTATCATTAAGGAGTTAAGATCATTAAGTATTAGCGGTGCCGTTGGGTATTACCTTCCGACTGTATTGTTTAATATCTACAAGAAAGAGGCTATCTTCTTAATGTTCTCAATTTCTTAATGGTATGACTACTGGTTTTTTATCATTAAGGAGTTAAGATCATTAAGTTTAGCTGTGCAGTTGGATGTTACCATCCGACTGTGTTTTTTAATATCTATAAGAAAGAGCCTATCTTCTTAATGTGCTCAATTTCTTAATGGTATGACTCCTGGTTTTTTTATCATTAAGGAGTTAAGATCATTAAGTTTTAGCAGTGCAGTTGGATATTACCATCCTACTGTATTGTTTAATATCTATAAGAAAGAGCCTATCTTCTTAATGTGCTCAATTTCTTAATGGTATGGCTACTGGTTTTTTTATCATTAAGGAGTTAAGATCATTAAGTATTAGCTGTGCAGTTGGGTGTTACCATCCGACACCACCGGAAAAAGTAGCTTTATTAATGTTCTCCATCTCTTGATGATAGACTTTTTGCAGCAAAAATTCCATATTTTTACGGCCTAAACATTTCGATTTGAAACCTGTATCGCAGCTCTTCTTTGTTTATTCGGTTCTTGCTATTGTCCTCTCCTCCTGTGCAGCAACAAAGTATGCAGCAGTTAAACAAAATGAGACTAGTATTTCCGCTGTAAAGTTTCTGGATGAATATGTTATGCCCTTAAATCCAATTTTTCAGAATACGGTTGTTGGTGGTTTATCTGGGATTGATTACGATGTAAAGCAGAACCAATATTACATGATCAGTGATGATCCATCGCAGCGGAGTCCTGCAAGAATTTATACTGCACAGATTGATCTCAAAGAAAATAAGATCGATACTGTCCGGATAACCGGTGTGACTTATATGCTGCAAGAAAACGGGAAACCATATCCTCAATATGGTACTGATAAAAGTGTAAAACCTGATGGCGAATCGGTTCGTTTTAATCCCTTAACCCAGCAATTACTTTGGAGTAGTGAGGGAGAAAGGTTATTTAAGAATGGCGATACTACGATAGTTCAGCCTGGTTTAACCTTTATTTCTACAGCAGGAAAGTTTCTGGATACCATCCCAATGCCTAAAGGTTTTCATTTTACTAAAACGGAAAGTGGTTCACGTAAAAATGCTTTATTTGAAGGTTTAACTTATGCCGATCAGTACAAAACATTGTATGCAAGTTTGGAAGAGCCGCTTTACCAGGATGGCCCTCAAGCTGCTTTTGAATATGATAAAGCCTTAACGCGGATTTTAAAATTCGATGTAAGGACTAAAAAGAATACTGCCCAATATGCGTACCAGCTTGACGCAATGCCTGTTAAACCTACGGTTGAAAACGATTGGAATGTAAATGGAATTTCTGAAATATTAGCCATTAATAATCATAACCTTTTGGTAATGGAAAGGGCCTGGGCAAAAGGACACGATGATCATACCTTTTTAAAACTTTACCTGGTTGATTTGCGTGGTGCCGAAAATGAAATCGATAACAGCTCTTTTGTGCAGCATCCGCCAAAGCCGTTAACCAAAAAATTGCTTTTCGACTTTGATTCCTTAAACCGGCATATCGATAATTTTGAAGGCGTAACCTTTGGGCCACAGTTGCCGAATGGGCACCTTTCATTAATTTTTTGTGTAGATAACAATTTCGGGAAAGCTCAGGTGCAACAATTTTTCTTATTTGAGATCCTTCCATAAGGATCATTCCTGTTAAAAATTTATAATGAATAAAATAAAAGCAATACTGTTTGATTTAGATGGTACATTAATTGATTCGGAAAAATTTCATTTCGATTGCTGGAATAAGTTTTTGTGCGCTTACGGCGTGACGCTGGATTTTAAGGATTGGTTAAGCAATTACGCCGGAATCCCTCTGCCTAAGAATGCCAAGACTATCGTAGACCGATATAAAATAGAAGAAGAGCTGGAAGGTTTTATCGATAGAAGAGAAAAGATAACTTTTGATGGTTTTAGAACAACGGATATACAGTTGATGCCCTTCGCATTAGAATTTATCCAGTTTGCTTTTGAAAAAGGGCTCATGCTAGCCGTGGTTACGGCTAGTCCTAAAATGGATGTTGAAGCCGTTTTTGAGCGCAACGGATTGGCAAAGTATTTCAGTTTATTTATTACCAGAACAGATGTAAGTAAATCTAAACCCGACCCTGAAAGCTACAATCTTTGTGTCGCGCGGTTAGGTCTTGAAAAAGAGGAGTGCCTTGTTTTTGAAGATACAATAAATGGTGTTAAATCTGCTCTGGCTGCGGGTATTACCTGTTATGCCATTCAAAGCAATGTACGGGCGCATCAAAAACTTAAAATAGCCGATGAAATATTCCTCAGCTTTGCAAATGCCAAAGAATTTATGATCCAAAAAGGATTAATTTAGTCGCTTCTTGTCTTAAAATAAACCTGGTTAACCTCTTTCTAATAAACGCTACCCAAAGCGTTATCAGTTTGTATATAAAGCTTAGATCTTATAAGTAAGTCATCTTGTAAAGGTTAATTATTATGATATAGCTGTTTCCAGCTATGTGCAAAAAGGCTATTTCCAGCTATATATTAACATTTTTATTGACTGTAAATTAGATTTTAAATTTATTTACGCTCCGGCAAGCCAAAACCATGGTCGCTTTGCGTGTAAATTATTTGAGATGTGCATTTTTTGCCGTCATGGGAGGGCTATTTGCTAATTTTTATCATCAATCTATATATAACAATTTAAAAAAAAATGAAAAAACACTTACACCTTACCGCATTATTTATTCTTATAGCGCTAACCGGAATGGCCCAATCTAAATCTGGCTCGTTTAATAAAGGCGATAACCTTTTTAACATTGGAGTGGGTATCGGTAGTCCGTTTTTTGGTTCGGGTTATACCTCATCGCTACCTGTTAATCCATCAATCAGTTATGAAAGAGGGGTAACAGATGCAATTAGTGTAGGTGGCCAGCTATCGTATGCGAGTTCAAAATACGAAGGTTTTAATAATACTTATAGCTTTAAGGAAAGTGCCATTTATGTTGGTGCAAGGGGCTCATATCATTTTAATCAGCTACTTGACCTGAACCCTAAATTCGACCTTTATGGTGGAGCAAGTTTGGGTTATGTTACGGTGAGTATAAGTGATAACCAGGGATCTTTCGAAGGTGCTGCGAGCGGGCTTGGCTTTGGCCTTTATGCGGGTAGTAAGTATTACCTAAAACCAAGTACAGCTATATATGCCGAATTAGGATACCAAAGCCTTTCGCTTTTAAACATCGGGATCGCTTTTAAATTTTAAGCTAGGCGCGGCAGAAATAAAGCTGGAATTAGAAATTGAGTTTGTTAGTTGAGTTAATATGGTGGCTGGTAGCAATACCAGCCATTTTTTTAGCCAAATACTTCTTGAAAATTAACTAAATTAGTGGAAAGCAATCGAATCTGCTATGGTAAAAAAAGGATTATGGATTTTATTGGCCACCTTAGCAATGCTGATTGGACTGTATCCGGTAATTTACTTTTTGTTCGATAGAAAATTTGGATTGCTAAATTCAAAGTCAGTTGAGTTGTTAACAGATACTTTTTGGAACATCGGTTTTTATACCCATATCATCCTTGGAGGAGTCGCTTTATTTATTGGCTGGACGCAATTTGGTCCCAAAATGAGAAAATGGAGCATCAAATTACACCGACAGCTAGGTAAAGTTTACGTGATTGCCGTTCTGCTTAGCGCATTAGCAGGTATTTACATAGGCTTTTTTGCAACAGGTGGGTTAATTTCTTCAGCAGGGTTTATATGTTTAGGGATAATTTGGTTTTACACTACCTTAAAAGCTTATTTATACATTAAAAACGGTGAAATTGAACCACATCAAAAAATGATGGTTTATAGTTATGCCGCTTGTTTTGCTGCGGTTACTTTGCGGTTATGGCTTCCGCTATTGACCATGATTTATGGCGATTTTGTAAAGGCTTACCTGCTGGTGGCCTGGTTATGCTGGATTCCAAATCTGATTGTTGCCTATATATTAAACCGAAGAACCATTGTTCAATAAAAAAACCGATTTTTGAAATAAAAAAATATGCTAACAGCCATTAACCCCAAACTGCCCATGCGTGATAAAGCAATTACGAGAGATTTTTATGTCAATAAATTAGGCTTTAAAGATTTGGGGAGCGCCGATTTTAAGGAATATCTGATGGTAAAAAAAGACCATGTTGAGATTCACTTTTTTTTATTCGAAACGCTTGATCCGAAAGAAAACTACGGGCAGGTGTATATCCGTACCAACGATATTGATGGACTGTACAAATCGATGCTTGAAACTAAACAAAGCATTCATCCGAATGGAAGTTTGCAAACAAAGCCATGGGGGCAAAAAGAATTTTCAATGCTCGATCCAGACAGTAATTTACTCACTTTTGGGCAAGAGATTTAAGAGGTGTTCATTGGTCAATGGTTCATCGTTTATGGCTCATTGCTAAGCGTTGATCGTTTAATAGAGTAGCTACGCCAAACCCCTGGCTCCAAACTAAATTAGCAACTGTTCAGTAGCGACATTGATCAATTCGATAGAATTTTTAACAGCTAATTTCTGCATCATATTACGTCGGTGGGTTTCGACGGTGAGTGGACTTAGAAAAAGCTCTTCTGCTATGCTGGCGGTTGTTTTTCCCTGTGCAATTAACTGGAGGATCTGTTTTTCGCGCTTGGTGAATTTTGGTCGTCCTTTTAAGTCATTTATTGAAGGTTTGGCAATAATTTCTATAACTTCTTTGCTAAAGGCCAGGTCTCCGCTAAGTGCAGTTTCAATGCCGTTTTTTAGCTCTTCTACCGAAGCATTTTTTAAAATGTACCCACTTGCACCGTTTTGCAGCATCTGCATGATGATGCTTCTTTCGGTATGGTTGCTAATGGCAATAACCACTGTTTTCGGCGACAACTTTTTAACCTGCGCACACAGTTCAATGCCATTAACATCGGGTAACATAATATCGAGTAATACAATATCTGTTTCGTGGTTATTTAAAAAGGAAATTAATGCGCTGCCCGACTGAAAACTGCCTGCTACATGCATGTTTTCGAGGTTGTTGATTAAAGAAACGATTCCTTGTATAACAATCGGATGGTCGTCAACAACAGCCAGTTTAATTATATTACTCATAACTGATGGGGATTTCGATATTTATGGTTGTGCCATTGCCAGGGTGCGAATCGATTTCGAAAGTACCCTTAAGATAGGCGATCCTGTTTTTAATGTTTTCAATTCCTAATCCCTTTTTATGGGTTGAGGTATCAAAGCCAATTCCATTATCTTCCAGCGTGATATAAAAGCGGTTTTTATTTTCGCTGACCTGTAAAACTACTTCAGATGCCTGCGCATGTTTTAGGGTGTTGGTGAGCATTTCCTGTACAATCCTGTAAATGATGATCTGTTCTTCCAGTGCAATCTGTTTAGAGATATTGAGTGCTTGAAAATCGATGTGCATATGGTTGCTCATCGCCGATTCTGCCAGGTCTTTTAAGGCCGTTTCTAATCCGAATTTTAGTAAGGTTTGGGGCATCATATTCCGGGCAATGTGCCTTAATTCGGTAACAGAACTATCCAGCTGATTAACAATTCTTTGTAACTCTACATCATGCAACTGCATTTCCCTGTGTTTTGCCCAATTGGATAAGTTAATTTTTAAACCCGATAACATTCCGCCTAATCCGTCATGTAAATCCTGTGCTACCCGGTTTCTTTCTTTTTCTTCGGCATTGAGCATGGCCTTGCTAATTTCTAATTGTTGTTTTTGTTGTAATTCGGCCACTCTTTGTTTATAATTTATGGCTCTTTGCGCTGCAAGCTTTTTATAGCCCCTAAAGTAAAAGTACAAAAGGATAGCGATGATCAGCAGAAAGAAAGATGCTGCGATTAACAGGAATGTTGTTGTTTTATTGTTCTTAATAATTAATGCATTTTGTTTCTTTTCTGCATTTAAACTCGCTATTTTTTTCTGGTTCTCCGCATTTTTATATTTAATTTCTAATGCATTAATATCCGCTTTTAGTTTACTGTCATTCAGGCTGTCGTTTAATACTTTACTCTTTTTTATCCAGTTATAAGCCTCTTTAATATCACCATTCGCATAGTTTACTTCCGCAAGCGCCTCTGCTAATTTGAGTTTATTCGACGAAAGTGTATTTATTTCAGGCTGATCGACAATTTGCAGCAAGGTTTTTTTTGCCAGCACAAAGTTTTTCTGCTTAAAAAGGATTCTGTATTTCTCAAATATCACTTCCTGTAAAGAATAATTGTCGCTTAGCTTTTCGGCCAGTTTAATGGCTTTATCTGCATCTGATAAAGCAAGGCTGTATTGTTTGGTGTTAATTAAATAACGAGTGGTGCTTTTGTAGTAGTCGAGCCAGAATATTGCCATCGGGTAGCCTGTAGCCACATGGTCTGATTTATCCAGTATGGTTTTAGCCAGATCGAGGTATTTTTTGGTGAGATGATAGTTTTTGAGGTGATAATAGTTTCCGGCGGTGGTTAGGTAAGCATTAATCAGCAGGTAATATTTATCCGGAGAAGTCGCTTTTAAGGCATTTAAACCCTCTTGCAGGTAAGGTGTTGCTTTTTCGTATTGGCCAAGGTTTGTAAATATCGTTCCGATAGAAATGTATTCTGTGCCTAAAAAGTCTTTGTCGCCAGCCTTTTTAGAAAGTGGTAAAACGCGGTTAATCAGGATATCGAGTGTTGTTTTAAGGTCGTCTTTGTGCTGTTGTATTAAACCATAGTTGTGCCAAATCATCGATCGCAACCGATAAATACCTTTTGTATTAAACTTGCTTAATAACGAATCTGCATGGGAGAGTAACTTTTCTGCTTTTGCGTAATTCCGGTCCTGGTAAATTAAAGATTCGTACCAATAAGATCTGGCAAAGAGTAATGGATACTTTTTACTCCAGGTTCTTGCCTTGTTCAAATATAATACTGCTTTGGTACTATCATGATCTACCCAGAAATCGGTTAATTTAAAACCAGCTTCGGCTTTAAGGCTGTCGCGGAAGCTTCCATTTAAAATGCGACTCAGACTATCGCTATATTGTTTGTCGGCTGGTTGCAGCTGGGCCCGGCTATTCAGTGAATAGAAAATCAGCAATGCCAGAAAGATGATATAATTTCTCATTAAACTAAAAATGCACGCTTTATTTCTCAACCAGAAATTAAACACAGAATATACCTGAAATCAGGTAGAAAAAAATGGTATTATATGGTTATTGTAAAGCAAAATGCTCATTTGTTTATTTGTAGTTCTATTTTTTTAAATCTAATTATGAAAAACATCAAAATTAAAACATTTGTACTTTCTTTTTTTGCCTTAGTATTAATTACGGGTTTAATGTCGTGTAAAAAAGATGAGGGAGAGTTGCCTTCAAAATCTTCCCACAAGGTTGTTTTTAAACTCGAAGCTTCGGCAGGTAGCAACATTAGTACTGTAGTTTACGGCTACGATAGCCAGATTACTACAGCAACGAGCCTTAGCGGAACTACCTGGACAAGCCAGGAAATTACCGTACCAGCCGGAACCATTTCTATAAACATTGCTGCAAATGCCATGGGTGCCAATGCAAATTCTACTTTAAAAGCACAGATTTATGTAGATGGCGAATTAAAAAGAGAAGGTACTTCTAGCGGAGCAATCTTAAGCGCATCAGCATCGTTAGGTTTGTAGTTGGTTCATTAGTTGGTCATTCCTAGTTGAAAATTGCCAACTGCTAACTGAAAACTCTTCTCTGAGTCTCGTTCATTAGTCCATTGGGTTTGTTTGGGTTAGGTAAAAACATTTTATCATTAAAGTAAAATGTTTTCATACGCTCCTCAACCTATGGACTTTTGAACTTTTACAGCATTAGCCTATTCACCTTCAATATTTGATCTATTGAACGATCAGCTATTGGCGAGCGCAACAACTGATAAACCAATGACTAAGAAACTGATTTCTATTCCCTAATCGACTTTCAGCTTTCCGCCTTTTTTCCCTACATTTGGCTAATCAAAATTCTCAAAAAATTATGCAATACGATGTCGTTGTTATCGGTTCAGGGCCGGGCGGTTATGTAGGCGCAATCCGTTGTGCTCAGTTAGGTTTAAAAACTGCAGTTGTCGAAAAATATAAAACTTTTGGAGGTACTTGCTTAAATGTAGGTTGTATCCCATCTAAGGCTTTATTAGATTCTTCAGAGCATTTTCACAACGCTGCTCACACATTCACTACCCACGGTATCAACTTAAAAGATTTAAAGGTTGATATGAAACAAATGATCGCCCGTAAAGACGATGTTGTTGCTCAAAATACAGCCGGTATCACTTATTTATTCAAGAAAAACAAAATCGATTCTTTCGAAGGTGTTGGCTCTTTTGTAGATAAAAATACCATCCTGGTTACTAAAGCCGATGGTTCTACAGAAACCTTATCTGCTAAAAATGTAATCATTGCTACAGGTTCTAAACCAACAGCTTTACCATTTTTACCAATCGATAAAAAACGCATTATTACCTCAACTGAGGCTTTAAATATTAAAGAAGTGCCAAAAACAATGGTCGTTATTGGTGGTGGTGTAATTGGTTTAGAGTTAGGTTCGGTATACGCCCGTTTAGGTACAAAAGTATCTGTTGTAGAATTTTTGCCATCTATTATCGGTACGATGGATGCTGGTTTAGGTAAAGAACTTCAACGTGTGTTAAAGAAAACTTTAGGCATGGAGTTTTACATGGGCCACAAAGTTACCGGTGCTACTACTAAAGGTAAAACCGTAACCGTTACAGCTGATACCCCTAAAGGCGAATCCATTTCTTTAGAAGCTGATTATTGTATCGTTGCTGTTGGTCGTACGGCTTATAGCGAAGGTTTAGGTTTAGATAAAATCGGTATTACTGTTGAAGAAAGAGGCAAAAAAATCCCGGTTAACGAACATTTAGAAACTTCGGTTAAAGGTGTTTACGCCATTGGTGATGTAATTACCGGTGCGATGCTGGCACACAAAGCAGAAGATGAAGGTACTTATGTTGCCGAAACAATTGCTGGTCAGAAACCACATATCAATTATAATTTAATCCCTGGTGTGGTTTACACCTGGCCAGAGGTTGCTTCTGTTGGTTTAACCGAAGAGCAGTTAAAAGAAAAAGGAGTTAAATATAAGGCAGGTTCATTCCCTTTCAAAGCCAGCGGACGTGCAAAAGCAAGTATGGATACAGATGGTTTCATTAAAGTTTTGGCCGATGCCGCTACTGATGAAGTTTTAGGTGTACATATGATTGGCCCACGCGCTGCAGATATGATTGCCGAAGCCGTTATTGCTATGGAATTCCGTGCATCTGCAGAAGATATTGCACGTACCTGCCATGCACACCCAACTTATACTGAAGCCTTAAAAGAAGCGGCACTTGCTGCAACTGATAACAGAGCGATACATATTTAATTGATCGATGTTACTGTCGATTAATTAAAGTTAAATATTTGGGCATGCCCCAAGCTGCGCAAGGGTCGGGCTATACGTTTCAATCTTTTGTTGTGCTTTCAGCTAACCACAAAAGGATTTACACTGCTATCCCTCATGCAAAAATCTAAAGCCGATAAGAAATTGTCGGCTTTTTTAATTTTAGAGTTGTCAACTTTCCAGCAAACTGGTTATTAAAGTTGACAACTCTTTAACAACTACATTTCTTTTCTTGAACCCTCCAATTGAGTGAAGATCTGCATTGTTTGCCCACAAGACTTTATTTTATCTCTTTATATTTTCTTAATAAAATGATAACAATTAGCGCCTAAAAAATAGCGTTGTATGCGGCTATTTTTGCGGTTCAGATATTAAAAAACCATGAACTGTAAAAAACTATTTGGCGCAATCCTGATTGCTTCATTGGCATTTACTGCCTGCAAAAAAGATCCAACTGATGATCCGATTGTAGATCCTCCTGTGGAAGCCATCGTTCCTGAAAAAATCGACAGCTTTAAAGAAACCGCTTCAATTGATTTAGGTGGAGAATTTGCTTCAGAAATTTCTGCTTACGATCCCTTAACAAAAAGACTATTTGTAGTAAGCAATGATGGGGGTACTAAAGTTGATGTAGTTGATATGAGCAAGTACCCAACCCTTACGAAATTGCAAACTTTAACCTTTGCCGGTAATGCAGGCATTAACAGCGTTGCAGTTAGTAATGGTTTACTGGCAATTGCCTTAAATGGTGCAGATCCACAGGGAAATGGCGATGTAGTGGTATTAAATACATCTACTTTAGCAGAAGTAAAAAAAATCACCGTAGGTGCGATGCCCGATATGGTCACTTTTAGCCCTGATGGAAACTATATTTTATCGGCTAATGAGGGCGAACCGAATGATGCTTATACTGTTGATCCAAAAGGAACCATTTCAATCATTAATATCAAAGACAACTATTCGGTTAAAACATTGGATTTTTCGGCTTTCGAATCACAAAAAGCAACACTGCTTGCAGGTGGTTTCAGAATTTATGGCTTAAATGCAAGTTTTACACAGGATATCGAACCCGAATACATTGCGGTAAGTGCTGATTCTAAAAAAGCATATGTAACCCTGCAGGAAAATAATGGTGTTGCGGAAGTTGACATCGTTGCAGGAAGCATTACCAAAATCAATCCCTTGGGTACGAGAGACATCAGTTTGGCCGACAATGCTTTTGATGTAAGCGATAAAGACAATAAAAAAGTTTTAGGTACCTGGCCCATCAAGGCTTTCTATCTGCCAGATGCCATTTCATATTTCAGCACAGGTGGTAATGCTTATTTAGCCCTGGCTAATGAGGGAGATACCCGAGCCTGGAAAGGTTATGATGAGGAAGTTCGTGTAAAAAGCTTAACGCTTGATGCTGCTAAATTTCCAAATGCAGCTACCCTTAAATTAGACGAAAACCTGGGAAGGTTAACCGTAAGCAAAGCCTTTGGCGATATAGACGGCGACGGCGATTACGATGACTTATATGCAACCGGCGGAAGAAGTTTAAGCATCATCAATGCCAACACAGGTGCGCTGGTGGCCAATATTGGTAAAGATTTAGAGCAAAGGGTAATTGATGCAGGTAAATACGACGACGATCGTTCTGACAATAAAGGTGTAGAAGTAGAGGGCGTTACTGTTGCGCAGGTTAACGGACAAACCTTAGCCTTTATTGGGATGGAACGTGTAGATATGATTGCGGTTTATGATGTATCTACCCCAGCGGCACCAAAATTTGTTCAGCTTTTCTCAACAGGTGATGCGCCTGAAGGTTTACTGTTTGTTAAACCAAAAGATAGTCCGAATGGAAGAAGTTTGTTAATTGTGTCAAATGAGGCAGATGGTACCGTTCGTTTCTATCAGCCCGATAAAATATAGTCGCACTATCCTTTATTAATTATTATGTTTAGCCCCGGTTTTATACCGGGGTTTTTTGTTTTTTGAGTTGTAAACTTTAATGGACTTCTTGCTATTAAGTTAACAACTCTTCTTATATAATGAACGAAGAATAAAAATTAAGCCCTATATTGCGGTACAAAATAAAACTTTAGGGGTGCCTTCAAATAAGTCGGCTGAGAATATACCCATTTTGAGGTTAAAGGTAGAAGGTAAAAAGGTAGAGGGTAATCCCTTCAGCCTTTAAGCCCTCCAGCCATCAACCTCAAATGAACCTGATCCGGATAATGCCGGCGTAGGAAATTAGTTTGTCTGCAAAAAATTGCGTAAAAATGCATACTGCATTTGAAGACTCCTGAAGTTATACAACAAAATGAAGTCTTTCGCAATGAATTATATCAACGTATTAACCATAGCAGGCTCCGATAGTGGAGGTGGTGCAGGTATTCAGGCCGATTTAAAAACCTTTTCTGCCTTGGGTTGCTTCGGTACCTCAGTAATTACGGCCGTAACCGCACAAAACACAATGGGCGTGCGGTCGGTGCATGGCATTCCGGCAGGAATCATTAAAGATCAGTTACAGGCCGTTTTAGAGGATATAGTGCCTGTGGCCATTAAAATCGGAATGATTAATCGTGCCGAAGTGGTTCAGGTTATCGAAAAGGAATTAAAAACCTATAATCAATCTGCTCCCGTTATTTTAGATCCGGTTATGGTAGCCACCAGTGGCGATCGGTTGATCGAAGCTGATACGGTTACCCAATTGGTTAAAAAATTATTCCCGCTGGTCACGCTGGTTACCCCAAATATCGATGAGGCCATTATCCTTTCCGGGCAAGAAATCCATAACCTCGAGGACATGATTGCTGCGGGCAGAAAAATTATTGAAAACGGGGCAAAAGCCGTTTTAATAAAAGGAGGACATTTAATCGGGCCAATCATTTATGATGTTTTTATTGCCGGAAACGAGGCGCCTGTGATATTAGAAAGTGCCTTTATTGCTTCTAAAAATCTACATGGAACAGGTTGTACACTTTCTTCGGCCATCGCTGCAGAAATGGCTAAGGGCAGCAGTTTATTAGCCGCGATTAAAAATGCAAAAGGTTATATCAGCCAAGCCTTACAAACAGGTAGCGAAGTAAAAACGGGTAGGGGCAACGGGCCATTAAATCACTTTTTCGAACCTTTAAAACTAATTATCCAATGAAATGGAGCGAACAGGCATGGGAACGCGTAAACCCCGTTTATGCCAGGATTTTAGCAATGCCTTTTAATACCGAATTAAGCAATGGCAGCTTGCCTACAGAAAAGTTTATCTTTTATCTGGCGCAGGATGCCTACTACCTTTTGGAGTTTGGCCGAACCTTAAGCACCATTAGTAGCCGTATGCAGGATGCAGATTTGGTGATGGCCTTTGCCGGATTTTCTACAGGTGCAATTTTTGCCGAGCGTAGTTTGCACGAAAGTTATTTTGTAGAATTTGGTTTAGCTAACCAAGTGCAACCCACTCCATCTACACTGTTGTACACCAGTTATATCCTTAGTCAGGCTGCCTATGCCAATGTAGAAATTGCAGTAGCGGCTGTTTTGCCTTGTTTCTGGATTTATAAAGCAGTGGGCGACCATATTTTTGCACAGCAAAATGGCGATCAGAATCCTTACAAAAGGTGGATCGATATGTATGCAGGTGTCGAATTTGCTGCTGCAGTAGAAAAAGCGATTGATATTGCCGATCAACTGGCAGCGCAGGCTAATGCAGCCACTCAGCAGAAAATGCTGGAGGCTTTCGATATGGCAACCCGTTTAGAATGGATGTTTTGGGATAGCGCTTATGGACTGGAAAAATGGAAAATCTAAGATTTTAACCAGGCGAGCTGTAAATATTTTGATAAAATGTTAAAAACCTGTCGGTATTTCCAATAGATTTAAAGAACTTTGTAGTTCATTTTATAATTTAAAACATCACTTTGGAAGAAAGCAGGCAAGAACAGGGCATTTTAAGTAAACAAGAAGATAAACCTGTATTAGCGCAAAGCTCTCCAAAACAAGTACGTTTCGCCATATCTGCCTTTTATTTTATGCAAGGGGTCTGTTTTGCCAGCTGGGCCAGCAGGATACCAACTTTTAAGGCTTCGATGGGCCTGAACGATGCAGAATTAGGTTCTATTCTTTTTGCATTGCCCGCAGGACAGATTATTACAATGTTTTTTTCGGCAAAACTAACCACTCATTTTGGTAGTAAGAAAATGCTCGTGGCAACTGCACCGCTTTATGCAATTGCATTAACTTTTTTAGCACTTGCCACAACCGGTTGGCAGTTAGCTGCTTTTTTAGTGCTGTTTGGTATAACTGGTAACCTTTGTAACATCGCTTTAAATACGCAGGGTGTTGCAGGTGAGAATTATTATGGCAAACCGATTATGAGTTCTTTCCATGGGGCCTGGAGTATTGGTAACTTAACCGGGGCTTTAATTGCGCTCGGACTGGTTAATCTAAAATTAGGTATGTATAGCCATTTTTGGATTATTGCACTGTTATCCTTAAGCAATGTTGCCTTTAACCGGAAAAAGTTACTGAACTATAAAAAACCAGATGCCGTGGTAGAGAAGACCAAGTTTTTTACCATGCCGCAGGGTATTTTAGTGTTGCTGGGTGTTATTGCCTTTTGTAGCATGGCCACCGAAGGCACCATGTTCGATTGGAGCGCTATTTATTTCGAAGATGTGGTGAAATTACCGCATAATAAGGCCATTATTGGTTATGCATCTTTTATGTTTATGATGGCCAGCGGCAGGTTTTTAGGGGTGTTTTTAATCGGTAAATTCGGGCGGAAAAATCTCCTGCAAATTAGTGGTGCCATTATATCAATAGGGATGGCGCTTGCCGTCATATTTCCAAATATCATCGTCGCCATTTTTGGCTTTATGCTTATTGGTCTGGGTGTTTCGAGTATCGTGCCAATGGTATACAGCATAGCGGGTAATAATAAAAAAGTGCCCGCTGGTAAAGCCATCACCATGGTTTCGAGCATCGGTTATTTTGCATTTTTATTTGGCCCGCCATTAATAGGCTATGTATCGCAACTATCAAGCCTGCGTTATTCTTTTGGGATTATTTCTGTTTTTGGTTTGCTGATTACTTTCCTGATCACGAAAATAAAAGCGATAAATTAGGTGTTAATGAGGATAAGCAATAAGTGAAATATTCTTTCATTTGGTGCACAAACCCTTGTTCGTAAATTCAATTGGCGCGAACACGAAGTGCAACGGAGTAAAGCATAAAGCGGAACTTTCAGCCTTCAAGAACCACAGGCTAATCATTTCCTAATTTCAAAACCTACTTTTCGTTTGGAGCGCAATACCTGTACATCATAAAAAGTTTCTTCCCGTTTTACACTTTTACGCTTCGCTGCCTCGTTCCTCGTTGCTGCAGGGTAACGTTTCAACCGGGGCTAGGTGGCCAGGGCAGCATTTCATTTGTAGGGTAAAATGGAGCACAAACCTTTGTTCGTAAACCCGATTGGAGCGGACACGAAGTGCAACGGAGTAAAGCATAAAGCGGGACTTCCAGCCTCCAAGAACCACTGGCCAATCATTTCCTAATTTTAAAACACTGCTGTCATTTGAAACGCACTCATTGCTATGGAGTTCGCTTATTACTTGTGTTCTACTCTTTCTTCACCAATCCATGTTCTTTCAGGGCTGCAATAGCCAGCTCGATTAACCTTAAGTTTTCGTCCTGATGCCCATGCTGTACCTCTACATTAATATAAGGAATGTTATTTTGCATGGCATAAACCGAAAGTGAACCATCATTGGAAACAAATTTAGATTGAAGAATTACATTTACATTCGCCTTTTTTAAACTGCTGAATAACCTTGGCTCGGTGACGTACACAAGATCATCACCATCCATCTGGAAGTTGATATAAACAGAGTCGGCCGTGCTGGCTAAATCGTAACCGGGCAAATAAGAGGAAATACCAAAACCACCATCGGCATTGTTATGTAGTGTTAAAAAATAACCAGTCGCTTTTGGATTGTAAAAATCAACGATCTGTTTGCCCGCATTAAGGATTGCTTTTTCAACTTCGTTTGAGCTGAAAAGATCTTTTTTTAACCTTGTTTTTACGCCTACTTCAGTGTAAATGGCGTTGGGGTCTATACGATATTGATCATCCATATAGGTGAAATAATAGTCTCTAACGCTACCATACTGACTGTCGATGAGCTCGCCACCGCTCCAGCGGATGTAATCAAAACCTGCTTTCACACCAGTATCTTCATTGTCGTGAACAACTAAAAACTTAATGCCATTGGGTTTGTAACTGTACTTTACCAGTGTAATATTCAGATTTGCCACCTTAACGAATACCGAATCGGAAGTCATTGCAGGGAAAACTGGCGGGTGTTGTGCTTTAACCAGAAGGGTGGAACAGATGAGGAACAGGCTAAAAATGAATTTAAACATAATGCCTAATATACAATGTTGCTGCATAATTTGTTTGAAGACAACATTGTATAATTATCTGGGCATGAAAGGGTATTGGCATAGTAATATGTGAAAGGAGGATTTATACAATAAATATATAATTGTCATTTGAGCCTCCCGATAAATCCTATCGTGTGGACACATCTTTTGATTTAAGGTTTTTATAAATTTTGCTAACCAACATTAATAAAGTTCAGGCTTTGCCGAAGAACGTCGTCAATCCCAAGTGGCAGAAAAATCAAAAAAACAGTTGCAGAATAGAACAAATAGCACAACCAAACCTTAAACGCAGTGGTTTTGTGTTCCTAGTGCTGATTCTAAGAATTTAGGAGAATTGAACACAAAACGAAGTGCCGCTGTTTTTTTGATGAGCCTGGGACAGTGAGAAGCCACCTTGCCGGATTGACAAAGCGCTTTGGGTACTTTGGCGCTCCAAAGTATCATGCCCCGCGGCAGAGAGCGGAAAAAATTAATACTTGTGCGTAAACGGTAGTTCTTTTTGGGCCAGAATGTTTTTAATAGCAAAAAAGATGCTGAAACAAGTTCAGCAGGACGATCGCCTTAGATAAGGAACTAAAAAATCCAGTCAAAGAATAATGTGTTCATATAACAGGATAAATCGGTACAGGTAGTCGAAGGAACTTTTAATGATACACAAAGCGTTTCGACAAGCTCAACGTGACAAATTTTAATGGAATCAAAGTTTAAAATACAATCTACTCGTTGAAACTCCATAAAAAAGCCCCGATTTGGGGTCGGGGCTAAATTGATTGTTAATCTGGATGTTTATTAATGTCCGTGATCTAAATCGTATTCGTTAACATCTTTGTGATCATATGGTTCCACCATTAACTCATCGATGGTTTTTCCTTTTTTGTTGAAACCAAGGCGCTCGAACATTCTATCGAACATTAAGTACACTACCGGTACCACAATTAAGGTTAAGAATAATGAACTGGTTAATCCACCTACAATAACCCAGGCCAAACCATTTTTCCATTCGGCGCCTGCACCGCTTGCCAATGCAATTGGAAGCATACCGAATACCATGGCGATGGTGGTCATTAAGATTGGTCGTAAACGTGCGTGGTTAGCCAAAACAAGCGCTTCTTTGGTTTCTTTACCTTCAGCCTTTAAGTGGTTGGTAAAATCGACCAGGATAATCGCGTTTTTCGCTACCAGACCCATTAACATGATTAAACCTAAAATGGTGAAGATACCGATTGAGTTATTGGTTAAAGCTAAGGCTAACAATGCGCCGATTACCGCTAAAGGCAGCGAGAACATTACCACTAACGGATAGATAAAACTATCGTAGAGTGCAACCATAATCAAATAAACCAAAATGATCGAAGCCAGTAAAGCGATACCTAAAGTACCAAAACCTTCGCTCTGGTTCTCCTGGTCACCCGCCCAGCTATAACTTACGCCAATTGGGGCTTTAAGTTTGCCATTTTTTTGCAGCTCTTCTAGTTTCGCCTGGAACTCAGCAACCACGGTTCCTGTTGGTCTACCAATTGACTGGGCCTTAACGGATACCGAAGTAGATTTATTTAAACGCTCTAACTGACTCGGGCCTGAACCTTCAGTAATGGTTGCAAACTGTGATAACTTAATCTGTTTACCATCACTGTTTACAAAAATCAGGTTTCGAACGTCATCAATGTTCTGGCGGTTGAAGTTTTGATACTGAATATTGATATCGTACTCGTACTCACCTTTACGGTATTTACCATCGGTATTACCCGCAAAGGCCGTTTGCATGGTAGAACCTACGGTTTGTAAAGTTAGGCCAACAGCCGACATCTTATCGCGGTCTACCTGAACGTTAATCTCAGGAGTTCCTTTTTCTACCGATAATTTAATCTCTGTAGCACCCGGGATAGCGGCAAGTACTTTTTGCGCACCTTCAGCATATTTTAAGGCACTATCTAAATCAGAACCCATTACCACCAACTGGATTGGTGCGTTTTCTGCAATGCCCAAAATACTGATCGGAACGGTTTTTACTTTTGCCCCAATTAATTCTTTAGCCAAAGCACGGCTCATTTTTGTAGCGAAAATATCAGAAGAAACACCTTCACGCTGATCGCGTTCAACAAGCTTCACGTTGATCTCCGATTTATAAGCGGTAGCCTGTGTACCACCGAAATCACCGGTCGATTGTCCAACAGTAGTAATTAACTGTGTAATTTCTGGTTGTTTATCTAAGAAAGCTTCTGCTTTTTGCGTTAAGAAGTTGGTTTGCTCTAAAGAAGCATCTTTTGGTAACTCTAACTGCACCAGGAACTCCCCTTTATCTGATTTAGGGAAGAACTCCGATCCGATAAAACCGCCTACCAATAAACCGCATGAGCTAAAGAACATCACCACAACAATAATTAATGTTAAGGCTTTGTGGTTTAACGACCATGTTAAAATACTGGTAATCCAAAGGGTAAATTTCTTTAACTGTTTTTCAAACCAGAGTATGAAACGGCCGAACAGGTTTTTACCTTCAATGCGTTCTAACTTACCAAAACGAGAGAAGATCAATGGTACAATGGTAAATGAAGCCACTAATGAAAGTAGGGTAGCTATAATTACCACAATACAGAACTGACGTAGAATGTTCGAAACCAAACCTGTACTTACCGCAATAGGGAAGAACACCACCACAATTACGAAGGTAATGGATACCACCGTAAAACCGATCTCTCTTGTTGCATCAGATGCTGCCCTTACCTTGTTTTTACCCATTTCCATGTGTCGCTGGATATTTTCCAGTACCACAATCGCATCATCCACCAGGATACCTACCACGAGTGATAGTCCCAATAACGACATTAAGTTTAAGGTAAAACCGAATAAGCTGATTCCGATAAAGGTAGCGATTAATGAAACCGGAATCGATACCATTACAATTAACGCGTTACGTAAACTGTGCAGGAAGAAAAGCATTACGAAAGCCACCAGGATAACTGCCAGGATTAAATCGTGGATTACCGCATCAGCTGATTCTAAGGTAAAGATTGAACTATCGTTAACAATTCTGATGTCTAATTTATTTGCTGCGTATTCAGTTTTTAATTTGGCAATAATGGCATGTACACCTTTACTTACTTCTACCGCATTCGCATCACTTTGTTTAATGATCTGGATGGCAATAGATGCTTTACGATCGATACGTGCCAGTTTTTCGGTTTCTTTTTGCGAATCCTGAACGTCGGCCACATCACCTAAACGGATCTGTGCCCCATCTTTAGTGGTCGTTAAAACCAGATTTCTCAACTCTTCCATACTTCTGTATTTACCCGATAAACGGATCAATACATCCTGGTTTTGGGTTTTAACACTTCCTGTAGGGAAATCTAAGTTAGAGCTTAAAATTAATTGCTGTACCTGTGGAACAGAAAGGTTATAACCTTGTAATTTATCAGCATTTAACGAAACCTGAATTTCGCGTTCCGAACCACCAACCAGATTCACTTGTGCAATACCACTTACCCTCGAAATTACCGGCGCAATACGTTTATCAATTAAATCGTAAAAGGTAATATCATCCATATTGGCCGATGCCGACATGGTAATTACAGGTAAATCATCCAGAGAGAATTTACTCAGTGATGGCGTTTTTACATCCTCAGGCAGATCAGAAAGAATGGCATTTACCTTTCTTTGTGCATCATTTAAGGAAATATCGATGTTTGCTGCATCAGTTAAGGTGATGGTAACTGTAGATAAACTCTCAAACGATACAGAGTTTATTTTCTTGATGTTTTCCATCGATGATACCGCATCTTCAATCTTTTTGGTTACGGTATTTTCAACCTCATTTGGTGAAGCACCAGGGTAGATGGTCGAAATAGATACTACGTTGTTAGAGAATTTTGGAAGTAATTCATAACCCAACGAAAAGTAACTTAATAGCCCAAGCAGGGTCAGTGCGGTAAACACCACAATAACCAGCGAAGGCCTTTTTATAGATATATCTGTTATCTTCATTTTAATTAGTATTGCGTTTTGCGTAAATATTGGCCCTTCACTTCGACTCGCTCAGTGCAAACAAGCTCAGGGTGACAAACTGTAAACTGAAAACAGCCAACCGGACTATTTTACGATACTAACGGCAGTACCTTCAGTTAAGTTAATCTGTCCGCTGGTGATTACAGTTTCACCTTCTTTTAAGCCATCAAGAATTTCAACATTGTCTCCTAAAATACGGCCAGCTACCACATTGCGGGTTTTAGACGTATTGTTAGCTTTATCCAATACAAAAACCTGGTTGCTGCTTACACTACCTACAAATGATGTACGCGGAATAAGGATGCTTGGCGCCTGTTTAGGGAATTTAAATATGGCAGTTCCGTACATACCGGCTTTTAAAGTGTTTTTGTGACTGTTCTCTACTTCAATTTCGATCGGGAAGTTTAAAGTTGCATCGGCTTTGGCAGCGATGAAAGTTACTTTTCCGGAGAAATTATCCGTTGGGAAAACCGAAGATTTGATGTCGATCTGATCGCCGATTTTAAGATTGGCCACCTGCGATTCGTTCACGTTTACTTTCAGTTTTAATTTAGAAACATCAACCAATTCGAATAACTGTGTACCCTGGGTATTTACAAAGGCACCCACTTCGATATATCTTTTGTTTACGATGCCGTTAATAGGTGATTTAATGTTGGCATCACTTAATCTTCTTTGCGAAGCCTGTAAGCGAAGTTTTGCATTTCTTGTAGCCAGTTTAGCCTGATCCAACTGTTGTTGGGTAACACCACCAGTGGAGAATGAGCTTTGGTATCTGGCCTCATCTCTTACTGCATTCTGGTAGTTAGCCTCAGCAGTTTCTCTGTCAGTATTGATAATTTCGGCGTCAACACGGGCTAAAACCTGCCCTTTGCTTACGCGGTCACCCTCATCAACATAAATAGCCGTAACACGACCTGCATTTTCTGATAAGAAGTTAAGTTCTTGTTTAGGAATAAAGTTTCCATTTGCACTGAAATCTAAATTCACAGCTTTTCTCTCTACTTGAGCAACACGAACGGCAACAGCGCCACCACCTTTAGCAATGAAAGCAGTTTTTTCTTCGTTCTTCTTTTTATTGTTGCTTAAAACATAAGCTATTGCACCAAGGGCAACAACAACTACGATAATGATGGTAATTACTCTTTTCATTTCTATTGTACTAGCGATTTAATATTTCCGTTTGATTTTATTAATTGTATTTCGGCTATCTTGTAATTCAATAAAGCCTGTGTATAGCTGTTCTGTGCCGATGTAAGTGCATTTTCTGTATCCAGCAAATCGGTTAAAGAAGCTAAGCCATTGTTATAATTGTTCTGTGTGCTTTTGTAAATTTCCTGCGCTAAATCGGCATTTTTACGCTGCGATTTAATGGTGTTTAAATTGTTCCTTAGCTGGATCTTCGCATTTTCGTAAGCCAGGTTTAAAGCGTTTACAGACTCTCTTCTATCTTCTTTTGCCTTTTTAATATCAACATCTGCCTGGCGGATTTTTGAGCGGGTTAAAAAGCCATTAAAAATAGGCACCTTTAAAGTTAAACCAACCGCTGATGCACCATAGCCAATTGCAGCAGCATTCGATTTTAAGAAATCGAAGCTATCACTCTGACTCGAATAGGTGTAGTTTCCGGTTAAAGCCAGTGAGGGATAATACTCGGCTACATAAGCTTTTCTTTGGAGTGATAACAGTTTATCCTGATTGTTTAAAAGTTTAACCTCTGTTCGGTTTGCCAGATCGATAGAATCGGTAAATACAGGTAAAGTAGTTACTTCAGTTAACTCAGTAGCAGGCAGGTTAATTTGAGTAGCAACCGACATCCCCATCGAAAATTTCAATTGATTTTCCAATTGGGTAATGGCATTGATCACCTGCTCGCGCTGGGTGTTCAGGTTGGTTAGGTTTACCGTAATCCTGTCGACATCGATTTTTCTTGCTAAACCATTTTTATATTGGTTCGAAACAATTTTCTCTACAATCTTAACATTTTTGATGTTGGTATCGATTACGTTAAGTTGCTGTCTGTTTACCAAAACCTGATAATAATTATTGGCAACCAGTTCGATAATCTGTTCTTCTGTTAATTGCGAAGTAAGGTTATAATATTCCTCACTTGATCTGGCTGCCTGCAAGCCTGTAAAAACCTGTTGGTTAAACAATTGTTGCGATAGCTGAACACCAGCAGATGAATTCCAGTTCTGGCCTAATTTAATTGCCTGTGTTTGACCACCAAAGTTGGCAACCAATTGCCCAATAATAGGATTATAGGTTAACCCGGCAGTACCTGTAATTTGAGGCAAGGCTTGTGCCCTTACTTCCTCCACCTTGTATCTTCCGCCTTCAATATCCAGTTTCGCCTTACGAACCTTGTTATTGTTTTGGAGCGCATAGGTTAGCGCATCTTTTAAGGTAACTTGCTGCTGAGCAACTACCAGCTGCGGTAAAGCCGAGCCGATAATGAGTATGAGCATTAATTTTACCATTTTTACTCTAAGCATAATGTATTGTTTTTTGTTTTTGGGTTCTTATCTATTTAAAATTTGCGGCCCGTTTACCATTGTTTCGGTCGCCGTATTTCAGTCTGAACATCTTAAACCCCTCACAAATATGGTGGTGAGGTTTTTTTGCTTCAGTGTCATTTTATTTAGTGCTTTTTTATCGGGGAAAAGGTCTTTTCCGGTTTCCATAATACACATGGTGCATAGGCCCATCAAACTTTCCAGATAAAGTTCTGCAACATGTGCAGTATCATCGTGCTCAATTTCTCCCTTTCCTTTTGCCTGGCTAAAAATTTCAGCAAAGAAATCTTTTTCTGAGCTTTTTAGGGCTTGTAACTTGCCTTTAATCACATCGTCGTTCAATAAATCAGGTATGCCCTCCGTAATCCTTAACATGTAATACTTTTGAAAGAAAGTGTTTCTCACTTCTATCGTACTGAAAAGGATATCTTCTAAAGGCTGATCTGGATTATATTTCTTTTTGATCAACTCAAAGAAGTCGTTAAATACCCTTTCTATCACTCCAATAATTAAATGCTTCTTATCTGGGAAATAATAATAAAGCGATGGTTTGGAAACAGAAAGGTCTTCTGCTATATCGTTCATTGTGGTTTTACCAATACCAAAATGGATAAAGCGTTTTATAGCACCATCAATAATTTGCTCTCTCTTTTTATCGGCTACAATCATTTTACTTTTCTACTTTCTGACTTTTTTAATATTTTAGTCAAAAATAGTGCTAAAAAATGATTTGTTAGGAAAGGTTTGTTGAAAAGCGCATTAAGCTTACAATTTTATGACATAATTTTGCTTCTTCGTCTGTTTATATATCTTTACAAACCAATCATTTAGAAATCTTGTCTGTAATAATCAACATCTTTATTGTGCTGCTAACCATTGTTTCCATGGAGTGTTTATCATGGTTTATACACAAGTATTTATTCCATGGGCCGCTGTGGTTTATGCATAAAAGCCATCACCAGAAGGCAAAGTCATTTTTCGAATGGAACGATTTGTTTGCTGTTCTGTTTGCAGCGCTGTCCTTATTCTTAATGTATATAGATCGTGATCATTTCGGTAATAGATTTTTTATTGGTTTAGGCATTACTTTATATGGCCTGATTTATTTCGTCGTACACGATTGGTTTGTACACCGAAGGTTTAAAACTTTTAAAAGTAATAATACCTATTTGCAGGCGGTACGGAAAGCACATAAAATCCATCATAAAAACAGAGGTAAGGAAAAAGGAAAAGCTTTTGGGCTGCTGTTTGTAAGGAGTGGATTAATAAAAAATGATTAAAATATTTTTTTAACTAAATAATTAGTTTTATATTTATGTTATAACTATAAAGCTGATGAAAAACCTTATTTTTTGCCTGGTACTACTTTTCGCGGGCTCGCTGCATGCACAAACCATCAAATTCACAGTAGAGGGGGTGGTCCAAAATCCTAAAAGCGCAAAATTCGCTTACCTCGTCAGTATGGCACCAGTAGCCGGAAAAACTGATTTATTTTTGGTCAGGCCAATGGAGGGGAATCATTTTCAATTATCGGCTACATCTGATTTAGAAGGACAACTTTTAAGAAACGGGTTTATCTTTATCGATGAACGTGGCGATATTACTTTAGCTGAAGTAAAGGCCAAAATAAAACAAAAGGTTTGGTATGTGGGGGGCAGTGCTAATCTGAAAAGTATTTTTCTGGAAAATGTTAAGTTGGATATTGAAAACCCTTACAATTTGGAACCTGCGAAGATAATTAGTGGAGGGGTTTATCTTCAGCAAACCAAGGATGCCCAGCAGGCACTTAGAGATAGGACATTGTTAGCTTTCATTAAACAACATGCTGATTCGCCAGTAGCACTTACCAAAGTGGCCTGGGCTGTGAGTTATATCAATGTTCCAAGTTCTTTGAAAGGGCCTGATTTTGGTACCCCCGAAGAGTTATATGGGGCGCTTTCTACCCGTTTGAAGCAAAGTAAGGAGGGATTAGAGATTAAAGAGAAAATAGATAAGAAAAAAAAATAAAGCTTTCTATCAGGTTATATGCTCTTCGTTTTTTGGCAGGATGCTTGCTCTTTTTCGTTAAACCTATGCCATGAGAAAAATTTACTATGCCTTTGCCCTTTTATCGCTGCTTGCCATCACATCATGCGGAAAAAAGACTGATAGAGACCGTGCGGTTGCACTTGTCGAATCTAAATATGAAAATAGTCCTCAGGAATTGAATTTTGATGGCTCTAAATTGGATAGCCTTTATAATATTTCTCCTCAGGCTTATGCCGATAGCCTAAAAAAAGGAAATGAACTGGATATTACCTTAGCTGCTTTGGAGAGTCAAATCGAACATTTGAGTCAGGTTGAATCGGATAGTGTAGGATTGATTAGTGCGAAACTCACAAAAGAAAGATACCGCCTTTTAGATCTGGCCAAAATCAAACCCACTTTTATCGGCTGGACACTTTCTAATGTAGGTGTTGAAGGAGAGAAACCAGAAGTTTTAAGTTTTAATTTTGATAAGGGGATTACCAAAATCGTTCCTTAACTATTTTTTATTTTACTTTTGCAGCATAACACAAAATCAACATGCTTCAAATCCAGGAAAATATTTCGTTAAAACCCTATAATTCGTTTGGTATCGATGTTAAGGCCAGTTATTTCGCCGAAATAAGCGTTGAAGCAGATTTAATTAAATTGTTTAAGCAAGAGATCGTAAAATCTCAAAAACTTCTGATTATTGGCGGGGGAAGTAATGTATTGTTTACTCAGGATTATGACGGGTTAGTTGTTAAAATCAGCATTAAGGGTATTCAGTCTAACGTTATTGACGATAAGGTTTTGGTAACAGCCGGCGCCGGCGAAGTATGGAACGATTTTGTGAACTATTGTGTTGCCCATCATTTTGCAGGTGTAGAAAACTTAAGCCTCATCCCTGGTACGGTTGGTGCATCACCCATACAGAATATTGGTGCTTATGGGGTAGAGCTTAAAGATGTTTTCGAAAGCTGTACTGCATTTGAAATCAAAACCGGAAAAATCAAAACCTTTAGTTATGCTGATTGTCATTTCGGTTACCGCGAAAGTATTTTTAAGGGTGAGCTGAAAGGTCAGTATATTATTACGGCAGTTACTTTCCGTTTGTCGGCAGAAGCAAAAATTAATACTTCCTATGGTGCAATTGAAACCGAGCTGCTAAACAGGGGGATCGAAAAGCCAAATATTGCCGATGTTTCTGCCGCCGTATCGCACATCCGCGTAAGCAAATTGCCCGATCCATCTACTATTGGTAATGCCGGCAGTTTTTTTAAAAATCCGGTAATCGAAAAATACGAATTTGCCGATATTGTGGCCAAACACCCCGATGTGGTACACTATGCTACAGCTGATGATAAAATTAAACTGGCAGCAGGCTGGTTAATTGAACAATGTGGCTGGAAAGGTAAAGTAGTGGGCCAAACCGGTACCTGGAAAAACCAGGCTTTGGTTTTAGTTAACCACGGACAGGCAACTGGCACAGAAGTGTATAATTTTTCTGAACAGATTATAGACAGTGTAAAGTCTACTTTTGGAGTCACTTTAGAAAGAGAAGTAAATATTCTGTGACGAAAGCTCGTCCTCAGGTAGTTGCGCGCTTTTGGCCCCATGCCAGAAAATTTTGGTACTAAGTTTGTTTAGGTTTAAGCGAATGGACAATAACTCATTTGTTTTTTTAACTACCTAAAGCTAAATATCATGACAAAATTTGAATTCAATCATCTGGTTAATCATCACTCGGTATCGCTTAGATCTTATGCTTTAAATTTTACTAAAGACGCAGAAGACGCAAATGATTTGGTTCAGGATACCATGCTGAAAGCGATCACTTATTACAATAAGTTTAAAGAGGGTACGAATTTAAAAGGTTGGTTGTTTACCATCATGAAAAATACTTTCATTAACAACTATCGCCGACTGGTGAAAACCAATACTTTAATTACGCAGAGCGAGGATATTTCTTCTGCAAACCTTTCATATAGTGCAACTAAAAATCAGGCTGAAAGTAAATTTGTGCTTGGCGATATTGATAAAGCACTTTCACAATTACCAGAAGAGTATTATGTGCCTTTTATCCGTTATTTTGAAGGGTACAAATATCACGAAATTGCAGATATGTTAGCTATTCCGATTGGAACCGTAAAAACGCGTATCCACGTAGCACGAGGAATCCTTAAGAAATATCTAAAAACATATTCTAAAGAAATTGCCACATCAGAAGTGGCTTAAGATACATCCATCGAAAAACTAGAGGCTCAGATTTATCTGGGCCTTTTTTGTTTTCATTCCCACAAGAGACACGTCATCCCGAGAGATCCGTCTTGATAAATTTAGCTTCGCTGAGCACTACGTGAGTTTCGACTGTGTTGCACTCCGCTCGAAATGACGGTATAGGAAATATTTATACTTTTAAATCTTTCTGCTATTTGTATTGATGGTATATGATAAACCGAAACTAAGTGTGACGTTTGGACTCTAAAAAGGACATTACCAAAATGTTGTTAAAAGCAAAAGGCCTGAAAAATTCAGGCCTTATTTGCTTATCATATATTTGGTTAGTTGATTCTTATTTTTTCTTTCAACAATTCGCCTTCTCTCTTATTTCGAAACAAATGCAAACCCCGAACGATTATGTGTTTTGAAGCTTTTTTGCAGTGTTTTTGTTTTGTGGTTATAAAGATAAGGGAAATTTTAAATTTGTCAAGCTTTTTTTAACTTTTTTTTTATTTCTTTTGCTACCACTTGTCCGGAGATGATTGCAGGTGGCACACCAGGCCCCGGAACGGTTAATTGTCCGGTGTATAAAAAATTCGTTACCTTACTTTTCATTTTAGGTTTTAAAAAAGCAGTTTGTTTCAAAGTGTTTGCTAATCCATACGCATTTCCTTTAAAAGCATGGTAATCGGCGACAAAATCGTTCATGGCATAACTGCGCTTAAACAAAATGTGGTCACGAATGTCATTCCCGGTTAAATTTTTAAAGCGATCGGTTAACAAATTGAAGTATGCTTCCCTTTTACTTTCGCTATCTTTTAAATCAGGTGCTACCGGAATTAAAAAGAAAAGATTCTCGCAGCCTTCCGGTGCTACGCTTTTATCTGTTACCGAAGGACAGCATACATAAAATAGCGGTTTTGATGGCCATTGCGGATGGGTGTAGATTTCTTCAGCATGCTGATCAAAATCTTCATCAAAAAATAAGTTATGGTGTAATATGTTGTTTAGCTTTTTATTTAATCCCACATAGAACAAAAGGCAGGATGGCGCCATGGTTCTCTCGTCCCAATATTTTTCGCTGTAATTGCGGTAAGGTTTATCAAAAAGATGCTGATCGATATGGTGGTAATCGGCATTGCCGACCACAAAGTCGCTTTTAAAATTTCCCTTATTCGTGATTACGTACTCTGCCAGGTTATTTGTTACTTCAATTTTGGTTACTTCGGTATTGAAAATAAATTTTACGCCTTCGCTTTCAGCTATTTGTTGCATAGCGGCTACAATTTTGTGCATACCACCCATAGGGTACCAGGTGCCTAATACAAGATCGGCATAGTTCATCAAACTGTATAAAGCCGGTGTATTTTGTGGCGTGGCACCTAAAAACAGAACCGGGAATTCTAACAATTTTCTCAAGCGATCATTTTTGAACAATTGGTGCACATGTTTCCGCATATTGCCCAAAAGTTGGAGTTTAATACCGCTTATGGCTAATCTCGGGTCGAAATATTCCATTACGCTGTGCGAGGGTTTAAAAACGTACTCGTTCATGCCCACATCGTATTTATATTTGGCCTGATCGAGAAAATATGTCAGGTTTTTGCTGCTTCCTGGCTCCAGCTTTTCAAATAAAGCGTATAAATCAGCTAATGTTGCCGGAACATCAATAGTATCTTTTTTGCCAAAATAAATCCGGTAAGAAGGACTTAACCTTTTTAGCGTATAAAAATCAGAAGCTGTTTTGCCGAAAAGCTTGTAATAGTTTTCAAACACATCGGGCATCCAGTACCAACTTGGGCCCATATCGAAAAGAAAACCATCTTTTTGCCAGCTCCGGGCCCTGCCGCCAGCCATTCCATTTTTTTCGATAACTGTAACATCGCAACCATCTTTAGCCAATAAAGCTGCCGCAGCCAAACCTGCAAAACCAGCGCCGATAATGGTAACCGTGGGTTTTTTCTCCATGGTGTAAATAAAGGAATTTTATTGCGTTTTGTTTTTGTTATTCTAATATTCTATTATTCTGCACCTGATGCAAAATCTTTAAAGCATGTAGGGTATAGGCGATTAATAAAACATAGGTTTTGCCATTAAGGAGTTAAGCAAGTTAAGCGGGATTATCTTAATGCCCTTAATTTCTTAATATTGAAGCGTGAATATCTGCAAAGAGAACTCCTGATAGATTTCTTACCTTTGCCTAAACTCATGATTAAACTACGCATTATATTTTTTCTGCTATTTGCAGCAAGCCATGTTACTTACGCTCAGTTAACTGCTCAGGAAATTTCGATATTAAAAACGAATATGGTTAAGGCGGTAGAAAACTCCAGGCTAACCGACTCGTTGTTTACCAGGCTGAACAAACTGCCCAACAAAACCGCACTAATAACCGGCTATACCGGCACATTAGAGGCGCTTAAAGCCAAGCACTCATGGAATCCATACAACAAGATCAGGTATGTGAGCCGATCGCTCAAAACCATGCAAAAAGCCATTGATATGGATAAAGAAAATATGGAAATCCGTTTTATGCGGTTTTCGATTGAATTTTATACCCCTTCCTTCCTCGGTTTCAGCAAAGATTTAGCACTGGATAAAAAAGAGATCGTTAAACATTATCAAAATGAAAATTTTGGCCTTGCCGATCGCGAGCTGGTTAAAAACGTAGCTAAATTTATGATCGACAGTAAAAAATGTACGCCAGCTGAAGTTAAAATTTTAACAAAACACCTTTAGTATGAATTATATCTACCTGCTGATTAATCTTGGCGTAATTTTCTTTCCCCTGGTTTTGTCGTTCGATAAAAAGGTGCATTTTTTTAGCAAATGGAAATTTGTATTCCCTGCAATACTCATCACAGGTCTGGTGTTTTTAGTTTGGGATATCCTGTTTACCAAACTCAATGTATGGTCTTTTAATCCCGATTACCTTATTGGGGTAAATCTTTTGGGATTACCCTTAGAAGAGATCCTGTTCTTTTTAACGGTTCCCTATGCCTGTGTATTTATTTACGAATGTTTAAATGCCTACTTTCCTAAAAACAACCTGCAAAAGTATAGTCTGGCCGTCAGTAATTTGTTCCTGGGCCTTTGTGTGGCCATTTTATTTTTTGGCTATAACAGGTGGTATACGCTGATCAATTTTGGCTTTTTATTTATGGTGCTGGCCTATGTTGAATATGTGAATGTGGAGTTCAGGTTTATGTACAAATTCTATAGGGCCTACCTGGTTTCACTTATTCCCTTTTATATTGTAAACGGCTTTTTAACTTCTATTCCGGTGGTGATTTATAACGATCAGCAAAACCTTGGTTTTAGAGTAGGTACTATTCCTTTTGAGGATCATTTTTATTTAATGGGGCTGTTGTTGATGAATATTTACCTCTACGAAGTTTTTAAAAGCAAGGACGTTATAAGAACTTAAAGGAGTGTTTTTAAATTAGGAAATTGTTGGCCTGTGGTTCTTGGAGGCTGGCAGTCCCGCTTTACGCTTTACTCCGTTGCACTTCGTGTTCGCTCCAATCGCGTTTACGGACAAGGGGTTGTGCCTTGTAAACCAGCAAATGAAATGCTGCTAGGGCTACCTAGCCCCGGTTGAAGTGTTACCCTGCAGCAACGAGGTATCCCGAAGTTTCGGGAAAGCGTATAAGCGTAAAACGGGAAGTAACTTGGTGCTTTGTAGCGAACTTGCGCTCCAAAAACAATAGCTAAATCAAGCATGTAAGGCATTGAAGGTAATATAAGCTTATATGGTACTTAAATTTCTTATCTGGTTAAAAACCTTTTTGTTTATCTTCAACCCGAAATTAATTAAATGGATTTACCCAGCTATACCAAGCAGCAACTCGCCTTACGCAACGGACATGACAAACCTCAAATATGGGTGGCTTATAAAGGTTTGATCTACGATATGACCGATAGCAGGCTGTGGCGGAACGGCAAACATTATGAACACTGGGCTGGTCAGGATTTAACTGATGAACTACCCGATGCACCCCACACCGAAGCTGTTTTCGAAAAATTCTTACCGATAGCCATATTGGCTACACCCAATTGATTTTAATAAGCGTAGATTGTTCAGCGAAGATTTTACTCTATAAAAAAGCTGCAGATTTAAAAGAAATTCATCTTTAAACCTGCAGCTCAATTTATCTGCAGTACGAAACAGGGAACTGCCTATTGAAAATTGTTAACTGATTACACTTCAATCGTAAAAGCACTTAAGCTTACAAATTCCTGAATTCTTGCAGCAACTTCTTCATCCGTTAAATTTAATAACTTCTCTGTTCCGAATTTCTCTACACAGAAAGAAGCCAATGCAGAGCCATAAATGATGGCGTTTTTCATGTTATTGAAGTTGATTGTGCCCACTTTAGCCAAATAACCGATAAAACCTCCTGCGAAAGTATCGCCGGCACCAGTTGGATCAAATACTTCTGCCAAAGGCAAAGCCGGAGCAGAGAAAATCTGGTCTTCGTGGAATAACAATGCACCATGTTCGCCTTTTTTAATAATCAGGTATTTAGGTCCCATTGCAAGGATTTTTTTAGCAGCTTTAACCAACGAGTATTCGCCTGATAACTGACGTGCTTCAGCATCGTTAATGGTTAATACATCTACCATTTTAATGGTTTCCAACAAATCATCCATCATAATATCCATCCAGAAGTTCATGGTATCCATTACGATTAATTTCGGGCGGTTTTTAAGGCGTTTAATTACCGTTTGCTGCACCTGTGGGGTTAGATTGCCTAACATCAGGTATTCGCAGTCCTGATAGCTCTCCGGGATAATCGGGTCGAAATTTTCCAATACATTCAGTTCGGTAATTAAAGTATCGCGGCTATTCATGTCGTTATGGTATTTTCCCGACCAGAAAAATGATTTTTCACCTGCTTTAATCTGTAGTCCTTCGGTATCAATACCGTGTGCGGTGAAGGTGTCGATGTCTGATTGATGAAAATCATCACCTACTACTGCTACAATTTTTGCTTTATTATAAAAGTAAGAAGCCGCTAAACTGGCGTAAGTTGCCGCTCCACCTACAATTTTATCTGTTTTTCCGAAAGGAGTTTCAATAGCATCAAAAGCTACAGTACCTATGATTATCAGGCTCATATCTATGTATTAATTTTTTTTTAAAATTTTTCACTGCAAATATTGCATAAATAATTTAAAAGCCCTAATATTGCATTCCCAAAACGAACAAGGCTATGTGTGCCGCAAAGTACAGAGAACCTCGTTTTAGGAAACGACCAGTACTCCTTCTTAGCTCAGCTGGTTAGCGTCCCGCACATGCGGGATTAATCAGAGGTTAAGAAAAGATCAGAGGATTTTGATCAGTATTAATGAAAACACAACCAGAATAAATAAATATTCCTTCTTAGCTCAGCTGGTTAGAGCATCTGACTGTTAATCAGAGGGTCGCTGGTTCGAGCCCAGCAGAGGGAGCCAAAACCCGCAACGAAAGTTGTGGGTTTTTTGCGTTTGGGGCTGGCGATAAGTTTATGGGAGTCCAGCAAAGGAACAGATTTCTTATTTTTAAAGATTTTTATGGAATTCTTTATTTACATCCTATACTCCGAGGGCTCCAATGTTTATTATATTGGCCATACGAACGATTTTACCAGGCGATTGGAAGAACATAATACCTCAGAGCACTCGACCTTTACCGCTAAACATCGCCCCTGGGTTTTAAAAGTAGTTTACGCCTGTGGTAATCTAAGGGCAGAGGCGGTCAAGATCGAACGGTTTATAAAAAAACAGAAAAGTAGAAATTTAATAGAGAGACTTATTGAAGGTAGTGAGTTAACAGGAATCTTAGCTCAGCTGGTTAGAGTCCCGCATGTGCGGGATTAATCAGAGGGTCGCAGGTTCGAGCCCAGCAGAGGGAGCAGATTGAAAGCCTTACAACACCGTTGTAAGGCTTTTTTGTTTTATATTCCTGCTGGGCGAGAAGTTATTCTGAGCGCAGGCGAAGGGAACCCAGCAGAGGGAGCCAATGCCTTTCAGGTTATCGTAAAGGCGTTTTTGTTTTTAACTGATTTTCAAATCGTTAATACAGTAAATAGAGGATTATTTTGGTTTGAGTACAATATCCACACCATACTGTTTAAAGCATTCAAAAATCTCAAACTTGCTTTACTAACATCTTCCTAGCGAATAAGTTATAATCTACATTCCCGGCTTTTTTTTGGTTAGATGCTGTTAAATTCCATAGGATTGCAAGTTTTGCTGGCATTATATAGTTTATTTGCCTGTTTTGAAAAGAAATAAATTAAGTTAATGTATTTTTCTGCTTCCTCTTATGAAAGATTCGTGCCTTTAGCTTTGAAGTATTCGATTACCTTTTTAGTAGAAAGAGATCTTGTGGTTTGATTTTTCATTATAGTTGTTTTGTTTGAAACTTAATAAATGGATGTACTCCAAACAACTGTTAGATAATAAAAGTATATTGTTATATTAATTAATTAAGTCGTACCCTGCCCATTTACTAAAATAGAATCTATGAAAAGAAAATACCCAATGCTGAATTTGTTCGTTTTAATTTTTATTTCATTAACAATGGTACAAACAGCCAACGCACAGCATAATGATAGAAAATTTCGTATCGCAAAAATACAAGTCTATCCTCAATATCTTGAAGAATATAAGGCCGCACTAGCTGAACATGCAAAAGATGCAGTCTTATTAGAACCGGGTGTATTGGCACTTCAAGCGGTTTATGACAAGTCTAATCCCCGAAATGTTACTGTTTTTGAGGTCTACGCAAATGAAGAGGCCTATCAAATACACTTAAAAACTAAGCATTTCTTGAAATATAAAAATGGCACGTTAAAAATGGTAAAGTCTCTCGATCTTGTTGAAGTTGCCCCAATTGGTATTGAAATTAAGAATGTGCTTTCAAAGCAATGATTTTTCAAATGAAATATAAATCTTAAACTACTCGAAATGAACAACACAGAAATATTCCCTATAGGTGAACCGTTATCCAATGATTGGTTTACCGGCAATGCTTTTTTATACCCATTAGTCAGCAAAGACAAGAACAATGAATTTTCGGCTGGAAGCGTAACCTTTGAACCTGGAGCAAGAACAAATTGGCATATCCACCCGAAGGGTCAGGTGCTGATAGTTATTGAAGGTAATGGTTTTTATCAGGAACAAGGCAGTAGGGCACAACCGATAAAGAAAGGTGACGTGGTAAATATTCCTGAAAATGTAATACATTGGCACGGTGCATCCGCTACAATGAAAATGGTTCACATTGCTATTACAAATTTCAAGGATGAGACACAGGTAACCTGGCTGAGTCCAGTATCCCACGAAGAATACAATGAAGTAGTTAAGTAAGAGACTTTCGGGTATTAAGGTGTCAATAAATAGGCTCTGTTTTGTGATGTTTTAAATTAAGAACAGTATGGTTCCATTATTGTAAAAGATTTTCATCAATTTTTGCGATTAGGACTGGCGAGAAGTTTATCCAACTTTACATGGGTGTTTGAGTTGACGTGACAAAAACAAAGCCTTACCATTTTAAATGGTAAGGCTTTGTTTTTAGATTTTTTTAAGCGAAAACAAGATGTACTAAGGAATGATTAATAAAGGCAATTCTGGTCTCCTAAATTTTGCCATATGCCATCTGAACCTTTAAATTGAAATTCTAGTTTTTCTTTCGTGTTTTTATCTTTTAAATAGTAAATGGTAATCGGATGAAAGCCCTTTTCGAGTGTTACGCTTTTCTGGATCATCTCTCCATTTTTATAATCAAAATCGGCATCCAATAAATTAATTTGATGAAGTTTGACAAAGGCCTTACCCTGTGCCGCCAGTTTAAATGAATAAACCCCGTTTTTAGGAATTTTGATAAAAGTTTTAAATACCACCAGGCCTGTTTGATTTTTTTTAGCCACAGACAGTGATTTAACTTCTCCCTTTCCATTAGCCTTTGCCAGATCTAGTGAGGGTATATATGGGAAATCGCCATTAAAGAAGAACCATTTCAAGCCGTATTTTGCATTTTTAGCTAAGGATATGCCTGGAATAGGAGCGGTATCATATGGTCGCGGGGCATCCGAATCGGGTGTTCTAACCTGAAGTACTTTAGCTTTCATTTGAGCCTGCAGCTTGTTAAAGCCAGTTTGTTTGGCCAGATTGTTTATTTCCTTTGGATCTTTTAGAACGTTATAAATTTCAAAATTGTCATCTGCTGATTTAATATCATACCGTACCCCAACAAAGTCTCCAAATCTGATCATTTGCATCTGGTTTCGTTTCCTGCCCGCATGATCAGGCTCGAACTGCTCAAAATTTGGCGTGTTACCTTGCTCAAAATATTCAACATATACCAGGCCATTGGTCTGTTTTCCCTGGTTAGTTAATGCCGGGGCTAATGATACACCGGTTGTTCGCACAGGAATTGATGTTTTAGCTATTTCTGCAAAGGTTGGCAGCCAATCAGACAACATGGATGGCGTGTTGACCACTTTTCCGGCAGGGATATGTTTGGGCCAGGTAACCAGTGCTGGCATGCGAACACCACCTTCCCAACAATCGCGTTTTATGCCATCAAACTGGCCGTAGCTTTCAAAAAAAGTTGGTTTATATGCAACAAAAGGCTTTGGTAAATATGATTCTATTGATGGTCCGTTATCAGAAGTGAAAACAATTAGGGTATTATCATCAATTTTTAAATCTGAAAGTAATTTTCTGATATCACCAACGGCATCATCCAATCGTCTTACTGCTGTTGCATATCTTTTGTAGGTATCTGGCCATGGGACATTTGGTGTGTTAGGGTTTTTATCATCATCATAGGTTGCATTGGCGTAATCTGGATGTAAGTAACTATCTACCGTACCTGATGCGGTATTAATCATTTTCCCTTGCTGGCCAAGCCATTTTAAGCCTCCGTTAAGGCCACCCCCACTAGGGTAACTTTGGGTTGGCAGCTCCAGTACTGCATGTGGCGCATCATATGCCAGGTATATAAAAAAAGGAGTTTTCTTTGTATTATCCTTTTCAAAATTAATAATATAGTCTTTGGCTTTTGCCGTCCACAAATCGGTGGTATAACACTTTTCTAACCCATTTGAAACTTCCAGGTAATTTGCCCAAACCTCTTTTTTTCCTCTATAAACTCCTTCCAGTGGATAATGTTCGTGGCCATCTGAATGTCGCATGTAACCAAAATAATTGTCAAAGCCTCTTTTTAACGGATGAGCAGGCCAGTCTGGTTTTTGCTTTTCGTTGGTTCCCTGTAAGCCCCACTTTCCTATGGCAACGGTATTGTACCCGGCATTTTTCAGCACGTTGGCGATGTTATGATTATGCTCCAGTGCTTTATCAAATTGATTATCTCTAACATGGGCATTACCTTGATTTACTCCGGTGAGCAATGATGCCCTTGAAGGTGCGCAAACCGGTGCATTTGCATATTGTTGACTGAGCACAGCACCAGAGGCAGCCATGTTATCTAGATGCGGCGAAAATAATGCCGGGAGATCTTTGTTTTTTTGTTTTTGGAATAATACACCTAAATCACCATAACCTAAATCGTCTACCAGAATATAAATGATATTGGGTTTTTGCTGGGCATGCAGACTAACTCCGCACGAAAAGAAATAAACGATAAAAAAAAGCAAGCCCAGGATTTTGTTTTCTGTGTTTCTCATATTCACTTTAAAATGCATGACTAAATTGACGTTTCGCTATAAATGGTTAAAATAACCATGGTTTTATCTTTATTCAACCATGGCTATTTTTAAGTGTTAATTAAAATGAACTATTTCCACCCAGGATTCTGTACAATTTTTGGATTTAATACAATCTGATTGGATGGAATTGGGTAAAGATAATAATATTCAGGAAAAGGGCTTGGGGGGATACCCAGATATGAAATATAACCAGCAGTTGCCCCATTTTGAATTGGAATAATGCTATTTGCTGGCACATCGACCCCTTTGGTCAGGTACCTTCCCAGTTTTTCTTTAACCGCATACTCCATTTTTTTCCACCTGCGTAAATCATCAAATCTAAAGCCTTCACCAATCAGCTCTATTGCTCTTTCTCTTCTAATTTCCCACAAAACCGGTACTACCGCTGGGTCACGGTTAGGGTCGTTGCTTATTGTTGCTAAATTTAATGGGGCAACAGCGCCTCTTGCTCTTAATTTGTTGATGGTTGCATCGGCTATTGCCTGATTAAAAGTTCCCAATTCGTAACTGGCCTCTGCATGGTTAATCAATAATTCGCCCATTCTGAAGAGCGGGCAATCGCTTATATCCTGACCTTGCGCATCCTGTACCTGCTGATTATAATATTTGTAAAATCTGTAGCCGGTGTAGGTAACCGAGTAAGGCTGACCATTGGGAAAATCGACATAGTGAGGTTCCTGTCTCACTACAAAGCCGTTCCAGTTGCGCGTGGGCAATGTTTTATGCGTCTCATCAGAAATGGATTTCATTAAACCAAAATAGGAGGTATCTACCGGATTGGTGGTGTATGTGAAGTTTAAACTTGGAGGTGTGGTGTTTACAACAAAGGGTGGTGGTACACAGAAATACAAGCGTCTATCCCTGTTTCTGAACTCTGTAAAAGGGGATTTATCGCCTTGAAATAGCGGACTCGTAAAACGCGTTTGGCCATCTGTCATTAAAAACATATCGGCAGCAGCTTTAGTGAGGTCATACCTTCCGGCTGAGTTTCTATTTTGGGTGGATAGGCCATGGGTAATCTGATTCGCTACGTAGGCTTTATACAATATGATTCCGGGTACGCCCGCCAAAGAAACACTGTTGAATTCTAAATCGTAACTCGGGTTTAAGGTTGGAAAGGTTGCCATTAATTTTGTTGAAGCATCAACACTTGCCTGAAGATAAATGTTGGCATTGTTCAGGCTATGGTATTTGCGCCAGGTACCTTCCCTTAATCCAAAGCGGGAAATGAATGCCCTAACCACATTTGCATCGATGGTGTTGGCCCCGTCGCCATTTTTGAGATTGGCTTCAGCATATTGCAGGTCCTTTAAAATACCCGCTGCCACCACATCCCGCGAGCTACGTGGCATCGTTAATTCTTCTGATTTGTCATTCAGTGCGTGGTCTACATAAGGCACATCGCCATATAAATTAATTAGGCTGGCATGGTTGTATGCCCTGAAAAAGTAACCAATGCAGCGCCAATGTTCTTTATCGGCGGGACTTAATGTAGATTGATCGATATAATCGAGCATTAGGTTAATTGATCTGATGTTTGCATAAGGTCTCGAGTAGGAATCGGCTGATGAAGGAATGGTCATTTGCTGCCAGATCCATTGCGATTGGCCATTTGGGTTTGCATTAGCGAACATATCACTATTGAGATCTCTATCTAACATCTCATTGGTGTAACCAGCAAATGCACTATAAAATTGCCAGGAGTAAGTTAAAAAGCCATTATAATCAGAAAGGGTATTTTCTAAGGTAAGCTGGCCCTCGGGTTTAAGGTCTAATTTGTTGCAGCCAATGGTTGCAGTTAAAAGACAGCAAACCACGGCGCATTTTATTTTTGATATGGTTGAGGTATTCTTTTTCATGATTTCTTTTTTAAGGTTTAACCTTCAATAAATTTTTCTGATGCAATGAAGAAGTAGGGATATACTAAAAACTGATATTTGCTCCAAAGCTGTATTTTTTAATAAAGGGGTATATCCCACCACTGCCCAGATTTTGAGCTTCAGCATCCAATCCGTCAGGTAAGTGGTCTAAAGTCAGCAGGTTTTCTCCTGAGAAAAATACCCTTGCCTTTATCCTATCTTTGAATAGTTTAGCAGGTAAGGTGTATCCCAATGATATATTTTTAAGTCGCAGGTAAGCCCCGTTTGATAAGTATCTTGTTTGTACCAGTCTGCTTGTGCCGGTGTTTCCAGAGGCGTTTGAATAAGATCTTGGATAAAAAGCATTGGTGTTACTCGGTGTCCAATAATCTAGTTCATTGGCAAAAATACCACTGAATTGATCCAGATAAGGGAAGTACACCTGATTGCTGATCCAAATATCGCGTTTACCTACTCCGTTTATGAAAAAGGAAAAATCGAAATTTTTGTACGATGCGTTACCATTAAAGCCAAATTGTAGTTGGCGGTTGTTATTGCCGATGATAGATCGGTCTCCCGGATCAGATAGTGTGCTGTTTCCTGTAAATATGGTGCCATCAGCATTTAAATCTACAAACCTGATATCACCGGGATTCTGATTGATGCCTTTGTAAGGTGCTATTCCTGGATTTAACTTTCCATTCTGCAGGTTGGCGTTCAGCGTTCCTGCAACAAAATCGCTATTGGTAAAAAAGCCCTGTGTAGTGTAACCCCAAATATCTCCAATCCGCTGGCCAACAAAATAGTTGGAAATTGTTCCATCTGCATTAAAGTTAAGTAAGCCACTTGGATTATTGTAATTGGTAATATAGGCCTGATTGTTTGATAGGTTAAAGTTTATCGCGTATTTAAAGTCGTTTATCTTATCGTTCCATCCTAAGTTAACTTCCCAGCCCTTTACTTTTAAATCTGCAACATTTTGTAACGGTGCAGCAGTACCCAATATCGTAGGTAACTCGTTACTCGGGGCAAGCATCCCTAGTGTTTTTCTGATATAAGCATCAAACGAACCTGTTAAGTGATTATTGAAAAAGCCGAAATCAAGTCCAATGTTCGAAGTTTGCACGCGTTCCCATGTAAAACTGGTGCTTACCAATGATGGTGGGGGCACGGTAACTCTTAAAACCCCAGTTACCGGATCTATCCAGGTTGAATTACTTGGTGACGAGGCTGGGATATACGGATAATAATTTTGCGAACCATCGGTATTTAGCACAACCTGATTGCCAATCTCTCCATATGATGCCCTTAGTTTTAGTGCGGTTATGGTTGATTTTATTTTTTGCATAAAGGATTCACCTGCGATATTCCAGCCGGCAGAGAATGAAGGAAAGAACCCAAAACGTCCGTTAGACGGGAAACGTGAAGATCCATCATAACGCCCGGTAGCTTCTAATAAATACCGACCATCATAATTGTAATTCAATCGGCCAAAATAACCGGAAACGGCGAAGGATGAGAATCCATCATTACTATTGATGGTACCCGTACTGCCAGAAATTGAAGGCGAGCCCTGGCTGATAACATTTAGCCTGCTCACCGCAAAATTGTTTTGTAAGCTTTTTTCCTGATTTGTGCCTAAAACAAAATCTAAATTATGTTTTTGCTTAATTATTGTTGAATAATTGGCGTAAATGTTAACAGCATTATAATTTGTGATGCTGTTATTACGGGAATAGCTCGAGTTTACTGCAATTGGCGATACCGTAAAATTCAAAGGATTAATGTATTGATTTACGGTGATCTGGCTAGTTTGGTTGGTATTTATCTGATTAAACGTATACTCGGCATTCAACTTCAACCCTTCAATTATATTATACTGTAATTTGCCAAACAATCTTAAGTTGTTGTCTTTCCTGATGTTAAAAGGCTCTTTCTCAAGAAAATTATTTGGCGTTGAATAAGGAAGTGTAGAGCCGTTGGGAGCCGTGCCAGAATCTGTAGGCGCATAAGGGCCAAAGGTGATGGCATTATAAAAAAGCTGAGCGAAATCTCTCGGAGAATTTGTGGTCGTGTTGTGATAAAGTACGTTAACGCTTGCCGTTAGTTTTGAGGTAAGGTTGGTATTTAAATAGGCGTTTAGGTTATAACGTGTAAAGGCATCAGCTTTGGTAGCCATAATCCCATCCTGGTTGGTGTACCCCGTTGATACCCTAAAATTTGATTTTTCAGATCCGCCACTGAACGATAGATTGTGCAGTTGCTCAAATCCACCGGGCATAAAGGAATCGTACAAATCAGTTTGTGCCAGCGGATATTGGATCCCATTTACGGTAGCGATACCTGTAGATGGAAATTGCCCTGGATTTTGTTGGTATTGCTGTAGCAGGTCGGCCCAGGTACTCACATTTTGGCCAGCCCAGTATGAAGTAGTTCCGAAATCATTGAGTGCCTGCACAAATTGTGTCACCGTTGTTTTTTGTGGTAAAGTGCTGGGGCTTGTATTGGCCAAATTACCAGAATACTCGAATTTGATAGGCTGGTTACGACCTCCCTGTTTTGTGGTGATTAAAATTACACCAAATGCCGCTCTCGCACCATAAATAGAGGATGCAGATGCATCTTTTAATACCGTTACTGTTGCAATATCCTTAGGATTAACGTCATCCATATTCATGGCCACGTTATCAACCAATACCAGTGGAGATCCACCATTTATTGAGGTAAAACCCCTGATGTTTAAATTGCTCCCAGTACCCGGCTGCCCGCTATTGGTGGTAACCTGAAGCCCGGGAGATGCACCCTGTAAAAGCTGTGAAGTGCTTGTTATAGGCCTGTCGCCCAATATTTCATCCATTTTTACGGTAGCCACTGCTCCCGTTAAATTGACCTTTTTCTGGGTACCAAAACCTACAACCACTACATCTTTTAAGTTACTGGTTTCTTCTTTTAATTTTGCCGTTAGGGATATTATGTCTCCGCCTTTAAGGTTATAACCACTCAAAGTTTGAGCCTCGTAGCCAATAAAACGGAGTACAAAAGAGTACGAGCCGGCTTGAAGGGATTTAAACTGAAAAATTCCGTCCAAATCAGTCTGGGTGGTTAGCGGCGGCCCCCCATTAAGGTTTTTTGCTGTAACTGATACACCGGGTAATGGTTTGTTTAGTTCATCTGTCACTAATCCTTTTACGGTAGCCGCATTTTGCGCCATTACATTTAAGGAAATTGCGAGCTGAAACAAAACAATTGCACTTACAATGAGCAAGTGTTTACTTTTTGAGTAAATTGATTTCATATATTAATATTTGGTTTTTTGGACATAACAATCCCTGCACTATCCGTTAGCGATTTGTTATTGAATAAAATAGGATACCCTACACAACAGGTTGATTAGGGCAACGACTAGTTTTTAGTTAGATTAGTTGCTTAGTTAAGCATGATGCTACGTTGCATTAGCTTATTGTAATTCTTTTCATGTTTGTACGGTTTGGTGGTTAGGGATTTAGTTACTTGGGGTATTTTTATGTGTTTTTTTAGCTTATTATGGTTTCTTTTCAATAACATATTCATTATCTCCGCTTTTGAAGAGCGTAAGTCCGTTTAACTTTACAATGTTCATCAAGATGTGTTGAATAGAATCTGTTTTGTCAAAAGTTCCTATGTAGTACATGTGTTCAAAATCATTGTTGGCGTATTGGATATGCACATTATATTTATTGGCAAGCTGATCAAAAACATCAGACAGTGGTTCTTTATCAAAAACAAGTAAATGGTTTTGTTCCTTCTTGTGATTGCCCATCCGATGCTTAATACTTGCAGTACTAGTGGTTTTATTATAGGTTAACTCATCTCCAGGGTATAAATAGAACTTTCTGGCAATTTTATTCACTGTCGATTTTACCACTACCTTACCTTCGTATAAGTGAACCACAATTTGAGCACTGTTCGGGTTTGATTTAATACTAAACTGGGTACCTAAAGCAGTTGTAGAAATATGACTGCTATATACCGTAAATGGCTTTGTTTTATCTTTAGCCACCTTAAAAAGTGCTTCTCCCTCTAAAGAAATATCGCGGCGGCGTTGAAATGGTTCATCATATTCAATTTTCGCATTGGCTTGTAATTCAACAGTAGAGCCATCAGCTAGTGTAAGTTTCTTAACCATTTTACTGTTATTCTGTATCACGCTGTGCTTAGAAACTTTTGCATGATATTCTTGTTTTTTCGATTCAGGAGTTTTTGGCAAATAACTTAGGGTAAATACAACCAACGCAGCAATAACAGATGCAGCTACCGCGTACTTTATAAATAAAGTTTTGCGTTTAATAATCGTTTGACTGGGCTTAATTTCAGCCCAGATTTCATCCCAGAATAGCGCTGTTTTGTCGTCATTAATAATTTCCTGGTCCCATTCACTTTTGCTTAAGTATTTATCCAACACTTCAGGATGATTATTTAAGTAGGCAACAACATGCTGAGCTTCTGGTTGACTGCACTTTTTTAAGAAAAATTTCTCAATTAAGTCATTTGTAACATGCATATTCTTTGGGTTGTTATATGGTAATACGTGGGAGAAGTTAAAAGTCCTTCGCTGATTTAATTTTTTTGAAAAAAATTATTTTAAGAGTAGAAAAATCAGAAACAAAGGGAGTGGGAATTCCTTACGGAGTTTTCTGAGTGCTTTGGTTAAATGGTTATCTACCGATTTTTCAGAGATACCTAACTTATTGGCAATTTCTTTATAGCTGTAACCTTCTAATTTATGTAATTCAAAAACCTTTTTTCGTAATTCGGGCATGTTGTTTAAAATGTGCTCGATCTGGCCTTTGGTATCAAACGCCATTGACTGCAAATTTTCCAGACTCTTTTTTTCGGTAGCTGTATTGACGGTGGAATTGATTTCCTCCTGTTTATTCGCTTTACGTATATGGTCTATAAGTACTGTTCTGGCAATGTGAAATAACTGCTGGTCTAAAGAAAAATCGATATTTACCGAGTTCCGGTATTGCCAGAGTTTTAAAAATGTACTTTGAAGCAAATCTTTGGCATCTTCTTCAGAATTAGTTTTACGCAAAAAATAATAGTAGCCTTTGCTTCTCCATTGTTTATAGGCAAGTTCGAAAGCAACCTCATCTCCTCTTTTTATGGCTAATATTAAATCCAAAATAATACCAGTTAGAATCGTAAATGTTTGTAATAGGTTATTGATTATAGGTGCTTAGATTTTGCATATCACATACAAAGCTTTCAAAATGTTTACTCCAGTACTTAAACAGCGGTTGATGCTTACTGGTAACGCTGGGCAATTTTTTGGAGGCTAAATTTAACCTCTAAATTAATACTATCCAAGACACCGGTCTGTTTTGAAAACGTCTTTCTATCTTCATTCAAATATATACAAAGTTTTAGTAATAACTGTTTAATGATTCTGGTGAAGACTTTTAACACGGTCCGGCTTGTTAATCCTTGTCAAACAGATAAATAAAGCATATATTTCGCTTACCAAATATCAAACTATTTAAAATCTTAATGGATGCATACATTCAACATATCATTGAAGGTGATCAGATAGCTTTTGAAATAGTATTTAAACTAAGTCACAAAAAAGTCTATGCCTACTTTAATAAGAAAACAGCCTCTAAAGAATTGGCTGATGAGCTTACACAGCTTGCTTTTATTAAAATGTGGCGTTTTAGGCATACTTTGACCCCGGATCTTACTTTGGATACTCAATTATTCCGGATTGCAAAAACTACTTTGCTTGATCATTTTAAAAAACTTGCAACGGAAGAAAGGAAATTGAAATCCTTTTATCAGGATAATATAACCGAATTATATGCCCCATCATCTGATTATGAAACCAACCAGCAACTGGAAGCTGTTTTAAACCAGTTGCCTCCAACACGTAAAAAGGTGTTTATACTGAGTAGGATCGAAGGTTATTCTTATAACGAAATTGCAGAGCAGCTCTCTATTTCTCCCCGAACGGTAGAGAAACACATCTCCTTAGCTTTAAAACAATTAGGCGGTTATGCGGGTGCAGCCATTATTGTTTCATTAGCCTATAATTTGGCCTAAAAAAAATATTTTTTATTGATTACGGGTAATCCCCACATTCAATCGTATTAGGTATATGAATATAACCGATCAGTTGCTGGATAGACATTTTAAAGGCCAGTGTACCCCGGAAGAAAAATTTGCAGTAAACGCTTTTTTAGCGCAGATAGATGAGTTTCCGGACCATTTACTGACGCAAAATGAGTGGGATAGCATAGGTGAGGCAGCATTATCACCAGAAAAGAGCGATCAGCTTTTCGATCAGATAAAGGCAAAAACCTTTCCAAAACTCAGGGTAAAGCAATGGTTAATCAATGTTGCAGCAGCAGCGGTTATTTTTATGGCGATAGGCTTATGGTACTTTAACCAGGCTCCGCATCAACCTAAACCTAAACTCGTATTAAATGAAAAAAAACAGAACCAGAAAGAACACGTAATCGATTGGAAATCGACTGTTAACTATGCCAATAGCTTTGAAAAAATAGAATTGCCAGATGGCTCAGAAGTTAAGGTTTATCCAGGAGCAGAAGTTCGCTACACCCAACCTTTTGTTCAGGAGAAAAGAGAAGTATACCTAACTGGAAAAGCTTACTTCAAGGTAACAAAGGATAAAAAACATCCTTTTGTGGTGTATGCAAACGGCGTTTCTACTACAGCGCTGGGTACCTCGTTTACCATAACTGCAGCCAAAAACAGCACCACCGTAAAGGTTGAACTGCACACGGGAAAAGTTTGGGTAAAAAATATAGGTTCCGATCTTCAAACACCGGTATTTAGCAGTATCCTTAAACCAGGGGATATATTAAGTATTGATAAATTGAATAACCTGTTAACGGTATCGAACGGTAAAAGTGCTAAACCTGTAGAAAAAACGGTTGCGATAAACCTAAGCCAGGCACCACTTAAAGAAGTTTTTAGCAAACTTGAAAACCACTATAAAGTAAGTATCAGCTTTATAGGCGAGGATGTTGACGACAAGTTTTTTACCGGAACAATTTATCTGCAAAAACCATTGGACAGCATATTGGCAGAAATTACAGAATTAAACAAACTCAAACTAACAAAATCAGGCAAAAGGTATCTGGTCAAAAAATAAAACAGCCATTACCGCTCTTTAATTTAACCAGCAATTTTATGCTGGAGAGGAACCTATTGCCCTAAAAAACCAAATAAAGAACCAAACAATGTTGAAAAAAATTACGCAGCGCATGTTGTTGTTTATGTTGCTAACCTGTGCCTGGGGCATAGCAAAAGCACAAAATGCAGAAGTTATTGGTGTTGTAAAAGATGAAAAAGGAGCTCCAATGGTTGGTGCAACGGTAGTAATCTCTTCCAAAAGTACCGACCAGAAGAAAACTGCACAAACCAATAACGAAGGGAAATTTGCGATTGCAAATCTTAATGCAAAAACACCCTACCTCATTACGGTATCGTTTGTAGGGTACAAATCTAAAACGATTGATAATTTCACACTTAAAGAGGCAGAGCAATCTTCATTAATAGTGCAGTTAGAAAGTAGTAATGAGCTAAACGATGTAGTTGTAGTAGGTTATGGGAAAAGTTCAAAAAGAAACCTGTTGCAAAGTGTAAGCGCAATTGATGCCAAACAGGTGGTAGAAGTACCAAATGCTACGCTCTCTCAGAGCCTGGCTGGGCGTATGCCTGGTTTGGTGGTTACCCAAAGTGGAGGTAAACCCGGGAAGGCATCAAGCATCAGGGTAAGGGCATTTGATGGCTTTGGCCCATCGCAGCCACCGCTTTTCGTAATTGATGGTGTTATTTCAGACCAGTTTGCGTTTGATGGTTTAGATGCCTCTGAGGTCGAAAATATTTCAGTATTGAAAGATGGCGCATCTGCTGCGGCATATGGTGTACGTGGAGCAAATGGTGTGGTTGTAGTTACCACGAGGAAAGGTGTTACTGGCCCACCAAAAATCAATCTTATTTCCAGTTATGGTATCAGTGAGGCTACGATCCAACCAAAAACCTTAAGTGCTTATGATGAAGCCATCTATTCGAACGATTATCTAAGGTATAGCAATCTTGATCCTAATGCCTACCTCACTGATGCAAGATATTACGCACCAGATGAGTTGGAATACTGGAAAAATAATGATGTGAATTTGGTGGAGAAATATTATAAAAGACCAACTGAATACCGTACCACGTTAAACATTTCAGGTGCCAGTGATAAGGTAAATTATTTTGTAAGCGGTTCTTATTACAAGGGAACAGGTTCTTTTGATAATGTGGATTATCAGAAATATAACATCAGGGCAAAGGTGGATGCCAATATTACCAAAGATTTAAATATTGCACTCAACTTAACAACCGACATTAGAAATGATCAAAAACCATTTTGGTTATATGATAACGATAATGATGATATGCCCAACTTATATCAGGGTTTGCTTACCCGTGGTAGAATGGCCCCCGATTATATTAATGTAAATGGAAAAGATTATCCTGTTGGTAATTTTATGAAATGGCACCCGGGAGAGGTGATAAATGGCAACACTGGTTATAACCGCAAAAAATGGAGTAATTATCAGGCTTTGGTAGATGTGAACTACAACTTATCATCATTGGTTGATGGTTTAAAATTACGTGCCACCTTCGCTAATTATACACGCCATGATTTTAGAAAATTATTAAATCAGCCTTACAAGCTCTATATTTTTAATAAAGCGGGTTCTAAGAACCATTTAGTAGGCGATCAGATAGACTTTAGCCAAACCCAAACCAGGAATGATGGCAATACCCTACAGGAGGTTTATAATGCATCAAGTTTTTATCAGTTGAATTTTTACATCAACTATGACAAATCTTTTGGAAAGCATAACATATCGGCTACTGCTGTTTATGAGCAGAGCGAAACCAATAACGATAATTTTTATGCCCAAAATCAATTTGTGCTCAATCGCGATCTCGATCAGTTAAACCTGGCCAGTAGCAATCCTTTATATTACAGTTTAGGTGGCAATGAATTTGATGATGGCCGTTTGGGCAGTTTTGTACGTTTAGGCTACAACTATGCGGGTAAATATTTATTGGAGGCGGGCATGCGCTACGAAGGGTCGAGGTATTTTATACCTACTAACCGTTATGCTTTTTTTCCATCAGTTTCTGTGGGCTGGCGTATTAGCGATGAAACCTTCTTTAAAGATAATGTAAAGTTTGTGAACGATCTTAAATTCAGGGCATCATTAGGCTTTACCGGGGCTGAACCCTTAGATGTTAACGGAAACAGAATAACCAACCTGCAATGGGCACAATATTATCGTAAGGCTGCCGCAGGTCCCATTTTTGGTGGTAATGTGAACAATGGAATTGCTTTAGGTACCTACCCAAATGCGGATATAACCTGGGAAAAGAAACGTTCGATAGATTTTGGTTTTGATGCCACTTTATTCAATAACAGTACAACGTTATCTGCAGCCCGTTTTATGAACAAGAGAACCGATATTCTAGGTGATGTTGGCGCTAGTGTTCCTACAACCTGGGGCGCATTCTATCCGTTGATCAATTTTGGAGTAATGGAATCAAGTGGTTACGAATTTGCCCTTAACTATAAAAAAGCAGTTAATGATAACCTCAGTCTAAATGCAGGGATTAATTACAGTTATGCGGTAAATAAACAGGTGCGTATTAATCAGGCTCCGGGTACAAGAGCTTATCAAAATCTGATTGGCAGGCCTACAGGCGGTATTACGGGGCTTATCGCTACTGATATTATCCGCACCCAGGCCGATCTTAATGCACTACCGGCCGGTTATACCATTAACGGGGCAACCCCTCGCTTGGGTATGTTGAACTTTAAAGATATAAGAGGAGCGACCAGCGATGCCCCAGATGGGAAAATTGATGGTAACGACCAGGAATTTATTGGTAAATATTCAACCCCACCGTCCACCTATGGTTTAACTTTGGGTGCCAACTGGAAATCGTTCAGTATTGATGTATTGATACAAGGTACAGGTAATTTTTACAAAATAAGACCTGCATTAAACAATGCACAATATGTATCCCCAGAGGCAGGGAGTGCCGAATTTTGGAAAGACCACTGGACACCAGATAATCCTAATGCTGCCTATCCGCTGTATTCTGATCAGGGAGGGAGTGGTAGCGCATCAACCTTTTGGCTAGATAATGCTTCATTTATCCGTTTAAAAAATATCAATTTAGGCTATGCCTTGCCAGCTAAAGTCATTAACAAAATAGGCTTTAAAGATATTAGGTTCTTTTTGAATGGATCAAATCTGTTCCTGTTCAAAAACAAAACCAAATATTACGATCCCGAAGCACAATCAATGTTGGCCTATCCGCTTAACCGAAATTATACTTTTGGTGTAAATGTTACATTATAAACCTATTATTAAATACGTTATGAATAGAGTATCAATATATAAAATAAATAGGCTAGCGCTTATTACAGGCTTTTTGATGGTGCTTGTTGCTTTGCAAAGCTGTAAGAAGGTATTGGATAAACGCGACTTAGGGGCTATACCTGAAGATTTGGTTTGGACTGATGTTACCCTCACCACACAATTTTTAAACAACATTTATTTTAGCACATTACCGGGCTGGCCCGATCCGCTAAATCATAATTCAGATGAGGCTGGCGGCGGCGGCGGTGTAATGTATGGACAGCTAACCATTAACTCTGTTGATTTTTGGACTACTTATAAGGCTTACGATATTATTAGAAGCATTAACCTGCTTTTGCAGAAATTGCCAACCACGCCCTATCAGCAAAATGATAAAAATAAATTAAGAGGCCAGGCATTGTTTTTAAGGGCCTGGGTGTATTTCCAAATGGTAAGCCGTTATGGTGGGGTGCCTTTGGTGCTCACTCCTCAGTCGTTAGAAGAGGATTTAAATGTAAAAAGAAATAAAACATCAGAATGTATAGCTCAAATTACAAAAGATTTAGATGAAGCCAGTACGTTATTGCCTGTTTCATGGGCTACTGACGATGAAGGCAGGATCACAAAAGGTGCGGCTTTGGCTTTTAAAGGACGTGTATTGTTACATTATGCTTCAGAACAATTTACCCCAGTGCAACAGCAAACCAGATGGCAAACCGCCTTTGATGCCAATAAAGCCGCTATGGATGTTTTGACCCAGCAAGGTGCAGCATTAATGCCTAGTTTTGCCGGTCTGTGGTTTATTGAGGGTAATGGAAATAAGGAAGCCATACTGGTTACCCGTTTCAATAATCCTGGTCGTTTTCAAACCCGCGATGCCTCAGTAAGGCCTTTGGAGGAGTCGCAGAACTTTACAGGTGGTGATCAACCAACACTGCAATTGGTCAATGCATTTCCGATGAAAAACGGTTTGCCGATAACCGATCCTAATTCTGGATACGATCCTAAAGCCTACTGGGTAAACAGAGATCCGCGTTTTGCAACAACGGTAGTGCATAATGGCGATATTTGGGAATTATCTGGTAAGGCTGGCCGAACCCAGTGGACGTTTAAAGGTGCCGAAGCACAAGGTGGAACCGGTACCAGCTTTTATAGTAGAAAAGGAATTTTTGAAGCCTATAAACCTTTTGAGGCTTCTACAAGTGGTACAGATTGGATTGAAATAAGATTTGCCGAGGTAATGCTCAACTATGCTGAAACAGCAAACGAAATTGGTAACATTCAAATTGGTTACGATATGCTTACTGCAATCAGAAAGCGTGCCGGTATAGATGCTGCTGCCAATAATCTGTATGGCTTAAAAGCAGGGATGACCCAGACCGAAATGCGTAAGGCCATTTTAGATGAACGCCTGTTAGAATTTGCCTTTGAAGGTAAAAGAGAGCAGGACCTTAGACGGCGCAGGTTATATGCATCGTTACTGAATGGGAAAAAACGCACCGGTTACGATGCTACCTTGATTAAATTCGATGGTAAACCCCAAGATTTTTTCACAGCCTATGCCACTGGAACGATTAATCTAAAAACAAACTATTTCGATTATTTTAAGGAAACAGAGCTTCCAATAGATTTAACCAACACCATCAACTTTAAAGATGAGTACTATTTCTATGCCATTCCGCAAAGCCATTTGCAAAAAAATCCTAACCTGCAGCAAACCAAGGGCTGGGATGGAGGTACTTTTGATCCCTTACAATAAATTAGCTGAATAGCGAATAATATTAAAATGCCTTACGATGCGTACACATCGTAAGGTTGCTAAAATATTTAAAATTAAAATAGATCATATTTATGCTATTTTAATATAACCAAATGATAATGAGTAAAATAAGATATAAAATAGTATTGCTTTTTTTAATGGTTTGCCCTTTTGTAAAAGGTTATGCCCAGAAATATGCTTTAGCCAAAATGAATACCGGTTTAATTAAGCAAGAGGTGTTTTCGCCAATGGTAAATCAATCTATGCTGGGCAAAGCCATGGTTATTGCCGGTAAAAAATACAATGAGGGGATTAGTGTGCAGGCACCCTCTTCCGGCTTTCTTGATGTGGGTAAAAAAGGCTTGAAATTTATAGCCGATGTTGGTGTGGATGATCGCGCTAACCGCAACCTGAATGCACCTAATATCGAATCGATTGCCCGTACCGATGGCATCAAGGTTTTTTATCAATCAGCTAACATTATCGGTAAAAAAGTATTGATCGGCATTGGTACTTCACTGCAGGAAATTGCACCAGGTAGTGTTGTTTTTACCCTTATTGGCGATGGAAAGAAAATATGGTCCAGCGGAGTAATGAAACAGGGAGATCAAGCCAAACACATTGATGTTGATATTTCAGGGATAGCGATCTTAAATTTTACCGTTAGCGATGCCGGCGATGGCATTAGTGGAGATGTAGCCAATTGGGTAAATGCTTACGTTACCACAAGCCCGGGTTTTGTGCCCCAATTGGTTAACGAAAATTATAATGCAAAAAATAATCTCAACGTTTTAACTAAGCCCCTGGCATCAGCATTGCAAAAATTACCAAACTATGTAGCCGAAGTAGCTAAAACAGATTGGTTGATCCAAAAACCTGCTGAAAAGGCGAAAATACAGCGGATAGGTCATAACGAAATTATAATCAGTAATGGCCTGGCAAGCCGCACCATTACCATCTCGCCAAATGCCGCTACAACAAGTTTAAAAAACCTGGTAACAGGAGAGGAGTTTATTCGTGCTGTACAGCCAGAAGCCGTGGTTACGATAGATGGAGAAACTTACGAAATAGGCGGTCTTGCAGGCCAAGTAAACCGTGGTTATTTACTCCACGACTGGTTAAAGGATATGTACAGCCCGGCTGGGTCTTTTCAATTAAGCGATATCACTATACAGGCCATACAACCCTTGCTGCAATGGAAAGCCAAAAGATGGCTGCCTGTTACGCAGTGGGAAGCAACCGGTAAAGAATTGATACTTTCTTTCACACATCCTGATAAAAAAGGGGTAGTGGTAAAAGTGCACCATAAAATTTACGACAATCTTCCTTTGGTAACTAAAACCATATCTGTTACCAATAACAGTGGTAAAGAAATTAAGGTAAATCATTTTGTGGGTGAAATCATTGCTTATCCCGAAAAAGAAAATTTTGTATCGGTACCGAGTCCTGGCGCCGGTTGGAGCAAACCCAATTTTTATATAGAAAACGATTACGCTTTTGGAGGTATGATCTATGATGAAAGCGATCAGTCGATTAGCTGGGAGCGCGACAGTGCCTATACCTCACAGGTGAATTACTTATTACAAACCCCCTGTGTTGTTAAAAGCATCCCCAAAAATGGCCCTTCTCAGGTTTTGCAAAACGGTCAGCGCTGGCAGGGATTTAACACTTATACCCTGCTGATGGATGGCACGGATCGGGAGCGCAATACCCTAAGCCGCCGCAAAATGTATCGTGCGCTGGCACCCTGGGTTACCGAAAACCCCATCTTCATGCACCTCACTTCTACCAAACCGGAAGTGGTTAAAGATGCTGTAGATCAATGTGTAGCCACGGGGTATGAAATGATCATTCTTAGTTTTGGCAGCGGCTTAAATATGGAAAATGTATCAAAAGAAAACCTCGATAAATATAAAATGCTTGCAGATTATGCGCACAGCAAAGGCATCGAAATAGGCGGTTACTCATTGTTTTCAAGTCGTAGCATCGATCCGCAGAATGATGTCATTAATTTAAAAACAGGTAAACCCGGCGGCACTACTTTTAACAATGCGCCCTGTCTCGGTAGCCAGTGGGGAATCAGCTATCTGAAAAAAATTCAGCAATTTTTTGAATATACAGGTTTTGATTTACTGGAGCATGATGGACCTTATCCCGGTGATTTTTGTGCTTCAAAAGACCACCCGGGCCACAAAGACTATTTCGATTCGCAATGGAACCAGTGGAAACAATCAACAGGTCTTTATCAGTGGATGCTGGCGAAGGATATTTACCTGAATACGCCCGATTTTTATATGCTTAACGGCGCTAATAAAACCGGCATCGGTTATAGGGAAGTAAACTGGTCGCTGCCCAGGGCAGAGCAAATTATCTTGGGGCGCCAAAATTTATATGATGGTACCTGGGTACGCACCCCCTCTATGGGCTGGACCTTTGTGCCACTTACCGAATATCAGGGTGGTGGTGCAGCAGCTACGCTCGAGCCCCTTTCCGAACATCTTAAAGAATATGCTGCCCACATGCAGCAAAACTATGGCAGCGGTGTGCAGGCTTGTTACCGTGGCAACCGCCTATACGATACCGAAGCCACCAAAAACCTGGTGAAAGAAAATATTAGCCACTATAAAAAATACAGGGATATTTTAAATGCAGATATCATTCATTTGCGCAGGCCAACGGGTCGCGACTGGGATGGAATATTACATGCAGATCCTTTGGCAAAAAAGGAAAAAGGTTTTGCTATATTGTACAATCCGCTTGATATACCGATTACAACAGCGATTAAACTCCCGCTTTATTATACAGGGATAAGTAACAGCGCAAACATCAGTATAGAAGGCAGACTAGCGAAACCTGTAGCGGTTGATAAAGATGGTATGGCACTAATTGAAGTTACAATACCTGCAAATGGGAACACCTGGATGGTAGTGGAATAAGAAATTGATTAAAAAAACAGTTCTAAGTTTAAATTAAAACTTAATTATTATTAGATGAAAAAATATTTAGCAAGCCTCATCCTTTTCACCGCTTTTGGAGTATTTAGTCTGTCTTGTAGTGTTGATAACAACGAATTTATACAACATTTAAAAGATGCACCGGCCAAAGTTATCCTAACTGATGGTACAGTGGCTGATGCACTCGTGGTAAATCGGAAATGGAGTGGCGATTTATGTGCACTTTCCGTTAAAAATACATCAGACAAACCGTTACAGGTAAAAGAAGTAATCGTATTCGATCTTCAGCATCAACTGGCCGATACCACCAAAATATATGGCGAAGGTTTTCAGAAATTACAACAGATAGGCGGTACACTGGGAAAACCCGAAGATTGGGGGACCTATAATGACAGAAGCCACTATAAAATCCCTGAACCTGAAAATTTACGTACAGCTTATGGTATGTTAACCCTGCAATTACCTGAAAATAGCAGAGTCTTACTGGCTACCACATCTTGTAACAGGTTTATATCCAGATTTTCTTTCGATGCCAAACGCCTTCGTATTTCGCTCGATTGCGAAAACCTGTTGTTACAACCCGGCGAAACCTGGAACCTGGAAGAGTTTTTGGCTACCACCAGTAAGGACAGGGAGAAAAACTATGACCGTTTAACAGAAGCTATTTCTAAACACCATCCACGGTTAAAACACGATCCTGTGCCAATGGGCTGGTGTTCCTGGTACTGCTTCGGACCAGCAGTTACAGCCAAAAATGTATCAGATAATACCAACTGGATTGCCAAAAATCTGCCACAGTTAAAATACATACAGATTGATGATGGCTATCAGCCTTTGATGGGCGATTGGCTGGAAAAAGGAAAAGCTTTTGGTGGTGATGTTGCTCAGGTACTGCATGATATTAAAAATAAAGGTCTGGAACCAGCCATCTGGGTAGCACCATTTGTGGCCAGTCCGCAATCTGAATTGTTCAAAAAACACCCCGATTGGTTTGTTAAGGACGAAGCTGGCAAATCCTTACGTTCTGATAAAATTGGTTTTGGCGGCTGGCGTTTAGGACCATGGTATGTATTGGATGGTACACACCCGGAAGTTCAGCAATATTTTACCGAACTTTTTAAAACCATGCGCGAAAAATGGGGCGTTACCTATTTTAAACTCGATGCCAACTATTGGGGTGCTATTCATGGTGGCGTACATTATGATAAAAAGGCAACCAGAATTGAGGCTTATCGCAGGGGCATGGAAGCTATACTTAAGGGCGCTGGTAATGCCTTTATATTGGGCTGTAACCACCCGATATGGGGTTCGTTGGGTTTAATTCATGGATCAAGAAGTTCTATGGATACCTGGCGCGATTGGAAATCGTTTAGGAATATTGGAAGAGAAAACCTGCTTAGAGGCTGGCAGAACGGAAGGTTATGGTGGAACGATCCTGATTGTATTCTCTTAACGGACAATAGTGCCGAAGATGTAATGGATCAAGGCGGTAATGCTTCCGTAACCAAGAAAGTTGTATTGCCCGAAAATGAATTTCTATATCACGCAACAACCGTGTATGCCTCAGGCGGTATGTTGTTAAGTGGCGATGATCTGACTACGATTAAGCCAGAAAGACTGGCAATACTTAAAAAAATGATTCCTCCAACAGGAAAATCAGCCAGATTTGAAAACGAAAAATTTGAAGTAGGTACGATTAATTTTAAAGATCGTATTGAATACGCGGTGTTTAATGCAAGTGATGCCCCGGTTAGTCGTAAAATTAAACTACCTGCTGGAAAATACACTTTAAGCAATAAATGGACAGGCAAAGCCATTGGTACTTTTGAAAAAGAGTATGTAATTAATGATTTGCCACCACATAGTGCACAATTAATTGTAGCGAAAAAAAATAACTAAGTATTGCATCTATTTACCGCAAAAGGAAATTTATCCTGTATATTTCCTTTTGCGGTTTTTTTATAAAAGTTTAACGGTTAGCCCAAATACTTATTGGGAATATTTTGTGGAGTATAATTTATTCCGTATCGCTTTTCCATCAATTGAGTAATTACTTTTGCAATTACCATTTGGTTTCGGTGCATTTGGGGTAATAGCCCCATCATTGCATAACTGATTGGATTTACGGATGGAATAAGCGTCTCCCAATCATAACCTTCACCCCAAATCAAACCCGCAACGGTCATTTCCAGATTTGCAGATTGTTCGAGCAGGTGATTTCGCATATCGGCAGATTGATCACCATTTTGGTTAACCGTATGGAAGATTGGACTTTGTCCGCCAAATCCTTCAGGGTTGGTTCCGGCCGGTACATTAACATCCAGGCCATGTTTTACCAGTACTTTGGCACAGGCAACATGATTAAATTCTGCGCAGATATGCAATAACGTTACTTCAAAAAAGGGCGTGTATGCGCATCGCAATGTATACCGGTTATTCAGTGCATCGGGATTGCTTTTTAGTTGAGCATCCAAAATTTCTGCATCATCCAGCAGCACCGACAATAGTATGGGATCGTCAAATTCCAAACCATAATTAACAAAGGTTTTTACGCAGTTGCTAAACCTGGGGCTGCGGGTGTATTCGCTAGTTAATTCGTAAATCAATGGTTCTCCTTTGAAAAGGCTATTGGGATTTACGCCCTTTTTAAAACATGCTTCTATACCTGCTACCGAATGAAGCTCTATTTGTATAGCGAGTTCTTGAAGCATGTCCATAAACACTGATTGATAATTACCCCATACAAGATACGTTATTTGCTGGTTTTTTCCGATTGACAGCTATAATCGTACATGTTTTGCTATTGTCCGGTATAAACAATTTTTTTGCTGAGCTTGTTTCTGTCAGTGGTTACACTGATTATATTTACGCCTAACTCTAAATTTGCTGGGATAACTACAGTATTGTAACCTTTTTCCAGTTCTTTAGAAACTGTTCCCAACCGACGGCCAGTTAAACCAACTACATCTATTTTGGTTTTGGTGTTGTTGGCTACAAAAATGCTTAGGGTTGTTTCTTGTTTCGATACCTGTTTAATATTAAAGTTGAGGCTGTTTTCTGCATTGCTGGCGATGGCTAAATTCGAATTTTGCTTTTTGCCATCAACCTCTTGTTTTATAACCTGATAATAATTATTGCCAGCCAAAGGTGCTAAATCGACAAAGCTGTAATTCAGGTTAACATCCGAATTTCCTTTCGCATTTACTTTTCCAATAACCTGAAATTTCTTTTGCTCATCGGCCCTTAGTACATCAAAATGGGAGGTATTTTGCTCGCTGGTGGTATTCCACGAAAGTTTTACCGAATTACTTAACATTTTTGTACTCAACTTGCCAAGGGCTTGTGGTGATGTATTGGCTACCACCGTAATGTTATAGGTATCGGTGAGGTAGGTGGTACCGCCAATATTGTCGGTTACCGTATAAGTATGTTGCCCTACGGTTGGGTTTACAATTAACGATTTTGTTGTTTCGCCGGTATTCCATTTGTAATTACCTATCCATGATGCGGTTAGTGTTGCCGGCTGACCTTGCTCAATAGTGATGTTTGTTGTTTTGTTTACATCTTTCATGATGGTAAACTGATCTGCAACGGTATTGTTGGCCATGATAAATTTAGCATCAAGCCTGTTTCCTTCAACCTCAAACTCGAAACTGCCTCCAACGGTATTGTTCGAATACTGCATAAAAGAAAGTGGATAACCATTGGCCTGACCTCCAACCTTGCCTGAAGAGCCAGATACGACATAAACGGTACCATGTTGATTTTTGGCCGATGTGGTAATATAAGGGCCAGAATTAGTTGTGCCATCATATCTGCCAGAAGAGGTGCTTACCGCATGGTTGGTTGCAGAGTAAGTGCTGGACAATCCATAATTGTTTTTCAATAGCAATGATCTTTCATATACATGGCTATGGCCATTAATAACCAGGTCTACGCCTTTGTTTTCCAGTATTTGAATTAGATTTTGTCTAATCGCAACTAAATCACTCTCTGTATCAGAATTATGGCTGCCTTTGGTATAAGGCGGGTGGTGAAAAAAGGCGATGGTCCACTTTTTCTGGTTGGCCGCCAGGTCGCTGGTTAACCATGCAGCCTGCGTACTTCCGGCATCGTAAAAACGTTTGTTGTCCTCTTGTCCATAGGCATCGAGTGCCACAAAGTGAATATCGCCATAATCAAAGGAATAATATTCTTTCTTGCCTGAGGCTACTCCACCCAATTCTCCGTTTTTCGGCATGGTAAAATTGCTCAGGTAAGGAATGTTATGGTCGTCCTGTCTGCTACCGCTGTTGGCATAATCGTGATTGCCTGGCGATGGATACAGGTATACATTCTTTAACAGATCATCTTTATAGATATCAAAAAAACCGGTCTGGTATTCCGCATCCTGGCCACTTTCATAAGCATTATCGCCTAACAGCAACCACACGTCTGTCGGATTGCTGCCCAAATAGTTCAACAATGCATTTTTTGTATTCTTTTGGTTGGTCGAATTATTTCCGCAATCTCCAAAAGCGGCAACCCTGATTTTTCTGGTTGTATTGGCCAATGGCGCTGTACGCAGGTAATTATTAGCCCCGGTTTCTAAAACCGTAGTTCCGGTGCCCACACTATAAAAATATTTGGTATCGGCAGTGAGGTTGGTAATACTAATTTCGTGCTCTTTGGTTAACGTAGCATTGCTGGCACTACTGGTTAAGCTATTTTGTGCAGTACCATATGCAACCTTTGTGTCGGTAGCGATGTTTGTTCTCCACCTTAAAGTGGCACTATTCTGCCCACCCATTTGTAAATACGGTCCCCGTGTTATAGCGGGCGCCGGTGGTAGGGTAGAACCCTTAAGTTCCATGTCGAAAAAAATATCGCTGCTACTGATGCTTTGCTGATGAATTTCAACCGCAATTGTATTTAACCCATCTTTTAACAAAACAGGATCAATCAGAAACTCGTTAATAGTGGTATTATTTCCTAAAGCAGAAGCCAGTGTAGTATAAGAAACCGTGCCAGTGGGTAAATTGCCCCGGTATACTTCTGTTCCATTAACATAAACAATTGCTCCATCATCCTTTTTAATTCTTCCGGTAATTTGCAGGTATTGCGAAGGATTGTGAATAGAAAATGTTTTTCTAAAATAGGTTGTTGCATACTTACTGGATGAATTACCGCCAAAACCAACTGTTGTTAATACGCCACTACTGGCATAACCTAAAGGTGCCGGGCCTCCAGGCCAGGCCAGATCATTGTAATTTACAGAGGTCCACAGGTTCGATTGGTTAGAGCCATTATCGAGGTATTTCCATGATGTACCAAAAGGGAAAAAGGTAAGCGGTTCTGTTTGTTGCGAGACAACGCCAAAATTATAAGTTTTCGAATCTATAATGGCATCTGTTGGTTTGCTGCCCGAAGTAGCCAGAAAAACACCTTTTGGCATCTCCAGGTTAATCGCCGCATTAAATGGAAAATCTGCCGGATTAATGGTTACAACACTGCCCGAAATACTAACAGCCGTCGAATTTACATCGATGGTTTGCAATACAATTCCACCATTTTTAAGGATAATATTACCTGTTCCTTTAACCACATTCTGATCAAAGGTTAAGGATATATTGCTGCTGGTTGCAACATTTGTTAGATCATCAGCCGGAGAAGAAGCAATTAACAATGGCGGTATCCCGCTAGGTTTATACTCACCTTTTATCTCCATGTCAAAAAAGATATCGCTGCTACTAGCACTTTGCTGGTGAACCTCTACTGCAATGTAGTTATCGCCGGTAACAAAGGCTGAAGCCGGAATGGTAAAGGATTGCGGGCTTGCGCCATCGTCTCCAAGACTAGCCAGGGTGGTGTAATTAACTGTTCCTGCTGCGATATTATTTCTATATACTTCAGTGCCATTTACGTACACAATGGCGCCGTCGTCTCTTTTTATGCTGGCATTAAATTTAGCATAGTTGTTAATGTCTGATACATTTATTTTCTTGCGGAAATAGGTAGTGATGTATTTTGCGCTTGAAGTGCCTCCATAACTTACGGTTGTGGTTAAGTTACTTGCCGAGTAACCAAAAGCTGCCGTGTTGGTGGTCCAGCTGGTATCGTCAAAACTGTTACTTCTCCAGGCAGCCGCCTGATCGGTACCATTATCCAGGTATTTCCATGCAGAACCATAAGGTAAAATATTGCTTTCAGGAATGTTTTTAAGTTCGAGGTCAAAATAAATATCGCTGCTGCTCACACTTTGCTGATGGATCTCAACCGCTATATAATTGTCGCCATTATTCAGAAGGCTTTTAGGTACTTTAAATGTGAGCAGATCCGTATATTCTAAATATACCGGAGCAAGTGTAGTATAGGTAACGGTGCCGGTACCCACGTTATTTCTATATACTTCAGTACCATTAACATAAACAACCACGCCGTCATCGCGTTTAACCGTGCCAACAATGTTGTTATAAAGCGAAACATTGGCAATATTTATTTTCTTGCGGAAATAAGTGGTAACAGGTTTATTGCTGGCGTTGGAGCCATAACTCACCGTAGTGGTAACGGGTTTATTGGTTGGATAGCCTAACGGCGCACTACCACTACTCCAGGTTTCGGTATAGGCACTGCGCCAGGCCGTGCCCTGATCAGTTCCATTGTCTAAATAATTCCAGTTAGCACCAAATGGGATGAAAGTGGTAATTTGTGCCTGCAATTTTGCGCTAAAGATTAACGACAATATTGCCAATACCAGGTAACTAAAGTAGATTTTTTTCATAGAGCGGAAACAGCTGTTTGTTTAATGACATTACAAACCTACTAAGCCCTAAGGGAATTAGGTAAGTTTTGATCATTTTAATTATGTTTAGTTTTTGTTAGGATTAGGTGAAGAATAAAATTACATCAGTATTTGTCTAATAATAAACCGCATATTAACTTTTTTGTATTGATTATTAACTGTTTTTAGTATTTATAAACTTATAAAATTAAATTTATAACCTTTATATGAGTAATGAAAATTAGAATACTCCTGGTTGTGGCGGCTTTTGTAAGCCTGTGTAATATCTATGCCGTAAAAAAGGATGATGTGCGCACGGCGCATGCTCAAACCGAATATTTTTTTAAAGCGGGTTTAAAGGATGTTATTCAATCGTTAGACGATTTAACGTTGGCCGTAAAAACAGGGGATGCTAAAAGTATTCAAAACTCATTCAGAAATAGCAGGCTTCAGTTTAAAAAAATTGAGTTTTTAACCGAGTATTATTATCCTTATCTGGCCAGGCAGATTAATGGACCGGCTTTACCTTTTAGCGATGGCGAAAATTCTTTAAAAACCCTGGATCCCGAAGGTTATCAGGTGATTGAGGAAATGATATTTCCAGATTTCAAGCCTGAAGAAGCGGTAGCACTCATTAAGAATATTGAGTTGTTGAAAGAGAATTTCCTGAAAATTCTTAATCAGCAATATCCATTAGGCTTTCAGGATCAATATATTTTCGAAGCCATGCGTTATGAAATTTACCGCATCATTGCACAAGGTATAAGTGGTTTTGATTCACCGGTTGCCTATCATTCTTTGCCAGAGGCCGGCGCAGTTTTAAGTGGTTTGTCAGCATGTGTATCGTTTTTTGATAGCAACAAGCCCGAAAACCAGGCAAAAAATAATTTACTTTCAAAACTTCAGCTATCCAGGGATTATTTAAAGCAGAATGATAATTTCAATAAATTCGACAGGCTGTTATTTATTAAAAACTTCGCCAACCCATTATCAGGTTCTTTTTTGGCATTTCAAAAACAATTGGGCATTGTATTACAACAAAGATCTGAGCGCATTAATACCAACGCAGCTTCGCTGTTTGCCATGGATAGTTTCGATCCCGCTATTTTCGGACTGAATGTAGCATCCGCGCCTTCGCCTAAAAAAATAGAACTCGGCAAAAAACTCTTTTTTGATCCAATCCTTTCAGGAAATAACCGGGTTTCCTGTGCTTCATGTCATAACCCCGCCATGGCTTTTACAGATGCTTTGCCTAAAAGTATTGCGTTTGATCAGAAATCAACTACGGCCCGTAATGCCCCAACGTTGCTTAATGCGGCTTTCCAACCCAAACAATTTTACGACTCGAGAGCGGTGTTTTTAGAAGAGCAGGTTTTTGATGTAGTGCATAATGCCACCGAAATGGGGGGCTCTTTGGATAAAGCTGTGCTGTTATTGAATAAGGACAGCGAATATGCCAGATTGTTCAATAACGCTTACCCTGATGCTAAATCTATTTTGGTCGATAATATAACCAATGCCCTGGCTTCTTATATCCGCTCTTTGGTGAGCTTAAATAGCAGGTTCGACCAATATATGAAAGGCAATGAAAAGGCGCTTTCTGAATCAGAAAAGGCGGGATTTAACATTTATATGGGTAAGGCAAAATGTGGCACCTGCCATTACGTACCTTTATTTAATGGCGTAGCGCCACCTTATTTTGCTGAATCAGAATCTGAAGTACTCGGTGTTCCGGATCGTGCAGATAAAAAGACAGCTAAACTGGATGCTGATCTGGGCAAATACAACCGGTATAAAATTGATATCCTGAAACACTCCTTTAAAACACCAAGCCTTAGGAATATTGCAGTAACAGCACCTTACATGCATAATGGTGTTTTTAAAACCTTAGAAGAGGTTGTCGATTTTTATAATGATGGCGGTGGTGCAGGCTGGAAAATAGGTCCGGATAACCAAACGCTGGGAACTGACCCATTGGGATTAAGCAAATCTGAAAAAACAAAACTTATTGCTTTTCTGAAAACGTTAACCGATACCCGGTCAAGGTAAACTAGGTATTCGGGCCTTTGGTGGTTTTTTGCACACACTTTTGTTCATAAACCTAGTAGTAGCGGTTCCGATTTATCGGAATTAGCGGATAACGTGGACTGCTTCAAAAATACTACCAATGCTGATTTCAAAAAAAAATGCTAAAAAATTTGCGTAGTCAAATAGCTACATTTATATTTGTAGTCAAATAGCTACATAATGAATTTAAGAAGAGATGTATTTCAGGCCATTGCCGATCCTACCAGAAGGGCCATATTGTTGCTGGTGGCTTCGCAATCGATGACCGCTGGCGCAATAGCTACTAATTTCGACACGGCAAGGCCAACTGTTTCAAAACACCTGCAAATTCTTACCGAGTGCGAGTTGTTAGAACAAAAACAAAATGGAAGGGAAATTCATTACCACACCAACGCGAAAAAAATGAAAGAAATTGCCGATTTTATTGAGCCATTCCGCAAAATGTGGGATGACAGATTTAATAAACTGGAAGATATCATGAAAAACTACAAACCAGGCAAATAGCATAACATGGAGCAGAAAACAAAAATTGATGCCGAAAGTGGCAAACAGGAAATGATCATGACAAGAGAATTCGAGTTACCTGTAGCCTTGCTTTTTAAGGCTTACGTTGAGCCCGAAATTATCACACAATGGATGGGAACCAAAGTATTGAAGCTTGAAAATAAAAAGTATGGCAGTTACGAGTTCGAAACATCTGATGCCAAGGGAAACCTGGCATTTGTGGCCACTGGTGTAATACATGAGTTTGTGCCTGAGGAAAAAATTACGCGCACATTCGAAATGGAGCAGACGCCTTTTGGGGTTCAGCTCGAGTTTTTAACCTTCGAAAAACTGACCGATGATCGGAGTAAACTCACCATGCACGTAATTTACAAATCAGTAGCGGTAAGGGATCAAATATTATCGCTGCCTTTTGCAAAGGGTATTAACATGGCGCATAGCCGTTTAGAAGACATTGTAAAACAAATAAAATAATCCATCATGACAAAGACAAACAAAATTATCTATTGGATTGCCACCGTGTGGCTGTCGTTAGGCATGTTATCAACAGGAATCGTACAGTTGATCAAAATGAAAGAAGAAGTAGCATTATTTACCCACCTGGGTTACCCAATCTATTTCCTGACTATATTAGGGATTTGGAAAATTTTGGGTGTGGTTGCGGTGTTAATTCCTAAATTTACTTTACTGAAAGAATGGGCGTATGCAGGCTTTTTCTTTGCTATGTCTGGTGCTGTTTTTTCGCACATGGCTATTGGCGATACCAGTGTTTCAGCCTACTTCGGCCCATTATTACTACTTGTGTTAACGGTATTGTCGTGGTATTTCAGGCCTGCAGATCGAAAAATCATTTCAGGTAACTGAAATAATTGAAAGTAAGGAACAAGCAAAGGAACAAACAAATTCGACCGACATGAAAACGAATCCAAAAGTTGATTTTTATTTTAACAAAGCCAAAAAGTGGCAGGAAGAACTGCTGTTATTGAGAACAATTGCATTAGATTGTGGGCTTAGCGAAGAATTAAAATGGGGAGTACCCTGTTATACTTGGCAGAACAGCAATATTGTTTTAATCCATGATTTTAAGGAATACTGTGCGTTTTTGTTTTTTAAAGGCGTTTTATTGAATGATACCGCTGAGATTTTGATTCAGCAAACCGAAAATGTACAGTCGGCCAGACAGGCACGTTTTACCAACACCCTCGAAATAGTAGAGCTGAAAAGCATTTTGAAGGCTTATATTGAGGAAGCTATTGAGGTAGAGAGAGCTGGTTTGAAAGTAGATTTGAAAAAAACTGCTGAGTATGCCATTCCAGCTGAGTTTCAATATAAATTGGATCACATTCCGGATTTGAAAACTGCATTCGAAGCCTTAACGCCTGGTCGTCAGAGAGCTTATTTGCTTCATTTTACTGCGCCCAAGCAAGCTAAAACCCGTGAGGCCAGGGTTGAAAAATTTATGCCCCACATTCTGAACGGCAAAGGATTGAATGATTAACAATCTCCGTTCATGATGTTTGAAAGTTACCATAGGCATCATGAGCCACTGTTTTGTCGTTCTAAGTGGAATAGAAGCAGCGATCTGAATCAGTAGTTTGTGTGTGGGGATTAATCCCAATAGGCCGAGACATGTTTTTGTGTTAAAATTTGGAAATGATTGTGCAGTAATTCTTGGAGGCTTTCCGTCCCGCCATTCGCTTTATCCAGATGAAAAATCTGGATGCCCGCTGCTGTCGGGTTTAGAAACAGGGGTTTGTGCGCCCGCAACCATAAAAATGAGCTGCTGTTGTAGGCCCTTTAGCTCCCTGCCCGAAGCAGGCGGGCGGTTGAAGCGGTACCCTGCAGCAACGAGGAACGAGGCAGCGAAGCGTACAAGCAGAAGACGGGAAGAAACTGACTGTTTTGTACAGGCATTGCGCTCCACATGGAAATTGGCGTTTTAAAATTAGAAAAGGAATGGCTTGTGGTTCCTGGCAGTTTGCAGTCCCGCCATCCGCTTTAAATCAGGAAAGGGGTTGTTGATTGAAGATGTAAAAGAATTTTTAACCGAAATATAAAACTTATGAGTAAAATAAATAGCAATAAAAAAGAGTTATCACCCGGGCAGGCCAAAGAACTGCTCCATACTTTAAGCGTTCGTTTTGAAAAAAACATGAATCGCCACAAGGGTTTTGAATGGGCTAAAGTACAGGCGAAACTTGAGGCTAAACCCGAAAAACTATGGGTACTCGATGAAATGGAAGTAACCGGTGGCGAGCCTGATGTTGTTGATTTCGATAAAAAAACGGGCGAATACATATTTTACGATTGCTCGGCAGAAAGTCCTAAAGGACGCAGAAGTATTTGTTATGATCTGGAAGGTTTAACATCAAGAAAAGAGCATCAGCCGGAAAATAATGCCATAGATATGGCTGCAGAGATGGGTGTAGAGATTTTAACCGAAGAACAATATCGTTTTTTGCAACAACTCGGAAAATTCGATACCAAAACATCGAGCTGGATTGTTACGCCTCCTGCAATCAGAAAATTAGGTGGTGCCCTTTTTGGCGATCGCCGCTACGATCATGTATTCGTGTATCACAATGGTGCACAATCGTATTATGCCGCAAGGGCATTTCGTGCTTTGTTAAAAGTTTAAGCCGATGCTTACAATAATTTTTGATAACAAAAGAAACGGAGCCCAGGCCGTTTCGCCAGGCTAATTTCGCCACTAAACTGATAGCCGAGCTTCGGGAAAAGTGCCTGAGTGGCCATATTTTCGCTGTTGGTATCCACCCTTAAGATGGAAATACCCGAAGCTTTTGCTACCGCCTCGGCCTGGTTTATCAAAGCCCTGGCAATACCCATGCCCTGGCAATCAGGGTCTACTGCTAAACGGTGTGTAACAATGGCTTTTTCGTTAATGTCCCAGCCTGCATCAGCATACTCGGGATCTTGATCTGTAGTAATTGCAGAAACGCCAACAACCTGCTCTTCCAGCTCAGCTACCCATAACTGACCGATGGTAATATCGCTGGCAAATACTTCCGGGTTCGGATAATCATCTCCCCACTGGAAATTCCCTGCAGCACGCATTAAGGGTACAACTTTACTTACCAGGTGCATTATTTTCGGAATATCGGCTGTTACGGCTAATCTAATTGTCATGCCTGCAAAGATAATGAATGGGTTTGTTAGTTCATTTGTCATTCGTTTATTGGTTGGCATAGTGTAGAAACCTGCGTAATGGTTAACTGGTTAATTATTTAAATTGGTTAATCGATTCCAAACGCTAAATGCTAAGGGTCAGGCTCTCAACTCAAAAGGTTACTCAACGCTAAACGCCTGGCTCCAAACGCCTGGCTCCAAACCCATGGCCGTAATCGACTTTGGACTTCCGACTAATGACTTTGGACTATCCCCAACTTCATCAAATCTTCATCTTTCCTTTTCACCTTTGCGCTTTCTATTCTTCATTATATTCCGGCCTGAAATAGGGGTTGTTAAGGAATTGTTTTCTTATTGTATTCATTTGATTTTCAAATTGTTAACGTAGTGTTAAACTTAATTTAGTGTTAATATTGAATTAACATTAAGGCTGTTGTTTTGTACCAAAATAAAATAACAGAAAATGAAATCACGCATACTATTCCTGGTGAGTACCCTGATGCTCCTGTTCGCATTTGCTCAGGCACAGGTTACAACTTCTAGTATTAATGGAAAGATAAAAGATGAGAAGGGAACTATCCCAGGTGCAACCATCGTTATGGTGCATGTGCCAACAGGTACCGTATCTAAAGGTTTATCAAACGAGAATGGACTTTACCGTATCGGCAATTTAAACCCGGGCGGACCATACAAAATTACCGTAACCTTTGTTGGTTATAGTCCGGTAGTAAAAGAGAATATTTATTTAACCTTAGGTTCGGATGTAAGGTTCGATCTTGATCTTCATGAACAAGGTAATCAATTGGCCGAAGTAAGTGTGAAGGGCCAAAAAGGTGGGACGAAAGCGGGTGCAGGCACCAGCATTGGCGAAGGGCAGATTAAAACCCTGCCAACCATGAACCGCAGTTTGCAGGATGTAACCCGGGTTACGCCACAGGGAAGTAAGGATAACACTTTCGGTGGAACCAATTTTAGGTACAACAACGTAACCATCGATGGTGCGATTAATAACGATGCCATTGGTTTTAGTCCTTCGTTAGGTGGGCAAAGTGGTAGCTCGGGTATGCCTGGAAGCAGTACACGAACCAACCCAGTTTCATTGGATGCGATTCAGGATGTTACCGTTTTACTTTCTCCGTATGATGTTAAAGTGGGTAACTTTTTAGGGGGAAGCATTAACGCTGTTACGCGTGGTGGTACCAACGAGGTGGTAGGCTCGGTTTATGGCTATGGCCGTAACGCCTCTTTAATCGGTAGAAATAAAATCGGCGACAACAGTAAAGAGCCTTCTGCTTTTCACGATTACCAAACTGGTTTCCGTGTTGGTTTTCCGATTATAAAAGATAAATTGTTCTTCTTTACCAATGAAGAAATTACACGTCGCCAGGATCCGGTAATTTTAGGTGCAGGATCGTCTGATATGAAATTGCTTACCTTATCTGAGGCACAGCAAATCTCAGACCGTATGAAAAATGCTTATGGTATAGATGCTGGTTCGTTTGGTGATTACAATATCTATTCGCAATCGAATAAATTTTTCAACCGTCTAGACTGGAATATCAATGAAAACAACCAGTTAACCATCAGAAACAATACCATTATTTCGAAAGCCACAAATCTGGAAAGAGACCAATCTAACTTCAGGTTTGGGGGGATCGATTTCAGACAGAATAATAATCAGACATCAACTGTTGCCGATCTGAAAACACGTTTTGGAAATTCGGCTACCAACAACTTAATTATCGGTTATTCTACGGTTCACGATTTCCGCGATCCGCTTTCTAATCCGGCTTTACCGCAGATCGAAATTGCTTCGAACGGTGGAACATTGTTTTTAGGTACCGATCGCGAGGCGAGTATTTTTAACATGAAACAGAATACCTTCGAATTTACCGATAACTATACTTTTAGCAAAGGCAACCATACTTTTACCTTTGGTACGCACAATGAATTTTACAACATTAATTATGGTTTTGTTAACTCATGGAATGGCCGTGTGGCTTACAGCAGTATAGCCGATTTCCTGGCGAACCAGCCAAATAGGGTTCGTACCAGTTATAACTATGACGATAATAGCCGTGATAACATTCTTGCTAATCCAACGGCGCAGTTTAACGTGAATATGTACAGTGTTTACGGTCAGGATGAAATTCGTGTGGGCGACCGTTTAAAATTAACACCGGGATTACGTTTCGATATGGCAAACCTGCCGGATATGCCCTCATTAAGCACAAAAACAACCAATTCTCCTGTTGATAAAAATTACGGAACTACTTATACCTATACTCAGCCATCATCAATTACCGGAAAGTTTTTGAACAAGATTCAGATCTCGCCACGTTTAGGCTTTAATTTTGACGCATTAGGCAACCAGCGTTTGATTGTTCGCGGTGGTACAGGTTTGTTTACCAGTCGCGTTCCTTTTGCATGGATTGGTTATGCTTACTACAATAACGGTGTAAACTACGGTGCTTTTGATAAGTCCTATGTTTATGTAAATACAGATCCTACAAAAATCGTAACGCCGGCTCCTGGTTCAGATCCGGTTAAAGATGCTTTAACGGGTAATGGCGAAGCAGGTTATGTAACCAAACAAGGTGTTAATGTTAAAGATGCAAACGGCGCTACCCAGGTAGATTTAGTTGACAACAACTTTAAAATGCCAAAAGCATGGAGGAGTAATTTAGCCTTCGATTATAAAACAGACGATCAGTGGAAATTTACCATAGAGGGGATTTTTAGCCAGGTAATTAAAGATGTACAGTTTCAACAGATCAACTATGTTGATAATCCTACGTACATGGCTTATGATACCCAAAAACAACAGCCTATTTATTCAGGTACCAAAATCAATCCATTGTACACCAATGCTTACCTGTTATCAAACACGGATAAAGGTTATAAATATAGCTTAACCGCTCAGGTGAGTAAATCACTCCCTATAGGTTTAGATATGATGGTGGCTTATACCTACGGCAGATCGAAAGATATTGCCAATGGTATCCGTAACTCAATGGAATCTAACTGGCAATTGAATCAGGCCCTTAATCCGAACACGCCTGCATTAGCATATTCTAACTTCGATATCCGCAACAGGATTATCTCGACCATCAATTACAGGTTAGACTGGGCTAAAAATGGTAAATACGTGTCTAACTTCTCGCTATTTTTTAGTGGTCAGTCAGGTTCGCCATATTCACTGGGTTTAGTGAATACCCGTATTAACGGAACCGGCCAAACCGTAAGTTTATTGTATATTCCGGCGGTAGGCGAAACACAGAAATTCTTTGCCAATAACGCAACAGGAATTGCACAGGCTGCAGCATTTGATGATTATATCAATAACGATAAATACCTAAGTACCCGTCGTGGCGATTTTACCGAACGTAACGGTGCACGTACACCCTGGAATGTTCAGGCCGATTTTCGCTTCGCTCAGGATATCCAGGTGGCAAAAGGGAAACACCCACATGTACTGACTTTAACCTATGATATTATTAACCTGACCAATTTGGTAAATAAAGACTGGGGTATTCAGTATTTTTCTCCTAATACCTATAACTCAATGGCCAGTGTAGGTATTAAGGTGTCTACTGCAGGTACACCAACCACATATCCGGTGTATACCTTTGCACAGAAAGATGTTACTTCTTATTCAAAAGATTTCTTTGCCTCACGTTACCAGATGCAATTGGGATTGAGATATAGTTTCTAATCTTTTTTAAATACATAAAACGAAGCGGTCTGGCCAGTATGGTCAGGCCGTTTTTTTGGAAAGCAGTTTTGGGTTTATGAAATAATGTCTTAAATATATTGTATTAGGAAACATATAACTCACCCTACCTGCCTATAATTCCACTATTCCATGTTTTACAGCAAAAAGTGCAAGGGCCACTCTGCTTTTAACACCGCATTTCTGAAAAAGCGATTCACGGTACCCATCAATTGTCTTCGGACTCAAAAACATTTTTCCAGCTATTTGTTGGTAAGTCATATCACTACAAACATATTGTAAAAAATCACGATCTTTTTGTGATAGGAAACTACTTGGTTTATTGTGCAACATGTTTTTTTTGTCATCTCCTTCAAGGGGTGCATAAGACTGGGAAATGATTGCCGATGCAAAATCAGAATAATAATATCCATTATGCAAAATGGCTTCAAGAGCCATGTGCATATCTTCAACTTCAATATCTTTTGATAGATATCCTTTAACTTTAAGTCTGAGCATCCTAAGCACCGCTTCTTCGGTTTCAAACATGGATATTACGAGTATATTAATAGAAGGATAAATTCTTTGCAGCCATTCTATAGCCTCGTACCCATTCATATCAGGCATGTCTATGTCCATTAGAATGATGTCGGGTAACTCGTCTTTTTTTAGTTTTTCTTTCAAATCCAATCCGCTCTCTGCCTCGAATAAGATGTTATATTTTTTGTTTGTATCACCAAGATTGATAAGCTTGATCAAACCCTTTCGAAAAAGATTGTGATCGTCTACTATTCCAAGGTTAATAGTATTTCTGTCCTTTAGTATATTCATTGATTGGAATTGTAATTGTAACATTTGTTCCATGCCCTATTGTACTTTTAATATCAATACTGGCATCAATAAGATGGGCTCTTTTTCTAATGTTGGGTAGGCCGGTACTTTCTTTCTGTGTCCGTTGGCTATCCGATTCTTCAATGTCAAAGCCAATACCGTCATCGATTATTTCGAGTCTAAAAAGGTTTTTGGAATACACCAGGTTAGCTGTGATCGTTTTAGCCTGTGCATATTGAATTACGTTATTTAAAACTTCCTGGCACAGTCGGAATAATATGATTTCATGTTCGGGGCGTAGGCGGAACTCTTCACCTGTTTTTGACGAAGTGACCGTAAATTTTTTTGTTTTGATTAACCGTTTGAGTTCATTGTCTAAAGCTTTTGAAAAGCCAATATGAATAATATGATCGGTGTTTAAACTTGCGCTTAATGCCTTTAATTCTGATAATAATTGCTTCGCTAAAGATTTTGTTTCCGAGATATTATCTTTCATGGTATCCGTGCTTTGCGGTAGTATTTCTGAAAGGTTGATATTGATTAAGGAAACCAGATGACTGAAATTGGCGTGAAGCTCTTTTGAGATATGATCAAGTGTTTGCTCCTGGATCTCTAGCTTAGAGAGTAATAATGTTTGATTAAAGGTCTCCCTGAGTTCTAATACTTCTTTTTGATGGAGAAATAGTTTCTTCTGGTATAGGAAAAGGAAATAGATAATTACGCTTGAAAAAAGTAATAGTAAAACCGTTGAGACAATTATGGTAATTGCACTTACTTCTGATGATATGGGATGCATAAGAAAGCGATTAAGAAAAATGAATACATGATAATATTTAGGACCTGATTAATGTTAAGGAGTGAAAGAGCCAGCGTAACGTATTCTTTATTCAGGTAGTTTAAGAAAATAAAATAGGGGAGAGTTCCTGCATGATAAATGAAAATACCCAAAGATATCCATATCATTGGCTGAGCACTCAATTGGAGAATTTTTTTATCTTTTAATATCTGATTAAAAAACATAAATGCTAGGATAATTGAAGTTAGGTGCAAAAGAATGATTGAATATGTATTTACCTGGTTGGGCATTTGAATGAAGAAATAATTTATGATAAAGAAGGATATAAGGGGAATGGATAGGTATTTTATAATTTTTTTTACCCTTTTGCTGTATATAACCTGGTAGTAAATCGATAGCGTAAAAACTAACCGGACGGTAAGGAACCCACAATAAATAAATAAATTTGATCTGGAGTAGTTCCAGTAGGCAGTTTGATATAATTGCCATTTCCATAATATGGCAAATATTTCAACGGCCAAAGTAAGTATTAAAAATACAGAAAATAGTAAATATGGCCGAAACGTAGCCAGCCTAAAACTTTTTAGGCTGGCAATTGTACTCAGCGTTAATGGAACAAGGTATATGTAAATGTGGTTCAATAGTTTATGCATTTACTAATATACAATATTACTTGTGATCAGTATTTAATCTCCAAGGCTGCTTTCGTCACATGCAGGGGGGCAGGGTGAACCAAAATTAAAATTTCTTTCACTTGAACCTTCGGCCGAAAATTCGCGTGTTATAGAAATTCTTGCTTCAAAACTTGGTTGCTCTTCCAAAAATATATCGATATGGCGCACAGAATCTCCAAAGAATTCTTCTCTGGTAACTGTCATTAAAATACATTGCTGATCTGCAAAAGATGGATGTTCGGCATCATAAGTGCCAAAATATAATCGCAGTCCGTCGCCGTTGGCGTATTCTATTTCGGCTAATAGCTTAGCTATATGGTCTTTTGTATACCAAATGCTTTTTGTTTCGGGTTTACCAATGGCCTTGCTGAGCAAGGGTAGCTTATTTTTTTGATAGTCGGCCACACGGCTTTTTAGTACGGTTTTGCTAACAAAAAAGAATGGTAGTGGTTGAGGGGTGTATTTGTTCATAAATTTTTAATGTTGGAAATGTTTGTTGTGCTAAACTATGTTGAAAATCAGTGTTTTAAAAAGTTTTAGAACGTATACAGGATTAATCCCCTTTATTTTCCGTAGCCAATAGGAATTACCCGGTGCTTAATGGAGGGATTTATCCCTGACATGAGAAACACCCTTTTTACAATAGATTTTACTATCAATATTTGAGCAAGAAATAACAAATAATCTCTGATTGATCAGATTTAAAACTCATATATAATCAAATTTATGAAAGGTGCATTATTAGTAGGAATAGATGATTATCACGGCGGAAATCAACTTAAAGGATGTGTAAACGATGCTACAACCCTGGCAGATTTGCTGGCAAAAAATGAAGATGGTACGAGTAATTTTCAGATCGAACTCCGAAACAATATTAAAACCAAGGGTGAATTAAAAAAAACAGTAACTAGGCTTTTCCAATCCGATTTGCATGTGGCACTTTTTTATTTCGCAGGACATGGATGTACTACAGATGTTGGCGGATATATTGTTACGCCTGATTACGGACGTTACGATGAAGGAATATCGATGGATGAACTACTGACTTTATGCAATCATTCACCAATAAAAGAGAAGGTCATTATTTTAGATTGCTGCTATTCAGGGCATATTGGTAACCCGCATTTATTGGGAGGTAAAGCTACCTACATTGGTAATGGTGTTACCATATTAACTGCATCAGGAATGTCCGAAACATCTGTTGAAAGCGGTGGTCATGGGCTGTTTACACTGTTGCTGTTAAAAGCTTTGGAGGGAGGTGCTGCAGATATTGCAGGAAACATTACTATAGGGAGCATTTACGCATACATTGATCGGTCTTTGGGGTTTTGGCAGCAACGTCCTCAATTTAAAACCAACGTTAGCAGGTTTATGTCGTTACGCACTGTATCCCCCCAAATCAACCCCGTAACAATATTGAAAACGATAACCGAATTCTTTGCCGAACCTGAATCTATATTTCAGCTTAACCCTTCTTACGAATACACCAATACGGATTTTGCTATTGAAGCAAATGTCCAAATATTTAAGAAACTCCAAAAAATGCAGAGTGTTGGTTTAGTTATTCCACACGATGAGGAGCATCTGTATTGGGCGGCTCAAAACTCAAAGGCCTGTAAGTTAACCGCCTTAGGGAAGCATTACTGGAAATTGGTAAAAGAGAATAGAATATAAACATTTTTAATCATTTAAATTAACTATTATGAGTACCGGGCGCTACATTAAGGGAGTAAAAGATCATGTTGATGGTTTAAGCAAAATCCCACCTAAAAATCCGTTTTTATCTGCCTTGGTTGGCTTTTTTTTCGGCCCAATTGGTATAGGTATTTATTTTAAAAGCTTCCCAGATTTTTTCTGGTGCCTTGTATTTCTTATTGGCCTCTTTATTTTAATACCTGGTTTAGGTATTGTGCCAGGATGGTTGTTCTCTGCAGTTTACGGAGGTTATAGGGCCTACAGTTCCAATCAAAAATAATCGTTATTCTAAAACTATACAAACTTTAAGATATGGACCTTAAGCCAAGAATATTTATAGGTAATTCTACAGAAAATGCCAGGGTTGTAAAAAAAATAAAGCAGGGCCTGACAGACATTGCAGAATGTGTATCCTGGGATGATGCGTTTGATTTAGGGGTTAGTGCCTTTGATAATCTGATTTCTCAGATCGCATTTTACGACTATGCTATTTTAATAGCCATGGGCGATGATCTCATCCTTTCCAGGGAAAAATTATCAATAGGAGCGAGAGATAATGTGCTTTTTGAGTTTGGTCTTTTTGCCGGAGGGTTAGGAAGATCGCGGGTTTTTTATGTAACTGAAGAGGGAATTAAAGTTCCAACCGATCTGGTTGGTATATCCCTGCCGTTAATTCCAAACGAATCGTCTGCCGGTTTCGAGGATGCATTAAATGATTGTATAGCGAAAATACGAAAACACATCATCAGTAAAGAGAAAACATTCGATATCGGTTTTCTGCCATCAACCGTACTTGCATATGGTTATTTTACAAATTTTGTAGAACCTACGGTAAAGCGTTTGCTGGAGGATAAAAAAAAAGGTAAAGTATTTCATCTATTTAACAAAAAGGCTTTTAAAATATCGTCGTTAAAATTCACCATTCTGCTTCCGGATGATCTCGGTGATAATATGTTTAATAAAGTTCAATCCAAAAGGCTGAAAGATAGCTGGCAAAAAATGAAAGTGAAATCAGAAGACGTAAGGGATTACGATTTTTCAGTTGATGTTTCTAAAGCTGTTGATGATGTGTTGCACCTGGTAGATATCCCTTTTACATTGAACTCGCTTTATAAAGCTATCGAACTCTACTCTTCAAAAGCGCATATAGGAAAAGATTTAAAAGAAAACTTATTAACCCATCGTGAGATTCTAAATTTTAAAAAAACACTCGAATACCTGATCAAAACCCATGCAATAACCAATGGTATTGTAGAGGTTGAAATTGTTGATATCTGATTTACTCCCGATCTAAGTAAAATAAAAATTAATGCAAACCAATAAACTAAAATACGATGAAATTAAAATATACTTATCCGGTTCTAATATGTGTAATATTATTAAATATTGTTAGCTGTAAAAAAAGAAACAGAGAAGAAGAAGCCCAGGGTTCAAATAATAAAATTATCAAAGAGCTTCATTTGGGCGATAGTGTGAAAGTAAATTTTCCTGATGGTTCTATAAACTCTTCAGATGTTTCGCTCAATGTTGTTAAAGATAAAGAAACAGAAGCGCTGTTTAACGAAATGGCATGGTTGTTTGATGTTGAACATTACTGGCCCTACGCTATTGTTTTAGATTTAGGGAAAAATCAGGCATTGGATGATCGTATATCGATGGAAATTAAAATTCCCGATGAATTTAAGAAGTTAAAGAAAACAACATCAGGATTTGAGGTTTTTGCCCAGATATACCAGGATAATGCAAATGAAACCTTGGATAATTTTCAGATTGTTTCTTCAAAATATAATCAGGAAAAGGGTACTATTCTTTTAGAAATGCCCAGATACTTATTCACGGATCAAAGAAGTAAAGAAAAAACTTTTGAAGCAATAATTATGATTGGCATAAGCCCAGGCGAGAATCCGGCATTTTCAGTACTACAAAAAAATGCTAAAGCTTTAACTGCTTCAGCTCCCGCAGCTTCAAAACCTTCATCAATGGATTGCGAAGCATCACCTATATCTTGTCCCTTGGGCTTATTGGAAAAGTGTAGTGAGTTACTGGCGCAGGCAGATCAGGATGATTTGTTTGGTGTACGTATCCACCCTGTGCTGAAATATGAAAAGCCACATAATGGTATCGATTTTAAAGTAAAAGAAGGTACTCCGATCTATGCAGTGAGATCTGGAAAAACAAAAGTTTCGCAGTTCTCTAATACGGCAGGTAATTTCATAGAAATTATGCACGATAATGGCAATAAATCAAGATATCTTCACCTTTCCGAGTTACTGGTTAAGCCCGGGCAGGATGTTTTAGCCGGCCAGTTAATCGGTAGATCGGGTAAAACGGGTAGGGTAACAGGACCACATTTACATTTCGAATTTTATACTAACAGTGGTTTAAATAATAAAAAAGGGCCGGTTGACCCTTTCCCCTGCCTGCAGGAACAAAATGCGGCCAGAAGTATCACCGTTCGCGATAACGGCAACTGGGCAGATGATGCATTTGAAGTTTTTTTAGATGGCGTTTCTATTGGCAAAACTGATATTGGTGCAGCAAATTCGATAGCCATGAATAATTTAAGGCCTGGTACGAAATCACTTACGTTAAAATGTGTTGTTGCACCTGATAATGAAGGTACCTATGAAATTATATTGGATGATGGGCTAAAATTTTCGGATAGTAGCGAGAGGAAGTCGGGTATTCTTCAACAGTCAACATCGATTAGCTGGGATATTATAATTCCACCTGTAATTAAAACGAAAAGCAACATAAATTTAATGAAACGTAATGACGTAAAGGAAGGGAGCTGATCACCTAAAATGAAATTTAAGTCTTTCTAATACTTCAGTTTAATTGAATTTCATTCGTCTAGGCATTCAGCCACGGATGCACAGTAAACATGGATTTTTTAATTGATTAATTATTGTAAACAATTAACCAATTATCCTTTTTGCTCCATGCTAACCAATGAACGAATGACCAATGAACGAATGATTGTCTCCGTTTTGCGTTTAATAACAATTAACCGGTTAACCAATTTAAATAGTTAATCCATGCAAACCAATAAACCAATTAAACTTTTTTATTCCCCGCCTGTCCAAATTAAACACAGTATAAAGCTTGATTTATTTTTTAATTTAAAAGGTTAGGTTATGAAAAGGATTGTAAATGCATTGCTCTTATTGGTTATGGCGGTTAATTTTAGTGCATGCGTGGTAAGCGCACGTGCACCAAGGGCACACTGGGTGCGCGGGCATTATAATGTTGGCCCTCATGGCGGTCACTATTGGGTGCCAGGTCATTACCGTTAAATTTTTGCTATCGCCGCCACAAAAAAAGGCGGCGATTTGTTTTGATAACCGGGTTAAAAAAAATGTTAATACGTAACTTATGCGATTGTTGATTTAGATTGTAGGAATAAAATAATACATTAGCGTTATTAACACGATTTTAGCATATGCAAGAAGAAATTCTTTTACAGATTAGCCTTAAAATTAAAGAAAGACGTAAAGAGCTGGGTATTACCGTTCAGGAGCTTGCAGATAAAGCTGAGGTAAGCAAAGGCCTGATCTCTCAAATCGAAAATAGCCGGACAATTCCATCTTTAATGGTATTAATGGATATTATTAAAAGTTTACAGATCGATCTGAACAGCTTTTTTAAGGATATTAATTTTCATAAAAAAGACGCCCCTGTTCTGGTGAAACGAAAAGATCAGTACCAGAAATTCGAAAAGGAGCAGGCCTTAGGGTTTAACTATTCGCGTATTTTAACCAAGAATATCAAATTTTCTACAGCCGATTTTGTGCTGCTCGAGCTCGAGGTAAATGCGCATCGGCCAATGGTGAAAACGGAAGCCTTCGAGTTTAAATACATGATAGAGGGTAAGGTAGAATATCAGTTTTCGAAAAAGAAAATTATACTCGAAAAAGGAGACTCCATGCTTTTCGATGGAAGGCTTTCACATACCCCCGTTAATGTTGGCGATGGTAAGGCGCTGATGCTGGTTATTTATTTCTTTGAGTAAATTAATAAACAAAGTTTATTAATACTTAACAAATCTTTATCTTCACGTTTATAAACCAATCTTAGATTTGGTAATAGCAAATTAGGAGTATGAAACCATCCCAATTTTTCAAACCACACAGGGTGTGAAAAATCTGATCGCTTCATCACCATTGAACTAAAATTATATACGAATGAAAAAGTTTTTGAAAAGTACTTTAGTGTTACTTTGTTTAGTTGTATTTGCGCAGGCGCAATCTAAAAAAATTAAACACGTGATCTTAATTGGTTGCGATGGTTTTGGCGGCTACGCTTTGCCGGAGGCGAATATGCCTAATCTTAAAGCGCTAATGGCTAATGGCTCGTGGACCACGCAGGCACGCTGTGTATTGCCATCATCCAGTGCGGTAAACTGGGCTTCTTTATTAATGGGCGCCGGACCAACCGAACATGGATACACCGAATGGGACAGTAAGGTTCCTGAAATCCCATCTGTTACTAAAACATCTTATGGTTTGTTCCCGGGGATCTTTAGCGTAATCAGAGATCAAAAAAAACAGGCTAAAACCGCTATTGTGTATAGCTGGAGTGGTATTGGCTACTTATTTGAAAAAGAAGCAGTAAACATCATCGTTAGCGGAAATGATAAAGATGATTTTTGTACTGATACCACTGTTGCGATTATCAAAAAAGAAAAACCTTATTTTACCTTCCTGCATTTAGACGAACCAGATGGCACAGGACATTCAATTGGTCATCGTACGCCCGCTTATTATAAACAACTGGAGCTGGTGGATCAGCGGATTGGTAAAATTGTAAAAGCAGTTAACGATGCGGGCATAGCCGATGAAACCGTTATCCTGGTTACTGCCGATCATGGCGGTAAGGGTAAGGGTCATGGCGGTAAATCGCTTGATGAAGTGCAGATTCCATGGATTATCTCAGGACCAGGTGTACGCAAAAATCACGAATTAAAAGATGCGATTATTACCTACGATACGGCAGCAACACTGGCCTGGTTAATGGGTCTGCAGCAACCTCAAAGTTGGAGAGGGAGGCCAGTGTTAGAGGCTTTTACGAAATAAAATACACGCCCGGTATGGTGAAAACTTAACAATTTGATAATCTTGACTTTGTTTACAAATAATAAACAATGTTTACCATTGTGTTTTAAATGAAATGCATATGTCAATCAAATTAGTGGTGTTCGGTATGGCGGGCACAAAAATTAAAGACGGATATTGGACGGAGCTGGCCTTTCAGCAGGCCATGCCTAGGTTTGGTCCTGAGCAGAGTCAAATCGGTCAGGTAAACAGTGGTTTAAACAACATAAGCAGATACTAAGATGAGTTTACTCCATCTTGCCCGGAAAAAAGCACTTAACTGGCCTTATTGGTTAATTACGGTGCTTGGTGGTATAGCAGCATTTGGTTGTTATACCAGTATGTATGCCTTTCGCAAAGCTTTTGCCTCTGCTACTTTTGAGCACCAGGAATTTTTGCATATCGATTATAAAGTTTGGCTGGTTATTGCGCAAATGGTAGGTTATACCTTAAGTAAGTTTTATGGTATCCGTTTTATTTCCGAATCGGGGAAAAGTAACCGGGCAAGGAGCATCATTTTTCTGATCCTCTTTTCCTGGCTGGCCTTACTCGGCTTTGCCCTGGTGCCTGCACCCTACAATATTGTATTCCTTTTCCTTAATGGCTTTCCTTTGGGTATGATCTGGGGTTTGGTATTCAGTTATCTGGAAGGAAGGAAAACAACCGAATTTATGGGCGCATTAATGTCGATCAGCTTAATATTTGCCTCAGGTTTTGTTAAAACGGTAGCACGTACACTGATGTCTTTTGCTTCGGTAAGCGATTATTGGATGCCTTTTCTTACCGGACTGGTTTTCCTGCTTCCGCTGTTCCTGTTTGTTTTTTGCCTGGAGGTTATTCCACCGCCTTCAAAAGAAGATCAGGAGTTGCGTACCAAACGGGTGCCCATGGATGCGAAACAGCGCAGAAAGTTTATCACTACATTTTTACCGGGCATTATCTTAACCATCATCATTTATGTGCTGCTTACCTGTATCCGCGATATGCGCGATAATTTCGAAGTAGAAATCTGGAACGGTCTGGGTATTCATAACAACCATATCTACACACAGATTGATACGCTGATTTCGGTGGTGGTATTGGTGATGATGGGGCTTTTGATCCTGATTAAAGATAACCTTAAAGCCTTCACCGTGATCCATATCATGATTATATCAGGCTGTTTGCTGATCGGGGTGAGTACATTCTTTTTCGATAGAGGTTACATTGGGCCAGTGAGCTGGATGGCTTTACTGGGGATGGGTTTATATATGGCTTACATTCCGTATAATGCCATTTTCTTTGAACGAATGATTGCCAATTTTCATTACAAAAGCAATATCGGTTTTATTATGTATGTGGCCGATTCCATCGGTTACGTAGGTAGTTTTTCAATACTGCTTTTTCATGAGTTCGGCGAAACGAATACCAGCTGGATGCACTTCTTTAAACAGTGTTTGTTTGCTGTACCATTAATAGGTGGGGTATGTAGTGTGCTCTCATTGATTTATTTCAGAAGGAAAACAGTGGCTACAAATAAAAAAATGCCGACAGCGGAGCAGTTGGTTTTAGCAGGGAAATAAAGCTTAGATTGATCGTCATTTCGAGCGGAGTGTAACGCAGCCGAGAAATCTATATTAAAAAGATTCCCGCCTGCGCGGGAATGACGTGTAATTTTAAAGAATTGCGTAGTTAAAATAAATATTAAATAACATTGGTGCCTGGATAGATCAAAAACATTAGGCATCAGCAAAAAAATAAACAATGAACAAACATTTCGATCTTATTGTAATTGGTGGAGGAATTTTAGGAACATTCCATGCTTACCATGCATTACTTTCGGGCAAATCGGTTTTGCAGCTCGAAAAAGACAATTTCCCGGTAGGCGCAACCGTGCGCAATTTTGGTCAGGTGGTGCCCTCGGGTATGGAAGCCGAATGGTTCGAATACGGTGTTGCGGGATTAGATATTTATAAATCTATCCAGCAAGAATTTGATATTTCTGTGCAGCAAAATGGTAGTGTGTACATCGCATCCGATAACGATGAACAGACTTTGATCCACGAGCTGAAGGCACATTACGATACCATTGGTTATGAAACTGAATTGCTTAGTCAGGACGCAGTTTTAAAAAAATATCCTGCTATTAAATCTTCTTACGCCAAAGAAGCCATCTTTTTTCCGCAGGAAATTAGTGTAGCGCCTGATCAAATGATCCACCGACTGCATGAATATATGCAGAATAAGTTTGCACAATACACCCTTAAATACAACAGTCCGGTTACCGCCTGCGAAAGTAAAGGTACCGGTGTGGAAGTTGGTTTAAGAAACAATGCCGAACTTTTTACGGCAGAAAAAGCCATTATCTGTAACGGTTACGAATTTAAATTACTTTATCCCGAACTGTTTAGCGAAAGCGGTATTGTGGTTAGTAAACTGCAAATGATGCGGAGTATTCCTATGCCAGAGGTAGCTTTAGCAGGGAATATTTTAACGGGCTTAACCACCAGGCGTTATGAGAGTTTTGAGCACTATTGTCCTTCTTTTAAAAACATTAAAACGCCGGAGCATTACGAAGAACTGAAAAAATGGGGTATCCATATCCTGTTTAAAAAAGCAACGGATAATACGATCATTATTGGCGATTCGCATGTGTATGCCGATGTAAACCATTTCGACGATCTTGGTTTCGATTTAAGCCATCACGTTAATGAGCTGATGCTGGAAGAAGCAGCCCGTATTGTCGATTTCGATGTCCGCAAACTGCAAAGTACCTGGGCCGGATTTTATCCGCAGCACGCAACAAAACACATCGTAACATACGATCTGGACGATCGCATCCACATCCGTACAGCTATTGGCGGTAAAGGAATGACGGCCAGCGCAGGCTATGCCGCAGAAAGTATTAAGAAAATATTTAGTTAACAAATACTAAACAAAAACTAGCGTTTTTGTTAACTGAAAGTTGGCATTACGCTAACATGCACATCTTATCATTGCATCTATAAAACCTAAAAAATTATAGATAAATGAAACATCTCTACAAGATGAAGATGTGCATGATAGTTTTGCTGCTATTATGCCTCACGCCTTATTTTACATGGGCGCAAACAAAAATTGCTGGTCTGGTTAAAGACGATGCACAACAGCCAATCCCCGGTGTTAGTGTACTGGTAAAAGGTACTAAAAAAGCCACCTCTACAGATTTATCAGGTCACTTTAGCCTCGATGTCAAAACAGGTGAAACACTTGTTTTGAGTTCGATCGGATTTCTTCCTCAGGAAGTTCAGGTTACCGGGGCAAACCTGACTATAACTTTAAAAACAGACTCGAAAAATTTAAACGAAGTGGTGGTTACCGCCCTTGGTATCCGTAAAGAAAAAAGAAACCTGGGTTATGCTATTCAGGAAGTAAAAGGTGCCGATCTGGTAAAAGCCAGGGAAGCGAATCCGGTAAACGGATTGGTGGGAAAGGTAGCCGGTTTAACTGTTGGGGTATCTTCAGAGCTTTTGGGTCGCTCGTCGCTTTACCTTCGCGGTAACGATGTTAATTTAGTCGTGGTAGATGGGGTGCCAATCAATTCAGATACCTGGAACATCAATCCCGATGATATTGACACTTACACCGTGCTTAAAGGCCCGGCAGCAGCAGCATTGTATGGTTATCAGGCTTATAATGGCGCATTATTAATCACCACCAAAAGAGGTAAGTTAAGCGATAAAGGTTTTACAGTTGAACTAAACTCAAGCACGCAGTTTAACAAAGGCTTTATCGCTTTACCAAAAAGCCAGGACGAGTACGGGCCAGGTGAGCACAGTGCCTATGCCTTTGGCGATGGAAAAGGTGGTGGCTTAAACGATGGCGATTACGATATCTGGGGTCCAAAATTCGAAGGGCAATTAATCCCGCAATACGATAGTCCGGTGGTAAACGGCGTGCGCCAGGGTACGCCATGGGTGGCCCGTGGAAAGGATAACTTAAAGCGTTTCATCCAAACCGGTTTACTTTCTGCAAACAACATTGCTTTATCTTCTGCAACGGATAAGTATAATTTAAGGGTTTCTATTTCCAATAATTACCAGAAAGGAATTATACCAAACACACAATTAAATATCAATAATTTTAATGTAAGTGGTTCTTATAACATCAGCCCGAAATTAAGGGCCGAAGCCTATATCAATTACAGTCGTCAGTTTTCTGATAACATACCGGATGTAAACTATGGTCCGAATAGTGTGATTTATAACATGACGCTTTGGGGCGGTGCCGACTGGAATATCGACGACATGAAAAACTACTGGCAGCCAGGCAAAGAAGGCATCCAGTCTATCTATGCAGAATACCAGCGTTACCATAATCCTTATTTTATGTCGTACGAATGGTTGCGCGGACATAAAAAGAACGATATTAACGGTTATGCTTCATTAAACTATAATGTAACCAAAGGACTGGACGTCTTGTTAAAAACACAAATTTCGACCTACGATCAGTTAAGAACCGAGAAAATGCCATTTTCTGCCCACCCGTACGGACGCGAGGAAGGTTTAGGTGATTACAGGGAAGACCGCCGTAGCATGTTCGAAAACAATACCCAGCTGATTTTGAAATACAACAAAAACGTTGGCGATTTATTTGAGATCAGTGCTTTTGGTGGCGGTAATGCCCGTAACTTCAGTTACAACTCGAGTTTTACCACTACCGATTATTTAAACGTTCCGAACGTATATAACTTTTCGAACTCTAAAAATCCGGTAAAAGCTTTCGATTTCAATTCTCAAATGTTGGTATTAAGTGCCTTTTATTCTGTTGATTTAAGCTTTAAAAAATACCTGAATATCAATACCACAGGTCGTGTAGATAAAAACTCTGCACTTGCTCCGGGCAACAATGCTGCATTCTATCCTTCGGTTTCGTTAAGTTCGGTAATTTCCGATTATGTAAAAATGCCTGCTTTTATTTCATTTGCAAAAGTAAGGGCATCGTATGCAAACGTTAAAGATCCGGGTTTGGGTACACAGGAATTTATTGGGGCAACGCCATTGCAATCTTATCCGATTGGTTATGGTGCAGAATACACTTCGTCATATGGCGGCCCTGGTTATGGTCTTTCTTCGCCATATAGCATCAGGCCAACCTATAACAATCAAACAGGCGCCTATTATACCAATAACCTGATCGATCTGAATGCAGTAAAAGCACAGAGCAGAACCAATTACGAAGGGGGTATCGACCTTAAATTCCTTAAAAACCGATTAGGTTTCGAAGCGACCTATTTCAGGTATATCGATGGGCCTAAAATTATCAGACAAAATATCTCGGCAGCTACAGGTTACCAAACCAATACCATTAACGGCCGTAAAACGCAAAACAGTGGTGTAGAGTTAAGTTTATCGGGCGCACCAATTCTGACCGATAAATTTGGCTGGGACGTAATGATCAACTGGTCGACCTACAAACAGATTTACAAAGAACTTGCACCGGGCGAAACATCGGTTGATCAGTTCTTTAAAACCGGCGACCGAATCGATAATATCTACGGTTCAGTTTTAGCTAAAACACCAGGCGGACAGGTAATCCATACTTCAAGCGGAACACCAATCTCCTTGCCGGTGAATCAATTGTTAGGCCATGCCGATCCAAACTGGGTATGGAGTATTGGTAATAAATTCAGGTATGAAAACTTCTCTTTCAGCTTCCAGTTAGATGGTAAAGTGGGTGGAGTAATGCAAGATTATGTAAGGTTAAAATCGTTTCAGGGTGGTCGTCAGATCGAAACCATTCAGGGTAAAATGGGTGAGGCCAGATACCAGGATTACCTGCGTGTAAACGATCCAACTTACAAAGGTACCTGGGTAGGCGATGGGGTGGTTATTGCCAACGGCGGTAAACTTAACTTCGATCCGGTTACAGGTGTAATTACCAACTACGGCGACCTGTCTTTTACACCAAACACCACCCCTCAGTTATTACAAGATTATCTGGGTGTTTTTTATGGTGCCAAAGAAAATACCATGATGAGCCGTACCTACGCCAAATTACGCGAAGTAACCTTTGGTTACCAGTTGCCTAAAAAATTATTGGAGCGCACATTTATCAAATCGGCCAATATTTCGGTAGTAGGACGTAACCTGTTGTACTTTATCAATTCTACCTATAATGATGTGGATGTAGATCAGTATTCGGGTAGAGAAGGTACCTCTACGCTGCAAACACCAACTACACGAAGTGTAGGCTTTAACCTTAATGTTACTTTTTAATCGCTAGAACATGAAATCAATATATAAAACCCTGTTCCTCTTCATTATCGTTGCTGTTTGTGGCGGATGTAAGAAAGAATTTGAAGAAAATTTTAAAAATCCAAACCAGGCCGAAACGGTTCCGCCAAACTTATTGTTGAATGGTATTTTGTTCGACATGTATGAAGCCCCCTTTTCGGGCTCGGAAAGATGGAACCAATATACAGCAGCTAATTATTTCTATTATGCCAACAATAACTACGATTGGACAGGTGCTACTTTAGATTATACTACTTTAAAAAATGTGGTTAAAATGGAAGAAGAAGCCAATCGTTTAGGTGGTGCAGTAGCTAAGCCTTACCTGGCTTTGGCTAAATTCTTTAAAGCCTATTTCTTTGTGAAAATGAGTTTGAAAGTAGGCGATTTACCGATGACGGAAGCTTTAAAAGGTTTCGCTAACCTGACTCCAAAGTACGATACCCAAAAAGATATTTTTAAACAATCGTTAACCTGGTTAGAGGAATCGAACAAAGATTTAACCGCTTTAATTGCTGCGGGCAACAAAGAATTAAAAGGCGATATCTACCTTAAAAATGACCTGATTGCCTGGCAAAAGGTAGTGAATACCTTTAAATTAAGAACCCTGATCCAGTTGAGTGCCAAAGTAGACGATGCCGATTTGCAGGTTAAACAACAGTTTGCTGCGGTATTGGGTAATGCAGGCAAATACCCGGTAATGGATAGCATGGCCGATAACCTGCAGTTTGTGTACAACGAAAGTTTTAACAAATACCCAAACAACAAGGATAACTTTGGTAATGATGCTTTGCGATATAACATGGCTGGTACTTATTTAAATACACTTTCGAATTATAAAGACCCAAGAGCCTATATGGTTGCCGAGCCAGCAAGAGGAATAGCTGAGGCCAATGGTTATGCCATTACCGATTACCGCAATTTTATCGGCGCAAGCTCTGGCGAAGATCAGGGGGTGATGCTGGATAAAGTACAGAAAGGATTGTATTCGCTTATTGGTCGTAACCGGTATTACAGCGGTTATACTGCCGAAAATACCTTTATCATTTCTTATCCTGAACTCTGTTTTATCAAAGCCGAAGGCATTAACCGTGGCTGGGCTACCGGCGATGCCGAAAGCTGGTATAAAAAAGGCATCCAGGCGTCTATTGCTTTCTATGGCATTAAAGATGGCAGCAATGTGGTAACCTTTTTGAAAAAGGACGGTAAACTTGGCGAATTTGAAACTTACAATGTAAACTTCACTTTCGAGACGGATTATTATGCACAGCCTGTTATCAAGTATGCAGGTAATACGGCTGCGGGTTTAACACAAATCCTAACCCAAAAATACCTGGCGTTTTTTCGTAATTCGGGTTTCGAAGCTTATTATCAGTACCGCAGAACAGGCATACCTGAATTCCAGGTAGGGCCGGGCACAGGCAACAGCCAAAGGATTCCGAAACGTTTTCAGTACCCTATTATTGAAAGAACGACCAATGGCGAAAACCTAAAACAGGCTCTACTTCGCCAATATAGCGGAATTGATGATATTAACCTGGCGCCATGGATTGTTAAACCCTAATTGGTAATGGTCTGATATTCAGTTTGAAATATACGAAACGATCCTCCGTTGCAAATGGAGGATCGTTTTCTTAAATAATAATTGAATTAATTTTTGCATAAATAGTTTAAAAGCGCTAATATTGCACTCCCAAAACGAACAAGGGTATTTAACTGCAAAGTGAAATAAACCTCGTTTTAGGAAACGACCAGTACTCCTTCTTAGCTCAGCTGGTTAGAGCATCTGACTGTTAATCAGAGGGTCGCTGGTTCGAGCCCAGCAGAGGGAGCAGATTGAAAGCCTTACAACGCCGTTGTAAGGCTTTTTTGTTTTTAAAGGTTTTTATGGACCCAAACCTATACCGCTAATCACCGCCCTTGGGTTTTAAAAGTAGTTTACGCCTGTGACAATCTAAAGTCAGAGGCTGTCAAGATCGAAAGGTTTATAAAAAAAACAGAGAAGTAGAAGTTTAATAGAGAGACTTATTGATGGTTTGAGTTAATAGGAATCTTAGCTCAGCTGGTTAGCGTCCCGCACGTGCGGGATTAATCAGAGGGTCGCTGGTTCGAGCCCAGCAGAGGGAGCAGATTGAAAGCCTTACAACGCCGTTGTAAGGCTTTTTTGTTTTTAAAGGTTTTTATGGACCCAAACCTATACCGCTAATCACCGCCCTTGGGTTTTAAAAGTAGTTTACGCCTGTGACAATCTAAAGTCAGAGGCTGTCAAGATCGAAAGATTTATAAAAAAAACAGAGAAGTAGAAGTTTAATAGAGAGACTTATTGAATGTTTGAGTTAATAGGAATCTTAGCTCAGCTGGTTAGCGTCCCGCACGTGCGGGATTAATCAGAGGGTCGCTGGTTCGAGCCCAGCAGAGGGAGCAGATTGAAAGCCTTACAACACCGTCGTAAGGCTTTTTTGTTTTATATTCCTGCTCGGCGAGAAGTCTATCCTGAGCGTAGGCGAAGGGAGCCCAACAGAGGGAGCCAAGGCCCTTCACGATATCGTGAAAGGCATTTTTGTTTTGGCTTGATTTTCAAATTGTTGCGTAGCGCAGATGAAGGCCGCATCAATACAGTGCAAAGTCTTTAAAATTTTCAATTTAATTCTACTAATGCCTTCTTATCGAATAGGTTATATGCAAGATTGTCTGTTTTTTCGGTTCAATGTTATTATAACTATAGCATAGAGTTTTTAACTGACGAGTCACTTTACTCATTTCCTTATCCATTCCACTAGAGTTGGCCTTTTAAACAAAGTAAAATAAGCCCTTAAAACAAAGCTGTAGCTAATTTGCCGACCTATCTTTGAGTATACAAAAAATCAAAATTATGATAGATCACATTATATTAACAGTAAGCAGTTTTGAGCGTTCAATGGCTTTTTATACTAAAGTTTTTGAACCAATGGGTATCTCTTTGTCTATGGATTTCAAAGGTGAAGATGGCCACCCAGACTTAAAAGGTTATGGCGATAGCAATACCATATTTTTCTGGCTAAAAGAAGGCAATCCTAACCCGAGTGGAGTGCATATTGGATTTGTGGCTAAAGACCACCAACAGATTAAATCATTTTATAAAGAAGCTATAGTAGCTGGTGCCGAATCTATACATGCACCAAGAATCTTTCCAGAATACTATCCAGGTTATTATGCTGCTTGGGTACTGGATCCAGATGGTTATGAATTGGAACTTGTGCATAAAAGCTAAAGAAATGGAGCAAAATAATTATAATGGCGCACTGCAGCATCCCTTAGGGTCAGGCTTTGATGCAGCTTCAACTACACATGATGTGATCAAAGGGATTGACCTTACAGGAAAAACAGCAATTGTGACAGGTGGTTATGCAGGAATCGGCCTGGAAACAGTTAAAGCATTAGTGTCAGCTGGTCTGACAGTTATCGTGCCTGCGAGAAATATTGAAAAAGCGCAAGGGAACTTAGCGGGAATTGCAAACGTTGAAGTAGAAACAATAGACCTCATGGATCCAAGTTCAATCGACGCATTTGCAGAGAAGTTCTTAGAATCTGGCAGATCGCTACATTTGCTGATCAATAATGCTGGTATTATGTGGGTTCCGTTACAACGTGATGAACGGGGATATGAATCGCAGCTTGCTACCAATTATTTAGGCCACTTTCAATTAACGGCTAAACTTTGGAATGCATTGGTTAAAGATGGAGCAGCAAGGGTGATCAATGTTTCATCATGGGGACATCACTTTTCTCCCTTTATATTTGATGATCCCAACTTTGTTGACAGAGCGTTTGAATCCTTCTCTGCATATGGACAATCGAAAACAGCGAGTATTCTTTTTTCATTGGAATTGAATAACAGAGGCAAAAAATTTGGCATTAGTTCATTTTCACTACATCCTGGCATTATTTCAGAGACTGAACTAGGCAGAAATGTACCGCATGAAGATTTGGTCGCCTACGGCGTATTTGATGAGACCGGAAAGGTGATCAATGATCCTTCAAAAGGATTGAAATCTATTTCCCAAGGCGCTTCAACGACGGTTTGGTGTGCAACAAGTCCTAAACTAAATGGGTTTGGAGGTGTATACTGTGAAGATAACGAAATTGCAGAGCTAGATTATTTACTACCTGACGCAACGATGGAAACTGGCTTGATGAAAAAGGTAATGCCTTATGCATTAGAAGAAGAATCTGCTAAAAAGCTTTGGACTTTAAGCGAAAAACTAACAGGTGCTCTTTTTGTAATTTGAAGCTCAATTATTAATATGGAGATTGGCTATTTCCAATCTCCTTTTATTGCGTAGATTTAAATTTTGATCAATATGTCTGGAAAAGAACAAAGTCAATACGCTGAAATACTTTTATCCTGTATAGAGGAAAAATACTTCAAGGATGAGATTGCAATGGAGCATCACTCTTTCGCAAGAATCATTTCTGGCGAAATGAAAGTTGTCCAGGCCGATCGTTCCTATATTTTTGGCCCAGGAGATACCCTTCTTTTTCCTAGCAACCAATTATCTACTTTGATCAAAAACCCTAAGGATGGTTTACCCTATAAAGCAATTGTTATATTTTTCAGACCAGATAGGCTTAAGGAGTTTTATGCAGGCAATCTGCCCCAATTCACAGAGGTTAACAACCATCAGGTCAAAACTTATGAAAAACACCCCATGCTTGAAAGTTTTTTTGCTTCATTAATCCCATACTATGATCTAGAAAGCGAATTACCAGAAAAAATCATATCCGTGAAGATTGAAGAGGCTATTACAATTCTAAGGGCGCTTGATCCTAATATAGATAATGTATTAGCCGATTTTTCTCAATTAGAGAAAATCAATATTGTAGATTTTATGGAACGGAATTACATGTTCAATATGAATATGGAAAAGTTTGGTCGAATGACAGGTAGAAGCCTGACCACATTTAAACGTGACTTCAAAAAATCTTTCCATACAACACCTCAGAAATGGCTCATCCAAAAACGGTTAGAGCTTGCCCACCATCAGTTGTTTGAGAAAGGAAGAAAGCCAATTGAAGTATATCTTGAAACCGGATTTGAAAACCTTTCACATTTCTCCTTTGCATTTAAAAAGTATTTTGGATATCCTCCTACAAAACGAGGTGAAAAAAAAGAAATATTGGAATAAGTTATCTATTGAATCATCTACCAATTTCAAGAAAAGTACATGGTTTTTGCTTTTGGGGTCGGGCGAGAAGTTTATCCTGAGCAGGCGAAGGGAGCAGATTTAAAGCCCTACCACATCGTGGTAAGGCTTTTTTTATTTTATATCGCTGTCGGACGAGAAAAAAACAACAACTTAGTTTGCATTACTAAATTTATTAATGCAATTTTGTTGCGATTTGAAAAAGCAAGCTACATATCAGCAATATGTGAAAAGTATTTTAGCCCTCTGGTTGATTATACTTTTTGTAGGCACATCTTTTTTGCAGATTTTCCATCATCATCACCAGGATTCACCAGGTCAACAACACCATCATCAAACCTCTATTCAGAAACTGGTTAAAAGTTGTGCGGTCTGCGACTACTTAGCACACCATCACTCGGTACCAATTTTAAATGTTCATCATTTCGAATTCACCCTGCCAGTAAAATCTGCTGCAGCGTTTGCAGGCAGGTATTATATTGGATGTTATAAATTTACTTTACAGGGCTTTACCAATAAAGGCCCGCCCATTTTAAATTCTTAAAACAAGGCCATTCTTGCCTTCTTATGCCCCTTAGTGGCAAAAAAATTCCCATATCCAGTTTTTAACGGCGGCTGAAGGATTGATTTCGGTTTGTCCTAAAATTCGCGTTAGCGTATCGATTTTTCTATGAAGAAAATAATGATGCTATTATTTAGCACATTTTTTTGTCACGGTTTATTTGCCCAAACCTACACCGTAAATGGCGTGGTTACCGATGGTACTCATCAGGCACTTGAGGGTATAACCGTCAAATTAAGCCATACTAATATTTTTGCGATCAGTGATGCCCAGGGCAAGTTTTCTTTTCAACTTGTAAATGGAGCATACGAGTTACAGGTAAATGCCATGGGTTTCCACCGCATTAGAAATAAGATTGTAGTCAACGGAAATGCGATTCAATTGGTTTTAAAATTACAGCCACATTCTTATTTGCTGAACGAAGTGACGATAAAAAACAATGCCGCAGTGGAGCGCCGCAGATCCGAATCGTTAAATGTAGAAATCGTTAAAGCTGATTTCATTCAACGCAATTTGGGTGGAAGTTTAATGAATACGCTACAGCGGTTACCAGGGATCAAAACCATTGGTATTGGTTCGGGGCAATCTAAACCTTTGATACGCGGCCTGGGCTTTAACCGGGTGGTGGTCATTGATAAAGGAATAAAACATGAAGGACAGCAATGGGGAGCAGATCACGGATTAGAAATTGACCAGTTTGCGGCTGAAGAGGTCGAACTTATAAAAGGTGCCGCATCATTTGCTTATGGTGCTGATGCCATAGGTGGCGCTATTCATATCAAAGCACCATCACAACCTGCGCCTAAGAGTTTTGGTGGCGAGGTGAATTTGATTGGTAAAAGTAACAATGGCTTGTACGGCACTTCGGTTCGGTTATTTCAACGAAAGGAAAAGTTATTTTTCGACGGCCGGTTTACCTATCAAAATTATGGCGACTATCGGGTACCTACTGACACTTTATATGTGTATGATTTTGCGGTTGGCCTACACAAAAATTACCTCCGGAATACAGCTGGCAGAGAAACTGGAATCCATTTTAACACAGGATATGTTAGCGAAAAATTCAAATCCATTTTTTATTTGAGCAACACTTTTAGCAAAAGTGGTTTTTTCGCCAATGCCCATGGGCTTGAGCCCAGACGTGTTGATGCCGATTTGCATGATGCGAGCGATCGTGATCTATTGATGCCTTACCAAAAAGTAAATCATTTTAAGATCATCAACAGAACAGCTTTTTCTTTAAACAGGCATGCAGTTGAATTAGAATTGGGTTATCAGCATAATTTCCGTCAGGAGTATAATCACTATGTTAATCACGGCTTTATGCCAGCTGTTTATCCGGCCACAATGACCATTCCGATTGATTTGGAAAGGGAATTTGATAAACAGGTTTATTCGTTCAATGCAAAAGATCAGATCACGCTGGGTAAACATCTCTTACAGGTTGGCATGAATGGCGAATTGCAGGATAATCTGATTAATGGCTGGAGTTTTTTAGTGCCCGCATTTCAGCAAAAAAGTTTGGGTGTATATGCTTATGATAAGTGGAAAGTGAGCGATAAATTACTGCTTCATGGCGCAGTAAGATATGATTTGGCAAAGCTTGATCTGTTCAGGTACAGCGATTGGTTTAGTTCCGAAACCAATAGTGGCAGTATGATGCAACTGGTAAGGGCAAATGATTTAACGAGGAATTTCAACAGCCTGGTATGGTCGCTGGGCCTCAATTACAACTTAGACCTGCTGGAGTTTAAAGCAAATGTTGGAAAGAGTTTTCGCATGCCTATCGCAAAGGAATTAGGTGCCAATGGTGTGAATTACCATTATTTCAGTTATGAAAAAGGCGATCCAAATTTAAATCCGGAGCAATCTTATCAGGCCGATTTTTCAGTGGCATTTACTGCAGGGAAATCGTCGGTCAAGTTGAGCCCATTCTTCAATTATTTCCCGAATTACATTTATTTAAATCCCACATCGGCACATGATTATTTCTACGGTGCGGGTAATCAGGTTTTCGAATATGCGCAAAGTGAAGTCATGCGCTATGGCGGAGAAATGCAGGTTAAATATCAGTTCAGCAAACAGTGGAGCACGGAGTTATTGGCCGAGTACTTATATGCTGAGCAATTATCAGGGGATAAAAAAGGATACACCCTGCCTTTTTCCCCGCCGGCCTCTGCATTGTTCAATGTAAGCTATGCGCCACAAAAGTTTCTTGGCAGTACTGATGCTTATTTCTCGCTGGATTATCGCCTTACGGCCAGGCAAAATAACATTGTTCCACCAGAGCGGAAAACAGCAGGTTACAGCTTGTTCAATCTGCAGGCTGGCGCAAAGCTTCAAATCGGGCAATATCCGCTGAATATTAATGCGCAATTGCAAAATGTATTCAACACCAGATACCTCAATCACACCAGTTTTTACCGCTTAATCGGTTTACCGGAACAAGGTAGAAATTTCGTCTTGACCGTGAAAATGCCTTTCAATTTCCATCATCATTAATCATTAAAACCATGAAAAAACAACAATTGCCATTGCTCTTTTTAAGCTTCATCCTTGTGTTATCTGCCTGTAAAAAAGGCAATGAAGAAATCGATACCGAATACCCAACAATTGATGTAACCGGATCGGCCTTTCCTCAACAATGTGCTGTTATTAAACGAGGTGAAAAATTCATTTTCAAAGCAAAACTGAACGATAATGTTGAGCTCGGCTCAGTAAGTATCGACGTGCACCACAATTTCGATCACCACAATCACAGTACAGAAGTGAACGAATGCAATTTGGGGGCAGTAAAGCAACCGGTAAAGCCATTCCTGCTGATCAAGGACTTTCCAATACCATCAGGGCAAAAAACATATGAAATGGCGCAAGAAGTAACTGTGCCTGCAGATGTGGATGCAGGAGACTATCATTTCTTAATTCGCCTGACCGATAAAACCGGATGGCAAACGCTTAAGGGATTAAGCATCAAAATCAATTAACAAATCATCAATTTATTTTAAAACACAAAAAAAAATGAACACTAAAAACAAACTTAAAACCGCTTCATTATTTTTCTTGCTTGCGATAAGTTTCGCAGCTTGTAAAAAAGACAACAATACGCCAGAACCAGAACCCGTAGTTACGGCAAAAGAGCAAAAATTTGTACGCGTACTGGTCAGTGATGAAACATCGACAACGTTAACCCAAATAGATCCTTTTACAGCTAAAACATCTACGTTCATCGGTAAATACCCTTTAGCCAATATTTATGCAACAGCCTCCGGGCGTTATGCTGCAGTGTTGTATGGTGCACAAAATCTGGTAGAAGTTTTTGATAGCGGTTTGCAATCTCATGACGATCATGTTGATGTGGATGGTATTGCCAAATGGGCTGCTATTACCGCTAATGGCATTAAACCAACCCATTTTAAAAGTAAAGGAACGGAATCCTTAATCTTTAATGATGGTGAAGGAACTTTAAGCGTGGGTAACGATGCAGATTTCAACACCGCCAATGCAAAATTTAAAACCATTAATGCGGGTTTATTACCACACCATGGTGCAATGGCTCAATTTACCAATGGTAATTATGCCATTACTGCTACGGCAACTGCTGGCGCTTCTCCAACCAGGGTAATTGTTACAGATAAAAACGGAACATTGGTTCATGCCGCTACACAGGAGGTTGGCAATATACACGGTAATGCCAGCGATGGGCAAAATGCAGTATTTGGCGCTTTCACCTCTGCGGCGGCAACTGCTGGTGGTGTTTTAGTGGTGGCGCAAAATGGTACACAGCGTGTTATTCCAAATCCGGATGGTTTTGGTGCATTTCGCCTGGCCACGATTTTGTATGCAGAAAACGCTAAAAAGTTTATTGGTTATGTAGCGACCAAAGGCGCTTACTTAATAGACCTCACGGCTAATCGAATCACACCAATTTACACCGGCGCAGATGCTTTTCAATGCAAGATAGATTATGCCGGCAAAAATTTATTGGTGCTAACGCTTGATGGCAAACTGAGAATTTACGATTTAACTTCAGGGAACCTAAAAAAAGAAGGCGCTGCAATAAGTGCTGTTGCAACAACCGATACTTATAAACCAGTTTTAGAAGCTACTGCTAGATATGCCTATATAGCTGTTCCAGGTGCTGGCGAAGTGCAGCAAATAGATTTAACTGATTTCTCGAAAGTGGTTAAACACAAAGTTACCTCAAGGCCGGTAAGACTTACACTTTTGGGTTTCGAGAATAGCACTGAACATTAATCATTAAAATATAAGGATATTCAAAAGCATGGTCATAAACTGCATTATTTGGGCAAAGAACGTGGAGAAATCAGTTTGTTAACGAAACTGACAAGCATCTCTAACTTTCGAAAATGATGAGCTTTTGGATTTCCTTTTTAAACCTTTAAAATGAAAAATAATCCATTAAAAACGCTGATTCTTTTTGGCTTGCTAAGCATTTTTGCAACAAGCTGTAAAAAAGACAATGAACCTGAAATACTTGCGCCAACGGCTACCAGTGTAGAAATAGGTACAGCCAACAACAAACAGGCCATACGCGGAAGAGATTTCCACTTAAATGCAGATGTGGTTGCCGGCGACAAAATTAAAGGGGTAGAGATTAAGATACTGCAGAAAGCAGGACAAACCTATACCGCCAACTGGAAATTTGAACTGGCATGGACACAATATAACGGTGCGAAAAATACGAATGTACACAAGCATTTCACCATTCCGGCCGAAGCGCCTGAAGGCAAGTATGATTTTTACTTTATCGTATGGGATGAAAACGGAACAAAGCTCGAAATCAAAGCAGACTTCACCATCATCGATGCGACAAATATGCCCGTTGACCCAAAAATTGGGCGGGATATTTTTTCGAGAAATGGCAACGTGATTTACTATATGGATACCTTTGTAGAGCAGGAACTTATTTTTAAAAAAGGTGATGAATTTACAGCCCATGCCCAGGTAAGCGAAATAAAGGGTGATGGCATATTATACACGGTGCTCATCAAAAGAAAAGCAAATTATTTTCCAGAATCTATCGATAAGCTTGATTTCAGCAAAGCGATTGTAATTTCTAAAGTCGAACATAAAGGCCTTCCAAGTGCCTCTAAAATAGCTACGCTGAGGCAAATCAATGGCGTGTATGGTGGCGAAACAATCACCATAGGAGCAGAAAAAGACGGCAATGAACCAATGCCCAATCCGATTACCGGGGAAAAGGCATGGGAATCTGGAAAGTATAATTTAGTGATTCTTTACAAAAACTACACTTATAACAGCAATATTTATAAATCAATTCCAATTACGATAGTTTATTAAATTGAAAAAGAGAAACAGCCTTATTGGTATTTCAATCACGTTAATGCTGATCATTACCCTTTTAATAGGGATGCTGTTGGGGGCAGTTTTAACCTCACATTTTAATTAGCCTGTATTGAATATTAACGATCGGTATTTTACAAAATGGCCCACAACGAAATTTGTGGGTCTTTTGCGTTTGGGAGTGTGAGATGACCTGTTAACCTCGCTTTTCCCAGGCACCTTTTTCATCAAGAATTTTTAAATAGCTGGTATAAGGTTCGTTAGTGTGATAAAGTTGATGCAGCTGATCGGTTAGTGCTGTAAGAAAGTTAAAGAAAGTGGAAAAATCTTCTTTTGAATTGTACAGCCCATCCCATTCATTTAGTATCCACTTTAACATTTTTCCATCCCGCGTAGTCATCGAAAATTCCAGGTAAGGAATATCGGCATCTGTTTTTTTGTAATAGCCGTGTTGTAGTCCTCCCACTAGCGCAATTTCTCTTACAGGAACCCGAATAGCGCGTATTTCTGAAAACAAAACAGGACCAAAACAGGAACTGTTAAAACCTTCTTTGCTGAATGAAATAATTTCAGCCGACTTCCTTTCGGAGGCCGCTTTAAAAAGTTTGTAAAGGGCCGTTAACATTAAGGGTACGGAAATCAGCAATAGCCAGGCCGGGAAAAACGGGCGTGGATCTGATAGTAAAGTGATGGTTGTTCCTGAAATAGCAATCGTCAGCAGGGAGGTAAAAAACCAAAACAGAATAGTTGAAGTTTTCTTGCTGTTATTAAAACGGAAGCGATAAGTATCCATATTTGTCCGAAACTTTAGAAAATAAGGTATAAAAAAGGAGGTCGTTTGCCAAAAAAATGATAGGTCTTAGTTGCAAAAAGCAAATCACCATCTCCAATGGTAAAAGTAAATTTATTCGGCCAGATATTGCGGATATTAATTTGAGTTTCTATTTATAGTTCTTTTAGAAAAGTCCCGTAGCAGGTAATGTTTTCTATATTGATATACGTGATGTCAGGCTGGTTGGATAGGGCAATTTTTTTCAATGATATTGAAAAAAACCGACATCATAAGTCGCTTGAATTGTCATGTTAGGTTGAGACATTTTATTACAGATTAAATAAAATTGCCTAAAAACCAGAATGGACCGATTTCGGGATGGAGATGAAAGCTTTCAGGAAGGCCAGCAAGGTACCGTATCCGAAGGAAGCCCGGCAAATACTGCTACAGGCAACACCGCATTAGTTTACGTATTTTCTTTTATTTAACTTATTTCTCCAACTTTTGAATCTGATTTACGATCTCTTTCCCTTTTTTTATAGAGAATGTTGTCATAAGTGTATACCCATTGACCGACATGATATAATCACTATAGAGATATCGGTATAATTTTGTCCCAGTGAAGCCTTCAGGATGTGAATTGATTTCATACAGAATTTTTTTCTTAGATTCCTCCAGGTTCGATTTCGCTGCATTGACTGCAGGAAGTAAATCCTGATAATATCTTAGAATTTCGTTCCGTAAGTTGCTATCTTCTATGAAGGCGATCTTCCCGCTAGCCTTAAAACCTTCAAAACTGGAATTTATGTTATAAAATACATATTTACCAGTGATGACCTTCGTGATTTGGTCGGTATTCGTAATATTTTTAATTTTTTGGTCTATAGTCGATAACTCGCTAATTTCTAATTGCTTTTCTCCAAGCATCTTATTTATTTCTATTGTAAGATCAGACATAAATTCCCTGACTTCCTTTTGCTGGTGCCGATGCTCGCTCCATTCATGTAACCATATCGATAAGCTTAGCGCGAAAACAATTATAATGATTTCTAAAATAAACTCTCCTACCTTGTGCCACAAACTATGCTCTTTGCTGGTCAAGATTTTATGTGTTTTTTTAACATGTTTAATGACTTCCTGATCTGCCATAATATTTTAATTAGCGACTAAAAAAAGATTCTTCATTTAAAGGTATAAAAACAAATAATTAAATGCATAGCGCAGTATAAAAAAGATAGTATATATTGTATTTCAGTAAATTATCCCTTTTGTTTCGTTCCAAACTGGCTAGCCCTATCAGGCTTTTTCTAATATAAATCGTCTTAGCGTCTCGTAAAACAAAATTGATAAATTAGATCAGGTTAATTTACCTAACCACGATTACCTGCTACGGATCAATGGCTGTTGATCGCATTTATTGAATAACCCAAAACAAAAAAGGCAAGAACGAAAATCCGTCGCTTGCCCTTTGTTGTTTAATTAAATATATAAACTATCCCTGGTGCTCAGGTGTCCCGTTTGGATCCATCCATACATATTCCCAATGGTGGCCGTCAAGATCATCAAAACTATGTTGGTACATAAACCCGTAATCGGTAGCCGGATTGGGTATCGTGGCGCCGGCAGATACAGCTTTATCGACCATTTCGTTAACGGCATCCTTGCTATCGGCCGATAAAGCAATGGAAGTTTCTATGGCCTGGTGCGCATCTACAATTTCTTTTGTAGTAAAAGTCTGAAAAAAGGGTTTGGTCAGCAACATCACGTAAATGGTATCGCTGATGATCATGCAGGTTGCTTTCTCGTTGGTAAACTGCGGGTTAAAAGTATAACCAAGTTTGGTGAAAAATTCTACCGATTTGTTAAGGTCGCTAACGGATAGGTTCACAAAAATTTGAGTTGCCATATTGTTTTCTGATTTAATTTATTCAAAGGTATCATAAAGCCAACTGGGTGTTCATGTGTAAAAACGACAAGTTAAGGGGTTAAACGCGACTTAGATGACAAGACATTGTAAAACCAAAAAGAGCATGCCTTTCGACCATGCTCCTTTTATATTTTCTGTTAATCAATAAATTGGATCTGTTGTACCAGATAGGCCTTTCCAAACTTCTGCGGATCGTGCGTAACGGTAGCTTTAATGGCTTTCCATTTTGGTCGCTGACCTTGCTGCCAGTTGGCACGGATTTCCTGTGCATTTAGCCAGATTTCTTCAAGTTCGTTCTGTATGGTGCTGTTTGCATAAGTGAGCTGTAACTTATCTGGAATCATGTAATAATTGTTTCCGGTTTTGCTTAGCCTGATATTTGGTCCGCCAACAGCGTAATTGGTAATGAGTTGCACAGTGAAAGATTCACTTCCTTTATATTGCTCTTTGCTAAGGATTTTTTCGAAAATAAAGTAGTACTCAGGTCCGTCTTGAAGTGGCTCTTTATCGCGGTTGAACCGGGCTTTAACGCGGTAAGAATAACCAGGTTCTCTTTCATCAAAACCCGATAACGAAGCGCCAGCATCTACATTGCCCGGCAGCTTTAAAAGCAAATCATTATCAGCAGCATAACGAGGGCTTACAAGTAGTTCGACCTCTTGTCCGTTTTTTAAGTTCAGCGGACCATATCTTTCCGATTTTTTACAGGAAACAAGTGCAAAGGCTACAAAAAGAAAAAGTAGGTTTTTCATAGTGAGTGGTTTTTTAGATTAATGGTTCCTCATAAAACGTAAAGATATCAGTATACGCTACAAGAGAATGATCATTTTGTGCCGTTTGCTACCAGTCTTTTTTAAATACCCGTTTTCGAAACATGTTAATCCTTAAGCGAGACCTGAAATTTTTGTTCCCCCTGGTTTCTGAAAATAACAATTTCAACATGTCCTTTCCAGCGAACTTCGCTATAAATCTTTAGCAGATCAGCAACAGATTTTACTTCATTATTATCCAACCCGATCACCACATCACCTTTCTTTAAACCATTTTTCTCTGCAATCGAGCCTTTTGTTAATTGTATGAGTAAAGCGCCATTGTTATCCGGAAGTCCGGCTGCAGATCTTTCCCCCAAACTTTCGATATTTTTAAATCTGCTACCTAACCACTCCGCTGTGATTGTTTTTTTACTGGTTGAGCTGTTGCTCAACGGTTTTATTGGAGGCGAAGCAGCCAGTTTTTTTAACCGCGCATCTGTTACACCAAAATTCATGTCAAAATCTTTATAACCGGTTTTTAAAGCCGCTGAGGTTTTTCTGAGGTGATAGTTTCCGGTATTTTCATCAACAAAAGCGACATCGCCAGTGATGCTGTTGGCATCTATATTTAATTTCTGTGTTTTGCTTAATGCATCTTTGCTTAAAAAGAAATTATGATTGATCTCTTTTCCCCAGCTTTCCATCTGTATGGGGGCGTATGCAGCACTTACAATGTTATTTTTAAAAACATCACCGCTGTTTTTTAACCAGACATGCGAATGGAAGGTATTATTGATAATGATGTTATTGTATACCGTGCGATGATAACCTTCACGAAGTTTTAATCCCCCACTTAAACATATGTTGTTGAAAATCTGATAATTGGTGCTTCCGTCATCCAGGTCAATATCCCAGCCATGGTCGCACTGGAAACGATTATTGCGTAAAACGATTGGTGAAATCACATCTAAAAGTTCAATTCCGGGTTTTGCGGCAACAATACTATCCATAAGATTTCTTGCCGGCCTCCAGTAACGGTCTCTGCCCCATGAATTAAAAGCGCCATGATCTCCGGTTTCGAGTACGGTATCAAAAACGTCGTTAAATTCAATGAGGTGTCCGCCCCATGTACCCTCGCTAACATTAATGCCTGCTCTTGGTACATGGTAAATGGTATTGTGGCTCACCAGAATATCGGCCGACATGGATATTTCAACGCCTGCAGATTGTTTTTCGATTTGGCCGGTATGGTGAATCAGGTTGTTTACTGCCTGGCAATGCTGCGGATAATCAGCACTTTTTGGCCCAGGTTGCATATCCATTTCCGTATAGGGAACGAAATTTTCATACCTGAAAGAAGGTGAACGTACCGCAGCTGGGTTACCCACGAATGCAATTCCATTCGCTCCAATGTTATAAATATGATTATTGCTGATGCGATCTTCCTTATTGTAATTGCTTAGGAAAACAGCACTTCCGCCTAAGTCGTAAAAATTACAGTTTTTAACGGCACAAGATTCAGTACCTTCCAGTAATATGGCTGCTCCGCGGTATATGGCCCAGTCGCTTCTTAAAAGCGGTTCTTTTACCTGCATAAAACTGCGGGCGGTTTGTATAAAATCGATGCCTGTTATGGTTATATTTTTAATCGGATTGGCTAATGAGCCTTTAATATGTAACAGGTCGCTCACCATGGTAAAGGCAAAATCGGCTGTTTGAAGGTTGCTTCCGGTAGGCGGAATAAGATAAAGCGTTTCCTCTTTTTGATTGTAAAACCATTCACCCGGATGATCGAGTTCTTCAAATATGTTCTCCACATAACGGTATTGTGCATGCATTTTGGCAGGACGGTTATTCTGCCAGCCACCTTCATAAAGCAGTTTGCCAGCATCATCTTTCCCGGTAATGAGGTAATGGAAATCGCCCCACTCCCCCTGGTGTAAGGTGTGTATATAACCGCCGGTAGGATCAAGCCATTTTTTTACCCGTTCGGCAGAAATTGCATCAGCTGCGGTGCCGTTAAACACCCTGGCGGTAGCATCGAAATCAGGATACCTCGCCATCGATAATTTCTTGCCATTCATAAAGAGCTGATCAGGGGCTTGAGCCAGCTTTATTTTGGCCGATAGGATGTTGTTTTTATAGGGTTTCCACGAGAGTTTAACGTGCTGCGATCCGGAAATGAATACTTTTTGGTTTGCCTTAGCCTTAATGGTAAGCGCCTGCAGCTGAAATTTATCTGAGGTAATTTCAATCGTTTTATCTATTGGATAAGTGCCGCCATCAAGCTCGATAACTACTTTTTTGTTTTTAAGCGCCATAGCTTTCGTTATACCAGCGGCAAAGGTTTTTACAGGCTGGTAAATGGAGCCAGGATTTTTATCGTTCCCTTTGGGCGAGATAAAAATGGTTTGCGCTTTACACAGGCTAAACGCGAATAAAGTAGTCAGGACTAATGAAAATTGTTTTATCATTTTCTAAGTTTTTGTGGAGTTAAGGCTGTTAACTGAACGCTCCAATCTATTTAATATTTATACACCATGTTATAGGTTGCCACCAGAGAAATTTGAATGAATGATTACAAGATCGTTTGAATGCCCTGTTTATATTTAATGGTTAGTAATTAAAGTCCTATTCTTTAGTGTATTGCAATTAAACAATAACTACGTAACATAAATTTAATTCTTTTGGCAAATCATTCTTAATTATTGGCATACTACATTTGCCCTAATGTAATGAACCAGCATTTCAACCATTAATCTGATTGCTTTAGTGTGTTGGCTTCAGGTTATCACTAAGGATGCGCACAGCTAATTTAGCTAAACCTTAAAATGTGCTAGTACTTCCGTGTTTTGTATAAATCGGACTCCGCATATGCCAATACCTTTGTTATCAATATTTAACAAAGAAAAAAATGTCGAAAATAATTTTAATTACCGGTGCCTCACGTGGTTTTGGTAAAATCTGGGCAAAGGCCCTTTTAGAACGTGGCGATAAAGTAGCTGCAACAGCAAGAAATACAGCAGATTTAAAAGATTTGGTAGAAACTTACGGTGATGCCGTGTTGCCGCTTCAATTGGATGTTAACGATAGGGAGGCCTGTTTTGCAGTAGTAGAAAAAGTAAAACAACACTTTGGCCGAATTGATGTATTGATCAATAATGCTGGCTTTGGTTTGTTTGGAGCTATAGAAGAAACTACCGAACAACAGGCTCGTGCACAAATGGAAACCAACTTTTTCGGACTGTTGTGGGTAACCCAGGCCGTTGTTCCGGTAATGCGCGAACAAAAAGCAGGTCACATTATTCAGGTATCGAGCTTCCTGGGTTTGGTGAGTTTACCTGTATTGGGTTTGTATAATGCTTCTAAATATGCGGTAAATGGCTTAAGCGAAACGCTGGCTCAGGAGGTGAAAGGTTTTGGAATTAATGTAAGTTTAATCGAACCAAATGGTTTTTCTACGGATTGGTCGGGGGCTTCAGCTTTTCAAACAGCACCATTAGAAGTGTATGCGCCGGTTAAGAAAGCATTTTTTGATGCCGCAACACCCGATAGCTGGGGTAAACCAGAAGCAACGGCACCTGCGGTATTGGCACTGATTGATAGTTCTGAACCTCCTTTACACTTCTTATTGGGCAAGGTGGCTTTACCTGGAGTTAAACAGGTTTATGCTGAGCGCCTTGCCGAATTTGACGAATGGGCTAAGGTAGCTGTTGATGCGCATGGTCATTAATAAATCATTTAAAACCTTTAACTACAGGCTGTACAGGGTAATTGTGTAGCTTGTAGTTAATTACCATTTAAAGGAATGAAACACTATAAAAATTTGGCCGAATTACACCGGGAAAATGCATTTCCGCCGCCCGAAAACCCATTGTTCAGCATTTATAAATGCGACCACATGTGTACCATGGGCGACCGCGAATTTACCAGCGATTTCTATATGATCGGTTTTAAAAAAATTATTGCAGGACATATCCTTTACGGGCGTACAAAATACGACCATGAGAGTGGTTCGATGATGTTCTTTAAACCTCATCAGGTAATCGAAATGAAAAACCTGGAATTAGATGAAGATGGTTTTTTGATTTTTATTCACGAAGATTTTTTGAATGGACATCTGTTACATGATACCATTAAAAAATACCACTACTTCGATTACGAAACCAACGAAGCGCTACACCTCTCGCCCAGCGAAGAAAGTACGGTTTGGGAGCTGTATCATAAAATTGAAACCGAATACCGCAATAACCAGGATGAATATAGCCGTGAACTGATTTTGGCCAATGTAGATACTTTGCTTAAATACAGTCAGCGTTTTTACAAAAGGCAATTTATTAACCGCACTGAAATTTCGGGCAAAACCGTAACCAGGTTTAATGAAGAAATAAATAAATATGTGGCCAACGGATTATTAGCCACTAAAGGTTTGCCCTCGGTGCATGATATGGCCGAACGTTTAAATATTTCGGCGGGCTACTTAACAGATGTTTTAAAACAGGAAAGTGGAAAAACGGCGCTGGAGCATATTCATATTTACCTGATATCTGAAGCAAAAAATCGTTTGATCGGTGAAAACAGGTCAGTTTCGGAGATTGCTTATGCATTGGGATTTGAGAACCTCTCTTATTTCTCGCGTTTATTTAAAAAAGAAGTGGGAATTAGCCCGAATACCTTTAAAAAGCAACTGCTGAATTGAGATTTTAACCGCAAAGGACGCTAAGAGGGCCGCAGAGCCCACAAAGTTAGGTCTATCGTTGGTCAGGATTTTGCAATCCAGACCCAAGGTGCTAGGGATTTGTAATCCGATTTAACTATTTGTTTGTCCCGCAGATATAGAAGATAAGCGCAGAGGACACATAGTCTGTTTCTATGACATAATAGACTTCGGACTCCGGACTATTCCATCATCCATCTTACATTTTCCGTCCTTTAAGCACCAAGGCACAAAGCGCACAAAGGCGTGCCCATTTATTTTGCGCAATAGACTTCGGACTTCTGACTTCGGACTCCGGACTATTCCATCATCCATCTTACATTTTCCATCTTTCAACCACTAAGGCACCAAGGCGGGTTTGTTTCTGTCGCGCAATAGACTCCGGACTTCTGATCCCCGAGTGCTACGGATTTGCAATCCGATTTAACTATTTGTTTGTCCCGCAGACATAGAAGATGAACGCAGAGGGCACATAGTCTGTTTCTATGACATAATAGACTTCCGACTCCCGACTCCGGACTATTTCCATCATCCATCTTACATTTTCCGTCCTTTAAGCACCAAGGCACAAAGCGCACAAAGGCGTGCCTATTTATTTTGCGCAATAGACTTCGGACTTCCGACTCCCGACTCCGGACTATTCCATCCTTCAACCACTAAGGCATGTTTGTTTCTGTCGCGCAATAGACTCCGGACTCCGGACTTCTGACTCCCGACTATAAAAACCACTCATCCCCCAAAAGCCTACGTTCCTGTACTTTATCTTTTTTCTTAAAATTAGTTTTCGTTGCTTTGTTTCAAGCAGAATATTTTGGAACAGAAACCCCACATATCACTTTACTGGAAATGCCAACTCATCGGTTGGTCGGTGGCTGCGCTGTATCGGGCTTTTCAAGGCTGGTCTACTGCTGTTCGTTTCAGATTCGATATGGCTGTTGTACAGTTTGTTTCGGATGTGGTGATGTATATATTGATTACCCACTTGTACCGTAACTTTGCAAATAAAAACCGTTGGCAAGACCTGGCAATCGAGAAACTGATCTGGAGGATGTTGATCGTTATTCCGGTGATGGGTGTTTTTTTTACCATCGTTACTTTGAGTAAACTGTACCTGGTGAGGTTGTTGTTTCTTAGCCATCCAGGACAGACCTTTATTGATTTTTTTAGTTTAAATGCAGCGGGCATTTTTATTGCCGGTATCCGTTTAATGGCCATATGGCTTTTGGCCTACCACCTTTATCATTACGCAAAAAGAGAAATGCGATTATCGGTAGAAAATGCCAGACTGGAGCTTAGCTTTAAACAATCGCAACTCGATAATCTTTCTGCTCAGTTAAATCCTCATTTTTTGTTCAATGCACTCAATAACATAAAATCATTGGTGTATACCCGGCCTGAGGCTGCAGGCAGGGCAATCGACTTGCTAAGCGAATTGTTGCGCAGTGGATTGTATAAGGGTAGTGCCATGCTGATCAGGTTAAATGAAGAGATAGACCTGGTGAGGGATTACCTGGAGCTGGAAGGGTTGAGGATGGAAGAAAGGTTAACTTACGATTTGGATATTGATGTTTCGCTTTCCGGACTGATGGTACCACGTTTGTGCATTCAAACATTAGTCGAAAATGCCGTAAAACATGGCATTGCATTAGAAAAGCAGGGTGGAAAGATCGAAGTAATCATTCACGAACAACATGGACTGGTAAGCATCCGTGTTTTAAACCCCGGTAAATTGCAACAGAATAAAACGGTGGCAGGTATAGGGCTTCGGAACCTGAAAGAACGACTCGAGCTGAGTTACCAGCACCTTGCATCCTTTAATCTGTATGAAATGGATCAAAAGGTTTGTGCCGAAATTAAAATCCCAATCAGATGAGAAGTATTAGGACACTGATTATTGACGATGAACGTGGCGCCAGACAGGAACTGGCCAGGATGCTGAAAAGCTACCCACAGGTTACCGTATTGGGTGAGGCTGCCAATGCTGATGAAGCCGAACAGCTTATCGGACTTTTAAAACCCGATCTGATTTTTTTGGATATACAGATGCCTGGCCGTTCGGGTTTCGACCTCTTAGAAACTTTGGTGCATGTGCCACAGGTAATTTTTGTAACCGCTTTTGACAGTTATGCGGTGCAGGCTTTTGAAGTAAGCGCGATGGATTACCTCATGAAGCCCGTACGGGAAGAACGCTTTAAAAATGCAATCGATAAAGCCATAGAAAAGATCGGCGCGAATGAGGGCGCAGCTATTTTTGTAAAAGATAGAGGCAAACACCTCCTTATTAAATGGAAAGATGTGCATATGATCGAATCGGTAGAGAATTACGCCAGGCTCTTTTTCGGGCAAGAGCAGGTATTGCTTAAAACCTCTTTAAACAAACTCGAAGAAAATCCTGATTGTGAAAGATTTTTTAGGGCCGGCAGAAGTATATTATTTAACCTCGACTATATCAGCTCGGTAAAAAAAGATGATGAGGGTATGCTTGTAGAACTTAAGACAGGAAATTTAATCAGAATATCAGAACGGCAGGCTGTTAAATTAAGAAGCCTCATTAAAACATAAACTATAATTTTTCGATCATGAAAATAAACCTGGTAAAACTGGGTGTGGCTATGCTATGCCTTGTAATGGGGATGGAAACCTTTGCACAGCAAAAACTAACCTTACCCGATAGCACTAATTATATCATCAACGATAGTGTGATGATTAAAACAAAATATGGCATTACTTTATCGGCGGTAGTGGTAAGGAAAAAAGGGATAAAGCAGAAATTGCCTGCAGCATTATTTTATTTTATCTATTCCAATACCAATAAAAGCCTGATAGAGGCCAAATACGCCGCCGATCATGGTTATGTAGGTATTGTTGCCGATGCCAGAGGCAAACGGCTCAGTCCTGATGCGCCGGCACCTTATGAGCATGAAACAAAAGATGTAAATGCAGTGATCGATTGGATTATCCAACAATCGTGGAGCGATGGCAGGGTGGGCATGTATGGCGGAAGTTACTCCGGTTTTGCACAATGGGCAGCAGCCAAACACCTGCACCCGGCACTTAAAACCATTGTACCCTATGTAGCGGCAATTCCAGGACTTGGCTTACCCATGGAAAATAATGTTTTTTTGAACGCCAATTACCAATGGCCCTTTCATGTTACCAATAATAAATATACCGATGATGCCGTAAACAGCGATAATGCCCGTTGGCGCAGGATGCGGAATAACTGGTGGCAAAGTGGAGCCGCTTACAATAAGATCGACAGCATTGATGGTACACCAAACCCGATGTTACAGAAATGGCTTAGTCACCCCGATTACGATGCTTACTGGCAGTCGATGGTGCCCTATGGCAAAGATTTTAAACAGATCAATATTCCAGTGCTCAGTATTACCGGTTATTACGATGATGGGCAAATTTCGGCATTGGAATACCTCCGCGAACATTACAAGTATAACCCCTCTGCCGAACATTATTTAATTATAGGCCCTTATGATCATTTTGGATCGCAGATTGGCGGTGTAGCCAAGTTGAGAGACTATGAGGTAGATTCGGTTGCGTTGATCAATACCCGCGAAATCACCTTCCAATGGTTCGATTATATCTTTAAAGGTGGAAAGAAACCAGCGCTACTAAAAGATAAGATCAATTTTGAGGTAATGGGTGCAAATAAGTGGAAACATGCTGCTTCATTAGCAAAAATGGAGGATTACCATATCCGCTTTTATTTGGATAGCGCTGCAAACGAGATGCGGCTGTCGGAGCAAAAACCAGTTAAAGAAGTTTTTATGCACCAGGAGGTTGATCTGGCAGACAGAACTAAATTCTACAACGATTATTATCCCAATCCAATCATCAAAAAAGAAATCGACAGGTCTAATGGATTGTTTTTTATCACTAAGCCATTTAATCAAGCCATTTCAGTAGCAGGTGCATTGCAGGGAGAACTTAGGACCATCATCAATAAAAAAGATATGGATGTAGGTTTGGTCTTGTATGAAGTTACCCCTTCGGGCGAATATTTTCAGCTCTCTTATTATTTAGGAAGAGCCAGTTACGCATACGATAGGAGCCAAAGGAAATTGCTTCAACCTGGCAAATTAGAAACCTTGCCTTTTTACCGCTCCAGGATATTCAGCAGGCAGTTGCAAAAGGGTAGCCGCTTGCTTTTGATACTCAATATTGACAAAAATCACTTTGCGCAGATCAATTATGGAACCGGGAAGGATGTGAGTAAAGAAACGGTAAAAGATGCAGGAGTTCCATTGGAAATTAAATGGTCGACACAGAGTTTTATTGAGCTTGGTTTTTCGGTAGATGCAAAAAGTTTATTTTAAATCAATATTACCGCTCGCTGGAGGCTATATCATATTTGTAATTACATTCTAATTTGTCACGTTGAGCTTCCCGATGAATCGGGATAAGTAGTCGAAACGCTTTTCAAGATATTAAACAGGTCCTTCGACAGGCTCAGGATGACAATTCTATATTTATGATACAGTCTCCTGGGCACAACGGATTTCCATTGTTGGTCAGGATTTGCAATCCAGACCCCGAGTGCTACGGATTTGCAATCCGTTTTTTAGGCATTTATTTATCCCGCAGATCTAGAAGATAAGCGCATAGGGTTCCAAGGCATGTTGATTTCTTTCACGCAATAGACTTCGGACTTAGGACTCCGGACTTCCGACTCCCGACTAAACCCATCTTTTTTCAGAGTTTTCGCATCAGTTTACTCACGTGGCTTTCATCGACAAGGCCAAATTCAGCGGCAATTTGTTTCAATCCAAATCTCCCGCTTGCTATTCGCTGTTGAATTAAATTTTGACGATAATCCTGGATATACTGACGTAAGGTTATGCCTGTATTTCTTTTGAAGTAAGGGCCTATATAATCTTCAGAAAGATTAAAATGGGCGGCCATTACATTCGCCTTTAAATTTTTAGGCTGATAAATATATTTGTGCAGGTAACAGAAAATGGCTTGAATGTCTTTTGATCGTTGCGCACTGCTTTTAATTTCGGGCATATTGCGCTGCATGATTGTGGAAAGCATTAAAATCTGTGTCCAGATTAAAGCTTCATTTTGCAACATGTTTATATTGAGCGATAAGATGAGTGCAATGATGTTTTCAACAATCAACTGATCGTCTGCAGTAAAGTTAAAACGTAGAAAATGCGTTTCCCGGCTCTTGATCAGGTACTCTAAGTATTGTAAGCCTGTTGAACTAATCTCCTTTTGATGAATGTATATATCGGTAAACTTGATGTAAATGAAATGTGTTTTTTCATCAATTTCGAAACGATGGTTATCATCCGGACCAATTAAGAAGAGGTTCCCTTTTTCGTAAACAATTGGGATTTCGTTAATGATATGATGGCCAGATCCATTTTTAATGTAAATCAGCTCGTAATGGTTATGCCGGTGTACGGGGTGCTGCCATTTGCTTACTTCAAATGCTGAAATAACAACAGGTTGGAATTGGACATATCGTTTCATCATAGATTTATACAAATCTATCATACTATTTTACAAAAACATATCTCTGGTTTGTCAGGATTTTTGCTTTACATGAATCAATTTAAAACAAAAGAGATGAATAACAGTAAAACAGCATTGGTTGTTGGCGCAAATGGCGTAATTGGCAGTAATTTAATCAGCCATTTAGAAAGCCTCGGCGATTGGGATATTATCGGTTTATCGCGTCGGGGTGGGATGGATACGGATAAAACCAGGTATATTTCTGTAGACCTGCTCGACGCAGAAGACATTAAAAAACAATTGAGCACTTTAACCAAGGTAACACATGTTTTTTATGCCGCGTATCAAGATAAACCTACCTGGGCAGAGTTGGTAGCGCCCAATTTGGCGATGCTTGTAAACGTGGTTAATGCCATTGAAAGTATCGCAAAAGACTTACAGCACATCAGTTTAATGCAAGGTTATAAAGTATACGGGGCACATTACGGTCCTTTTAAAACACCGGCAAAAGAAACCGACGGTGGACATATGCCTCCAGAATTTAATGTCGATCAGCAACAGTTTCTTGAGGCACAGCAAAAAGGTAAAAAATGGAATTGGTCTGCGCTTCGGCCATCTGTAGTTGCGGGTACCGCATTGGGTAATCCGATGAATTTAGTTTCTGTAATTGCAGTTTATGCTTCCATATCGAAAGAACTGGGTTTGCCTTTGCGTTTCCCTGGCAAATTAGGGGCTTATGATAAGCTTTTAGATATTACAGACGCCGGATTATTGGCAAAGGCAACAGTATGGGCGGCAACCAACCCGGCCTGCGCAAATCAAGCTTTTAATATAACCAATGGTGATTTGGTCCGCTGGAATGATCTTTGGCCTAAAATTGCAGCTTATTTTAAAATGGATACTGCCCCTCCGCTTCAAATGCCTTTGCAAACCATAATGGCCGATAAATCGGCTTTGTGGACACAGATACAAGAAAAACATAAGCTGGTCAAACACAGTTATCAGGAAGTATCCTCATGGGCCTTTGGCGATTTTGTTTTTTCCTGGGATTACGATTTTTTCTCTGACGGTACCAAAGCAAGGCGATTAGGCTTTCACGAGTATATCGATACTGAAAAAATGTTTTTTGGCCTGTTTGACGAACTTAAACTTAAAAAAGTTATCCCGAGTTAGTTTTATGAGGTGAATTATTATTGAGCAGGATTTGTAATCATTTATCCCGCAGATCTAAAAGATGAACGCAAAGGGCACCAGGGCATGTTGGTTTCTTTGGCGCAATAGACTTCGGACTTCGGACTATTCCATCATCCATCTTACATTTTCCATTCATTACCTACTAAGGCACGAAGCGCACAAAGACATTTTTTTGGACAATAGACTCCGGACTTCTGACTCCCGACTCCGGACTATTTCCATCATCCATCTTACATTTCCCATTCATTATCTACTGGATATTTTCACTCTTTTGACATGAATTGCAATTTGAAGAATCTATATAGAACTAATGTGCTCATAATTCAGATATTTGCAGCTGCTAATAATTTAACTGATGAAACCCTACCTGCAACTTTTCGATTTTTCTAAGAAAGTAAATTATAAAACTGAAATTCTTGCAGGTTTAACGGTAGCCATGACCATGATTCCCGAATCATTATCATTTGCTATCCTTGCGGGTTTCCCTCCCTTAACGGGTTTATACGCTGCTTTTATTATGGGTTTAATTACGGCAGTTTTGGGCGGCAGGCCCGGATTGGTTTCCGGTGGGGCAGGTGCAACGGTAATTGTACTGATTGCTTTAATGAAAACCCAGGGCATAGAATATGTTTTTGCGGCAGTGGCCTTAGCAGGGCTAATCCAGATTATGGTGGGGCTGTTTAAACTGGGTAAATTTGTGCGGCTGGTTCCGCAGCCCGTCATGTTCGGTTTTGTTAACGGACTGGCAGTTATTATTTTCATGTCGCAGCTGGAACAGTTCAAAACCCTTGTTAATGGCCGGATAACCTGGTTAAGCGGTACTCCATTATATGTGATGTTGGCTTTGGTATTACTTACCGTTGCCATAGTGATCATCCTCCCTAAAATAACCAAAGCGGTTCCAGCCTCGCTGGTGGCCATTATTGTGGTTTTTCTTATCGTTTTATGTTTTGGAATTGATACCAAACTGGTTAAAAATATTGCTTCAGTAAACGGTGGTTTTCCTCCATTTCATATTCCGAAGGTACCGCTGAATCTGGATATGCTAAAAATCATTTTCCCCTATTCGCTCATCATGGCGGGGGTGGGCTTAACAGAAGGCCTGCTTACCCTGAATCTGGTTGATGAAATTACAGCAAGCAAGGGCAATAGGAACAGAGAAAGTATTGCACAGGGAATTGCCAATATTGCAAACGGCTTTTTTACGGGGATGGGGGGCTGCCCGATGATTGCCCAAACGCTGGTTAACCTTTCGGCAGGTGCCAGGGCAAGGTTATCGGGTATTATTGCGGCCTTAACCATATTACTTATTATTTTGGTAGGTGCTCCGGTAATAGATCGTGTACCCATGGCGGCGTTGGTTGGTGTAATGATGATGGTCGCCATTGGCACTTTCGAGTGGATGAGCTTTAAAGTGATTAATAAAATGCCTGCGCAGGATATCATCATTGGTATTCTGGTGGCTGTAATTACAGTTTGGCTGCATAACCTGGCCCTTGCGGTATTAATAGGGGTAATTCTTTCGGCGCTAGTTTTCGCCTGGGAAAGTTCTAAGCGGATACGTGCCAGTAAACATACCGATGCCAGTGGGGTAAAAACCTACGAAATATTCGGTCCGCTGTTTTTTGGATCGATTGCCAATTTTAATGAACTGTTTGATGTGGCCCATGATCCGCAGCATATTGTAATTGATTTTAAGCACAGCCGTGTTTTTGATATGTCGGGTATTGATGCGCTGAATAAACTAACCGAACGTTACCGTTCGCTTGATAAAAAACTCCAGTTAAAGCACCTGAGTAACGATTGTAAGCGTTTGCTGAAAAATGCAGATCAGATTATCGAAGTAAACATTATCGAAGATCCCATCTATCAGGTGGCCACGGAAAGATAGATCAATTATTAAGCTTTCTTTTTTATAGAATACATCATCATTGTAGCGAAGCACTTGCTGACCACAATAGCCTAATACCCATTCTCATCCCAAAATTAATTATCGGCTTTTAATCTGAATGGCCCACCTGAGATTAAATTTTTTACTAAAACGTTTAAGTACTTTAAGAAAATAGCAACATAAATTCGTTCGATTTATTGTAATTGTTGGCTAAAAATATCCTTATTTACTGTTTTATAGGATGTTAATTTTTTAAAGTATACTGATAATATTTATTTTTTTACCTGTCTGTTTGACAGTTATTTTAATAGAATTAAATATTATTGTGCCATTTTATAAAAATTTCATAAAAATGACAATATGTTATTAAAACGTTTTAGTATATTATATATTTGAGTTAACCAAATACTAAATTTTATGAGAATCCCTAACTATTACGACCGAAGTACCTGTCTTTTTCATCTAGGACATATCTTGCCGTTTCCGAAAAAATAAGTTTTAGAAATCATTTTTTTACCAATTAAAGATCCATTAAACTATGCGATACTTATGGGCATGCCTTGTCTTTTTTGCCGCGTTTACGTTAAACGTTTTACCAGTTTTTTCGGCTGGCAAAAAATTGCATAAAGGCCTTACAACCAATCTTTTTGTTCTGCAGGATACGACTAAAATTAAGTACGTATCGCCAACAGACTCTTTAAGGAAAGACAGTTTAGAACAAATTAAACTCAAAACAATTTACAACAAATTGTCTGGAGGTGTACGGAAAGATGTTAAAGATCTTTCGCTGTTTCCTGCTATATCCTTACAGCAAAACCTGAAAGGAAATTATGCAGGTCTATACGTACAGGAACCATCCGGCGAACCCGGCTCAATCCAGAACATGATTATCAGGGGCGCGGCGATGCCACTGCTGTCGAAGAAGGATTTATATGCTGTACAGCCTTTGGTGGTATTGGATGGAATCCCCTTAATCGGAGAGCATCCCTTCGCCTTCGATATTCAGCAGTACGATTTTAACCGCATTGGCCCGGCCACTAACCTGCTCGCCGGAATTGATATCAATAACATTGCGTCTGTAGAGGTATTGAGCGATTTGGCAGGATCATCCATTTACGGTCCAAGGGGAGTAAACGGGGTGATCGTATTGACTTCAAAAGCAGCTTCGGGCAATTCGAGGAGCATCAGCTTTAATTCCTATATCGGGATGGTGCAAAAGCCAACGGTAAATACCATTAATGGTAAATATGAAAACGAATTCAGACAGCGCTTCTATGATATTTATACCACCAATGGCCGCTATTCTGATGATGAAGAATATCCTGTTTATTTGAGCGACTCACTTAATAACGTATACAGTGGTAAATCGAACTGGACCGATTTGTACTATAAAAACGCATTGATATACGGGATAAATTTTGGCCTGACTGGCGGATCGGACCGTGCGAATTTTAGATTTTCATTAGGGAATGCAAAAAGTCAGAGTGTTGCCGATGGTACAGGCTTAGACCGCTACAGCGCCATGTTCAACATCAACATGCGGCCGGTTAAGTGGTTACTTTTCTCAGCCATGATTAACGGTAACCGCTTAAACCGCGATAGAAACAGAACACTTAGGGACCGATTTGCACAGATTAATTACTTTCCTGACCTCAGTGCCCCACCTGCACCCAATAAAGATTATTACGCCAGCTATTTAAACGAATACAGCAAAGGTTTTGATGACAATAAAACCAACCTGATACAGGGTTATGCCAAATTGGTGGCTACACTGGGTAAGGTTAAATTATCATCGGCTTTTAATGTAGATTATAATGAAGGTTACAGGGATATATTTTATGCCAGAACCTTATTGCAGGGCAATAGCTACGCTTCCAACTATTATGGCTTTAACCAACGGTTAATGATTGATAATAAAGCATCATACGACTTCAAGCTGAATACCGCGCATGACTTCCATGCAGAGCTGGGCCAGTCGATGATGTGGGATATTTATAAGTACAACTATGCTTATGCTTATAAGGGAGCCAATGATTATATTAAAATTAACTTATTGGATTCTGATCCAAAATTGCCAAACGGTGCTGATAATCCCAATTACCTGGTACCAAGGGCATTTCCGAGAGAACTTACTTATCGCTTTTTAGATAAAACAGCAGATAACCTGTTATCATTTTACGGTAAAGTAAACTACTCGTATAATGATAAGTATTTCTTATCCGGAACATTACGTTTAGATGGATCATCTAACGCACAGCCAAGCAAACGCTGGTTTTATTCTCCGGTAATCTCGGGAGCATGGAATGTTAAAAACGAATTGTTAAAGGATACCAAACTGGTTGATGATTTAGTTTTAAGGGCAAGTATTGGCCGTTTAGGCAGAACATTTACCTATGATAATTATGCCCAGGGGCCACAGTATACCGCATCGGTCGGGTACACTGGTAATTTAACTGTACCCGGATACAATGCCTTCGGTGTGCTTACCAGACCCTATTCGTTTGGCTGGGTGGGTTATGGTGTGCCATGGGCCTATTCAGATCAGTTAAATATCGGAGCTGATGTAGCCATGCTGAAAAACCGCCTGCATGTTTCAGTCGATTTTTACACCAAGGCTGATAAAAACCAGTTGATCGGCATTCCATCATATGCAGAATATGGTTATAAGCAATCTATAGAAAGCGGAATGGATGTGAGCAATACCGGGGTCGATTTATCTATCCACGCATTGGTAATGGCTAAGCATAAATTCACATGGAATTCTTCATTAAATGTTAACCACAATAGCAACACCTTAAAAGCATTGCCAAGAGGTTTAAATGAAATTATCATTGGAAACAGGTTATTAAGGGTTGGCGAACCGGTAGATCAATACTGGTTGCTGGAAAATGAGGGCATTTATACTTCTACTTCGCAAGTTCCGGTAGTAAACGGGCAGCCATTAAAATATAACGGACAGCCATTAAAAGCCGGCGATCCGAGGTGGAAAGACCAAAATGGGGATAATGTAATCGACGAAAAAGACAAGGTATTAAAAGGACATTCCTTGCCAACGCTTTCGGGTGGTTTTGATAATGCTTTTACCTATGGCAACTGGAGCCTGAGCGCCAATTTATACTTCAATCTGGGCAGGAAGCTGATTAACCAGGAAATGGCTAGCCGCTTCGACTTTGTTAACCGGGAAGGTAATACCGATGTAAGCTCAGTAAAAGAAATTACTTTCTGGGAGAAACGTGGTGATTATAGCAAATATCCGCTATACAATCCATGGAGTACCGTTATTCCTTACCGTTTAGACCAGGATCTTTTCCTTGAAAATGCCTCATTTCTGAAATTAAGATCGGTATCGGTAGGTTATGAGTTGGGTAACCTGTTGAAGAAAAGGAATATAAAGATCAATAAATTCTTTGTTTACGGCGCGGTAAGCAATGTATTTGTCATCACACCATACACCGGACAAGATCCTGAACTGGTGAGCTACGATGGCATCGATACCGGCTATGGCCAGCCGATACCAAGAACATATACCCTAGGCGTTAAAATGGAATTATAATATGGAAATAGCTACTCAAAATACATCAATAACGATGAAAAATATATTATACGCATTTCTGCTTATTGTAATGGCTTTAACCAGCTGCAATAAAGCGTTAGAAACCGACTCGAGCAGGGTGGTGGGCGAAAAAAATATGTGGAATACGGTAGAAGATGCCCGTGCCGGAATTCTGGGGGTTTATGCCTTAACCAGAGCCGCACTATCTGACAACAACAGTCACTGGATTTATGGCGACGTAAGACCAGGTGAATTTACAAGTCCGAAAAGACAGGATTTAAAAGCGGTTATCAGCAACAATTTAAATGCATCTTATCCTGTAGTAGAATCACTTTCTGATTGGACCAGGTTTTATGCCATTGTAAATGGTGCCAATGTTTTTCTGGAAAATATCGCACACGTTAAAGCAACCGATAAACGCTACTCGGATAATAACATGACGGTAGATATTGCTCAGGCTAGATTTTTAAGGGCTTTTGCTTATTTCTACATGGTGCGCATCTGGGGCGATGTCCCTTTTATCATCTCTTCAAACGAGGGCGCTTTCGAAAATAAACCAAGAGAAAAACAGGCCAAGGTTTTAGCCTGGGTAGAATTAGAAATGTTAAGGGCTGCGGCTGATCTGCCATTTATTTATAGCGGAAACGATATTCAGCAACCAGGCGACTATTATAATGAAGGCGGCGGAAGATGGGGAGGCGCTTTAGCGACTAAAGTTACGGCTTATGCCGTACTATCGCACGTTGCCGCCTGGAATGCAGATTATGCGAGTGTTGCCAAATACACCAAATTTGTTGAAGATAATTATGGCAGAAGCGGAGGTGGTTATACCTCAACAACTGATTTAAGCAACTCAAACGGGTTTTTCTACAATAAAAACAACCGACAAATGTTTGGCTTTAATTCAGATTATGGGCATATCGATGGTTCATCAACCGGTCATATTGAAGAACTAACCCTTGCAGAGCCGATTATAACCAAATCAGTTCCTGATATCTACCTGCCCAAAGATTCGATCTTAAAATATTTCAATCTGGCGAAAGACGAGCGGTTCTCAATCGATACGCTGGGTCAATCGAAATTCGACAGGTATTTCGTCAATTTAAATGGTAAGTATCCAATATTCAGTAAAATAAAGGTTATTCAGGGCGGGGGTACCGATCCAAACTTCAGGTATTTTACCAGTGCATTAATCTTTACCCGCTTAGAAGATATTGTCCTGTTAAGGGCCGAAGCCCTATCGGTTTTAGGCGATCAACAGGGAGCGACTGATGAATTAAAACAGGTAATGAGCAGGCGTTTACCTGTTGATACTGAAATAAAATTCGATTTCAGTAAAGATGATATCATCAAAATCATTTTCGAAGAAAGGCACCGCGAATTATTGGGAGAAGGACATAGGTGGTACGACTTAATCAGGTACAATAAAATTAAGCAGAACGATGCCCGGTTTATGACCTTGATCAATTCGGGTGGGATCTACTGGCCAATATCGCGCAGGCTGATCGCTCAAAACAGTTTATTAACTCAGAATCCTTACTGGCGCTAAATAATATTGATATGAAAAATTTTATAAAATATATAGGTGTGCTAACAATACTCTTGTTATTCACCGTCATTTATTCGGCTTGTAAAAAAAATGGAGGCTACTACGATGTGGAAGATAGCGCAGTACCCTATAACGGAAACATATACGAATATTTAAAAAGTAAGCCAGGGGTATACGACTCGTTAATTGTAGCGGTTGATAGAATGGGCTTGAAGAAAACCCTTACCGATAGTAATGTAACGCTTTTTGCAGTGACCAACCCAAGTTTTCAGCTGGCCTTAAGAAACTTAAATACCTTAAGAAAACAATCGGATAAGGACCCGCTGTTTTTATCAAACATTGATGGAATACAGTTAGATACGATGGTTTCTTACTATATCATCCGAGGTGTAAAACCATCTGATTCTTTGAAACTGCAGGATGGACTTAACTTAACCAGTGTTAAAGTAGGTTATCCCATGCATGCCAAGTCGGTGCGGGGCTCTGCCTCGGGTGAGGTAGGCGCCGGACCCGAAGTGATTCAGTTTAGCAATACCAAAAAGAGCAAATTTATCAGAAACTGGTCTACCAGTACAACTGCTTCAAACAACATCAAAACCAAAAATGGCATTGTGCATGTAATCAGTCCCGATCATATTTTCGGTTTCGATGGCTTTGTTACCCGCTTAACTTTTATTCCACCTCCGCCAAACTTAATGGTTACCGTGGGTGGTACCTTCTCTGCTAACCGCGAAAACGGCGGTGGGCCTACCAGTGGAGAAAACTCTAAAAAAGTGATCGATGGGGATGATCATACCAAGTTTTTATGCGATTTGCAAGGGTTTTTAACCATGCAGTTTAAACTTAAAACGCCGGAGGTATCTTCTGTTTATACTTTAATATCGGCAAATGATGCAGTGGAAAGAGATCCGAAAGCCTGGACTTACGAAGGCTCGCAGGATGGCATAAACTGGACCGAGTTACACCGGGTAAGCAACTTCTTTTTTGAAGAAAGGTATCAGCAAAAAGTTTTTAGGTGTACCAATACCGTTGCCTACCAGTATTACCGCATCAATATTACGGAGTTAAGAAGTGGAGGTACCTTCCAGCTTGCAGAATGGACTATAAACAAATCGAAATAGGGTGATGGGACATAGAAAAAATAAACTAACGAAACTTATGAAGTCAATCGTAAAAATAGAAATGGTTATGGTTTTGTTTGCATTAATCGCTTTTAGCGGATGTAAAAAACTGTACGACCTGCCTGAAGAAAAAGATTATCTGAGTAATAATGTAAACTTTAGCAATAAAGTATTTGAACCGATCATTGGCAGAACCAACTTAATGGGAGGTTTCAACGGCGATAATTCTACGCAACCCATCACCTTCGAAATTGTAAATGCACGTTTTGGTGATGGTAAACCTGTTACCGATATTTTTCAGAAAGTACCCACTTACGTGTTCATTGCACCATACACCGGCTTAGAAAAAAGCCTGGCAGAAATAGAGGCTAAAAGAAAGATAGAAGTACACTCTTTATTTGAGATACGCTCGTCGGGAGAGTTTATCCTTTGGGGCTCATCTACCAATCAATTAATCAAACCAAGACCAATTGATAGTACAAACTTCTCTCAGGATACCCGCTTTTTTGATGTGAAAATTAAAAATACTGGTGGCGAACGTTTAATCAGAGATTTACAGATCAGACCTTTCAGAGAAAGACCTTACGAGCCTTCTAATGATTTTAATGCTTACACCGGTTTGCCTGCTCCCGATCCTAAATTTCCGCTGGATAAAAAGTTGAGGGATTATATCCGCCCATACCTAAACAATGTGGTTGGTGCTACCACAAACAAAAATCTGATCAGTAACAACGATCAGAAAGATGTAGTGGTATATATCCGTCCGTTTACAGGCGGTAATGGTCACTCGCTCCGCATTAAAGCCTTAAATAAGGATTCAGTTGAAATTAATCCTTCTTCCTTTAACGAAACCGTTTGGGATAAAATGATACATGGTTTTAACATGCAGAAAACGGATAAGTATGTGCAGTACGATGTGGCTTATCCCATTCCGCTGGTAGAAATCCCAACTTTTTATGCGCCGGGAGGATCGAGAGCGAAAGCACAGTTGAGTTACTCCAGGGGGGCTTTTGGTGGTGGCCGTATCATTGCCAATTTCGGGGTCGATTTTGCCATTTACCAGGCCGGAGATTGGGAAATTGTATTTCACTTCAAAACAGATAATCCAAAGTTTATCAGCGAATAGGCAATATTTAAAGCTAATATGATGAAAAGAAATATACTTTTTTATACATTACTTGTGGTGTGTATAATGCTTGGCACCAGTGCTTTTTCGCAAGAGAAATTTAACCTTGTGAATGGTACCGTTGTTGATAAAGAAACAAAACAGGGCGTTCCGGGTGTATCTATTATTTTAGAAAGCACCAATAAAGGATTAACGCAAACCAACGGCAGCGGAAAATTTTCCGTTAACGTACCCGAGGGTTCTACTTTAATATTCAAATTTATTGGTTACAATACGCAGCGTGTAAAAATTACCAATCAGAATAATATTACCGTAACCATTTCTGAAGACCGCAAAGAGCTGGATCAGATTGTTATTGTAGCTTACCAGAAAAGGTCTAAACAAACCACTACAGGATCTTCGGTTTTAATTCAGGCCAAAGAGGTTCAGGATATTCCGGTTTCTAACGTAGAGCAACTTTTACAAGGTAAAGTGCCGGGATTAAACATTCAGAACAATACCGGAGCGCCAGGTTTCAGGGGTTCGGTGCAGGTTCGTGGATTATCCAGTTTAAGTATCTCGGGCAGCGGTAACGAATCATTTTTGCAGCCAACTTCACCGCTTTATATTATTGATGGTGTGCCCTTAGATGCGGATAAAGCTGCAGAGTTTGGTTTTCAGAGCCAGGGACCGGGTGTGAGTCCGCTTTCATTAATCCCTCAGGAAGATATCGAAGACATCCAGATTTTAAAGGATGCACAGGCAACCTCTATGTATGGTTCGCGGGGTGCGTATGGTGTAATTATCATCACCACCAAAAGAGGTAACTCTAAAGTTCCGAGAATTAGGTATGTATCTAATTTCTTCGTTAAAACTCCACCAAAACTTCGCGAAACTTTAGGTGGTAATTCGGAAAGATCATTAAAAATCCAGCAGATTATTTTAAATGCTTCCAATGTGGATGATATCAGGAGGATTTCCAATACTTCATTCCTTGCCGATAGTTTAAATGCTTATTGGAACAACTCTACCGATTGGCAGGATGTATTTTTTCAAAATACCTACAACCAGAGTCATAACCTGGCTTTAGATGGCGGCGATCCTCGATTTAACTATAAAGCCAACTTAGGTTATTATACCGAAAAAGGGGTAATCAAAAACACTGGTTATAACCGTTACAACCTCAATATGAACATGGAGTTTAAACCAAACGATAAATTTAGATTTTTTGGTTTTATTAACGGTTCGGTTGGAAAGCAGAACAAAGGAAATGGCGTAGGTTTATTACAATCGGGGGTAGCTGCAAATGGTCAGGTATCTACCTTATTGCCACCACCATCTTTTTATCAGGCATCAGGAGGGGTTTTATCGGCATTACAAACATTAAACGATAACAATTCCAGAAACTTAAGAACTAACGTAGAAGCACGTTACGAGTTTATTCCAGGTTTGGCTGTATCTTCTACATTAAGTTACGATTATACTTCTGATACCGAATCTACCTTTACGCCGGCGGCCGCAAACGGGCAGTTTGCTAAAGTGTACGATTATGTAGGCAGAAATTTCCAGTTGTATAACAGAAATGGGATTACCTACGCCAAAACCTTTGGCGAAAAACACAGCCTTTTTGTAAACACCTTTAACGAAATTTACAAACAGGGCGCTCAGGCCGGTATTACCCGTCAGGAAAGAACACCTAACGATCAGTTGCAGGGGCCATTGGGTTACGATGCCTACTACTCGCGTGGTGGTGGGGTATTGTCTAACTATAAGAACGCAACCATTGCATCATTTGCAGGTTCGGTATCCTACGATTATGATAAAAAATATGTAGCCGAATTTTCTTACCGTTTAGATGGTACTTCATCCAGCGGATTGGAAAATCCATATTCTAAAAACCCTTCCATTGGTTTAAGGTGGAACTTTAATAAAGAGAACTGGCTGGCCGATATGAAATGGTTATCGTACGGTAGTTTGAGGTTAACCTGGGGACAAAATATTGTGCCAACAGGTAATCTCCAAAGTATTTATGGTATTTATAACCTGAACAATAACTTTAACAATAACCCAACCATTGGAATCGATTATGATATTATTCCAAATCCTAACTTAAAACCCACCACTACAAGTCAGTACAACTTAGGTTTCGATTTAGGGTTATTTAACGATAAAATCTCTGTAAACTTCGATACCTATTTTAAAAAGGTTGATAATTTATTGTTCGACAGGCTTTTATCGAATACGACCGGATTTAATAAACTGGCGAGTAACGATTTAGGTATTGCCAATTACGGATCGGAGATCATGATTACAGTGAGACCTGTTGCGAGCAAAGATTTTGATGTTTCGGTTTCTGTAAATGGTGCACTTAACCGCGATGTGCTGTTAAAACTCCCGGCAGAATATAATGGGCAGTTTATCAAATTTGATGGTTCCGGTTACCTGCAGCATAATGTTTACCGCGTAGGTAGAAACACACTATCTAACTATTTAAGAATCAATCAGGGCGTTTACCAAACCGATGCCGATGTGCCAACCGACCCTGTAACGGGTAAGCGGTATCAATCAAACGGGCAGTTTTTCTTAGGAGGTGATCCAATTATGAAAGATGTAAACGGAGATTATATTTTAGATGGCCGCGATTACGAAGTTACCGGTAATTCCCAGCCTTTAATCACAGGTGGTCTGTCAACCAATATCAGGTATAAAAAATGGGGCTTAAATGTTTATGCCACTTATACTGCCGACAGAACCATTTTAAATAATGCCCTGGCCGACAGGATAGCCATTATGCGCGATCCCTATTCATTAAAATCGGTAGTGCCATTAAACGACCTTAACATCTGGACCAAACCTGGTGATATTGCAAAATACCCATATCCGTATGATTACAAAAGGTTTGATCAGATTCAGCCATTAAGGGCCGACCAAACACTTTGGCAGGAAAGCGGAACCTATTTAAAAATAAGTAATGTAACCCTTTCTTACATGTTCGATAAAAAGTTTATCGCCCGTTTCGGAATGAGCAGTTTAAGAGTATATGCCTCTACAGATAACCTGATTACTTTTTCTAAGTACACCGGGCCAAATCCTGAAAACGTAACCACACTGGGTCGCGATATTTCTACAGGATATCCTGTTCCGCGTACTTATAACATTGGTGTACAGTTAGAACTTAATACAGGCAATTAATAGATATTATTATGAAAAAGTTTATCATTTATTCTTTGATTTTAGCAGCATCGTTTTCATTGCCTGCTTGTAAAAAGTTTCTGGATATCCAACCTTTAGATAAGTTATCAGGAAATAACTTCTTCCAATCTAAAGAAGATGTAGAAGCCAATATTTACGATTTATCGCGTATTGTTTTCGGTAAGTTTAACGAAACGCATTTTATAGGCGCAACAGGCGAATACCGCTCTGGCGAAGTATTATACGAAAGCCAGTCCGATTTAGCACCAGCCCGCGAGTTTGTCGAAATTTTAGGTAAAAACAACCTGTTAGGTTTATTATCAGGCGGTCGCCCATGGGATTTTTACAACTTCAACAGAATTACCGATTGGACCGATTATTACCGTGCGATACAAGGTGCCAACATTCTAATTGCGAAGCTGGACGAAGGTGTACCCGGACTTAGCGATGTGCAGAAAAACCAGTATAAAGCCGAAGCTGCATTTATCCGTTCGCTAAGTTACTTTATCATGGTCAGGTTATATGGCGATGTGGTGTATTATACCGATGCCTTTCACTCTACAGCTTTGCCACGCGAAAACTTTGTTTCTGTATTAAACAAATGTATAGCTGATCTTAAAACCTATAAAAATCAAATTCCATGGACCTATACCGACCCATCTTTAAAAGGAGTAAGGGCCAGCCGCGGGAGCATCATTGCCTTAATTATGGAAATGAACATGTGGAATGCGGGTTTTGATGCCAACAATTCGAAAAAATATTATCAGGAAACTGCCGATTTAGGTCGCGAAATGATTGCCAGCGGTGCATACAGGTTATTGCCGATTACAGAATGGGCCACCGTAATTAAAGGAAGATCAGATGAGAGTTTGTTCGAGTTTTACCGCAGTATAAACTACGGCGATCAAAATACCAATACTGCACCTGTGGCCGATATGTTTTTGCATTACCCATACAAAAGACCAGAATATACCCACCGGGTAAGTTTTGCTTATTTCAGAGGAGAGTACATGCAGAAAATTTTTCAGGATGGTAGCGATAAGCGAATTACCACCTGGTTTAACGAAGATATTTATGCCGATAATGGAAAATTTATGATGTTAAAATTTGCGCAGAATTCTTTCTCAACCGGTGAAGAAGATGCCAACCCTGATAACACATTCATGATTTTCAGGTATGGTGGCGAAATTTTACTGGCCGCAGAAGCACTTGCCGATTTAGGAGAAGATGCCGAAGCCACTAAGCTGGTGAATATGGTAAGAGACAGGGCGCAGGCATCAAGATATGCTGGTGGGGGTGGCTCTACCCTAAAGGATTTTATTTTTTACGAAAGATCCAGAGAATTAATTGGCGAAGGGCACCATTATTTCGATTTGGTGCGTACCAAAAGAATTTTAAGCAGCCAATGGTCGTACAACGTACTTACTTCAGATAAATTTAGCCGTGGCGCATGGACCTGGCCAATAAGTGGAAATGCTTTAAATAACAATCCATTTATGCGGTTAAACGATTATTGGGTTAATGGTGGTAATTAATTTTAAATAGAAATTATACAAGATATGAAAAAGCTAATTATTGCATGTGCAGCACTTTTACTTGTTTTAAATGCCTGTAAGCGTGATGAGTATTATATAGATGGAGGGAAGGCGAAGGCAGAATTTGATGGGAACATGATGCAGTATCTTCAGGCCAAAAAAGTGCCTTTTGATACAGTGGCCCAAATTGTAAAACTGGCTGGGATGGAACAACAGTTTAGTTCGGAGAATTTCACCTTTTTTGCTTTTGATGATGATGTAGTACGGAGAACGATCGGCAATATCCACACTAACGAAAGAGATAGAAACCCAAAGTTCGAATCGTTAAACCAATTACTTTATGAATCGGGAAGAGATACCGTAAAAACCCTCGATCAGATCAGTCCGGCCGTTTGGCGTAAATACCTGCAACGTTATATGTTTAAAGGTGTAAACATGTTAAAAGATTATCCGCAGATCGATCTGAACTTAAGAAGTATTTACCCTGGCGCCCTACACTACGATTATAACAATGATGTAGCCAACATTGGGGTCGTTTTTTACGATGCCAACGGAATTAAATACATCGGTTACAGGCAGCTTGTGCTCTCTTATATCCCCGATGTATCAAAACCGAACGATAACTGGTACCCCAATTATGTTGCATCATCTGATATTAAACCCACCAACGGAATGGTACACTCGTTAAGATACCAGGGTGCTTACCTCGGTTTCAATTTATATGAGTTTTTTAATGATGTATATAACACTGGTTTAACACCAAGTAATAATAATTAGCCTGTTATAATTTTAAAAGAATAGAATCATGAAAAAAATAAAATACATGCTAATCGTATTTTTTCTATGCTCCTTAGTTATACAGGGATGTAAGAAAGAAGAAGAATTAGGCGAAGATCCATATGCAGATGGGAAGGCTCCACTGGGTATCAGCATTAGCCAAACTTTATTACCGGTTCCGGCAGAAGGGATTGTAGGTACTACCGTAACCATACAGGCTAAAGGTTTACTGCCTTTTAAAGATAAATTAACGTTCATGTTTAACGGCGAAAAAGCAGAAGTGCTTAGCGTTACCGAATCGGCTATCGTGGTGAAGGTTCCCGATGCCGGAAGTACAGGGATCACCTCCATTGCTATTGGCGATCAGCTGATTTTAGGTCCGCAGTTTACGGTATCAGGCCTGATCAAAAACGACATCACCTTTAAGGCAACAGCCGGAACAAATGGTTATGTGAGTCAGTTTTACGAAATGATTGATGGCAGGGCACTGGTGCTTGGCAGTTTTACCAATTATGATAATAAAGGATTAATCACACCGATTAACAGAATTGCCAGGACCTCTTTAGATGGCGATTACGACCGTACTTTCAGAACAGGCAGGGGCGCAAATGGCTCGCTGTCAAGAGTAATCGAAATTGGCGGACGTTTCATCATCGCCGGTGGTTTTAGTGGCTATAACCAGCGTACAGAGCACATTAGCAATATAACCAGTTTATATCCTAATGGCGCGATTGATACCATTAAAATCCAAACCAAGCGGAAACCAACCTTAACCGATACGGTTACCCAAAAATGGTTTCCTAAATTTAATGGTGGTACCAACGAATACATTAGCCGCATTTACCCGCATCAGGGCAAAATTCTGGCAACAGGTAATTTCAGGTATTACGTAAAAAGAACTTACGATAAAGACAATTACGATTTTACCAGAGATACCGTAATTCTGGATAGTACCGAAATCCGCCAGATTTTAAGGTTCAATTTAGATGGTTCCTTAGATAAAACCTATCGTTTTAATACCGCAACCAATAAAGGTAATGTGAGTGCAAACGGCCCTATTGATACCTATATGCATACCGATGCCGCCAACCTTGAAAAGTTAATGGTATTTGGAAACTTCAGCACCTTCGATGATCAGCCTGCAGTACGTATTTTAAGGTTAAATGCCAATGGTACTAAAGATGCAAGCTTTAACCCGGGTAGTGGTGTAGATAACGCGATAACGTCACTTACCTATAATGCAACCACCAGAAAATACCTGATTACAGGCGCATTTACAAAGTACAATGGTAAACCTGTATATGGAATGGCCCTAATTAATGAAGATGGCAGTCTGGATGAATCTTTCACCGCTAAATTCTTCGAAGGCGGTTACCCTTATTTTGCCCGCCAGCTTTCAGGAGGATTAATTGTAGTAAGCGGTGGTTTTAAAAAGTACAACAACGTAACCAGAAACGGTTTTATGGTGCTTACCCCTGCAGGACTGCTGGCGCCGGGATATAATGCTACCGGACCATTCTCGGGAGGACTTTCTGATGTGATTGAAACGAAATCTGCAGACGGCAAAAAAGCACTGTTATTAATCGGAGGTTTTAACCGCTTTGATAACCAACCTTTTTATAACATCGTTAGGGTAACTATCGAATAACCAGAAGCCAATTAAATATAAATTAAGATGAGCATGACGAAAAAATATAAATTGCTGCTGGCTTTAATGGCCACCGTAATTACAACAGCCATATTTTCCTGCAATAAAGATTTCGATAGAAAACTTGTAGATAAAGACGGTACCGATACCACAAAAGTAAGATACGGAAGCCGTAAGATTTTATACCTGGTGGTTGATGGAGCAAGGGGACAATCGGTAGCGGCAGCTAATATTCCAAATATTACGGCGCTTTTACCACATTCCGTTTACAGTTGGGTGAGCTTAAATGAACCCGAAGCCACACAGAATGCCAGCAACTGGGCGAGTATGTTAACCGGAGTAAAAAAGGCGAAACACCTCGTAAACGATGATAACCTGAGCAATAACAACCTGCAGAATTACCCGGTCATCTTTAAAAGAATTAAAGAGAGCAGGCCACAGACCAAAATTGTGGCACATACCTCATCTCCGGTTTTTAAATCATTAACAACAGGTGCAGATATCAGCACTTTGGCCACTAACGATGACCAGGTTAAAGCTTCGGTAATTAACGATTTAAATACCGATACCGCTTCAGTAATTTTAGGCCACTTTACCGATGTGGATAAAGCCGGCGCACAATATGGTTACGATAATTCGTTCCCGAACTATAAATCGGCAATAGAAAAATTCGATACCGGAGTGGGCGAGATGATGGCTGCATTAAAAAAACGTCCTAATTATGTTAACGAAGATTGGCTGGTTATTATCGCCTCTAGTGATGGTGGTGCATTTACCCTTCCGCCCAATACCGACGATCAAACCATTTTTAGCAAACCGGCAAATAATGCTTTTATCATTTACTATAGCGCCAGTTATAATAAACGAATCCTGGTAAAGCCTTTTACCGGCAACAGGTATTTGGGTAAAACCGTAAAAATGACTGGTACAGCCATTAGGGCAGAAGTGGCCAGCGAAGATGCCGGCGTTTACAATATAGATGATACCACCAAAATGACCATTGAGCTTAAAGTTAAAAAGAACCGGGAGCAGATTTCGTATCCGAGTATTTTAGGTAAAAGAAACGAATGGTCTAGCGGTCACCCGAGTGTGGGTTGGGTTATTTATTTAGAAGACCGTTACTGGTATTTCGAATGGAGGGGTACAAAAGATGGCGATTACCGTCAATGCAGAGGTGCTGATATCGTTCAGGGCAGATGGGAAAATCTTTCGGTTAAATTAGAACAGCGCGGTAACCAAAGGTTTATCAGAACTTATACCAACGGAAAATTTAACAACGAGTTAGAAATCACCGGATCGGGTTCTTTAGCCAATTCGAATGCATTGAAACTGGGTTATTTAAATGGCCAGGGCCATGGAGAGCCTGATTATTACGTAACCGACATCCGTTTCTTTAAACTAGCTGTTCCGGATGGTGTAATTGAGCAATACTCTTGCGAAACATCAATCGATCAGAGCCACCCTTCATACAACTTCCTGGTTGGCTATTGGCCGGCAACTGATGGCAATGGCGATAAGATGATTGATCTTTCTTCACAGGCCCGCGATTTTAAATTGCAGGGACCATACGTTTGGGAAAATTTTAACGATTTAATCTGTCCGCCTTCAACCAGCTCCTTAGCGCTCCTGGTTCCGCAAACCACTGATATACCCGCACAAATGGTGAACTGGTTAAAAATTGCCAATAACCAGCGATGGGCGCTTGATGGCAGGGTTTGGTTAGACCAATAAACAAGAATATTGATCATTTAAATATCGAACATGAAAAAAATTATATACAGCGTATTAATGGGTTTGACAATCATGATTGTTGCCTATTCTTGTAAAGAATCTCAAATAGATGATTTGGATCTACCGCCTTCGGCAAGCAGAAGTATTACCGGCGAAGGAATTGTTGTGGGCAATGTATCAATAGATAACCAGTTTGTTAAAGTTCCCTTCAAAATTTCCCTTTCTGGAACTGCGGAAGAAGCTTTTCAGGTAGGCTTAACCCTAAATAACGATACAGTAACGCAATTAATCAATAATGGTGGTTTAACCAATGCGGTACTCATGCCTTCAGCTGCGGTAGAATATCCAAACGTAATTAATGTATCCTACGGAACAGATAATGCCGAAGGAGTAGCCATTGTTCGCCGCTCGGTATTGGAGCGTTATTTTGGTAAAAAAGTGGTTTTTGCCTTAAAACTTTCAGCACCAGGTAAAGGCAATAAAATTGCCAATGGTAAATCGAATATCCTGGTGATCATCAACACCGAAGAATTATTAAAATCTACCGACATTCATTTTTTAAGTTTTCAGGGTGGAGGGATCTATAGCGTAACTCAGGGACCTAACTATCAGGTAGGACCTGCAGGTGTTATTATCCCCCTAATTATCAGTCTCGATAATGCGCCTTCAACAGCTTTTAATGTAAAAATTAGGGATAATGTAGATACTATTGCCACCCTGGTATCAAGCGGGGTATTGCCGGCAAATGCGATTCACCTGGCGGCTAAAGATTTTACCATCGATACCTTGGTGAGATTTAATACCGGTGCAACGAATGCCACAGTGAGGTTATCTATTCCCTGGCCGGTATTCGATGCAAATATTGTAGCCAATAAAAAATTCGCCTTTGCCTTAAGCTTGAGCGATAATACCAATCATGTTATCCATCCTACAAAAGGAAAAGTAATTGTGGTGGTTGATCCAAGTGTAAACCTGGATAACAACTCGCCAATTATTGGAAATGGAACGGGTTTGATTGCCAAATATTACACCAATACACAACTGGCACCAGACGATGGGCGCGAGCCTTTTGCAACCCGGGTAGATGGTACGATCGAATTCTCGGGCGATGGCTGGCCGGATAATGTAAAAAATACTGCCGGCGCTTCTTTGAGCAGGGATAACTTCGCTACCAAATGGGTGGGCGAGTTCCTGGCACCGGTAAGGGGCGACTATATTTTCTATCAAACCCGTTGGGATGATGGATCGAGACTATTTATCAACGGAAAAGCCATTATCGACGATTATACCACACAGTGGGATAAACCAGAACGAAAAGCAACCATTCGTTTAGAACGTGGTATCAGATATAAAATTGAAGCACATCACCGCGAAAATGTTGGCGGACAACAGGCATATCTCGAATATGAAGTTCCATCAGCAGGTATAACCGGTAAACGTGCCGTACCAAGAACACAATTATTTCCAACTCCTTAAACTTGAATAGATATGAAAAGTAATATGAAAAGATTATTGGGTATATGCTCACTCTTACTACTCATTGTAATGTTAACGGTGAAATGTAAAAAAAGCGAAAACGTAGAGATTGTTCCGGAAGTAGAAGAACCAAAGCCTACAGCTGGTTTTACCTTTGTAAAACCCGACACCTTAAAATTTTTAGAGTACCAGTTTACCGGAAGTTCTACAAATTATAAAAGTTTATTGTGGCAGTTTGGCGATGACAGTACCTCTGTTGCCGTAAACCCGAAACATACTTACCGTTTCCCGGGAAAATATAAGGTAACCTTAACAACCAGAAATGGCCAGGGATATACCGCTGCCAAAGAAGTCATGCTTAATGTGGTCGATCCGACGATAAATTACTCCATTTGTGGCGAAAATTACATGAAAACCATTGGCGGTAAATTTTCAGTTAATCTGGAGGCTGGTGCAGGAGCAGATTCTGGCGAAGGCTCCAAAAAACTCGTCGATCAGGATATCAATACGAAATTCTTACAGGCCGGTTTCGATGGTACGCAAAAATGTACCTTCGAATTAAATACCCCACAGGTGGTCGGTGCTTATACGCTAACTTCGGGTAATGATGCTGCAGACCGCGATCCAAGATTCTGGATTTTGCAAGGTTCGTTAGACGGTATCCAGTATACCGATTTACATACGGTAACAGTATGCCCCTGGGAGAATACAAATGATGGTCCGAGTAGGAAACAGACTAAACTTTTCCACTTCGATAATTACATTGCTTACAAATTTTACCGTCTTTACATTAAATCGAACAGAGGAAGCCGAGTGTTTCAACTGGCCGAGTGGACCATCAACAAAAAACAACCTTAGCTTATAGGTTTTATACACAATTTGAAAGATACATGGAGCTTAAAAACTTCATGTATTTTTTTGAGGGTTGTTTTTAAGTGTCATTTAGACAATTAAAAACGGACTTCCCTTGCAAAAAGTAAATTATATTTTATACATTAGTAAAACGTTTAACTAACGCTGAATCTAACCATAATATAAATCAGATTTCAATACACACACAAATTATGAACAAAATCAACACTTTAAAATTTTTAGGCATACTGGGTTGCATGTTTGCAGGTAGCTTGCTCAAAGCACAGGAGCGAAAGGCGCCGGCTTATCCCTTAATTACGCATAATACCTATTTCAGCATTTGGTCTAACACGGATAAATTAAACGAATCTGCTACCCAACATTGGACAGGTGCCGATCATTCTCTTTTAGGAATGATTAATGTTGACGGTGGTATTTATCGCTTTTTGGGTAAAGAAACCACTACCTATAAAACGGTTGTACCTGCTTCAGATGAAAAAGCTTACGAAGTAAAATATACAGAAACCGAACCCCAGGGCGATTGGAAGGCAGCCAACTACACCGCCAGCAACTGGCAAACGGGTAATGCACCCATAGGAGACGATGCCAAAAACGTGAAAACATTATGGAAATCGCACGATATCTGGGTAAGAAGAACTTTTAATGTAGTTAACCCGGCAGCAATAAACGAGCTGTTTTTAAAGATCAATCACGATGATAATATTGAGGTTCACCTAAACGGGAAGAAAATCTACACCAAAGAAGGCTGGACCAATAATTTCCAATACATTGCGTTAAGCAACAGCGATAAAAGCGTATTAAAAGCTGGATCGAACGTAATTGCGATCCATTTAATCAATACGGCAGGTGGCCGTTTCCTTGATTTTGGTTTGGTAGACCGCTTAAAAGATAATGCCGAAAAAGTACAGGTAGCTAAGCAAAAAAGTGTTGATATTAATGCCACACAAACCATTTATAACTTTACCTGCGGTAAGATCGATTTAAAATTGACCTTTACCTCTCCCTTGTTGATGAACGATTTGGGATTATTTGCACGTCCGGTTTCTTATGTTTCCTATCAGGTAAAAGCAAACGATGGTAAAACCCACCAGGTAAAAGTATACTTAAGTGCATCGTCAAACATTGCAGTTTATCGTCCTGCGCAGGAAGTTACCGCAAGCAAATACAGCACCGCTAAATTATCGGTATTAAAAACGGGCACGGTAGAACAGCCAGTTCTTCAAAAAGCCAGTGATGACATGCGGATTGATTGGGGTTACTTTTATGTGGCTGCACCAAAAACAAGCAATGCCATCCAGTTTGTAACGGCTGAAAAAGATGCTGCCGATGCTTTTAGAAAGGGCAATTCAGCTTCAACCGCTAAACAGGGCAAAATGCTTGCATTAAATACCGTTATCCCTTTTGGAGCCGTAGGTAAAGCTGCAGTAGAAAAATATATTGAACTGGGCTATGATGAAATTTATTCTGTTCAATATTTTAACAAAAATTTAAGGCCATGGTGGAATACCTCAGGAAAAGAAACCATCGAAGCACAACTAACCGCTGCCGCAGATGAGTACAAAACGGTGATCCAGAAATGTGAGGCTTTTAACAAAAATTTATATGCTGATGCACTAAAATCAGGTGGTAAAGAATATGCCGATTTATGTGTTTTAGGTTACCGCCAGAGCATTGCAGCACATACTTTGGTAAAGAGTCCGCAAGGCGAGATTTTATGGTTATCTAAAGAAAACAACAGTGGTGGTTTCATCAATACCGTCGATGTAACTTACCCTTCGGCACCATTGTACCTGATTTATAATCCCGAATTATTACAGGGCATGTTGAACGGTATTTTCTATTTCAGCGAAAGCGGAAAATATCCACATCCCTGGGCTGCTCACGATTTAGGAACTTACCCATTGGCAAACGGGCAAACTTATGGTGAGCCGATGCCGGTTGAAGAATCGGGTAACATGATTATTTTAACGGCTGCCATTGCCAAAGCACAGGGAAATGCCGATTATGCCAAAGCACATTGGAAAACCTTAACCACCTGGGTTGATTATTTAACCAAAGAAGGTTTGGATCCAAAAACACAGTTATGTACCGATGATTTTGCTGGGCACCTGGCCCGTAATGCCAACTTATCGGTAAAAGCGATTGTAGGCATTGCCAGTTATGCGCAGATGGCACAAACCCTAGGTTATGATGATGTAGCTAAAAAATACAGGGCTATTGCCGAAAGTATGGTGCCGAAATGGATAGAAATGGCCGATGCCGGCGATCACTATGCTTTAACTTTTGATAATAAAAATACCTGGAGCCAGAAGTATAACCTGGTTTGGGATAAAGTTTTAAAGTTAAACCTGTTTCCGCAAAAGATATACGAAACCGAAACCAAATACTACCTGACTAAACAAAACAGATATGGTATTCCATTAGATAGTAGAAAAGCCTATACTAAAAACGACTGGATTCTGTGGACGGCTACTTTTGCGCCAACGCAAAGCGAATTCGAAGCCCTGGTTCATCCGGTTTACAAACATGCTATCGAAACCGAGTCGAGAGTGCCTTTGAACGATTTCTACGATTCGAACACAGGTATCCGCGATAATTTTAAAGCGCGTAGCGTAGTGGGCGGTTTTTATATGAAAATGCTTGCCGATAAATTAGCCGGTAAATAAATCTTACCCTTCAAAATTAACAATTCAAGGCCCTGTATTTAGTGGCAGGGCCTTTTTTATTCCCCTTGGTCTGTGTCCTCACAGACCAACTAGATATTCTCAAGCGGGACCTATCGGTTGGTGTCTCACCTACCGAAATGAAGGTGTGCTTATTAAAATACTTTTTATGATTAGGAAATGGATGGCCTGTAGTTCCTGGCGGGTTGCAGCCCCGCCATTCGCTGTAGCTCCGATGGAACCTGTGAAACAAGCAAGCACACTATAAAAAGCAAAAAAAACGGTGCTTAAAATCTGAGGCTGCCGCTACTGTCGGGTTTAGGCACAAAGGCTAGTGCACCATGCAACCTTAAAAATGAAATACTGTTTTGGCCACCTAGCCCTATCCCCTTGGTCTGTGTCCTCACAGACCAACTAGACATACTCAAGTAGGGCAATGTTAGCCCTATTTATCCTATCGGTTGGTGGCTCACCGACCGAAATGAAGGTGTGCTTACTGAAATACTTTTTATGATTAGGAAATGGATGGCCTGTAGTTCCTGGCGGTTTGCAGCCCCGCCATTCGCTGTAGCTCCGATGGAAGGATCGGAGGCTGCCGCTACTGTCGGGTTTAGGCACAAAGGCTGGTGCACCATGCAACCTTAAAAATGAAACACTGTTTTGGCCACCTAGCCCTATCCCCTTGGTCTGTGTCCTCACAGACCAACTAGATATACTCAAACGGGGCAATGTTAGCCCTATTTATCCTATCGGTTGGTGTCTCACCGACCGAAATGAGGAGTGCTTACTAGAATACTTTTTATGATTAGGAAATGGATGGCCCATGGTTCCTGCGGGTTTAGCCACAAAGGCTGGTGCACTCTGCAACCTTAAAAATGAAACACTGTTTTGGCTATTTAGCCCCGGTTGAAGCGTTACCCTGCAGCAACGAGGAACGAGGCAGCGAAGCGTAAAAGCGTAAAACGGGAAGAAACTTAGTGTTTTGTACTGGCCTTGCGCTTCAAAAAGAATAAGTGTTTCCTAAATTAGGAAATGATAGGGCTTATGTTTTCTTCAATACCTTCTATGTTTTAAAAAACAGCGTTTGTTGGAAGATTGCTTCCCAGAAAATCGGGGCAGGCCGTTGTTGCTCATCGCAATGATCATTTATCTTTCAAAACTCAAATTCCAGCTGGTTGCTCTCCGGCTTTTCGATCTCTACATCATCATAAAACCGTGATAAGGTAATGCCCAAAAGTCTAACCTGTGTGGTGCCGATAGCGGCCTCTTCCAGGAGTTTAATGGCTTCAGCATAAATTACCTCTGCTTTGTTAATCGGTGCAGCGAAAGAGCGGCTGCGGGTGATCAGTTTAAAATCGGCAAACTTGATTTTTAAGGTTACCGTTTTTCCGCTGAGTTGATATTTTTCCAAACGTTTGGCCACCGTTTCACTGATCTGTTTCAGGAGGTCGTGCATCACCGAATCCTCATTGGTATCCTCCGGAAAGGTATCTTCTGCACCTACCGATTTGGTTTCGCGATGCGACTGAACCGGGCGCTCGTCAATACCACGGACAATTTTATAATAAAATCTTCCCGATTTCCCGAATTGGGCAACAAGCTGTGCTTCTGTTAATTTTTTTAAATCTGCACCAGTATTAATCTGCATGGCCTTCATTTTGGCTCCGGTAACTTTGCCTACGCCAAAGAATTTTTCCACCGGGAGTTTTTCCATAAAAGCTTTAATCTTCGATGGACCAATAAAAGTTAAACCATCTGGTTTGTTCATATCTGAAGCTACCTTGGCCACAAATTTATTAATAGAAACCCCTGCCGAAGCCGTTAAGTTTAATTCATTTTTAATGGCATCTTTAATGGATTGAGCAATGTCAATAGCCGATCCAATGCCGAGTTTGTCTTCAGTGACATCAAGATAGGCTTCATCCAATGATAAGGGTTCAATGAGATCCGTGTATCGGCTAAAAATTTCCCTAAGCGCTTTCGAAACCGCAGTGTAAGCATCAAAACGAGGGTAGACGAAGATGGCTGTCGGGCAAAGCTGGTAAGCTTTACTGGAAGACATTGCCGAACGGATTCCATATTGCCGGGCTTCATAACTGGCTGTAGAAACTACGCCACGGCTATCAGGCTTGCCACCAACCACTAAAGGCTTTCCTCTGTATTCGGGAAAATCACGTTGCTCTACCGATGCATAAAACGCATCCATATCAATATGAATTATTTTTCTTAAAACCGTTGGTGTTAAATCAGACATGCAATGATCTAAATTTCGCGATTTTTATCAGGATTATTCAGTTAGATTTTTTTTCTTTACAAAATATGGAGAGAGCAATTCGTTTTTATAAAAACGCAAAACACGAATGGTATGCCGATATACCAGAATGGGGTGGAGCTATTGCCGATTTGCAAATGGTAGAAGGCGCCGATGAATTATTAAACTGGATAGCCACTGTTGAAAGCGAATGTAAATTACTGATGGCTGATGCACCTATTGATAATGCCGAGATTTTAGATCTTGTATATGCGCGTGAAGAGAATTTAGGCGGTGGTGGAGATTACCTGTTAGAAAACTTTAGAGGAGAATTTAAAAACCATAAACTTTGGCTTTGCCACGTAACGGAGTTTGTTTTTAAGCAGTTGCCCGAGCGTATTTATTTTAAAGAAATTGATTAAGTGTGATCATTAGGAAATAAAGATATTGGAGTTTTATTCGTTGCGTCCGTCATCCTGAACTTGTTTCAGGATCCATTTAAGCACCATTCCTTTACTATTGATTTATCATTATTAATTAGCCAAGCGGGATCCATCGTTCAGAAGACCCTGAAACAAGTTCAGGGTGACGGTTCTGGGTAGTATCAAATTAATTCAACAATATTTCTACCTTATTCAGTAACGAATCCATTTCGAATGGTTTTTCCATAAAATCATTTGCACCCGCATCCAGCGCAGATTGCCTGATGTCTCTGCTTGCCGAGATCATTAAAATCGGGATCTCCTTATATTGTGGATCGTTTTTAAGTTGTTTGCATATATCCCTGCCATCATGCCCGCTCATCCAGATGTCGAGCATAATCAGATCTGGTCTGTTTTTAACCGCATCAATTACTGCTCCACCATCATATGTAAATTCAACATCGTAACCCATTACTTCCAAAATCATCGTCACAGCATCAACAATTCCTTCGTCATCATCGGCAATGAGTATTTTCTTATTTCCCATTTTGTAATTTTATTTCATATGGTTTTGTTTTGCAATCGGTACAATGAGATGATTAACAGCGTATAATTATTAAAGCGGTAAAGATGCTTTTTGTTTTAAAAAAAATGAATATTTATTTAAAGAATTTTACCATTATGACAATCAACGACTTTTTCAATGGATTTCATCGCTGATTATACAGGCGCATCAATACAACGTGAAATACACAATTTTAAAGCTTATCAAATATTTTGGACATTTATAGTTTATATTTACAGCGTTTATTCGAATTAATTGGGTTTAATAACCAAAAATGGATAGTATTAATATTAAGAAGTTAGCAGAAGCATTAAATTTATCTACTTCTACCATTTCGAGGGCTTTTAGGGATAATAGTGACATTAATGGAGCTACCAAAGCGCGTATATTAGCCAAAGCAAAAGAATTAAACTATCAGCCTAACCATTACGCCAGTAATTTAAGGGAGCAAAAAAGTAAAACCATTGCGGTTATTGTACCCGAACTGGCCAATAATTATTTCTCACAGGCCATTCATGGTATTGAACGTTTAGCCAGAGAAAATGGTTACCATATTCTGATTTACGTAACGGATGATGATTATAATAAAGAAGTAACTTTTATCCGTCACTTACACAACGGCAGGGCCGATGGCATTATCATGTCAGTTTCAGGAGAAGCCAATGACCATAATTACCTGAATAAATTTGGAAGCAAAAGATTACCGTTGGTGTTTTTCGACCGGATTTACGAAGACATTGATACCCCAAGGGTAATTACAAACGATTATAACAGCAGTTTTCTGGCTACAGAGCATTTAATAGAGCAGGGTTGCAAACGAATTGCCTACCTGGTGGTGAATAAAAGTTTATCCATTGGTAAAACCCGTATGCAGGGCTATATTGATGCGCTGGCCAAACACCAGATTTCTTTTGAAGAACACCTGATTGTTGATTGCAGCAACAGTTACGAAGAAAACAGCATTATCATCAAACAAGCTTTAACGCAATTAAAACCCGATGGTATTTTTACCTCGGTAGAGCGTTTGGCCTTCGCCACATACTATGCCTGTTACGATCTGCATATCAACATTCCCAAAGACTTAAAGGTGATCAGTTTCTCCAGTCTGGAAATCGCGCCTTTGTTAAACCCCTCCCTCACCACCATCACCCAACCGGCTACCGAAATAGGAGAGGAAGCGGCTAAATTATTGTTTACTATTTTGGATGATCATGCCGATAAAAACCTGCCCAATGAGGTGGTTTTAGAATCTAAAATTATCAAGCGGAATTCGACCGTAAACGGCTAAAAAATACCCTTAAAAACGAGCTCATTTTTAGCCGTAAATTTTCAAAAAATTTCTTCACTTAGTGTAAAATACGCAGAATTCTGACCGATTTTCGGGAACGTTCCCGAAAGATGACTGAATTTTGATCTAATTTTTTCGGGAACGTTCCCGAAAAAAGCCACAAAAATGGCTTAGTGTAATAATTACACTTTAAATTAAAATTTAACAATTATAATTTATTGATTATCAAATCATTATAAAATCAACAATTATTTAATATAGATTTTTACTGATGACAAAAAGCTCAATTTTGTGTTGATTTTCCGGCTGCAATTTTGGTCGGAAATATATTTTTTAAATAAATTTTGAAATATCATTAACAGCTGTAAATTAGGCCTATGTGTAAATCACTATAATATTTAACCAAATTTTTATACTTAAACGAGCTTCAAATATGAGAGTATTTTACCTGTTAAAACAGGGGCTTTTGGTGCTGTTAGTTTTTTCAGCATTAATGGTAAAAGCACAAACCGGATCGGTGTCTGGTAAAGTGCTTGATGAAACCGGCCTGCCATTACCTGGCGCTTCTGTAGTTGTAAAAGGAACGACAAGAAGTACATCAACTGATGCGAATGGTAATTATAAACTAGCAGGTTTATCGGATGGTTCGATAACCTTATCTGCAAGTTTTGTCGGTTATCAAACCCTTGATAAAGCCGTAAGCATTTCAGCAAATGCTACTGTTAATTTTCAATTGGTACCCGATGCACAAAAACTGAACGAAGTTGTGGTGATCGGTTACGGTACTGCAGAAAAGAAAAACCTAACCGGATCTATTACCACCGTAAGTGCGAAAGATTTTCAAAAGGGCGCAATTACCACACCCGAGCAATTAATTCAGGGTAAGGTAGCAGGGGTGAACATCATCTCTAACAGCGGTCAACCTGGAGTAGGTAGCCAGATCCGTATCCGTGGCGGAGCATCATTAAATGCCAGTAACGATCCGTTAGTGGTAATTGATGGGGTACCATTTAGTGGTAATACCATCGATAATGCGCCAAGTCCGTTATCGCTGATTAATCCGAACGATATAGAAACCTTTACCGTACTGAAAGACGCAAATGCAACCGCTATTTATGGTTCAAGGGCATCAAACGGGGTAATTTTAATCACCACTAAAAAAGGTGGTTCTGGTGCACCTGTAATAAACTTCAGTACCAATAACTCCATTGCAACAGTGGCCAGAAAAGTAGATGTACTGTCTGCCGATCAGGTTCGCGCTTACGTTAATGCCAATGGCAATGCGACACAAAAAGCCTTGTTGGGAACGGCAAATACCGATTGGCAGGATGCCATTTACCAGCGTGCATTTACCTCTGATAATAACCTGAGTATAGCAGGTTCGTTCAAAGGTGTGCCTTACCGTGTTTCAGCAGGTTATTTAGATCAGGATGGTTTATTGATTACCGATAAGTTAAAACGTGGAACAGGTTCAATTACTTTATCACCAAGATTGTTTAAAGATCATTTAAAGATTGATTTAAACTTAAAAGGATCGTTAACCGATTCGCATTTTGCAAATGCTGGTGCAATTAACTCAGCTATTCAGTTCGATCCAACACAGCCAATTTATGCAGACAATAAATATGGTAACTATTTCGAATGGACACAAGGTACAGGAAGTGCAATGGTTCCGAACCCAAATGCACCACGTAACCCTGTTGCATTAATCAGATTACAGGATAATAACGGTAATGCTGCACGGAGTGTAGGTAACGCTAAATTCGATTACTCCTTTCACTTTTTACCAGAATTACACGCGAACTTAAACCTTGGTTACGATGTATCTAAAGGTTATGGTAGCATTGCTGTGCCAACTTACGCTGCTCAATCTGCAGCAACAAGTGGCTCATTTTCAAGGGCTTTAAAAACAGAAGCTGATAAATTTTCTGAGTTCTATTTAAATTATGCACATACCGTAGAAAGCATTAAAAGTAGATTTGATGTAACTGCTGGTTATGGTTATTATGATATTGCCACCACTGGTTATAACTTTACCAACTACACCGGTTTAGGTGTACCAATCGTTACCCCGGTTTTCCCATTTTCTGTAGAACGTAATAAAATGCTTTCTTACTACGGAAGATTTAACTATACACTTGCTGATAAATACATCCTGTCGGCTACGATGCGTGCCGATGCTTCTTCAAAATTTGCTGAAAGCAATCGCTGGGGATATTTCCCTTCAGTAGGTTTTACCTGGAGAATTATCGGAGAAAATTTCCTTAAAGACAGCAAAGTGTTATCTGATCTGAAATTGAGATTAAGTTATGGCGAAACAGGTAATAAGGATGGTGCTGATATTGGTAACTACAATTACATCGCTAAATATTATGCGAGCAGCAATACTGGTCAATATCAGATTGGCAATACTTTTTACAATTATTATGCCCCGGCTGGATATGATCCTGATTTGAGATGGGAAACCACTACTACTTATAATGCAGGTTTAGATTATGGATTTTTAGGCGGAAGGTTATATGGTAGCATTGATGTGTATTACAAAAAAACTGCCGATTTATTAAGTAAGATTACCATTCCGGTAGGAACAAACTTTAGCAATGAACTGGTTACCAATGTCGGTAATATGGATGTTAAAGGTGCAGAAGTAAGCTTAAATTTTACGGCCGTTAAAACTGAAAATACCACCTGGGATTTTGGTGTAAATGCCTCTTACAATAAAAGAAAGGTAACCAATTTAACCCTGAACCCGAACTCTGGATTTAAAATCGATGCTGGTGATATCTCAGGCGGAACCGGTATCCACTTAAAATACAATGCGGTTAATCAGATTCCTCAATCCTATTTTGTGTACAAACAGGTTTATGATGCAGGCGGCAAACCACTAGAAGGTGTTTATCAGGATTTAAATGGTGATGGTACCATTACTACTGATGATCAGTATTTCTATAAATCGCCCGATCCTCAATTTACTTTTGGTTTCAATACCTCGTTTACCTACAAAAAATGGAGCGTTAATACGGTTTTAAGAGCCAGTTTAGGCAATTACGTTTATGATAACGTGAGTTCGAACTTTGGTATTAAGTCAAATCTGTTAAGTTCGGTAGGTATCCTGAATAATGCCAGCAGTGATATATTGAATACTGGTTTTACCAATACGCAATACCTGAGCGATTACTATATCAAGAATGCATCCTTTCTGAAAATGGATAATTTAGGTTTAGCCTATAATATTGGCAAACTATCTAAAGATGGAACCGCAACGATGAGAATTTCGGCAAACTGCCAGAATGTTTTCGTTGTAACGAAATACAAAGGTCTTGATCCGGAATTAGCTACAGGTATCGATTATAACCTGTATCCACGACCAAGAACATACACGCTAGGTTTAAACGTTGGTTTTTAATAGAAGAAAATAAAATGAAAAGCTCATTTAAAATAATATTGGCATCGGCGGTTTTAGTGTTATCATTAAACGCATGCAAAAAAGACGCATTAAATCTAACACCAACCAACGATGTAACAGCAGATATTGCTTACGCTACGCCTGCAGGTTACAAACAACAGTTGGTGAGGTTATATGCAAATTATGGATTAACAAGTCCATCGGGTTCAGATAACAGTGATGTTGGGGGCTTAAACTCAGGTTTTGCAGATTTTTTAAGGTTATTCTGGACCTCGCAAGAATTGGTGACAGATGAAGCAGTGTGTAATTGGGGCGATACCGGTATTCCTGAATTAGATAATGCAACCTGGTCTACCGATAATCAGTTTTTAAGGGGTTTATACTCACGCAGTATCTCGCAAATTACCCTGGTTAACGATTATTTACGCCAAAGTACTGCCGATAAACTGGCTTCACGTAATATTACCGGAGCAGATGCAACTAATGTTGCACGTTATCGTGCAGAAGCCCGTTTCTTACGTGCCTATCAGTATTGGGTATTGTTAGATGCATTTGGAAATCCACCATTTGTAACTGAAGCTGATGAAATTGGAAAGGTTAACCCTAAACAGATTCAGCGTGCAGCCTTGTTTGCTTATGTGGAATCAGAATTGAAAGCCATAGAAAGCGACCTTGCTGAACCACGTGCTAACGAGTATGGTCGTGCAGATAAAGGCGCAGATTGGGCATTGCTGGCCAGGTTGTATTTAAATGCGCAGGTTTATACTGGTACTGCAAAATACACAGAAGCAATTACCTATTCGGGTAAAGTTATTGCAGCCAGTTATACTTTAAATCCGAGTTATGCCAATCTGTTTAAAGCAGATAACAATATCGGAAACACCGAGAATATATTAACCATTAATTATGACGGTGTAAACGGAACCAATTACGGAGGTACCACTTTCCTGATCAACGCGGCAGTTTATGCATCAGCTGATGCTGCAGGTATGGTGGCAGGTGACTATGGTGTGCCAAATGGTGGTTGGGCCGGTAACCGTACCCGTCAGAATTTACCAGCCTTATTTCCTAATACTACAGGATCTATTGATAAACGTGGTGTTTTTGTTGGACCGAAAGCCACAATAGATGCCATTTCAGATCCTAATGATGGTTTAAAGGTAACCAAGTTTAAAAATGTAACTTCAGGCGGTACAACGCCTGCATCATTAAACGGAACATTCAGTTCTTTAGATTTTGCCCTTTTCCGTTTGGCAGAACAATATCTTATTTATGGAGAAGCAGTAGCCAGAGGCGGTTCGGGTGGTAATGTAACAGATGCTTTAACTTACGTGAATAGATTACGTCAAAGAGCTTATGGCAATGCAAGCGGTAATGTTAGCGCAGCAGCTTTAACAACTGATTTTTATTTAGATGAAAGAGGTCGCGAGTTGTATTGGGAAGGTCACCGTCGTACCGATTTAATCCGTTATGGCAAATTTACCGGCGCTACTTATTTATGGCCGTTTAAAGGTGGTGTAAAAGCTGGTACTAGTTTGCCTGCTTACCGTAATCTATATCCGATTCCGAATGCTGATTTAATTGCAAATCCGAATCTGGTTCAAAACACTGGTTATTAATCTCATAACATATGAAATCAATATTATTTAAATCCTTAGCGGTATGCTGTTTAGCGGTATCGCTTTGGTCTTGCAAAAAAGACGAAACGCAGACGGTTTCGAATGTAAGCCCTACGGGTACACTTACTGCCTCGGCTACGAGCTTAAGCTTAGTACAGGCAAACGGAACAAAACCTGCGTTGACCTTAACATTTCCTGCATCAACCGTTACGGGTTACACGGTTCCGGTAACCTCTACCATTCAGTTTGATATTAAAGGAAAAAACTTTGCTTCGCCTAAAGAATATGTAATCAGTACAACTTCCTATTCGCCTACGGTAAACGATTTTAATACCATGATGTTAGCACTTGGTGCAACTATCGGTACACCTGCACAGGTAGAAGTAAGGTTAAAGTCAGGTCCTGCAGCAAACGCCATGACCTATTCAAATGTAATTACGTTAAGCGCAACTCCTTATTTAGCATCTGCATGGATTTATGTACCTGGTAATTATCAGGGCTGGAATCCTTCAACGGCAGACAGTTTGGTATCCTTAACCAGCAATGGCATTTATACCGGAATCATCAAGTTTGATGGTAGTCCGTTTAAAATTACACCAGAGAAAAAATGGGATGTAGCTTATGGCGATGCAGGTGGCGGTACAATTAGTACCTCTGGCGGCGATATCAGTTCAGTATCTGCAGAATTCAAACTACTAACCGTTGACTTAAATAAGAAAACCTATACCATTGCAAAAGCCGACTACTGGTCTGTTATTGGTAATGCAATTCCTGGAAGTAACTGGGCGGTAGATACCGATTTAAAATTTATTAATGACGGAAAAGGCACCTGGCAAGCGAAAATTGCTTTAACAGCCGGTGCTTTTAAATTCAGATTAAACCACGATTGGACAACCAGTATTGGCAACAATGGCGCTGATATCATGGTAACCGATGCCGGAACCTATACTTTAACCTTAACCGTTAATGCTGATGGTAAAACCGGATCATACACCATGGTTAAAAATTAATCATTAACTAAACTATTCCTGTAGAGATCGTTTGATCTCTGCAGGATTTTTAAAATCATTAAAAGTTTTAGCATGATAAAATCGCTTACCTCAGCTACCTTTTCTTCCGTTATTCCTTCTCCCTTTAATGCTCAAACTAAAATCCAGGCAAATGTGCCGGGATTAAAAAAAATATTCATTGTCCTGATTGTACTGTTTAGCAGTATCAATCTCTTCGCCCAAAAACTGGAGCGTGTAGAGCCCATGTTCTGGTATGTGGGGATGCATAATCCTAAATTACAGTTACTCGTGCACGGCAATAACATTGCCCAAACCACAGTAGCCTTAACTTATCCAGGTGTTAAGCTGGTTAAAGTAAATAAAGTAGAAAATCCCAATTATCTATTTCTCGATTTAACAATTGCCGCTACCGTAAAATCGGGTAGTTTTCCAATCAATTTTTCTGTAAATGGCAAAAAGATATTCAGTTATACTTACGAATTAAAAAACCGCGATAAAAGCGCAGGTAGAATTCAGGGCGTAACCAACAAAGATTTTATTTATCTGCTTATGCCCGATCGTTTTTCGAATGGCGATAAAAGCAACGATGTAGTTCAGGGTTTAACAGAAATGGCATTAAACCGCGATAGCATGTACTACCGTCATGGTGGCGATATACAAGGCGTAATTAACCACCTCGATTACCTGAAAGATTTGGGTGTAACTACAGTCTGGATGACTCCGGAGGTAGAAAACGATATGCCACAGGCTTCTTACCACGGCTACGCAGTAACTGATCACTATAAAATAGATCCCCGTTATGGCACAAATGCACTTTACAAAAAGTATGTAGAGATTGCCCATGCCAAAGGATTAAAAGTAATTAAAGATATTGTACACAACCACATTGGTACACAACATTGGTTTTATAAAGATTTACCGATGAAAAACTGGTTAAACCAATGGCCAAAATATACCCAAACCAGTTACCGCGATCAGACGGTAATGGATATACATGCCTCAGCATCCGACCGCAAGCAGATGTTAGATGGTTGGTTTGTACCTTCAATGCCTGATTTAAATCAAACCAATCCTTATGTGCAGAATTACCTCACTCAAAATCACATTTGGTGGATTGAATATGCTGGTATTGATGGTTTGCGTTTGGATACTTACGGTTATAATGATCCGGTTTATATGGCCGATTGGGCCTTAAAAGTTCAGGCGGAATTCCCGCATCTATCTGTTTTTGGTGAAACATTGGTAACTGCAGTGGCTAACCAGGCCTTTTTTACAGGAGGAAATACCGTTAACCGAGGTTTTGATACACACCTTCAAGGTATAACCGATGCTACTTTGAAAGATGCCATTTACGAAGGAATAAATGGCAAAAACGGTTGGGTAGACGGAATTAACCGTTTGTATGCCACCTTAGCACACGATTTTCTTTATAAAAATCCAAATACCAACTGCATCTTTTTGGATAACCACGATATGAGCCGCTTCTATTCGATGGTTGGTGAAGATTTCGATAAATATAAAATGGGAATGAGCATCCTGTTAACCATGCGCGGCATTCCTGAAATGTATTACGGAACAGAAATTTTAATGAAAAACTTTTCCAATCCCGATGGTTTAATCCGTTCCGATTTTCCAGGTGGATGGGATGGCGATAAAAAAGACAAATTTACAGCAGGTGGCCGTACCAATAAAGAAAATGATGCCTTCAACTTTGTTAAAACCTTGGCAAATTTTCGCAAAAGCAGCGCAGCATTACAAACGGGTAAACTGATGCAATTTGTCCCTCAGGATGATATTTATGTTTATTTCCGCTACAATGCAGAACCAAAAGGAACAGTAATGGTTATAGTAAACAATATTGACAAAGAAAAAATGGTAAATACCGATCGTTTTGCCGAAAGAACAAAAGGGATTACAACCGCTAAAAATGTAATCACCGGCGAAAACATCGATTTTAAAAGCATTAAAGTGCCCGCTAAAACAACATTGGTTTTAGTATTAAATTAATTTCCGTCGACTTAAGTCGACGACTACAGATAAAAAATATGCTAGAAATACTCCCGACTTCGGACTCCGGACTTCCGACTAAAATCAAAGCCTGTCTATTCGATTTAGATGGCGTCCTGGTTGACACCGCCGTTTATCACTACAAAGCCTGGAAACGTTTAGCCAATACCATGGGTTTCGATTTTACAGAAGAGCAGAACGAACAATTGAAAGGTGTTAGTCGCGTAGAAAGTTTGAATAAGATTTTGGCCTGGGGTGGCATAGAAAAAACAGATAGCGAAAAGGATGAGCTTGCTGGCTTAAAAAATAGCTGGTATGTAGATATGATTACTAAAATGACACCTGCAGAAGTTCTACCCGGAACGGTTGATTTTTTAACGGCGATTCACAAAGCGGGTTACAAATTGGCTTTAGGCTCGGCAAGTAAAAACTCAGGAATTATTTTGGAGAAAACAGATCTTGCTCATTTCTTCGATGAGATTGTTGACGGAAACATGGTGACCAAATCAAAACCCGATCCGGAAGTATTTTTAAAAGGAGCCGAACTCTTAGGCTTCGCACCTGACGAATGTGTGGTTTTTGAAGATGCTGTTGCGGGGGTAGAGGCTGCAAAAAGAGGCGGAATGAAAGCCATCGGTATCGGCGAAAAAAGTGTGCTTACCCAGGCAGATGTAGTCGTAAGCGGATTAGACAAATTAGCAGTTAAAGATTTAGAGAATTTATAGGCCTCTGGCCGTCATTGCGAGGCACGAAGCAATCTTAAAGCGAAAGAAATTCAAATCAATTACCATGAGAAGAATTTTATACAAAGATTGCTTCGGCGGCTGAAAAAGCCTTCTCGCAATGACGAAAGCATAAGATTATGAAAAATTACATTAAAGCAGATGAGTGGAATATTATCGAAGAAGGCTTTGATCCACATTTAAATAAAATTTCCGAAAGTATTTTCAGCTTAGGTAATGGCCGTATGGGCCAGCGCGCCAATTTTGAAGAAACTTACACCGGAGAAACCTTACCTGGAAATTATGTTGCAGGCGTTTATTATCCAGATAAAACCCGAGTGGGCTGGTGGAAAAACGGGTATCCGGAATATTTTGCAAAAGTATTAAACGCAGCAAACTGGGTAGGTATTGAAGTAAAACTAGATAATGAAATCCTTGATCTGGCAACAGCTGAGGTAAGCGATTTTAAACGCATATTGAACATGCATGCCGGATACCTGGAGCGTACTTTCACAGCAAAATTAAAAAGCGGTAAAACCTTAAAAGTTAAATCAACCCGTTTTTGCAGCATCGCTGATGATGAAGTGGGTGCCATCCGTTATAGCATTACGCCGTTAAATTTCGATGGCAGATTAACATTAATGCCTTTTATTGATGGCGATGTTAAAAATCAGGACAGTAACTACGACGAAAAATTCTGGGATAAAGTTGCAGACGAAATCGCCGGAACAGAAGCCTACATCAAGCTAAGAACCAAGAAAACTGAATTTGAGGTTTGTACCGGGAGTAATATCGAACTGTATAAAAATGCAGAGAAATTAGCGATTAATCCAGAGGCGGTTCGCAAAGAGAAATTTGTGGGACAAACTTTTTCTCTTGAGGTAAAAGCAAACGAAGAGATCACTTTGGTCAAAATTGCGGCGAATTTATCTTCAGAAAATTATCCAAAAGAATCACTTCTAAAAGAAACAAAATCGATAATTGCCAAAGCATCTGCCAAAGGTTTTGATACTTTATTAAAAGAACAAACTGAAGCCTGGGCAAGCAAGTGGGAAGAAAGTGATATCATTATCGAAGGTGATGTTTCAGCCCAACAAGCCATTCGTTTCAATATTTTTCAGCTTTTTCAAACCTACACTGGTAAAGATGACCGCTTGAACATCGGTCCGAAAGGTTTTACTGGCGAAAAATATGGGGGCTCTACCTATTGGGATACAGAAGCCTATTGTGTGCCTTTTTACCTGGCAACAGCCCCACAGGAAGTAAGCAAAAACCTGTTGGTTTATCGCCATAAACAATTGGGCAAGGCAATAGAAAATGCAGCAAAATTAGGCTTTAAAGATGGTGCTGCATTGTATCCAATGGTGACGATGAATGGTGAAGAATGCCATAACGAGTGGGAAATTACATTCGAAGAAATCCACCGGAATGGGGCCATCGCTTTTGCCATTTTCAATTATATCCGCTATACAGGCGATGAAAGTTATCTTTCTGATTTTGGTTTGGAAGTATTGATCGGTATTGCGCGTTTCTGGAAACAACGTGTTAACTGGAGCAACGATAAACAACAATATGTAATGCTTGGCGTAACTGGTCCAAACGAATACGAGAACAATGTAAACAACAACTGGTACACCAATATTTTGGCTACCTGGTGTATGAAATATGCAACCGAAGCTGCCGAAATCGTGAAAACGCAGCAGCCAGAAAAATATAACAGTTTATTAAAAAGCTTAAATTTCGATCAAAAGGAATTTGCCGATTGGGCCGATATTATCGAAAAGATGTATTATCCGCAGGATGAAAAATTGGGTATTTTCTTACAACAGGATGGCTATCTCGATAAAGCACAAACTTTAGTTAAAGATTTGCCGGCGAGCGAACGTCCGATTAACCAGAAGTGGAGCTGGGACAGGATTTTACGTTCTTGTTTCATTAAACAGGCTGATGTTTTACAGGGATTATATTTCTTTGAAGAAGACTACGATCTGGATACTTTAAAACGCAATTTCGATTTTTATGAACCGCGTACCGTACACGAAAGCTCATTATCGCCTTGTGTGCACAGTATTTTAGCGGCAAAATTAAATGACGAAGCACGCGCCTACGAATTTTATCTGCGTACTGCCCGTTTAGATCTGGATGATTATAACAACGATACCGAAGATGGTTTGCACATCACTTCGATGGCGGGAACCTGGATGAGTGTGGTAGAAGGTTTTGCAGGTATGCGTGTGCGAGAAGGTAAACTGCAGTTTAATCCTTTCTTGCCGGGCAAATGGAAATCTTTTTCGTTTACCATTGGTTTCAGAGGCGCTACCTTAAAGATTAATATTACCGAGAGCGGCATCAGCATCAAAAACAATGCAGCGGTTGATTTAGAAATCGGCATCAGAAACCAGCTTTATAAATTGGCCGGAAATACCGAAATTGAAGTGAATAACGCAGAATTGGTATGAGAAAGGTAGAGGGTTTAAAGGTTGAAGGTAGAGGGTTAAAATCACTCGGTTTAACTAAACGAAATAACAGTCCCGCGTTTTATTTGTCCCCCTCTAGAGGGGGTAGGGGGATGATTATATCGCTTTCCCTTACCTTTGCAATTCTTTCACTATCATCCTTTGCACAAAAACAGTCTACAAAAATGAACGATAAGCAGATCGTTATTTACCAGTTATTGCCCCGTTTATTTGGGAATAAAAATACAACCAATACCCCTTACGGAACCATTGAACAAAATGGTTCTGGTAAGTTTAACGATATTACCGATAAAGCTTTAGACGGTATAAAAGAGCTCCATGTAAACTATGTGTGGTATACCGGCGCATTGGCCCATGCAAGTTTAACCGATTATTCGGCCTATGGAATTAAACCTGATGACGCCGATGTGGTAAAGGGTAGAGCGGGATCTCCTTATGCCATCCGCGATTATTATGATGTGGATCCCGATCTGGCTGTTGATGTTAAAAACAGAATGAAGGAGTTTGAAGCACTGGTGAAAAGAACACATGCTAAAAACTTAAAAGTGCTGATCGATTTTGTTCCCAATCACGTAGCCAGAAGTTACCATTCTTACGCAAAACCAAAAGATGTAGTTGATTTTGGCGCCGAGGATGATGTAACCAAAGCTTTTAGCGCCAGCAACGATTTTTATTATAACCCTGGTCAGCCTTTTGCAGCGCCAACTGGTGGGACAACACAAACACCACTTTCGGTTTTGCAGGACGGTAAGTTTAATGAGAATCCGGCAAAAGCTACCGGTAACAATGTATTTTCACCACAACCTAAATATGACGATTGGTACGAAACCATTAAATTGAATTATGGGGTAGATTATCAGAATGGCGAAAAACAATACTTCAATCCCATTCCTCCGGTTTGGCTAAAAATGCGCGATATCTTAACCTACTGGACCAATAAAGGGGTGGATGGTTTTAGATGTGATATGGCCGAAATGGTGCCTATTGCGTTTTGGAACTGGGTAATTCCACAAGTGAAAAAAGTTAATCCTGATTTGATTTTTCTGGGAGAAGCCTACAATCCTAAAGTTTACAAACAATATTTGGATGAAGGCAAATTCGATTACCTCTATGATAAAGTGGGTTTATACGATGGACTTAAAAAACTGATCAGAAATGAACCAACTGCAGATGTAGCGGCGATTAAACACGTGTGGCAGGTAGAGAGTGCCGGTTTTGGCAAACATATGTTGCGCTTTTTAGAAAACCACGATGAAGAACGTATTGCATCAGCAGGATTTGCAGGCAAGGCCGAGCTGGCTTTACCTGCAATGGTTGTTTCGGCAACATTAGGTGCTGGTCCGGTGATGCTTTATTTCGGGCAAGAGGTGGGTGAGCCCGGAAAAGGACAAGAGGGATTTGGCGGAGATGATAACCGAACCACTATTTTTGATTATTGGGGTATTCCAAGCCACCAGAAATGGATGAATAACGGCGCCTTTGATGGTAAAAAATTAACTGAAAACGAGCAGAAATTACGCGCTTATTATCAACAGTTATTAAAAGTTACTTCATCGAGCGATGCCGTAATGAATGGTGAAATTTATGAGGTGCCCGTTACTGGTAATATGAATAATCGCATGTATGCTTTTATCCGTTACTCAGGTAAACAACGTTTATTGGTAGTGGCCAATTTTGATCGGACACAAACCTTAACCGCTAATATCGAAATCCCTGATCAGATTTTAAAAGTTAAACATTCATCTCCGGTTACAGATTTGTTAACCGACAGAAAATTAAATATCCCGGCCGGAACAAGCATACCCGTAAGCCTTGCAACCGTTAGTGCGCAGGTGATTGAATTTTAACCAATTGCCATGCGTTAAGCGTCACGCGTTTGGCGATAAAGAATGGTGTAGATGAAATATATAAATTATTTATTAACCGAATAGGACGCCATGCGCCTAGCGCTAAGCGCTTAAACTAAACAAAATGAGCTTAAAAACAATATTCGAGAACCCAAAATTAACACTTGTACAAATCATCAACATGAGTGTTGGTTTTTTTGGGATTCAGTTCGGTTGGGACTTACAGCGTGCAAACATGGGCCGTATTTACGAAAACCTGGGTGCCAATCCCGATCAGGTTCCTTTATTGTTTTTGGCTGCGCCCTTAACCGGATTATTGGTACAGCCGATTATTGGTTACCTGAGCGATCGTACCTGGCATCCAAAATGGGGTAGAAGAAGACCTTATTTTATGATTGGGGCCATTGTGAGCAGCATTGCTTTAATTTTTATGCCGCATAGCAGTGTGCTGTGGATGGCAGCTGGTTTGCTTTGGATCCTGGATGTTTTTGGGAACATTGCGATGGAACCTTTCCGTGCATTTGTGACCGATAAATTACCCGATAGTCAGGTGAATCGGGGTTTCATTATGCAAAGTATGATGATCGGTTTGGGTGGGAGTGTAGCTTCGGCCTTACCATGGATTATGAACAATGTATTTCACTTAACCAATACCGCCGAACAGGGAAGTATTCCTGAAAATGTAAAGTTCTCTTTTTATATAGGCGCTTTTTTCTTCTTTGCTGCCGTATTGTGGACGGTTTTTACCACCAAAGAATATCCTCCGCAAGATGTAGATTTTAAAGAAAAAGTAAAAGAAAGCAATAAAGGTTTTGGTGGTGGTGCAAGGGAAATTTTTCATGCCTTAAGGAACATGCCAAAAAGAATGCAGATTGTTTCTTTGGTTCAGTTTTTTACCTGGCCAGGTTTGTTTTTAATGTGGTTTTATTATACCACAGCTGTTGCCGTGAACGTTTTTGGTGGGAAAGATGCTGCCGACCCGGTTTACGCACAAGGTGCCGATTTTGGCAGTTTAACCCTCGCTTATTATAGCGTAATTACTTTTCTGTTTGCTTTGGTATTGCCAAAAATTGCAGATGCGCTAGGCAGAAAAACCACACATGCTTTATGCTTAATTTGTGGGGCAATTGGTTTAATCAGTGTGGCCTGGGTACATGATAAAAATATGCTGTATCTCTGTATGACAGGGGTTGGTATTGCCTGGGCCAGTATCCTTTCTATGCCTTACGCCATGTTAAGCGGTTCTTTACCTAAAGATAAAATCGGGATCTACATGGGTATTTTTAACTTTTTTATTGTACTGCCCGAAATTATTGCTTCGCTTGGTTTTGGCTGGTTAATGCGTAACGTACTCAATAACGATAGGCTTTTGGCGGTTCAACTGGGTGGTGGCTTAATGATTTTGGCCGCTGTAATCTGTTATGTATTTATCCGTGAACCCAAAAAAACGGATGAAGTTTTAGCTGCCAAACTTGGAGTAGAAGAAAACAGATCAGTATAGATATTCCATGGTCTGTGCTCCACAGACCATTTGATTGATGTCCGTGGTTTGTGTCCTCACAAACCATTAGCGGGTATTTCGGTCTGTGAGGGCACAGGCCGAGGAGATAAACTGTGCCTGGAAATCATAAAACCCCTAACCAAATGAAAAAAATAATTTACCGTCTTGGTTCGTGTCTGCACGAAACAAAAAAAGCAAAAAAGATAGTCTATATATTGTTATTGGTATCAGCGTTTAACACCGCCTGTAAAAAAACATTAACAGATAGCGGTTTGGATCCTACGCCAACAAACCAAACAGCAGCTTTACCAGCGGGGGCCAAAGATGGGGTGGTATTTATCAACAATGGAACATCGGCTATTGTAACCCTATATGCACCGGGCAAAAAATCAGTTTCCCTCATTGGCGAATTTAACGATTGGTCTGCAGCAACAGCACCAATGAAAAATACACCTGATGGCAATTATTGGTGGGTTCAGGTAGATCAATTAAACCCGAATACAGAATATGCCTACCAGTTTTATGTAGATGGTAACTTAAAGGTTGCCGATCCTTATTGTGAGAAAATACTCGATCCAGACAATGATCAATACATTACTGCCGCGACTTATCCAAATTTAAAAGCCTATCCAACAGGTAAAACTACCGGCATTGTAAGTGTCATGCAGGCCAATCAGCCGACTTACACATGGAAAAATACCAGTTTTGTCCGTCCCGCTAAAGATAACCTGGTCATTTACGAATTGCTCATCCGCGATTTTACCACCGAGCATAATTATACCTCAACCTTAGCCAAACTCGATTATTTAACCGCTTTGGGAATCAATGCCATAGAGCTGATGCCGGTAAACGAATTTGAAGGTAATTTAAGCTGGGGTTATAATCCGTCATTTTATTTTGCACCTGATAAATATTACGGTACCAAAACGGCCTTGCAAAACTTTATCGATGAATGCCATGGCCGTGGCATTGCTGTAATTATGGACATGGTATTGAATCATTCCTTTGGGCAATCGCCTATGGTGCAATTGTATTTCGATGGCTCAAAACCTACTGAAAATAGTCCGTGGTTTAATATTGATGCTAAACATCCATTTAATGTAGGTTATGATTTTAACCACGAGCATTTGGCGACTAAAAAATTCTCGAAAGATGTGATGAAGTTTTGGATGCAGCAATATAAAATTGATGGTTTTCGTTTCGATCTGTCTAAAGGATTTACACAAAAGCAATCAACTGATGACGCACAGTTTAGGTTATATGATGCTGGCCGGATTGCGACCTGGAAAGACTATAATGGCTATATCAAAAGTATTGATCCGAATTTCTACGTGATTTTAGAGCATTTCGCTGAAGAATCAGAAGAAAAGGTATTGGCCGATGACGGAATGATGCTGTGGAACAACATGAATTACAACATGAACGAGGCCACAATGGGCTGGTTAGATGGCTCTAATTTTCAATGGGGTTTTTATGCCAATCATGGTTTTACCAAGTCTGAAAATTTGGTTGGGTATGGTGAGAGTCACGACGAAGAGCGGTTGAATTTTAAAAACATCAGCTATGGTAATGCTTCGGGCAGTTATGTAATTAAAGGAAACTTGGCTACTTCGTTAAAAAGAGAAGAACTGGTAGCTGCTTTTCTGTTTAGTATCCCCGGACCAAAAATGATCTGGCAGTTTGGTGAATTGGGTTATGATATCAGCATCGATTTTAATGGAAGAACAGGTGAAAAACCAATTAAATGGGATTATTATACCGATCCGAACCGTAAAGCTTTGTACGATGCCTATGCTAAATTGATCAGGTTGAAAAAGAATAACAGCATTTTTAATTCAACAAACTCAAGTTATAACCTGGCTGGTGGAATCAAGTATATTAAACTAATAGAGGGTGCAAATACGGTAGTGGTGGTTGGAAATTTTGATGTGGTAAGCCAGACGGCCAATATTGATTTTGGTTCATCGGGCATTTGGGTCGATGCGGTTGGAAGCAGTATTAACCTTTCATCAACTAGCTATAACAGAACTTTGGCTCCGGGTGAATATCATATTTTCAGTAAAACGGCTTTAAAATAATATTCAAACCTATCAGGTTTTCGAAACCTGATAGGTTTTTTTAATTGATCGAAATCTGTACGTAATAATCTTGTTGTTTTTAGTTAATATTGTGATAACAACTAACAATTTTAATGGATAACAAATTAGCGCATCACTTATTATGGGAACGATTACGGGTTGGCGATAAAGATGCGTTTTTTGATCTCTATGCGGCACTTTATTACCCGCTTGTAAATTTCGGGATCAGGGTTTGTGCCGATGCAGATACTTCCAGTGAAGCTACCGACCTTGTATTTACCACCATTTGGGAGAAACACGAAAGCCTAAGCCGTGTTGATCATGTTGAAGCTTATCTGCGTACCTTCCTTAAACGTAAACTGCTTAGGATTTTAGAAAGGAAGCGCAAAATTAACGATGCACTTTTTAACGCTGGCGCCGATGGTGAGTGGATGGAAATGAGTTACGAAGAGTTTATTGTTAAAGTACAAAGCGATGAACTGGTGCAACATCAGCTCAAAAATGCCCTCGAAAAACTGACTTTTCGCCAAAAACAGCTCATCCATTTGAAGTTTTTTGATGGATTAAGTTACGAGCAGATCGCCGAGCAAAGCAACCAGACAATAAAAACAGCCTACAATACCATTTACGATGCGCTTAAAATCCTGAGAAAAGAATTTAATGCGTAAATCTCCGCATTTCGTCATCTCGATTGCCGCGCAGCGGAATAGAGAGATCTTTTGCAGTTAGTTCAATTCCTTTATAAACTTCTGATTTGGGCAGAAAATCTGCGTTAACGATAGGAGCGGCATCCTTTTGGTGATCCTGAGCCAGTTGAAGGAAAGCCAAAAGATACAGCGGATAGCGTGTTAAAACGCCCAAAAAATTAATAACTTAAATTTCTGAAGTCTTTCTATTCTCACAGTCTGCCAGTTTGAGATAGTGGTTTTTATATTTTGAAAACAAACATCCCTGTCTCCGTGGGTGCTGTAGCCCCGTTATGCACTCCAATCTTTTTATTGCAAATAAGCATTATAGGTAAATATAGTTGTAAGCAATAAAAAAGATTTCCGTTTCTACCGCTTGCCTGCTGCAGGCAGGGGTTTAGGAACAACGGGCTGGTGCTACTTGGCGGCTTAATTGTCCTGCTCCCGTGCAATTGCTTTCCAGAAAAACATAAAAACTACTTAAACCTTGAGCGGATCAACTCCTTTGTGTTTCTAAAGCTGCATTCCTGCAAATTAAATTTCTTCATTTAATCTGCTATCAGCGCATATATTCGGCTGTGTTAAAAAAAAGTTAAAATTTCCTTAGGAAAAAGTAAAGCTTTTGGGCACTGATATATAAAAGGCAAATTAGAATGGTTGATAGAAGTAAATTCAATGCAGAAGATTTTCTTGTCGATAGCACTTTTCAGCAATATTGCGCTGGAACCGACAAGCTTTGCATTGGATATTGGGAGAAGTACATTAATGCCCACCCCGAGCAGGCTGCAGTAATTGCAGAGGCAAAAAAACTTTATGTGATATTGAGCGGCAATAAACGCCCCCTTAATAAACAAACGGAAAGTTTGAAGGAAAGTATGTTTCCTGAAGAAAAGGTAGTTAAACTGAACCGTTATTTATGGCTTAAAATTGCAGCCGCATTGGTTTTGGTGCTGGGCTCGGTTTTGGTTTACAATAACTACTTTAATAACAGCAATACCAAAAACGTGGTGCAGGAGGTTTATACTTTTACTACAAAAAGTGGTGAACGTAAAAAAATTAAGCTTCAGGATGGAACATCGGTACTCTTAAACGCAAAAAGTTCCTTATCTGTTACCAAAGGTTTTAACGATCAGTGCAGAGAGGTGACCTTAACAGGCGAGGCTTTTTTTGATGTAGCCCATGATAAAAATAAACCTTTTAAAGTACATACAAGCGATTTTAACATCAATGTACTGGGTACTGCTTTTAATGTGAAAGCTTATCCTGATGAAACAACGTCAGAAGCCACTTTAATTCGTGGCCTAATTAACATGGAGGCGATAAATGGAAATGGCGGAACCATTACTTTAAAACCAAGTCAGAAAGTTACTTTTTACAAGAATGTTGCGCCGCAACAAAAAAGTAAATTGCTTAAGCCTACAGCCTTACAGCCCGAAATTACCATCAATCATTACACAAAGATTAAAGATAGCACCATTGTAGAAACCGCATGGACGCAGAACCGGATCGAAATATACGATCAGGATTTTGATGAGATTAAGAATGTTTTAGAAAAATGGTATAACGTAGAAATTAAGTTTACAGATCCTTCAATAGAAAAATACCGTTTTACGGCAACCATCACCAACGAAAGTATTGAAGAAGTTTTACACGCCTTAAAAGCAACTGAAAATAATTTTAAATATGAGATAAAAGGAAAACAGGTAACCATCTCGAAATAGGAAGATAAAAAGGACGGTGTTGGAGCACCGCCCTTAACAATTTCTCTTTTGATTAATTAATGGCAGTTTATGCGCAAACAGATTGCTGCCAAGAACTTTATGCAACCAAAAAAACAAAAATATGATTTATTATTACTTACTGCAAGAGCGCCCAAAATATAAAGCGCTTCTAAAATTCATTATGCTAATGAAACTAGCCTGTATTATGGTTTTCATTACCTGTCTTAATGTTTCGGCATCGGTTTTTTCTCAGGAAAAAATTTCTTTAGATGTTAAGAAAACAAAGCTAGCCAGGGTATTACAGATTATTGAGCAGCAAAGCAGTTACCATTTTGTTTACAGCTCTTCTTACGTTCCGGTAAATAAGGATGTAAGCATTACTGTAACCAATACTTTGGTTACTGATGTATTGGCTGCCATTTTAAACAGAACGAACCTGAAATATTCTGTTTCTGATGGTGGCTTGATTGTCATTAGCAAAAATAAAGAAGTCCCGATTTCGGGAACGGTTAAAGATGCACTTGGAGGTGCTTTACCTGGCGCCAGTGTTAGGGTTAAAGGAACAGGTATTGGTACTTCTACCGATGTAAACGGTAAATTTGCTTTAAATGCTCCTGAAAATGCTACGCTGGTTATTTCTTATGCTGGTTTTCAAACCAGGGAAATTGCTATCGGTTCACAAACCAATATCGATGTTGTACTATCTGAAGATACCAAACAACTTACTGATGTGGTGGTTACGGCTTTAGGCATCAAAAAAGAAAGAAGAGCCCTGGGTTATTCGGTAACACAGATTGGTGGTGAAACCTTAACACAGGCCCGTGAAAATAACATTACCAACTCTTTGGTGGGTAAAGTAGCAGGTTTGGATATCGCCGGTACTTCTGGAGGTGCGGGAGCAGCTACCAATGTGACTATCCGTGGTGTTTCCAGTTTAGGCCCATCAAGTCAGCCATTGTATGTGGTAAACGGTATTCCTATGGAAAGTGCACCGGTTGGTTTTGGAAGCACCATTGGCATTGGTAATAATGGAGGGCAATACGATAATGCACCGGATTTAGGTGATGCGATTAGCAACTTAAATCCTGATGATATTGAAAGTATTTCGGTATTGAAGGGCGCTGCAGCTTCTGCACTTTATGGTAATAGGGCCAAAGCAGGTGTAATTTTGATTACCACCAAAAGTGGAAAAGGGAACAATATTGAGTTTAGCAGTAATTATGTTGCCGAGCAGGTGATGGATAGAACCAACTGGCAATATATATACGGACAAGGTGTAAACGGCCAGAAACCAGCTACGCAACTGGCTGCTGCTTCTACCGGAAGTTCGAGCTGGGGAGCCAGGTTAGATGGTTCTAATGTGGTTCAGTTTGACGGGGTAAGCAGACCTTATTCTGCTCAGGAGGATAACATAGAAGATTTTTACAGAACCGGAGGAACTTTTACCAACACCCTGGCCTTAAACAAATCGTTTACGGGTGGAGTAATGCGCTTATCGGCAAGCGATTTAACCAATAGATCGGTTGTACCTAACTCGGGTTTAAACAGACAAAATTTTACCCTCTCTGGTACCTTCGATCCAATCAAGAACCTGGTGATTGATGCCCGTTTCAACTATATTTTAGAACAGGCCAAAAACAGACCAATGGTTTCAGATGGTGCAGGTAATGCCAATTATAATGCCGCATTTTTGCCAACCAGTGTAAATATTGAAACACTAAAGCCCGGTAAAAAACCTGATGGAACGGAGCTTTCATACAATACCGGTAATACCTATGCAACCAATCCCTGGTTTGCAGCTTATGATTTTATTCACAATACCAAAAGAGAACGTTTATTGAGCTCTATCAGTGCAAAATATACCTTTGATAACGGATTGTTTTTACAAGCGCGTGCAGGTAGAGATTCTTACAACGATAATTACGTTGCGGTTACCCCATCTGGTACAGCTTATGATGCTGACGGAGGTTACACCGAACAAATCAGTAAATTCTCCGATATCAATGTAGATGCATTAATTGGTAAATCTTTTAAAATAGATGATTTCTCCATTACCCCTAATTTTGGAGCAAGTTATCGTCGTACCAAAGGTTCAGGAACCACCAATACCGGCGGATCTTTTCAGATTTTTGGCGTATATAATTTAGCTAATACCGGAGGGAAAGCAGTTGCTGTTTATCAGACCGATCAGGAAACTCAATCGGTTTACGGAACGTTAGAAGTAACCTACAAAGATATTTTATATTTAACAGGAAGCGCACGTAACGATTGGTTTTCTACCTTGGCAACACCAGGAAGAGATAATAAATTAAATACAATTTATCCATCCATAAGTGGTTCATTCGTTTTCACCGAATTATGGAAACCTTCTTTCTTAAGCTTTGGTAAATTAAGGGCGGGTTATGCAAACGTTGGGCAGGCAACTACACCTTTCCAAACACAGCTTTATTATAATTTACGTAGTGAAACCATTAATGGTAGCTCGCTCGGAAATATTGTAAATGCTGCAATCCCGAATGCTACTTTAAAAGCATCTAGTGCCAGTGAGCTGGAAGTTGGTACAGAGATGAGGTTTTTTGGCGATCGCCTTAGTGTTGATTTTACCTGGTACAATAAAAAATCGAAAGATGAAATCCTTGCTGTTCCTACTTCAACCACAACCGGTTATAACGGCGCATTTTTAAATATTGGTAAGTTGCAAAACCGTGGGGTTGAAGCCTTGGTATCAGGCATTGTTTTAAAGAATAAAGATTTCAGCTGGACCTCAACTATAAATGGCTCATATAACGATAACAAGGTAATTACATTGGCACCAGGTACCGCCTCGCAACCTTTGGCAACCTCCAGAAGTAATGTTGGTTTCTTACAAAACCTGGAAGGACTGGCTATTGCACAGATAATGGCTTACGATTATAAATATGATGCCAATGGCAATATTATAAAAGATACCAACGGTATTCCGGAAAGAGGAGACTTGAAACCTTATGGCTCAGCCTATAACAAGTGGACTGCTGGTTGGAATAACGAGTTTAACTATAAGGGGATTAACTTTTCATTCCTGATTGATGGCAAATGGGGGGGTAAAATTTTCTCTGCAACTGATTATTACGGTTATGTTTTTGGTTTACACCAGGCTACGCTGGAAAACCGTGATGCTTTAGGCATAAATGCAGCAAATTATTACAGCACTTTCGCCAATAATGTGTCAAAACAGTTTGTTCAGGATGCCAGTTTTATCAAATTCAGACAGGTTATTCTAGGCTATAATTTCCCTGGAAAACTGTTCAATAATAAGATTAAAGGTTTAAATGTGAGTTTTGTTGGTCGTAATTTATTCATCCTGATGAAGAAAACAGACAACATCGATCCCGAGTCGAGCTATAATGCAACCATTCCGGGTATGGAGCTGGGCGGAGTACCACCGGTGCGCACCTACGGTTTAAATTTAAGTGTTAAGTTATAATCCTTTAAACGAATTGAAAATGAAAACGATCATAAAATTATACGTACCACTTTTATTATCTGGATTAGCCCTGATAGCTGGTTGTACCAAAGACTTTGAAAAAATTAATACAGATCCAACCTCAGTTGGACAAGAGCAATACAATCCGAACTTTCTTTTATCTACAGCCCAGTTAAATTACACCGGAAGCATCGATTTTGCTTACGAAACCTGGCGGGGAAATTTAATCTATGCTTCTACCATGATGCAGGGCATGTCGTCGGTAATTGGTTATTGGGCAGGTGATAAATATATGCTTAATGAAGGTTACACAGCCGCTTATTGGGAGAAAGCTTATCCCGATCAGGTTAAATATGCTGCAGATTTGGTTGAGTTTACCAAAGGAAAAAACCAATATAATAACGTTTATCAGATGGGTAGAATCTGGAAAGCCCTGATTTTTGAGCGATTAACAGACTTATATGGCGATATACCTTATTTTGATGCAGGAAGAGGCTATTATACGGCAAATTTATATCCTAAATATGATGCACAACAAGCCATTTATACCGATCTGTTAAAAGAGGTTGATGAAGCCAGTACTGCCCTAAATGCCAGTGGTGATAAAGTAACAGGCGATCTTGTTTTTGCCGGCGACATTGCAAAGTGGAAACGTTTTGGAAATAGTTTGATGTTACGTATGGCCATGAGGTTAACCAAGGCTGATGCTACTCTGGCCCAGACCTACATCAACAAAGCAGTTGGTAAAACCATGACCGGCGATGCAGATAATGCTTTATTTAAACATGATACCAATGGTGCCCGTGTAACACAGAACAGAAATGCACAGGTTTTATTGGGCGATGGTGGTCAGGAGAATTATTACACCAGGTGGAGCAGTACCTTCATCAATTATTTAAAAACAAATAACGACCCGCGTTTAGGTAAGGTAGCGGTAACCAAGTTATATTTAACCGATGGGACCAAGGATCAGAACCCTGCCTTTATTACCAATCCTGCGGTACAAAAAGGAATGCCAAATGGCAAAGATTTAAGTGGTATTGCAGGAAGAGATGTTCGTCAGGATCCTTCTTATACTGATTTTACAGATTATTCTTCTCCAAATCCAGGCATGCTAAAAAGAGATGGCAACACCTTTATCCTCACCTATGCCGAAACAGAACTGCTATGGGCAGAGGCGGCACAACGTTATGGTATTGGTGGTTCGGCAGCTACACATTATAATGCTGGTGTAACTTCTGCAATGACCTATCTATCTCAATATGATGCATCAATGGCTATAAGTGGAACCGATGCTGCGGCTTATTTAACCGCTCATCCCTATGTAGCGGCCAACGGTTTAGAGATGATTGGCACCCAATATTGGGCGCACACCATTACCATGCTCGATTTTTATGAAGCCTGGTCGAACTGGAGAAGAACAGGTATCCCTGCGTTGGTACCTATTGTATATCCGAACACCAATACAGGCGGTTCAATTCCACGTCGTTTTCCTTATCCACTTTTCGAAGGGGTTACCAATGCCGTAAACTATAAAGCGGCATCAGCAGCTGTTCCGGGAGGCGATAAGCTGGTGGGAAAAGTTTGGTGGGATAAATAAAATAATTAATATCATCCCGATTTTTACCAGCCGATATTGCATTTTGCAATGTCGGCTTTTTTTTTTGGCTTGTATTTTAGGTCTAACCATTTGCGATATTGATCAACTTGTTAAAGTTCTATATTCATCAAACGTTTGCGCGAAACTTGCTTGAGTGTATCAAAAAGTTTAGTTTATCTTTAACTCACATGAGTACCATCTTCAGCATTAAAACTGTGATCTGCTCAACAGAATAAGCTAAACGCTAATAATATTAATTCAGTATTTACACATGAAAAGCATGCTATTTACGGTTGGTTTCATTATCACCGCTCAAAGTCTTTTATTCGGACAAACCGACAGCACCGTTATTAAATCAGTGCCTAATATTAAAGAACTAAAAGCCGGCGATAAGAAAGTTGTTTTCCCCGAAAGCCCCAAAGGTTATTCGTTGGTATTCAAAGGAAGTAACCGCGCACCGATTATCGATGAATCTGGAAGCATAACTACTCCTTTGGTGGCCACAAATGTCAACTTGTACTTCCAGCTGGTTAGTCAGGTAAGCGATTCGATAAAATATGATGTATCCAGGCAGGTTGTTGTTCCAGGCAAATTCTCCGATTCGGGTGTTAACCCACAACCCTTTGTAATTCCTGCCTTGCGCGAATGGCATGGCGGCAAGGGTGAGTTCTTTTTAACAGCCACCAGCAGAATTGTTTTAAATGCAGCCAATGAAAAACAATTACAAAACGCTGCCAATATTTTAAAACATGAACTGAAAGATCAGTTAGGTTTTAACCTGTTAATTGTGAAAGGTAAGCCTAAAAAGGGAGATGTTTTTTTAACCTTAAACGCAAATGATAAAAGCATTGGAGAAGAAGGTTATTACTTTGATACAGATGAATATGTTAGCATCAGTGCAGTAAAATATCAGGGACTATTTTGGGGAACGAGAACTTTATTACAGTTATTGGAGCAGAAAAATGCCATTCCAAAAGGATTAGCAAGAGATTATCCAGAGTTTAAAGTCCGCGGATTTGTACTCGATGTAGGCCGAAAGTTCTTTAGCCTTCAGTTTTTAAGAGATTATGTGAAATTCATGTCGTATTACAAATTGAACGATTTTCAGATTCATTTAAATGATAATGGCTTTAAAAAATATTTCAACGATAACTGGGCTGATACCTATTCGGCTTTCCGTTTAGAAAATACAACCTATCCGGGGTTAACCGCAAAAGACGGTTCCTATACCAAAAAGGAATTTATAGCATTACAACAACTGGCCGATCAGTATGCAGTTCGCATTATTCCAGAGATTGATGCACCGGCACATGCACTTGCCTTTACCAAAGTGGTTCCCGAAATTGGCAGTAAAGCATATGGTATGGACCATCTCGATCTCCATAATCCACTAAGTTATACGGTTATGGAAAATGTGTTTAAAGAATATATTTCTGGTAGCACACCCGTATTTACCGGTAAAGCAGTTCACATTGGTACCGATGAATATGCTAAAAAAGATGCCGAAGTTTTTAGGGCTTTTACCGATCGCATGATTAAATACGTAGAAGGTTTTGGGAAAGACGTAAGGCTTTGGGGAGCGTTAACCCATGCAAAGGGTACTACTCCTGTTAAAGTAGAAAATGTGGTGATGAATACCTGGTACAATGGTTATGCAAACCCTATTGAAATGAAGAAACTGGGCTATAAGCAAATTAGCACGCCTGATGGATGGCTGTATATTGTACCGGCAGCTGGCTACTATTACGATTACCTGAATATTAAAAATCTTTATAATAAATGGACGCCTTCGATGATTGGAAACGTTCAGTTCCCATCTGGCGATCCGACCATATTAGGTGGTTCTTTTGCGGTGTGGAATGATATTGTAGGCAACGGAATTACAGAGAAGGATGTACACGACAGGGTATTCCCGGCAATGCAGGTGTTAGCACAAAAAATGTGGGGAGGCAGTAATACCACTTTAAAGTTCGATGATTTTAATGTGTTGAGCAAAAAGATAGGAGAAGGACCCTCGTTAAATATAGGCGGAAAGTTATCTAAAAACGATGTGCCATTTACAGCTCAATTTAATTTTGATAAAAAGGATAATCAGATCAAAACCACTGGCGCGGCATATGCAGAAGGATATGCAAAAAATGCGTTATCATTTTCAGGAAAGGATAGTTACGCCAGGTTGCCTTACACTGAAATAGGATATAACTATACGGTTTCTTTTTGGGTAAATCCTGCAAATAACAATGCAGATGGTGCAGTATTATTCAAATCGCCAAATGCAACTGTCAAATTAAAACAAACAGGTACCGGTAAACTTGGCTTTTCGAGAGAGGGTTATGATATCGATTTCGGATATGTTTTACCTGAAAATAGCTGGACACACGTCGTGATAACCGGAACCAATAAGGGCACCAGTCTTTATGTAAATGGCAAACTCGAAAAACGATTGTACGATAACTGGATCACGTTTACGGATAAAGACAAAACGAGAGTACGTAAATCGGAAACTTTGTTTTTTCCGCTTCAAACCGTAGGTGGATTTAAAGGGAAGATAGATGAATTACAAGTTTGGAACAAGGTATTATCAGATGAAGAAATCCTGGCCTTAAAATGATAAAAAAGAATTAAACAATACCCGTCTCGATTAAATTAGTTTTTACCAGCCGATACCGCATTTGCGGTATCGGCTTTTTTGTTCTGCATATTTCGGATAACATTTTAGGCAAACGTTTGTGCTGTACCAATTTTTGGCTTTATTATCTGATGCTTAAACCCTATCTAAACTGTAATATTAAACAGTCGCAGGTGTTTGATTTGGTTGTATTTTTGATTTTGTATTCTCTTATTAATCAAACGTTTGCGCGTTGATTCGGAAAAATATCTCCGCTGCAAACCATTATCTTTAATTAACAGGATACGATATCACCCGTAATTTAATGTTTGTTCATTTTAACTACCTGGGTAAGATTGTAGTTGTATTTTCTGGCGCAATACACAAATGATTTTTAATTAATATTTAACCAATTTAAACCAAAGAAAATGAAAAAAACAATTGCTTTACTAGTCGCTACCTTAGCTTTTACCGTTTGTCTGTTCAGTAGTTTTACGCCCGAAAAAGTTGCCCTTGCTCCAAAAAAGGTGATGCGTAGAGGTGTAGTTACAGTTACTAAAAATTTTACCACCAGTAATGGACTGGCTGCTGTGGCAACACTTCAGTATACTACAGGTCAGGTATATAATAGCATCACCGTAACCATACAGGGAGAAGGTAACGTTCCGCTAACTTCGGTGTCGCATTCCTCAGGCCCTATTTATGCCGATACTTTTGAAGGTTACAAAGCCGGATCTTATTATGAATATTTTGTAGATGTATTGGTTACCGGAAACCAAACTATAGGCTGGCAAATTGCAGATGCAAGCGCCGAAGCGGTTGTTATTTAAATTGTAAGCCTAAATAAAGAGTCTACTGCTTCATAGCAGCAGTTTTTTGCAGAACCGGCATTGCCAAAAGCAGTGCTGGTTTTTTTATGGTAACATTTCTAATGCGCTTTTTGATAAACGCCACAATAGTTTGATATTTAGGAACCAAACCAAAACGATGAAATTCAGATTTATACTTGCCACATTTTTAAGCGTAAGCGCTGTTGCCTATGCACAACAGGGACCAAGAAAAAGCCAATCTAAAGAAACCGTAACCACTACCCAGGTTACTGTTAAAGACGAGCCAAAATCTTCGGCAAACGAAAGAACCATTAAAGTAGAGAGCTCGGTAGTTACCAATCACGCGGTAACCATTGATGGTAAATCCGTTCCGTATAAAGCTACAACAGGTACCCTGCCCGTTTGGGATGAAGACGGAAAACCGATTGCAGGTTTGTTTTATACTTATTACGAACGCAGCGATGTGCAAAATCGTGATAAACGACCTTTAGTCATCTCTTTTAACGGTGGTCCGGGCTCGGCTTCCGTGTGGATGCATATTGCCTATACGGGTCCTGTGGTTTTGAATATTGATGATGAAGGTTATCCTGTACAACCTTATGGTTATAAAGAAAATCCATATTCTATTTTAGATGTTGCCGATATTATTTATATCGATCCGGTTAATACCGGCTATTCGAGAGCAGTAAGTAAAGATATTCCCACCAATAAGTTTTTTGGCGTGCGTGCCGATATTAAATACCTGGCCGAGTGGATCAATACTTTTGTAACGCGCAACAACCGATGGGCCTCTCCAAAATTTTTAATTGGCGAAAGTTATGGTACCACACGTGTTTCAGGCTTGGCTTTAGAACTGCAGAACAGCCAGTGGATGTATTTAAACGGTGTGGTATTGGTTTCGCCAACCGAACTCGGTATTGAACGGAGCGGTCCTGTTGATGCGGCTTTGCGTTTGCCGTATTTTGCTGCTACCGCCTGGTACCATAAAGTTTTGGCGGCCGATTTACAAGCTAAAGATTTAACGGCGATGCTTCCGGAAGTGGAAAGTTTTACCATTAATGAGTTAATCCCCGCTATTTCGCAGGGCGGAATGTTGAGCGCCGATAAAAAGAAAGCCATTGCAGTGAAAATGGCCCGTTACTCAGGGCTTTCAGAAAAAGTGATATTAGATTATAACCTCAATGTACCAACCGATTTCTTTTGGAAAGAATTGTTGAGGGATAAAGGTTTTACGGTGGGCAGGTTAGATTCGCGCTACCGTGGTATTGATAAAATGAGTGCCGGCGAAGGACCAGATTATAATGCAGAACTAACTTCCTGGCTGCATTCATTTACACCAGCCATCAATATGTACATCCGTAATGAGCTGAATTATAAAACCGATTTGAAATACAATATGTTCGGCTCTGTTTATCCATGGGATCAAACTGGCAATCAAACCGGCGATAACCTCCGTCAGGCCATGGCACAGAATCCTTATCTGCATTTATTGGTGCAATCGGGTTATTACGACGGGGCCTGCGATTATTTCAACGCGAAATACAGTATGTGGCAATTAGATGCTGCGGGTAAACTGCAAGATCGTATGAGCTGGGAAGGTTACCGTAGCGGACACATGATGTACCTGCGTAAGGATGACCTGAAAACGGCTAATAACCATATCCGTGAGTTTATTAAAAAAGCATTACCAAAAGCCGGCGAGGCCGCTAAATTCTAAAATTTTCGAGTTGACAACTTTTAATAGCAATGTGTATAGGAAGTTGTCAACTCTCTTAGCCAAAATTCTTACCTCTAAGAGACTCTTTTTTTTGGAGCGCAGAGGCAGTACAATAATTAACGTTCGTCCTGCTTTGCGCTCCGATCTTTTTTGCGCTTTCACTCCGCTCAGGCTAACAAAAAAGGATCTTCGCTTCAATCAGGGCTAGATGGGTTGGGCCGGGGGCACGGAAAACCCTCATCGATGCAAAAACAGGTGTAATCTAAACCTGACACCCGCGATAGCCCAGATTTAAGCACTGTTTATTTTGTTTTTATGGTGTGCTTGCATATTTCACAGGTTTCATCTGGGCTAAAGCAAATGGCACGACTGCTCTAACCGAAACGCTACAGGAATTGCTTTCCAAACCCTAATTTAAAGCTTATAAATTCTTTTAATGTTTCAACTCTTTTAGGTTGATTTGAAGCGCAGCTGCCGCATAAATATTATCGTTCGTCCTGCTTTGCGCTACGATCTTTTTTGCCCTTCCACTCCGCTCAGGCTAACAAAAAAGGATCTCCGCTTCAATCAGGGCTAGTTGGGTTAGGGCGGTGGAACGGAAAACCGGGCATCGATGCAAGAAGTGTAATCTAAACCTGATCGTACGGATGCCGATTTTTCGTCGGCAGTAGGAAGAGCAGGACGGAACCTAACCCAATAACCACTGAAACTGCTTTCCAAAAAAGAAATAAATCATATATATAGCGTTCTTTTATTAACCTTGCTAAAGCGATTTATTTCCTCCAAAAATGCAAACGAAAAACTGTTGGTTACAAACTAAAAATAATTACTTATTTTTGTGGTTCAATTATGCAGCAAATAAAAACATCATTCGATTTTGAAAAACCTATTGCCGATTTAGTTCAGCAGATAGAAAAGGTTAAGCAAGTTGCCGAAAAAACTAAGGTAGATATGTCTGCCACGTTAGACGAGCTTGATGGTAAATTAGATGAAACTACCAATAACTTATATAAAAATTTAACCGGTTGGAATAAGGTTCAGATGAGCCGTCACCCTGATCGCCCGCAAACCCTTGATTATATCAATATGATCTGTGATGATTTTATTGAAATGCATGGCGATAGAACGGTTAAAGATGATAAGGCAATTATTGGCGGTTTTGCTTCTATAAATGGTCAAACGGTAATGGTTATCGGTCACCAGAAAGGTAAAAACACTAAAGAGCGTCAGTTTCGCAATTTCGGTATGGCCAACCCTGAAGGTTATCGTAAAGCGTTACGTTTAATGCGTTTGGCTGAGAAATTTAATAAACCGGTTGTTTCTTTTATCGATACCATGGGTGCTTACCCTGGTTTAGAGGCAGAAGAGCGCGGACAGGGTGAGGCGATTGCCAGAAACCTACTAGAAATGTCTATTCTACGTGTGCCCATTATCTGTATTGTTGTAGGTGAAGGTGCTTCCGGAGGTGCTTTAGGTATCGGTATAGGTGATAAGGTTTATATGTTAGAACACACCTGGTACTCGGTAATTTCTCCTGAATCTTGTTCATCTATTTTATGGAGAAGCTGGGATTTTAAAGAGAAAGCTGCTGAATGTTTGAAATTAACTTCTGATGATATGTTTGGCAACAAGCTAATCGATGGCATTATTCCAGAACCGCTTGGAGGTGCACACCAGGATCCGGAGTTAATGGGCCGAACTTTAAAAGATTACCTTGTTAAAGATTTAGCGGCATTGGGTAAATTAAAAACGGATAAACTGATTGAACAAAGAATTGAAAAATTCTGTGCAATGGGTGTGGTAAACGAATAATCATTAACTAAAATAAATTTGAATCCTGTTTGGCCATGCTGAACAGGATTTTTTTTGTTACTGAAATCCATCTATAAACACCACATATATTTAGCCCCGTCATGCTGAATTTATTTCAGCATCTATCAATGCGGTAAAGACCCTGAAATAAATTCAGGGTGACGTATCTCGCGATATCTTAAACCTATCAGGTTTTTAAAACCTGATAGGTTTGGTCAACAAAAAAGCAGCTACAAATTAATGCAGCTGCTTTGTAAGTTATTGTTCAGATTCGTTTACTGTTGCGGTCCCTGTTGTGGGAAGAACATCGACAAACGACTTTCTAAACTGTTAAATGTTTTCTGCAGCTTATCGCTCAATTTATCCTGACCTGCAGCTTTACTGGTTTTAATCATTCTGTCCAGGTAGTACAATCCGGTTTGAATGTTCTGCGAGCCGGTTAAACCTTTTGATTGTGAAATATCAGCCAGGTAGTTTAATTCCTTGTTGATATAATCGCCAGATTTGTCTAAAATATCATTGGCTCTGGCAGTTTCGCCTAGTTTATACAAGTTTTCAGCCATGTAGAATTTCACTACAACTGTACGGATGCCGAAGAATTTATCAGGCATTACCGCAAAATATTTATCGACTACTTTTTTGGCATCAGCAATTTTACCTTCTTTAATTAAGCTGTTGGTTAAGCTACTGAAGATATTGGTGAAAATGAAAGTATCGTCTGATGATTGCGGATCTAAATATTTAGCGGTTTTCATATTTCCCCACTTAAATTTAGTCATCACATTATTATACAGAACAGGCGTATTCAATTGCTCTGGTCTATCTTCCGATGCCGTAGTGTCGGCTTTAAGCGGTAATAAACGCATCGCTAAACCTTCGCTGTATAAATACTTATCTAAGCCATTATATTGCTCAGAAGGCACGGTAGAAGCAAAATAAATTGGGCGTTTCCAGTTGTTATGTGCCAGGATATCGAACATAGCCAAAGTTCCTTTAGTTACATAACCCTTATTAAACTTCCAATCCATTGTGGTTGTGATTTTTGAAGCATCGGCTGCAGGCACTGTGCCTGTACTAATTACTTGTTGTGGATCTACCGTAATTTTAAGGTTTTTAGTTGGCAGGAAGTTAGATTTTGATCCATCCTGCATCGGTACTTTATCGCTCTCATCGTTCGATAACAATAAATCAACTACGTTTTTAAGCTCAATGCTACCTGCAATTTTGTAATCATCGTATGGCATTACATCTCTTTCGCCTTGTACATATTGTTCAGGTTTCATTGAAATTGGCAATGGAGCTGATTCATTTTGTTTTTGTCTCAGGCCATTGATGTACCAATCTGTATCGAATAAACTTAAGTTTACGATACGTACATCAGGACGAACATTTTCTACCTCCTGGATATACCAAAGTGGGTAGGTATCATTATCGCCGTAAGTAAATAAGATGGCATTTGGCGCACAAGATTGTAAATAATCTAAAGCAATATCGTGTGGAACCAGTTTCGTAGAACGGTCATGGTCATCCCACCCCTGCTCGGCCATAATTACCGGTGCAGCCAATAATCCAATCACCGTGGCACCAATAGCACCGGCAGTTGGGGTTAGTTTTTTAAACAGCCATTCTTTAATGGCGAGTGCACCAAGTCCGATCCATATCGCAAAGGCATAAAACGATCCAACATAAGCGTAATCCCTTTCGCGGGGTTCTAATGGCTTCTGATTTAAGTATAATACAATGGCAATACCCGTGAAAAAGAATAATAATGCCACAACTCCGGCATCTTTCTGGTTGCGTTTGAAATGCCAAAGGGCACCAATAACACCTAAAATTAATGGTAGAAAGAAGAAGCGGTTGTACGCTTTATTATCAACTGTTGATGGTGGCAGGTTAGTTTGATTACCCCTCAACATGGCATCAATTGGTTTAATGCCGCTAATCCAGGTGCCCTCATGTCCGCTACCCTGACCTTGCTCATCATTCTGGCGGCCGGCAAAATTCCACATGAAATAACGCATGTACATGTAGCCAATCTGATAGCTGAACAAGAAACCAACATTGTCTACCAGATTAGGGTTTTTAGAATCATCTAAGCGCATCCATTCTTTATAAAAAGCAGCATGTTTAGGATCATCGCTATACATACGTGGCAACAAAGTATTGTTGTTATACTCGTAGTCGGTTTTTTTACCCGCTACCTCGTATTTGTCTTTTCCTTTTCTCCAGATGGTTTTACCATCATCGTTAACACCTATTCTTTCAGAGTTGTAATTCGGGCCATAACCCAATGGCCTGTCGCCATATTGCTCACGGTTTAGGTAACTTAAGAAAGAGAAAGCATCTTTAGGTGCGCTGTTATTTAAGTTCGGGTCTGCCTTTGCCCTGATGATGATCATCGAGAAAGATGCATAACCGAAAATGATTAATACGGTAGAGATTAAACCTAAGTTTAATAATTTTTTTTGGTGTTGGATCGAATAGCGGATTCCCCAAACCAGGGCGCCGATTAATAAAATGGCGAAGAATAAAACACCCGTTCCAAAACCCAGACCTAATGTATTTACAAAGAATAAATCGAAATAAGCACCGAATGAAACCAGGTATTGGATAATACCATATTGGATTACCGCTAAGATTAAAATACCAACAACAAGGGTTTTGATAATTCCGGTTGGGGTTGCTTTATCGGTTCTTTTGAAATAATAAATGAAGGCAAGTGCCGGGATGGTTAACAAGTTTAACAAGTGGATACCAATTGATAAACCCATAATATAGGCAATAAACAATAACCAGCGATCGGCACGTGGCTCATCGGCATGTGCTTCCCATTTAAGGATAGCCCAGAATACAATCGCCGTGAATAATGATGATTGTGCATAAACCTCCGATTCTACTGCCGAAAACCAAAAACTATCAGAGAAAGTATAAGCCAGCGCACCAACAGCACCTGCACCCATAATACTGATTAGTTTGCCAGTAGTTAGTTCCTCACCCGCTTTCAACACTGTTTTTTTAGCCAATGCAGTGATGGTCCAAAATAAGAATAAGATAGTTGCCCCGCTCGAAACAGCTGAACCAACATTCATCCAGTAAGCGATTTTGGTCAAATCTCCAGCTGCAAAAATGGAGAAGAAACGTTGGATCATTAAGAATAGAGGCGCACCAGGCTGGTGAACCACCTGCATTCTAAATGCCGATGCGATAAATTCACCGCAATCCCAAAAACTGGCAGAAGGCTCTAAGGTTAAAACGTAAGTTAGTGTAGCAATTAAAAAGCAGATCCAGCCTACTATATTATTAACTTTTGAATAATTCATTGGTTTGTTTAATGATATTAAAAATTGTTTTCACATAAAAATGCTGCCGAAATTAACTATTCTAGTCGATAAAACAGGTAAATTTTTGGATTGATTTAACAATTTTTAACGGCTTAAGGCCTTTGACATAAAGGATTTTAATTTATATGGGAAGCAAAAACCCATAAGCAGAAAGATGAAATCTGCCTATGGGTTAAAATTTAGTATGTTTTTTGCTTAGCCTGCTGCAAAAGGGGTAAACCTTGTAATCAGGTTGTTGTATTGTTTTTCCAGGCTTTTGCTCAGCTCTACCTGTTTAAATACCTCGGTTAATTTTACCATTTGTCCTAAATAGCCTAGATAAAAACGCACATCCTGCTCTGATGATAGCTGGTTTTTGCTTTCTGAAACATCTGCAAGGTGGGTCAATTCCTTACCTACATAATCGGCCGTTTTTTTGATCATGGCATTAGCACGGTTTAAATCATTTAAACGATATAAACTTTCGGTGAAATAATAAGTGCTCATTACCTGGCGCATACTGTAAAATTTAGCTGGAATCACCTCGTAATATTTGTCAGCCACTTTTCTGCTCTCGGTAATTTTACCTTCGTTTATTAAACCAGTTAATAAACCGTTAAACATATTGGAGAACATGGTGACATTATCAGCAGACTGCCTGTCTAAATGATTGGCATTTTTAATGTTGCCAAAGCCATATACGTTCATCAGGTTGTTGTACATCGGTTTCAGGTTCACCCGGTCAAAATCCTGTGTGATTGCGGTATCGGGTTTTAAGGGGAGTAACCTTTTGTTGAGGCCTTCTGAATAGAGGTATTTGTTAAGCCCGATGTATTGCTCATTTGGCATAGCCCCACTGAAATAAATCGGTCGTTCCCAGTTATTGTGTGTTAAAATATCAAATAAAGCTAAAGTGCCTTTGGTTACAAAATTCGAATTGTAGGTCCATTCCATGCTGCTTGCAATTTTGCCTGCATCTTCTTTGGGCACAGTTCCGGTATCTAAAACCTGCTGCGGACTTACGGCCATTTTAAGGTTTTTGGTAGGCAGTACGTTGTATTTGGATCCATCCGTCATGGTTACCTTGTCTTCATCATGATCGGACAGGAGCACGTCTAAAATTTCCTGTAACTCGATATGTTGCGCAATCTTATAATCCTGATAGTACATGATATCCCTTGTGCCTTCAACATATTGCTCGTGTTTTAAGGTGATGGGTAGGGGGGCAGATTCATTTTGTTTTTTCCGCATCCCATCGATGTACCAATCGGCTGTAAATAAACTTAAATTTACCACCCGCACATCCGGACGGATATTTTCTACCTCTTGTGCATACCATACCGGATAGGTATCATTATCACCGTAGGTGAATAAGATGGCGTTAGGGGCGCAGGATTTTAGATAATTAACCGACATATCCCGCGCCAGGTGACTGTCAGAGCGGTCATGATCATCCCAGCCCTGATTGGCCATAATCACCGGAGCACCCAATAAAGCAATAACCGAAGCAAAAATACTCGCACGCAGCGGCGTTAATTTTTGGAAAACCCAATCCTTTAACCCAAATACACCTAAACCTATCCAAATGGCAAAAGCATAAAACGACCCTACGTAGGCATAATCCCTTTCGCGTGGCTCCACAGGAACAGAGTTAAGGTAAACTACAATAGCCACGCCGGTAAAAACAAAGAGTAAACCGATAATGCCCGCATCTTTCTGGTTACGCTTAAAATGCCAGACAGCACCAATTAAACCAATAATTAATGGCAAAAAGAAAAATCTGTTGTATGCTTTATTTTCTACAATGGAAGGTGGCAGATTTTGTTGACTACCAAGCCTGATGGCATCCAATGGTTTTACACCACTAAGCCAATTGCCATCTTTTCCCCCAAACTGTCCATCTTCATTATCCTGCCTCCCAACAAAATTCCACATAAAATAACGCATATACATTTGCCCGGTCTGAAAAGAGAACATGTATTTTAGGTTATCCATTAAGGTAGGTTTGTGCTCATCATCAAAACCCATATAACTTTTGTAAAAGTTAATGTGTTCGGGTTTATCACTGTACATGCGGGGCAGCAAAGTTTTATCGGCAAAAACATATGCCGATTTTGTGCCGGCCAGTTCGTATTTCTTGTCGCCTTTACGGATAATTTTGCCTGTTTCTTTAATGTCGGTTTTTTCTGAATTGTAGTTCTCCCCGTAAAATAGTGGCCTGTCGCCATATTGGTCTCGACCAACATACCTCGAAAAAGAATATACATTATCTACATTGTAGTTGTTTAGGTTTGGTTTTGCCTGCGCCCTGATAATAAGTAGTGAAAAAGAGCTGTATCCAAAAAGTAGCAAAACGGTAAATAACATGGCCAGGTTTAAAACCCGTTTATTTTTCAGGATGGAATAACGGATACCATAAACCAAACTCCCAATAAGAAGTACGGCGAAGAACAGTATGCCTGTTCCAAAGCCTAAACCCATGGTGTTTACAAAAAAGTAGTCGAAATTTGCTGCAAAAGATATGACATACTGGATGATACCAAATTGCACCACCGCCAGCACAGCAATCGAAACCATAAATACTTTTAAAACGCTTTGCCAATTGGGCGATGGATTCTTTTTAAAATAATAAACAAATATTAAGGCAGGTATGGTGAGCAGGTTTAAAATGTGTACACCAATAGAAATCCCCATGATGTAAGCCACAAAAAGTAACCACCGGTCTGACTTTGGTTCATCAGCCTGCGATTCCCATTTTAATATGCCCCAAAATACAATCGCACTACAAAGCGACGACATGGCGTAAACCTCTGCTTCTACGGCCGAAAACCAAAAGCTATCAGAAAAGGCATAAGCCAAAGCCCCAACAAAACCTGCGCCCATAATACCGATGATTTTTTGATTCGTAATTTCTTCTCCTTTTTTAATAATCGTTTTCCTGGCCAGTGCCGTAATGGTCCAGAATAAAAAGAGAATGGTACCTGCACTTGCCAGTGCCGAAGAGATATTAACAAAATAGGCTACTTTGGTTTTATCGCCAAAAGCAAGCGCCGAAAACAACCTTTGGATCATGGAGACTATTGGAGCACCTGGCTGGTGAACGACCTCCATTCGGAAGGCCGAAGAAATAAATTCGCCACAGTCCCAGAAACTTACAGATTGATCTAAAGTTAAGATGTACGTGAGCGCAGCAACGATAAAACAGAGCCAGCCTCCAATGGTGTTGATCCTTGAGTAATTCATAGTTTAATTTTAGTCTTTGATAATAAATGATTTAAGTGGTTCGTAGTAAAAAAAGTCGCATAAAAAAAGAAAATGTTGCACGCTATATGATGATTTTTTTATCTTTGCATCGCAAACAGGAACAGCGGGAAAGAAATTAAAAATATTTTAAAATCACTCTTGCATATTTAAAATAAGGTTCCTACATTTGCATTCCCTTTCGAGGAGAATATCCTTGAGAAGTTTTTGTCCGATAGTATAAGGGTAGTACAACGGTTTTTGGTACCGTTTGTCTTGGTTCGAATCCAGGTCGGACAACGAAAATTTAACGTCGGATCATGTTTTAAATAGACATGATCCGATTTTTTTTAACCGTAAACTACACGAACCCATGCCATTGCAGTTTAACCCGGTAAAACTTTTTTCCGGAACAGGTTCTAAGGGATTGTCACTTAAGATTGCCGAACATTACGGCAAGCCACTTGGTAGCGTAACCATTCACAAATTCAGTGATGGAGAGTTTCAGCCTTCCTTTGATGAGTCAATTCGTGGTAGTGATGTTTTTCTAATCCAGTCTACTTATCAGCCCAGCGATAATTTAATGGAACTTTTGTTAATGGTTGATGCTGCTAAAAGAGCATCGGCACATTATATTACAGCAGTAGTTCCTTATTATGGTTTAGCCCGTCAGGATAGAAAAGATAAACCGCGTGTAGCAATCGGTGCCAAATTGGTGGCGAACTTATTAAAATCAGCAGGTATCCACCGCATTATGACGATGGATTTGCATGCTGCACAGATACAGGGTTTCTTCGATATTCCGGTTGATCACTTAGATGGATCGGTAATCTTTGTACCTTATATCAAAAGCTTAGGCTTAAAAAACTTAACTATTGCATCGCCAGATATGGGCGGTTCGTACAGGGCACGTACTTTTGCCAAGTTTTTTAATGCTGAGGTAATTATTTGCGATAAACGCCGTAAACGTGCCAACGAAATCGAATCGATGTCGATTATTGGTGATGTGACCGGACAGGATGTGGTATTGATCGATGATATTTGCGATACTGCTGGAACCTTATCAAAAGCTGCGGCTTTGATTATGGAAAACGGTGCAGCAAGTGTAAGAGCGGTTTGTACACATGCGGTATTATCAGGCAAAGCAATAGAAACGGTAGAAAATTCGGTATTAACCGAGTTAATCGTTACGGATACCATTCCATTAAAACAGGAAAGTCCGAAAATCAGGGTGCTAAGTACAGCCGGTTTATTTGCAAGGGCAATTGCCAATGTAAACGAGCATGGTTCGATTAGTGATCTGTTTAGAGTATAAATAAGGTTGAAGGTAGAGGGTTAAAGGCTTAAGGTCTTGATACTCGACACTTAATACTGATTACTAATAAATAAGGCGGTAGGTAGAGGGTTAAAGGCTTAAGGTCTTGATACTCGATACTTAATACTGATTACTAATAAATAAGGTGAAAGGTAAAGGGACGAAGGCTTAAGGTCTTGATACCCGATACTTAAACTTGATACTAATAATTAAATAAAAATAAAATGAAAACAATCGCAATTAGCGGTTCTCCAAGAGAGAACGTAGGGAAACGCGATGCCAAGGAACTTCGTTACGAAGGTAAAGTTCCGGCGGTATTGTATGGTGGAAAAGAGCAACAACACTTCGCTGTAGTTATTGCTGACTTAAGAGATGTTATTTATACCCCGGATGTAAACTTTGTGGAGATTGATGTGAACGGTACTAAAACTAAAGCTATCGTAAAAGACACTCAATTTCACCCACTTACCGACGTATTAATGCATATCGATTTTCTTCAGTTATTTGACGAGAAAGAAATCGTTATGGAGATCCCGGTTAAATTAACAGGAACTTCTCCAGGTGTTAAAATGGGGGGTAAATTAATCCAGAAATTACGTAAACTACGTGTTAAAGCATTACCAGCTGATATGCCACAAAACGTAGAAGTAAGCTTAGAGAAATTAGAAGTAGGTAGTTTATTCCGTGTTCGTGACCTTAAAGGTGATAAATACGTAATCACTAATACTCCTGAAGATACTATCGTTTCTGTTGCAATGTCTAGAGCATTAAAACAAGCAGAAACTGAAGCTGCTAAAGGTAAAAAATAATCAGGATTCTTAGGATTTCTTGATTTCAAGATGAAGCGTTTCGATTTAGTTCGGAACGCTTTTTTTATTTACACCAGGATTCATCCGCTAATCGCCTCACGCTAACCGCCTCACGCTAGCCGCTACAACCTGTCTGGAAATGAATGAGTTAAATTCGTCGTATAGACTCCCGACTTCGGACTCGGGACTTCGGACTTTTTTTTATCTTTGCGCCATGAAATATCTTATAGTTGGCTTAGGAAATATCGGACCAGATTATGCGCACACCCGGCATAACATTGGTTTTGATATTGCCGATGAACTGGTTAAAAATTTAGATGGAAGTTTCGAGAATATCCGCCTGGCTTATTATTCTGAAGTGAGCTTTAAAGGACGTAAACTCCACGTTATTAAACCGACCACCTTTATGAACTTAAGTGGTAAAGCGGTAAACTATTGGATGAAAGAGCTAAAAATAGCACCAGAAAATGTTTTGGTTATTGTTGACGACCTTGCATTACCGCTGGGTAAGCTAAGGTTAAAGCTGCAGGGCTCCAGCGCTGGCCATAATGGTTTAAAAAGCATCGAAGAGGTTTGTGGCGGACAAAACTACGCGCGTCTCCGCTTTGGCATTGGCAGCGATTATCCGAAAGGCAGACAGGTCGATTTCGTTTTGGGCTTGTTTGATAAGAATGAACAATTGGAGCTTCCTGCATTGATTGATAAAAGCGTTGAGCTGATTAAAAGTTATGTAACCGTTGGGCCTGCCCACACCATGACGGCTTTTAATAAGTAATGGTTAATTGGTTAACTGTTCGTGCTGTCATCCTGAATGCAGCAAGGAATCTTTTATGACGAAGGAATTCCCAGGAGAGATAAAACAAATTTAACCTTATATGTTCCTCATTGTCTTATGTGGTAATAAGTGGCAAGGTTCCGTTAGAAAGGATAATTTGGAAAGCAATTGCAGAGGCTCTTTTTATAGTTCGTCCTGCTTTTCATTGCAAGTCCTCACCCGATAGAGGATCGGGCTCCGGGCTTTCCATTTCAATCAGGTTTAAAGGGCAGTATTTTTGCTGCTATTAAAGGTTGAATGGCATGGTTTTATAGATGTTCTTTTCTGCACCATGTAATTTCAAATAGGACTGCTGGCCGCGCCACCTAAACCCGATTACAGCGAACATCCCGATTTTAAGCACTGTTTTTTTGCTTTTTATGGTGTGCTTGCTTGTTTCACAGGTTACATCGGGATAAAGCGTAAAGCGGGGCCGTCTCATCAAAAAAAATAGCTGCCCCTGATTTTCAAAAAAACAATGATTAGTAGAATAGCTCGTCTATCGTTAGGCGCGCAACCCATTGCAGAAATAGATTTGTCATCCTGAGCCTGTCGAAGGACCTGCTATAATACATCGCAAAGCGTTTCGACAGGCTCAACATGACAGATCCGAACAGATATCAATCTTTTGAAACTGCCTCAAAGACCGATTGATGAATATTCAATAAACAAAAAAAGATCATCTTTCGATGATCTTTTCCTAAATATGTTTTAGTTAATGATTATTTAACTTTTTCCTGAGCTCTTGCAATGTAAGCATCAATTAATTGTGCTTCTGCGCTCTCCGGATATTGAGTTTTTACTTTAGTATAAGCTTCAACAGCACCTTTAAAATCATTTTGGCTTTCGTTAACCAAACCTAATTTCTTCAGGAACATTGGTGAAGTAAATTTACTTGCTTTATCTGCTGCTTTTTTATAGTAAGTAGCTGCTTGTTTGTAGTCTTTCAATTCGCTGTAAGCATCACCTAATAAGCCTAAAGCCAATGGATCTGCAACCGGGCTGCCAGTAGCGCTATATTTACCTAATGATTCAATCGCTTGTTTGTATTCGCCTTTGCGCAAATAAATACCACCCAAATAAAGGTTCGCTAAGTTTGCCGATTTTGTGTTATCGTATTCTTTAGCAATCTGCTCTAAGCCCGGGTAGCCACCTTCGCCTTTAACCGCTTTGTTCGATAATGAATCTACGCCAACAAATTGCTCTGCTTTGTACATTTTGCTAGCGGCTTCTTCAGCACGACCTTTTAAATACACGCCTTGATACCAAAGATATATTAAAACTAATAAAACTATAGCACCTGCAATAAACAGTAAGCTCTTATTATTCTCTTGTAAAAATGAACCTTTTTTAGTTGGTTGAATTGTCTGGTTATCTGTTGTAGACATGTTTGTTTAAAAAATTTAAGATTGCAAAAATACATTTTTCAATCAAAGTATCAATCTTTATTTTGAAGTATTTGATTAAACATTAGTTATTTAGGCGTGCAGATTGTAAAATCGTGATGAACATTAGCGTAACAAGCTAATTAATGTATTAAACCAGGTTTGGTTATCGCTAAAAATACCGGTGTGGTTAATCACCAAATAGATCGTTTGACTTTCAGAGCGGCTCAGCGTTGATCTAATTCGGATGGGTTGCCAGAATGCGCCGAAGTTTTTGGCCGAGGAAGCCGGAAATAAATCGTCGAAGCCCATATAAACCTCTTCTATGTGTGATAGTGGAAGTTCTAATTGCTCGTCTCCGGTGATAAAAAGGCCGTTAGAGGCCAGCAGGATATTGCCCTCGTGATTATGAATTGGCTTTAAAAACGAAAATAAACCTGCTATTTTTTTAATCCAGCCTGAGCTTTTCTCATTGGTAAGTTCATGATCGTAAGACCACAGAACATTCCCTTCTAACATTTTTTGTGCAACCATCTAATTTTCCTTGCTATGAAAGTACAATTTTTTTAAATGTTATTAACGTTTATTTTAAACAATGGGTGTTAAGAGGCTAAAAAACGGTAAATTTGTGACATATTTATGTGGTTAAAAAATATTACCCTTCTAAATTTTAAGAACTATACCGATGCAGATCTCCATTTCTCGGAAACTGTGAACGTTTTTACGGGTAATAATGGCTCAGGTAAAACGAATATGCTCGATGCCATTCACTATCTCTGTCTATGTAAAAGTTACTTTAACCCCATCGATAGCCAGCAGATTAAAACCAACGAAGAGGTTTTTATGATCCAGGGCGATTTTGATCGCAATGAAAAAAATGAAAAAATTTCATGCGGTGTAAAACGCAATCAGAAAAAACAGTTCAAACGTAATAAAAAAGAATACGAGAAACTGGCCGATCATGTTGGGCTTTTTCCGGTGGTGATGGTTTCGCCTTATGATGTAAACCTGATTATGGAAGGCAGCGAGGAACGGAGAAAGTTTATTGACAATGTGATTTCGCAAACCGATGCGCATTACCTCGATCAGCTGATTACCTATAACCGCATTCTGTTAAACCGGAATGCTTTGCTAAAACAGATTGCGATTACCAGAAAGTATGATCCTACGCTGCTCGAAATTTTGGACGAACAACTGGTTTTTGCCGGCAATAAGATATTCGCTATCCGTAAAGCGTTTATGGATGAGTTTATTCCGCTGTTTAACCAATATTATACCTACCTTACCGAAAACAAGGAAATTGTTGAGCTGAATTATCAGTCGCAATTAAATGAGGCTACTTTCGAAGAACTGTTAAAAAAATCAGTAGAAAAAGACCGTGTACTGGAGCGGACCACAACCGGTATCCATAAAGATGAACTGGCTTTTGTGATCAGCGATATGCCTTTAAAGAAGTTTGGCTCACAGGGTCAGCAAAAATCATTTTTAATTGCTTTGAAGATTGCTCAATACGCTTACCTTGCCAAAAACAAAGGATTTAAGCCTTTGCTTTTGCTGGATGATATTTTTGATAAGCTGGATGATAACCGCGTTCAAAAACTTATGCAAATGGTTTCCCACCATGATTTTGGGCAGATATTTATTACAGATACAGGAAGAGAAAGAGTAAAATCAATTTTTGAAAAAATAGAAGTTGATGTAACTTTGTTCGAAGTAGATAACGGAACTATACAAAATGCGTAAACCCAATGATGTTACTGTAAAAGATGCCATCAGCAAAATGCTGGATGTATACCGTTTGCGCCGTAAATTCGACGAAACTTCCATCTTGTCTATCTGGCCGGAAATTATGGGCACCGCTATAGCCAACAGGACCAAACAGATTTACATCCACGATAAAAAACTATTTTTACGTATCGAATCTTCAGTCATCAAAAATGAATTGGTGATGGTGCGTCAGGGCATTATCCAGAAACTGAATGAACATGCCGGTAGTGTGGTGATTACCGAAATGATTTTTTTATAAGGCATAATAAAAGGGCATAAGATTTCCGCTTATACCCTTAATATTTCTATCTAAGCTTCCATTCAGGACTTAGGACTGTAGACTTCAGACTGAGGACTAAACTAACTCCTTCCTCCAAATACCTTCGACAGAATCCAGATAAGCAGTGCAACCACTACCACTACAATAATAATACCCGACCAAACGCCGGCTTTAAATATACCTTCTACGAGTTCACAACTGCTTAAGGTGCTGCATAAAAATGCGATCAGTGCTAAAGGGAATGCTCTTTTCATATTCATGTTAATTTGTAATAGCTAACATCGAATAAGTGAGAAAGTTTTGGTAAACGTCAAGATTCGTCCTGCCGAACTTGTTTCAGCATCCCAATTTGCTAACATCTAATTGCATATTTATGGCTACAGCCGTTCGGTAATAAACCCGACAAAGCGGCATAGCCCGCATCCTGATATTTCATCGGGAGAGGACCATAAGCGGTGGCGGGGCTACACTGGCCACCTAGCATTAAACACTGTTTTCCAAAAAAAAAAAGCCTGCTCAATAGATAAGCAGGCATCTTTACTATAATTTTTAAAGATTGTTATTTTCCGTTCACTTTTAACAATTCCACCTCAAAAATTAAAGTGCTGTAAGGCGGAATATCCTGTCCTGCGCCACGTTCGCCGTAAGCCAGGTTGTAAGGAATAAAGAATTTATATTTCGAACCGGCAGGCATTAACTGTACGCCTTCTGTCCAGCCTTTAATTACCTGGTTTAAAGGAAAAGAAATCGGCTCGCCTCTGTCGTAAGAGCTGTCGAATTGTTTTCCGTTTAATAATGTTCCTTTATAATGAACCAGTACCGAATCGGTTGCCAATGGTTTAATGCCAGAGCCAGCAGTTAAAACTTCGTATTGTAAACCGCTTGCAGTTGTTTGTACACCTGCACGTTTTTTGTTCTGTTCTAAGAAATCTTGTCCTTCTTTCATAATTGGTGCGTATTTAATTTTATTTGCGGCTTCTTCAGCTTTGTTTTTTACTGATGATGCCTTGGCTAATGCCTCGTTAATACATTGTTGTGCCTGCTGTTGCGTTAAAATAACCTTACCTCCAGTAAATGCATCTTTTAGTCCTTTTAACAGTACTTCGTAATTTAGGGTAGAAAGGCCGGTTGTTTTTAAACCTGCGCCGATGGAAGTACCAAAAGCATAACTGGTAGAATCTAAGGTAGATTTTAAACCTGCAGTAGCGCTTGATGTTTTATTTGCAGCTGTGGTTGGTTTTTTGGCAACAGGTTTCTTTGCTGTTGTTTTGGTTTGTGCATAAGATGCAACAGCGATACCGGATAGACATACCGCTAAAAAAATTCTCTTCATTGATTATTTTATGTGTAATTAATTCCAACAGGTTTAAAATGGTGGATGATATTTTAAGGCCGAAAGATACAAAATAGATAAAACAATAAAACCCCGAATGTTCGGGGTTTTATTGTAAGTTTTTTGTGTTGGGAACTAGAAACGTTCGTCTGCTTTGAAGAAGAAGTTACCTTCAATTTCTGCATTCTCGTCAGAATCTGAACCGTGAACCGCATTTGCATCGATTGATTTTGCATATTTCTGACGGATAGTACCTTCTGCAGCCTCAGCCGGGTTAGTTGCACCGATCAGTTTTCTGAAATCTTCAATGGCGTTGTCTTTTTCTAAAATAGCAGCAACAATAGGTCCTGAAGACATAAAGCTTACTAAATCTTTGTAAAAAGGACGCTCAGCGTGAACAGCATAAAACTGACCTGCAGTTTCGTCTGTAAGTTTAGTATATTTTAATGCAATGATTTTGAAACCAGCATTAGTAATGTCGTTAATGATTGATCCGATATGGCCGTTTGCTACTGCATCAGGCTTAATCATGGTAAAAGTTCTGTTAGTGCTCATTGTGTTTTTGATATCAAATTTTTTGCAAAAATACGTTTTAATTGATGAATAATCAATAAACATTGTTTTTCAGTCGCGAATCGACGTTAGTAATGGATAATTAGGCTTAAAATGGCTAACTGAGCTTTTTTTATGCTGTATAATCCTGTTAATCTCCATCTCTTTTAAAACTATGATCCTACTAATCCTAAAATCCTTTAATCCTAATCTAAATTTACTTAGCTTTGCAGCGCAAAAAATATATGCTTACACTAACTGAATTAAAAACATTATTGGCTACGCCACAACGAATTGTGATCACTACGCATCACAAACCCGACGGCGATGCGATGGGTTCATCTTTAGGTTTATATGGATATTTAATTCAAAAAGGCCATCATGTTAAGGTGGTCACACCCACAGATTACCCTACCTTTTTACATTGGATGCCTAATAATGGCGATGTTATTATTTTTACGGAGCAGCAAGAAGAAGCAGCCAGGTTAGTGGATGAAGCTTCGGTTATTTTCTGCCTTGATTTTAATACCCTAAGCCGTATTAATGAGTTAGGCGAATTGGTTAGGGCAGCGGGCGCAAAAAAAATCATGATTGATCATCACCTCGAACCTGAGGATTTTGATGATTACCGTCACTGGGATATCAATGCCTGTGCTGCTGCGCAGTTGGTTTACGATTTTATTGTTAACCAATTGGAAGATAAAGCTGGGATCAATAAAGATGTTGCTGCTTGTTTGTATACCGGTATTATGACCGATTCGGGATCTTTTCGTTTCCCATCAGCAACAGCTGAGGTTTATCGTATTGCAGCAGATTTGATCGATCTGGGTGCAGAGCATTGGAAAATCCATCAATTGGTATACGATAACGCAAGCGAAAATCGTTTACGCTTTTTGGGTTATTGCCTGTCAAACAAGTTAGAGGTGATCAGAGAATACAATACCGCCATTATTTCGGTTACCAAAGAAGAACTGGCACAATACCATAGCGCAACCGGTGATACGGAGGGCGTGGTGAACTATGCTTTATCAATTAACGGGATCCGTTTAGCCGCATTAATTGTTGAGCGTCCGGATAAAGTTAAATTATCGGTGAGGTCAACAGGCGATTTTCCAGCCAACGAAATCTGTAAAAAGTATTTTAATGGCGGTGGGCACAGAAATGCAGCAGGTGGTGCAGCAGAAAAACCTTTAGCTGATGTAATAACCGAATTTAAATCGATATTAGCAGAATATAAAGAACAATTGATTGCTTAGAAACAAGAAATAAAAACAATAAAAACTTAAAAAAGTCAAATTAAATAAATGAAAAAGGGAATTATTATTCTAGCAGCAGCCACTTTAGGTTTAGCGGCATGTAACAAAGAGAAAAAGGGAGCTGGTGGGTTATTGTATACCATTCACCACTCGGCAGGTAACGAGAAAATTAAAGAAGGCGATATCGTTAAAATGAATTTTATTCAGAAAAACGATAAAGATTCAGTTTTATCAAGCACTTTCGATAGCGAAACTCCTGCAGTATTTCCTGCACAGAAAAAAATGTATGCTGGTGATATGAACGATGTTTTAACATTGTTTGGAGAAGGCGATAGCGCTACTTTTAAAGTAAACTTAGATACTATGGCACTTCATAGTAAACAACCTAAGCCAGAGCAGTTCAAAAATGATAAATACATCACTTTTACAGTAAAAATCGAAAAAGTATTCAAGAAAAAAACTGGCGAAGCTGATTCTACTTTTAACAAAAGAGCACAGGAATATTTCCAGGCTGATTATAAAGCTACTACAGAAAAAAGAAAAGCTGCTGAACCTGCTAAACTTAAAGCATATTTAGAAGATACTAAACTGGCTACCAAAACTACTGCAAGTGGATTACACTACATTATAGAACAAGCAGGTAGTGCAGAAAAACCAGCTTTAGGCGATACTGTATTAATTGATTATACTGGTAGAGTAACTAAAAAAGGTAAAGATGGTAAATACAAAATCTTCGATACAAGTGATGAGAAACTGGCTAAAGCAGAAAACGAATTTAAGCCAGGTAAACCTTACGGTCCTCAAAAAATGCCAGTTGGCGGTACAATCCCAGGATTTACTGAAGCTTTACAGTTAATTGGTAAAGGTGGTAAAATTAAAGTGATTATTCCTTCTAACTTAGGTTATGGAGAGCAAGGTGCACCACAAGTAGGTATTATGCCTTTCAGCCCTATTGCTTTCGATTTAGAAATCAAAGATATTATCAAAGGAAAACCAGCTCCAGCGGCTCCAGTTGCTCCGGTTGTTAAAAAATAATTTTTTAACCAATATTTTAAAATCCTGCTTATTTAGTTAAGCAGGATTTTTTTTGCCCGTATTTTTTTGATACTGAACCAGGAAATAAAACATTTCAAAGATTTATAAAAACTTATTATAACCTATCTTTGTAGTGATCTAATAAAATAGCAGGTATTTTGAAAAAAAGATAGTCCAGCTGTTTTTAAATAAATAAAACTTAAATGAAGAACAGAATTATTATTCTCTTGGCAGCAGCATTAGGTCTGTCTGCCTGTAACAAATTCGAAAAGGGTGAAGGAGATATGACTTACAAGATCTATAAAAGTGATGGTAAGCCAAAAATTCAGGATGGCGATTATGTAAAGTTAAACGGCGTCCAAACGGTTGAAACCAATACTAATCCCGATTCGGTAATGGTAAATACCTATGATAATGAACGCCCTGCTTTCTTTGCCATTAGCAAATCGATGTTTAAAGGCGATTTAGCCTCGGGCTTAAAACTGCTTGGCGAAGGAGATAGTGCTGTTTTTAAATTGAACCTGGATTCGATGGAGAAATATTCAGGTCAGCCTAAACCAAAAGGCTTAAAATCAAACATTGCTTCTTTTACGATTAAAATTGAGAAGGTATTGCATAAAGGGAAAGATCCTGATTCGATTTTCGAAGCGAAGAAACGACTTTTCTTTGAATCGGAATACAAAGCACTAAATGAAAAAAATAAAGTAGTAGAGCCTGCTAAAATTGCCAAATATGTCGCCGAGAACGATTTAAAGGTGACTACTGCGCCATCTGGATTGCAATATGTCATTTCTGCTCCGGGAAACTCGGAAAGAGCAACTTTAACCGATACGGTATTAATGGACTACACGGGCCAGTTTACCAACAAAAAATCGAATGGAACATTGAACGTTTTTGATACTTCGAATGCTAAAATTGCAAAAGAAGCCGGGATTTTCTCTGAAAGTGTTCAATATGTGCCACGTAGCTTACCCTTAGGCCAATTGCCACAAGGCGTTATCCAGGGTATTCAGCTTATTGGTGTTGGCGGTAAAATCAAAATGATTTTGCCATCAAGACTGGGTTTTGGTGAAAATGGCGGCGGACCAATTAATCCATTTACGCCACTGGTATTTGATGTAGAACTGAAAGGTATTATTAAACCAAATGTGGCAGTACCGCTAGCGAAGTAAAATATTTACCATCACAAAAAAAAGCGCAAGGATCAGTAAATTATCATACTGGGCTTGCGCTTTTTTTATATTAAGAAATTGATAATTATAGTAGCAAAATAAAATTTTTGTTTAAATTAGATTAACAAAACAATTAATCATCCCCTATTATCACTATGCGCTCAAACAGTACTACGATGTTTCTGGGCCTGAAATTAATGCTGTTTAGCATATTTTTCAATCTTTTTATAAAGGATGGATATTGTAGACAGGTAATGGCTTTGTATCATTACCCAAAGTGCCGTAAAAATAACCAACGTATTTCCAAATGGCTTCACTCAACCGCTATGCAAAGGCAGGATGTTAATTTATTGGAAAATACTGAAAACAAATTGCTACTTACCTTAGTTAAAAACATAAAATTTAAAGCTTTTGATAGAATATTGGGTAGATTTTGAAAAAAGTTAAACTTAATTAAAATCGCTTCAAATTTTTTGCCCGAAATGCTGGTGAAAAAGGATTAACGTTTTAAAACTAAACTTTATGGAAAAGATCAAGGTCTTTTTAATTCACGATTATGATGCATTAATGGATAGTGTTGAATCCATTCTGAGTGATTCTGAAAGTATTGTTGTTGTTGGTAAGGCCAATTCTGCCGCGCTTGCCGAGCGATTGATTAGAACTAAAACGCCAGATATTGTGGTTGCCGATGTTAGTGTTTGCGAGAAGATCGGAGCTGATTTAACTAAATTGATTAAAAGAGAATTTCCGAAAATTAAAGTTATTGTGCTTTCTATGCAGGATGATTTTATCAATATTTCGAAAATGATCAAGTCGGGGGCGACCGGTTATTTATTAAAAAATGTAAAGTTTCAAGAATTGCATAAAGCCATTAATAAAGTGATGCTTGGCGAAACTTATATACAAAATTCCATTACAGCTAAATTTATTAATGGTTACCAGCGGGAAAATCATACTGAAGAAGTAAATATTTTGTCGCCGCGTGAAATAGAGGTTATCAGGTTGATTGCTAAAGAATATACTTCGGCAGATATTGGCCGGATGCTGTTTATTTCTGAGCATACTGTAGAAACCCATCGTAAAAACATCTGGCGCAAAACCGGTGTAAAATCAATTGTTGGTTTACTGAATTTTGCGTACGAACATCAGCTGATTTAATTATAAAACAGACCTCGCAGGATGCAGCAACCTGCGAGATCCATTTGCATTTTTAAGCTTGTGCTTCCAGATACTGGGCATAACAATAGCCTTCTTCGCCATCGTTGGTGCGAACCAGCCACCATAAATCGTTGCTTCTGTTTACGAGGGTAATTACCTCGCCATGGGCAGCTTTACCTACAATGGGTTGATCCGTTCCGGGGCCCTTACGGATATTTAAATTACTGCTCTGTGTAATCACTTTGGCATGGGTAACGGCGGCATCAATAGCCACATTTACATTCAGCACCAAATCGCCAGACGTAAAGTTTGGATCAATCTGATTATAAACTTCCCAAAGGTGATCTTTAGTTGCACCATCGGCAGCAGTCCCGTCGATGTATAGAATCCCGTCCTGCTCCCTTACTGCTAAATCTGCTATGCCTGCCGCAGTTGCTGCGTCAGTTAATGCTTTGTATTTATCTGCTAATGCCATGGTCGGGTTTATTTAACGGTTAATTTATTATCGATTTTTTTAGGGTTTAATGCACTCAAATGTTGCATTAAAGTAATTAACGAGGCTTTTTTAATTTCGCCTGTCAGGAGAATCACACCATCTTTAACTTCGGCTTTCACCGTCGGAAAATCTTTGGTAGCGTCAGCAACATTTTTGATTAAAACGGGGTCTTCGGCAATTACAACAGGCAAATCTGCTGGTTTAACCGTTAAGTTGTTGATTACAGATTTCACGCCTTTTTCTGCCTTTGCAATTTCTTCTGCTTTGGCTTTTGTAGCTTCATCATCAACCTGGCCCGTTAAAGTTACTTCGCCTTTAGTAACTGCCACGGTAATACCTGCTGCCTCTTTGGCTTGAATTGCAGCCTGGATTGCCGCATCTTTTGGTTTACAGCCTACAAAAAATAGTGTAGCTGCAATAACCATGCTCATTAATAATTTAGTTGTTTTCATCCTTTTGGTTTTATATTGATATTATTTGATAATACAATGCTTAGAAATTAAAATAATTTCCGCTTTACCGGTGGGATGATTTCGATAAAGCTAATATATGAAATGCATTTAACTAGAAAGTGAAATCTATTAATTATTTATAAAAAAGGCGCTGGATATAAAAAGACCTCACAGGTTTTCAAACTTGCAAGGTCTATAGGTTGTACTAAATCCAGTCTTTAAATGGCTTTACCGTTAAATTGGAGTTGTAATATTTTTCTTCTTCGGTAACTTCTTTGCTTACCCAATCCGGGAGGTCGAATATTTCGTCTTCACTTTCAAGTTCAATTTCGGCAACAATCAAGCCTTTGTTATCACCTAAAAATACATCTATCTCCCAAACTTTACCGTTAACCGTAATTTCATAGCGTGTTTTTGAAAGTTCAGATAAAGCGAAATTATCCAATAATTCTGTGGCCTCAGCAACCGGGATTTCATACTCGTATTCCATCCTGGTGGCACCAATCGTTTGGCCTTTTATCGTTAAAAAACCTTTGGTTTCGGTTGCCCTTACGCGCACCGTTTTATCTTTATCGCTCAGTAAATAACCTTGTCTAAAAAGTTTTCCTGCTGGTTTGCTCAGGTTATCCCACTTCTGCTGATTGATCAAAAATTTACGTTCTATTTCTTTACCCATTAAGTTTTCTTCTTTGATCAATTCTTTTTTAATTTTTCATAAACCTGTTCAAGGTCATCTTTTGCCGTAGTATATTTAAAATATTGCGGCATGTATAGAATAGAATTATAGTATATCTTCTGGCCTTCTTCTTTTCCTTTTAATTGAGTTGTGGCTACAAATTGCACCATAAGCGTATTATACAAATTATTAACGTGAACAACATTGTAATGTTCTGGTTTATCATACCCAGTCCATTCGAAATCATCGTAGCCAAAATCTGTATAGTAGAAATATGGTTTATTGTTGAAAGTCGGCATCTTACTATAAAATTCTAAGATTTTAGCATTATTCTTCATCATACTAAGAACTTTAAAGCGTTTTCCGATTAGTTCATCTACTATGCTTAAGAAAAATATTCCCTTTTCAGCGTTGTTTTTTAAGCCAAAACTTTCAATATCAATATTTATATCGCTCATGTCATGATCATTAAACAACATTGCTATACCACCATGTAAGCGGTAATAATAGTTGTCCAACAATAGTTTTTCATCAATTTTGGTGTTTAATATTTCATTCGCTATAGTTAAAGAAGGCCTATCCGTTTTGGTTTTGCCGCTGTTATTGTAGTGGATCTCCCGAAGTACGTACCACATCATCAATTCATCATTGTCAGGTCGTTTTAAATGTGCCAAGATTTCTTTTCTGCCCTTACCAACTTCCAGTAATACATCGACAAGATGAGATAACTTTGATGTTCGCAATGATTCAATTGACTTTGCAAATTCATCACCTGTTGCATTTACATTTGCCGAATAGATTTCTGAAATGGCAACAAGATTTGTTAAATCTTTAGCTTCCAGTTTTATTTGGGCACTGCCGAAAATGCTAAAAAAGCTTAAGATCAATGTGAGCGTTATTTTCATTTTAATTGGATTTTTATCTCGCCCTTTTCTGTAAATCAGCAATAGGCATACTAATCAGTCTTCCAATCGGTTGTTTCCCGCGATAAGTGATTACACGTAACATACTGGCATCTTTTGGCACCTGTAGTGCGGCTGTGTATTTCGGGTAAAAGCGGTCGGGAGTAGAGTTGTCAAAGCTGTAATAAATGTCTAAACCGTCTATTTCCGGGGTTAATTCAACCATTAATTGTTTGTCGGCACTGCGTTTTACCGTAAAAATCGGATCGTAAATGGCAGGTGAATATTTAATCTCTGCAAAATCTAATCTTTTGAAATGCTGTTGTGTACGATCAACAAAATTGGTCCAGTTTTTCTTTTCAATCGGACTCCATATGGATTCAGCAATAGCAAATGCACGTGGATAAACCATATATTCTACCTGGCGGAAGGTAAATACCTGCTCTGTCCAAAGATTGGCCTGTGCACCAATAACATATTGTGCGTTTACGCCCGCCGGAACAGGATTAAACTGATAGGCTTTATTTAACCTGAGCGAAGCATATACTTTTGGCTCAGTAATGGCATCAGCCTGCATATAATCTAAATAGGCAAAATCAGTCGGGCTCATTACCACATTGTGTTTTTCGTTGGCCGCCTCAATACCATATTTCATCCCTCTCCAGCTCATTACGGCTGCTGTTGGCGATACACCTCCTTCAAGAATTTCGTCCCAACCCATAAACTTTTTGCCTTTTGAAATGACAATTTGCTCTACCCGTTTTTCAAAATAGGCCTGTACCTGAGGTATGGTTTTTAAACCTTCGCGTTGCATTAAAGCTTTAACCTGGTCATTCTTTTCCCAGAAATTATGCGGGGCTTCGTCGCCACCCATATGAATGTATTCGAAAGGAAAAAGTTTAGCCACCTGGGTAAGTACCGAGTCTAAGAATACATAAACTTTCTCGTTTGCCGGGCAAAGGGTATTATCAACCAAAGCTGTTGGCGGCGCACCACGGCTCCAATCCATTATTTTCTCACCTGAGCGAACTTTATAATTAACGGCGTCAGGCGTGCACGATAATTCCGGGTAAGAGGCGATAACAGCTAAACTATGGCCCGGAACATCGATTTCCGGTAATATGTTTACAAAACGTTCTTGTGCATACTGAACAAGCTCTTTAATATCTTCCTGGGTATAAAAACCACCATAAGTGCGGGGCTCATCAGCGGCAGGGGGGATAAAATCGCCGAAAGTTCCGGTTTTTTTAACACTCCAGGCACCTATTTCGGTTAATTTAGGCAAGCCTTTAATTTCAATTCTCCAACCTTCATCATCTACAAGGTGTAAGTGCAGGAGGTTAAATTTATAGCGTACCATATCGTCGATAAACTGCTTTACCTCCTGTTTAGTGAAAAAGTGACGGGCAACATCGAACATTAAACCCCTCCAGCCCAATTTTGGATAATCTATGACATCAACACAAGGTGCTTTCCATTTGATGCCGCTTACCTGTTCTTTACTTTCTATCTCGGCCGGGAAAAGCTGAAGTAGCGATTGGACACCATAAAAAATACCTGCAGGCTGATTGGCAGTGATGACCACCTGGGTTGGATTAACATTTAATTTGTAACCTTCTTTACCCAGTTGCGCATCTTCCTGCGTGTTTAAGATCAGTTTGATGGTAGGATGGCTCGAATTGCTTACGGTGCTTACAAATTTGCCTGTAGCTGTAGTAATCCGGTCAGAAAGATATGCGATTGATTGTTTTAGTTCTCCACTTTTAAGCGTTTGGATCGTTACATTTTCAGGCAAGGTGAAAGTACCTGCCTTTTTCATTAAAGATACTGGCTCTGGTATAATGGCAATTGGTGTTGGTGCCACTGCGCTTTCAGCATCGCCGATTTCCGTTTCTGTAACAATAGATTGAGCGAAAGTATTGGCTGCGAAAAAACAGCAGGAGATAATCAGGAATAATTTTTTCATTAAAATAATTAAAACGGGTTAACCGGATAAGTATAATCCGCAATTTATTAAAAAAGATTTTAATTGGAGGTATTTGTGCGAAGGGAAATGTGCTGGAAGCCAAGCGCAGGGCGCATAGCGTTTGGAGTTGGATAAAATCGTGATTGAATTTAGGGTATTACTGGAGATAGTCAGTCTGAGCGGAAGACTTAACTACAAAATTTACATAAAGTTATCATCTGCGAAGATCTTTTTGATCTGCGGGAATAGTCATTTTGCCCCGATTTTTAAAAAGATTGTCCTTTGACAAGCTACCATTGACATAGTTCGATAGAAAGGTCGTCATTGCGAGGAACGAAGCAATCTTACAACGATCGCTACCTGCACATTTAGATTGCTTCCCCGAAAGGTCGGGACGGGCTGTCGGCTGAAAAGCCTTCTCGCAATGACGATTTCTCGTAAACTACAAAAACTGTGTTAACCATGCCCTGGCTTTCTCATCATCAGTAAAAGATTTAATCGGGATAGGTGGGTTTTGAAATTTAAACAGGATTTTCATAATCAATTGTGCTAAACCAGGTTTCGACACCATGGCCATCGCGGTATAAATCTGAGGCAACTGCTCAGTAGAAAACTTTCGTGTTTCTTTGTCCGGAACAGGAGAATTTTTTAAGTAAATTAACAATGGAACCTTTTTGTTATTGGTGATTTTCTTCACCAGCGCCACATTGGCCGAAATATTTTCTACCGTACGTAAAATACTTTTACTGTATGAAATCAGTATCCCATCATCTGTCAATAAATAATCGGCAATTTCGCCTTCGATAAGTTGTTTGTCGCTGTCGTTTTCCATTTATTACCCCCTTAAATGATAGCCTTTTGGTTTGGTAAAAGCCCTTAAGCCCTGATGGGATAGGGTCGCGCCTATGCCCGAATATTTTCTTCCGCTCCAGGGTAGGGCTGCACTTACCCGATCGCAGCAATTCCAGTAACCCGAACCGGCATCTAACTGAGCCAGTATTTTTTCGGCCCTTTCCTGGCTGGCAGTATAAACCGATGCTGTTAAACCATAATCTGTATCTTTCATCATCTTTAAAGCTTCGGTATCATCTTTCACTTTCATGATGCCGATAATTGGTCCGAAACTTTCTTCCTGCATCACCAGCATATCATTGGTAACACCCGTTAACACGGTTGGTTCAAAATAATAACCCTTTCCCTCAACGGCTTTACCGCCTGTTAATAATTTTGCGCCTTTATTTAAGGCATCTTTAACCTGATTTTCCAATACCGAAATCTGTTCTTTCCGTGTTAGGGCACCAATGTACACGCCCTCGGTGGTGGGTAGGCCGGTTTTCCAGCTTTTAACTTCGGTAACGAAAGCGTTTAAATAATCATCGTAGTTTTTCTCCTGCACATAAATACGTTCTACAGCACAGCAGCTTTGTCCGTTATTGTAAAAAGCACCATCGGCAGTACCAATAGCTGCCGCAGCAACATCGGTTACATCGTCGGCAATGTACAATGGATCTTTTCCGCCTAATTCCAATTGACAGGGAACCATTTTTGCAGCTACTTTTTCATAAATCAATTTCCCTGTTTTGTAGGAGCCCGTGAAGAAATAGCCACTAAAATTCATGTTTAATAAAGCTGCTCCTGTTTCTTTAGCGCCAATCGCGATATGGAAGACATCATCAGGTACACCTGCTTTTTTTAATAACTTTTCAATCTCGATTCCGGTTAAAGTAGCATATTCTGATGGTTTGTACATTACGGTATTGCCACTGAGTAAAGCCGGAATGAATACATTTACACCAACCAGATAAGGGTAATTCCATGCTGAGATATTACAAACTACACCCAATGGTTCGTATTTAATGATCTCTTTGATCCCTGGTTCATCTGTCATTATTTCATCGGCCAGGTATTTTTCGGCATTGGCCAACATCCATTTGATGCGGGCCCTTGCGCCATTAATTTCGTTGCGCGATTGTTGTAGTGGTTTACCCACTTCGGAGGTTAACACTGAGGCGAGCTTTTCTATTTCGGCTTCCAGTAAATCACTAAAATGAGTGATCACAGCAATCCTTTCCTGAAGGGTTTTCCCTGCCCATTGTGGCTGTGCTTTTTGTAAAGCATCAAATTTTAGCTGAAGTGTGGATAAATTATCCTCTTCTAAACTGGTGATGATTTCTGCTGTTGCTGGGTTGATGATTTGCATCTTTTATGTGATTTGCAGATTAAAGTGATTACACAGAATTAACTTTAATTTATTTGTTTTGGATCTTGAAATCCAATAATCCGTTAAGCCTAATTGAATTTATAAATGCATCGTGTATGTTTTTGCTAAAGGCGCCCTGCTGGTTTTTTAACCTTTCGGGATGCCATTGTACAAATAACAAAAAGGATTTTCCTTCAGGTTCCATCCGCTCCATGGCTTCAGTAACACCATCTGGCGAGATTGCACTCACCACCAGGCCTTTCCCTATTTTATCGGTGCTTTGGTGGTGGTTACTATTTACTAAGCCTTTATCGGTATTTACGATCTGGTTTAGCCAGGAGGAAGGATTGACCAGAATTTCATGATAGCGGTCTGATTTATCGTGCATTTTTGAATGATCAAATTTTCCCCAGGTTGGAATATCAGGGATCAGAGTTCCGCCAAAAAATACATTGCCTACCTGCATGCCGCGGCAAATGCCCAAAACGGGAACAGCATGGGCTTCAGTATAGGTTAAAACCTTAAACTCAAACTCATCACGTTTCTCATCAATATCGTCCTCATAACAGTAAGGATAATATTCGGGATGGTTGTAAAAGCGGGGGTGAATGTCTTCTCCTCCGGTTAAAACAATACCGTCACATTTTTTGATTTCTTCGAAATTGTTGAGCTTGTACCCGAGCTGGATTACCTCTACACTTTTGTTGTAGGATAAAACCCAATCGCGATAGATGTCGAATTTGCTACAGTCAGTAACCCCAATTATTATTTTATCAGACATATTAATTAATTACACTGATTTATCTTCTTTTTCCTTCGGAATGATTACACCGATTCTTTTAATCCTGATCTATAGTGCAGTTAAATACAATTGTTTAAAATCTGCTCTGCTTACCGGTTTAGGGTTGTTCGGATGTGCAAAATCTGCAAAGGCTAAATCGGCAAGTGTTTCGATGTGTTCATTTTTAACGCCAATATCACTCAATTTATGCGGAATATTCACCTTTGTATTTAAATCGAACAGATATTTTACAACAGCTTCGCCATTTTCATCTTTAAGGTCTAACGTACGGGCAATTTTTTTAAAACGGTCTTCAAAACCTGCAATATTAAACTGCATGCCGTAAGGAATATTCACTGCATTGGCCAAACCATGATGGGTATCTAACAATGACGAAAGCGGATGCGCCAGTGAATGCACGACGCCCAAACCTTTTTGAAAGGCGATTGCACCCATCATCGAAGCCATTAACATTTTACTGCGGCTCTCTAAATCAGGATTGTTGGTTGCCCGTTCCAAAGCATCTTTAATCAATGAAATGCCCTCCAGTGCGATTCCATCACACATGGGGTGGAAATTTTTGGCCAGATAAGCTTCCATGTTATGCGTCAGCGCATCCATACCTGTTGCGGCAGTGATAAAAGGCGGTAAATCCATGGTTAACTCCGGGTCTGCAAATACAATCTGCGCCATTAATTTTGGCGAGAACAGGATTTTTTTCTGATGGGTTTCATCATCGGCAATAATGGCACTGCGGCCTACCTCGCTTCCGGTACCCGACGTGGTTGGAATGGTGATGAAATGTGGAACATCGTTCGTTACATAAATATCGCCACCAATTAAATCATCGTATTTAAATAAGTCTTCGCGGTGGTTAACACGAAGTACAATTGCACGGGCAACATCTAAAGCGGCACCACCGCCAATCCCAATAATACTATCGCGGTTGGTGGCATCCCAAACTTCGGTGCCTTTGTAAACATCGCTCTTTACCGGGTTTTTGTGGATGTCGCTAAAAACTTCTACAGCAATACCCTTTGCATCTAAATCTTCAACAATTCTTTTGAAAAACGGAAGTTGTGCGATGGTAGTGTCGGTAACAATTAATGGCGCCTTTAAATTGTGCTTGCTTAAATAGGCCGGTAATTCTTTTACCGCCCCTGCACCAAAACGGATGGTTGTAGGAAAATTAAACTGATGGATTTTATCAAATATCATGATACTTATTTTTTACAGTCTTAGGTAACTAAGGTTATTTTTTATAATTTATTTTGGCCACCTGAGCACACCTAAAGGTGAGTTGTTATTTTACGTTTATTAAAAAACAAATATTTACAGTTAGCTGAGGTGTTCTAAGGTGACTTAAGTGGTCAACATTCTAGCATGTTTTTATTTGTTTTACCACCTTAGCCACCTGAGTTCATCTAGGGCTAGGTGTGTTAATCTGTTTTGATTCTGAATCAAGTTACCAATCACAGATTTTAAAAAAAAAGGTCGTCATTCCCGTGCATGCGGGAATCTTAATGCAACCTACAAAACCTGCCAAGGCATTAGGATTCCCAATCAAGTTGGGAATGACGGTGACCCGTATTCTCTCATCTTTAATCATTGTTTTTTCTATAAATTTGATTTTTCAGCATGAACACTTTAGGCTAAATAATCTCTAAATACCTTTTCAGCTCCCAATCGGTTACCACTTTGGCATATTGTTTACATTCCCATTCACGGGTCATGGTAAAATGATCAACGAAATCTTTGCCCAATAATGTTGCGGCTAAGTCAGAATTTTTCATCTTTTGTGTCGCCTCGAATAAATTTCGCGATAACACGCCATTCGATAGATCTATATATCCATTTCCCTTCGTGGCGGTTTGGTTCAATTTAAGCTTGTTTTTAACGCCATACATTCCGGCAGCTAAACAAGCTGAAAGTGCCAGATACGGATTGGTATCAGAACCTACGATCCGGGTTTCTAAACGAGAAGCCTTTTTGCTCCCCGGTAGTGCGCGTAAGGCGGTTGTGCGGTTATCAATCCCCCAGGTTACTGTAGTGGGTGCCCATGCACCTTCAACTAAACGTTTGTAACTGTTTATGGTAGGGGCAATCATTGGTAACAGGTATGGGAGACAGTGCAGCTGACCAGCGATATAACTTTTCATTGTTTCGCTCATTTGATCTGCATCTTTTTCATCGTAGAATAAGTTGGTTTTTTTGTTCGCATCCCACAAGCTTTGGTGCACATGACCACTGCATCCTGGTAAATTTTCACTTATTTTAGCCATAAATGTGGCGAGGATGCCATGTTTATAAGCGATTTCTTTTACGGCGGTTTTAAATAATATCGCCTGATCGGCAGCTTGTAAAGCCGGAGCATATTTGATGGCTGCTTCGTAAACCCCCGGTCCGGTTTCAGTATGTAAACCTTCAATTGGGATATCGAATTTGTTCAGCAGATCGAACAGATCGCTCATAAATTCGTTTCGGTAGGTGCTCCTCAAAATGGAATAACCAAACATACCCGGACTTAAAGGTTTTAAATTGGCAAAACCTTTCTCGTGGATGCTTTCTGGTGTTTCCGAAAAATTAAACCATTCAAATTCTTGTGCAAACAAGGGAGAGAAGCCTTCGTTTTCACATTCGGTAATCACTTTTTTTAGCAACTGCCTCGGACATACAGCATTTGGTTGATCCTGATCGTTAATAAAATCGCCCAAAAAGAAGGGTACCTCATTTTCCCAGGGAATTTTTCGGAAGGTAGTCAGGTCGATTTTAACCTGTGCATCGGGATAGCCAGTATGCCAGCCTGTATATTTTCCGTTTTCGTAAGCCACATCACCCGCATCCCAACCAAAGGTAACGTCGCAAAAACCCAGGCGGCCTTCAACCAGTGATGCAAATTTTTCGGCAGCTACATATTTTCCCCTTAAAATACCGTCGATATCGGCAATCGCTAATTTTACTTTTCCAGAGGGGTGATTTTTAACGTAATCCAGAATTTCTTTGCTCGTACTCATTAATCTGCCTTTTTAAAGATTTTGTATAGAAGAAATATGCCTAAAACAATGCCCGAATAAATTAAACCTAATTTAAGATTATAAATCAGCATTGCGATGAAAGAAACGCATGAAATAATCAGGGCAATGATGGGAAACAACGGATAAACAGGGGTTTTGAAAGGTCTTGCCATTTCAGGTTTATTTTTCCGCAGTACCATAACCGAAATCATCGAAATAATATATAAGGTTAATGCGCCAAAAACAGAAATGATAATAATTTCTGCAGTTTTACCTGATAAAAGCGCAATGATACCAATTACCATATTGCCAATTAATGCATTTGCAGGGGTTTGAAATTTTGGCGAGATTTTACCTAAAATAGCCGGAATGCTTTTCACCCGTCCCATCTCGTAAGTAGAGCGTCCAGCAGCCAAAACCAAGCCATGGAAGGAGGCCACCAGGCCAAATAAGCCCACAGTAATCAGTAAGTGATACATCAGGTGATTATCGCCTGTGATCATCGAAAGGGCAAGTGGTAAAGGTGAATCAGAAGTTTCGCCCGATTTACCATTTTTATATACAATGGCTTCCCAACCACCAATACCAATGGTGGAGATAAAAACAAGTACACATAAAACAACCAACGTAAATATGCCCCAGCCAAAACCTTTACTGATATCGCGCTGTGGATTTTTGGTTTCTTCGGCTACATTTGCAACGCCTTCTATACCCAGGAAAAACCAGATGGCAAATGGAATAGCCGCAAAAACACCACTCCAGCCATTTGGGAAATTATTGTGGATCAGGTTTTCTGCATGGAATTTAGGTAGGGTAATTCCAGAGAATAAAAGCAGTTCGCCAACGGCCAAAACGGTAATAATCACTTCGAACGAAGCAGCAGCTTTTACGCCATATACATTTAGGGCAGTAAAGATAAAGTAGACCGCAATTGCACTGGTGAGTATGGGGACCTGTGGAAAGAAAGCATTAAAATAAGCCCCAATGGCAAAGGCAATGGCAGGTGGTGCAAATATAAACTCGACCATTTGAGCTATACCTGCAATAAAACCGATGTTTTTACCCAGTGCGGTATTGGCATAATCGAAAACACCACCGGCTTTTGGTATCGCACAGGCCAGTTCGGCATAGCTGAAACTAAAGGTAACATACATTACCATAATGGCAACCGTAGCGATGGCCATACCCAGTGTGCCGCCCTTTTCAAGACCTAAGTTCCAACCGAAATACATCCCCGAAATCACATATCCTACACCAAGTCCCCACAGCATAAAGGGCGTAAGGGTTTTCTTTAAGCTATCTTTTTGTTCCATTGACAGGATGATAAGATTAAAATAGGTTTATATTAATTGCTCGAAAATGATAAACTATTAGCTTCGGTATCTGGTGTTTAAAGTAGTAATTATTTTCGAATCATTTTACTACCACTGGCAATTGCTGTAATAATTTATTGTTATTTTTTTGCAGCGCTTTTAAGCGTTTACCAGTTTTGTTATATTGCATAACCAAACAATATTTTTATGCACGAAAACGCTCTCCAGCCATCTGCAAATTTTAAAAAGATGGCGGCCAAGTCTGTACAGGCTATTTGGCTATTTGTATTAACCTACCTTATATTAGTTTCTGCAGCCGTTGGTTTAACGGTACTTTCTGCAATTGCAGGCCTTATGCTAATTGCAGCCAAACCAATGTTTCTTACGATTATGCTGGGTGGCGGCTTGATCTGCTTTGGTGTGTTAATTTTAATTTTCCTGGTAAAGTTTATATTCAAGATTAACAAAATAGACCGTTCTCATTTAACGCAGGTTACAAAAGCAGAACAGCCTGAGCTTTTTAAAATGATTGATGAAATTGTGGCTGAAGTAGGTACTGATTTTCCTAAAAAGGTTTACTTTTCGTCTGAAGTTAATGCATCTGTATTTTATGATTCCAGTTTCTGGAGCATGTTTCTTCCGGTAAGAAAAAACCTGCATATTGGCTTAGGGCTTATGAATACCATATCAATTGATGAGCTAAAGGCGATTCTTGCGCATGAGTTTGGTCATTTTTCACAAAAAAGTATGCGTACCGGGAGTTATGTGTACAATGTTAATCAAGTAATCTATAATACACTCTACGAAAACGAAGGTTATGGTAATTTTGCACAAAAGTTAGCGGGTATAAGTAATTACTTCGCCATTTTTGTTGTTTTAGCTGGTAAGATAATTAGTGGAATCCAGTTCATCTTAAAGAAGATTTATGATGTTGTTAACCTGAATCATTTGGCACTCTCCAGAGAAATGGAATTCCATGCGGATACAGTGGCTGCAAGTGTTGCTGGCTCTGATGCTTTAATTACAGCTCTTCACCGCTTACACCTCGCCGACCATTCTTTAAACAACGTGTTTAATTATTATAACGATAAAATAAAGGATAAGGAAAAAACCAATAACATTTTTCCGCAGCAAAAATTTGTAATGGATTTTTATGCCGGTCTTCAACATATCAAAACAGAACACAATCTTCCAATCGTATCAGATGAACATTACAACAAATTCAACAAAAGTAAACTCGTTCTGAAAGATCAATGGTCTTCACATCCAAGTACAGCAGATCGTGTAGCACATCTCCGACAATTGAATTTCCCGTTGAAGAGTTATGGGGCCGGTATAGCAATAGATTTATTGGTGAATAAAGATGCGGTTCTTGAAGAGGTCACAAAAAAACTCTTCGATGCAATAGATTATGGTGATTCTCCTATAGTTTCAGACGCAGGCAAGTTTGAAGAAGATTTTTTTGAAAATCAGCGGGAAAATGCTTTTCATCAGTTATACAATGGCTATTTTGATTTCAGAAATCCGCTAAATGAGCTGGGTTCAGATGCCTTTGAAAAACCGGAATTCTCCATTCAGCTACAGGCCAGTGATTTTTTTAGTGATGAAAATTTAAGTTTGATATATCTTCAGGATGGTATTAACGACGATTTAAATATACTAAAACAGATCGAGGATAAGACTTTTGAAGTTAAAACCTTTGATTATGACGGACAAAGGTACACACAAGAGGATTGTTCGGAATTGATTAAACGTTTAGAAAGTGAATCTAAAGAATTGGATGATCAGTTGAAAAAATTAGATCAACGGATTTTTGAATATTATTTATGCCTTGCCTACGAACAAGGACGAAATGAGGAATTTGTAAATTTTTACGGTCATTACAAAACCATTCATTCACTTTTAGAAAGTCAGACTAAATGCCATAATAAAATCAGTGAGGTTACTTCCTTTATGCATATGCGCACGGCTGTTGAAACCATTGAACAACAGATGTATCTGGTTAAGGATGAAGAAATAATCTTTAAAGAAGAATTTTTAAAGTTACTGACAAACCCTTTATATGATGAACAGATCTCTGTGGAAGAGAAAGAACTGATTGAAAAATTTATGGCCTCAGATTATAAGTATTTTGCAGGCGGCAGCTATTTTAATTTCCAGGTAGACGAACTTTTTGAATCGATCCAGTTATTTGCAAAGATTATTAACGTTACAAATTTTAAATCAAAAAAGAAATTGCTTGATTTTCAGGTCGAATTAGAAAATATGAATCTGAGCAAAACTGATAAGCTACTCGTGGGCTAATCTATGCTTAAATAAAAAAGCCAGTAATTAATTTTACTGGCTTAAATGCTTATTCCGAATCGCGGTTCTTATTCGCAATCTGGCTGTCTCTCGTATTTTTCTGCACCGTAATGGCGCCAAACAGCGAGAGTAAAAAGGCAAAGGCATAAAATCCTTTTTCGCTGGGCAGCAGCGTAGCATTCCACAAACCAATTACCAGTAAGGTGATGGTTAATAGGGTAGAAAACCAACTGATACCATAATAAATTTCAGTAACCGGAATTCCTTCCAATTTATCGCGAACAGCTTTTTGTAATGAGATTACGGCGAAAAGGCCAAACATCAATACGGTAAAATAATATCCTTTTTCATTGAGAAGCATATCAGAACGCCACAGGCCTACAATAAAGCCGATCATTCCGATACCTAATGCAAGCCAGGCAGCAGCCACGAATGCATTCGATGGTTTTTGATTCATTGTTTTGAGATTTAATTTAATTCAATAGACAACGCTAAAGATTGGCAAAAGGTATAAAAATTAAAAGATAGTATTTTAAATTATTTTGGAAAACGAACACCTTACCATGTAATGAACCAAACAAAATCCAGGTCTTTTGCATTGTAGCTGTATAATCTTATCTTAGTTATATGCGAACATTGCTTACCTCTGCCCAAATGCGCAGTGCCGATCAGTTTACCATTGCCAATAAACCCATTGCCTCTATCGATCTGATGGAAAAGGCTGCGCGTGCTTTTGTTCAGCATTTTTTAAGAAACGAGTTCGATACTAATAAAAGTGTTGCCATTTTTTGCGGTAAGGGAAATAATGGTGGAGATGGATTGGCGATTGCCCACTTGCTTATTGCCAACGGATATGAGAATATAAAAGTTTACATCATCAATTTCAGTAAAAAACAAAGCGACGATTTTGCCATCAACCTGCAACGGATTGAGGAAACACGCTGCAAAAAAACAATCATTAACCAGGCTTCTGATTTAAAGAATCTGAAAGCCGATTTAATTATCGATGCCATTTTAGGCTCTGGTTTAAATAAACCTTTAAGCGGCGAATTTGAACAGCTGGTACAGGCCATTAACAAGCTGAATAAAAAAGTATATGCAGTTGATGTACCCACCGGTTTTTTTGCCGAAGGTAAGCTGCCTAAAGATTACAATGGTATAAAAGCCTATAAAACAATTTGTTTCCAACGGCCGAAGATTAATTTTTTCTTCCCTGAGTCGGCCCTGGCAACTGAAAAATATGAGGTAGTTGATATTGATCTGAATGAGGCTTTTATCCAAAAACAGGATTCCGATTTTTATTTGGTGGAAGAAAGTGATATCGAAAACATCCTGCAGCCCCGAAAATTGTTTAGCCATAAAGGCACCTATGGCCACTCACTAATCATCGCAGGAAATACCAATACCATGGGCGCGGCTTTGCTTTCTTCGATGGCCTGTTTGCACGCGGGTGCCGGATTAACTACGGCCTGCATCCCACCAAGTGGATTAATCGCTTTAAATACCTCCTTGCCAGAAGTTATGGCGCTGCCAAGAGATGAATATACGAGGATAGAAAACCCAAAGAAATATCAGGCAATCGCTATTGGTCCGGGTTTAGCTACCGGATCTGAAAATGAAAAACTGCTCGAAAGCCTGATTTTGGCCAACCAGGCCATGATCATCGATGCAGATGCTTTAAATATTTTGGGCGAACGGCCCGATCTCATCGATAAGCTGGCCGCAAATACCATTATCACCCCACACATGAAAGAGTTCGATCGCTTATTCGGTGAACACGACAGCTGGTGGGATAGGGTGCAAACAGCACAAGAACAAGCCCAAAAGCTTAAGATGGTGATCGTACTTAAAAATCAATATACTTTTATCTGCCTGCCAACGGGCAAGGTGCTCATCAATCCCAATGGTAATCCGGCAATGGCGCAAGGGGGAATGGGTGATATTCTTACTGGTATTATTGCAGGCTTTATTGCGCAGCAATATTCAGCTACAGATGCTGCTGTTTTAGCTTGCTACATCCATGGAAAAGCAGGCGATTATTTAGCGCACGAACACTTTGTAGTTACCGCCTCACAGGTTGCTGAGAGGGTGTCAAAAGAAATTAAATTGCTCATTTTCAAATAGTTTTGCCGTGTAGTTAACCACAATTGTGGAAAAAAAAGCGGAAATAATCTACTATGCTTCTAGTTTATAATTTATAGCTTAAAGGAATTTAAAATAACAGATATCTTAAAAACGGAAAACTAATTATTATGGCACAAAAAGAGTATACGCTGAATGAATTAATTCAGGAATCGGCAGAAAACCCAAATGAAAACGATTTTTTCGAATTAGAAAAACCCGCCATGCTGGAGGTAAATCTAAAAAATCAAAAAATATTGGCTAAAGCGGGTTCGATGGTGGCTTACATTGGAAATATAGACTTTAAAAGAGAAGGACTATTGAGCAAAGGTTTAGGCGGTTTATTAAAAAAAGCCATATCTGGTGAAGGGACTTCGCTGATGCACGCCACGGGTACCGGTAAATTATATCTGGCCGATGAAGGCAAAAAAGTAAAGATCATCAAACTCCAAAATGAAGCCGTTTTTGTAAACGGTAATGATGTGCTGGCTTTAGAAGACAGTATCAAAAACGAAATAAAAATGCTCAAAAGCATTGCCGGTATGATGAGCGGTGGTTTATTTCAGGTTAAATTATCAGGTAGCGGTTATATTGCCATTACCACCCATGGCGAACCTATTTTATTAAGGGTTACGGGTAATCAACCGGTGTATACCGATCCTAATGCTACAGTGGCCTGGTCTGAAAACTTAACACCAAACATTAAAACCAATTTAACTTTTGGTTCTTTTATTGGAAGAGGCAGTGGCGAATCTTTCCAATTAGAGTTTTTTGGTGAGGGATGGGTATTGGTACAACCTTACGAAGAGGTGAAGTACGCGGCGAAATCTTAATATAGTAGCATTGTCATTCCCAACTTGATTGGAATCGTAATGCAATAGCTTTAAGATTCCCGCCTGCGCGGGAATGACGATATGCTGCTTGCAAAAAAAAAATCCCAGCATTTATAAATGCTGGGATTTAATATTTTGATTAAATAATTTCTACTTAAACACCACCCATTACGGTAAGTTTATCCATTGTTGGATTAACACTTCCGCCCATAGGCTCTATTGTTACTGCAAATGCCTGTGCTTCCTGAATGGCCTGCATTTTTACCAATGCCTCATTATTGGTCGAATCAGTTTTGCCAAATACACCTAAACTTACCGGTTTTCCGTTCACCAAAGCCCATAACTGATATTGATGTGCTGCATCGGTTTTTGGTAAATCCATGGCCACGTAGTTAATCAGCACACTTTTATCTTTCTTGTTCCAGTAAACTTTCATTTTCGAGGTTGGGCTAAAAGCCTGACCAGCCATTCTGATGGTTGCCCATTCTTTACTATCGGCCATTGCAGCCATATTACCTAAGCCCTGGTTTTCAAACTCTAACTTGCTCACTACGCCAGCAAATTTTTGTTTATCCAGGCTTAAACTCGCAATTTGATCATGTGCGGCATTTAACTTGTTGTAGGTAATAAACAATGCTGCGGTACTAACTACCAATAAAGCTATACAGGCAACTAAGGCGTAACGCAAAGTTCTTACTTTGGCATCACTTCCATCTAAACGTATAATTCTTGGTTCTTCTGTATAAATTGGTTCGGGTTGAACATTCACCTGCTCTTCAACTTCACTTAAGCCCAACTTTTCGAATAATCTTGTTTCTACATCTGCAGATGGTTCTACAGCATTTTGCATAGCATATTGTTCCATAGCTTGCTCAATAGCAGCTATTTCATCTCTTACCTCAGGGTGTTGAGATGCCATTTCCTCAACCTGCAACGCTTCTTCAGGTGATAAATCACCTAAAACGTACAGTTCAAGTACTCCAGATTCGATATATGCTTTTAAATTTTCCACGCTCAATTAAAATTCCTTCTCAATTCAATAATAGCCAAACGGATCCGGGTTTTCACCGTACCTAATGGCAGATCTAACTTTTCTGCGGCTTCCACATGGGTGAAACCCTTGTAATAAACTAAATCAAGAACTGCTTGTAAATCCGGTTTAAGGTTGTCTACAAGTTGCTTAACTCCAAGGATATCAGGATTAAACGTAACCTTGTTTTGTTCATCAACGAAACTTACGTTATTTTCTATATCTTGGTTTTTGAGTGAATTCTTAAAATCTTTAGAACGTAGTTTATCGATTGATAAATTGCGGGCAATGTTCATCATCCACGTAAACAAACGTCCTTTGGTATTGTCATAGTGTGCAGCAGACTGCCAAATTTTTACAAAAGTTTCTTGTAGTACATCTTCAGCAAGCTCAGTGTGTGTGATAATCCGCGAAATAACGCCATAAAGCGCTGACGAATACATGCTGTACAGTGTTTTTAGAACCGCGGGATCTTTCGATTGCAGTGCTTGAACAAGTTCAGGCTCAGTTAGGGTTAATTTTTTTAATGCAGTCACTATGGGTTACTAAGATACAATACAGAACAGTAAAAGCAAAAAAATGTTTTATAAATGCATTCCGTTAAGGAATATGTTATTCTATTAATATTTTAAACCGCTGATAAAGTGACTGAATCGATAACGTTTAACTATTTTTAACAGCTAGGTATGGGTATATAGTTTTAATTTAGCATAAACGAAAAACTATAACTCTTTATGAAAACTGCTCTTAAATCTACAGCAATTATTGCGCTCCTACTTTTTAGCTTACCTATGTTTGCCCAAAAGAAAGGCAATACGTTAAGTGAAGAAGATATGTTAAGCAATTTTGGTAAACAAGGGGCTTTCGTGTTAAAAGGTAAAGCGAAAAATTTAAAGGATAAATTTTTCGAATTTGCCATTACAGGCTATCTTCACAATAATGAAAGCTATTTCGTAGATTTTAATAAAGATGGATCATTTGAAAAATCATTCCCAATTATTAACAGCCAGCAACTTTATCTTTATTTAAATGATGATGCTATAACCATTACTGTTGCCGATGGCGATACGGTTTTATTAAACTGGGATGAAAAGAACTTTAAAACCTCCTTTAGTTTAAATTCAAATAAGGCCATTAGAACAGCGACTTTAAAAACTGAGTGGGGTATCTATAATAATTTTAGAGTACCAGAAACGGAGTTGAGAAATCGTTTGTATAAAGAGCGTGAAACTTTGTCTGAGCAAGCAAAATTTGATCTGCTGAATAATATGTACAATAAAAAAGTAAAGTTTATTTTATCAAAAGATACAACCAACGCTACAAGCAGTTCTACATCATATTTGCTTTCTAACAACTATTTTTCATATGCATCCTGGCTTAGAGATGCTAAGCTATTGGGTCGGTTTTCTCTTAATATGGCCGAAGATGGTACTTATAAACTGCCAATGATTGAAGGCAATATAAACGGAAAGGCTTCAAAGTTTTTAAAGTATGGGATTCTGGATGATCGCGATAATTATAAAATCTGTAACGAAAGATATTTTATAGATCTGCCGGAGTACAGGGCGTTTATGTTCAACTACATTCGTTTTGCCTCTCCAATTGATAGATATGTAAGAGAAACCCAAAAAAGCAGTCCAACTAATTTTAGTTTTAAAGATTATTATATCGCCAAAGCAGCTTTTCAATCAACACTAATTGAAGATTGGTTTATTACGAGCTGTATTATGTTTGGATTTGATCATTATTCATTTCTAAATGTAGAAGAAGTGTATAATTTTTATCTTCCGCAAGCAAAAACGCCCTATTTTAAAAAGACCTTAGAAGAAAAATACCATTTGGCCAAAAATTTAAAACCCGGCTTACAAGCGCCTAATTTTTCATTGCTTAATGATAAAGGAAAAACCGTTTCGCTAAGCGATTTTAAAGGTAAAGTTGTGTATATCGATTTTTGGGGAGTGGGTTGCGGACCTTGCATTTATGATATTGAAAACTATGAAGCAAAACTGCATGAGGGTTATCAAGATAAAGATGTTGTTTTTATAAATATCTGTGTAGATAGTGGAGAGAAAGCCTGGAAAAATGCAATTAAGCAGTACAAGCTAACTGGCGTAAACTTAATAGCCGAAGGTTGGGTCAAAAACCCGGTTTGTAAAACTTATGGGGTTAACGGGATTCCACATTACGTAATTATTAATAAAGACGGTACTATGGCGAATAATAATGCACCACGGATGGATCAGCTATCAGGAAATATTGGTAATAATGAACTCGATGCTGCGCTCAGAAAAAACTAAGAAGATTTTAATATTCAGTAAAGTGACTTAAAACCTTCTTAATCTTTAGATATTTGAGTTAAGCAATTCCCTCAATCGGGAAAAGGTGTTTTTCTGCATGATAAGATGAGCGTACGAGCGGACCACTTTCTACATATTTCAAGCCTTTTGCTAAACCAGCTTCTTTATACATAGCAAAGGTATCAGGGTGGATCCAATCTACAACCGGATGGTGGTTGCGTGTAGGTTGTAAGTACTGTCCTAAAGTTAAAATATGAACACCATTGGCAACCAAATCGTCCATGGCTTCGAAAATATCTTCTTCGGTTTCGCCCAATCCAAGCATAATGCCTGTTTTTGTTCTTAGGCCAAATTCTGAAATTCTTTTTAGCGCTTCTAAACTTCTGTCGTATTTAGCCTGGATGCGTACTTGTTTGGTTAAACGCTTAACCGTTTCCATATTGTGCGAAACCACTTCTGGTCTTTCTTCTAATACGCGGTATAAATTATCCCACTGACCTTTAAAATCAGGGATTAAGGTTTCTAAAGTGGTAATCGGGCTTTCTCTGCGGATGGCCTGTAAGGTTTCTGCCCAGATGATTGAGCCGCCATCTTTTAAATCATCACGATCTACCGAAGTAATTACACAATGTTTAACGCCCATTAATCGTACCGAATCGGCAATGCGGTTAGGTTCATCAACATCAACGGCTAAAGGGCGGCCGGTTGCCACAGCGCAGAAAGAGCAACTGCGGGTACAGATGTTTCCTAAAATCATGAATGTTGCCGTACCTGCACCCCAACATTCGCCCATATTAGGACAATTGCCACTTTCGCAAATGGTATGGAGCTTGTGTGTATCGACTAAACTGCGAACCTGTGCATATTCTTTGCCCACGGGTAATTTAACACGTAACCAATCTGGTTTACGTTTTACTTCAGTCACAGCAGGTACTACCGGTAAATCAATCATGCCACAAAGTTAATGAATAGGATTGAAATGTTACAATATTGAAATGTTTGAGGGTTGTAATAATTGATGGGTTAATTGTTTAAACTGGTTAATCGGTTAATTGTGGTCAGCTTAAATAGTCGGCGCAGGCCCTTGTTAGCCAGTCTAAAGGTCTGTTTCAAATGCGACCTGCCGTTTATTTTCTTTAAAGCCAACGCGCTCATAAAATTTATGACTTTCAGTGCGTTTGGTGTTACACCTTACCTTTAGTTTTTTTACCTGATGTTTTTTCGCCCAAAGGTTAACATGCTCAATCAGCTGCTTTCCGATTTTTAAGTTTCGGTAAGTTTCATCTACGATCAGGCCTCCAATTTCTACAAACGGATCGGATTCTATTCTTAAGGTATAAAAACCGTGGATCCAGCCTGCTACCTTGTCCTCAATTAAAGCAACAAATGCACAATTGGTATTGCTGTTATTCGCGATGAGTTTGATTCTGGCCGACGTTTGCCTGATGTCACTGTCGTAACCCAGTTGTGTAGATAGTTTGGCTACACCTTCGGCATCTTTTTCCGAAATTTCTCTGATTAGAACCATTTATTGATGTTTGATAGGTAAAGCTAAAATAAGGATTTAAAATTAGCACAGGTTTTACAAGCCAAAAGCACTGCAATAACCAACCTAAACCCTATTGAAGCGGCAGCCTGAGCCCCTTCGGCGAAGCTACAGCGGAAAGAGGGGCTGCCCTAACCGATGAGCAGCAATTACCTTTTTAAATGTTAAAGAAAACTGTAAGCTGAAACAGACCATATTAGATCTTCTTTAAAGGCCTTTCGACAGGCTTAGGATGACAATCTATAGATAGTAATTGCCATTTAAAATGTTAGCTAAAAATCATAACCTTAACATTGCAACTTTTAACGTTTTAACTTTCTAACTAAATCTTACATTTGCAATATGAATACTGGCTTACAGCTTTATAATACGCTTTCGCGCAAAAAAGAACTTTTTCAACCCTTAAATGCACCCAATGTTGGGATGTATGTTTGCGGTCCTACTGTTTATAGTGATGTGCACCTGGGTAATTGCCGCACATTTATTTCTTTCGATTTAATTTTCAGGTACCTTAAATATGCTGGTTATAAAGTGCGTTATGTACGTAATATTACCGATGCCGGCCACCTGGAAGGAGATCGGGATGAGGGTGATGATAAGTTTGCAAAACGTGCCAAATTAGAGCAGCTTGAGCCGATGGAAATTGTACAGAAGTATACTTTAGGTTTCCATGATGTATTGCGCATGTTCAACACGCTGCCGCCAAGTATCGAACCTACGGCTACGGGCCACATTATTGAGCAGATCGAAATGATCAAAATAATTATAGCCAACGGTTATGGTTACGAAGTTGATGGCAACGTATATTTTGATGTAGAAAAATATAGTAAGGAATATAATTATACCATTTTAACCAACCGCAATCTCGAAGATATGCTGAACAATACCCGCGAACTGGGTGGGCAGGATGAGAAACATGGCCGGTTAGATTTTGCGCTTTGGATAAAAGCAAAACCAGAAACCCTGATGCAATGGCAATCGCCATGGGGTATGGGCTTTCCGGGCTGGCACATTGAATGTTCGGCCATGAGTGCTAAATATTTAGGAGCCGAATTTGATATTCATGGTGGTGGAATGGATTTGGCGGCAACGCACCATACCAACGAAATTGCACAGTCTGAGGCTTGCAGCCATAAACAACCTGCCCGTTACTGGATGCATACCAATATGCTCACGGTAAACGGTACGCGGATGTCTAAATCGGCGGGAAATGGTTTTCTTCCTTTAGAGTTATTTACTGGCGATCACCCTTTACTGAAAAAAGGCTTTAGCCCGATGACGGTTAAGTTTTTCATGCTGCAGGCACATTACCGCAGTACTTTAGATTTCTCGAATGAAGCTTTGGATGCTTCAGAAAAAGGATTCCGCCGCTTAATGGCTGCTATTGGTTTGTTAGATAAATTAACTGCTGCTGAACAGAGTGATTTTGATATCGATGCACTGAAAGAAAAATGCATCCATGCGATGAACGACGATTTTAACAGTCCGATTCTAATTGCCGAATTGTTTGAAGCGGTAAGAATTATCAATACCGTTTACGATGGTAAGGCTAAAATCTCTGCAGAAGCTTTAGAAAAGTTAAAGCAGCTGATTAACGATTTCGTATTCGATATATTAGGACTGAAAGATGAAGATGCCGGCGGTAATGATTTAAACGGTGTTTTGGACATGGTAATTAATTTAAGGACGGAAGCAAAAGCAAATAAAGATTATGCAACCTCTGATCGTATCCGTATTGGTTTGCAGGAATTGGGCATCCAGCTTAAGGATGGTAAAGAAGGTACTACCTGGAGTAAGGCGTAGTTAGTACTGGAGTAAGGCCATTATAATCCCCTTCAAAGGGCCCACGGAATTAAGCGCTAGGAAAATACATTTGTGAGTTTTATTTTTAAGTGCAGATCCCTTCCCCTTTCAAAAGGGGGCAGGGGGATGAAAAATAGATAAAATACGCTTATGAACAACAACTATAATCCTAAACTAAAAACTTTTGCCAGGGCTCATCGAAATGATAGTACCAAAGCAGAGATAAGAATGTGGTGCGAATTGTTGAGGAATAAAAAAATGCTGGGATATTCTTTTTTAAGACAGCGGCCGATCGCGAATTATATTGCAGATTTTTTCTCAAAGGATTTAAAGTTGGTTATCGAGGTTGATGGACTTAGTCATGAGCGGGCGGGCCAATTTGAAAAAGATCGAGCGCGTGAAAGCGTTTTAAAAGCATTGGGTTTTCAGGTGCTGAGGTTTAGCGATGATGAGGTAATGAACGATATCGAGAATGTGAATAGGACAATTCAATATTTTATTGCAGAATGGGAGCAAGATCATACTCGGGCTCATTGAAAGGGAAGATTTTTTCATAGGGTCATCCCCCAGCCCCCTTCAAAGGGGGACGAGTTAATTATAAGAAAAAATAAACCCTATGCATTTTGAATTTATCAAGGCATCTGTCCCCCTTTGAAGGGGGCAGGGGGGATGAAATAGTAAGAATACCAATACCTAAACCATTACACTACTTCAAACAATTTTCCGTTAGATTAAACAATGAATAAAAAACTTTTAATACTGCCTTTATTCGCATTAATCGCTTTTCAGGCATGTCAGAATAAAACAAATCAAAATGCTGATGAAAGCGGAGAAAAACCACTGCGTTTAGCCTCTCCGGATTTTAATGCCGATAGTGCTTATGCCTATACCAAAGCGCAGGTAGATTTTGGACCAAGGATTCCAGGAACAGAAGCACACCAGAAATGTGCAGCTTATCTGGTGGCAAAATTAAAATCGTTCGGTGCTGAGGTAAGTATCCAGGGCGAGCGCACGCAAACTTATGATGGGAAAAGCTTTCAGCTGAAAAACATTGTTGCTGCCTTTCAGCCAGATCAAAAGAAAAGGGTTTTAATTACAGCACATTGGGATGCCCGCCCGTTTTCTGACCATGACACCGATCCAGCAAACCATGCTAAACCTTTCGATGCCGCCAATGATGGAGCCAGCGGGGTAGCTGTAATTTTGGAAATGGCTCGTCAGATCCAGCAAAAACAGCCAGGTGTTGGCGTCGATTTCGTGTTGTGGGATTTAGAAGATTATGGCAAGGCCAATGACGAAACACCAGACGAAACTACCTGGTGTTTAGGCTCTCAGTACTGGGCTAAAAAAGCAATTGCGTCAGGGTATAAGGCTTTGTATGGCATTAACCTCGATATGGTTGGTGGCGGTAATGCACAGTTTACGCAGGATGAAATCTCCCGCCAGGCTGCACCAAACATTGTGAATCAGGTTTGGGATATTGGCAATGAAATTGGCTATGCCTCTTACTTTACGAAAATTCCGAGCGGAAAATTAGTGGACGATCATTTTTGGATGAACAAAGCTGGTATTCCTTCTGTTGATATTATCCATTATAGTGATAACAGTGGCTTTTATATCAACTGGCATACACAGTTGGATAACTTAGCCAATATTGATAAAAATACTTTGAAGGCTACCGGACAAACGGTTTTAGAAACCATTTACAGAGAAAAATAATTAGCCTTAATGTGTAATTGTTAATTACTTTTAAGACCATAGATCAAAGAAAATTTTATATTCGCCAAACATATTATCTTAATTAATAATGAAACAATTATTTTCAACTGCAATAGCTTCGCTTTTAGCCTTAGGTGCTTTTGCCCAAAAAAGCGACGGTACAACCAAATCTTTAGTAAATGCTGAGAAGGATTTTGTTAAGTCAATTGCCAAAAATGGAGATAAAGAAGCTTTTATAGACTATTCATCAACGAGCACTTTAGTGTTCAGACCAAATCCGGTTAATGCCAAAACTTTTTACGCGGGTAAAGCCAATGCTGAAAACGATGTAACATGGACACCAAACCTGGCCAAAGTATCACGTAGCGGCGATTTAGGTTTCACTACCGGGCCATATGAAGTTGGAACTTCAGAGAAAAAATATGGCCAATACTTATCGATCTGGAAACCAGAAAACGGCAGATGGAAATTAGCCATTGATTTAGGTACAGAAAGCAATAAACCTTTAGCTAAAGTTAGCCCACAGTTTATTGAACCGAAAGATCATGTGGCACCTAAGTTCTTAAATGAAAAAGAAATCAAGGCCGGGAAAGAAATTATCTTAACCACCGAGAAAACATTAAATACTTTGTTAAAAACACATGGAATTGCAGCATTTGGAGGTTTTTTAACCAACGATGCACGTTTACTTTTCCCGGGCAACGAAGCCATTGACGGAAAAGGAAAAATTATTGCATTTTATAACGGAATGATCAGCAAAATTAACCTGAAAACAACAGGCGTAGATAAGGCAATCGGCAGCGATTTGGCTTATACCTATGGTGTTGCAACGATTGATTACAAGGCCGATTTACGCGAAAGTTTTAATTATGTTTTCGTTTATGAAAAGGGAGCTGACGCAAGTTGGAACTTAATTGTACAAGCCTTTGTACCAGCAGAAAGATAAATAACAAATGTGAATTAAAGAGGGCTCTCCATAAAAAGAAGCCCTTTTTTTATTCCTTTACTTGCAGTTAAGGCCTAATTTAGCCCCGATTGAAACGGCATCCTTGTAGCACAGCGGAAAGGATATAGTGGAAAGCGGGAACAAGCATTAAATAAAAGCACTGTTTTTGCGCTCCAAAAATTATTACCACAAATAAAACTATACATTTTACGTTTAAAATTCATGCATAAAAAAGTACTTCTATTATCTGCTCTCGCTTTACTGGTCTTTAACGTTTCGGCTCAAAAGAAAAAATTCGATGTACAGGGTAAAGCTGGTGCACGCGGTATTATGCCCGAGAATACCATCGAGGGTATGTTAAAAGCGATCGATTTAGGCGTAACCACTTTAGAAATGGATGCTGTGATTTCGAAAGATAAACAAGTGGTGCTTTCGCAGGAGCCCTACTTCAATAACGAGATTTCTTTACAACCCAACGGGAAGCCGATTACACTCAAAGATCAGAAGAATTATAACATCTACAAGATGGATTATGACGAGATTAAAAAGTTTGATGTAGGCAGCAAAGTTCACAGCCGCTTTCCCGGACAGATGAAGTTTAAAGCTTACAAACCGCTGCTTTCTGAGACAATAGATTCGGTAGAAGCTTATGTTAAAGAACACAAACTCGCTAAACCTGTATATAGTATCGAAACAAAAACGATTAAAAAGGGCGACAATGAATTTCATCCGGAGCCTGCAGAATTTGTAGAGTTGATTATGGATGTTATTAATTCGAAAAAACTTGCCAAAAGAGTAATTATTGAATCGTTTGATATGCGTACGCTGCAATACCTGCACGAGAAATACCCAAAAATACAAACCTCATTATTGATTGATGAAAAAGAGCCTTTTGAGGATTATATTGAGAAATTAGGATTTAAACCAACCATTTACAGTCCTTACTCGGTACTGGTAGGTAAAGGTTTGGTAGACCGTTGCCACGAAATGGGCATCAAAATTATCCCCTGGACGGTTAATACGGTAAAGGAGGTGAATTATTTTATGAGTCTGGGTGTAGATGGCATCATTACCGATTTTCCCAACATTATGGGCCAGCTTAAATAATGAATATAACTGGTATAAAAAAAGCGTCCTGATTGGGACGCTTTTTTATGCTTTATAACCGGGAAGCTCCTAGTGGTGTGCTTCTGGTTTTTCGTGCGCTGCTTCAGTTTTTTCATGGTGAGCAGATGCTTCTTCGTGGTTAAAGATTGGTCTGGTGAAATAAACAACCAATAATAAAACCAGAATCCATGCCGTTAATGGTAAAGCCCAAATGCCTTTTGTTTGCTGAACCGGTGCGTGTGAATCGTGAGCTGACATATCGAATATTTTTGATTTAAAGATTTATGCTTTGTAATTGTGCGGTAAAGATAGTAACAAAATTAAAATAACAAGGGTAATTTGGCGAATAGTATTTTAAGATCGCCCAGGCTTTAAAAAGGATAAAAGGCAGCGCCTTTTATCCTTGTAAATCGTAAATCATTGTTTTTGTGCTATTCATTTTGCTCTTGATACGGTTTTGATGCTCCAGAATCGTGCTTTGCTCATCCTGAACGGCATTAAACAGTTCTGCTTTTTTAAAATGATTTACCGCTTCTGCAAAATTTTGCTGTTGCTCGGCATGCAAACCTAAACATTCGTAAATGTGCGCTTCGCAAACACCAGGTACAAGCAAAGCCTTTTCGGCAACCTGTTTTACCAGTTTATGCATTTTAAGCGTGATAACAAGTTCCAGATAGGGTTTGTAAACCTCAGGAAAATCGGCATCCAATTCGATACAACGTTTGTAATAATAACCTGCGGTTTGATAATCTTTAAAATGGTTTTGATAAATATCGCCCAGCTGAAAATAAGCTCTTGCATAATCAGGGTCGAAAACAATAATTTCGTTAAAATACTGAAGTGCTTTGGGTAATTCGCCCCAGTGCAATTCTTCAATGGCCTGCAGGTATTTTTCTTCTACAGTGGTATAAATGTCCATAACGGATATAATTAATTTTGATAAGCGGTTAAATGCCGATCAAATGCGTACTAAATTGATTTTTTAAATATGGGTTTTAGGATGTTGAAACTTAAAACCGCACTAAGGGTTGGGAAGGAAATTTAAGTCAATACCCAAGCCCTTTATGCCACAAGACGGGCTAAAGTTTAATTGCTGGATATGTAGTTGACGTAGCATTTCTGTAAATTTTGATGCAAAGATATTTATTTCCAGCGAATTGCAAATTTTAAAATAAAATTTTTAATGGATTACATGTGCGAAATAAACGATGCAATAACTCAGCACGCAGAACAGGTTATTGTAATTTAACGAATGGAAGAGATTTTCTAAACGTTGCTGTGTATCGATAATTTTGGCTGCTATTAACCAGAAAAGCAATGAAATGCCAATATCAAAAAAATCAAAGTAGCCATTGGTAATGCGGAATAACTGAAACAATTCGAGCGCTACAACAAATACAAGCGGAATGAAAACACAATTAATGCGCTTTTTGAAAAGATCAAAATAAAATTCCTTTGAGGTTAGCGTGATGCAGAAAACCCATAAACCTTCAGGAAGTGAATAAATGATGTATTTATTTAATGGGAAGCTTGCGGTGATGATGAATTTGAGGTGCTGATAGGTTTTGAAAGAAATCAACTGAATAATCACCTGGTTCACCAGGGTTTTATCTGTCCGGTAAAACACATATATAAACAAGCTGACGATCAGCGCAAAGAATATATACCAATAGTGTTTTTTCAAGATTTGGTGAAAATTAGAATTTTAAAATAGGAGAGTGGTTTTAAAGCGATTTCTTTTTCAAGTTTAAACCGATTTATCGCCTTAATATTCTCTATGTAAAATAATGATTTTAAATGAAATAAACCAGAACCTAAATTGAATATACGATCTACATGTTTTAACCAATTGTTTGGGGTGAAGTGATTTAATATTAAGAGTTTTCCGCCTGGTTTTAAAACATGGTGGCATTGCATGAGTAAGTTTTCTGGCTGATCTGCAACAGCAATAACATGCGATAAAACCACATAGTCGAAGCTATCCGCCGCAAATTCGAGTTGCTCGCCATTCATCTGAAATAATTCAATTTCGCCACTTGAATTCTTTTTAGCGGCGTTGAGCATCGATGTAGAAACTTCTATGCCGGTAATTTTGTGATTTTTATAGAGCGGGAAATGCGAGCCGTTTCCCACACCGATTTCGAGCAGGTTCCCATAGGGCAGTTGATTAATCTCATCGAAAAATTTTTTCTTTTGCGGTTTAAGAAAAATATCGACCAGTGGATATAAAAAAGAAAACCGGTTATAGAAATTGGTTTGAGCGCTCAAATTTTCAGTGTTAAGAATTAAATTGAATTAAAGCATTTTTAATCTGTCTCCTATGCCTTAAAATATGAACGATGGCATGCTCTAACATTTGTTCTACATCGTATTGCTGTCCCCACTTTGTATTTATCTTTTTGGTTTGATCGAACTCTTCCATGGTGATATCGGGGTTTCTGATGAAAAAGTCCTCATTATATTTAAGCGCTTCCCGAAGTGTTGTGATATAAGGAGCCACCTGATCAAACTGCAGTCGTGCTGGCCTTCTTGTCTCCAGTCCGATGGCATTTTCGATATACACCGCATAACTGAACATGGCAGCGGTTACATGTGTTAAAATAGTTTGAATGGAAATACAATCCGTATTTGAACTTTCCGGCTCGATGGTTTTAATCAGTTGATGCGGGCTAATTGGTTCGATTACTGCAATAAGTTCGTTTACCGCCTTTTTATATTCATCCATCAGTGCGGCTATAGCACCGGTAAGTTTATTGGCACCCATCATAAAACAAATATAATTGTTTGGGATGAATTTTGTGTTGCGAGGCTCTTTGTCGGTCTGGATTTGCAATCCGGATTTTTTGTATTTATAATCCACTAATAAAAGGATTGCAAATCCTTAGTTCATGAGTCAGGATTGAAAATCCCGACTAACAAAGTTTAAGTTAACAGATCGATTATTCCAATGTAGAGTGGTAAAGGAATCATTGCGGTAATCACCATGAATTCTTTTTTTGACCGGCCTTTACTCACCAGGGTGATGATCAGGAAAGTGACAAAGTAGATAAAAGTGAGAGATAGGGTGCCTACAATCATACCAAAATCGGGCATGCCGCATCTTAGCTTTGTACTTACCGGCAGGGTATGAAAAAATATGAAAGTATATATCCAGCTAACGATATAAAGAACTAAGAATATTAATGAAATTATCCTTCGCCATATAAATGCAAGGATGGGATTTACGATTTCCATGTACCTCTTTTATTCTTAATGCCAGGAATGTGAAAAAGGTAATCTTTGTTGGTCTGGATTTGTAATCCTTTGTTCATGGATATACTTTTTCTGTTAGTCGGGATTTGCAATCTCGACTTGTTGCACTATGAATTACCAATCTTGGGCTGTTGAGACGGGATTACAAATCCCGACTAACCGACCGGTTCTACAATAAATCTTTAATAATTTTCTCGATCGATAAACCTTCAGCTTCGGCGCGATAGTTACGCACAATACGGTGGCGTAAAATAGGCTCAGCAACGGCTTTAACATCTTCGATATCCGGAGAGTATTTTCCGCTTACTGCGGCATGGCATTTTGCACCCAGCACTAAAAACTGAGAGGCACGTGGCCCGGCACCCCAACTGATGTATTTGTTAATCGCATCAGTCGCAAATTCACTGTTCGGACGGGTTTTAGCTGCTAATTTTACGGCATATTCTAAAACGTTATCGGTGATCGGAATATCGCGGATTAGTTTCTGGAAATATTGGATATCATCTGCATGGATAATTTTCTGCAGTTGAACGGTTTTATTGCTTGTGGTGTTTTTAACGATGTTCAATTCATCTGCAAAGGCAGGATAGTTTAATTGAATGTTGAACATGAAACGATCTAACTGCGCTTCGGGTAGGGGGTATGTTCCTTCCTGCTCAATAGGATTTTGGGTGGCCAAAACGAAAAAGGGTTTTGGTAAAATATGGGTCTGACCAGCAGCGGTAACCGATTTCTCCTGCATGGCTTCTAACAAAGCAGCCTGGGTTTTTGGCGGGGTACGGTTAATCTCATCAGCCAGGATAATATTAGAAAAAACAGGCCCTTTTATAAATTTAAAGTGCCTGTCTTCTCCTAAAATCTCTGCGCCAATAATATCGCTTGGCATTAAATCTGGTGTAAACTGGATCCGGTTAAAATCGAGGTCTAAAACAGAAGCTACTGTTTGTACAAGTAAAGTTTTGGCTAATCCTGGTACGCCAACCAACAGACAGTGTCCGTTACTAAAAATGGCGATTAAAACAGATTTTATGATGTCATCTTGTCCAACTACTACTTTGCTTATTTCGGCTTTAATGTTGTTGAAAGATTGATGAAGTGCATCAACAGCTTCTACTTCGTTCTTATACTGCATTGGTGTTATTTTGCGGCTGTGGTTTTAGTCCAGATTTTTAATTCATCACAGGTGTTAAATTCATCGTCGATTTTAATGTAAGTGCTTTCGCGACGTTTTTCAAACCATTCGCTTAAAGTACGATTAATTTTATCACTTTGTGCGGCATCTCTGATTTTTGGAAAATCTTGCGCTAAGTTTGCTTTATGCGGTGGAATTTTAGATTTTAAATATAAAATGCGGTACCCTTGTTTCCCATCAGCTGCAGTAAATAAATCTGGTTTAGAAATACCGCCAATTTTCATGCTGTCGATTACCAAAAATACTGAAGGATCTAATTTATCAACCGGAATAAAGGTACTTCTTGCCTGAACGTTTTCGGCATTAAGCATCATACCACCATTATATTTACTCTCTTTATTATCTGAATACAGGTTTGCAGCAGCTGCGAAACTTAATTTTTTACCGATAATGTTGTTGTAAATACTATCTGCATGCAATTTTAAACGGGTTAAACTTTCAGGTGTAGTTTTAGGCATAATTAAAATATGTCTAACGTGTACCTGCTCACCTCTACGCTCTAAAACCTGTAAAAAGTGGAAACCATAATCTGTTTCGAACACAGGCGAAATTTCTCCTGCTTTTAATTTAAATGCCCAGGCCGTAAATTCTTTAACCATGGTGTTTCTGTCGATAAAACCGTAATCACCACCATCGGCAGCAGAACCCGGATCTTCAGAATAAGTTTTTGCTAAAACACCCATATCCTCACCACTTTTAACCCTTAAACGAAGGGCTTCAATTTTATCGCGGAATTTCTGTTTTTCTGCTCTGGTTAACTGTGGGTTTAAAATCACCTCACCAACTTCAACCTCAGTATTAAATTCAGGGATGCTATCGCCCAAAGATTTGAAATATTTTTCAACCTCCATTGGCGTAACATTGATGTTTTCGGTGATTTTTTGTTGCATTTTCTGTGCAATCAACTCATCTTTTACTGATGGCCTGATTTCATCTTTGTATTGCAGAACCGATTTGTTTAAGAATTGCTCTAAACGCTCTTGTCCACCTGCACGTTGCATACTGTAACGCATACGCTTATTTACCTCATCATCAACAGCACCGTCTTCTACCATTACCGAATCGATTTCGGCTTGTTGTTTAAGCAGTTTCTGGGTTAAGGTTTGTTGTAATATTTTGCACTTAATATCATTATTGGGCTGGTTTCCCTGATAAAGATATTGCGTGTATTGTTGGTTTAAATCTGATAGCAGGATAATATTATTTCCTACAACAGCAGCAACTTTATCTACAGTGTGCTTTTGTGCGAAACTGTTTAGAAACAGGCAAATTAAAGCGGTTGCTACTAAAAAAACTTTCTTCATTCTATTTGTTATATTTTGCAAATTTAATACTTATGGTCAAAAAAAATCAGGCTTATAACTTGGCAAGCTTTTTCAGCTCGTTTTCATTGATTTTGATCTGATATTTTTGTTTCAGGCCTTTCAGCCATTTTTCTTCTAAACTCAGTTGGTAATCGGCAATTACCTCTCCTCTAACTTCGCTTAAAGGTTTATTGTAATTTTGTTGGTTTTTGCTGTAAAATTCATTTATCGCCTGTTCGTCTTCCTGTGCCTTGTTCCATATTTTTTGTTCAGAAACATTGAACATCAAAACCCCTTCACGGTATTCATTCAATAAGAAATCGTGATCTTTGCTACTCACCCCAACTTTTTTATGTGTAGCCAGTGCATCTTCATAGGTTTTAATTTCTTCCTGGTAACTGGCATTTTTATCCAATCCCATCTCCCGGGCATCTAAAACTTTAAGCTTAAAATTTATGTACAAGTTTAAATAGGCTTGTAAAGTATCGTAGGCCGCACTAACGCTCCCGTTATGGCTTTTTTTGTATGCCCACATAAATTCTTTAGCACTTATTGATTTACCGTTTACCACAGCAACGTTTTGTGCAAACGAAATGCTATAAATAAAGCTGAAAATAAATAAGCAGTAAGCTTTCCTCACGCAGAGCACTCTATAAATTTTAAGGGATAAAAGTAACAATTAGCGACGCTATTATAAGATATTTAACTAATTTTAACAGAAATTATTATCCAACAAAAATACGAATGGAAAACCAGGTTACCAACAATGCGAATGCTTTACGTTTATTTTTTACCGAAGAGGTTTTCCTGGTAAAGGATGAAAGCGTAGAAATTCTGCCTTTACGTAATCCTGAGCCAGTTTTGGCTGTCGAAAATGTTTCCCTTAATGAAGTAAAAGAACCAGTTTTAAAACTGGAAATAACACAAATTCCTGGGATTAATGCTACAAATGTGCCTAAAGTTTATCCACAAGCGCCTGAAATTCCGCATATTGTGGCCGAACCAGCACCCGGAAAAACGTTTAAATTTTTAGGTGGAAATAAAAAATCGGTACTGATTTTGGTGAATGATAACCAGAACGATGTAAGTACCGAACAGGGTAGGGAACTGCTGCGGAAAATTGTAAAGGCGGTAGATTTGGGTACACCGGATTTTGCCATTTTAAACTATGCAAATTACAGTGGAACTGATTATGCAGAACTGCACCGGTTTTTTAAACCAGCCATTATGTTATCTTTTGGCGTAGCGATTGCAGATTTGAGACTAAACCTTACCTGGCAGAATGAAATCATCATTCATGAAACAACTAAAATAGTTTTCGCCCCTAATCTCCATCAGCTGGATAGTGATTTAACGGCTAAAAAAACGCTTTGGGGCCACCTCCAGAAAATTAAATAAGTCTGTAACAACGTAACGCCCGATCTTTCAAACCTACACCCTACACCCTACACCCTACACCTTAAACCTTTTACCCTTGTTACAATGAAAAAACTTGTATTTGCCACTAATAATCAACATAAAACCGAAGAAATACGCTCAGCGCTTGAAGGCAAATATGAAGTGCTAAATCTGGAAGATATCGGCTGTTTGGTTGATATTCCTGAAACTGCTGATACTTTTGAGGGCAATGCAACTTTAAAAAGCAGCTATGTGGTTGAACATTTTAATTTAGACTGTTTTGCCGACGACAGCGGTTTAGAGGTTGATGCCTTGAATAACGAACCAGGCGTTTATTCTGCCCGATATTCGGGAAGCCGCGATAGCTTAGAAAATATTGAGCTCGTTTTAAAGAAACTTGAAGGAAACTCCAACAGAAAAGCGAGGTTTAAAACGGTAATTTCTTTAATGCAGGGTGGTAAAAACCATATTTTTGAAGGTTTAATTGAGGGGACCATCAGAACAGCATTATCCGGTTCGAAAGGTTTTGGTTATGATCCTATTTTCCAGCCGGATGGTTATAATATTACCTTTGCTGAAATGGACATGGCCGAGAAGAATAAAATCAGCCACCGGGCCATTGCACTTAAAAAGATGATGGATTTTTTGAAGGAAGGGTTATAGAAATCTTTTTTTCTTCTTGCTGCTTTGCCGATTGTCTATAAAAGTTACGATTTCTAAAGTGTTGCTTTTTGGTTTAAATCGATACACAACTGATATGTGTGGGATGATAAAACCTATATGTGTATTCTTTGTTTTATAGGTTTTTCTAGAAATTAGTGGTTCCTCAGACAGGGTATCGAGATAGGCAAATACCCTTGTAATAAATTTTTTTACTTCTACTTCTGTCCAATTTTCTTTTAGATAATCAATATTTTTTTGGAAAGTTTCGCCAGCTTTTTTAGACCAAATAATATCCATTAAACACTAAACCTTTTTTTAGCCTCTTCATGGCTAAAACTTTCACCCCGATCTAGTTGGTTTATTCCTTCCAGGATATCATCTTGTTGGCTGCTGTTTAATCCATCAAACCAATCAAAATCTCTTGCAGTAATCAGTGATTTAATATCTCTGATTAAACTTTCATCATCAGAATTAATGATCTGTTGAAGTACACTTAGTTTTTCTGATTGTAAATCCATGAATAAATTTAGCCATTAATTTAGTGAATAGCAAAAACTACATTTTACCAGCCACCTTTTTCACCTGAACAGAATCTTTTTTCGTTTGAACTGAATCCTTTTTTGGTAAAATAGGTTTAATGCCAAAATTGGCCGTATCTGCCGGTTTAGCTTGTGGCAATTTCTTATCCACGTTTAAACTGTCTTTTCCCAAGGTGATTTTCGGTTTAACCGCAGGTGCCGTTGTTGATGGTTTTGTTGCCGGACTTACCGTTTTAGTGCCAGCTACTGTTTTACCTGCAACTGCCTTTGCCTTTACTTTGGGTTTTGCTTTGCCCGAAGAGCCAATGGCATCTTTCTTCGATTTTGGACGTTCGGTAGGTTTCCACGAAAAACCTTTTAATACATGGTCTTTTGCAATCGTGTTTTCTGGATTTAAGGCTCCTTCTATTCCCTTAATATAAACAATTTCCTCAATGGCATTTTCCTTATCCTTAAAGATGAACTTTATCCTGCTACTCAAGGTTTGGTTCATTTCTTTATACACCTTTGTGCTATCATCCTGGGTATAATAAATACTTTCAGCATTGCCATCCACATAGAGGTTCTTAAATTTCCCATTGGTAAAGAAGCCCGTCATTAACCTTCCTTTTATTTGGTTAAACCTTAACGAATCTTTTGGTGTATTAACTAAAAATGCATTTCTAAATGCCTGTAGATTATTCAGTTTTTTATTTTTAAACTGCACAAATATGGTGTCGCCAACCTGTTGAGAGCCTTCCGACCAGATAATCGGATTACTATAGCAACGTAAAGTAGAATCGGCACTGGTATAAAACAGACTGTCGGTTTTCGCTTGTATGTTCGTTTTAAAAATCTTAACGCCGTGGTAAGCCTTAATAATACGGGTTTGAACGGTATCTGCCGGATTAAATTTGGCTGTATCAGTCTTTGCACCGGTTTTTAAATTTCCCAAAACTTTGGTTAAACTATCTTTGGCGCCCGATTTTGTTATTTTTTTTTGCAGGCTATCGATTTTCGTTTTTGAAATATCCTTTACAATTGGAGCAGCCTTATCGGTGATTTTCTTTTGCAGACTATCGACTTTAGTTTTCGATACATCCTTTACTGTCGAATTGGCTTTTTCAGCCAGCTTTTTCAGGCTATCTGTTTTAATTTTAGGCAGGTTTTTGATAATGGAATCGGCTTTGTTCTTTAGAAGATTGTTTTTCTGCAAACTATCAGGGTTAAGCCCGGGCAGATCTTTGCCAAGCGAATCTACTTTCGATTTTAAGCTGTCAATACTTTTATCCTTCAGGTTTAACGGATCTTCTGTCGTAGCTTCACCTTTATTCTTTTTCTTCCTGTCGGCTCTGCTTATTTTTGTGGTATTGCGTTTATTTCTATCTTCTTTCGGAATACTCTGACTTTCTGGTTTCTCCTTTGCTTCAGTTTTTTCTTTTTTCTCGCCAGTTTCTTCATCATCCTCTCCAACCTGGTTATCGGCTTTGATGGAAATTTTAGGCACTAGTTTTAAGGTTTTTTGCAATACCATCTGGGTTTCTAAAGTATCGGCACCCAACCATAAACTGTCCGGTCTTTTTTTATTTTTCACCATCACCGAATCTTCGGTACCTATTCCTAAATAGGCATTCCGGGTAACCAAAGTCCGCTGATCTAGTTTATAGTAATAACCCAAATCGCCGAACATTTTCATTTTATCTTTCGTATCAGAAAAAACAATGTTTTTTACAGCTTTGCCAATGCCTTTTTTTCCGTAATAATACAAACTATCACCTTTTAAAGATCTTGTGCCTTGTGTATAAAGATTTTTCTTGCCAAAAAAGGCATCTTCTGTCATGGTGTTATACTGACCATTTTCGGTGTAAAGGTTATCGTCCTTTCCTTTGATGTTGGTTGGCCCGTAAAAAAAAGTCCATTTACTTTGTGTATTGTAGCTCATCGTATCCGACTTTATCGTCGATTGTGGTGTAACTACAACTACATCATATTTAAAATAAGCATCGTTTGAGTTGCTAAAATAATAGCCGTTTTTACTGGTCAGTGTGACTTCCTTATTTACAATTTTACCTCCGCTGGTATAAGTTCCGATCTTGCTGAGCGTGTTATAATCTAAAATATTGGTGGTTAAAATCGAGGTTGGATCGATCATTTTTACATTTCCGGTTAAATGCGCATGTTTTTTGTTTCCATCATACTCCAGTTGATCAGAATAAATATCTGTTGTAAGCTGATTGATATGAACGTTTTTAAAAGCTTCGAAATAGTTCCGCTCACTATAAAATACAGCGCTATCGCAGGTTAAAGTTGCATTGTCCTGTTGGAAAACCGGGTTACGCAGGTAACTGATTTTTTTCTTGGTATCTCCGGTTATTTTGGAAAATGAAACGATTTTAATCTTCGAAGCGGGTTGCTGACCGAATAAAAATACCGGACTGATTAGCAGGAATAAAAAGACAAATAGTTTTTGCACACTACAAAGTTAGTTTTTTGTTCCGAACGTTCGGAATACCAGTTAAAATTAAATATTTTTGATGGATGTTACCCGTAAAACAATTTCAGGATTTTATTGAACAGCAACAGCTGTTTGTTCGGGCTAACAGGATTCTTTTGGCCGTAAGCGGAGGAAAAGATTCGGTATTAATGTTGCATTTGTTTAAAGCAATAGGCATTGATATTGGTGTGGCACATTGTAATTTTAATTTAAGGGCTTATGAAGCACAACGTGATGAAAGTTTTGTTGCGCTGTTAGCCAAAAATTTGGGATTACCTTTTTATGTAACGCATTTTGACACCAAAAAATATGCGGCCGAAAATAAAATTTCGACCCAGATGGCAGCACGCGATTTGCGTTATAACTGGTTTGAGGAAATCAGGCGTAAAGAGGGCTACGATTATATTGCGCTGGCCCAGCACCAGAACGATGCGGTTGAAACCGTACTGATTAACCTTACGCGTGGTACCGGGATAAGTGGATTGCATGGCATTTTACCTAAACGTGATTTATTGATCAGGCCTTTATTGTTTTTAAACCGAGAACAAATTGATGAAATGGTACGGGCAAATCACCTCGATTTTGTAGAAGACAGTTCGAACGCCAGTACAAATTATACACGGAATAAAATCAGATTACAGGTTGTACCGCACTTGCAGGAAATTAACCCAAATCTCGAAAAAACATTTGCAGAGAACATTGCTCGTTTTGCAGAAATTGAGACTTTTTTAAATATACAGGTTCAAAAGCTTGAAAGTAAAATTTTAAATAAACGGACTGATGGAATTTATATTCCTTTAGAAGAGGTTTCGAAATTGAACCCACAAAAACTGTTGCTTTACGAGCTACTTAAGCCTTTTAATTTTGGTGAAAATGTGGTGCAGGAAATTTTAGACAGTTTAAAGGCTTTAAGTGGTACACATTTTTTTAGCAGCACACATCAAGCCATCATCAACAGGAGTGATCTGGTTATTGTTGAAAAAAATACATCGGTTACGGCGAATCAGTTTATCCATCCAACAACAGAAAACATTGCTTTTGCCAATGATGAAATTTCATTGAAGTTTACAGAAGAATTGAAATTCGAAACGAATTTGAACAAAGCTTTTGTTAATGCCGATAAATTAATTTTTCCATTGGTGCTGAGGAATTGGCAAAACGGAGATAAGTTTATCCCACTGGGTATGCGCAATCCCAAGAAAGTCAGCGATTATTTTATCGACGAGAAAGTTCCCCTACATTTGAAAAGCGTTACACCCATTTTGGTTAATGGAAATGGCGAAATTGTCTGGATTGCAGGTATGCGCCAGGATAACCGATATAAATTAACTACTGCAACCAAAAAAGTTGCTATATTCGAACTCAAAATTAAATAAGTGGAAAGCAAATACGCCTATATCGAAAAACAATACATCGGCCGTGATTATGTTCGTATTTTCATTAGGCTGATTATGGCTGCATTTTGTTTTGCCGCCTACGTTTATGAGCGCGATCGCGACAATACGCAAGACCTGTTTCTCGTGGTAGGTTTTGGGATTATCGGCGTTTCTATGCTTTTGCTTTTCCTGATTCAGTACAAAATTGTGGTCGATAATGGCAGCATGATCCTGGATGGCCTTTGGACAACCAAGCGCGTTAAGATTGATCTGAACAGCATTGTTGATGTGCGTAAAGCTACCTATAGCCGTTATTTTTTCAATAATCCGGTTTATAACCTGCATACAAAAGGTACAATTCGCTTTTATTCGTCGGGTAAGGATGCGGTTGTTTTAACCGATCGCGATGGTCTGGAATATTTTATCGGTACCCAAAGACCTAACGAACTTTTCCTTGTGATAAAAGAGGAAATGAGAAACCTCAAGTAAGCATTTGAGTACAATAATTTTCCCTTAAGCTTCTGTAAAATCTCTACTCATTATCTCGTCTTTTTTATTGCAATAAGCCGACACGCAATATAGATTAAAATCGGGTACATTTGCGGTAACAACAATACATGTACAATGAAGATAGGAATTGTTTGCTACCCCACTTTTGGCGGTAGTGGAGTAGTTGCAACAGAACTTGGTAAGGCACTTGCTAACGAGGGTCATCAGGTTCACTTTATCACATATAGTCAGCCTGCCAGGCTGGATTTCTTTTCGGCTAATCTGTTTTATCATGAAGTTTCGGTAAGAGATTATCCACTCTTCGATTATGCCCCTTATGAATCGGCTTTGGCCAGTAAACTGGTAGATGTTGTCCGTTTCGAACAGCTTGATGTGTTACATGTTCATTATGCTATTCCACATGCTTCTGCGGCGTTTATGGCGAAGCAGATTTTGGCCAGCTATGGTATCAATATCCCTGTGGTAACTACTTTGCACGGTACCGATATTACCTTGGTAGGTAAAGATCCAACTTATAAACCTGTGGTTACCTTTTCTATTAATCAAAGCGATGGCGTAACTACAGTGTCGGAAGATTTAAAAGAAGATACTTATAACCACTTCGAGATTACAAAAGAAATTAAGGTAATCCCAAATTTTATAGATTTTTCGCGGTTCAGTTTACAGGCAAAAGGTCACTTCAAAAAAGCAATTGCGCCAAATAACGAACGTATTTTAATTCACACCAGTAATTTTAGGAAAGTGAAACGTACCGCTGATGTGATCCGGATTTTCGAAAAAGTACAGGCGGTAATTCCATCAAAATTGTTAATGGTAGGTGATGGACCTGAACGTGCTTACGATGAGCAATTATGCCGGTCATTGAATATTTGTGAAAATGTAAGGTTTTTAGGTAAGCAGGATGCGGTAGAAGAAATCCTATCGGTTTCAGATCTTTTCCTAATGCCGTCAGAATCTGAAAGCTTCGGTTTGGCAGCATTAGAAGCAATGGCCTGTAAAGTGCCTGCAATTACCACCAATGCTGGCGGTTTACCCGAACTTAATGTTGATGGTTTTTGTGGCTACATGAGCAACGTTGGAGATGTAGACGCGATGGCTGCTCATGCCATTGAAATATTAAAAGATGATGAAACCCTGAATCGTTTCAAAGAAAATGCTTTTGCAAGGGCACAAGATTTTGACCTGAAAAAGATCCTCCCGGTTTATGTTAATTATTATAAGGAAGTAATCGAAAACTCATTACAGGCTAAATATTAGTCACTTTTTAGTCCATATCTGATTTTATAAGAAAGTTTTGCCGTGCTTGCACTGTAAAACTTTTTTGGTGTATTGCTCATTTGAGCATTAAGAGCTCAATTGAATTTCGTTAGTTGACGATGCATATCATTAATATTTAACAAAAGTAAACTTTCTCAAAATCAAATGATTATAAATCGTATCTTTGCGGCTTGAAACGGTTTGGCAGATAAAGATTCCTAAAATCATTTCAACAAAAAAATAAAAAGAGGTTATCCCAAATGAAGAAAATAGTTGATTACAGAAAGCTTTTGAGCGTAGATAAAAATGCTGAGTTAAAAGAGCTTAAATCTGTGTACCGTACATTGATGAAAGATTGTCACCCTGATAAATTTCAGCAGGAAGAAGAGAAATTAGATGCAGAAGCCAGAAGTAAAGAAATTATCGAAGCTTACCATTTCCTGGTAAGCATTGCGCCAGAAACACGCGAACAGAATATCGAAACCTATACGCAAACAACAACATTATCGAATATTCAGGATTTCGAATACAAACAACAGGTTTTAAATATCCAGTTTTTTGACGGTAGTGCTTACGAATATTTCGATGTACCAAAAGCAATCTACGTGAAATTGGTTAACGCAGATTCTCCAGGTCGTTTTGCCCGCAGACACATTTTTAACGAATTCCCTTACCGTAATGTTGCAAGGGTTGCAGAACCAGCATAAAATTGCTAAATACAATATTAGAATGGTCCCGGTGAAAATCGGGACCATTTTTTTGTTTTTTCGGGTCGTCATACTGAACTTGTTTCAGTATCTATCATGCTATAAGATCCTGAGTTAAACTCAGGATGACGATCGCGCGCCAGGATTTTAATCTTGGTTAATTTATTTTTCACTGCGTCATGCTATTCTTGACTGCGTCATACTGAACTTGTTTAAATATCTATCATGCTATGAAAGATCCTGAGATGAACTCAGGGACGATCGCGTGGCAGGATTAATCTTGGTTGATTTATTCTTGGCTGCGTCATACTATTCTTGGTTGCGTCATAATTGAACTTGTTTCAGTATCTATCATACCAGGAAAGATCCTGAGATGAACTCAGGATGACGATCGCGTACCGGGATTTTAATCTTGGTTAATTTATTCTTCGATACGCCATACTATTCTTGGCTACGTCATACTGAACTTGTTTAAATATCTATCATGCTATGAAAGATCCTGAGATGAACTCAGGATGACGATCGCGCGCCGGGATTTTAATCTTGGTTAATTTATTCTATACTGCGTTATACTATTCTTCACTGCTTCATGCTATTCTTGACTGCGTCATACTGAACTTGTTTCAGTATTTATCATGCTATGAAAGATCCTGAGATGAACTCAGGATGACGATCACGCCGGGATTTTAATCTTGGTTGATTTATTCTTCACTGCGTCATGCTATTCTTGGCTGCGTCATACTGAACTTGTTTCAGTATCTATCATGCTATGAAAGATCCTGAGATGAACTCAGGATGACGATCGCGCGCAGGGATTTCTTGGTTAATTTATTCTTCACTGCTTCATGCTATTCTTGACTGCGTCATACTGAACTTGTTTCAGTATCTATCATGCGGGGAAAGTCCTGAATTAAACTGAGGGCAGGAATCTTTGTCCCTCCTTATTCAATGGTATTGAACAAATCGTCCCAATTGGGATTGCTTTGGTTAATTAAGTTTATCTTCCATGCCCTCCGCCAGTTTTTCAATTGTTTTTCTTTCGCAATGGCTTCCTCGATAGAATCGAACTGCTCATAATAAACGAGTTTATTACAATTGTATTTAGCTGTAAATGAATTAAGATGCTCTTTTTCTTTGTGCTCTACTATTCTGAAATATAAATCTGATGTTACACCAATGTACAAAACTGTATGGGTAGGATTCGTTAATATGTAAACGCAGCCACCTCGTTCCATAACTTCTTTTGTTCTGTTTGATGCCGTAAAGATGCTGAAATAAATTCAGCATGACGGCCGTGTAAGAGAACGGAACTTAATTTATTTACATGTTCTGTCATTCTGAACATGTTTCAGTATCTATCATGTTAAGCTCAAATGTTCCGACCATTTTAATCCCTTTGGCAATAGCTGATTGCTGAATTCTAGATGAATCACCCTTCTTTTTTGGTTGTTTGTTGTTCTGTTCGAACTGTGTAAAAGAAGCGGTTTCATAATCATCACGCTGCCACCTGTTACATTGCAGCTCAGCTCTTTTTCTATACCCCAGTCAATATTCTCCGGACGGTAAATGCCCTTGCTGTGAGAGTTTGAAATTACTTTAAGTGCACCGTTTTCCTCGTTGGTGTTGTCGAGATGAATGCGGATAGTAAAATTGCTCTCCAGGATATTAAGCGGAGGTTGAACGGCAAACTGATTATGTTTTCTGGTGTATGGTCCAAAGCCGGCTATTTCAGCCTTTTGATCAACTGAAATGGTTAAATCCTGGTGGTAGGATACAAACCAGTTTGAAGTTTCGGGTTTATCAAAATATATCGATTTAACAAGAAAATAATCTTCGCCAAAAATTTCTCTTATAATTTTTTTTAATTTGTTGTTGAAGATTAAGCCAGTGCTGGCTGGAACTTCTTTTAAAAACTGACGTATCGCAAAAAGATCTTCTGATTTTCTAAAGGTTTCTTTGGTTGGATCTGTTTTGTCAATCGCCGCTAAGATATCTTCAACTTCCTGATCTGTAAATACATCATCTATCACCGAAAATCCTAATTCCTGAATTTCTCTTTCCTTCACCGCTAAATCCATCATCTCAATTATTCAGCATGGGTTTAAAGCGGTTATCCTTATTTCTTAAGTCCAGGCCACCTTCATAAACAGATTTTAGATTAACCAGATAGAAACTCCAGCCGTTGTGACAACCTAACCGAATGTTTCTTTTTGCCTGATCATTTAAAGGTATATTTTTTTGAGTCAACTCCACAATGGTGTATTCAAACTCTTCTCTAAGTTTAATATCAACCAAACATTCACCAGCAAAAGTAAACTGAAGTTCATCTTTGCCATTGGCTTCGGTAATGCTGCCGGTTTCAATATCATCATACAGATACCAGATCCATTTGTATCGATCTCCCTTCAATACGTTTTGCGTTTTGTTGAGCAATACGTTATTCTCGTCAGAAAATTCTGCCTCACTTAAAAACCATTTCTCAATTTCGCCGGCCTGTGTCCAGGCGTTATACAGGTCTTCAAGTTTTGCTTTAACGGCAATCTTGAGCGTGAATTTTGTCCAATCGAAGTTTTCCATTGGCTTAAATTTTAGGTGATTAATTAAAAACCAAACAAACTGGCGCACCAACATCAATGCGTTTACCGCTATCAGTTAATTTGCCTGTGGTTTTATTTCGCTTAAAAATAACGATGTTATTCGTGTATTGATGACCGATTAATAGAAATTTTCCGGTCGGATCGATGGTGAAGTTTCTTGGTCCTTTACCCAGTGTACTTACCGTTTCGATAAATTTCAATTTTCCTGTAGGCAGAACTGAAAAAGCAGAAATGCTATTGGTATCTCCACGGTTGGTTTCGTAAAGAAATTTTCCGTCAGCTGAAACATGGATATCAGCAGCATCAACTTTTCCGGTAAAATCTTTTGATGTAGTGCCAATCTCCTGAATTTTGGTTAAACTTCCGTTCGAATATGCGAAAGCAGTTATACGCCCGTTAAATTCGTGCGCTAAATAGGCAAATTTTCCATTTGGGCTAAAAGTGATGTGCCTCGGGCCGGTACCTGCATTGGTTTTAATGACTGACTTAATAGTCAGGATATTTTCTTTTGCGGCAGGTTTGTAGTTGTAGATATAAGTCTGATCTTCACCCAAATCGTTAACAATTAGGTGTTTATGATCTGGTGTGAATTTAACCATGTGTACGTGTGCGCTTTCTTGTCTGCCTTTTGGGTCGATACTTTTTCCGGTATGCTCGATGGTTTGTAAAGCTTCGGTTAAAGCCCCATCTGCTTTTCGTGAAAATACGGCCAAACTGCCGCCGCTATAATTCGCTACGATTACATTTTTGGCATCAACAGTAATAAAACATGGATCAGCGCCATGACTATCTACCTTATTTAAAAAAGTTAAAGCGCCGCTTGCTGCGTTGTATTTAAAAGCACTTACGGTGCTGGTAGCTCCGGTTTCATTCACCACATAAACAAATTTCTGATCAGGAGAAACGGCCAGGTAACTCGGATTATCCGTGTTTTTTGTAATGCTTTTTATTGTTGTGGCTGCAGTTGAAGCATTAAAATTATAGGTATATATCCCTTCGCTTTTTCCGGGTGCGGTATATGTACCAACAATGAGATTGTAATTAGCTTTTTGCGCAAATGTTAATGTTGACAATATAGAGAGTAGGAATAATGAACTAATTTTTTTCATGAAAAACGATATTGATTTTAGCAAATATGGGGAATTAAAATTTAATTCGCCACGGAGGCACAGAAGCGCCGAGAAATTTATTTATCGTTGTAGCGAGGCTCGTATTTGTAATGTGCAATACGTGACGATGCAATCGTCATGCTCAGTCATCCTCGTTTCAAACAAGGACGATAATGCTGAAGAACTAAAACAAAAAAGGCAACCATTGGTTGCCTCTTATATTTTATTTTATTAAATGTTTAATCTGGATCAATTCATGATCTTCAAGATAGCGCCATCTGCCACGAGGTAGGTCTTTCTTGGTTAAATTGCCATATACAACACGGTCTAGTTTTTCTACATTGTAACCCAAATGTTCGAAAATACGGCGAACAATTCTGTTTTTACCGCTGTGAATCTGGATGCCGATTTCTTTTTTGGTACCACCTGCCACATAAGAAATGTTATCAGGTTTAATTAATCCATCTTCCAGCTCTAAACCAAAAGCAATTTTGTTTAAATCGCCTTGTGATAAAGCCTTATCTAACTCAACATTATAAATTTTGGTGATACCGTTTTTAGGGTGCGATAATTTATCCGCTAAATCACCATCGTTTGTCATTAATAATAAACCTGTGGTGTTACGGTCTAAACGACCAACCGGATAAATACGCTCACGGCTTGCTTTGTCAACCAATTGCATTACTGTACGGCGTTCCTGCGGATCGTCGGTAGTGGTGATGTAATCTTTTGGTTTGTTTAATAAAACGTAAACTTTTTTCTCGCGTTTCAATAACTCTCCGTTGTAGCGCACTAAATCTTTTGCCGGGTCAACTTTATGCCCTAATTCGGTAATGGCTTCTCCGTTTACGGTAATAATGCCGGCAGCAATTAACTCATCGGCCTTACGGCGAGAGCAGATGCCTGCATTTGAAATATATCTGTTTAGGCGAATTAAGCCTTTATCTTCATTTGTTTTGCGGCCCTGGGTAATTACAGTCCGCTCCGGGCGGTTAAATTCTGTATCTCTTGGCTGGGCTTCCTCACGTTTTCTAAACGGACGGGTATCGCCTTCTCTCGGCTCTCTAGGTTTTACATCTCTTGAACTTCCAGCACTTGGCTTGAAATCATCTGATTTACCTCTTGATTTGTACTCTTTGTAACCACCTTCTCTAGGTTTGAAATCTCTCGGTCCGCCATCTTTCGATTTGAAATCACGGTCGCCTGTTCTTGGCTTGTAATCTCTCGGTCCGCCTTCTCTGGATTTAAAGTCGCGGTCGCCAGTTCTCGGTTTAAAATCTCTCGAATCTCCATCCTTAGATTTGAAATCGCGTTCTCCTGTTCTTGGCTTATAATCTCTTGCACCACCTTCTCTTGGTTTAAAATCTCTGTCTCCTGTTCTCGGTTTGTAATCTCTCGATCCGCCATCTCTCGATTTAAAATCACGGTCTCCGGTTCTTGGTTTATAATCTCTCGATCCACCTTCTCTGGATTTGAAGCTGCGGTCTTCTGATTTTGAGTTGTTATCTTTTGATTTAAATTCGCGGTCTCCAAATTTGAAACCCTTTGATTCTCCATCTTTCGATTTAAAATCATGGTCTCCTGTTCTTGGCCTGAAGTCTTTTTTGTCTCCGAAAGATTTTGATTTGAAATCTTTACCGTCTGCGCTTCTGGGTTTGAAGCCGTCTTTTGAATCGGATGATTTTTTGAATTTGCTGTCTTTGTCGTCTGATCTTCTTCTGTCAGACCCGGCCGAACTACTTCTGCCTTCTGTTTTTCGACTGCCTGGTTTGGACTTGTCATCCCGACTGTTCCTGTTGTTTTTATTTATCATGATACGCTTTTAACCACATTAAAAATGCGGGTTGCAAATTTATGAAAAATTGATGAACATAACAATTTTCAGAGCGGAAAAATTAGATAAAAAAATAGCCTCTAAAATAGGAAAATTCGCCTGAAAATCAAAATTTAAAATCCACGTTTAAAGTACTTTAAGGGCTGATTTTGGACGGTATTTTTGTAACTGTTTGATAATGTGCTTATTATTTTTTACCTTTGCCAACGTTTTTATATAAGTTCACCAAAAAAAGGAGGAAAATGTTAAAGAAACACATCGTACCATTTGCGGTAGTGGCAACACTATTTATCTTGGCAAAAGTGTTCGCTTACCAAATGCCCTTAGCACAAAAAAGTCTTTTAAAAGAAGAAAAATTAAACACTACAATACCCAAATCTGATAGCCTGGAAGTTGAAAGCGCGCAAAAGCCGCTATCTTTAATGGCACAGTTAAATTTTGCAGAAGAAACCCTGCCGTTAGGCGATAAAAAGGTAGAACGCAAAATGAAAAAAATCCTAGCAGCACACAGTTACGGAAATACACAAACCAATCAATTGCATGCGAAAGCTGCAAAATGGTTTCCGGTAATTGAGCCTATTCTAGCTGCGTATGGAATTCCCAACGATTTTAAGTATTTGGCCCTGGTCGAATCTGGAATGGCGGAAGGAGTTTCTCCAAAAGGTGCAGCCGGAATCTGGCAGTTTATGCCTGGCACAGCCCGTACCTATGGATTAAGAGTAAACGGAAATGTTGATGAACGCTATAATTTGCGCAAATCGACAATTGCTGCCTGCAAATACATTAAAGAAATGTATAAAGGTTTAGAAAGTTGGACATTGGTAGCTGCGGCTTACAATGTTGGCGACGGACGCTTACGCAAGCAGATCAATAATCAAAATCAGGATAATTACTACAAAATGAAGCTGAACCGTGAAACGGGTGGCTATGTTTATAAAGTGATTTCTATGAAACAGATTATGGAGCACCCGAAACGTTACGGTTACGAAAAACCGAGAGTATTATTGGCCTACAACGCCGAATAATATAATTAAGATAAAGACAAGCATTTGGTAAGGCGTCCCGGTTTTAAATCGGGACGCTTTTTTTTTGGAAAGTGATTATACAAATTGTCGGATTACACAAAATTGTTTTTTTACTAAACGCTAATCACTAAACTTTTTTTTTTAGAGCTACGGATTGATACGAGAATTTTTCCGCATCGTGCTAACTATTCAACCAGTGAACCAATAAATATTTAGCCGCGGAGGCACGGATCAACACGAAATAGTTTTACCATATGAGGAATAGAAGGTCATTTAAGTGTATGTGTGTCTAAATGCATTGGTCATTTATTATATGCTTTTCATTATTATCAAACACAGAATATCAAATCAGTGTTTTTCCTAAACCCTAAACCCTAAACCCTAAACCCTAAACCCTAAACCCTAAACCCTAAACCCTAAACCCTAAACCCTAAATCATACTCACCAATGACCAATGAACAATTGAACTAATAAATCAATTTCCTTTCTTTGTATTATGTTCAAACTGCGCATCAATAAAATCATCAATCAACCTGGCGACAACATTACCTTTCAATTTGAGGAGGTGGATGAACCATATCCGAAGTATCTGGCGGGTCAGTTTATTTCATTGATTTTTCAGGGGAAACATAAGGAAATTAGGCGATCATATTCTTTTAACAGCTCGCCTGATGTGGATGAGCCATTATCGATTACCGTGAAACGCGTAGAGAATGGAGAGATTTCCAGGTTTCTCCACCATAAAACTTCGGTAAATGATATTCTTTTGGCGCAGGAACCGCAAGGGATGTTCAGCTATTTGCCGGATGAAAACTTAGAAAGAGATCTTTTTCTGTTCGCGGCAGGTGTGGGAATCACGCCATTATTCTCGATTTTGAAAACAGCTTTAGTGCGTGAGAAAAAATCGCTGGTTACACTGGTCTATAGCAATCGGTCGATGGAGGATGCATTGTTTTATGATGAGCTGAACGAATGGCAAAAAAAATATCCTGAAAGGTTAAAGATTGTTTGGGTTTTTAGCAATAGCAAAAATCTAATGACGGCCAGACTGAACAAATTCTATATCGAAAAACTACTCAAAGAACATTTGCATTTTGATCGAAATGATGCGCTTTTCTATAGTTGCGGACCAATTATTTACATGGATTTATGCCGGATCACTTTGCTGGGCATGGGTTTCGATATCAAACAGATTAAGAGAGAAACCTTTGTGCTGCCGGAAGATGAAGTTGATGAGGATGATGGCTCTGCAGAAAAGGTAGTAGATAAAAACACCTATTCGGTCGTTTTAAATTTTAAAGGAGAAATTTATCACCTCGATGTGCCCTGGCCAAAAAGGATTTTGGATGTTGCGCTCGAAAATAAAATCAAACTTCCCTATAGCTGTCGTGGAGGAGTGTGTAGCACCTGTGTAGCCAATTGCACCAAAGGTGGCGTAAGAATGGATTATAATGAAGTACTTACTGATGATGAGTTGGAAAGAGGCAGGGTTTTGGTTTGTACCGGGCATCCAACGGAGAATGGGACAACGATAGCGTGGTAGGTTAGTTCATTTGTTCACCAGTTCATTGGTTAGCGTCGTGCCCGCAGTGGCATCGTCATTTCCAGTGGAGCGAAAACAGAGACGAGAGACCTTTTAATATGTTGGTTAGATTCCGCTTTGAACAATGGCCTTAAAAAATCAGGGATAAAATTTATCTATGTTATCACTTATATAAAGCTAGCGCTGGATATTGGCTGTTGGCGGTTTTTCTTCAAAATATAAAACCATTGCATCATTTTAAGCGTTTGTGAGGTAGGGTGAAAACTTTTTTTACGCTTTTAATTTGTTTCTTCTCTTTACCTCTGATTTTCTTAGAAATAGAAGTTGAGATTATGACAATTAATCCTTAATCAAGATTGGTTTTGACTTTCATTTTGATAAAATTTTTAGCATTTTTGCGGATTGAAATTTTGTCTTTTTAAAGGCTCAATTTTGCCTCCAACTTTTAATAAAATATGAGCAATAAATCTGTCGACCTCGGTGAGCAAAAAGATGTAGAAGTATATGGTGCGAGGGTACATAATTTAAAGAATATAGATGTCAGTTTTCCGCGCAACCAACTTGTTGTTATAACAGGTTTAAGTGGTAGCGGTAAATCTTCACTGGCTTTTGATACCATTTATGCAGAAGGACAGCGCCGTTATATGGAAACATTTAGCGCTTACAGCCGTCAGTTTATGGGTGGGATGGAGCGTCCTGATGTAGATAAGGTTTCTGGACTGAGTCCGGTTATTGCCATTGAGCAAAAAACCACCAGTAAAAATCCACGCTCTACCGTAGGTACCATCACCGAGATTTATGATTTTATGCGCTTGCTTTATGCACGTGTTGCCGATGCCTATTCATACAATACTGGCGAAAAGATGGAGCGCATGAGCGAAGACCAGATCTTGCAGAATATCTTTAATAAATTTGATGGGGTAGCCGTAAATATCCTTGCGCCTGTTGTAAAAGGCAGAAAGGGGCATTATCGCGAGCTTTTTGAGCAGATTCGTAAGCAAGGTTATGTAAAGGTTCGAATAGATGGTGAAATAAAAGATATTACCGCTAAAATGCAGGTAGATCGTTATAAAATCCACGATATCGAAGTGGTGATTGACCGCCTGATTATTGATGTTAAAGATAAAAAACGCTTGCTCGATTCATTGCAGATTGCGATGAAGATGGGTAAGGGCGTAATTAAAATCAGTGATAAAGACAATAACGTTGCACATTTCAGTAAGTTTTTAATGTGCCCAACCACGGGTATTTCTTACGATGAGCCTCAGCCGAACAGTTTTTCATTCAACTCGCCATATGGGGCCTGCGAACGTTGCGATGGTTTAGGATATATCTTCGTAGTGGATAAAGAATCGGTGATTCCGAACCCCAAACTGAGTATTTTAAATGGTGGTTTAGCGCCACTGGGCGAATATAGAGACATCTGGATGTTTCAGGTGTTAAAGGCCCTGGCTAAAAAATATAATTTCTCGCTTTCTACCCCGATCGAAAAACTGGGCGATGAAGTGATCAATATTATCTTAAATGGTACACATGACCTGATCAATGTGGCTGTTGAATATAATAAATGGAATGTTCAGAATTATAATATCACTTTTGATGGTATTATTAAGATGCTCGAAGAGCAGAACGAAAAAAGAGGCGAAGCTGCGGTTGATGATATGGAGACTTTCCGTAAACTGAAAACCTGCCCGGAGTGTAATGGTGCTAGGCTGAAAAAAGAAAGTCTGCATTTCAAGGTTGACGGTAAGAATATTTTCGAACTGTCATCAATGGATATTTTTAACCTGCATAGCTGGTTTGAAAAAGTAGACGAACGCCTTACCGATCGCCAGAATATTATTGCAAAGGAAATTTTAAAGGAAATTAAAGCCAGAATTGGGTTTTTAACTGATGTGGGTTTAACTTATTTAACTTTAGATCGTACAGCGCGCACGCTTTCTGGTGGCGAGGCGCAAAGGATCCGTTTGGCTACACAGATCGGCTCGCAGTTGATGAACGTCATGTACATCCTCGACGAGCCAAGTATCGGTTTGCACCAGCGTGATAACGAACGGTTGATTAATGCACTTAAAAATCTTCGTGATCTTGGAAACACCGTTTTGGTGGTAGAGCACGATAAGGATATGATTTTGGAAGCCGATTGGGTAATTGATGTTGGTCCGGGAGCAGGAATTCATGGCGGAACAGTAGTGGCAGAAGGGACTGCAGCACATATTTTAAAATCGAAAACTTTAACCGCCGATTACCTCAACGGCAGAAAGAAAATTGAAACACCAAAAACCCGTAGAAAAGGCAATGGACATAAACTGTCTATTGTTAAAGCTACCGGGCATAACTTAAAAGAGGTTTCGGTAGATTTTCCTTTGGGTAAATTTATTGCCGTAACAGGTGTTTCGGGTAGTGGTAAATCGAGTTTGATTACCGAAACTTTGTATCCTATTTTAAATCATCATTTCTTCAGGGCGAAAAAACAGCCTTTGCCTTACGAGAAAATTAACGGATTAAAAGAAATTGATAAGGTAATTGAAATTGATCAGGCACCTATCGGCAGAACGCCACGCTCAAATCCTTCTACTTATACGGGAGTGTTTTCTGACATCAGAAATCTGTTCGTGCAGTTGCCTGAGGCAAAAATCCGTGGTTACAAGCCGGGTCGTTTCTCTTTTAACGTAAAGGGTGGTCGCTGCGAAACCTGTCAGGGTGCAGGTTTAAAGGTAATCGAAATGAATTTCTTGCCTGATGTGCAGGTGCCTTGCGAAGAGTGTGGTGGGAAAAGATATAACAGGGAAACTTTAGAAGTTCGTTTCCGCGGAAAATCGATTAGTGATGTGCTGGACATGAGTATCGAAGATGCCTGTAATTTCTTCGAAAATATCCCCATCATCTACAGGAAGATTAAAACATTGAAAGATGTTGGTTTAGGTTACATTACTTTGGGGCAATCGTCGGTTACCTTATCAGGAGGAGAGGCCCAGCGTGTTAAACTGGCTACCGAACTTTCTAAAAAAGACACCGGAAAAACCTTCTACATATTAGATGAACCTACAACCGGACTTCACTTCGAAGATATTAATGTGCTTTTGGGCGTGTTACAAGAACTGGTTGATAAAGGAAATACCATTTTGGTAATCGAACATAACTTAGATGTGGTGAAAGTAGCCGATTGGGTAATCGATTTAGGTGAAGAAGGCGGTGCTGGTGGCGGAAGGATTTTATTCGAAGGTACACCGGAGGGTTTAATCCAGAATCCGATCAGCTTAACCGGAAAATTTTTGAAAAAGGAAATGGATTGGGAGAAGGGGTTTGAAGAGTCGGGAGTCAATAGTCCGAAGTCCGAAGTCAAAGCCTCCAGGAAGAAGAAATAACTAATCATTACATCTTCCATCTTACATTACCCATTTTACATTATACACATGATTTTCACCGATACCCATACCCATTTATATTACGAGCAAGATGCGGAAAAACAGAAGCAATTGATGGAGCGCTGTTTTGAGAACGACGTTAACCGTTTGTTTTTGCCCAATGTTGATGTGAAATCGATTGCCATGATTGATGATCTGGTCGCGAAATATCCGGCAAACTGTTTTGCCATGGCTGGTTTGCACCCTTGTGATGTGAAAGAAGATTACCTCAGCCAATTAGACGAAATTTACAACAGTATTTCCGGGCGTAAAATTTATGCCATTGGCGAAATTGGCATCGATTTATACTGGGATAAAACTACTTTGGCGATTCAGCAAGATGCTTTTCGCAAACAGATTGGCTGGGCAAAAGATTTAGGTTTGCCGATTGTGATCCATTGCCGCGAAGCTTTTGATGAGGTTTTCGAATTGTTGGAAAGTGAAAGGGACGAAAAACTACGCGGGATATTCCATTGTTTTACCGGCAATTTAGCGCAGGCAAAGCAGGCCATCGACTTAAATTTCTATTTAGGTATTGGTGGCGTGGTTACTTATAAAAAAGCCGGATTGGACCTGGTATTATCCGAAATTCCTTTGACTAACCTGGTTTTAGAAACAGATTCGCCTTATCTGGCTCCGGTTCCTTTCCGTGGTAAACCAAATGAGAGTAGTTATTTGATTTATGTAGCCCAAAAACTGGCCGATATTTACGGCGTTTCTATGGAAGAAATTGCAGATGTAACTACTGAGAACTCGAAGAAAATTTTCGGAGTTTAAACATTAATTTATTACTTGGCCGTCATGCTGAATTTAGTTCAGCATCTTTATAGCCAGATTTTGAAACAAGTTCAGGATAACAACTGTAGTGAATTTCTTGTATTGTAAAATGATGGCTTAAAATTTATTATATTGGCAATATATTAACGATTTTTGGCTTTTTTGTTGCTAAATTAAAAATACAGACTCGCCATTTGTAATTTTTTAGTTTCTTTGTGGTGAGCAACCTTCACCAACCAAATGACCAAAATACTTATAATTTATACCGGTGGAACCATCGGTATGGTTAACGATCCTACAAATGGGATGTTAATTCCATTTGATTTTCAGCAGATAAAAGAAAACGTTCCTGAGTTAAGCCGTTTAGATTACGATTTAGATGTGCATTCCTTCAATCCGGTATTGGATTCGTCAAACATGGATCCTGAAATATGGAAAACCTTAGCTGAACTTGTTTATCACAAATATGATGCGTACGATGGTTTTGTGATTCTCCACGGATCTGATACCATGGCTTTTACGGCTTCGGCATTGAGCTTTATGCTCGAAAATCTGGCTAAACCTGTGGTGTTAACCGGATCTCAGCTTCCAATTGGCGAAATCAGGACAGACGCTAAAGAGAACTTAATTACTGCTTTAGAAATTGCAGCCACCAAGGAAGATGGAAAAGCCCTTTTTCCGGAAGTCTGCATTTATTTTGATGCACAATTATTCAGGGGTAACCGCTCCATCAAATACAACAGCGAAAAGTTCGAGGCTTTCCGCTCGCCAAATTACCCGATACTTGCCGAAGCAGGTGTTCACCTGCAATTCCATAGAAATTATATCTTAAAAGCTACCGAAGGGGAATTGAAATTGCACACCAATTTTAATTCAAATATCGGCGTGCTGAAATTATATCCTGGCATAACACCACAAGCCGTTCAGGCGATAACCGATTCGAAAGTAGATGCCATTATCTTAGAAACTTTTGGCTCTGGCAATACCACAACGGCGCAATGGTTTTTAGATAGTCTGCGTCAGGCTATTTTGAATGGGAAGATCATTATCGATATTTCTCAATGTAAAAAAGGTTCGGTTCAGCTAGGCCGCTACGAAACCAGTAGAGAACTATTGAAGATGGGTATTTTAAGTGGTTATGATTTAACTTTCGAAGCTACGGTAACCAAATTAATGTTCGTTATGGGCTTAGGTTTATCCATAGAAGAAAGCCGTAAATTAATGGAAGAATCGTTGCGTGGAGAGCTGACTAAAGATTAGCGTTAGTCGGGATTTGTAATCCCGACCAACAAAAAAACGCCCAAATCAATTGCAGTTGGCTATTTGTAGTTAGCCGTTTTGTATTACCATAAGTAAAACTTCTGCAATTATGACCAACATCATTTCGGTTATAAGTATTTAGCCTTATTTTTGCTAGCAAAGAGGTATAAGGTGTAGGGTTTAAGGCGAAAGGTGATGTCTTGATACCTGATCCTTAACAACTCGATACTTATTAAACATGAAAATAGAACAAATATATACAGGTTGCCTGGCAGAAGCCGCTTATTACATCGAAAGTGATGGCGAGGCTGCAATTATTGATCCGCTAAGAGAGGTTGATACTTATTTAAGGAAGGCCGAAAAAGCAGGAGCAACCATAAAATATATTTTCGAAACGCATTTTCATGCCGATTTTGTTTCTGGCCACGTAGATCTCGCAGAGAAATCTGGTGCCGAAATTATCTATGGCCCAACGGCTAAAACAGAATTTAAATCGCACATGGCCAAAGATGGCGAGCAGTTTAAAATCGGTAAACTAACTATAACTGCATTACACACCCCCGGACATACTTTAGAATCGACCACTTATCTGTTAACCGATGAAAATGGAAAAGATCACTGTATTTTTAGTGGCGATACCTTATTTATTGGTGATGTTGGTCGCCCGGATTTAGCACAGAAAGGCCATTTAACGATGGAAGATCTGGCAGGAATGCTTTACGATTCGTTGAATGAGAAAATAAAACCTTTAGCGGATGATGTAATTGTTTACCCGGCACACGGCGCAGGTTCTGCCTGTGGTAAAAGCATGAGTAAAGAAACTTTCGATACTTTAGGGCATCAGAAAGAAGTAAATTACGCTTTAAAAGCGACAACCAAAGAGCAGTTTATTGCAGAAGTAACGGATGGCATTATGCCGCCACCGCAATATTTCGCCAAAAATGCAGCCATTAATAAAGGTGGTGTAGAAAGTATTGATGAGGTTTATGAAAAAGGTTTAAATGCTTTAACACCTCAGCAATTTGAAGATACGGCAAACCAAACCGGTGCCATTATGCTGGATACCCGCGACCCGCAGGTTTTTGCTAAGGGATTTATTCCAAATTCGATCAATATTGGTCTTAACGGACAATTTGCGCCTTGGGTTGGTGCTTTAATTACCGATTTACAGCAGCCGATTTTATTGATTACTGATCAGGGTAAAGAAGAAGAAACCATTACCCGTTTAACACGCGTAGGTTATGACAGTACCATTGGTTATTTAGATGGTGGTTTCGAAAGATGGACAGATGCCGGTAAGGAAATTGATACCATTCAATCTATCTCTGCAGCGGCATTTGAAGCAGCCAGTCTTAACGGAGAAATTACGGCGCTGGATGTGCGTAAACCCGGTGAATATGAATCAGAGCATCTGGAATTTACGCTGAGCCGCCCGTTAGATTTTATAAACGACTGGACTGGCGAGATCAATCCAAAAGCTACATATTACATTCACTGTGCAGGTGGCTACCGCTCGATGATTGCCTCATCTATTTTAAAATCGCGTGGGGTAGAAAATGTAATCGATATTGCTGGCGGTTATGGTGCAATTAAAAATACCGGTTTAAAAAGAACCGATTTTGCATGCCCGAGTAAAGCAATGAAAATTTAATAACAAGCAATTGTCACATTGAGCTTGTCGAAATGCCATCAAGGTTCTTCGACAGGCTCAGAATGACAACCTAAGATATAACCATTTGGCAAATCAAAATCATTACGACGTATTAATTATCGGTGCCGGCCCAATAGGTATGGCGTGCGCTATTGAAGCTCAAAAGGCAAACTTAAGTTATGTAATTGTAGAGAAAGGTGCTTTGGTGAACAGCTTGTTCAACTATCCTGTATTTATGACCTTCTTTTCTACTTCTCAAAAATTAGAAATTGGAGGCGTACCTTTCGTAACCATTAGTCCGAAACCTAACAGAAATGAAGCGGTTGAATATTATCGCCGTGTGGCTGAAAAGTTTGATTTAAACATCCATCTTTTCGAAAGTGTAAAGCAGGTGCTTAAAAACGATAGCGATGTTTTCGAAATCAAGACTACAAAAACGGATTATACGGCCAATAATGTAATTGTGGCGACCGGTTTTTATGATGTTCCTTTATTGATGAATATTCCGGGAGAAGACCTGCCAAAAGTGACACACTATTATAAAGACCCACATTTATACGCCTTCCAGAATGTGGTAGTGGTTGGTGCCAATAATTCAGGTGTAGATGCTGCTTTAGAAACTTACCGGAAAGGTGCAAACGTAACGATGGTGGTTCGCAGTGGCGATCTGGGCCCTCATGTTAAATATTGGGTACGACCGGATATCCAGAACAGGATTAAAGAAGGAGAAGTTAAAGCACTTTTCAACTCCGAGTTGCTTGAAATAAGAGCGGGAGAAGTAGACATCAAAACACCAGAAGGGATAAAAACCATTCCAAACGATTTTGTAATTGCGATGACGGGTTATCAGCCAGATTTTAGCATGCTAAGAAAATTTGGTGTCGAATTGCCCGAAACACTTTGCCCGGCTTATAACGAAGAAACTATGGAAACCAACGTAAAAGGTTTGTATTTGGCGGGTGTAGTTTGTGGTGGGTTGGATACGCACAAACTTTTTATCGAAAACTCAAGAGTTCACGCCGAAATGATCGTGAAAAATATTTTGGGTTAAATTTCTTACGAAGTTTAGCCAGAGGATTAGCGATGGAAAAACTTCGTAAGTCTCTTAAGCCTATATCTCTAATCCGATCGTCATGCTGAACTTGTTTCAGCATCTTTCCCGTTATACAGACCCTGAAATAAATTTAGGGTGACGACCCCTCTTTGGAAATCATAATTATAATCAATGTACTGGCACTTTCAGCGTACTCCCCACAAAACCTTCAATCGCCTTTTCTACACCTGGTAAATCCTTCGAAGTAATATACGAGCCCATTACATGATTTCCTGCGTTTGGTATGGCTTGTTTTCTTTTTAAATTATTCGGCGTACCGAGTTCATCAAACATTTTCAGCATGGCATCTACACGGACTACAGGATCTTGTTCGAGTTCATTTTTGTAGTAATAGAGCATTAATACGGGCTGCTTTACCTTTTGGAAAGTTGCTTTTACCATGCTGCTCTCAATAAATTCTTCCAGCTCGACTAACGATTCGAGGCGGTAATTGGTGTACCAGTATTTTTTATATTCGTCGGTGCGGTCGTCTACTTTGCGTTCATCGCCACCCACCACTTTTCGGGCGATTTGCAAACCCCAGGGGTTATTCAGGAGCCACGCATTTTTATCATTAATGGCCACATTTGGCGATAACAAGATTAAACTGTTAATCTCCGGATAGGTTGCCGCTAATTTTAAGGCTACCGTTCCGCCGGTAGAAGTACCCACCAGAATTACTTTTTTGCCCAGTTTTTTGCCAATGGCATAAGCCTGTTTACTGGTTTCCCAAAGGCGATCGGCGGTAAAATATTGCATAGGCGCAAGCGTATCAATGCCGTGGTCGGCCAGCCGGGCGAGGTATAAATTCGCATTTAATTCTTTGGCTAAATTTAAATGGACCGGATTGCCTTCTGTTTTTGATGCGGAGAAACCATGAAGGTAAACAATGGCATATTCGGTTTGCTGATGAAGACTATCGGCCCAGATGATTTCGGCTTCGTTGCCTGGTTTGATTTTGTGCATCGATTCGATACTGGCCACATAACGGTCTAAATCTTCCAGATCGGGAACCTGGCTAAGTTCTTTGTTGTAAACCGGTTTTTTAGGTTTTGGTCCCATTAAATAGCCTGCAACAATTAATGCCGAAAGGCCAATAAGTACTTTGTAGCGTTTTTTCATATGCGGCACCGAATGTTGGTTTAAATGTAAAATTTGAAATTAAATAAAGCTAATATTTTTGAGGAATTAATTATTGTATGGAAAGGCTTTGTCCGCAAAACCCTTCGTAATTAAACCTGATAGCGCCAAATAGCCCGCAGTCCGAAGCATGAGGGCGAGGACTATGGGCAATAGCAGGACGAAAGATGATCAGGATTACGGCTATTGCTTTTCAAATGCTGAATAATACAACTACACATTACCTTTTTATGGGAAATTAGCTTAAGTTTGCAATCAAAATTTTTCGACTTAATGCCGGGAATCGAACAGATAAAAACACCTATTGCTGCTGATATTAAAGCGTTTGAAAAAACCTTTAAAGAATCTATGCATAGCGACGCACCGTTGCTGGATAGGATTACCCATTATATTGTAAAGCAAAAGGGCAAACAAATGCGACCAATGTTCGTATTTTTTGCGGCTAAACTATGCGGTGGAATTACAGAATCAACGCATCGCGGAGCTGCTTTGGTAGAGCTTTTACATACCGCTACTTTAGTGCATGATGATGTGGTAGATAATGCTTACGAACGCCGTGGTTTTTTCTCTATTAATGCTTTATGGAAAAACAAGATTGCCGTTTTGGTTGGCGATTACCTGCTGGCTAAAGGATTGTTGCTTTCGGTAAACAATAACGAACACCGTTTGTTACAGATTGTATCGGAAGCGGTGAAACAGATGAGTGAGGGCGAATTGCTGCAGGTAGAAAAGGTGCGGAGGATGGATATTTCGGAAGATTTATATTTTGATGTGATCCGGCAGAAAACGGCTTCTTTAATTGCTTCCTGTTGTGCTGCGGGTGCTGCTTCGGCAGGTGCGGATGATGAAACAATAGAAAAAATGCGTCTGTTTGGAGAAAAAGTAGGAATCGCCTTTCAGATTAAAGACGATACTTTCGATTTCGGGACGGATGATGTAGGTAAACCTTTGGGAATTGATATTAAAGAGAAGAAAGTAACGCTGCCTTTAATTTATGCACTGAATAAAGCCGAAAAAACGGAACGTAAAAAAATAATCAACCTGGTGAAAAACCACCAGGACGATCCGGTTAAAATTCAGCAGATCATCGATTTCGTAAATGCCCACGAAGGTGTGTATTATGCCAACCAGAAAATGCTGGAATACCAGAAAGAAGCATTTGATATTCTGCATAGTTTTGAGGCAGGCGAAGCACGAACTGGTTTAGAACAACTTGTACTGTACACCACTGAACGTAAAAAATAATGGGTAACGAATTACTTTTTAGCTTAGGTTTTCTTCTTTTTATTGCGCTTATTCTCGCTTTAGACCTTGGTCTTTTTAGCAGGAAAGAGCATGTAGTGAGCTTAAAACAAGCCGGCATCATGAGTTTAATCATGGTGGCTTTGGCTATCGGTTTTTACTTTATCTTATTAACCGAAGGGCATCAGCTCCATGGAATAAAAGATTTTGCACACCTCAGGGAAATTGTAATTAACCATCAGCATCATATTAAGCTGCTTCCTGATGATTTTGAAGGCAGTTTAGCGATTTATAGGCAAAACCTCGGCTTAGAATTTTTGACGGGTTATGTAATTGAGTATGCACTTTCTGTAGATAATATCTTCGTAATTGTACTCGTTTTTTCTGCCTTTGCCGTTGAAGAAAAATATTATCACCGCGTATTGTTCTGGGGTATCCTGGGTGCCATTATTATGCGTTTCATCTTCATTTTTGTCGGTGCGGCACTGATTGCAAAATTTGCCTGGATACTATATTTATTTGGCGCTTTCCTTGTTTTTACGGGCGTAAAAATGTTCTTCAGTAAAGATGAAGATGATAAGATTGATCCCGAAAATCATCCCGTGGTTAAGTGGGCTTCGAAAATATTTTCTATCCACCCTAAGTACGAGGGGAAAAAGTTCTTCGTAAAAATTAACCATAAAACACTAGTTACGCCACTATTTTTGGTGCTGCTGATTGTTGAATTTACCGATCTGTTATTCGCGGTCGATTCTATTCCAGCTATTTTTGCGGTAACAAAAGATCCTTACATCGTATTCTTTTCTAATATTTTTGCCATCATGGGTTTACGTTCTATGTTCTTCCTGTTGGTTAATATCATCCATAAATTCCACTATTTAAAAACCGGATTAGCCGTGTTATTGGCATTTATTGGGGTGAAAATGTTGGGGCATACCTATCTGGAGAAATGGGGTTTCACTACCGAACATTCATTAATCGTGATTCTGAGTATCCTGGTGATTAGTATTGTGGCTTCGCTGGCTTTCCCAAAGAAAAAAGTGCATGTAAAGCCTTAAGGCTATCATCAAAGGTATTTACTGCTAAAATATTTTGACCACCTAAGTCACCTTAGTGCATTCAAGCTTTTTATGGTGCAAAGCATTAGGTGAGGTAACTGTACTTTGCTGTGTGGCCTGGCAGATTTTCGTAGGAAAAAGCACAAAAATCTTTGCAGTTTCACTAATACTTCCACAGGCCAAGGCAGTGTTTAAGCGAGTGTGATGGCAACGAGGTTAGGAAAGAGCCTATAGACTGTCGCAATTGAGATTTTTGTAGTTTTTAACAAGAAAGGATGCAAGCCTTGATCTTTTGTTTCTTTTCTATCAAGGGAAAAGAAAGAGCCCGTCGGCGGCGGTGAGCCGAGGCATGGTTGTGGATGGGGAAAAGACTGTTAATTCTTTTTCTTGGGATAAAAATATACTTTTCTGATATTACCCAAAAGCAAAATATACGTTACAGCTAGCAATCTCATGCTAAAATTTGTACTTTCAGCAGATAAACTATTATTCTTAATGAAATATCTTTTCTCTGCAGCGCTTCTTTGTACCGCTTTATTTGCAAATGCCCAGGATAAATTCGGTGATGTTTTTGCCAAAATTAATACTGATGTTCAGCAAAACTCAAAAGCTTATCAAACACTTAAATATGAAACCGAAACCATCGGTCATCGTTTAACAGGTTCTGCAAACGGCGCAAAAGCAGAGCAGTACGCTTTCGATTTATTAAAATCTTATGGTTGTGAAGTGAAATTCCAACCGTTTGAAGTCGAAAGCTGGGCAAGGAAAACCATCAGTGTAGAAATTGGTCAAGATAAAAACAGCCTGACTAAAATGAAGGCCGTTACGCTAGCACATTCGCCGGTGAGTGCAGATGTTACAGGCGATATTGTAGATGCGGGTAATGGACTGGAAGCAGATTATCAGGCCAGTCCGGAGAAGTTTAAAGGTAAAATCGCCCTGATTTATTTAGGGGTGTTGCCAGGCTCTCCAGCCGGAACCAAGTCATTGCACCGATCAGAAAAAACGGCCATTGCCACAAAATATGGTGCAATTGGTGTCATCATCATCAATACCGTAAAAGGTGGCGTACTTTTAACCGGAACCGCTTCGGTAACTGGTAAATTAATCTCCATACCGGCTATTTGTATTGGACTGGAAGATGGTACGGCTTTGAAGGAAAAAATTAAATCGCAGCCACAGATCGCGCACATTGCTATGACCAATTTCTCTGGTTTGATCAAAGCCAGAAACGTAGTGGCTACCTTCAAAGGGACCGAATTACCTAAAGATAAAATTGTAGTGGGCGGACATTTAGATAGCTGGGATTTATCAACAGGCGCAATCGACAATGGAATAGGTTCTTTTGCCATTATGGACATGGCACGTACTTTTAAAAAGCTGAATTTAAAAACCAAACGTACGGTAGAATTTGTGCTGTTTATGGGCGAAGAGCAAGGCTTGTTAGGTTCTAAAGCTTATATCGATCAGGCTAAAAAAGACAAAACCTTAAACCAGGTGAAGTTTATGTTGAACTACGATATGACCAACGATCCTAAGGGTTTTTCTACCTCAAGAGCAGAAATGAAAGAATTATTTACCGCTTGGGGTACTGATATTGTGAAAATAGATACCGGTTTCAAAAATCTGTTTAATGCAGGTGCAGGTTTACATAGCGATCACCAGCCATTTATGTTAGAAGGTATCCCTACTGGCGGCGGTTTTGGTGGTAAACTGCCAAACAACTCTGGCCCATTTTATCACTCAGATGGTGATAGCTTTAAACTGGTAGATGAGCAGGAACTTAAAAATACCGTTCGTTACAGTGCCATGTTAACTTACGCTTTAGCCAATACCCCGAAAATTCCTGTTGGTGTACAGGGTGAAGAAGAATTAAGAACTTTCTTGGAGTCGCAGAACCTAAAGGAGCCCTTGAGTATTGCCGGCGAGTGGAGGTGGAAATAACCGTTAGGTTGATTATATAGCTATTGGGTTTGCACAGATATAATAATTAATTGGCGCAAGATCATCCGTCATTTTTCGATCGTAGTGGAAAATCTTTCTTTGTGCACTCGTTTTAACCATTACTAAATAGTTTACAATGTAAGCCACTTAAATGTTACACACCCGTATTTAAACTTGCATAAGCCACATAGTGAAGCTTAAATCGATGTTAAAGCATTGTTATTTTTATTCCTGAAAGTGTTAAAACGGGACTTAGTTTTTGACTATGTGGTTGTTAGTCATATATTTGTTTTAGTCCCAAACAAAAAATCTGAGTAAAAATGAACAGAAAACGGAACAAAACAACCGTAATTTTTGTAAATAAAAATCAAAGTTCAAGCAAACCCATCCAAGTTCCAACAGCTTATGTCGTACACTGGAAAAAGTATATTTTAGGTATTCTTGGCCTATTTTTAATCCTCATTGCGAGTATATTTTACCTCGTCCGAAGTAATTCCAGCATCGAACTCGCCAAGTATAAACTCGAAATGGCACTTTTAAAAAGTAAAGACAAATTATCGGTTATCGATACTTCTTCGCTAAAAAAGCATTATCAATCGATCGATAAAAAACTGCTGACCATAAACAAATATTTAAAGGCAAGAGGACTAAAGCCAATTTTAACAGGTAACGAAGGTGGAGAAGAAAGTGATGAGATCTTATCGGCTGAGGAGATCGGCGAATTTTACGATAACTACCTGAGTAAAATTGCTTACAACGTAGCTTATACCCCAATGGGTTACCCGCATTTAGGTACCATTACCTCAGGATATGGTCACCGTGAAAATCCTTTCAGTGGCGAAAATGTAGAGACACACAAAGGGCTCGATATCAGGGCTAATTATGGCGACATTGTAAAAAGTACAGCAAATGGCAAAGTTATTTTTGCCGGACGACGAGGCGGTTATGGCAATTGCATTGTGATTAAACATGGCAATGGCTTCGAAACCTATTACGGCCACCTCTCTAAAATTTTGGTAAAGGTTGATGAGAATGTAATAGCCGGCCACAACATTGGCAAAGCCGGTTCAACAGGGCGATCAACCGGCCCGCATTTACATTATGAAGTACACAAAAACGGTAAAGTTATCAATCCAAGATCCTTTTTAACCTTGTAAGAAACATGTTCAAGAAAAACAACCAAATTAAAGACTTAAACCAGCAAGAAATTTCAACGCTAATCGGCCTTGGCTTTACCATTACCGGCGAATTAAAGGGAAAAGCAGTAATCAGGATCGATGGCACTGTAATTGGAAACGTTAATGTGGAAGGTGGTATTGTTTTAGGCGAAAAGGGCATGATTAAAGGCGATATCCAAACGGGCTCTGCCATTATTTATGGTACCGTTAACGGAAACGTAAAAACCCAAAACCTGGAAATAAAAAAGACAGGTAAAGTTAATGGCGACATTAAAACAGATACCCTGGAAATTGAGCTGGGCGCACAGTACAACGGAAAATTGGAAATGCACCAATCCAGCAAAACAGAAGATAAAGTTGCGGCAAAAGTTTAGGCCCTATCTATTGGTTGGTGTCTCACCAACCAAAATTAGACAGCAATATTACTAGTATCAGCACTAGCCGCTAATATAGCTTTCCAGCTGCGAAATGGTCTGTTTTTGATCAGCAATGATAAATTTAACCACATCACCGATGGAAACCATTCCTTTTACTTCGTTATTTTCTACAACAGGTAAATGGCGGATGTGTTTATCGGTCATCAGCTCCATGCAATAATCAATACTGTCGCTTAAATTAATCGTAATCGGGCTGGCCGTCATGGCTTCTTTAATCAGGGTATCTTTTGATGATTTACCCTGAAGGATAATCTTCCGGGCGTAATCGCGTTCCGTAAAAATGCCATGCAGCCGGTCGTTTTCCATGACCAATACCGCGCTGATGTTCTTTTCTGTCATTACTTTTAAGGCATCTAAAACAGAAATATTTTCTGATACCGAGATAATTCGTACCTGTTTGGTATCTAACAAGTGTTTTACGCTTTTCATAACTGTTAATTTGATTATAACAATTTAAGAAATAATTAGCTGGATATCAAAGTTTTATTTTAGGTTGATCTCCGCTTTACAAACGGAGCACAGTTTTATGTAACCTAAACCTGACAAGAACGTCAGCCTCCGATTTCTCATCGGAGCTATAGTGTATGGCAGGGCAGAACCTGACCTAAGTACTGCTGGTTTTGCTTTTCAAATTATGGGCTATCTCTTCAGGTGTATTCCGGCTTGGCCATAAGATTTTGAATATAATCGTAAATAGATTTTACAATCCGTAAACCACCTTGTGCTTTTAATTATTTGGCTTTCACAAAGGGATGTGGTAACTTTGCATCACATTTAAAAACAAATAATTATGTCATCAGTAGAGACAACTTATATCCCTTACAAAGTTAAGGACATTTCACTGGCAGAATGGGGCCGTAAAGAAATCGGATTAGCCGAAGCAGAAATGCCAGGTTTAATGAGTTTACGTAAAGAATTCGGTCCAACACAACCGTTAAAAGGTGCGCGTATTGCAGGTTGTCTGCACATGACCATCCAAACGGCTGTATTAATCGAAACATTAACTGCACTGGGTGCTGAAGTTACCTGGTCATCTTGCAATATTTTTTCTACTCAGGATCATGCTGCTGCTGCAATTGCTGCTGCTGGTATTCAGGTTTATGCCTGGAAAGGTTTAAATGAAGAAGAATTCGACTGGTGTATTGAGCAAACTTTACACTTCGGTCCGGAGCAACAACCATTAAACATGATTTTGGATGATGGTGGCGATTTAACCAACATGGTTTTTGATAAATATCCTGAGCTAATTGCAGCCATTAAAGGTTTATCAGAAGAAACCACTACTGGTGTTCACCGTTTGTACGAAAGAATGAAAAACGGAACATTGCACCTACCTGCAATTAACGTGAACGATTCGGTAACTAAATCTAAATTCGATAACAAATACGGATGTCGTGAGTCGTTGGTTGATGCGATCCGTCGTGCAACTGATGTAATGATGGCTGGTAAAGTGGCTGTGGTTTGCGGTTATGGCGATGTGGGTAAAGGTTCTGCAGAATCGTTAAGCTCACAAGGTGTACGTGTTATTGTGACTGAAATTGATCCAATCTGTGCTCTACAGGCTGCAATGGAAGGTTACGAAGTGAAAAAATTAGCTACTGCAATTAAAGAAGCAGATATCGTGGTAACCACCACTGGTAACTGTGATATCGTTCGCGAACAACACTTCAGGGCATTAAAAGATAAAGCGATTGTTTGTAACATTGGTCACTTCGATAACGAAATCGATATGGCTTGGTTAAACGGTGCTTATGGCGATACTAAAGTGGAAATTAAACCTCAGGTTGATAAATATACCATTGATGGTAAAGATGTGATCATCTTAGCTGAAGGTCGTTTAGTTAACTTAGGTTGCGCAACTGGACACCCAAGTTTTGTAATGAGTAACTCGTTTACTAACCAAACTTTGGCTCAGTTAGAGCTTTGGACCAACACTGCTGCTTACGAAAACAAGGTTTATACTTTGCCTAAACATTTAGATGAAAAAGTTGCCCGTTTACACTTAGAAAAAATCGGTGTAGAATTAGATGTTTTGGATCAACACCAAGCTGATTATATCGGTGTACCGGTAGAAGGTCCGTTCAAAGCAGATACTTACAGGTATTAGTCCTGAGTCTTCAGTCGAGAGTCTGGAGTCGATATTTTAAGAGGGATGTGCAGATTTGCATATCCCTTTTTTATTTCCTCCGGTTTATCGGAGGGTGTCCTTAGTTGTTTTTTGAAAACGTAAGTTCATTGCTCTTCGGAGCTTTCAGTCCTGCTATTCATTCCAATCTTTTTGTTGTCATCCTAAGCATGGTCGAAGGCAGAACAAAAAGTATATCCATTTCTATCAGGTTTATTTTACAGCAGATTGTGGTTCTTTTGCTGCTTAAAACTTACATTTGGAAAAAGAAAATACGATGAAAAATTTAATATTTGCATTAGTTCTTGGTGTATTTGCAGTTTCTGCACATGCGCAAACCGCACCTCAAAAAGCTGCAACAGCAAAAGTAATCACCAAACAAACGGTAGATATTGCCTGTGGCGAATGCCAGTTTAAAATGAAAGGTAAAGATTGCGAGTTGGCCGTGAAAATAGATGGTAAACCTCATTTTGTTGATGGGAAAAATATCGACGATTTTGGCGATGCCCATGGCGAACATGGCTTTTGCAATGCCATAAGTAAAGCAGAGGTGACCGGCGAAATCGTAAATAACCGCTTCAAAGCTAAAGAAATCAAGTTGTTGCCGGTTAAGAAATAGTTCAAATAAACCGTCATTGCGAGAAGGCTTTTTCGGCCGACGAAGCAATCTTAATGATTTAGCCGTGAAGTGATCCTTTTAAGATTGCTTCCCCGAAAGGTCGGGACAGGCTGTCGTTCCTTCTCGCAATGACGATCATAAGCAGGGGCATGCGCCCTTTGCATTTAAAAAGCAGGTTATTCAAATTCCTTTTCCAAACCCTGTCGTAAATCGAACAGCAACCATTGTTTGGTTTTCACATCTACCTGCCTGGTTTTTAATAACTGGATAAAATCTTTCACGCCGATTTCTTCGTTTCCATTGCCGTGGATCAATACAATGCTGCCCGCATTTGGCTGTTGTCCTTTGGCCAGCCAGGCATCACTTCCAATCGGAATTAATCCATAGGCCTCAATTTTTTCTACAATAGTTTTATCTGATACCAAACCTGGAAAACGAAAAAATACAGAAGGTGTCAGGCCATTTCTGATCATCAGTTTCTCGTTCTCTAAGACTTCTACATCTAAATTAGTACCTGGGGCCAAAAGAAAATTTTCAGCTAAAGGTAATTTGTTTACCTCGTGGTTGTAGGTATGGTTTACCCAGGTAATATTCAGTTCTTTTTTCGCAACCAGACTTTTCAGCCAGTTCAGGTCATCCTGGTGTTTTAACATCCATTTGCCAGAAACCGAAATTGCGAGTGGCGCAGGTTGCTCTATCTTTTTAAATTCGTCAAAAACAGATTGAAAAATAATCCTGTCGAGAGCTTTATGCGATGGACAAAGATCGATGGTTAAGGTTATGCCCTTTTCGTTTGGTATGGCATGATCGATCCCTGCATTTTGAAGCTGTAAATCTTTAGCTGCTGCGGCTTCGATTGATTTAATGTATGCGGTGTTTTTGAAAATCGCCAATACATTCTGAAACTGTAAACTACTTGTCGTGTAATTGCTCGCCAAGTCGATTTTTGTATCTAAAGTTTCAGGATCAACCAACAGTAAATATTTTTGATTATTTGCGGTGAAACTTCTAAGCCCGATCAGTTTTTGGCCAGCATGAGTGGCAACCGCAAAATTTACTTTGTAACGTTTAACATCATCAAAATTCTGTCCAAAAATTTCAATGCTTAAAAAACAAATACCAAAAATAGTGAGGAGCAAAGATTTAGATAACTTCATATTTCCTTATTTAAAATCTTTCTAATTTAAGCCAAATCCATTATCTTTACAAACATCGCCATGAACAAAGAAAAAGTAAAATTATGGTTTAAGCGGGTAGGGCTGATTGGGTTTTTATTCTTCCTGATTAAAGGATTAATATGGCTTGTGGTATTCTACTTTATTGGCAAAAACGTTACTTAAATTAGTTCATTTGGTTATTAGTTCATTTGTTCACTGGTCACTGGTCACTGGTCATTGGTCATTGGTTCATTTGTCATTAGTTCATTTGTCATTAGTTCATTCGTATCCTACCAATTGCATAATTAAGTGTACTAAGGCAAGCGTCATCCTGAGCTTGTTTCAGGACCTTACTTTAAATATTTTCTAAAGCTTGAAACTCAGGTGCACTCAGGTGACTAAGGTGGTTCAATAATAATAGGATTTGGCAAGCTATGTTGATCTATTCTTAATGACCTTAATGGTGAAAGGAAAATTACCTAAACGTAAACAGCATATTCGCTAAGAAATTCCACACAAAAACAATTAAAATCGCAAAAAATTTAGCCACATAAAAATTAGTGCCATTTTTCCTTTGATGGAACAGGTAAATGATAAAGGTGTTTAGCCCCAAACCAATTAAACTCACCACTAAAAATTTGCTGAATTCCGTTCCCCAATGACTATTGGTGCTTTGGAATGTCCATACGCGGTTAATGAGGTAGTTATTGGTTACCGCCAAGGTAAAGCCGATGGCATTAGCGATGTATTTGTTTATCTTGATTTTCTCCTTACATAACCAGGTGGCCCCGAAATCGATTGCCATTCCGAGGAAACCTGTTAATCCAAATTTTAAGATGCGGAAAAATAAATCCATGTTAATGTATTTTAACCAAATAAAACTGTTCTAAAACCTGTGGACGAGTTTTGGCGTTGATAAATTTTCCAGTAAGCTTTGTGATGTGGTAATATTCAAAAGATTTTAACACTTCGGCATGGTATTCTGTTTTTAACCTTCCCAGTTCTGATGCCGGAGTATAGATAATCAGATCCTTTTCATCTTTCGATTGGTTGAGATCCTCGTAGCTCCAGAAGTATTTGGGTTCGCCATTGGCATAAAAATCGAAAGAATACGCATCAGGATACATCAATACTGCAGCTTTGGCCTTCGGATAATTTTCTTTTAACCAGATCCCTGCCTGCATGCCAGATTCATATTTCAAAACTGATGGGTAGAAAAATGCCGAGAGAAAAATCATGATTGTTGCTGCAACAACTATACTCCTGATTATAAGCGATTGCAGGCTTATCTTACGGAAAATCCCAAGAATTGAACCCACAAATGGAAATGCAATGATATAATAGCCAAAATTGAAGCCTGAATAATAGCCAATACCAATTAAGCAGACCAATAAGATGAATAATATTCCACTCTGTGTATACCAAAATACTTTTAGGGCTTTGCCTTCCAACTTCTGTAAATACAAGGCCGTTATGATGGCAAACTGTGGCAGAATAATCAGGATATAATGTGGTAACTGAAATTTGGACAATGAAAACAACAGAAAAGTAATCGCCGCACTGGTCCAGATCATGATGCTTTCTGCAGGTAAATCACTTCGGTTTTTCTTTTTGAAAAGATTTACCACCGCCGCATAAAACAATACCGACCAGGGTAAAAATGCCCAAAGGGTAGTGTGCAAAAAGAATGAAATATCCCCTTTACCTTTTATTGGGCCGTTGTTAAAAAAGCGCCCAAACTGGCTATCCCAGAAGAAAAATTTTAAGCCCGAAACGCCGGTTTTTCCGAATACCACTTTCTCGGGGTGCAAATCAAACTGAACATATAAAGTATATAATTCCGGAATGATAAAAATGAAAATGAGGATAATGGCCAGCCACCATTTTGGTTTCAACAGCTGTTTAAACTGACGGGTTAATAACCAGTAAATAATAAAACCTCCAAAAACCGGAATCAAGACAAATATGCCTTTAATCATAATGGCACAGGCCGCGAAAAAAGAACCTGCAACAATGTGCCAGAAAGTGCTCTGATGTGCTTTGTAATAATGATAAATAGCTGCTAAGGTAAAGGTGGTGATATAAACCTCTGCGCGGACATCAAAAGTGGAAATGAGGATATGCAGGGAACTTAAAAAAATCAGCGCACTCATTAACCCTGTTTTTTCGCCATAAATATCTTTTGCGAGTTTGTAAACATACCAGGCACCCCATAAGCCGAACAAAAAAGAAGGAAGTTTGTATGCAAAAGCGGTAATGCCAAAGATTTTAAAAGATGCAGCTGCCAGCCAAAAGGTTAAATGTGGTTTGTCTAACCAATCGGCACCACGTACATAAATATTCACCCAATCGTTCCTCAACACCATATTTTTGGCGATAGAAGCATAAAGTGCCGAATCAGGTTCCATTACGCCACCAAAAAGTGCCAGGGTACTCACCGCTGCAATTAGCGCAATTAATATTTTATATAATCTGGTGTCCTTCGGGTTCATTTACAGGAAGCAAATATGAGCAAAAAAAAGTCAAATTTTTTTAAGGTTTAAGATTAACAGGGGCAAAGCCTTATCTTTGCTGCATGACAAAGTTATCGGTTAATATCAATAAAATTGCTACACTCCGCAATAGCCGTGGTGGTAATAATCCTGATCTGGTTAAGGTTGCATTAGATTGCGAACGTTTCGGCGCGCAGGGAATTACCGTGCATCCGCGCCCGGATGAACGCCATATTCGTTATCAGGATGTTTACGATTTAAAAGCAGTTATTGCTACTGAATTTAATATTGAAGGAAATTGTAAGGAAGATAAATTTGTTGACCTGGTTTTGGCCAATAAACCTGCCCAGGTGACTTTAGTGCCCGATGCTGAAGGTCAGATTACTTCAAATCACGGTTGGGATACCCTTAAACATAAAGATTACCTGAAAGAAATGGTAGGCGTTTTCCAGAAAGAAGGCATCCGTGTTTCTATTTTTGTTGATCCGCAGGTAGAAATGGTTGAAGGCGCTGTAGAAACCGGAACAGACCGGATTGAATTGTACACGGAGGCCTATGCACATAATTATTTTGCCGACCGCGAAAAAGCAATTGTAAGTTATATTGCTGCAGCGCACCATGCCAATAAACTCGGCTTGGGAATTAATGCGGGGCACGATCTCGATTTACATAACCTGCATTATTTCGCACAGAGTATCCCGGGATTATTGGAAGTTTCAATTGGTCATGCTTTAATTAGCGATGCGCTTTATTTGGGGCTGGAAACTACCATTCAGAAATATTTACAACAGCTGGCTTAGTTATAACCGCAAACACTGCAAAGAAAAATGACGCAAAGCAACGCAAAGTTGGGTGCATCTTTTAATGATGCCTTGAGCTTCTTTGCGAAACACTTAGCGCCCTTAGCGGTTAAATAACGAAATATATGTTAAAAGGAATTCTCCTTGTTTTTTTTGGTGCCTGTAGTTTTGGCATCCTTTCTACTTTTGTTAAACTGGCCTATCACGAGGGTTATACTTTAGGCGATGTTACCGGGGCGCAGGCTTTTTTCGGGGCTGTAATTTTATGGGTGCTGTTTTTCTTTCAGCGTAGAACCGCCAGTTACAAAGCCAAAGCGATTGTTGCCAAAACACCCTGGTGGAAAATGGTGTTAGCCGGAACCTGTACAGGCTTAGTCAGCATCTTTTACTATCAATGTGTAAAGCTTGTACCCAACTCTGTTGCCATTATTTTGCTGATGCAGTTTATCTGGATGAGTATTTTAATGGAATACCTGATCTTTAAAAAGAAACCTACGGGTTTACAACTTTTTGCCATTTTATTGGTTTTAGGCGGTACGGTTTTAGCGAGCGGAATGGCCGAAACAAGTATCGAAAGTATGGATTTAAAGGGTATAGGTTTTGGCTTACTGGCGGCAATCTGTTATGCCGGCTTTTTGTTGCTAAGTGGCAGAATCGGAAACGAATATGCACCACTGCAAAAAAGCGCCCTGATGATTACCGGTGCCTGCATCCTCATCTTTATTATTTTTCCACCAACATTTTTATATAACGGTGCTTTAAACGGAAGTTTATTGAAATGGGGATTAATCATCTCGGTTTTCGGCACGGTAATTCCACCTTTATTTTTTGCTGAAGGTGTGCCCAGAATTGGAACAGCCATGAGTTCGATATTAAGCGCGGCAGAATTGCCTGTTGCTGTAATGATGGCTGGTTTTGTATTGCAAGAGCAAGTATCGTTTTTAAGGTGGGTTGGTGTGGTGGTAATTTTATCGGCGATGGTTTTGCCTAATTTAAAATATTTGAAAAAAGGTAGAGGGTAGGAAGGTTGAAGGTATATGGTTATTTTTCGAAATAATAATCTTCCGACTCCTGACCTCCGACTTATCAAAAAAATAAATATCTTTAAAAAGCATAAAGCATTTAAACATGAAAAAACTAACTATTTATATTTTATCCTTTATCATTATCGGTTTAGCCGGATGTAAAAACAAAACCACCATTAACCAGGATGAGGCCGGAGCGGTAATCACTGATTATTTAAAAGCTAATCCTGAGTATAAAACTACACGTTTCAACTTTGGGGAAATAAAGTTTAACAGTACAAACGATATGTTTGAACTGGGTAAATATAAAACTTTAGCCAGCAAAGGCCTGGTGACATTGGATTTGAAAGCAGCTAAAAAGAAATTCCTTTCAAAAGATAGCAGTTTCGTTTACCAGATTACCTTAACCGATAAAGCGAGTCCATTGGTTTTAAAGCAGGATGGCGATAAAGCAACCGTAAAAGTGGTAGAATATGTTTTGGCCGATGAAAAGCCTGTAGATTTTTCGCAGGTTAATTCGAGTACGGCAAAAGTTACCGTGTCACTTAAAATGACAAGTACCGATTTCGAACCCTTTGATAAGGACGCCAATAAAAACAGCAACTTCATTACCAAAACCTATAAATTAAAGTTGAGTAAAGATGAAGGCTGGAAGGTGCAGAAATAGGTTGAAAGACTAAAGTTGAAAGGCCAAAGCCATAATAAGTGAAATTTTCTTCAAAAAATTAGCCCAGGTAGTATGAAAAGGAGTGTTTTAGTACTATTGCTATCCGTCACGTTATGCTCGGCTTTTGGGCAATCCATTTATGAAGAAAATCGGCTTGATAATACTTTGCTACAAGTTAAAAAAGTACTTGAAAAGTGTTTAGCCGGTACAAATGTCAGGAGTTTAAAAAGTGCTTTTAAGATACAATCTAATAAAGATTTTGATCGGTATGAACTGCTCAGTGACATTAATAAAATGTTACCTAAAACTAAAGTAACCTTGCTCAATGTTCAATTGAATAAATCATTAAAAGGACAAAAAGCGCTTAGATTGGAGGGGAATGTTTTTTTCGATGATTACTTAGATAGCGCCATGGTTTATGTTAAGTATTTTCATCCTGATACAGTTTATGATTTTATTTCGATGGCCCTTCCCCCAGAACCCAGAGAAGGATATGAGAAATTTTCGAAAGATTTGCAAGATGTGATCAAGGCTAAAGTTAAGGAAGGAAAAATTTCAAAGGGCAGTTTAGCTAATACTAATTATATCGGATTTAATGTGGGCAGAGGAGGTCTGTTTAAAAGATCTAACGCGGATGGTTTAAATAAGGAGTTGGATAGTTTTTTCGTAGCAAAAAAAAGCTTTTCAAATGGACTCTTCAGTGGAAGATTGATTGAAATTAAAGTTGCCATAGTATTATTTAAAGATTATTTATTTAATAATGGACCCTGGCCGGAACGATCAGTAAATAAACTTGGTTATGCCGATCATGGTGGACAATGGGCCAACGTAGATCTAATTACCCCATTTGATGCCTGCGAAGAACTTTTTATAGTTACAGATTGCCAGAGCAAAAATCAGGATCAGTGGTAGTGTCAATGGTTTTTGACGGTGTTTTGCAAAAATATATAAGACCTGTAATTCACTTTGGTGACATCAAAGAAACCGATCAGTTGGATAAAGATCTGAAATCAGTGCGTCGCAACGATGTGGGATATATTGGAGGCAGGGTTTATTTCTATCGAAAAAAATAGCCACCTCACGAAATATGAACCTTGGTTTCTTGCAGCTACTTATGTTTTTAAACCCGATAGTAGCGAAAATCCTTTTTGTTTGCAGCAACTCAACATGACAGGGAGTAACAAAAAGATTGTAGCGGATAGCGGGAACAAACTTAAATTTTAGTACAGCCACTGCTTTCTAAATAATTACACCTTAAATAAAAACGAACAAACGTTTGTCTTTTGCCTTGCGTATAAAATCTACCTATTTTGTCGCTTTTAAGTGTAAATAGGACACCTTTTTTACACTGATATATAGCAAAATACAGCTTCGTTTTTGCTACCTTTGCACGCAAATTTATTATTCATACCGCATGAGCTTAAATATCCATTACAAGGAAGATTTTCAAAATCGTCATATTGCGCCAAATGAGGCAGATACAGCCGAAATGTTGCAAACTGTTGGCGTAAATTCTATTGATGAGCTGATAGAACAAACTGTTCCGACGGCAATCAGGTTAAAACAGCCTTTAAACTTGCCTGCAGCGAAATCAGAAACTGAATATCTTGGTGCTTTAAAACAAACTTCATTGTTGAATAAAGTTTTCAAAAGCTTTATCGGACAAGGTTATTATGATACCATTACGCCGGGTGTAATTTTACGTAACGTATTCGAAAACCCAGGATGGTATACGCAATATACACCATATCAGGCAGAAATTGCTCAAGGTCGTTTACAGGCTTTGTTAAATTTCCAAACGATGGTTATCGATTTAACCGGAATGGAAATTGCCAATGCATCTTTATTGGATGAAGGTACTGCTGCTGCTGAGGCGATGTTTATGCAATATAGTTTGCGTAAAAACCAGGCGGCTAAGAAGTTCTTCGTTTCAGCATTGCTTTTCCCTCAAACGATCGATATTTTAAAAACACGTGCTAATCCTTACGGCATTGAACTGGTTATCGGTAGTCACTTAGATTTCGTAGCTACTGAAGATTTCTTCGGTGCAATTGTTCAATACCCGGCAGGAAACGGTGAGGTTTTCGATTACAAGGATTTCGCATCGGCATTGCACAATCAAAATATTAAATTAACGGTAGTTGCCGATATTTTAAGCTTAACCTTGTTAACGCCTCCGGGCGAATGGGGAGCTGATGTAGTGGTAGGTACTACCCAGCGTTTAGGTATACCAATGGGCTTTGGTGGACCACATGCTGCATTTTTTGCCACTAAAGAAGAATATAAACGTAATATCCCGGGTCGTATTATCGGTGTAACTATCGATAGCCATGGCGATTACGCTTTACGTATGGCTTTGCAAACCCGCGAGCAGCACATCCGTAGAGATAAAGCAACCTCAAACATCTGTACTGCACAGGCATTATTGGCCATTATGGCTGGTTTTTATGCTGCTTATCACGGTCCGAAAGGATTAAAAGCGATTGCAGAACGTACACATGGTTTGGCCATCAGCCTGGCCTCTACCTTAAAAGGTTTAGGTTTTGAGCAGTTAAACTCAGCTTATTTTGATACCATTCGTTTCGATTTAGGCGATTTAAAAGGTGGTATCCATTCAGGATGTATCGATAACGAAATCAACTTAAACTATGTTGGTAACGTTGCAACCATTTCGTTTGACGAAACCAGCACTTTCGAAGATGTAGCTTTGATTGCTAAAATCTTTGCTAAAGTTAAAGCTATTGCTGCTGATCAGGTTGAGGTAGCAGAAAATGTAGAAACCGTTATTCCATCAGCTTTACAACGTACTTCAGCTTATTTAACACACCCAATTTTTAATGCGCACCATTCGGAACATGAAATGTTGCGTTATATCAAATCGTTAGAGGCAAAAGATTTATCACTTTGCCACTCGATGATTGCTTTGGGAAGCTGTACCATGAAATTAAATGCCACGGCAGAAATGATTCCGGTTACCTGGTCTCACTTCGGTCGTGTACACCCATTTGCGCCTGCTGATCAGGTATTGGGTTACTATTCTGTTTTCAATGAGCTTGATAAATGGTTAAGTGAAATTACCGGTTTCGCGGCAATGAGTTTACAGCCAAATGCTGGTGCTCAGGGCGAATATGCCGGCTTAATGGTTATCCGCGCTTATCACCAGGATAGAGGCGATTTCCACCGTAACGTAGCCTTAATTCCTGCTTCGGCTCACGGAACAAACCCTGCTTCTGCAGCAATGGCAGATATGAAAATTGTTGTGGTTAAATCTTTAGAAAACGGTAATATCGATGTTGAAGATTTAAAAGCAAAAGCAGAATTACACAAAGATAACCTGTCGTGTTTGATGGTAACTTATCCATCTACCCACGGGGTGTTCGAAGAAAGCATTATCGAAATTTGCGAAACCATCCACGCTAACGGTGGACAGGTTTATATGGATGGTGCAAACATGAATGCACAGGTTGGTTTAACAAGTCCGGCTAATATCGGTGCCGATGTTTGTCACTTAAACTTACACAAAACTTTCTGTATCCCTCACGGTGGTGGTGGTCCGGGTATGGGCCCAATTGGTGTGGCTAAACACCTGGTTCCTTACCTTCCTGGCCACGCTGTGGTTGATATTGATAAGGGAAAATCAATTTCCGCAGTTTCATCTGCACCATGGGGTTCGGCTTCAATCCTGATCATTTCTCACGCTTATATTGCGATGATGGGTGCTGAAGGTTTAACCAACGCTACTAAATATGCGATTCTCAACGCAAACTACATGAAAGCGCGTTTAGAGCAACATTATCCTGTACTTTATTCAGGTGCTCAGGGCCGTTGTGCACACGAGATGATTTTAGATTGCCGTTCGTTCAAAGCTTTCGGAATCGAAGTTACAGATATTGCAAAACGTTTAATGGATTATGGTTTCCACGCACCAACAGTATCATTCCCGGTTGCAGGAACTTTAATGGTTGAGCCTACAGAATCAGAGCCTAAACATGAGTTAGATCGTTTCTGTGATGCCTTAATCGCGATTAAAAACGAAATTACCGCAGTAGAAAACGGTACTTTAGATAAGGTTGATAACCCATTGAAAAATGCGCCGCATACCGTTTCGGTAATTACCGCTAACGAATGGGATCATGCTTACAGCCGTCAAACAGCTGCGTTTCCGCTTCCTTATGTGTTAGAGCGCAAGTTCTGGCCTTCAGTTGGTCGTGTTAACGATAGTCATGGGGATAGGGCATTAATCTGTGCTTGTCCGCCAATTGAAAGTTACCTGGAAGAGATCGTACCTTAGTGAGGTAGAAGGCGGAAAGGTAGAGGGTTTAAGGTTTTTCTTTCCATCGCCATATTTCCCCTCAAAACGCCGCCTAGGTTCGTGTCGCCACGAACATATTCTATTCATCTGCAAGTTTTATGGATTCATTTCATAAAGCTTGCAGATTTTTTTTGCCAATGAATGTTGTTTTTCTTTGGGTTTAGAATTGAAGTAAGAACCTTGTTAAGATTACTCAGTCATCAAAAATTGATCTCTATAAGCAAATTAACTTATCCAGTTATCTAACTGTAGACACAAGATCCAGCCATCATCTGTTTTTTTATAAACGCTGGTATTTCCATATCCACATAGATTACCACAACCATAGCCATAGTCAAAAATGCAGAGTGTGCCATTTCTGAAAAAAATGGGTTTGGTAAAATGGTAATAGCCCTTAATTCCTTTTTTATAAGCGTAATTCCAACCCTTGGTTCGATCGTTGAAAATATGATTTAAGGTATCTGAGCTTATGATTTTCGCAAATGGTAAGATATTGTCCGGTAAAGTTTCAGTTTCTAATTTTTCTATTTTACGCCCCACGTATTTCCTTTCATTTTTGGTGTAAATAATTTGGGGAGCAACCGTTATTTTCCTGCTTAAAATTAAGCCTGTTAAAGTGTCTTTGTCAAAATACTTCTTCATCTCTTTAATAGCATAAACCGAACTTTTTGAGACATAAAGTATATGATCATCTTTGATTTTTAAGTTTTTTATAAAAAACCACTCCAGAAATTGTTTTTCGCTTTTTGACGACTTTTGTGCTAGTGTTACAAAGCTAGATAGTGTGAAAAATATTAAAAGGATTGTTGCTTTTTTCATATTTTATTGATGTTGGTAAAACTCGTATTCCATAAAGTATATGTTTTTATATTCTATTCATCTGCAAGTTTTATGAATTCATTTTATAAAGCTTGCAGATTTTTTTTAGAAATGAATGTCAGTTTTTCATCGGTGCTTGCAGCCCTGCCATTCGCTTCAATCTTTTTGTAGGTACTGTCAGGATTGGCTGCAAACCAAAAAGGATTTTCGCTGCTGTCAGGTTTAAGAATGAAAGGTTTGAAGTCAAACCAAATAGGTGGGAGCAATATTTAATTAGGTGAGAGCTATGAGCAACTCGGACACCATGATTAAATATTGGTTGCTTTTGCCCCCATTTCATCGGCTTCTTTTTCTAAACCCGCATTATCATTAATATTTATGTTAGGTTTTAACGGAGCCGTTGGTTTAACCCTGCCTTGTTTCTGTTCAACCACATGCCATGCCTCATGTTTTTCTTGATTAGCTGCTACATGAATATCAGCACCCTGGGCATAGGCTAAAGCATTTAATTGCGCAGGTTTATCCGAATTCGTGTGTACTTTCACTCCATCCATTGAAATACCTGAAAGTGCTTCAATGCCATTTTTTAAATTATCGGGTAAATTTTTCTTTGGCATTTTGAGTTATGTTAACGGTTTTGGGCTTATATTATGGCTCAGTTTGTCGATCTCAAAAGCGATATTGTACATCATCGAATTATTTCTTGTTAAAGTGGTGATCCAATTCACTCCTCCAAGCCAAATAAAGGGCATACCAATGAACCAAGCTTGATGAAATATAATCAAAAATGTCAAACCAATAGCAGTAAGATAGACCATAGCCGGATCTATTTGGATACGGTAAATAAGGTTTAGTTTTCCTCCTTTTTCACTAATGGTAAAACTACCTGTTTCTACTGTAGTGCAAATATCTCCCCTCCACTTGGAATAACTACCCTTAAAGGTAAGTTCGTAGTTGTTCTTTAAAATAATGTTTCCCTTTCTTTCGTCTATATATTCTTTCACTACCTGGATTTCTTTTGCATATCCACTTTCGTTGATGGGACGGCTAATTGCAGTTGAAAATTTATATTTGAACGGTGACATTATTTTAGGATAAGTCATTTACGGTAAATGTAATTTCCTTAATAAATGTTGTTAGGGTTATAAAATACTTCCTATTTAAATAAACCTTCAGAATTAACATTGTAGCCTAAAACTTTAATCTGATCGTTTTCTGCGGTTAAGGTAACGGTTTCTTTTGCCTGAAATTTTGCCCTTTCTACAACATAATATAGTACATAATTTGCAGATGGATTTGAGCCTCTGATTACTTTCGTTTCCCAGTGATCTAATTTTTTGCTTTTTATTTCGCCTAACTTGTTTATAGTTCCGGTTAAATAGTCATGTAACTTTTGTGTACTGGTTACTGCTTTAAATTGATTGCTCAGGATCGGACTTAATTTTTTCAAATCTTTTTGCTGAAGTAGCGCGTAAAACTGATCGGCTACTTTCTCCCCTTCTTTTTTATCTTCTTCGCGGTTTAAATATGCACTGTTGAAATTACAGCTTGTTGCAATGAATAATAAGCTGAATAAATATAATGAGGTGTAAATTTTGATTTTCATGAGCGTCTGATATTGTTTTCCAAATATAGAAGATTATTTTTTCTATGAACAGTATAGAATAAAATTGAGCATGATAGGCAGGTAGTAAATGTTTGCATTTTTTAGGCGATGCCAAGCAAACCCTCTACCTTAAACCTTCGGCCTTATACCTTTCTATATTCACATAAAAAAGTAAACAAATTAAACCATTGCTATAATTGTGCAGTCAATAGAATGATTTTAAATAAATCCGATTATTTTTGAAAAAACTTAACATAGGTCAACAACAGGAGATCGGGTGTTAATCTATATTTGTATCAAATTATAAAAAACCAGAAAATGAAATTAAAAATTAGCTCAATTTTTTTATTAGTGGCAGTTGTAGCATTGTCAGCTTTTAAAAACCCTACTAAACCAGTAACTTATACTGTAGATGCAGCAAAATCGACCATTACCTGGATCGGTAAAAAAGTAACAGGTTCTCACAATGGAACAATCGCATTGCAATCAGGTACTTTAGCCGTTAATGGTAAAACTGTAACTGGTGGTACTTTTACTATCGATATGAACTCTATCAAAGATGCAGATGGTAGTGCTAAATTAGAAGGTCACTTAAAAGCAGATGATTTCTTCGGTGCTGCTAAATTCCCAACTTCAACTTTTGTAATTACTAAAGTGGCTGGTTCAGGTGCAAACCTAACCGTAACAGGTAACTTAACCATCAAAGGCATTACTAAACCATTAAGCTTCCCTGCAATTGTAACTGTAAATGCAGATGGTACTGTTTCTGCTTTAGCTGGAAAAATCACTGTTGACAGAACTAAATATGATATCCGTTACGGTTCTAAATCATTCTTCGATAGCATTGGCGACAAAGCAATTGATGATAACTTCGAATTAGCTGTGAAATTAGTAGCAAAAAAATAATCCAACCAACCCCTTCTTTAATGGGAGGGCTTGAAAAGCGAAAGGTCTCGATGTTTATCGGGACCTTTTTTGTGATGTGCCAGCTGAAGCAGGCAACAATGAAATTATAGGCAATAAAAGGAAAATAATAAATTGCCGGCTTAGCCTCAACTGATACTAAATCCACTATAGGTCTGTTTCCCCTAAACCCTAAACCCTAAACCCTAAACCTACCTTATCCTAAATCCACCCTCAACGGCATCTACAAAGCCGGTTGCGGCACTTTTGCCATGGTAGAATAAACACTCCCAGTTTTCTTCGGCCGCTCTTTTACCAAATTCTTTACGTAATTCCATCGCCTTGCGGCCATCGAAATCGTATTTGGCAATAAAATTTTTAACCAGTTCCTCAGGCTCTGGCAAAACATCGCCTCCAAAAAATACTTTTTGTTTGCCTTCAGTTAAAAGGAAAACCTGGTGATTAGGGCAGTGGGCGCCTGTAAATTCGTAAGCAATGGTTTCATCCAATGCGCCATCACCTTCTACAAATTTTAATTGTGCGTTACGCTGAACAAAATCGAAAATATCGGTGTGGTAAGAAGATGAGGTACTGCTAAAAGCCGTTTCCCATTCGCCACGGTTTATTACATACTCTGCATCAGGAAAGCTAAGTTCCACTTTATCGTTCCCCTGTTTATGAATCATACCCCCAGAGTGATCGTAATGTAAGTGCGACATTAATACCTTGGTTATATCAGTAGGATCGAAACCTGCATTGCGGATGTTTTTGTGTAAAATGAGTTCGCCATGGTCATCACTAAATCCTAAACCTGTGTCAAAAAGAATCAAATCATTCTTCAGTTCAACTAAAAAAGGCTGAACGTTAATAAATAGCGATGCGGGTCTGTCTTTAAAATGATGTATGGCTGGGTCGAAAGGAACAAATTTCTTTGTTGCATCAACAGAATAGGTGCCTTCGAATAGGGTGTGAACTTGCAAAATATCGATCTTTAATGTTTCTACAAAGGTAATAATCTAAACTTGAGTATTGTTTTGGTAAAAGCTTGGATACTTCCTTTTTTTGTAAAATATGATGCTTAAATTTCAGGCATGAATTTTCGAATCTTAATTCTTCTGCTGGCGATCAGTTTTTCTACACAGTTAAAAGCACAGCAAAAACCAAATGTAATTATTGTATTGGCCGATGATATGGGCTATGCTGATATTTCATGTTATGGAAGTCCGCTGATTAAAACACCGTTTTTAGATGGAATGGCGGCTAAAGGAATAAAAGCCACCAACTTTGTTACTACTTCACCAACCTGTACACCATCGAGGGCATCATTGCTTACAGGAAGATATTGCAGCAGGATGGATTTGCCATGGCCAATTGGGCCTGGTGATAAACGCGGAATACCTGAAGATGAAGTTACCATTGCGCAGATGCTGAAACAATCGGGTTACGCCACTGCTTTAGTGGGCAAATGGCATTTGGGCGATCATGGTGTTTCGTTGCCAAATAAAAAAGGCTTTGATGAATTTTATGGCCTGTTGTATAGCCACGATTACAGGGCTCCTTATGTCAAAACCGATACCACAATCAAGATTTTTAGAAATAATAAACCAGAGATTTACAAACCTCATGATAGTATTTTAACGAGTTCTTACACCAAGGAATCGATTAAGTTTATTAAACAAAGTGCTGCGGCCAAAAAGCCATTTTTTCTTTACCTGGCGCAAAATATGCCACATTTACCCGTAGCTTTTGCCGCACAGAAAAGTAGGAAGAGCCCTTCCGCAGGTGGCGAACTGGGTGATGTGATCGAAGATATGGATGCAGGTTTAGCTGCCATATGGAAACAAGTAGTTGCTTCCGGACAGGCCGATAATACCATTTTTATCTTCACGAGTGATAATGGTCCCTGGATTAATGCGCCACAACGCATGTACGATGATGGTTTTACCAGGTTTTACCACGTGGGTTCAGCCGGCGTTTTTAGAGGCTCGAAAGGTATATCTTACGAAGGTGGTCATCGCGTTCCTTTTATTGTGTACTGGAAAGGCCATACCCTTAGCAATACCCAGTTGACGAAACCCATTTCAAATTTAGATGTTTTCCCTACCCTGGCCGATTGGACCAAAAGTAAATTACCCCAAAAAGTATACGATGGTGAGTCGGTTTCAGCTTTGCTTACCAATAAAGACTATAATAAACCGCACCGCCCCATCTACTATCATAATTACGTTTTAGAAGGGGTAAAAGATGGTGACTGGAAACTGAGGATTACGAAAAAAGACGATAAAGAACTGGCTGAGCTCTACAATTTATCGTGGGATCCGGCAGAGCGTGTAAACTTAATTGATGATGTCAAATATGCCGATCAGAAAGCACATTTGATAAAGCTTTATCAGGCTTACCCCGGAAATTCGAAGTAAAATGTAACATTTTGTTTTTGAAGGTTTTGTTCATCATCCTGTCAAAGAATGCCAACATCATATCCAATTAAAATGTATATTTACTGTTCGGAGACAGAATAAATGGAAAAAAGATGGGTGCTGGCATCAGATTGTAATGATGCTGAGGTAACAAAAATAGCAGAACAACTTAATATAGATCGCTCGCTTGCACAAATACTTGTACAGCGTAATATCTGTGATTTCGATCAGGCGAAAGATTTCTTTAGGCCAGATCTTAATCATCTGCACGATCCTTTTATGATGAAGGATATGGATGTTGCTGTTGCCCGAATTGAAGCTGCCTTGGCTGCCCAGGAGAAAATACTAATCTATGGCGATTATGATGTAGATGGTACCACCTCGGTTGCACTAGCCTTCAGTTTCTTCTCTCAGCTCACCAAAAATATAGAATATTACATTCCTGACCGATATTTGGAGGGTTATGGGATTTCTACGGCCGGGATTGATTATGCGAGTGAAAATGGATTCTCGCTGATCATCGCATTAGATTGCGGTATAAAATCTATCGATAAAATTGATTACGCCAATACTTTAGGTGTCGATTTCATTATCTGTGATCACCATTTGCCTGGAGATGAATTACCTCAGGCCATTGCTGTTTTAGATCCAAAACGTTCAGATTGCGAATATCCTTTTAAAGAACTTGCAGGCTGCGGTATTGGTTTTAAACTTGCGCAGGCTTATGCACAAAAACATCAGCTTCCGAAAGAAACCTACCTGCAATATTTAGATTTAGTGATGGTAAGCATCGCGGCTGATATTGTTCCGGTAGTGGGCGAGAACAGGATTTTAGCTTATTACGGCTTAAGAAAATTAAATACCAATCCATGCGAAGGGTTACGCGCCCTGATGGAAGTTTCGGGCAAAACCGAAAATTACAGCATTACCGATGTGGTTTTTACATTAGGTCCGCGTATTAATGCCGCCGGAAGGATAGACCATGCGAAACATGCGGTAGCCATGTTGCTTTGCCAGGTAGATAGTAATGCATTAGAGCAAAGCGAACTGATCAACCTTAAGAATACGGAGCGTAAAACTTACGATCAGGACATTACCCGCGAGGCGCTGGCTTTAATTGGCGAAAGTGATATTTTAATCAACAAAAAAACGACCGTTGTATTTAACGAAAACTGGCATAAAGGAGTAATCGGAATCGTAGCTTCGCGTTTAACTGAAAAATATTATCGCCCAACAATTGTGCTCACGAAATCTAACGGACATGTAGCAGGTTCTTGCCGGTCGGTAGTGGGTTTCGATTTATACGAAGCTTTAAGCGGTTGCGCCGATTTATTGGATCAATACGGCGGGCATAAATTTGCGGCAGGTTTAACCATGCAGCAACATAATGTTGATGCCTTTGCAGATAAATTTGAAGAAATAGTATCAGCTAGTATCACGGAAGAACTGCTTACGCCGATGATCAGGATTGATGCTGAAATTGAGCTGGCGCAGATTGATGGTAAATTCTATCGCGTTTTATCGCAAATGGGACCCTTCGGACCCGAAAATATGGCGCCTATATTTGTTACCCATAACGTATATCTCGCACAGCATGCCATAGCTGTTGGTGCAAATCATTTAAAAATTAATATAAAACAACAAAATTCGCCTATTTTTGAAGGCATTGCATTCGGGCTGGCAGAATTTGAAAATCTTTTACAACCAAAAGTGCCATTTTCGGTTTGTTATACGTTAGAAGAAAACGTGTGGAGAGATAAGAAACGCTTGCAGTTAAATATTAAAGGAATAAAAGTTAATTAACTATAAAATAAATCGTCATGCTGAACTTGATTCAGCATCTAATTTTTAAGATCCTGAAATAAATTCAGGATGACGGATAGATCAATATATGATATTAAGAGCCGAAAATCTCGTTAAAAAATATAAACAGCGTACCGTTGTAAATAATGTTTCCTTCAATGTAAGCCAGGGAGAAATTGTTGGTCTTTTAGGTCCCAATGGGGCCGGGAAAACCACTTCATTTTACATGATTGTAGGCCTGATCAAACCAAATGAGGGGCGTATATTTTTAGAGGAAGAAGATATTACCGAAGATCCGATGTACCGCAGGGCACAAAAAGGCATCGGCTATCTGGCTCAGGAAGCATCGGTTTTTAGAAAACTTACCGTTGAGGATAACATTCTGGCCATTTTAGAAATGAGTAAAATGAGCAAGGAGGAGCAGCGAGATAAACTCGAAGAGCTGATTAATGAGTTTAGTTTACATAAAGTACGTAAAAACCGTGGTGATTTATTATCAGGAGGTGAACGCCGCCGTACCGAAATTGCCCGTGCATTAGCCGCAAACCCTAATTTTATTCTATTGGATGAACCTTTTGCCGGGGTAGATCCGATTGCGGTAGAGGAAATTCAAAGTATTGTTGCCAAACTGAAACATAAAAATATAGGCATCTTAATTACCGATCACAACGTACAGGAAACACTTTCCATTACCGATAGGGCCTATCTGCTTTTTGAAGGTAAAATTTTAGAACAAGGTGTTCCCGAGGTGTTAGCAGAGAACGAAATGGTAAGAAAAGTTTATCTTGGATCGAACTTCGTATTGAAACGTAAGAAATTTGATGTTTAATAAATTAATCAGCAACAAAAGTATTTCTGCCGACAAACAAATTCTAATTTGGTGTGTTGCCTAATCGCGATGTTAAAACAAACTGCTATAAAATTATTTACGCCGTATAAAAATCTGTGCTTATCTGTGAAAATCTGTGGTAAAATGAAGCTCATTAATTTTAACATTTAAAAATGGCATTTGTAAATTCAATTTTTACCTGGTTAATGAAAAAGCGGATCCACCAGATCGAGCTTTTTATGAAATATCCGTACGACGTTCAGGAAGAGTGGTTTCATACCTTGATTGATAGTGCCGAAAATACCGAATGGGGCAAACTGTACGATTATAAAACCATCTTAACCCCACAACAATATCAGGAACGTGTTCCGATCCAGAATTACGATACACTGAAGCCTTACATTGAGCGCATGCTCAATGGCGAACAGAATATCCTTTGGCCATCTGATATTAAATGGTTTGCAAAATCATCGGGTACCACGAGCGACAGAAGTAAATTTATCCCGGTTTCTCCAGAATCGCTGGAAGAGTGCCACTTTAAAGGTGGTAAAGATATGCTTTCCATTTACTGCAATAACCGCCCCGATAACCAGATGTTTACCGGAAAAGGTTTGGTTTTAGGTGGAAGCCATCAGGTTAATCAGTTAAATGAAGATTGTTTTTATGGCGATTTATCTGCCGTATTGATTAAAAACCTACCCATCTGGGCCGAATATTACCGTACACCCGATATGTCTATCGCCTTGATGGACAATTACGAAATTAAGATGGATAGAATGGCAGAAGCCACCATCAACGAAAATGTAACCAGTATTTCGGGCGTACCCACATGGACGATTGTACTGGCCAAAAAGGTGCTCGAACTTACCGGAAAGCAGAATTTACTGGAAGTTTGGCCAAACCTCGAGTTGTATATCCACGGTGCGGTAAATTTTGCTCCCTACCGCGAACAGTTTAAACAGCTTATTCCATCCAATGAAATGTATTATCTGGAAACGTATAATGCATCTGAAGGATTTTTTGGGATTCAGGACCAGGATCATTCAGAAGAGATGTTGCTGATGCTGGATTATGGTATTTTCTATGAGTTTGTGCCGATGGAGAATATCTGTGAAGAAAATCCAAAGGCATTAATGCTGGGAGAAGTTGAATTGCATAAAAATTACGCCATTGTGATTTCTACAAATGGTGGTTTATGGCGTTATATGATTGGCGATACCATTCAGTTTACCTCGCTTTCTCCTTACCGCATCAAAATTACCGGGCGCACCAAACACTTTATCAATGCTTTTGGTGAAGAAGTGATTATTGATAACGCAGAACAGGCCTTAACCAAAGCTTGCCAAGAAACAGGTGCAGAAATTAAAGATTATACCGCCGGACCAATTTACTTTAAAGGTGAAAAAGCGGGTGGACACGAATGGATCATCGAATTCGACAAACAACCCAACGACTTTGAGAAGTTCGTAGATATTATGGATCAGACTTTGCGTGAAGTTAATTCTGATTATGATGCCAAACGTTTTAAAGACATGGCCTTAGCACGACCTAAAGTACACAATGCACCTGCAAATACTTTTTACAATTGGTTAAAAGCGAAAGATAAACTTGGTGGGCAACACAAGGTGCCACGTTTAGCCAATGAACGTAAATACGTTGATGATATTTTAGAGATGATGAAATCTTCTTAAATTTAATAAATCTCATTTATTTTGTCAGTCTGAGCTTGTCGAAGACTTAATTAGCGCATTTCGACAGGCTCAGTGCAACAGTTTATATTTAAAGAACGCTACTCAGTTATGAAAAACATCCTCATCCTTTTCTTGATTCTGGGAACCTCATTATATCAATCTAAGGCCCAGGTTAAAGAAAGTTTTAAAGCGCAGATTGCCTATAAAATTGTAGAAACTTCTCCCAGATGTAAACAGCTTACCAAAGGTCTTTACGAAAGGATTGTTAAAAACGGTGGTACCTCTTACGGCATTATGCTCGAGAGTAGCCCGAATCCTAAAACCGATCCTTCTGAGGGTTATTCAAAAACCTATAATTTTAACCTGCACGAAAGTTATGCCGATCGGATGCCAGTTATTGCAAGGTTTGTATTCGATCCAAAAAAGCAACAGCTTTATGAGGAAGATGTAGCAAATGATAAATTAATTGCAATACCTTTCGACAAAAAGTTACTTACGCTCTTCAACAAGAAATAAATGAAAGGCATCAGCTATAAACGTTTGGCCTGGCTATTTTTTTTTGCCTATTTCTTTGTGCTAATGGTGCAGATTACCTTACGTTATATTCCGCTGAGCAGTGAAGTGTCTTTCCTACAGATTAAACAGACGGAAGTATCAGGAATCAAAGCATATCTCCCGGTATTTTATGTGCATGTATACAGTGCCATATTTGTGCTGTTGGCTGGTTTTACACAGTTTAATCCTACAATTTTAGCGCAATATCCCAAAGTGCATAAGTGGTTGGGCTACCTGTATGTGGGCTTCGTATTGTTACTTGCCGCGCCATCTGGTATTTTTATCGGCTGGTTTGCAAATGGGGGATTAATGGCTAAAACCTCATTTATTATGTTAGGGGTTTTGTGGTTCTGGTTTACGCTAAAGGCAGTTCAGCTCATTTTAAAAAGAAAAATAATCGCCCATCAGAAATTTATGTACCGCAGTTTTGCTTTGGCAACTTCTGCGATTACCTTAAGGCTATGGAAAGTTATTTTAGTATATTTATTTCACCCGGCCCCGATGGATGTTTACCAGATCATCGCCTGGCTAGGCTGGATACCCAACTTATTAATCGCCGAATGGCTGATCAGAAAGAAAATTTTTTGACTACACATACAGATACATACCGATGAAAAAAATCTTATTATTCGCGCTGCTTCCCTTTTTGATGCTATCATGCAGAGACACAAAAAAAACAAATAAAGAAAAAACAACAGGCATTGCACAGCAGGAAATCCACAAGGAACTTTATGGTTTTTGGGTTGGCGATTTTTACACAGCAGATGAATTGGAGTACGAAGGAGATATGTCTGATGCGGTTAAAAAACTGAACATCAATATTAAAAGAATAACCAAAGATACTGTGATTGCGCAAAGTGTGGTTTCGGGCAACAGCCGTCCACTATTGGGTAAAATATCAGAAGATGGTGGTAAAATTACCTTTGTTCTGGATGAACCGGGCACAGATAAATACGATGGGAAATTTGAAATCACCCTTGTTGGCGACACCTTAATTGGTAAATGGAACGCTTATAAAAAGGAGCTGAAATGGCCTGGAAAAGAATTTAAATTATTAAAAAAAGCTTTCGAATATAATGCAAGCCGCATGTTGCCAACAGAAATGGAATATGTAGACTGGAGCGACCACAAAATGGTAGCGCAGTTAGATACCCTCGAAGATGGAAGTGTAGATTCGTTAGGCGCAAATACTTTTTACAGAAGCGCCTCCGAGCAGATATTTAGATTAAATGCATCAACAGCCCTGTTAAAGGAAGAAGATGTGAAGAATTTAAGAAAATTAGACCTGCAGATTATTAAAAACACCATTTTTGCCAGACATGGTTATGCCTTTAAAAAACAAACTTTTAGAAATTTTTTCGATCCTGTAGAATGGTATGTTCCTGTTAAAAACAACGTTGATAATGATTTAACGGCTATAGAAAACAAAAATATTGTACTATTGGATCGCTTTACCAAATATGCTGAAGACAATTATGATGCTTTTGGCCGTTAATTTGTAAAGTATTAATTATGAAATTGAACAGGGAGAAAATATTAGGATTCTTTAAAAAATCGCAAAGCAAAGCTTCGGTAATCTTAAGTGATAAAAGCAAAGCCAGTAATACGATTAAGGATGCACTGGGCAAGGCGGTAACTAATAAAGGTGATTTGGAAGGCGTTTGGTCGAAACTGGTGCTGCTATTCGCGGTATCTAAAGATTATGTGAACGGCGATTATACCGAAATCCCTAAAAGATCTATTATTGCCATTTTAGGAGGGCTGATTTATTTCCTTTCACCTGTAGATGTAATCCCTGATTTTGTACCCGTTTTAGGTTTTGTTGATGACATTTATATCTTAAATCTGGTATATAGGCAAGTACTTAAAGACCTGGAAAAATATAAAGTATGGAAAGATGGGCAAGTGAAATTTATTGGTGATGTAGATGGCTCAACTGCAACATAGTTTTTTTGATTGGGTAGGAGCGCATCTTTTCAGCTGTCCTTTTAAAGCCCATTTCGGGATAGATTGCCCCGGCTGCGGTTTACAACGTTCTGTTTTAGCTTTGCTGCGTGGCGATATAATCGCATCATTTAAGTTTTATCCTGCAACAATCCCACTCATTTTTGTCGTCGTATTTACCATTATTCACCTTAAGGTAGATTTTAAATTTGGGGCGCAGCTGATTAAAATCGTTTTTGCAGGAGTTGCAGTAATTATTTTAATCAATTACATTTACAAAATATACACTCACCAATTGATCTAAATATAGCTATGTCAGAAGAACAGGAAACCCCTCAAGAAAATAAACCCATTGATCTTTCAACGAATCAAAACCCTGAACCTGCACCATTTCAGCCATTAGGTAATGGTCCGGTAACGCCGCCACCCTTTCAGCAACCACCACCATTTGGACAATTCGGAGGAGGAGGTTTTGGTCAGCAGAACTTACCAAATGCAACAGCTTCTCTTGTTTTGGGGATTTTGGCTATACCAGCATGTTGCTTTTATGGAATATTTGGTTTAATATTTGGCATAATAGCCTGGATATTAGGCGCCGGAGATATGAAAAAGTATCAGCTTAATCCAGGGATGTATACAGAATCATCCTATAAAAATGCAAAGGCAGGTAAGATCTGTGGAATGATTGCCACAATTTTGAGTGTGCTTTTTGTTGTGCTGATTGTATTAATTATCGCTGGTGCAATTGCCAACCCTCAAATGTTTGATGAGTTTTTCAAGAGCATGAGATAACGATTAATTTTACCTTAAAAATATAAATCGAATGGTGCATGCCATTCGATTTTCTTATTTTTGTACCATTGAAATTGTAAATAAAAAACTAAGATAATGTATCCAGAATATTTAGTAGAGCCAATGCGTAAGGAATTAACTAACGTAGGTTTTCAAGAATTAAAAAACGCAGAAGAGGTTGATCAAGCGATTAAAGGCGAAGGAACTGTGTTGGTCGTGGTAAATTCAGTTTGCGGTTGCGCAGCAGCAAATGCACGTCCGGCGGCCAGAGCAGCAGCTGCACACGAAAAACACCCTGATAAATTGGTTACTGTTTTTGCGGGTATGGAAAAAGAAGCGGTAGATCAGGCTAGAAATTATATGATGCCTTTTCCTCCATCTTCTCCGGCAATGGCATTATTTAAAGATGGTAAATTGGTTCACATGATCGAACGTCATCAAATTGAAGGCAGACCAGCACAAATGATTGCTGATAACCTGATCGGTGCTTTCGAACAATATTGCTAAAACTGATTACACGAATTATACCGATAAGAAGGTAATTTAAATGATAAATGAAATGGTGAGTGGGAACATTCACCATTTTGCGTTTATTGGGTATTTTAAAGAAGTTGTTTTGCCACGGAGGCACAGAAGCCCTGAATATCTCCCTCGGTACCTCATCTTGAGCGTAGTCGAAAGATCTTTATTGTATGGTGTTTGTTCCTTTGGTCGAAAATTCAATATTTCACAGCTAGAAGTCCTTTGTTTTATTCAGGATAACAATTTTCCTAAATCTGTGTAATCACCTTAAATCGCCTAATCTGTGCTCCTAAAAATCTTTATTCAGCAATTTCTCCAGTTCTCCGAACGAAACATTCATTCTTACCCTGCCTTGTTTGGCATACGATATTTCTCCGGTTTCTTCGGATATGATTACCGCAACCGCATCTGTGGTTTCAGAAACACCAATACCTGCGCGGTGCCTTAAACCAAACTGTGAGGGCAATTGATCGTTATCCGTTAGAGGTAAAATACAGCTCGCACTTTTAATTTTGTTTTCCGAAATCACTACAGCACCATCATGCAGCGGACTGTTTTTCTGAAAGATACTTTCCAGCAAACGTTTTGATATTTTAGCGTCAACTAGTTCGCAGCTATTGGCAAAAAACTGTTCGTCGTAAAATTTAACGAATACCATTAATGCCCCCGTGCGCGTTTTCTTCATGCTTTTACAGGCATCGATAATGGGTTTTATACGGGTTAAATTATTTCTTTCAATTTCTTTTCGGCCAAATAAATATCCCCACCAGGCTTTGTTCTTTTGTAAAAAAGCATTTTTCCCGATCAGTAAAAGGAAACGCCTGATCTCCGGATGGAAGATTACAATCAATGCAATGATCCCCACACTCATAAATTTCTCGATGATAGCAGTAAGCAGTTTCATGTGCAAAGCATCAACAACGCGATAAAATATGGCGATAATCAGCATCCCAACCAGCAGGTTAACAGCTAAGGTATTGCGGATTAGCGTATAAACATAATAGATTAAAAGTGCCACAAGCACAATGTCTACCACATCTGTAATGGTGAATTTTACGAAATCAAAATCTAATCCTTTCATCAATGGCAAGATAGCAAAACGGTTTTCAGTTTACAATACTAGGTTAACTGTTTAAATTGGTTATTAATGATCGTCACCCTGAACTTGTTTCAGGATCCTTACCCAAAAATAGATGCTGACCACGAAGTAGCTATTAGGCCTTTAAAACAAGAAAAACTGCTAATAAAACAAGTTCAGCAGGACGAATCTAAGTGGAGGCGTCATCCTGAATTCACTTCAGGATCTAATAACAAATAATTATCCAATGGTGATTTTCTTATAGCAGCAGCTTAACTCAACATGCCTACCAACCGCACACACTCCACCGCCTCCTTAACATCATGTACCCTTAAAATGCCAGCACCTTTTTGTAGTGCAATGGTATTTAGTACAGAAGTTCCGTTCAGGGCCTCTGCTGCCGAAGTGCCAAGTGTTTTGTAAATCATTCCTTTGCGTGAGAAACCAACTAAAATGGGAAGTTTGAAAATTTTAAAAGCCTCCATTTGCTTAAGCAGCTCATAATTATGTTCGGTAGTTTTTCCGAAGCCAAAACCAGGGTCAATAATTACATCATGAATATGTAGCGCCTTAAGTGCCGCAACTTTTTTCGCCAGATAATCAATGACTTCTAATAATACATTGTGATAAACCGGATTTTGCTGCATGTTTTGGGGAGTGCCCTGCATGTGCATGATCATATAGGGAACCTGTAGTTTAGCTACGGTTTCGAACATGAGCTCGTCCATATCCCCGGAGGAAATATCGTTAATGATATGCGCACCAGCCAAAATGGTTTCCTGTGCAACTTTTGCCCGAAATGTATCGATGGAAATAACCGCTTCGGGAAATGCTGCAGCTAAACTTTCTACCACAGGTAGCAAACGGTCAGCTTCTTCGGCTGCTGAAATATCTTTAGCACCTGGTCTGGAAGAGTACCCGCCGACATCAATAAAGGTAGCGCCTTCATGAAGGAATTGAGCAGCTTTGGTTAAGGCTTCGTCTATCGATTTTGTTCTGCTGTTGCTATAAAAAGAATCGGGTGTAATATTTAAAATACCCATCACTTTTGGGCTGCTTAAATCGATAAGCTTACCTTTAATGTTTAAGCTTTGTTTGGGCTCAAAAAAGTTTTTTTCTGCCATAATAAACCCTTTCGGGATTTGGGTTTCGCTTTAAAAATGTATCTTTAGCTTTTGTTTTTTCACGACAAAAATACACTAAAAACTAAATAATTATTGGCTTTGGCACAAACAAATACCTCTACCGAATTTGATGAAGTGATTGCAGTTTGCAGATCATTATTTTTAAAAAAAACTAAAGATTACGGCACTGCATGGCGGATTTTAAGACCAAGTTCGATAACCGATCAGATTTTTATCAAAGCACAACGCATCCGTACCCTGGAAGAAAAAAAAGTAAGCAAGGTAGGAGAGGGTGTAATAGCTGAATACATCGGGATTGTAAACTATTGCATCATTGCCATGATGCAGCTCGAATTAACCGAGAGCGACCCGAATGAAATGCCTTATGCCGAAGTTGAAAAACGGTTTGAACAAAAGGTAACGGAAACCAAAGATTTAATGTTTGCCAAAAACCACGATTATGGCGAGGCCTGGCGCGATATGCGCATTAGCTCGTTAACCGACCTGATTTTAATGAAAATTTTTAGGGTTAAACAGATAGAAGATAACGAAGGGCAAACCCTGGCTTCGGAAGGTGTTCATGCGAATTATCAGGATATGTTAAACTATTCGGTTTTTGCACTGATCAAACTCGGCGTTAAATAAATAGCACAATAGCCTTTAAAAACAGATACATACAGATGCGAAACATACTTTTAAAATTCTCCAGGATTTTTGTCGGTGCCTTATTTATATTCTCAGGACTCATCAAAGCAAACGATCCGCTTGGCTTTGGTTATAAACTACAGGAATATTTTGAGGTTTTTCACATGAATTTTCTTAGTGGAATGGCCACCGGTATCGCCATTATACTCTGTACCTTAGAAATTGTGCTCGGTGCCTTATTGCTGTTGGGTTTCTGGAGCAAAAAGGTAGCCTGGGGTTTATTGCTGCTTATTATCTTTTTTACCCTGCTCACATTTATATCGGCAGCGTTCAAAGTAGTGACCAGCTGTGGCTGTTTTGGTGATGCCATTCCGCTTACTCCATGGCAGTCGTTCGGTAAAGACCTGATCCTTTTAGCGCTGATTATTGTTATTTTCTTAAACAAAAACCTCATTCAACCTTTATTCAAAAAAGAAACTACGCAGCGGAACATTGCCATTGCAGTAACCGTGATATCTTTAGGTTTTGGCTTGTATACTTATAATGTTTTACCGATTATCGATTTTCTGCCTTATAAAGTTGGTGCACATCTTCCCTCATTAATGGTGATTCCTCCGGGAGAAAAACCAGATGAATTTGAGATTATGTACCACTTAAAAAACAAGAAAACCAATGAGGAGAAAGATATGAGCGATAAAGCCTATCTTAAAACTGAAATCTGGAAAGACAATAACTGGGAAATTATAGGAGAACCTGCCAAAAGATTGGTTAAAAAAGGTTTTGAACCTAAAATTAAGGACCTGAACATTACCGATGCTTCGGGTACCGATTATACCAAGGAACTGATCGAAAATCCTTATTATAATTTGATTTTTGTAGCCTACGATCTTCATGCTACAAACGAAGCCGCTATTGGTAAACTAAATGCCCTGGCTTTAAACGCTACGCAGCAGTTTAATATCCGCACAGTATTACTTACCTCCAATTCGGCTCAGGATGCACAGGCTTTTATCAAAAAGAACAACCTGTTTTCGGAGGTTTTTTATGCTGATGCTGTACCTTTAAAAAGTATGGTAAGGGCAAATCCTGGTGTTTTATTGATGAAGAACGGTGTGGTGATCAATAAATGGCATTTTCATAACGTACCCACTTTCGACCAACTCAGCCGGAAATATTTCGATAAATAAAGATGATCGGATACGCACTAAAAAAACTGATGTATGGGCTGCTGGTAATGGGCGGTGTAATATTGGTTGTTTTTGTGCTGTTTAATATTTTGCCCGGCGATCCGGCAAGGATGACCATGGGGCAAAGGGCCGATGTACAATCACTGGAGGCTGTTCGTAAAGAGTTTGGCTTAGACCGCTCTAAACCTGTTCAGTTCCTTTTATATATTAACGATTTATCGCCAATTAGTATACTGGATAATGATAGCACCAATCAACAGAAATATCATTATGCAAAACTGATGTCCTTTGATAAAAAGGCACTGGTGATCAAATGGCCTTATCTTCGTAGTTCCTATCAAACCAAGCGCGACGTAACTGCTATACTATCCGAAACCGTACCGAATACTTTTATCCTGGCTTTAACCGCGATGATTTTTGCAACCATAATTGGCGTGTTTTTGGGCGTGCTTTCAGCAGTGTATAAAGATTCGTGGATTGATAAATCGGCCAATGCATTTGCCATTCTGGGCATATCAGCACCTTCTTTTTTTGCAGGGATAATTATTGCATGGTTGTTCGGTTTTGTGCTGAGTAATTATACGGGCCTGAAAATGAGTGGCAGCTTATATTCTTACGATCCATTTAATGGTGAAGTACTAACCTTAAGGAACTTATGGTTGCCAATGATTACCCTCGGCTTAAGGCCTTTGGCTATTATTGTACAGTTAACGAGAAGCGCCATGCTGGATGTTTTAGCGCAGGATTATATCAGGACGGCAAGAGCAAAAGGTTTAAGCAGAAATACCATCATCTATAAACATGCACTAAAAAATGCGATGAATCCGGTAATTACGGCTATTTCGGGATGGTTTGCCTCTTTGCTGGCCGGTTCTTTTTTTGTAGAATATATTTTCGGCTATAATGGATTGGGAAGAACGACGGTAACCGCCCTAGAAATGTCTGATTTCCCTGTGGTAATGGGCTCCATTCTTTTTATTGCTTTCGTGTTTGTGGTGATCAACATTCTGGTTGATATTTTATACGCCTATGTTGATCCACGGGTTAAATTAAGCTAAGCCATGCGTGAAGAAGAAATTATAAATTATACTGCGCTTGCCGATCAACGCATCATTGATATATTTAAGCTTGCAACCATCGAGCTGCCCGATGCAGAGCGGTTGTTCAGCCACGTACTTAATGCGCAGCACATATGGGCGCAACGAATTTCGGGCAAAGTGCCACTTTACGGCGTTTGGGATATTCACCCCAAAGAAAACTTTGAAGTTATTGCAACTGAAAATTTTAAATTGATCAGGATGGCCTTGAAAGAACATGCTTTAGATAAAAAGATTTTGTACCGCACTTCACAAGGCGTTCAGTATGAAAACCGAATAGATGAAATTTTATTTCATTTATTTAATCATTCTACTTATCATCGCGGACAGGTTGTAACTTTATTGAAAAAGGAAGGTTTTACGCCACCTGTCACTGATTATATTATGTTAAAACGCGACCATCTGTTATAAGGTCGAAGCAAAAAGAGAAACACATGAAGATTTTCCTTATCGGATATATGGGCTGCGGTAAAAGCACAAAGGCAAAACAGCTGGCACATCGTTTAGATTGCCCTGTGATCGATCTTGATGCCGAAATTGTTTCAAAAACAGGCAAAAGTATTGCCGAATATTTTGCCGAATACGGTGAAAGTGGCTTTAGGGATTATGAAAGCGAAATGCTTAAAACCTTCGATTACCCAGAAACCTGTGTGGTGGCTACTGGAGGTGGATTGCCTTGTTTTTTCGACAATATGGAATGGATGAATGCAAATGGCGAAACGGTTTACCTGCAAATGGAACCTGCCGCCTTAGTGTCGCGCTTACATAACCGTCAAAAACGCCCATTAATTAAAGATTTAGACGATGAGCAACTTTTAGTATTTATTAAAGAGAAACTCGAAGAACGTGATCCTTTTTATACCCAGGCTAAACTGATTGTAGACGCATTTGATCTGGATGGAGAAAAGTTAGAAGAAGCCATTAAGAACAATCGATAGTCTACAGTCCTTAGTCTTGAGTCCTTAGTCGGTTAATCAATAAGCAGATAGTTACTAATCAACCAATGGCTAATGAACCACTGAACTAATCTCATCATCTATTATTTTAGCCGATAACAGTGCAAGCGGAATTCCTCCACCTGGATGTACGCTGCCTCCACAAAAGAATAAATTTTTAACTTTCGAACTGAAATTGGGATGTCGTAAAAAGGCAGAAAACTGATTGTTAGAGCTGTTTCCGTACAGAGAGCCTTGATAAGAACCGGTTTTGACTTCGATGCTTCTCGGGTCGAGAATCTGTTCGCAAATGATATCTTTTTCAATATTTCTGTTTAACAAACAGCTGATTTTTTTAATAATATTTGCCCTGGCTTCTTTTATCAATAATTCCCAATTCTGGCCGTTATTGGCAGGAACGTTGATCATTACAAACCAGTTTTCGCTGTCTGCGGGTGCATCGTCTCTGATGTGTTTGCAGCTGATGTTGATATAAACGGTAGGGTCGTTACTAATGGTTTTATCTTTCCATATCGAATTAAACTCGTTTTGGTAATCCTCAGTGAAAAAGATATTGTGTAAGCCCAAATCGCTGTAATTCCCATCCATTCCCCAGTAAAAAATCAAAGCAGAACTACTCCGTTCCTGGTTGAGTAACTTTTTAGGCTGAGTTATATTTTTAAGCAGGTTTTTATAGGTAAACCAGATATCGAGGTTCGAGACCACAACGTCGGCCTTATAGGTTTTATCGTTAACTTTTACGCCCTGTACTTTGGGTTTGCCTTCATTGGAAGAAATAATTTCTTCTACCTTTTGATTGTAGTGAAACCTGATCCCCAATGCTTCTGCCAATTTTACTAAGGCAGTAACAATACTGTACATCCCGTTTTTTGGAAGGAAAGCTCCATAGTGGTACTCGAAATGTGGAATTACGTTTAATGTGGCCGGTGCCTGAAAGGGATCGGAACCGTTATAGGTAGCATACCGATTGAATAGTTGCGCGATTCTTTCGTCTTTGAAAAAAGATTGGTTTGCTTTTGCCTGCGTTCTAAAAGCATCAATCTGGCCAAAACGGAATATGGATCTTAAGGTATCCCAATGCAGGTAACTTTTAAGTTTATGCAAACTCCTTTCCAGAAATGCACGGTGGGTAACCTCGTAAATGGTTTTGCTTTTGTTTAGGTACCGGGTAATTTCTTTGGCAGTCGAAGTTGTTTTTTCTTCAATTTCCTTTGCGAATTTATCCAGGTCTGCACTGGCGTTTAACCTTAAACCATCTTCATAAAAATAACGGCAAACTTCTTTCAGTTTTAGATATTCAAAATAATCTTCAGGGTTTTTGCCTGCCAGTTTAAAAAGCTCATCCACATACTGAGGCATGGTAAAAAGGCTTGGGCCGGCATCAAACCTGAAACCGTTCATCTTTATTTCTGCCAGCTTACCTCCAGGTTTTGAGTTAGCCTCATAAACATCAACCTCATAGCCTTTTACAGCAAGGCGAATGGCAGATGCAATTCCTGCAATTCCAGCACCGATAATTATTGCTTTTGGTTTATCCATCAATCTATTTCAATTCCTCCAAATATAGCTTTGCTTGTTTTTCAATCTCATTGGTGGCAAACTTAATGGCCGAACCAACTCTTGTAGTCTCAGATTTCACGGGCATTTTATTTATGGTAGCCAAGGCATCAGTATACCATTTTGCCCAGACTTCAATAATGTGTTTCTCATCTGTGGCGCCTTTCCCTTTTGCAATTTCTTTTTTGCTTAATTCAAATTCGGTTTTCAAACGGGTTAGGGCATCCGTTTTAACCTGCGAAACAGTGGCTATCGCTGTATTTTCATCTGCAGAAATTAAAGTATAAGCCGCAGTTAAAGCACTTATCCCAACATTTTTCATTTCGGTTGGCGAAACTTTATCAATCCTATCATTGTCTGTATGGTAAAATACATCAGTAAAGTGCCACATCAGTAAACCAGGGATTTTATGCTGCAAGAATGGGGTATGATCACTACCACCTTCAAAAGGATTGTAGTTAACTGTCCAGTTGGCAAATTTGCCCTGTATTTTGCAGATATCGAAAATAAAATCGTTAAAATAATGAGGGAAAAGATCTTTTTCAGTAACGTCACCTGCGCCCCATTCGGTATGTTTATCTGTTCCTCTTGTCCAGATAGCAGAAGGATCTGGCATTTTTTCAATCAGGAAAGAACCGCCGGTTTTTTGGGTGTCTTCACCAACCATATCCAAACTCATTCCCCACATAATGCCTTTGGCTCGGGTAGTATCTTCAGTAATGTATCTTCTGGTTGATACAATTTCGTCGCCCCATAAAAAGGTTAAGCTGCGCTTCGGACTTATTTTTTTTGCCTGATACAATTCTGCCGTTAACCTGGCCATTTCGGCTAATGTACCCACACCGCTTGCATTATCGTTTGCACCCGGTTCCTGAACATGGGCACTGAATACAAATCGTTCGTTAGGATTTACACTGCCTTTAATATTTGCAACGATGGTTAATTCTTCTGAAGGATAAATTTTAGTCTGGATATTTACTTTCAATTTGGTTTCACCCTTTAAGCAGGCTGCTTTTAACTTTTCTTTGGCCGCATAAGATAAAAGTAATGTCCATACCTCGCTATTGGCTTTCATGTTCCCAAACTGGATAGACGTTTGGTGTACCTCGGGTTGGGTATATTTTGGCATAGAATAACCCAGTACACCAATGGCTCCTGCGTTGGTGGCTATTTGAAGTAAACGTGATGGGTTGCTCTCTGAAAATAGGATTTTCCCTTTCAGGTCCATTTTTTCTATTTCTGCAGGTGATACGCTGGTAATGAAAACCACAGGTGCAATAATACCTCCAACCGGAGTTGAGCCGCAATTAACCGGAATCATGTTGCGGTTGGTTTTGTAAGAGATGAGTGGTTTTGTTTCGCCAACAATATCTATGTTGGCGTCTACAGGTTCCCATGTATTATTTTTCATCGCTCTTTTTTCGATGCGATAAGTTAAAGGCGCTTCAAACTCATTCTGCTTCTGTTCTACAAAGCCAGCTTTTTTGAGGATATTTTCTACATAATAAATACTTGCATTAAAACCTGTATTGCCGGGTATACGAAAATATTTTTCGACAAAAGCTGTCGTTTCATAGGCATTTTTTGCTATGAAGCCTTTCCTTGTCAGGTTGAAATATTCATCTGTTGAATTTTGTGCGTAACATCCCAAGCCCGCAAAAAGCAGGGCAAAAAGTATCTTCGTTTTCATGATCGTTAGTAAAAGCGAAAGATAACAATAGCTTTTGATTCTTTTCTTGAATCGAATAAGATATTAAGTATGCAAATGTAACACCACATATTACATTTGCATACTTAATCGTGGCACAGCACTATCCTAGGCACTCATTAATGCAGAAGCTTATAAGCTACGCGAAACGTCTTCCCTTTTTGTTTTTCAATCCTTCATCAACCGATAAGGGGCCTGAGCCTACTACCCAAAACATGATGAGTAGAAACAACACCAGTACCGAAAACCATAACTCCGAATTTGGTGTGGAAAAACCCGGGGTAAGGTTAACGAAAAATACAGCAAACAATAAGATTGGAATCTGAATGACAACGGCAAAGCGGGTAACTAAACCTAATGTAATTAAAACACCCCCAACCAAATGTGCAAATGCAACAACGTGAATGGCAACACTGATGAGCATGCCCGAAAAACCAAATACGTTGTTTTGTGTAATCATATTTTGAAGAACCGAAGTGTCGCTGACAAAAGAAACACCTTTTCCAAAAATGATCAGGCCAAGCACAATCCGAAGATAATCCAGCCATTTTGAGTGATGAACATCTCCCCAATGTTCAATTTTACGGATAACGTTCATAATGAACCTCCATTTTTATGTGAATGATACTTTAAGTTACGGATTTATATTGGCTTGTCAAATAAAGAACTGAAAATCAATAGATCAAAGCTGAATTTATTTTAAAAAGCTGTTTTAACCATTTGATGTAAAATTAACATAAATTTAATTTGTACCGTTTTGGTTTTTGGTATAAATTTAGTATTATTGCTTAAATAGATAGGTTTTTTATCATGAGCAAAGAAATATTAGAATTTTCTGTACAAGTAGATGAAAAATTTGACCTGAAATTTACCTGGTTGGATGGCTTTTGGGGCGCTGCATTTAAATTTTTTGGAAAATAATTTTTGAAATCTAATTTTTCTTAACGAACAATCCACGTTCGAACAAGACAGTATTGCCTAATCTTTCTTGATTAACCGGGTTTTAAACCCTCCACCTTTCTGCCTTCTACCTTTAACCTCTTTTTTCTATCTTTGCAAAATAATGAGTAGAAGAAAACCAGGTACGGTAACTATTGTTCCAAACGTACATATAATCGATATTGCTGAAGAAGGAAAAGGTGTTGGCAAGGCTGACGAATTGGTCATTTTTGTTGATAAAGCTGTTCCTGGTGATGTGGTAGATGTTCGGTTGACCAAAAAGAAAAAGAATTTTGCTGAAGCAATTATTGATCAGCTTCATGAAAAATCAGCTTTACGAACCGATCCTTTTTGTCCTCATTTCGGAACCTGTGGCGGTTGTAAATGGCAGCACATGGGCTACGATGCGCAGTTGAAGTTTAAGCAGAAAAATGTTGAAGCGGCTTTACAGCGCTTAGGTAAAATAGATACCTCTGGAACGGAACCTATTTTAGGTTCAGCAAAAAATAGTTACTACCGGAATAAATTAGAATTTACTTTTTCGAACAAACGTTGGTTAGAAAAAACTGATGTAGAACGTGATGAAGATTTTGATATGAATGCCCTTGGTTTTCACGTGCCTTTGCGTTTCGACAAAATTTTAGATATTGAACATTGTTACCTGCAGGATGAGCCTTCTAATTCGATTAGAAATGCAGTGCGTAAATATGCTTTAGAAAATAACCTTTCGTTTTACGATCTGCGTAATCATGAAGGTGTTTTACGTAACCTGATTATCCGAACTTCGAGCACAGGAGAGGTAATGGTTGCCGTGGTATTTGCTTATCCCGAACAGGCACAGGTTGATGGTTTGATGGCTTTCCTTCAAAATGAATTTCCACAGATCACTTCGTTGTTGTATATCGTTAACCAAAAGAAAAACGATACCATTTTCGATCAGGATGTGGTGGTTTTCTCTGGTCGCGATCATATTTTCGAAGAAATGGACGGCATCCGTTTTAAAATTGGTGTAAAATCTTTTTACCAGACCAATTCAGAACAGGCCTTCGAATTATATAAAATCACCAGGGATTTTGCCGGATTTAAAGGCGATGAGCTGGTTTATGATCTATATACTGGTGCCGGAACCATTGCAAATTTTATTGCAAAAAATGTAAAGCAGGTGGTAGGCGTAGAATATGTACCAACTGCTATTGAAGATGCAAAGTTTAACTCTGCGTTAAATGGCATTGATAATACGATCTTCTATGCAGGAGATATGAAAGATATTCTCACTTCAGAATTTATCCTGGCGCATGGTAAACCAGATGTAGTGATTACTGATCCACCGCGCGCCGGAATGCATGCAGATGTGGTTCAAAGATTACTGGAAATGGAATCTGAAAAAATTGTTTATGTAAGCTGTAATGCAGCTACGCAGGCAAGAGATTTAGAATTGCTCAAAGAAAAGTATGATGTGGTGCGTATTAAACCTGTAGATATGTTTCCGCACACACAACACGTAGAGAACGTTGTATTATTAAGGTTTAAGGGGTAAGGCAAAAGGTTTAAGGCTATCACCTTAAAATCAAATGTTGTCATTTTAAACCCTACACCTTAAAACATAAACCTTTTACCTTGAAATGGATAGAGAAGAATTATTAGGCGCAACGCCCGAAGAGAACGGAACACCACAAAAAAAACAGGAAAGTCCGCTGGTAAGTTTAGAAAAAGACCTGGAGTTTTATGCTGATGCCATTAAAGAAGTGGCAATTGAAATTATGGTTGAAGGGATTTCTGCACACCCGATTTTTATTGCACATCAGCACGAAGTAAACATCGGTGAACTTATTTTAAATAAAGAGGAGCTCAATACCGATTGGACCATACAAGCCTCTACCTTGGAAGAGTTTGTAGAAAAAGGAATCATCAGCAAAGAAAAAAAAGAGCCGTTCTTAAAAGTTTATAAAAAGCCAGAGGATTTTATGTGTGTATTCGTAATTGTTCCTGAAGGCGCCAACTTTATTTATTATCCATATAAAAAAGGCAGAGGGTAGAAGGCCAAGGTCTTAGGGATTTATTCCTTATCCATTGTTATTCGGTTCTTGCCCTGACTGAAAATTATCCTATGTTCAGAAGGTAAAAACTCAATCGTTAGCTTGTATTGCGCTGAAGTAAATTTATCTACTTCGTAGCAATCTAAAGGAAAATCCGTTTGGCCGGTAGCTTGTGCTTTTAAAATGTTGCCATTTTTAGAAACCGTAATTTTTAATGGAAAATCTGGACTGGCATATACGCCCAGGTATTTATCCAAATCATTGGTTTTTACATTAAGGTAGGGTTTAAAATTTGGCAATTCGTAGGGTTTGTTGTAGATAATACTCAACAAAACTATCGCGAAGTCATTTTTATCGAAACGCGTAGCATTTAATGCTAATGCCCAGCTAATTCTATCATTTTCGTTATAGCCAACAATAGAGTGTGTTCCATAAGTATCACCAGCGTGGCCATAATACATCGACTCGTAAAAAGGAATAGGCATTATTCCTCTACCAAATGTTTCATGCTTTGGTTTCATTAATTCAACAGTTTCTTTCTTCAAAATTTTATACTGAAACAAACTTGTAATAAAAACATTTAAATCCTGAGTGGTTGATGAGATATCTCCAACCCCGGTTACATTGCTGAAATTTAGATCCTCAATAATGTTCCATTGGTTGATATAATTGTAAGATTGAAAAACATTTGTAGTTTTTGGTGTATAAGCTGAAAAATTTTTAAGTTTCAAAGGCTTTGCAATTTCTTCATCTACTATTTTTGCATAAGGCTGTTTGTGTTTTTTTTCTAAAATTTTAGTAAGCAGATAATAACCTGTATTTGAATAAGCCACTTTTTCGTTTGGCTGAAAATTCACCCCCTGGCGAATAATTTCGTTCATAATATCCTGTTCGCTAACCTTTTTTGTAAGCCAAAATATGCTGTCTTTTTTCATGAGAAAATCGCCCAAACCACTACTGTGTTCCAGTAGGTTTTTAATCGAAATTTTGCTGGCATTTGGAATTTGAGGATAGTAAACAGCTAGTTTGTCTTCTAAGTCTAAATCTCCTTTTTCTATTAATTTAAAAATAAGAGTTGCAGTAATCAATTTTGTGATTGATCCTATTTGATATTTTGTATTGGCATTATAGCTTACGTTTTTTAGGCTGGTTTGCCCAAAGCTTCGGTTGTATATTTCTTCTCCATCCTTAAAAATAGATAAACTACCTACTGCTCTATGATTCGTATCGATATAGGTAATGTAATCATTAATTTTTTTTGAAAGTGAGCTTTGACCATAACTGACTTTGCTTAAAAAGAACGATATGATGATAAGGATTAATATGTTTTTTTTCATTTAGGCTGAGTTTTCCTCTATTGACGATAAGAAGTATAAAAGGGTTGCATATTTAATAAAAAAAAACGCCGCTTTGCATCCACAAAGCAGCGCGTATTATTAACTAAACTAAACTTTTAATTTACGTGGTGCACATCGCCACTTTTTGAGGTTGATGTTTTCTTGAGTGAAGCATTTCCTTTATAACTTACATCACCACCGCCACTTGCACTGGCCTCTAAACCCTTATTTACATAGAGATTTACATCAGAACCACCAGAAGCCTGCACCTTTGCATAATCTGCAATTAATTCATAAGCGTCAATATCGCTACCTCCGCTCGATTGAATGGTCATATTTTCTGCTTTACCTTTTAAATCGAGATCGCTGCCCCCGCTTGATTGAATAGACAAGTCGTTGCAAACAATGCTTAATTTTAAATCTGATCCGCCTGAAGAGCGAATGGCCAGTTTATCTGTCTTGATCTGATTTTGTGTAAAAACATCCGAACCGCCCGATGCTGCAATGGCATTTAAAGTTTTAAAGCTTACATAGGCTTTAATGATTCGGTTTTTAAACAGACCACTCCAATTGACACCATCCTTAAATTTTATATTCACATTGCCACCATTCTGTTCCACAACAATATCTTTTAATGTTTCAGCATCCGATTTTATACTCACACTTTCGCTGCCTCCCTGAGTGAGGTACAGGTCGATACCGCTGCTTACCCCAATGCTATTGAAATTTTTAACCGTAAAACTTTTAGTTTCCTGTGCTTTAGCCATATAGCTGGTTACCACTATAAATAAAATGGCGGATGATTTGATGAGGGTTTTCATAGTCGTTTTTTCGTTAAATGATTCTGAAGCGATCCTTATGCAGTATTTGTGCAGCGATGGCCCCGGTTTTGTGTTTTGGTTATTGATTAGACGCATCTTTGGTGAAAACGTTGCAAACAATCGAAATTATTTTTCAAATAGTTTGAATTTCATCCTTAAAATCGTTCTTTTTGTATTCAATCCTTTTTTATACAATGGCATCGCAATTACTTATTCTTAACAAGAAACAAATTCAGCAGAAAATAGATCGTATCGCTTATCAGATTTTAGAGGATAACCTGAACGAGAAAGAAGTGGTGCTTGCCGGCATTTGGGACCGTGGTTACAAATTAGCCTTAAGGTTAGAAAAAGTGCTTAAAAAGATTTCAGGCTTTAAACTAACTTTGTTGCGTATCGACCTGCAGAAAGAAAGCAGCAAATTGGTTGCCTCAACCGATTTAGATGAGAGCCATTGGAAAAATAAGGTGATTATTATTGTTGATGATGTATTAAACAGCGGTAAAACCCTGGCTTATGGCTTGGGCGTTTTCTTAAATACGCCACATAAAAAAATCCGTACCGTAGTTTTGGTTGATCGAAGCCATAAAATTTTCCCTATCGCAACCGACTTTGTTGGTCTTGAACTGGCTACCATTTTAAAAGAACATGTAGATGTAGTGATGGATGTAGAAGGCGAAGAAGACCGGGTTTATTTAAGCTAGAGAAGATGTAAAATGGAGGAGGTAAGATGGAATTGATTAATATCGTCCTGGTTTGCAACGAGGATGCCCGAGAACAGCGATTTCATCGCTAGGATATAGCTAAATTACAGGGCTATTGCACCACATTACAAATGTGGATCTTACTAATCCTCGTCACAAACGAGGACTATTGATCATCTTAAAGAAAAGGATATTTGCAATTCACCCCAATTTTTTGCAATTTCCCGAAATGTATCAGCCCAGAAAAAATAATTTGATCTTCAGCTTTTTCTCCTGGTACATCCGGTTTATCATCAAAAAAGATTTCTCGGCTTTTAATTACGGTGAAGTGGAAATAAAACCAGATGCTGCCATATTAATTTTAGCCAATCATTTTAGCTGGTGGGACGGGTTTTTCCTGTTTTATATCAACAAAAAAGTATTTAAGAAACAATTTCATGTGCTAGTGAACGCCGAAAATTACAATAAAGTTGGTTTTCTGAAGTATCTTGGCGCTTTTGCTGCTGAAAATAAAGGCAAAGATGTGTTAGAAACCCTTAACTATGCTGGCAAATTATTAGATAACCCCACAAACCTGGTGCTTGTATTTCCTCAGGGCAAATTATATTCGAACCACCTCAAAAATATCAGTTTCGAAAAAGGGGTAATGCAGATGATCAATGCCAGTCAGAAAAAAATCAATATCATTTTTGCGGCTACCTTTATCGATTATTTCGCGAAAAGAAAACCCTCCGCTTATACTTATCTACAGCATTGGGAGAATGAGGAGTATGTGAGCTTGCAACTGCTGAAAAGCGCCTACAATAAACATTACGATCAATCGCTTGTTAAACAAACTCAGCTTATTGAATGACCATTTTTATTTACGCCGTTTTAATTTTCCTGGTCATCAGGTTTTCGGTTACTGTTTTCAATTTCCTTTCTAATCCGAAGTTGCCAAGGGTAGTTAAACACTATCATGATCAGGTTTCGATCTTAATCCCGGCAAGAAATGAGGCAGAGAATATTTTAGCGCTGCTCGATTCCATAAAAAATCAGGATTACACCAATTATGAGGTTATTGTTTTAGATGATAACAGCGACGATAATACTTTCGAGATCGTCGAAAAATTTTGCCTTACAAATCCGCAATTTAAAGTGGTTAGCGGTGAAGCACTTCCTCAAAACTGGCTTGGTAAAAACTATGCCTGCCACCAGCTGAGCGAACTGGCAACCGGGAAATATCTTTTGTTTATCGATGCCGATGAATCAATAAAAAGAGGCTTGATCAATAGCTTGATCAACAGGATGGAAATTGGAAGTCTGACTTTATTAAGTGTTTTTACCAATCAAAGCATGAAATCGATAGGCGAGTGGTTGACTGTTCCTTTAATGCATTTTATTCTACTGAATTTATTGCCCTTACGATTGGTTAAACTCTCGAAAAATCCGGCATTTTCGGCAGCAAGCGGGCAGTGTATGTTTTTTAATGCCCGTCATTACAAAGAAAATCACTGGCATGAGCGGGTTAAACATCAGGTTGTAGAAGATGTAGAGATAATGAAACTGGTAAAACAGGAAAAATTTAACGCAGAAGCACTTTTAGCCAACGGACTGATCTATTGCAGGATGTACAAGAATTTAGGCGAAAGCCTGAACGGTTTCAGTAAAAATTTACTGGCAGGTTTTGGTAATAACATCATAATATTATTACTTTACCAGCTTTTGGTAACCATAGGGCCAGTAATTTTAATCTTAAACTTTAATGTTGCTTTACTTGTATTACCATTAACTTTAATAGTGTTAAGCAGAATGATGATCTCTTATTTATCCGGACAGCATGTTTTGATAAATCTGATTTTACATCCTTTACAGATGTTGTTCTTCTTAATTATTTCATTTATTTCTATAAAAAAACATATTTTTAAAACAGGCACATGGAAGGGCAGAACGATCAAAGCGATATAAAGGTTAAAAGGATTGCAGTAGCAATAATTATCGTTTTTCATCTGGTTGGCTTGCTTGGCTTCTTAATTCCAGCTGCACAGCCCTATTTTATTAAACTTGTTCCCTTTCATTTATTGCTCATGTTTGCCGTAATTGTTTTTTCTTACAATGCCGATGTGAAACGTTTGTTATTACTGGTTTCGGGCGTATTTCTCTGTGGTTTTCTGGTTGAGGTATTGGGGGTGCATACCGGAAAAATATTCGGTAGCTATTACTATGGCGATACACTGGGATACAAAGTTGCTGCGGTTCCTTTATTAATGGGCGTAAATTGGGTAATCCTTATTTTCAGTGTGGGGCAAATGATGAAAAGTATGAAAATCAGGAATAGCATTCTGGCTTCGGTTATTGGTGCTTTTATACTGGTAGGTTTCGATTTCTTTTTAGAGCCTGTGGCCATGAAATTTAACTACTGGCAGTGGGACTGGCACGAAATCCCTGTTCAAAATTATGTAGCCTGGTTTATTGTGTCGGTAATTTTGTTAAAGTTTTACTATGCCCTGGGGCTAAAGCAACAGAAATATATTGGCGTGACTATGTTCCTTTCACAGCTAATCTTTTTTGTTGTCTTATACATGACAACCGGAACAAATATTTTTGCTTAATTTTGTGAAGTTATTTTAATTAATTTTATATGATGGAAACACTAATCGTACAGCCTAAAAATAAAAAACAGCTTTTGGCAGTTGAGGCCGTGTTACAAGCATTAAATGTAACTTTTAAAAAAGAGAAAAGCTATAGCGTTGAATTTAGAAATGAAATAGCTAAAGGTGAAGATGATGTGAAAAATGGACATTTAACAAGGGTTAGTGATGTTCAAAATATATGGAAAAGTATTTTGTAGACATTACGGATCAAGCTAAAAAACAATTAGCTGAGATCTTTAAATCAGGAGATAAAGCTTCGATTAAAAAACTCCAGCAAATTTTTATAGAATTAAGTATTCATCCGGCATCAGGCGTAGGTAAACCTGAAAAATTAAAATTTGAATTTTCTGGCTATTGGTCAAGACAAATAAATAAAAAAGATAGGTTAGTCTATAGGATCGATGAAGAGATTATTACAGTATTTGTAATCTCGGCAAAGGGACATTATCACGATAAATAACTAATCCTGAGAAAAAATGAGCAATTTAAACTTACAGGTCAACATCGATAAATCATCAGGCTTTTGCTTTGGCGTAGTATATGCCATAGAAATGGCAGAAGATATTCTGGATAACGAAGGTTATTTATATTGCCTCGGCGATATTGTTCACAACGATGAAGAAGTAGAACGTTTAACCAATCGCGGATTAAAAATCATCGATCACGAAGTGTTGAAAAACTTAAGGGACGAAAAGGTTTTGATCAGGGCGCATGGTGAAGCACCTTCAACTTATCAGCTGGCTTTAGAAAATAACCTGACTTTAATAGATGCTTCTTGCCCTGTGGTGCTGAAATTGCAAAACAGGATTAAAAACTCGCATGATGATGATGAGCAGGTGCTTATTTTTGGGAAGCACGGGCACGCCGAGGTAATCGGATTACAAGGCCAGACAGATGGTAAAGCAATTGTTTTTCAGGATTTAGCGGAACTGGATAATGTAGAATTACCGGCTAAATTTACCTTATACAGCCAAACCACTAAAAGCACCGATAAATTCTATCACATTAAAGACGAATTATTGAGTCGTGGTTATGAAGTTAAGGCTAACGACACCATTTGCAGACAGGTGTCGAACCGTTACGAAGAGCTGGAAGATTTTGTAAGTCATTATGATAAGATCGTTTTCGTATCGGGTAAGAAATCATCAAACGGAAAAGTGCTTTACGATGTATGTAAAAAACATAATGATAATTCTTATTTCATCTCTAATGTTGAGGAGTTAAATCAAAGCTGGTTTAATGAAAATGATAAAGTTGGCATCTGCGGGGCTACTTCTACACCAATGTGGCTCATGGAGAAGGTTAAAGCCGCTTTGGAACAATACTAGATTTTTCTGATGAGTCGTCACCCTGAATTTAGTTCAGGGTCTATATAGCGAGTAAAGATGCTGAAACAAGTTCAGCATGACGAAATAAATTAAAAGAGGCATTGAAAACTATAAATCCATATATCGGAATTCTGGTTGCGTTAACCGTAATGGCCTGCTGGTTTATTTCTCTTTATTTCTTGCTTACCTGGCATTTTGCCTGGAGCAATCCCTTGGTTTATCTGATGGTTTTTGTGCAGATGCATTTGTACACCGGTTTGTTTATTACCGCTCATGATGCCATGCACGGAACCATATCGCCCCATAAAAAAGTAAATCATTTTATCGGCTATCTTTCGGTGTTTCTGTATGCAGGTTTTTTTTATAACCGTTTGTACACAAAACACCATCAGCATCACCGCCATGTACATACCCAAGAAGATCCTGATTTTGCACCACATGGTTTTTGGAAATGGTATTTCCGTTTCATGTTAAATTATGTTACGGTAATCCAGTTGGTGATTATGGCAATAGCTTACAACGTATTGAAAATCTGGGTTGATGAAAGAAATTTACTGCTGTTTTGGGTGCTTCCATCATTATTAAGCACTTTTCAATTGTTTTATTTTGGAACGTATCTTCCACATAAAGGCGAGCACGATAACGACTACCATTCTGCCACTTTGCAGAAAAACCATTTTGTAGCCTTCATTACCTGTTATTTTTTCGGTTATCATTTAGAGCATCACCAAAAACCAGCCATGCCCTGGTGGCAACTGTATAAAACTAAAAACTAAGACTCATATTCCTGCGCTGGCGACCGACTTCGCTTTTTGTGCTCGAGTGACTTAGGTGGTCATAAAACGGCAACGCACTTTGTTATGTTATTTGCTCAAACGGTCAGATGTTAACATCTGACAGCACACTGATTTGCTTTTCTAATGTTTAAGCAGAAATAATACTTTTTTTGACTAAAAAATGTCGACTGTCACATTTTAAACATAGGTAAAAAACAATAAAAAGGCGATATTTGCGCCACGAAACATATTCTTTATAAATGAGCAAAAAGGGAATTTTACTGGTAAATTTAGGAACACCTGATAGTCCGGCAACGGCTGATGTAAGAAAATATTTAGATCAATTTTTGATGGATGAACGGGTAATCGATATTCCTAAACTCAACAGAACATTATTGGTTAAAGGTATTATTGTTCCATTCCGTAGTCCTAAAACTGCTAAGCTATATAAAGAAATCTGGAATGAAAATGGTTCACCACTATTGTTTTACAGCAGGTTACAGGCTAAAATGCTTCAAGAAAGATTAGGCAGCAATTACCATGTAGAATTAGCCATGCGTTACCAAAGCCCTTCAATCGAATCGGCATTGGCAAATTTAAAGGCAGGCCTGGTTGAAAGTATACAGGTCATTCCAATGTTCCCTCAATATGCTTCTGCCAGTACCGGTTCGGTAATGCAGCTGGTGATGGAACTGGTGAGCAAGTGGCCAACGGTTCCGCCAATTTCGTTTGTTAACTCATTCCACGATAACGAATTGATGATTAAAGTTTTTGCAGAAAATGCTAAAAAGCATCATGTAGAAAGTTATGATCACGTCTTGTTCAGCTTCCATGGATTACCTGAGCGTCAACTGTTAAAATGCGATCACACCGGAAGTTACTGCTTAAAAAGCGCCGATTGCTGCCAGACATTAAACGATACCAATAAATTCTGTTATTCTGCACAAGGGCATGATACCGCAAGGTTAATCGCCAAAGAATTAAACCTATCGAAAGATCAATATACCGTTTGTTTTCAATCGCGTTTAGGTAAAGAGCCATGGGTACAGCCTTATACCACTGATGTGTTGAAGAAACTGGCTGCCGAAGGTAAAAAACGCCTTTTGGTTTTTAGTCCGGCTTTTGTGGCCGATTGCCTGGAAACACTTTACGAAATCACGGTAGAGTACCACGAAGAGTTTAAGGCTTTGGGTGGAGACCATGTTCAGTTGGTAGAAAGTTTAAATGATAGTCCGGTGTTTATTGAGGCCTTGGCCGGAATGGTTAAATAGTTTAATATGGCGGGTTTTATCATTTTAATGGGTGTTTCGGGAAGTGGTAAAACCGTCATTGGAAAAGCTTTGGCGCCAAGAATAAATGCCGAATTCATCGATGGCGATAACCTACATTCACAGCGAAATGTAGATAAAATGGCTGCGGGAATTCCATTAACAGATGCCGATCGTTTAGATTGGCTGCAGCTGATTGCGAAAGTTGGCCGCGAACATGTTGCCCATGGTACAAGCTGTATTATTGCCTGTTCTGCACTGAAAAAATCATATCGCAATCTATTAAGAAATGATAATCCGTCAATTCGGTTCGTTTATCTGCAAGGAAGTTTCGGTTTAATCCACGATCGGATTGCTAAACGTTCTCATCAATATATGCCCGCTAGTTTATTGAAAAGCCAGTTTGAAACCTTAGAAGAACCACTGGCAGATGAAGTGGATGTCGTAACGGTCTTAATCGATCAAAGCATTCCTGATATCGTTAATGAAATTGTTAAGGCTGATCTGATTTCGTAATCATCGAAATAATCTGATCGGTTGCACCTTTTTTATCCACAACATATCTTTTAGCCTGGTCGGCAGCATTTTTATTTTCAATAAAGCCTTCAAAAGCCCTGATCAACTCCTCAACAGAAGAAATACTTTCAGCCGCACCTATGGCAATTAAATCTTTCGCTTCCTGAAATTTATCGTATTTCGGTCCGAAAATTACAGGCAATCCAAATGCTGCGGCCTCTAAAGTGTTGTGTATCCCCGTCCCGAAGCCACCACCGATATAGGCTACTTTTCCATATTGGTAAAGGGAAGACAACATGCCGATGTTATCGATGATGAGCGTTTGGTGTTTGGCGTCTAGCGTCTGTTCAGACGAACTAAAAACTGAAAACCGTAAACTGTTAATTGAAAACTGTTTCTCGATACTCTCAATATGGCTTTCATGGATCTCGTGTGGGGCAATGATAAACTTCCAGTTGGGGTATTTTTCAGGCAAAGCCGATAATATTTTTTCATCTTCAGGCCAGGTACTTCCGCAAATTAAAGTAGGGGAGTTGCCAATAAAACTTTCGATCAGGCTAAGCTGTTTGGGCGATTGGGCATTTTCATAAACACGATCGAAACGGGTATCGCCGTTTATCGTTACATTATTTAATCCGATTGATTTTAAAAGATTTTCGCTTTCTTTATTTTGTACGAAAAAGTAAGTAACAGATTTTAAAATATTGCGGTAAAAGCCACCATACCATTTAAAAAAAGCCTGGTTTTCTCTGAAAATTCCAGAAATCACATATAAAGGTATATGCCGATCCTTCAATTCTTTAAAATAAAAATGCCAAAATTCGTATTTGGTAAAAATGGCCATTTCGGGATTAATACTTGCTATAAACCGTTTGGCATTGGCCGCTGTATCAATCGGAAGGTAAAATACATCTGCCAGGGCATAATTTTTTCTGATCTCATATCCCGAAGGAGAGAAAAAAGTAACTACAATTTTCTTTGCCGGATAAAGGTTTTTTAGTTTTTCTAAAACCGGCCGGCCTTGCTCAAATTCGCCCAAAGAGGCAAAATGAAACCATATGTGTTTTTCATTCGGATTAATTTTCTGGGCAATTTGTGTATAGGTATTTTTACGGCCGTTTATAAACAGTTTAGCCTTAGGATTGAATAATGAAAATATCCTGATGAGAAAAATGTAAAGCCGAATTCCGATTATGTAAAGCAAAAGCATTAGTGTAATTTCATATCTTCGTGCCAAGATAAAACGAATATATTTAAAAAGCTTAAAAATATATGGAGACCTCACGATTGGCCTATCATTCAGTATAATAAAAAGACAAGCCATCATGCTCCATAGCAGCTAAAAATAAAGCTAAAAGTAAATTATAACAGATGAAGATAGCCGTTATTGGTACCGGATACGTAGGTTTAGTTACCGGAACCTGTTTAGCAGAAACAGGAAATGATGTAATATGTGTAGACATTAATGAAGCGAAGGTAAAAAAAATGCAGGCTGGCGAAGTGCCGATTTACGAGCCTGGTTTAGATCTTTTGTTCCATAGAAATATAGAACAGGAAAGGTTAACTTTTACCACAAATCTGGCAGATGCCGTAAAAGATGCGCAAATTATTTTTATGGCTTTGCCAACGCCTCCTGGTGGAGATGGTGCTGCCGATCTTTCTTATATTTTAGGTGCTGCAAAAGATATTTCCAAACTGATTACCGAATATAAGGTGATCGTAAATAAATCAACTGTTCCGGTTGGAACGGCCGATAAGGTAAAGGCTGTTTTTGCCGAAAATACCTCAATTGAAGTGGATGTAGTTTCGAACCCGGAGTTTTTAAGAGAAGGGGTGGCTGTTGATGACTTTATGAAACCTGACCGCGTTGTGTTAGGAACTAAAAGTGAAAAAGCGAAGAAGTTAATGACTGAATTATATGGTCCTTACGTACGTCAGGGGAATCCAATTCTTTTTATGGATGAGCGTTCTTCTGAACTGACCAAATATGCAGCAAACTCTTTCCTTGCCACCAAAATTACCTTCATGAATGAGGTTGCCAACCTTTGCGAACTGGTAGGTGCTGATGTTGATTCGGTAAGAAGAGGCATAGGTTCTGACGACCGTATCGGTAAACGTTTCCTTTTTCCGGGCGTAGGTTACGGCGGTTCATGTTTTCCAAAAGATGTTCAGGCTTTGGTAAAATCATCTGATGATTATGCTTACGATTTTCAGATCCTGAAATCGGTAATGGAGGTTAACGAAAGACAAAAAACCATCCTTGTTGATAAGGTATTGAAATATTATAAAGGTGATATAAAAGGCAAACATTTTGCACTTTGGGGTTTGGCTTTTAAACCAGAAACCGACGATATCCGTGAGGCACCGGCCTTATATATTATCAATGCATTGGTTAAGAATGGTGCTACCGTTACCGTATTCGATCCGGAAGCGATGACCAATGTTAAAAATGTTATTGGAGATCAGGTAAATTACGCTAAAAACCAGTACGAAGCTTTGGAAGGTGCTGATGCACTGTTAATTGCGACGGAATGGTCGGTTTTCCGTAATCCTGATTTTGAAAAAATTGATAACATTTTAAAAAATAAAGTGGTTTTCGACGGTCGAAATTTGTACGATTTGCAAAAAATGATCGATCTTGGCTATTATTATAACAGCATAGGTAGAAAACTATTAACCCCCTAGCCCCCTGAAGGGGAGACTAAGCACAATGCGCAGTTTAAGGGCGTTTTTAAAAAAAAGAATATGAACGAAAGAAAGGAAAAGTCCCCTTCAGGGGATTTAGGGGCGAAAAAGAGAATATTGATTACAGGTGCAGCCGGATTTTTAGGCTCACACCTTTGTGATCGTTTTGTGAAAGAGGGCTATCACGTTATCGGAATGGATAATCTGATTACGGGTGATATGGCAAATATCGAACACTTGTTCAAGCTGGAGAATTTTGAGTTTTACAATCACGATGTTTCCAAATTTGTGCATATTCCAGGCAAACTTCATTACATTTTACACTTTGCTTCACCTGCAAGTCCGATCGATTACCTTAAAATCCCGATCCAGACACTTAAAGTAGGTTCATTAGGTACGCATAATCTTTTGGGGCTTGCCCGTAATAAAAATGCGAGGATGCTGATTGCATCAACCTCTGAAGTTTATGGCGACCCAAATGTAAATCCTCAGCCTGAGGAATATTGGGGCAATGTAAATCCGGTTGGTCCGCGTGGGGTTTACGACGAGGCCAAACGTTTTCAGGAAGCCATTACCATGGCCTACCATACTTTCCATGGCGTAGAAACCCGGATTGTTAGGATTTTTAATACCTATGGGCCGCGAATGCGCCTGAATGACGGCCGTGTTTTACCTGCTTTTATCGGACAGGCTTTAAGAGGCGAAGATTTAACTATATTTGGTGACGGAAGTCAGACACGTTCTTTCTGTTATGTTGATGACCTGATAGAAGGGATTTACCGTTTATTGATGAGCGATTATGCGCAGCCGGTAAACATTGGTAACCCGGATGAAATCACCATCAAACAGTTCTGTGAGGAAATTATCAAGCTTACAGGTACCACACAGAAAATCGTTTATAAAGAACTTCCGCAGGATGATCCTAAACAGCGCAGGCCGGATATAACCAAAGCGAGAACGATACTGGGATGGGAGCCAAAAGTAGGTCGTGCCGAAGGATTGAAAATTACATACGAATATTTTAAATCATTGCCTGCAGAGGCTTTGGAAAAGATAGATCATAAAGATTTTACCACATTTAACCGTTAAAATGGCAAAAATATTAGTTACCGGTGGAACAGGATACATTGGTTCGCACACCGCAGTAGAATTACACAACGCAGGTTACGAAGTTGTGATTGTAGATAACCTTTCTAACTCGAATATCAAAATTTTAACCCAGCTTCATGCCATCACTGGCAAATGGTTCGATTTTCATGAAATCGATCTGCAGGATGACAGAGCGGTTCAGGAATTTGCAGAAAACCATACCGATATTGATGGAATTATCCATTTTGCAGCATCAAAAGCTGTAGGTGAATCGGTAGAACAACCCTTAAAGTATTATAAAAACAATTTTTACGGTTTAATTAACCTGTTAACCTCGTTTAACAGAAAGATAAATTTTGTATTTTCTTCATCTTGTACCGTTTATGGACAGCCAGAGACGTTACCGGTAACTGAGGCGGCACCAGTACAGAAGGCTGAATCTCCTTATGGAAATACCAAGCAGATTGCTGAAGAAATATTAGCAGAAACAGCAGCCGTAACACCAGCGTTAAATATTATCGCTTTGCGTTATTTTAACCCGGTTGGTGCACACGAAACTGCTTTGATTGGCGAGTTGCCAAATGGTGTGCCTGCAAACCTTGTTCCTTTCATTACGCAATCGGCTATTGGTAAACGTGGTCCGATTACCGTTTACGGTGATGATTACGATACCCCTGATGGTTCTGCTATCCGCGATTATATCCATGTGGTTGATCTGGCAAAAGCACACGTTGCTGCCATAAAAAAATTAGAAGAAGGAAACCCTAACGGTAATTACGATGTTTTCAATATCGGTACAGGTAAAGGTTCTTCTGTTTTAGAAATTATTGCAGCTTTCGAAAAAGTGAACGGAGAAAAGCTTGATTATAAAATCGGACCAAGAAGAGCAGGGGATATTGTTCAGATTTATGGCGATGTTCAAAAATCGAATAACGAACTGGGCTGGAAAGCTAATCTTGATATCAATGAGATGATGCGTTCTGCCTGGGAGTGGGAAAAATACATTAAGGCTAACCCTTTTTAAATGAAATTATCGGAGCACAAAGATTTAAAAACTGCCATAACAGAATTGCCTGTTAAAGAAAAAGACAAGCTATTGCTGCGTTTGGTGGCTAAAGATAAAGTGCTTACCGAACATCTTCATTACAAATTATTAGAAGATGCAAGCGATTTAGATGATCGGAAAGAAAGGATTAAAGCTGATGTGGAAGAACAGGTGCTGGAACTGAAAAAACTAAATGCTAAAGAAGCTTTGGTAAAAGTTCGGAAGATGATCACCTCGGTTAACCATTTTTATAAAGTAACAAAAGATCCGGTTGGTGAGGTAGAACTAAAATTATTTATCCTCAATGCCATCCCTTTTGATTATAAGAAATCAATTTTTGGTTACCGCGATTTTATGATGCTTTTTAGTATTTTTTACTTAAAAACTGTCGCGGTAACCTTAAATAAATTCAAAAAACTACACGAAGACCTGCAGTTCGATTTAAGCGAAGACTTAAATAATTTGTTAGCTAAAATCTATTCTTCTAAATTAGCAGGCGCAGCAGAGGCAAGCAATTTGCCCAAAGAGATCAGTTAAAGTTATGACCTACCATTATGTTCGGATTATTTAAAAAGAAAAAAATAGCACCCGAATTTAATTTCTCCGGTATCGGAACAGATATGCACTCGCACATTATTCCGGGGATTGATGATGGTGCACAAACGCTTAAAGATTCTTTCCTTTTGGCCAAAAAATTTAAAGCTTTAGGTTATAAGAAACTGATTGCCACACCACACATCATGGCCGATTATTTTCGAAACACACCCGATACCATTAATCGTGGCCTGGATACCTTGCGAAAAGGCTTACAGGAAATTGAGCTGGATCTTGAAGTTGATGCCGCTGCCGAATATTACCTGGATGAAACCTTAGAGAAAAAAATCAGGCAAAAAGAGGTGTTAACTTTTGGAAATAATTATCTTTTGTTTGAATTATCTTATATCAATGCACCTCAGAACCTGATCGATTTTATTAAGATGATGCAGGATGCCGGATATAAGCCTGTTCTGGCCCACCCTGAACGGTACCCCTATTACTATAACGCTTTCGAAAGCTATCATCAGATTAGAGAAACCGGTTGCCTGTTGCAAATGAACGGTATTGCTTTAACCGGTTATTATGGTGCTGGGGCAAAAAAAGTAGCCGGAGAAATGGTGGAAAACCATATGGTCGATTTTGTAGGTAGTGATATGCACCATTTAAAACATGCTGCAGCACTCGAAGATAGCCTTAACACATCATTAATGCAACAATTGCTTACCCAATCGCAATTGAATAACGCACTGCTTTAGGTTCATTGGTTCATAAGTCATTCGTTCATTGGTTTACAAGCAGCCAATTGTAGGTCTCGTCATCCTGAACTTGTTTCAGGATCTATAGTGGAGTAATCCAGTATAGACTAACCGCTAACTTTTATAGGTAATCGATCAAACAATGATCAATTAAGCCCTTTAAGCCATCAACCATGAACTAACAAACCATCAACCAAATGAACAATTGACTCTTTAGACCATTAAAACTAATGAACCATTGACCAATGAACTAGTGAACCAACTCTATTCATATCTCAATGCCTCTACAGGATCTAGCTTTGATGCTTTTTTAGCAGGATAATATCCCGACAGAATTCCTACAAATACGCATAATACAAAACCGCCGATAATAAATAGCCATGGGATTAAGAAGGCACCGCCCATCGCGAGGGAAATCAGGTTGCCTAAAACTATTCCCAGAAAAATACCCAGGGCTCCACCCATTAAACAGATTACGACCGCTTCAATTAAAAACTGGCGACGAATTACCTTTGGGTTTGCGCCGATTGCTTTACGGATACCAATTTCGCGTGTACGTTCGGTAACGGAAACCAGCATGATATTCATTAAGCCGATGGAGGCGCCAATTAGCGTAATAATTCCAATAGCAACCCCACCAATAGCCACAAAGGCCAGATTTTCGAATAATGTTTGCGCAATGGCATCACTCTTGGTAATCTCGAAATTATTGGTTTCGTTCACCTTTACCTTGCGGATATTTCTGAATAGCGCAGTAGATTCGCCAATAATGTTTTCCTGCATCTCGTTGCTGGGCACCATTACGGTGATGGTGTAAGATGGATTGGCATTGGCGTTAATTTGCTTGGCTTTTAACAAAGGTACGTAAACCGCCCTATCGCCGCTAAAGCCCATGCTCGAGCCTTTTTTCTCTAATATACCAACAATTTTAAAACGGTTATTGCCTACATTAATCAGTTTATCCAGGGGATCTGAATCTTTGAACAGTTTTTCAACCACTTCACCCCCAACAATACAAACGTTGCTTCCGAGTTGTATTTCGGAAACACTAAAATTTCTTCCTTGTGATAAATTTAAACCTTGCGAGGCTAAACCGTTTTCATCTATACCCTGAACGTTAATGTTTGGATTTGTTTTTAAACTGCCGTATTTGATGGTAGAACCTCCACTGGCAAATACACTTACGGCAACGGTTGCAGGGGTATTCAGGCTATCTTTAAACTTAACGGCATCTTCATAGCGGATGGCTTTAAAAGGTTTTGGCCGTTTACCATTTCCAATTCTAATCCCTGTGCCGCGGTTTCTGATGGTAAAAGAGTTGGCGCCCATACTACTAAAAGCATCGGTCATACTTTTCTTTACAGCATCAAGAGTGGTTAAAATCCCAACCAAAGCCATTAAACCTATGGCAATAATTAAGGCGGTAAGCATAGTACGCAAGCGGTTCGCTTTAATAGATTCTAATGCCAGTCTGATGTTTTCTCTGTAATTCATTTATTGTAAGTATCAAGTATCGGATCAAGTATTGAGTATCAAGTATTAAGATGGATTAACCTTATACCCTATACCTTTTGCCTTCAACCTCTATGGGTAAAAATAAAAAAAGTCCCGATGTTTAGACAAGGGGACTGCACTATATGTTACAATAATATTTTATTTATGCCGAGAAACTCGTGCCACAGCCACAAGTGCTGGTTGCATTAGGGTTAACGAAAGTAAAACCACGAGAATTTAATCCATCCTGCCAGTCGATCATCATGCCCATTAAATACATCTGGTGTGCTTTGTTCATGAAAACCTTAATGCCATCAATAAAAAATTCCTGATCGCCATCTTTTTTCTGATCAAAACCTAAAACGTAATTCATGCCAGCACAGCCGCCACCCTCTACGCCAACGCGTAATCCGTAATCTTCACTAATCTCCTGCTGATCCCTTAATTTATATAACTCTTTGGCTGCTCCTTCTGAAAAAGTAACGGGTGCAAATGCTGTATCAACTGTTGTGCTCATGTTATTTAAATTTTATCTGTTACAAATATAAATAATAATGCACATTTTTGCTTTTAACGGTCTGTTAATATTACCGTAATTAAACAATACTTATGAATACCCAACAAATTTTAGTTGATATAGTTGTCTTATTTGCAGGCATTTTCGCTGCGCTAATCGCCCTTTATTACATTTTAAGGAACGATATCCAGCGTTTCTTTGACTTAAAAACCATCGAGCTGAACAAAGAAAGCCGGGCGCATATTTTGCCCTTACGTTTACAGGCACACGAACGTTTAATCATATTTATCGACCGGATTAACCCTGCTAATTTGCTTGTTCGCCTACACCAGCAAGGAATTGCCATTGCTACTTTACAAGCTGGTATCTTAAATGAAATTCGCTCGGAGTATCAGCATAATATTACCCAGCAGTTGTATGTAGATAGCGTAACCTGGACTGTGGTGCGAAAATTAAAGGACGATACCATTGCCATGATTAATAATGCCGTACAAGGTTTACCTGCCGATGCAAATGGGATTGAACTCAGCAAGGCAATTTTACAGCACATGGCCAGTATAGATGAAAACCCTTACGATTTAACCATCGAGTTGATTAAAAAAGACATTCATAAGCTGTTTTAAGGAAGGTTAACTGGTTAATTGTTTAAATTGGTTAGCTGCGAATCCTTGGAATTCGAACAATAATTTTTCGTTAGGCTGTTAACCAATTAACCAGTTTCAACAGTTACGCAACTTGCTGTACTAATGAACCAATGACTATTGAACCAATGAACTAACCTATTATGAGCGAAAAAAAGCACACCACCACCTCAGGCATTGAAATCAAAGCGCTGTACACCAAAGCGAAGCCGATGGAAGAGCTGCCGGGCGAATTTCCCTTTACCAGGGGGATTCAGAAGGATATGTACCGGGGCCGTTTATGGACAATGCGGCAGTATGCTGGTTTTTCGACCGCTGAAGAATCAAACAAGCGTTACCATTATTTATTGGCTCAGGGAACAACGGGCTTATCTGTTGCTTTTGATCTTCCAACGCAAATTGGTTACGATTCTGATCATGAAATGGCCGATGGAGAGGTGGGTAAGGTGGGCGTGGCTATCGACTCGTTAAAGGATATTGAAATTCTATTTGATGGTATTCAGCTGAAAGACATCACCACTTCGATGACGATCAACGCAACAGCTTCAATTTTGTTGGCCATGTATATTGCGCTGGCCAAAAAACAAGGTGCAGATTTAAAACAGATTTCAGGTACGATACAGAACGACATCTTAAAAGAATATGCGGCAAGGGGAACTTATATTTATCCGCCAAAACAATCAATGCGTTTAATTACCGATATTTTTGAGTTCTGCAGCAAAGAAGTACCGAAGTGGAATACCATTTCTATATCCGGCTACCACATTCGCGAGGCCGGATCTACCGCGGTACAAGAACTTGCTTTTACATTGGCAAACGGTAAAACCTATTTAAAAGCAGCGCTGGATAAAGGTTTAGATATTAATGTATTTGCGAAACGTTTGTCGTTCTTCTTCAATTGCCACAATAATTTCTTTGAAGAAATAGCGAAATTTAGGGCCGCAAGGCGCATGTGGGCCAAAATTACCAAAGATTTGGGTGCCACAGACGAAAAAGCACAGATGCTCAGATTTCATACCCAAACCGGAGGTTCAACCTTAACTGCACAACAGCCGTTAAACAATGTAATCAGGGTAAGCAATCAGGCTATGGCTGCCGTTCTTGGCGGAACTCAATCCCTGCATACCAATGGTTACGATGAAGCGCTTTCACTTCCAACCGAATCGGCAGCAAAAATTGCTTTACGTACCCAGCAGATTATTGCCTTCGAGAGCGGTGTTACCGATACCGTAGACCCATTGGCCGGATCATTCTTTGTAGAAAACCTAACCGATGAAGTAGAAGCCGCTGCCTGGGCTTATATCGATCGGATAGACGCTATGGGTGGCTCGGTTAATGCCATCGAAAGCGACTACATGCAAAATGAGATTGCCGGTGCATCTTATCAGTATCAAAAAGAAATCGAAAGCGGCGAAAGGATCTCGGTAGGGGTAAATAAGTTTACCCAGGAGGAAGAAGGTTTGACCGAAGTTTTTAATATTGATGATTCTATCCGTAAGCTGCAATCTGAAAAACTGGAAATTTTAAAAACCACCCGTGATAATGATGCCGTAGAAAAAGCATTGCAAAGTTTGCATGAAGCGGCCAAAGGCGAAACTAACTTAATGCCATTGATTATAGATGCGGTTGAAAAGTATGCTACACTAGGCGAAATTGCAGATATTTTTAGGGGTACTTTTGGCGTTTACTAACAAAGCTTCGGCAACCTGATTGGTGTTTCATTTCAGGTCAAAATTAAAGGCATGCTGCTTTTGATGAAGGGGTAATAAAATGAACAAATATCTTATTCACTGATCTCAAATTTAAGGAGTTGAATTGTCGTAAAATTCATACAAAAATAAGGCATAATGAAATAATCTAAAATCGATTTGAACGATTGGCTTAAATTAATATTAATTTATTTATCTTATGGCTTTGATTTTCAGTTAATTCGAATAATAAAAAGACTAAAACGCTTAACCAGTGCCTAAAATGGCTTAGATTTTGCTTTTTCAACAGCGATTCGAAGTGATGAGGGTATATTGATGTTAAATAATGGTTAATGTGGATAACCAGTGTTAATAAATAGTTATCAACATAAAAAATTGAGGTTAAGCGGGCTACTATATTCCTTATCAGTACGTTACGATTTATTTGAAATTTTTGTTTAAAATGTTGATAATTTTCTCAATATTCGTAGTCCCTAAACGGACCATCCCTTTAATTCGAATAGGCACTGTAAACCAATAAATTATAGAAATCGCAATGGAAAAAACTTGTACAGAAGTATGGAAGAACTGTCTTCAAATTATTAAGGATAACATTCCGAGTCAAAGTTTCAAAACTTGGTTCGAGCCAATAACAGCCCTTAAATTGGAAGGTAAGGTTTTAACTATACAGGTGCCAAGTTTGTTCTTTTACGAATGGCTTGAAGAACATTATGTAGGCTTGCTACGCAAGACTGTAAAGAAACAACTTGGAGAGGATGGCAGGTTGGAATATAACATCGTTGTAGATAAATCATCAAACAGCGGTAATCCTTATACGACCAATATGCCCTCAAATGGAAATGGAGCGGAGGCAAAGGTACAATCGATGCCGATTCCGGTTTCCATTAATAAGGATATTAAAAACCCTTTTATTATCCCTGGATTAAAAAAATTAAATGTTGATCCACAATTAAACTCTAACTATACTTTCGAAAATTATATTGAGGGAGATTGCAACCGCTTGGCGCGTTCTGCAGGTTACGCTGTAGCTGCTAAACCAGGTGGTACATCTTTTAACCCTCTGATGATTTACGGTGGCGTAGGTTTGGGTAAAACACACCTGGCGCAGGCAATCGGTAACGAGATTAAACGCAGCATGCCAGATAAACTGGTGATCTATGTAAGCTGTGAGAAATTCTGCCAGCAGTTTGTAGATTCATTAAAAAACAACACCATTAACGATTTCGTTAATTTTTATCAGGCAATGGATGTAATCATTATGGATGATGTACATAACTTTGCCGGTAAAGAAAAAACACAGGATATTTTCTTCCACATTTTTAATCACCTGCACCAATCGGGCAAACAGGTCATCTTAACATCTGATAAAGCACCGAAAGATTTAGCTGGTTTGGAAGAGCGTTTGTTAAGCCGTTTTAAATGGGGTTTATCAGCAGATCTACAGATTCCTGATCTGGAAACCCGTATTGCTATTTTAAGAAAGAAAATGTATGCTGATGGTATTGAGTTACCAGGCGAGGTGGTAGAATATGTGGCACACAACATTGATAACAATGTACGTGAATTAGAAGGTGCTATGGTATCTCTTTTGGCACAGGCTACTTTGAATAAAAAAGAAATCGATTTAGCCCTTGCTAAGCAGATGTTGAAGAACTTCATTAAAAATACTTCTAAAGAAATTTCAATGGAATATATCCAGAAATTGGTTTGCGAGTATTTCGAGGTTCCTGTAGATATGGTTAAATCGCAAACACGTAAACGCGAAATTGTTCAGGCACGTCAGATTTCGATGTACCTTTCTAAAAGTCATACTAAATCATCGTTAAAAACGATTGGCGCTTTCTTCGGCGGTCGCGATCACAGTACCGTAATTTATGCCTGCCAAACGGTGGAAGATTTAATCGATACCGATAAAAAGTTTAAAGCTTACGTACACGATATCCAAAAGAAATTAAAAATGAGCTAAACCAGGTTCAGGAACAGAAAGGTAGAAGGGTTTAAATAAAATCTTTCGTTCCTGATCAAAAGTTAATGCATTAAACAATAAAGGCCAGATATTTTATCTGGCCTTTATTGTTTCTGTTTTTCTGTAAAATAAATTAAAGTTTCTCTAATTCTGCTAAGCCATATAATAAAGCCGCAACATGAAGTGCCTGGGCTATTTTATTATCCTTAATCAGTTGTTTTAACTCATCAATGGTATACTCTTCAACATTTAATATTTCATGTTCATCTAAATGCTGCTCATGTGTTTTAATACCACCTGTTAAGAAATAAGTAAAGGTCCTGTTATCAGATGTTGCAGGATTGGGATAAAGCTCAGCTATAAGTTTGCAGGTTTTAAAACTGTAACCGGTTTCCTCTAAAAGTTCACGTTTAACAGCAAACTCAGGTGCTTCATCGCCATCAATTACACCACCCGGAACTTCAAGTGAAACAATATCGGCCGCATGCCGGTACTGGCGTACCATGATTATTTTTCCTTCTTCAGTTAATGCAATCGCATTTACCCAGTTTGGATACTCTAAAACATAATAATCGTCTTTTATAATACCTCCGGGAAGTTTAACTTCGTCTACCCGCAAGGTAGCCCACTTCTCTCTTACTAAATATTTAGAGGCTATCTTCTGCCACTTTTCTATAATCATTGATGTATGTTGTTTGTTTTGTGCCATGCGATAGGCATTTAGCGCAAGTATTGTTGTATCGTTTTCTGACGGTGCAGGTTGACCAAATGTACAATCTTATGCCGATCTGACAGGTAATTATAAACTAAATTCAGCTTTGGGGCAATCATTTGGTTCCGATCCGCACTAATACCTAACTCGTAATATAAAAATTCGCTCAATGAGTCGAGTTTTTCCGGAGGAAGGTTCCCTTCAGTCAACCAGTTTTCAAAAACAGCCAGCTCTTCACCTTCCAGAATTTCTTTTGGCAATTGAAAGCCGCTTTCCATGGTTTCGTCAAAAAGATGATTGGCCTCTGCCAACTTGCCCTCTAATTTTAATCCCATAATACGGGCTAAAACCTGCGCAAGTTTCTGTATTTCTGCTGTGATTAAATCTCTTCTGTACATTATTGTTGTAATGTTTTAACCTGTTGGAAAGTGGTAACGTTCAAAACGGAGTAGATTCTAACTTAATGACCAATAACCAATGAACCAATGACCAACGAACCAATGAGTTTACCAGCTTCCACTGCTACCACCACCACCAAAGCTTCCTCCGCCAAAACCACCGAATCCGCCACCGCCTCCGCCTGAAGAGCCGCCTCCCCAGCCACCGCTGCTTCGTCCACCGCCACCGCTTCCAAAAAGCATGGCCCAGAACAAAGCGTTGGATGCACCCCGGCCACCAATCACTTCGCTGCCACCGCCACCACCTTTACGCATAATAATGATGATCACGATGACGATAATGATAATAATGATGATACTGCCTGAGCCACCTTTCTTTGAAGAAGCTTTTGGACTATCATTTTTATATTCGCCCCTGGTGTATTTTATAATCGAAGTAGTCGCTTCATCCAGACCGGCATAATAATTTCCTGCTCTAAAATTGGGTTTAATGTCGTTATCAATAATACGTTTGGCATAAATATCGGGTAATGCACCTTCTAAGCCATAACCTGTTTGGATAGAGATTTTTCGATCGCCAACGGCCACAACAATCATAATACCATTGTTTTTGCCACTTTGGCCAACTCCCCATTTTCTGCCCAGTTCTACAGCGTATTCGTTAATGTCATAATCACCGACTGATTTTAGTATCGCTACGGCAATCTGTGTGGAAGACGAATCATTAAAAGCTACTAATTTAGTTTCCAGTTGCTGCTTCTGATCGGATGATAATACATTAGCGTAATCATTAACCAGTGTGCTTGGTTTTTCTGGAAAATCCTGTGCAAAGGCGAAAGTGAATAATAAACTCAGTAACGAGAAAAGGAATATTTTCTTCATCGTTTATTTGTGTTCTAGGTTATCCATAAAAACAATATCATTTGGCAATTCATTAATATCGCCTTTTTGAGGTGGGAAGAACAAGGCTAGCTTTTCTCCGGCCAAGGCTACACCTGCTATAATGCCATCGGCTAAATTGCCTTTTGCAAAGTGTGCGGTCATCGCTATTTTAGCTGTTTCCCAAAAATTTTCAGGTACTACCTGGTTGATGCCTACATCGCCAATAATGGCAAATTTATGATCGGCATGTGCCAGATAAATCAGCACCCCATTTCTTTTAGCTGTTTTGTCCATATCCAGCTTGGTGAAATACTCGATAGCTTTCTCGTATGGATCGCCTGCGCAATGTTTGTCAATAGCAATCCTAATTTCTCCGGAAGTTGCTCTTTCTGAATCGGAAATCGCGTTTGCTATTTTTTCTTGTTCAATATCTGAAAATAACGACATATGCTTATTATGTATGAAGTAAAAAGGGTAATAAATGCTTTTTAATAAACATTCACTACCCTTATATATTGTGTGGAGAATATTAAAATTCTACTTTAGGGGCGTCTTTTGCAGTAGCATCGGCCTCAAAATATCCTTTAGCTTTAAAGCCGAACATGCCAGCAGTTAAATTGGTTGGGAACGATCTGATTTTACCATTATACTCCTGTACCGCATCGTTAAAATCTTTACGGGCAACGGTAATCCTGTTTTCGGTACTTTCTAACTGTGCCGATAAATCACTGAATTGCTGTGTAGCCCTTAGTTCAGGATAGTTTTCGGTAATCGATAATAGTTTGCCTAAAGCCTGGCTCAATTGTCCTTGAGCTGCCTGGTATTTCTGAATGTTTTCTGGTGTCAGTTCATCCGCTTTAACCGTCATCTGTGTTGCTTTTGCACGTGCTTCGGTTACAGCAGTTAAAGTACCCTGCTCAAATTTAGCCGCGCCTTTTACTGTAGCTACCAGGTTCGGAATTAAATCTGCTCTTCTTTGATACTGGGTTTGCACAGTTCCCCATTTCGATTTAACGTTTTCATCAAGTTTAACCATGCTGTTATATCCGCATGAACTTAAAGTGCTCACTGCAATAACTGCAGCTAAAATTCCAAATATTAATCTTTTCATTTTTATGGTTTTTGTCTTTTTAATAGAATTGATTTATGGTCAATTTACGAATTAGATATCAAATTGCATGCCTTTGTTACACTTTCAATAATTATCTGCCAGGTTGGCAAGCTTAGGGTAATGTTTAAACTGATGTTTTTGTTTTGAAGCGCAAGGACATTCGCTTTTTTTAATGTTTGCTCCCGCTCTTTGCTTTACTTCGTGTCCGCTCCGATCGGGGCTAAAAACTTTGGGCTGTGGCACGGAAAACCTGCATAGTAGCAACAAAGCTGCCAGCTAAACCAGATCGAACGGATCCCGACGTAAAGTCGGGAGGAGGTAGAGCGGGAAGAAAGTGGCTTATGGAATACTGCGGTGGCTTTCCAAAAAAAACATAAAAGCATTATTTTAGTCTGCTGATAATTTTTAGTCATATTCTGAAATCATCAAATATGCTATCAGTTGCCTATCTTTGTACCGTTCGGGATAAAAACCTGACATGATATGCAAAAAGACATCGAAATTACGTTGCTCCCGCATGAGGTAGAGCAAACAGAGTTGATTAAGCAGAAGCTGGCTGAAGCCTTAAAATTGCCTGGATCAAGAATTAAAGGTTATGAAATCCTGAAACGATCGATAGATGCCCGCTCCCGAAAAGTGATATTCCGACTTCAGGTAAAAGTTTTTGTCGATGAGGAAGCCATTCCCGAAGTATACACCATTAACTATAAAAATGTAAGTGATGCCAAACCTGTAATTATAATCGGCGCTGGTCCGGCGGGGTTATTTGCAGCTTTACAGTGTATCGAAAATGGATTAAAACCCATTATTATCGAACGTGGCAAAGATGTAAAGCAACGCCGGAGAGATTTAGCTGCTATAAATAAGCAGGGATTAGTGAATACCGAATCTAATTATTGTTATGGCGAGGGTGGCGCCGGAACCTATTCGGATGGTAAACTGTATACCCGATCGAATAAACGGGGTGATATTAATAAAGTACTTCAGGTTTTTGTAAACCATGGCGCAGAAGCTGATATTGCTATCGATGCCCGTCCACATATTGGTACGAATAAACTTCCACATATTATCACTGCTATCAAAGATACCATCCTGAATGCCGGGGGCGAGGTGATGTTCGATAGCCGGATGACTGATATTTTAATTGAATTCGGAAAAGTAAAAGGAATTGAGATCAATTTTGAAGAAAAGTTGTTTGCTGATGATATTATCCTGGCAACAGGTCATTCTGCAAGAGATGTGTACGAATTGTTGAACAGTAAAAATATCCTGATTGAGGCCAAACCATTTGCTTTAGGTGTGCGGATTGAGCATCCTCAGGAAATTATTGATTCTGCCCAGTATCATTGTGATATTAGATCGGAGTTTTTACCTCCCGCGTATTATAGTTTAGTTGAGCAGGTTGGTAGCCGTGGCGTATTCTCTTTTTGTATGTGTCCGGGAGGTATTATTGCACCTTGTTCCACCGGCGAAAATGAAATTGTGGTAAATGGCTGGTCGCCATCTAAAAGGAATAATCCTTATGCCAATTCAGGCACCGTGGTACAGGTTACCTTAAATGATGTTCAGGGTTACGATCCGCTTAGGATGTTGCACTTCCAATCTGAAATTGAAAAAATGGCTTTTGAGGCTGGTGGTGGCAACTTAGTAGCGCCTGCACAAAGAATGGTGGATTTTGTGAACAATAAACTATCGATCGATTTACCGAAAAATTCTTATTTGCCGGGAACCAAAAGTTCGATGCTCGATAATATTTTACCCGATTTCGTATCAGATAGTTTACGCGCTGCATTGCCTTTGTTTGGGAAAAAGATTAGAGGCTATTATACAAATGAAGCTATTTTGGTGGGGGTAGAGAGCAGAACGTCTTCTCCGGTCAGAATTCCGAGGGATAAGGAAACTTACCAGCATCCTCAGGTAAAGGGCTTGTATCCTTGCGCAGAAGGCGCAGGTTATGCGGGTGGGATTGTATCGGCAGCTATAGATGGAATTAACTGTGCAAATGCAATATTAAACGCATCTTAACAAACTTTATATGGCCCCAATTGTTGTTTAGGTATGTTTAATATTACAAACGAAATTAAAAAGGCATTTAATGGCGATGCCTGGCATGGGAACCATGTAATGCAAACGCTGAATAACGTTAACCCCGAAAGTGCGTTTAGTCACTTTGTGCCGGGTGCGCATTCTATTGCTGAAATTGCTTTGCATTTAACGGCCTGGACAGAAGAAGTGACTTCAAGACTGAGTGGGAAACCAGCAACAGAACCCGCAATGGGCGATTGGCCAATACCCGAAAGCAGGACACCCAAGGCTTGGGAACGTATTATCTTTAATTTTAAAATTGCAAACGAAGAGCTCATCCGCCTTTGTGAAACCATAAAAAATAATCAATGGGATGATGAAGTGAAGAGTGAGCGGAATCCGACTTTGGGAACAGGTGTAACCAATGCAGAGCTTTTAAGTGGTTTGGCACAACACCACGCTTACCATTCCGGTCAAATTGCTTTACTTTCTAAATTTTAATATTTAATCCGTGTAATCTCTCCATCTGTGTAATCAATTTCAAAATGAAAAAGACACTTATAATCGGCGCATCGCCAAACCCTTCAAGATATGCCTATAAAGCAGCCAATATGCTCAAGCGCTTCAATCACGAAATTGTTAATGTGGGCATAAAAAAAGGAGAGGTTGCAGGCGTAGAAATTGAAGAACCGGGTCTGATCCACACTGATATAGATACCATAACCTTATATATTGGCCCATCCTTACAGGCTCAGTACCACGACTATATCCTGGAAACCAAACCAAAGCGGGTAATTTTCAATCCGGGAACTGAAAATTACGAGCTCGAAAAACTATTGGATCAACACAATATCGAACCTGTTGAGGCCTGTACTTTGGTATTGTTAAGCACAGGGCAATATTAAAATTTATAAACTACGCCCCAGTTTACATAATCTGCCTGGGCAAAATGCATATAGGTTTTAGCCTGCAAGCCAATATGAGGTGTAATGTTAAAAGTGGGGCCAAAGGTCCAGTACCAGGTCGCCTTATCCATTAATCTGTTATAATGGATATATTTTCCAATCTGCGCGGCAACAGTTACACGCCATAGGTTGATATCAGCGCCAATACTGATCCCTGTACGCCATTTATCATAAGAAGTACCATAGTTCTGGAAGGTTTCTCCATAATTATTCGGATCAAATACAGTATAATAATATACAGCATCAGCACCTGCTTTAAGCGACATTACGTCATTCAGGTAAAAATTGTAGCCGGCATATAATCCGCTTTTGTATAAACTTTTTGTTCTGTTGCCAAATACACCCCTTGCGCCTAAACCTGCACTAAGCTCAATAGAATTACGCTGTAAAGTGGTGTAGGTACTTTTTCGTTCAGCAGTTAATGTTTTAGGATTGTTGAGTTTAAGTCCGACGTAAATATTTCCGGTATTCAATCCCCCGTTCGGAACAGTGGCGCCTCCGTTGGATACATGCAGAAAACCGAGACCTACTAATAAATCGGCGTATTTGCTCATCGGCAGCTCCATTCCTAAATCTGCTTTAATGGTTTCATTAATCGGGCTTCCCAGAAACCTGTTTTTGGTATTATTAAAGTAATACTTGTTTGTATAACCCAAACCAACGCCTGGTGTAAAATTAAATTTAGCTTTTCCAACTTTAAATAGTTGAAAATCCATCTGGGCCACCAGGCCATATACCTGACCAAAAGCATTGGCCGAAGTATCTTTTGTGCCTTTCAGTTTGCTCAGGTTTCTAAAAACAAATCCGATGCCGTAAGATTTGGCGCCACCAAATCCGATCCACTTATCACTGTTCTGGCTGATGTCCTTAAAATAAGCTGCATCAAATCCTGTAATCTGATCCTGAAACAAGTGTCCCTGATCATTATTTACATGCGTACCAAATATGGGTTTAAAAATAATCGAATGATTTTCCGGGGCAATTTGAGCCTGAGCAGATGCTAAGCTTATAATAACGAGAATAAAAGAGAGTAGTTGTTTTTTCATTAGCTTTTACTAAAACGGTAAGCAAGACTATAAAAGGCGTAGCGGTAACCAGTGGCACTGTTTTTAACTTCGTTCGAAGTAAAAGTAGCGGTATAATTGGCGGTCCAGCGCGCAATGGCGAAAGTTAACCCCACCTGGGTGGTAAAAATAATCGGTTTGGGCTTAAAGGTAATGGGCCCTTTATCATTCAAAAACAATCCCCCCTGCAAACTCGAATCGAAGGCAACCGCATGTAACTGCGGGCTAACGGAAAGGAAAAGTTCATATTTGCGTTCTGCTTTGTTCGTGTGGTTATTACTCACCAGGCTATTAAAAGCCGACGAACCATCCATGTCATTAAATCTGCCCAGGCGGAACATTGCACCAAGATTTGCTTTTGTAATCACGTTACCAATCGTTGCTGAAGTTGTTCCCGTAATATCGAATATTTTATTGTTTGTGCTCAATAAAAGCCTATTGTACTCTACCCCCAGGTTTAATGTTGGTTCGCTGTTTAGGCCATACTCCCATCCTTCAATCTGATTTTGGCCAACCAGTTTATGAAATGCTTTCTGAAACTCTTCACCCAAAGCATCTTTTCCGGTAAGTCCAATCTGTGCAGAAACCTTTAGCATTTGTTTGTTGGTATAAAAACGGCTATAATTTGCTTCGCCATAAAGATATGCTGTAAAAGGGCGGTCGTGTAGGGCAGGGTTTGGTACAAAGCTGTAATACGGATTGTATATTTTTTGACCAAGTTCGAAACCGATAATCTCTTTGCTTCGCCCTGCTTTTAAATGCGCTCCATCCAGGGCATGCCTGTATTTAATAAAAGCACCATTTGTATAATAACGATCACTGGTAATATCGATATAAGCATCGTTCTCAGAAATCACAACAAGTTCGTTTTTATAATTTTGCGCATAACCGATTTCTGCTATGCTGATAAACAGCAGAGAAAGGTATAGTTTGAGCATCAACTTCATTTATTTGAATGGTTTAATAAAGCCATAAAAGTATTAATTATTGTTCAAAAATTCGATACGATAGTTGTTCGACTTAGTTACTACTTATATATTACGCAGGTTGTTTATTTATAATTCTTTTTAGTAAAGCAGGTTTAGTGCTACTATCGAGGTTCGTTCCTGCTTTTCATTTCTCCCGACTTTACGTCGGGATTCATTTCAATCAGGTTTATTTTGCAGGGGCTGACTGGCTGCAGGGAAAACTTCGGAAGTGCTGGGTATGTCGCGCCAGTAAACACTTGTTTCCTTAAAAAGTTTTGACCGTCACGACATTTTTTCCTATTGAAAACCATAGGGTTACCTCAATCCTTCGGTTAATCGGCAGAAAAGCTTTGCAGAAGCATTAATTTTTTCTACTTTTGCATCCCGCTTCGGAGGAAGGGTTTAGGTTGAAAGAATGGCATAGCGAGATGGAGAGCGAGATTTATTTTAAAATAAATATTGCGGGAGAAGAAAAGATTGCTACCTTTGCAGCCCGGTTCGGAAGG